>CAUJHS010000076.1 GCA_963204915.1 Planctomycetota bacterium | reverse complement strand
AGACCCTCGCCCTAACCCGCGCAACGGCCTACAACCCGCCCCAAAACCCCTTACGCCCGCGCCCATTTCCGTGCCCCGCGCTCGCCTGCGTACCTTCCCTCCCCGACTCAGGATGATGCCGTTTCCACTCAAGTTCTACCGGTGCAGGTAGCCAGGTGTGTAGTGGGGAACAGTATCGTAATGGCCGTGACTGTGCAAGCCGCGCCGAGGCGTCTGGTGGTACGAATCGGCATGGTAGGTGCGATCGTAATGGACCGACGGAGCGTGATAATGAGGCGCTTGGTGCCCGCCTCCCGCGTATCCGCCGGAATACCCACGCCCGAAGTGACCGCCGCCCACGTATCCGCCACCCGCGTATCCACCGCCGGAGTAGCCACCCCCGAAGTGACCGCCGTGCTGGGAATGACCTCCGCCCCCGTATCCGCCGCCGGGGTAGTAATCGTTTGCTTGCGCTTGCGTCGAAGCTCCCAAAGCCCCCACGCCGAGCACCCCGACCGCAGCAAGAGCAACCAAAAATTTTCGCAGCCTTCTCATGGCTCATCTCCTTGTGAATGAATCGTTCAGTTTCGTGATCTTGATGGCCCCTTTCGGCCGCCACTTGTGAAACCGGATTGCGAGGGTAATAACCGACAACATCGCCGAAAAAAAATCCTGGAGGAATGTTCAACCGCCTGGTTTTGCGCGTATGGGTTTCCCTTCGTCGCGCAGCCATCACAAAATCGCCCAAAGAGAACGCATCGAAGCGCGGGACTCGGCCGCCGTGACTCAATTTGCCTAGACGTGGCTACAGACGCCGCCCGCGAAGAAAACGGATAGCTCACTGGCGGTTGTTTACCGACGATTGAGCGCGCTCCGCGTCGCAGGCGAGGTTGCCGGGTCGATAAACCGCAGCCAGTCACCGCCATCATCGGGCGGCATTTCCGCCCATGCGGCAAGCTCTGCTCGGTCGCGATCCAGCTTGCCGTCGAACTCGCGGATCGCGGCGCGTTCCTCGAATAGCTCACGGTAGGCTTGGGCGCGATCACTCATGGGGCCATACTCGCGGTCGTTCATAGAGCCATGATCGCGCACCTCTGAACGCCCGGCAACTAATCCGATCTTGCCCTGCGGCCAGGACTCGATGGCGGCGACTTCCGGTTGGACTTCCGCCGCCACAGGGAGATCGACGGCGAACTTTTGCAGCGCCGCCAACTGACTCCACTTGGGGATGCGTTGTTCAATGAGATCGCGATCACCCTGCCAGTCCGTGATCTGCTTGGTCAGTTGATCCTTGCAGTCGAAGATCGCCTTCAATTGGTCATTACCAACACGGTTGGCGATGTCAGCGATGTGGGTAGTATCCGGGCATTTGGGGCGGGGAGCATCCCCACCCGCAGCTTCCGCAAGGCGCGTTAGCCGATTGAGGAAATCTGGCGCGTGCAGAGATTCCTGGCCGGCCTGCGAGTTCAGTCCGATGGCCTTGTAAACGCCTCGGATCGCGATCAGTTGCACCTTGGAGAGCGTGATCGTTTCACACCGCAACTCGGCCGCGGTGATGGTCTTCTGGTCGAGTTTGCCCTTGGCCACGGGTTCGGCCCCAATACGAGCCTGCACCGCCCCGGCGTTGAACAGCACAATCAGGGCAGCGTCGATGGCATCCTGCGGCCAACCATATTTCGCGCCCCCGAACTGCTTGCGGACCTCGGTTCCCTTCTTGCCGCTGCCCACGAATTCGAGGATCGCCTTGCAGACAGGGTGAGTTTCCGGGTCGCCTTTGTGACCCACGGCGGTCAGAGCATCGCCGTCGCCTTTCTTGGCCCGTTCGATGACCTTATGCCAGTCGGGAGAGTCGGCTTGATGGAAGAGGGGATACAGTCGGTCGAGGCAGAGCGTGGCCGCGTCTTGAGTCTTCTGGTTGAGCAACGTGCCGCCGACACTATCGCCACCGGCGAGGTAGACCTGCATTTCATTCAGGATGTCGGTGATGAGCGTGTCGCGTGATTTCTCCGATTGTTCCTGGCGCGTCTCCATCGCTTTGCGAGCGTGAATTCCCTCTTCGCCGGAGGGAGTCCCCTTGGTCTGGAGCGTCGTCGTGGCGGCATAATATCCAGCGATGGCCTGCTTCAGTTCCTCGGCCATCTTCTTGGGAATATACCCGTAAACCATCGCGGTCGAGTCACCCGCCGCCCGCGCGTCATTGAGGACGGTCTTCTCTTCAACCTCCCAGCCATCACGGACCCACACGGGGATGGTCGCCCCGTCCGTGGCCGGCGCAGTGTCGCCGAAATGCAGTTCGATCTTCCGAGACTCATTGCTCTCACCTTGGAGCAGTTTGAACTTTTTCAGGACTTCACTGCACTGCGACCGGAGCAACTGCGACCGCTCGCTGGCGAGTTTCCCCGGATCGTTGAGCAGCTTGTTCCTCGCCTCCAGAAACATCTGATTCCACTCGGACCCTTCACGAGTCTGCATTCGATATTCGTTATCGACCTGCATGATCGCGCCAGATGCGACCAACTTCTCAAGCAGCAGCGGGACTTTTTTGCGAAGTTCCGCGCTACTCGTCGTCAGATCGGTCACGAGCAAGTCGGCCAACGTATCAGCGTCGGCACGGACACCGGCATCCAACGGCTCGTTGTTGTGCGGTAGTTGGCCAATGAGAAAGATCAGGGCGCAGATTTGATGCCGAAGCTCGCCGTCATCTTCCTTCTTCTGCTTGGCGATGGTTTCGGCGATCTCTTGAAGCAGCACTCCCGACTTGAGCGCCGAACCCTTGATGGACGCATCGTAAATGAATGCGCCACTGACAACGTGACCCAGGGGCCATTCAGCCGTCTGCTTCACCGCGTCATACACGACCCACAGTTGGTTGCGCAGTTGAGCGCCCGTCCCCGCCTTATCGACGGCCCGCAGAACTCGCTCCCAAAACCGCCGCCGCACGGGAAGGATTGGGTAGTCCTGAACAAGCAGTCCACGATCCTTGCTGGAGAAGGCGATCTTGGTACTGGCGAGTTGCCGCTCGACTTCGCCGCTGTGGTCATCGAGCAGCTTCTTCAGCCCAGCTTCCGCCGTGGGTTTCTTCTTGAGAACGACCTCACGAGTGACTTGCTCTACGTCAGTGTCCTGCAATTCGACCGTGACGGGAAATCGCCCTTGAAGCCGTTGAAGGAGGGCTGCGCCCGACAAAGCGTTTTGGCCCGTGCCGATCAACAGGAAGTTGGCTCCCAGCCGCGCGCAGCACTGCTCTTTGACATCCTGCACCGCCTTGGACCGGCTCGCGTCGTCGTTGATGTATTGCTGCACTTCATCCAGGATGACCACCGTGTACGGCAGCTTCCCGTTGCGACCGACTGCCTGCATGATCTTGTCGATCATGTCGTCAATTGACACGTCCTTGGGGTCAGGCGGGAACTGGCTTTTCAAGATGATGGGAACATCGGACGGCTTGGACGCGAATTCCGGTCGATGGGCCAGAATCGCCTGGGCCATCCGCTTGCTGACGTAGAGATTCGTGAGTTCCTTTTCAAAAGTGCTGCCGTTGTCCGTGATCGACTTGCGGACGTTGGCCTCTAGCCCTTCATCGCGCAGCCACATCTGAAAGCAGGCACGGGTGTAATCGCCGGGCAAGCCAACCGATTTGAAGAGGATGCCCAACAGAGCCAGTCGGATGCTGTCCTTCGCCTCTGTCCGAAGATCACCGGCAGCGGCATGAAGTCCACCATGTCGCTTCGCTGAATTCGTGAGTTCTTTCAGCAGGTCTTTCACGCCGGTCGGCAGCTTGGCGAGGCCCCTGGCCTTTGCGCCGTCCAGGAACTCGAAGTCAGTCCAGAGGTACTGGAGCATCTTCACGAGATGGGACTTGCCGGAGCCGAAAAAACCGCTGACCCAAACCCCTGGCTGTTCGCTCTTGTCCTAGTGGCCCAGGTAAGTGCTGAGGATACGGCTCAGGCCCTCGGCATATTGGCCATCGCACACGAAGTTGGTGAGTTCGTACCGCAGCGTGTCGAGTTCAGCGGACGATTGGCCGCTGGTGACTTTGGCCACGCCTTGGTTGAGCAGCGTGTGGGTGCGCGGGTCTTTCTCGTAAATCTCAAGGTTCATCATCACGGGCGGGCCTCCACATCGCTGGCGGTGATCGGATACGCGAGGTAGTTCCAGCCATCGCGTGCATCGAGCAGACGGTAGTTATTTTGCTCGTAGACGCCAGGGAAGAAGATCAACAAGCGACCCTTCACATCTCCCTCGACCAACGGCAGGATTTCTGAAATCTTCAGGAAGCCAAACACCGAGGCGATCCCGTACACCGCCAAAACGGTTTTGTCGGGATCAGGAAGTTCGGCCAAAGCCGACCGGATACAAACAACCACCGATTGCATGAACTCGCCCAGCTTTGCGTTATCGAGACTGTCGGGCGACTCGAAGTAGCTTTCGGCGTAGTCGGAGTTGTCCGGGCCGCACATCCAGTTCGCAAAAGCGTCGGTCAGGTCGATGGACTTCCATTTGTTGTTGCTGTGATGCGTGGCCTCCTCGAACATCCCCAACCGGAGCCGCAGCTTGCGTTCGTCCTCCTTGTCGTAGACGGCAAGCCAGACCCGCTGTGCGCCGGATACGTTCCGATCCCACGATGTTTCGCAGAATCGCTGGTAGTTCTTCTTGAGAAGGTCAATCCGATTCATGAGAAGCCTTCTCCTCCTGAGTTGTCAGTAGGCCGGGGAACGTGATCTCCACCACGGAACCTGCGGCCTTATAATTCATCCACCCTTGCTTGGAAGCATCCGTGGCGAGGTCTGCAATTTCGGCAGGCGTCCGACCCAACATTCGCGTCCACATCGTATCGAGCAGCATCTTGCCGCGCGTACCGCACAAGTAGCCGAGAAGCAGGCCATATGTTACCACCACCGGCGTCACCACCGGACGGGATCGCTTTTTGTTGACTTTGCCAGTCAGATACCCCGCTTGTGTCCACGATGACGCAACGTTCTGCGCGGTGGAACGGAGTGTGGTCGGTTTGAAGCGTGCTGGATACTTTTCCGCCAGGTTGTCAGCGATCTCCTTGGGGTTCACTGACGCACCGACCGGAATCGCAACCACGAATGACGTTGTCGCCCGCAAGAGCGGATCGCGCGCGGCGGCAGCCATGTATGCCAGCATCGGACGCGCTGCCGAATCCGTGGTCCAGAAACGCCGCAGCAGGCGAAAAATGGGTCGGTTCTCGTCGAGCGAGTAAAGCTCCATAAGCCGCTGGGCCGACCGCTTTCGGGTAGTCTGCGTTGGCTTGCCCAGCACATTTTGCTCCACGATGGCCGTAAAATAATCGTCCCGTTTGGCATTCCGAGCGACTTGTTCAAAAACGAGCGACAACTCGCCAAACATCATTGTGCGGCTGGTATGGACGCTCGAACTCCCTTCCCGAAATCCCAATGACTCAGGCAATTTGACCTTGCGATTTTCCCCCGCGGTTTCCACCTCACGGATACCCCCACCCGATTTGCTCATCGCTCCTGCCCGACTGGTTTCAAGATGTTTTCGGTGAAATGTTTTGGGCGTTTGTGAATTCCGACCCCCCCCCACCCCCCTTTACTGGGGATTATACGACTCGTACATGGGGGCGATCTTCGAGGAGAAATAGGTGTAGTGACACAGGGCTGCTTTCGAGTGGGCAACAGGGTCCAATAAATAGAAAATACACCGCCGGGCTGACACCTTTGGTCAGGGCTGACAAATCTGCCCCCTGTATTCGCTGGTGGACGCGAACATCCTACCGCCTTTGGGGGACGGCAGCAAGATTTGGCGAGCGGAATTGCAGACCCGCTCGACGGGCCTGCGCGAAGGGAGGCTGCCTTCAGGATAACCCAAATTGTACGGCCGTCCGTTCATGGCGCAAATCCCGCCCGCAGGCCGTTGTTTTCCTCGGCTCTCGGAATCTGCTGCGACAACGAACCTTCTGGCGAAAAATCTGCTCAAATCGAAGGGGCGCTGAAACAGTTCGGCGTGCGGCTCGTCATGCCCCTATTTCCTTGCCGCGTGGCACATTTCGCCACTGAGCGTAAAACGGGCTGCTCCGATTGCCTGCCGTTTGTGGAGAATTTCGATGTCATCACCAACAACGTATGACCTGTCTCTGCCTGGACCGCTCGCGATTGTGCTATGTGAAAAAGACTCTTCGGGCCAAGATTTCGACGAAGCCGAAGTGAGCTTCGTTTTGGAGCGGTTATTCAAGGAATGTGGGGAGGTCGGCGAAGGCCAGCGGAAGGCCAGCTTCGCGGAGATTGCAGCCCTTCAGATGCCTCTGAAGGATCGCCAGGAAAAAAGTAGCTGGGGCACTCGCTTTGGGCCGGTGTTCGAGAACACCCTTCAGGACGGTACCTTGTATTCTTTTCCAGACTCCGCGAACATCGACGCCGTTGTCATCGAGTATTGGAGTAAAAGGGCAGGGGAAGTTCAGCATCCCGTTTTCAAGGCCCGTTATGCAGATGTCGTGTGGGACCTGACAAAGCTGGCGACGGGTGGCAAGCCCTCGATCGACCTGGCACGTCAAGCCATTGATTCCTACATTGACTGCGGCGTTAAGTTCCCGAATACGGACACCGCCGAGGGCCGCCTTGAGCGCGCATCGGAACTTGCCCTCTCGGTCGGCGATAAGGCACGCGCGGAATCGGTTGTGGCCACGATGTTCCGATTGCTCGATCGGACAGAGCATCCGGCCTCACGAATTGCGTGGCTTTTCGACCTGCTCTATGGGCACAAGGGAGTTGTCCTCACGCCAGACCGGGAGCAAAAGTTGATTGACGGGTTGGAGGCCGAGCTTCAACGCATTTGCCGTTCAGAAAACCCCGTCGGAATTGTGGCCAAGGAACCGGCCCTGCGGCTCGCCCACCATTATGAAAAGCGCGGTCAGCATGAAGACGTGAAACGAGTGATCCGCGCCTACGGTGAGGCTCTTGCCAAATTCGCGGCGAAGGCGGAAGGTCTCGTAGCGATGCACTGGTATCAGGAGGCTTACGGCATCTTCCTCCGGTTCGGGCTGAAAGAGGATGCTGAGAGTCTTCAGATTGCGGGAAAGAAGAAGGGTGAGGAGGCCAAACGGCAGATGGTGCGCCAGTCGCACTCGTTCGAGATTCCTGACGAGGAGATGGAGGCATTCCTTGAGGAGATGACGGCGGGGGACTTGGAGGCCACGTTGACCAGGATCGCGGTAAACTTCTGCCCGCAATTGGAGGAGATTCGCAAGCAGTTGAACGACACTCAGAAGCAGGCGAAGTTGCTGTCCATGATCCCTCTCGAAAAGCTGGGCGAGAATCAGGTCATCGCTCGCGCGGGGTCGATTGAGGCTGATCCTGAAGGCCGATTGATGTTTCACATGGCCGACAATCTCAAATGGTCTGCGGTCTTTTTGGGGACCGCACTAGACCGCACTCGCGAAAGGTACGAGTTTTCGTCTAGGACCGTGCTGCCCATCCTTTTCCAGTGTCCATTGTTCGACCCGACGCGCACGTTGTTGCTTGAGCAGGCGATCGACGCTTACGTTGCGAACGACCACGTAAAGACGATCCATGTCCTCGCGCCGCAGATCGAACATTGCCTGCGGCGGCTACTTGCATTCCTCGGCAAGCCGACGAATAAGCATCGGCGGTCTGATCTCGGCGTGATGATCGAAAAGAGCCTTAACGACATTCTTGAAGCCGAACCTGCGATTCAAGACTGCCTTGGTGATGACGCAACCTTTTACCTGCGGGTTTTGCTCTGTGATCCGCGCGGATTCAACGTGCGGAACGACCTTGCCCACGGACTCATGCCAGCGGAGAACTTTAATCGCTTTCTCAGCGACCGCCTAATGCACGTCCTCTTCCTGCTCAATCTTCTGCGAGGCACGCCGACGCCTCCTTGATGATGCACCGCTACATAGCTCGCGATGTCGTGGCCATGAGACGGGATTATCAGCTTCCGCAGGTCCAGGTAGAAATGCAACTTCGCGCTGCACTTGAGCGTGAAGTCCCAAACTCCAGCGGAAACATGCCATTGGAATCTTGGACCGACGTTTTCCGGTGCTTTGTCGGCCCTGCGGCTCGTCTTGGATTGAAGAACCTAAGAATTGGGAATAGCATTCAAATCTATCGCTCACGATGGGCAGCCGCTTGATCCCGAACGCCCAATGCTGAAAGGAACGAGAGAAGCAGCGAAACAACTTGGGGTTCAGATTACGGAAACGTAGCTAAGCAAGCGCAAGCACTGATCGTTTATGTGTGTCGATCGGAATAACCGATAATTTTGGTAACTCGGTCCTACGTCGGGCAGGCCGCATCTGTTCGCAGGTGCGGCCCTCTTTTTTGCCTGCCCCAAGCCATCCGTGGGCATCCCGCCGTGCATAATCTTTCGTGCCGGTGTGGCAATTTCGGGTGGGTTTGCGGATACGTGCGCGCGTCCCCAAATTCACCACAAATCTTCTTGACAACGTAGCTAGGTTGTGTAATTTTTGTGCAGCTACCCCGACGGGTAGCCTTTGGTCGTTTCGAGCTTCTTAACGGGCAGA
The DNA here is from genome assembly GCA_963204915.1 of Planctomycetota bacterium. Classification (GTDB taxonomy): domain Bacteria; phylum Planctomycetota; class Planctomycetia; order Pirellulales; family Pirellulaceae; genus JAHWKS01. The sequence continues at coordinate 282,042 of CAUJHS010000076.1, read as the reverse complement.
GGTTGAGATGCAATCGTTGTCGGACACTGAGCTAATTTCATCGTTTCGAGAACAGGGACGGCAAGACGCATTCACGGAACTGGTAAACCGCTATCAGGAGAAACTAACCAACACGTTGATCGTGAGGCTCGGCGATCCAGACACCGCCGAGGACGTTGTGCAGCGGGTGTTCATCCGCATCTACAAGAACATCCATCGGTTTGACGACAGCAAGGGAGCGTTCGAGCGGTGGCTATTCGGGGCCGCGCTGAACCTCACGCGGAACGAGCTTCGCGGCTCCAAGGTCGCCGGTCGTCCCCGGTCGTGCGTGTCGATCCATTCCGAGCGAGAGGGTTCGCCCCTGCGAATCGACCCGGCTCACGCCAGCGTCACGCCGGGCGAAGGCATGGAGCACGAAGAGTGGCGAGTCGAGTTTCAGCAGTTCGTCGAGGCGTTGCCGTTCGCGTCGAAGCAGGCGTTCATGCTAATCTTCGCTGAGGGTCTGAGCTACGCCGAAGCGTCAAAACGGTGCGGCGTCCCGGCCCCGACGCTCAAGAGTCGGGTGCGGGTCGTGATCTCGCAGATTCAAGAGGCGTTCGCTGATATGCCATGCGATGTGACCGGGCTGCTGGACGGGATGCGCTGGGAATTCTGGCAGGAAGTCGCCTGAAAAATTTTCAGCCGTCCTTCATCCAAACACGGCTGAGCCGTGTATCTACTGCGTAACGAGGGCCGACGCGAAACGGTTATCGGCATGAAGCCGTCTCGCACCAAATTGCCCTCAAGTGTAGAACCCGTCGTCTAACGGATAGGACGCCTAAAACACGGTCGCCGACTTTGCCCAACCTGGGCCGCTGGATGACCGTTATCGCATTAGGAGCGGGAAATGTGGGTTCGATTCCCACCGGGTTCCCTAGCGACCGCGAGCCGAACGCAAGACGGTTATCCTGCAACGATTCCCCCGTCTCGCACCTGATTTGTTCGTGGTCCTTTTACACACGAATGGAACCATGCTCGTTCAACTGACGAAAGCCGACGGTAAGCGAGTGGCTGTGGACCACTATCGCGTGGACTTGATCGAACAACTGGGCGATACCGAGTGCGTGATTCACACCAGCTTCGCCGACGAGCCGTTCAAGCGGGTCATGGTGGCCCATAGCTTCGACGAAGTGATGAAGCGGTTCCGCGACGCCCAACGTCGGGAGTTTGAAGACCCCAAGGAACCCTGGCAAGAAGACGAGGATGACGAATGGGGCTATTGAAACAACCGTGAGCCGAAGGTGGACCGTTATCACCATTTGCAACCTTGATGTCCACGGTCCACCACACCTTGTTCACGGTTATCAGCTTGTAGCTCAATCGGGTAGAGCGCCGGTTTAGTGTCGGTCCCGGTAACTTGCCCGCTTCGGCGGGCCGACAGGTGATCGTTGCCAAGGGCACCGGAGGTTGCTGGTTCGAGTCCAGACAGGCTGACTTTTAAGCGAGTTGCCGCGAGCCGAATGCGGGACGGTTATCCCTTTAAGATACCCCCGTCCTGCGCGTTACTTGTTCGCGGCTCTTTTTGTTTCTTGTTCCTACCTGGGAGCCGCTGCATGTCTTACGTTGCGCACGTTTCGCCGCGAAACACCCCGCAGACCGAGCCGCTTTTCGGCCAAGTGAAGAACTCGGCGGGCGGGTACTCTTACAAACTCGACCAGTTCGCTCAGCTTGATCGCTTCCTGATCCTGGGCTGCGAAGGTGGCACGTACTACGCCAGCGAGCGGAAGCTGGCCATCGAGAACGCGAACATCGTGCTCGACTGTGCGAAGGCGGACCCGAAGCGGACCGTGGACCGTATCGTCGAGATCAGCGACAGCGGCCGCGCCATCAAGAACGACCCCGCGATCTTCGCCCTGGCCCTACTCGCGTCAAACAAGCGGCTGGATGGCAACGTAAAGCTGGCCGGCGATCTGGCCCTCGCGGCGATGCCGAAGGTGTGCCGCACCGGCACCCATCTGTTCCAGTTCGTCGAGGCGTGCAACGAGCTTCGCGGTTGGGGTCGCAGTCTGCGGACCGCTGTGTCGAACTGGTATCTGGCCAAGTCGCCGGACCAGTTGGCGATGCAGGTCACGAAGTACGCTCAGCGGAACGGCTGGTCGCACCGCGACGTGCTCCGCTTGTGCCACGCCAACACGAAAAACCGGGCGACGCAGGACGTGTTGCAGTATGTGGCTCAGCCGGACAAGTGGCGGGCCGCCCGGCGTCAATCGAAGAACGAATTGCTGCTCGCGGTCGAGGAAGCGCAGAATGCGGACTCGATCAAGGGACTTATCAAGTTGATCCGCGAGCACAGTCTGGTTCGTGAGCACATCCCGCCCCAGTACCTCAGCGATCCGGCTGTGCAGGAAGCGTTGCTGCAACACATGCCGATGACGGCGATGATCCGTAACCTGGGCGGCATGACCGCCAGCGGGTTGCTCAAGCCGCTTTCGTCGGCGGCCAGAGGCGTGTGCGAGAAGCTGCGGACTGAGTCGGCCTTGAAGAAGGCCCGCGTCCACCCGTTCTCCGTGCTGCTGGCCCTCAAGACGTACAGCCAGGGTTGCGGCTTCCGTGGCTCGCTGTCATGGACCCCGGTTCCGCAGATCGTGGACGCCCTCAACGATGCGTTCTACGCCTCGTTCGGGATGGTCGAGCCGACCAACAAGCGATGGCTTCTCGGCATTGACGTGTCCGGCTCGATGGGCGCGAAGATCAACAACACGAACGTCTCGTGCTGCGAAGCGGCGGGCGTCATGGCGATGGTCGCTCTGCGAACCGAGCCGCAGTGTTACGCCCACGGCTTCGCCGGGAGCTTCGTGGATCTGGGCCTGCGGGCGTCGATGGACTTAGCGGCGGTCGCTCGGAAGCTCTACATGAGCAACTTCGGTAGCACCGACTGTTCGTTGCCGATGACCTACGCCTTGCAGAACCGGCTCGAAGTCGATTGCTTCTCGGTCTACACCGACAACGAAACCTACGCGGGCCGCCAGCATCCGAGCGGCGCGCTCCGCGAATACCGCGAGAAGATGGGTATTGACGCCAAGCTGATCGTGTGCGGGATGACGGCGACCGGGTTCAGCATCGCCGATTCCAACGACCTCGGAATGTTGGATTGTGTGGGCTTCGATGCCAACGCCCCTGCGGTGATGGCTGAGTTCGTGAGGGGCTAAGCCGTGGAACTGTTTGGCCCAAGCAATGAGGAACTTGCTTCGTGAGTCGAATACACCGTTTGATTCTCACCCGCCGCGCCAACGAGCTTTACTTGTTGACTCGCGGCAAACCAATCATCGCCGAAATCGGAAGAAGCGGACGCGAGGACGCTTACATCGCTCCCGGCGATCCATTTGGCGTGAACAACCTATGTGAGTTCTCAGCGGATCAGCTTTTCGATGTCCGAGACTTGGCACCCCTGTCCTCGGTCCGCGTTTGGTTGCAGGGCGGCCAGATCGAGACCATTCCAAAATTGCTATGAAACAGTACCTCGATTTACTCCAAGACATCTTCGACAACGGCTTCCAGAAGGGCGACCGCACCGGCACCGGCACGCTGTCCGTATTCGGGCGTTCGCTCCGCTTCAACCTCGCCAATGGGTTCCCGCTCGTTACGACGAAGAAGGTCCATCTCAAGTCAGTGATCCACAAATTGCTGTGGTTTATCAGCGGCGACACCAACATCGCCTACCTGCAACAGAAGGGCGTCACGATCTGGAACGAGTGGGCCGACGAGAACGGCGACCTGGGGCCAATCTACGGTTCTCAGTGGCGGGCCTGGGAAGGCTACGAGTGGAAGTCGGGCCACTTCGAGGGCGTTCGCTTCAACCCGGACGGCTTCTACCCGTACACCATCGACCAGCTTGGGTCCGTCATCGAACGGATCAAGACGCACCCGGACTGCCGCCGACTGATCGTGAGCGCTTGGAACGTGGCGCACGTTCCGGCGATGGCCCTGCCGCCCTGCCACTTGCTGTTTCAGTTCTACGTGGCCGATGGGTGCTTATCGTGTCAGATGTACCAGCGTTCCGCGGACGTGTTCCTCGGCGTGCCCTTCAACATTGCCAGCTACGCGCTGCTCACGATGATGGTCGCTCAATGCACCGGACTCAAGCCGGGCGAGCTAATCATGGTGTTCGGCGACACGCACCTGTACCTGAATCACTTGGATCAGGCTCGGCTGCAACTCAGCCGGGAGCCTCGATCCTTGCCCACCATATTCATTAACCGGGCGAGGAAGTACATCGACGACTTTGTTTACCACGACTTCGCATTGGATGGTTATGATCCCCACCCCGGAATCAAGGCACCCGTCACCGTATGAGCATCTTGGAGAGTTGCGCGATCTTGCAGATCGTGGGTACTGGCATCCTGCTTGGGATCGCTACGGCCCTTATCGTGCGCCTCTACCTCGACGAGAGGCAGGGTTGCTCGACGGGGAAGCCGTGTCGGTCTTTATGCTCGTCGTTGTACCGCTGGCCGCGCTTGTCTATTATCTTTGCGCCTAATCGCCCCTCGCCGCACCGATTCGGCGGCGAGACCTGGAAGTGTCTTCACACCGAAGGCTTCCTTGAGGCGCTTGGTGCGGTATTCGATGGTGCTGATCGCCCGGCCCATTCGGTCCGCGATCTCGACAAGCGTTAGGTCTTGGGTGAGCAGCCTAAGAATCTCTTGATCTTGTTCGGCAAGTCCGGGCGGCATATCGGCTTCCCTGAAAATCCCGACAGCGGCAACTGTCTGAATGTCGTCCACGCGAATCAGCTTTGCGCACATCGCCGTGATTTGGAACGAGTCGAAATCGGGAGGCTGGTATATCTTCCAGTTCGCCACGAATTCTTCAATAGGGTCGCCAAGCATCAGGTTCGTGAACTTTTCCTTTAGCATTTCGGCGTCGGGGGTCAAATCAAAAAGTGGCTTTCCTACGAAGGGATCGTTTTGGGGGTAGGCGCTCGACCATAGGATACGAAAACGACGGTCAAGCAATATGATGCGAACGGACTCCATAGGTCAAACCGGGTGGGTTATGAGGGGGGGGGCTGTTATTTCCGATAGGGGCGGGCGCTTGGCGCTTAGCGCTTAGCGCTTGGCGCTTAGCCTGTTTCAAACAAATGCGAGCGTGCTACCACCATGCCGAAGATCACCCGGTTCGCTGATATTCCGCCGTTCACCAAGAGCGGCGAGTGGGAGTGCAGCTTCGGACTTGATCGTCTCGTCGCCTGGGTGGCCGAGCAACAAGCCGAAGCGGGACTGAACCTAGACCCTGATTTCCAGCGTGGCCATGTCTGGACAACACGCCAGCAAGTCAAATTCCCGGAGTTCCTGCTTCGCCGTGGGAGGACAAGCAGGACGATCTACTTCAACTTTCCTTGGTGGAACCAGATCAGCCCTACCGTGGGTGAGTTCGTGATTGTGGATGGCAAGCAGCGCCTCCACGCAATCACTAGGTTTATCCTGGGTGAAATACGTGCCTTCGGGTGCGCCTTCCACGAATTCACCGATAGCCCGCGCGTCACGCAGACGATGCAAGTCAACGTAAACGATCTGCCCTCGCGCGCGGATGTCCTTCAATACTATCTCGATTTGAATACTGGGGAACCCCGCACACGGACTCGGAAATAGCCCGCGTGCGGCGGCTGCACAGGTGTGAACTAGACACTTTGGGGCGACCGGGTGATGCAAGCGCCTAGGAAAATTGACTATACCGGTTTCTCGCGCGGTTGGTATTCCAAGAGGGGCTAAACCGCGGCAGTTCGCACAATCTTCACAATCGGATCAGGCTGCACCAACGGCATGACCGGCGCGGTCTGCCTCTGCCCGTAGAGCCGGGCCGGACGGTTACTCCCGTATCGTTGTCCCAGGCCGTAGTCGGCGGCCTATCTAGGTCGTAGTCAGCGACCCATCGGCGCTCACCCCGCTAGTCCTATGGGCCGAGCTTCTCACGACGAACAAAAGCATTCGCCGCTACTGGAAGTTTACATTAGTTACCCGCCGAGTCAAGCAAGAATTTTAGGTTGACTAGCTAGATGTACAAAGCTAGGCTTTTGATATGACAAGAGCAGTACGCAACGCCCCGGCTTGGGTTCATCTTCGGAGCATCGACGAATGACCTACACCGCCAAAGCAAAATCCGACGCCGCCGAAACAGTTCTGCAATTCATCGACCCCGTTGTTGAATGGTTGGCCGACGGGTATGAACCGCCATTCAATCTGTTTGAGTACGACGGCGGCGACCGCTGGCATCACGAAACGCATACGGGCCGAGATTACAGCCTGCTTGAAGCCGCGCAGCTACTCGACGAACTCCGCGACCATGAGGAAACCGACAGCGGCCTTTGGGACGGCGAACGCAACGCCAAGGTGGTGATCCGCACGATGGCCGCCTACACCTACGGCAACACGGTCCTTTCGCACTTTGAAACGCTTATCGAGCGGATTGCCGGGCGGGCCGCCGAGTTGACGGAGGACCTGGGCGACACTCCAAGCGCCGAAACGCTGCGCACTTTGGTCCAAACGGAGTGCAATTCGTTCGCCACTAGCTAGGAAATAATTTGACAATCTAGCTAGGTGAGCTACTCTTGAGTAGAGGCAGAACGAAACCGACCTGGGGCGACCGCCGTGATGATCGACAAGATGTTCCTCCTTGAAGCCGCCCACGTCTGCTACGCCGACCACTACGCACGACTTGCGGAGGAACGGGGCCAATCATTCAGCGGTTACCGTATCGAGGAATGCGTTGAGCGACTGCCGGACGACGTGCAGCTTCCCATCATCATGCGTTACATCGGACGCATCGAGCAAGCATGGGGGCAAAGTATCGGGCTTGTGTTTCACCACATGGGCCTGGAACACCCGGACGACATCGAGCACGCCCTTTGTGACCTGATGCTCGGTTGCATGGGTCACGGCGTTGCTATCACGGACGACTTTGCTGAGGCGTGGGACCAGGCCGCCGCCGTGTTCGCCTTGAAGCGGGCCACCCCGATTCAATTTGAGGGCAGCGAGTGGGACGAACTGGCTTACGACGAACTTTCCAAGGAACACCAACCATGAACATTCTGCTTTACGTGACGTTGTCCGTCGCTCAGTTTCTCGTTCCTTACGGCGTGTTGGCGCTGGCCGTTGACCGCGTCCGCCGCCGCCACGCCCGCTAACCGACCTTGGAGCAAACCAGCATGAAACTTCGTGTAATCGTCCCGCGCGAGTGGGAGTCCGACTTCGCCGTTGTCGAGTGCGAACAAACCGCCTGGATCAACAACGCGAAGACGCTAAAGGACGCGATAACCGCCGCCGTCAACGACTGGCAGGCGACGGAAGCGGGGCAGGCAGCGATCAAACGGAGCGGCGGCGACTTCAACATCGGCGACCTGCATTGCGAGTTAGGCGACGCCGAACTTGATGCGTTCCTTGCGAAGCACGGCGTTCTCGGCTTGACCATCGAAACCTTCGGTGCGGACAGCCTGCACGGATGGGCTTACGATGACCACCTTTTCGACGAGCTGACTGACTAACCGACCTGGGAGCAAACCACGATGCAAGCAAACGTCCCTACCAACGTCGCCGCTTGTGCGGCGAAAGAAAACGGTCGCTATGACCTTGTTCACGTCGAATACTGCGGCACGGTGGAAACCTCATTTTTCGCCGCGATGGATGGCCAAGCCGCCAGCATCGTTGAGACATCGGGCGATAGCGGCTACGGCTTGGCTCACAAGAGTCAATTCGGGAAGGAGCGCGGCGCGGTGGAACTGGAAACGCACGAGGGGCGGTTCCCGCGTTTGTCGGGTTCAATTCCCAACTACAACCCGGAAAAGGTCCGCGTTGTCCGTCTTGACGCTCGGCGGCTTGATGCCATTCGCCGGGCGATCAACGGCCAGGACGGCGAAGTAACGCTAATCATTCCCGACGATGCCAGTTGGTACACGCAGCCTATCGGCGTTGTGGGTGAGAAAGGCATCGGGCTGATTACGAGCAAGGACGTTGACGCCAACAGTGAACTGCAACGCTTCCAGCGCACGGCGGACAAGTACATCAGGACCGTTGACGCCGCACGAACGGGCGTGATTGCCTAGCGCGAGGTCTAGGGGAAACAACGTGAACGAACACCGGGCCGCCATGCGCCGCACCTTAGTCGGCTTCTACCGCGATTTGCAAACCGCACGCGGTTCATGCCGTTCGGACATTCTTACTGCAATTCACCGTTTGGAATCAGTAATGTCGCCAAGCATCTTGACGAAGAATCAGACGAAGACCTTTCGCGCCGACTACGTGACCAGCAGCGGGCCGGAAACGCTTATCGTGACGGTGCGGCACGATGACCAATGTGGCAACGGACACAACACGTTTTCCATTACCGCCGACCTGTACGCCACGAGGGGCAGCAGCCGCGACGGCACGGTAAAGCACGCCAATGGGCGGACGCTGAAATGGTCCGCTGGCGGTTGCCTGCACGACGAGATTGCCAAGCGGTTGCCCGAACTCGCGCCGCTTCTCAAGTGGCACGGGTGCAGCACCGACGGGCCGTTGCACTACATCGCCAATACAACGTATCTCGCGGGCGACCGCGACCACTGGGGACTCCGCAAGGGAGAGTTTCGGCAACTCAACGACCGGGCGACCGGCCTGCCGTTGTGGACGCTACGGGACGTTCCCCGCTACACGGATCGAACCAAGGCATCGGACGAAAAGCCGCTTCCCTTCGTGCTTGACTGGGAGCCATACGGCACGGTCGGCGAAGGGAAGGAACGCGACCTAGACGCCGCACGCCGGGCCGCGCTCTGGCCTGATGCGACGGAGGACGAACTAACCGCCGACGATTTACGCGACCGCTTGGAGGCACGGCTACCGGCCTTGCTTGCCGAGTTTCGGGCCGCCGTTGAGTCGCTCGGTTTCACGTATTAGCAGGTTTGCTCCCTGCAACGCGGGCTAGTCACCCGCATAGCCGACCGGTCTAGTCCCCGGTCGGCTATTTTTATTTGACTACCTAGCTAGATAAGCTAATATTTTGTAGAGCAAGTTAGTAATAACCTGAGCAACACCAATGACCACGCGAACACCTTGGAACGAGTACATGATCGAACTGGGCGACTACTGGATTCGGGAGTGCGACGCCGCCGCAAAGAAAGAGGGTTGGACGGTATTCAACGCCGACGGGGTTCTGCAAATTCAAGCGGTCGATGAACCGGAAGACGGCGATGTGTCGTTACCGGATGGGGACGGTCAAGCGTACTCGCTTGTCGCACAAAAAGCGCTGGAAGAGAGCAAGCTGCACGCGCTCGCGCTCTATCTTGATGGCCGAGAAGCCGACGGGGAAATCTTTATTCCCAAAGCGCTCATCTACTGGTAACTGCGCCGCTAATTTAACTCGCGCTGGCGATTTGGCTGCGGAAAACCGCAGCGTTTCGGTGCCGGCAACCTCAATTTACAAGCGCAGGAGGGTGTAACTTCGGGCAGTGACTCGCCCATTCTCACCTGGGAGCAACACCATGAAGATTATCAACGGCACGCACTACGATGAACGCACGCCGGATGCCGTGATCCGCGTCCTCGAACGCGCCCGCCAGGACGGCATGATTGTTCGGCTTCACTACGGCGACGCCGAGACGGGCCGCGACCGGCTGGAAGAGCACTACGTTATCGGCACGGTCGGACGGAGCGGAGGGACGGTTAAAGTGCCGCTCTTGGTTCCCCACGGACACAACGGCGGCGACGCCATTCGCGCGCAGGACATCGTTAAGATTCGATCCGGTTCGGGCCGGGTTCTCTACCAGCATCCGAACTATCACCACGGCGACGTGAGCCTGCATCCCATCAAGATGCGAGTCGATGGGCGAAGCTACCGGGGCGAAGTTCGCGTTGACGGTAGGACGCACGCCCGATTCGACGGCTTGGAGTCGGCGCGTCGGTGGGTTCGCAAGATGGGCCTTTGCATTCACACCTTGGCAGTCTAGGGGCAGCATGAACAAACGCGAGTACGCACAGTATGAGGCGGCTGTTAAGGACTTCTTTGAACGGGAGGGAATCACCAATCTGAGCACCGGGCACATCGAGTGCCCTGAGTGCGGGTCCGCCTGGGAGGACGACGGCAAGTGCCCGGAGGGTTGCGGGAACCGCGAGACATTCGACGAACCTTACTTCTCTTGGAGTCCGTGCGATTGTTGCGCCACGTCGCTCGGCGGCGACCGCGAGATTGCGACCGGATACAACCCCACGACGGGTGAAATTCAGGAGTACCAGATTTGCACGAACTGCGCCTACTACGCGGAGTATGGGCGCTTGGACGACACCACGATGCTTGAAGTGGAGGGCAGCGAGTGAAGAACGAAAGGCCGATACACCGGCTGATCCCGCGAAAGCGCAGCCGGTTCTTCGTAGTCGCACGAACTTGGTGCGGCGTTGATCCCTACCGCAAGGGCGTGCGCGTCGAGGGCATTCACGGAGCGGCGACGTGCAAGGCTTGTTTGCGGGCAGAACGAAAGGAAAAACAGAGTGGCAAAACGACCTAGCTTGCGTGAGGCTGTTCAATGGATTGCCTTGAACGATGCGGCGGGCGACGATGATTTACCGGAACTGATGGCCGGTTACATTTCCGTGTTGCTGGTTGCCGACTTGTTCGGCAAGGAACCTATCGACATCGCGCGGCGGGTTTACACCGAACGACACCCGGAGGAACAAGCATGAAAGCGACCGGCGCAGTCTACGTTGATGATACTGGGGTCTATGGGCCGTTCCCCACGCACGGCGATGCGATGATTTGGGCAGCAAGCCGGGCGCTTGGGCGTCCCGTTTCGCAAGCGGACGCAGCGGAGTGGTTCGGCAAGCAACCACCGGGCGGGTTCACCGCTTGGCTGTACATGCCGGGTGCAGGGAGGGAGCGTAGCGGGGAGGGTTCGGGGCAGGGTTAATTCGCAGCCGCGCTGGGCGCTTCGCGCTTAGCGGCGCGCTTACGTTGGCGCTTGGAGGTATTGAAGCCCGGTCGATACGACCGGGCTTTCTTCGTTTGTGTCGGCAAACACCAGGGAGCACAAGCGGGCCATTCTCAGCCGACGGACCTGGGGCGCATGATCCGGCGCATCATGGGCGCATGATTGGGGCCATGATCGGGGCCATGATGTCGAGCGTGCCGGACCGCCGCTGGCCGAGCGAACGGGCCGCGACGCAGGCCGAGCACGCCGGGCCGCGACGCGGGCCGCCAGCGGTAGCTCGGTGCGGGCCGCTCAATGCGGACCTGGGGCGGTCGATGCCAGGGCGACGCCGGACCTGGGGCCGGGCCGGACCGATGCCAGGGCCGCCATGATCCGGGCGGGCCGGGCCGCCGGCAGGGCCGCCAGGAACGCCGCCAAGAAGCTCACGCGGTTCCTGGGTCTTAGGACACCACCGGGACGCCAGGGGCGCAGCAGCGGGCAGCTAGGAGCGTTGTGGATTGGTTCGCCGGTCGGCGTTGGTGCGGTAAGAGAAAGTAGGCCAGGGCGAGGCATGATCGTGCGGGATGTGCCGCCTGATTCAATTTTGAACGCGGGCGCGATCTCGCGGTTTGAAATGGTCGCGCTTAGGAAATTCGACCATACTCGCGCGCCCACGGTTGATATGGGCTATGGCCGTATGCAGCCGGTCGGACCGGCAGAACCCGCAAAATCGTTAAAACCGGCAGGTCGAGCAGGACCGTCGGAATCGCTACGATCCGTACAACCGATTATGCGGGTCGTGCGGGATGTGCCGAGATGGCGGAATGCTGGCGTCGTGCCGAGCGGAGCGACGCCAGCGGACCGGGCGTCGTGCCAAGCGGACCGGACCGGGCGCAGCATGGCCAGCGGACCGGGCGCGGCATGATCCGACGCCAGCGGACCGGGCGTCGCTCGGCATGGCCAGCGTTCGGCGCGCAGCATGGCCAGCGGACCGGGCGTCGTGCTCCGCTCGGCATGATCCGACGCCAGCGGAACGACGCCAGCGGAACGACGCCAGCAGAGCGGACCGGGCGTCGTGCGTTGCTCGGCATGCTCCGACGCCAGCGCATGGCGCAGCATGGCCAGCGGACCGGACCGGGCGTCGCCCGGCATGATCCGGCCCAGCATGGCCAGCGGAGCGACGCCAGCGGAGCGACGCCAGCGGAGCGACGCCAGCGGAGCGACGCCAGCGGACCGGGCGTCGTGCGGAGCGACGCCAGAAAAACCAGCGCGCGCAGAAATAGGCGCGACGCGCTAACGCGCGCCGCGCCTACTAAGGTAAAAACGGCCTAATCCCACCCCTCAGTGTAATCGTTCCAATACTCCGAATAGGACGCAGCCTCGCGCGTGGCGCGACCGTAATAAAACAAATCATCCAACATTGTCATTGCGGCCGCGCGATCCCCCATACTCTCAACTTCGCAAAGGGTGTCAAAATCGGTATAGCCCGCTTCCTTCGCAAGCGCGTCGTAATAGTCCAAATCGGACCACTGCGGGATGTCGGTAGAGTCGGCATAACGCACCTTGACGCGCGTTTTCGGTTTTTCGCGCCGATAGGCCAGACTGATGAATTCGGGCAATTCATCATACATATCACAACCGGCGCGAAACCGAATAACGCGCCCACCCCAAATACACTCAGGTTTGGTAACATCGGCGCACGCCTCTAAGTGCGCTTTCTCGGATGAATAGTACCAAACCCCGTTTTCGGCACGCCCGATGTAAACCTCATTATCGTGCGCGCCGATATAGAACGAGTCGCCGTCAAACCACGTCAGCGCCCAATAACCGCTAATCTCGGCATGGGCCGCCCGATAGTCGCCGCCGCACTTATTCAACCGGTCGATAAGATACTCAGAATCCACCTTATACCGACCGGGCGCACTCACCATGCCGTTATGCGCACCGATGATAGAACCGTAACGGAACGGATGCGCGTTACGATTGCTAATCTTGCCCCACGTCCTATGTCGGGTGTGACCGGCGAGAAACCACCGTTTGGAATGTTTGATAAAGGCGGTAAAATCCCGCAGGCTCAGCGCGTCCATAGCGTCCTTGCCCACCTTGACGAATTTTCCGCTGGAATCGAAAAAACCGGTTCCATGCGTCCCGCGCTCCCTATTGGCAATGGCAAGTGCGCGGATTGTACCGGGGTTGATCCCCTTGCCGATTGCACCGAATAAGCCGCACATAGGCAAATAATCCTTTCTTAATTGGCGTTTCGTTGCGTCGTTTGCTCTCCTCACAATGCAACTATGGAACACGTTTCTAGCTAGGTCAATCTAGGCTGGCAAATTTTAATGAAGCTAGCGGACCGGGCGTCGCTCGGCATGATCCGACGCCAGCGGACGGGGCGTCGCTTCCTTGCGTCGTGCGTCGCTCGGCATGGCCAGCGGACCGGGCGTCGTGCCGAGCGGAGCGACGCCAGCGGACCGTGCGTCGTGCGTCGTGCGTCGTGCGTCGTGCGTCGTGCGTCGTGCGTCGTGCGTCGTGCGTCGTGCGTCGTGCGTCGCTCGGCATGATCCGGCGCAGCATGGCCAGCGGAGCGACGCCAGCGGACCGGGCGTCGCTCGGCATAGCCAGCGGAGCGACGCCAGCGCGCAAAACGACGCCCGGTCCGCTATGTGCCGAGCGGACCGGGCGTCGTGCCGTTCTATTCCTAGCTAGTGGCCAGCGCTGCGCGGTATTCCGTTCCATGCTTGGCAGCGCGGGCAGCGTAAAAATCGGTCAATTCGGAATCATTCCAAATAACCGCAAGTAGGTCAAAAATCTCTTCCTTGGTTTTACCCTCAAATAAGGACCGCACCTTCCAATAGGGCAGTTTGGCGCAGTAATCGACAAATTTGACATGCGCCACAACCCAGTTGCAAACCTTATCGCTGTTAAGCGTGCCCGTATGCAAACGAACCTCCAAGGTCTTATGTTCGTTATAGGCGGACACGTTCAACCATTGGTATCGTTCCTGCGAATCGGTCCAATCGGCAAAATCGCGCACGCTCCGCAATTCGTCAACATCCCATTCCAAGTCACCGCAGTAAGAATTGGAACGACGCGAACGGGCGACAAAGGACTGCCAAACCCGCGCGGTGAGCGCGTAGGCCGCACAAACGGATTTTAATTCATCGTCGGTTAAATCTTGGCAACCGACGTGCAAGTGATAACCGCACTTGCTGTCAACATCCCAATGCCGAGCGTGAGCGCAAAAATCGGCAATGGCGTCAAGCCCCCTATCGCCGCGCAGGACGCGCGACACGAATTCCTTGCCGTTAATCGACCCGTCGTCCTTGCTGTCAAAATGCGTTTCTCCGTCAAGCCCCATATAGCCGTCGCATTCGGCAGTTTCCAACTCCACTCCGAAAGTGCGGAGCGAACCGGTTTTGCGGCAAGTATCGTCGGGAAGGAATCGGAACGACGCCGCGCTGATGTCGCCGTCGTAATCCTCACGCGGGGCACAACTCTCACAGTAGCAACCATAGTCGGCGCAGACAGCATCGTCGCGATTGATTTCGTCGCCGCAGTTGTCGCAGGTGGTATAAACGTCCCAGTAGCAATCGTCGCAATAGTTGCGCCGCCCGTCGTTCCGCACATCGTCGGTAGAAACCTCACAATGGCACGAATCGCAGCGGCAATACCTACTGTCGTAGCACGATTCGCAGTAAGGACCGCTGCCGTCCTCAGAACTGCAAGAATCGTCAACGGCGGTCACGTCGCCGCAAACGTCACATTCGCACCAATCGCGTGAGAAGCAATCGTCGCAAAGATTGTCGTTTTCGGGCGTTTCCCGCAAACTGGCCGGACGGTTCAATTCGCCACAGCCGTCACATTCGACAGGATCAGGCTCGGTAGGCACAACCGCAGGGAGATTAAAACCCGGAATAGTCAGTTGCAATTCGCACGTTTGGCACATAATGAAAAACCCTCAAAAGTAGAACGTGGTAGCTTGCGTAGGTCAGAACTGGCGCGGAGCGATGACTTGCGTTTGAACGTAGGCGGCGACGATGACACCAACGAAAAACATGATTAGCAGAGTCATTTGCGTTTCGTTGTTTCGCGTTTCGCTTCCCCTCACAATGCAACTATGCTTTGCGTTTCTAGCTAGGTCAAGCTAGATGTAATAAAATTTTCCAACCTAGCCTAAAACGCAGGGAAACGCCTAGCGAAATGCCAGGGGAACGACGCCAGAAACGCGCTAGAAACGCCAGCGGACCGGGCGTCGTGCCGAGCGGACCGGGCGTCGCGCATAGATAGGGAAGCGACGCCAGCGGACCGGACCGGGCGTCGTGCGTCGTGCTCCGCTCGGCATGGCCAGCGGAGCGACGCCAGCGGACCGGGCGTCGTGCTCCGCTGGCGTTTCGCATACTATGCGATTTTTAGCACATATAGCTTGACCTACCTAGAAACGCAAAGCATAGTTGCATTGTGAGGGGAGCCAAAGCGAAGCGGGAAACGCAAGCCATGCCAGACGGGAAACGCAAACGGCGGTTTTCGGACAATGCGGCGCGTCGTGCTTGGTACGCTTTTCACCGTTCAATCCGATTTAACCGTAGGTTCGGCTTATGCTAATTGGTTGCATTTGCGTGGGTATCGGCGAAACCGTCATATTCGGCATTGTCGCTCTGCTCGGCGTATGGTGCGCGGGCGGACGCAAGCCGCACAACCGGCAGAAAGGGTGCAAGTGCGATGGTCACTAAATGGCAACTATTCGATTCGTTAGCGAATCGCCGCGCGATTGCGCTAACGCTCAAAAATGGCAAAGGCGAGTTCTCCGCTACTGGCGTCGTGAACGACATCACCGCTGAGGATGGCAGCGGTAGTAGATTCATCGTCACCCTGGATTCCGGCGCAACCGGTTTCCTCTGCACAACCGACTAACCCGCGCGATTGGCGCGACCCCCCGAAACCGCACTAGGCTACCTAGTGCGGTTTTTTCGTGCGCGCTCCGCTCGGCATGTCCAGCGCTCGGCATGATCCGACGCCAGCGGAACGGGCGTCACTCCGCTAGGTAGCTATGCAACGAAGTTGCCGAGCGTGTCGATTCTGTGGTGCGGTGGGGATGTGGCGCATGCGCCGGTGAGTGTGGCTATGCTGGTTCGCGGTGGGATGTGGAGCGTACCGGCGCGGGGTTGTGCGGAGTGCGGCGCATGGAATGAGAGTGCCGAACGCGCGGTTGAAGCCGTCATTTTCCCTGAAGATGTTTAGCCTGATACAACTGACGCAATCGGTACGACCGCGACAACCGGCGCGATCGGCACGACCAGGGCGACCGGCTCGGCCCGCACGCCACCGCGGACCTGTGCAACCCGCACATCCGGCCTGTTATCTAACCTTCATCGGACGATGAAAACGCCTAACATGGTGCAATGCAACGGGTTGCGTCGTGCTCGGCAAGGGAGCCACGGTCCGGTGGTAGCGGTCGTGACGGTGGGGTCAATTTTGCGGGGGCACTCCACCAGGGGGTATGGCGCGCTGTTCGCTGCCCTTTCCTCGGTCTAGGCGCTGTTCCGTAGGGTACTGCCGCGTCAAAACCTCGCGGTCGGCGGTCGGTACCCGGTCGGAATCAGCGGCGGCTCGCGGCGGCCAGGGTCGAGCCGGGTGACGCGGTGAGAATCGAGGGGCGTGTCCGGTCGGCCCGGCTCGGCCAGGGTTCGAGCATGTCGAGCGCCGGTGACGCGGTAAACCACCATGCACTTCCCTGGAACGACGCGGTGAAAATCCAGTGGTCGTGGCTACGTCGCGTAGCTAGATCACCATATCGGGTTGCATCTTCAAGAAGGCCGCTAGAAAGTCCGTAGAAAGGCGATCAGCCTCGATGGGTCCATCACACCAGGGCAGGGTCAGAATCGCTTCTGCGGGCCTTCCTGAGTCTCAGAGAGCGTCGTGGCGAGGTCCGTTTGGACGGATTGTGCCGAGCGGGCGGATCGCCTGGTCCTGGGCGTCGCCGAGAAGTACACAATGCCCGGCCCGAAATAAATTTGTAAGCCGCGTCGAACAAGGAAATGACTACACTTTCTATTCTGTACTATCGAATTAAGAAATTATTTTTTACTTCTACATAGTATAAATATGAGAAATAAAAATACATTAGAGATATAGGGCGGCGGGATAATGACTAATTCGTCAGAATCGAACGGAAGCCGCTGAGCCGCCTGAGCTTGCGTCGAAAAGCGCCCAAAACCAAGGGCAATCGAGTAATCGTTCGACGCGGGGAGCCGCCGACTGAATGGCGAACCTGATGTTCCCTCGCGAGCGTGCCCCACTCAAGAACGAGACACGCTGAACCCGTCACCATTGGGTCTTATTTCAGGGTCCGAAGTGGGTTGGGGAAGACATCACCGACCCAGTCGAAGGGGATGTTCCTCACCGCGTCAAGTGCCTCCCCATTGTCGGACAACCCGGCCACCACCATCAGCCGAGCAAACGTCGCCGCAGCGGCGATCTCGCGTTCAGATTCGAGGTACGGACCCCATTGGACGCCGGGTAGTGGCATCTCGGAACCATCCTGAAAGCGGATCACAGCCACACCCTCGTCTGTGATCCCACCGGCAACTGCGACTTTACCCTCCGCCATCAACTGGCGCAACTCGCGTTCTAGTTGTCTCATTCGTATCTCCCCGTTGGCCCTTAGTCACCCGTACACCACAATATTACGTTATCTAGCTACGTTGACAAGCAACAATCTTGAGTTATTTTTGAAGTAGAAGCAAGTTTTTCACACCTTGGCACGGCACCAACGGAGCAACCATGAGCGTCGGCACCTACCGCAAGAATATCATCCCTTACTACCGAGTCAGCACCAAGCACCAAGAGGAATCCGGCCTGGGCCTCAAGGCGCAGCGCGCCGAAGTTGCGGCATTCGCCAGAGCAAACCATGCTAACGTGCTACGCGAATTCGAGGAAGTCGAGACTGGTAAGTCAAAAGATCGACCGAAATTAAGGGAAGCCATAAATCACGCTCGGCTAACCGGCGCAATCCTAGTGGTAGCCAAGCTGGACCGGCTCGCCCGCAATGTGGCGTTCACGAGCGCGTTGATGGAGTCCGGTGTCGATTTTGTGTGCTGCGATTGTCCTGCCGCCACGCCGCTCACCATCCACATCCTCGCCGCCGTCGCCGAAGACGAAGCGAAGCGGATCAGCCAGCGCACGAAGGCCGCGCTGGCTCAAGCGAAGGCCAACGGGGTCAAGCTCGGTATGCACAACCCGGTGATCCGCGAGAAGACGCGGGGCCGAACCGGCTGGAAGAAAGGCACCGAGCGGGCCAGGGAGCTACGCGCCGAGCGTGTTAATGAGCTTTACGGCGCGATCCTGCCGATCATCCGTATGCTCCGCGAGCGGGCGGCGAGCTTCCAAGAGATCGCGGACGCCTTGAACAAGGAAGGATACAAGACCACCAGGGGCAAACCGTGGTCGCGGGCGGTAGTTTTTCAAGTTTTTAGCAAAACCAGCCTTCTATCCCACCGGGCGGCTGTTGTCAAAACTCGCGTTTCACTTTGTTGAAAAATTCCTAACCCGCCAGCGCGCTTCATCGGTAAACGCGCGTAGTTCCATGATGGTTGACTGCAAGGCGAGAAGCGAACCCATCAGTTCGCTTAATAGCTGGACGGACTTAGCCCGCGCCGCTTCGCTTTCGCCACGGATGTCTTGCGCCGTCCACTCTCGCGAGACCGGAATCGGATGCGACATTTGTCCTCCCGGAAGGTAAAGGGACAAGAGAATTCCGGCGGGGTAACAGGGTTGTCGCTCCGGGAAAAATCTCGCCTAACAAGCGCTCCTTGGACGTAGTGCGAATTACCATTTGCTATACCACACCCGACGCCGCGAACCAAAGCAGTAAACGAAAACGGGGTCGCGTGGTGGGGCAGGAACCACGCGACCCGAAAGGTTGCCACCCGCCGACGAACGGCATGGCAGCGGATACGTTTCTATCCCACGCAGCGGGCGTTGTCAAATAAGTTCGCCTAGCCCGTCGCGAAATTGCTTACCTACTCGGCAGCGCTGTTGTTCAGCGGGCAGCAATTCGGACAAGGGAGTTCTTCGCCCGTTACCGGGCAAACGTAACCTTCTGCCGTCGCCTGAACCTGAGTGTCAGTCGGCTTAGTCGCCGAGTTCGCGACCACGGCCAAGCCGCCGACCGCCAGGGGCAACGCCACGAGCGTAGCGCCAATCACTTTCTTATTCATCGCTCTCTCCTTACCAGGGGAACCATCGTTCGGCGTGCAACGCACCCTCCTATTTCGCAAACTTGTAAATCGCTTCCATGAGTTCGTCATAGACCGACGAATCGCCCGACCGAATCGCATCGGTCGCGCATCGTTCCAGGTAGTTCCGAAGAACGTCTTTTGTGACGCCGCGCAATGCCGCCTGGACGCTGGCCAGTTGTTGCAGGACTTCGATACACGGACGCTGTTCTTCCAGCATTCGGGACACGCCCCGAACCTGCCCTTCAATCCGGTTCAAGCGGGCTTGCATCTTCTCTTGCCGCTCATCCGGGTAAAGCGGCAATTCCATTTTCGTTTCTTTCTTCATGGTACTGGTACCCCCTATCCCTATATCTTATCGGAAGTGGCGCGGCGGTCAAGCGCGTTCAAAACTGAACCGAACTGGACTGATTTGGGGTTCAGTTGTGCCGCCAGTTTCGGCGAAAGCTTGACGAGAATAAACCTCGAATAAATTAGCAAGTCTAGCTTGACTAAGGTAGAGCTATGACGCATACTTGAGTATGAGCAAACAACTTCTCTTCGTCTACGGAACCCTCAAGCGAGGGTTCGGCAACAACCTTCTTCTCCGCAACGCCGAGTTCGTCGGCGAGGCGACGACCATCGAGTCGGACGCCTTCATCATGCTGACGAACGGCAGGTTCCCGGCTGTCTACCGCAAGGATCAGTGCGGCGACGCCGTATCTGGTGAGCTTTACCGAGTTACGCCCGAAGAGCTTCGCCGTGTGGACGAGCTTGAGGGGCACCCCTGCTGGTACGTGCGCCAGGAAGTCGAGACTACGGGCGGGAAGGCGTGGATGTACTTTTTGTTTCCGCGTGGCAACTACTGGCGGGCAGTCGAGCCGGTGAACGGCGTCCTCAATTTCACAACACCGTCCGTCCGTAATTGACCACGACGAGGGACAAATGCCCGCTAGAAACAAATCGCCTCCGACCTAACGACGCACAGAAGACTTTTAAGAACGGAAGCACGCTGAGGAATCTTCTCTGTGATGTCCGCCCAACGTCGGGCGACATAGAACGCCAGCAACAACGACATCGCAGCTTCAATTCGGCGGGGTGATTGCTGGCCCGCTCAACCACGGAGGCGCCTGTGAAGCGCTAAATCCGAGGAAACGCAGTACGTCCTGGCGGGTAGCGGCACTCACGCCCTACCCGCCCTTCCATTTCTTGCGAGACACCTTGATGCCTGCCTACCTGAAAATCGAGAACATCGGCGTATGCCCGCCCGAAGGCTTCACCGTCCTTGGCGTCAGTCTTGCCGACACGAGCGACCGCGAAGGCGTGATCGGTCAGTTCGGCAGCGGCAACAAGCACGGTGTCGGCGTCCTGCTCCGTCACAACTTGTCGCCCATCGTCTATTCCGGCAACCTCAAGATGGAGTTCAGCACCAAGCCGCAGACGGTGTCCGACGATTTGGCGACGAAGGAATTCGGGCGCGTCGTCGTGAAGTACGGCGGCCAGCGAACCGGCACCGAGGAACTTGGTTTCGTCGTCAGCTACGGCAACAAGGACTGGACCGACGTGGCCTTGGCTCTCCGTGAGTTTGTGAGCAACGCCATCGACCGGTGCATCCGTGAACGCGGGGACTGGTTCGGCGTCAAGATCGAGATTGTGGAAGAGAGCCAAGTGAGGGCGAAGAAGGGGCACACTCGCGTCTTCGTTCCGCTCAACCCGGACGTGCTCCAATTCTACAACGACCTGGGCAAGTGGTTCCTCCACTTCTCGGAACCGGAGTCGCTCAACAAGACGATCCTGCCGAAGCGGGATCGCAATCTGGGCAACCGGAAGGCCGCGGTCATTTACCGGCGTGGCGTTCGCGTCCGCGAGTTCGAGGCGACCGACACCGAGAGCTTGTTCGACTACAACCTGAACAACTTGACCATCGACGAGGCTCGGAAGGCGTCGGACTGGGACGTGAAGTACCACTGTGCTCGTGCCTTGGGCGCGGCGGACAAAGACGCCCTGGCGATCTTGTTCAACGCGATCCTCAACTCCGAGGCGGCCTTTTGGGAATACGAGTTCGACACCTACTCCCTGGCCAACGCGAGCAATGTGAACTGGGCTGCGGCTTTCGACTCCATCGCCGGTGACAAGTCAGTGCTGACGGTCGAGGGCAACGCCGACCAGCTTCGCCGCAAAGGCTACAACCCGGTCATCGCCCACGAGTCGCTCGTCAATGCGGCTCAGCGTAACGGCGTTCGCACGGCGGCGACCGTGCTGTCCGCCGACGAGTTCGCGGGCCGCGAGATCGTCGAGCCGACCGATGCGGCGAAGGCCGCCGTGAACAAGGTGTGGGAAGTCGTGCAGTTGGCGGGGCTGACCAACGGCAAAGAGAAGCCGCCGACCAAGTGCTTCACTTCGATCTTGGAGGCAGGCGTCAGCCTCAACGGCTATTACGACAAGGGAGTCGTTTACATCAACCGCGATCTGGCACCCAACGGGTTGACCGAGGTTCTCCCGAACAAGCTGGTGAAGGTGGCGATGGAGGAAGTCGCCCACTACACGACCGGCGCAACCGATAACAGTCGCGACTTCCAAGACTACCTCTTGGAACTGGCGACAAGGCTGGTGAACTGATGAAGTACAAGTACGCCGTCGAGTACCGCCCCACGATGAATGCTGCGTGGGGCCGGGTTAGCACCTGGGAGTTCAACCCGCGACTTTTCAGCATCTTCCTCGAATACTACCTTGACAGCGTCGGTGGGCTGCACGCCCGCCACCTGTACCGTGTGAGGCGCATCGACGATGAAACCAAAGCACAGTACCAGTTCTCCGGCTTCAACCACAGGAAGGCCGCATGATATGCCGCACAAACTCAAGCTGTACCAAATCGAGCACCGCGAGGGCGACGCCTGGGTAGCGAAGGACATTTGGGAAACGTACCCGCACCTTTTCAGTCGGTTCCTCGCCTACTACGCGAACCTCGTCGGTTTGCCGCCCGACCAAATCCGCATCCGTCGCGTGATGGAAGGCAAGCCATCGTTTCAGTTCGTCGGCAACACTCACGTTGAGTTGGGGTAGTCATGCGATGGATCAAACGGTGGTCGAGCATCGAGGGCGATAAGACGTACCTCGTCATGGCTCGGTTTCCCGGCGATGGTCTTCGGCTTTACCACCCGCAAATACTCACCGGCTGGCAGGTCAAGCGTCTCATAGAAGGCGTGTACTTGGCGACGGAGTTTACGCCGCCCGCAAACCTTTCTGAGTGCGATTGATGAAAGCGAAAGACGGCGTTGACTTCCGGCTCGGTATGACCGTGTACACGGAAGAAGGCCGCGAAATCAAAACCAACGCCGAAGGCTGGATCATCGACTCGTTCGAGTACGAGGGCCAGACGATCCACTGCTTGTGCCGCGCGGGTGGTCGAGGCGGCATCGACTTGCTCAAGCTGTACAGCAGCCGGGCGGCGATTATTCGCGACCAGATGCGTCATGCGACCGGCCAGATTCGTTACTGGACCGACGAAGTGGTCCGACTTTCCAAACTCTTAACCCAAGTGACAGCATGAAACGTAGAGGGGCAGCTACCGTCGAATTTGCCATCGTCGCGCCGATCCTCTTCCTGTTCGTCTTCGGCGTCATCGAGTACGGACGTGCGTTGCAAGTCAAGCAGGTCTTGACCAACACTGCCCGCGAGGGCGCACGGCACTTTGCCAACCAGGGCGCGACCGTTGCGGAAGCTGAGGAAACGGTCGCAGACTACCTCGCAAAGTGCAGCATCGACGCCTATCAGGTCGAGTTCAGACCGCACGACCCGCCAACCGGCACCGCCGTCAACTGCACCGTGCGTGTTTCCTTCCGTGATGTCGCCTACGTCGCGCCGTTCTTCTACGACAACGACATCCAGGCCGAAGCAACCATGAGGCGAGAATGAGCGTAAGAACAACCGCTGACGAGCAACTGGACAGCGTTAAGGGCCACGTCAAGTCTGCTATCGACGCACTGAACGAGATCGTGGTCGGCGAGTGTTGGGGCCATGACGACTTAACCCCGGAATACCGGCTCACGCTCCGTCAAACCATGTTCGACCTAATGGGAACCCGCGACAAATTGGAGAACCCGTAATGCCCGACATCTACGAAATGCAGCACAAGGGCGAAGTCGCCGAAGTGCTCGAACATATGCGGCTCACGTTGGCCCATAGCTTCGGCGTCACCGTGATGGGCAACCGGGTTACGCTTCGCACGTATTGGAAAGGCGAACTCGTTGACGTTCACATGGCGATCTTGCGCGTTACGACGCCGAGTGAGGCGAAGGATCGCGCGAGACGAGCCGACCAGTACCGGGCGATCATCGACAAGTACAAGAATGTCGCCCCGCACTTGGAAGACGAACTGCTGCTCGCAGAATTGGGCGAGTTGCCGAAATAGTTGCTGAAATTAGATTGACTAGCTAGGTGGCGTAGTGCATAATTGAGTAGAGGCACGACGAACCACCTGGGGCAGCTTATGGAATTCATCGGCAACTGTCTGGCTGTTTTCTTGGGCATCATCCTAGTCATCGGCGCAATCTGCTGGATGTGCGGGTCGCCCGTAGGGGTCGTTCTGATCCTGTTTTCCAGTTTCTTCCTTTGGTTCTCCTTCTCGGACAAGAGGTATCCGCCAATCCGATGAACTTCAATCTCGATCCGGTCCTTCGTGACGACGAATACTGGCTCGAAGGACACCCGGACGGTCCCTTCGGCCCTTACGACACGAAGGCCGAAGCGAACGAGGGCAAAGCGGGGCTGGTTCGGTTCTACACCAAACATATCTACGAGAAGCCAACCTACGTTCCGCCGCCGCCGAAACGCACGAGGAAGAAGAAGTAATGCCGCCAGTGGACATCACGTTCAAGTACGAGCGGTTCACCACAACTCTGTACCTCGCGCCGCGGATCAGCCCAAAGAGCAAGTTCACTGCCTGGAAGGGGTGCCACAAGGGCTGGACGCACGGCTTTGTCGTCCGTGTCCTGTGGCTCGGTTTCCTGCTGCGTTGGGGCAAGGTCAAGCCGGTCGTACCCTCGATCTTTAGCCCGCTGGAATGGGCGTTGAATCAAATGGAAAATGGCGGCTACCCGCGCGACCTTTTGGACCCGATAGCCTGCGGTGAACAATGAACGAACAAGAGAAACAACTGGTCAAGTACCTCGTCGAGACCGCGCAAAGCGTGCTCGAATTTCTCGAACAATACCCGCCCTACTTCCACGATGGCAAGTCGATGGAATCGGACCTTGGCGGATGTCTGGAAGACTTGGAGTTTCGCATCGAGCGGGTGAAAGAAGAAGTCCTCGGAGAGCAAGCATGAGTTGGTTCAACGTCGATAAGAAGGGTCTTGCGAAGCTGATGGAGGGCCGCTCGAAGTCGTTCGTGCTTTGCGAACTGCTTCAAAACGCCTGGGACGAGGCGACGAGCCGAGTGGACGTGACCGTTGCGCCCGTGGAAGGATCGCGGAGCGTGCAGATAACCGTCGAAGACGACAACCCGGAAGGCTTTCAGGACATCACGCACGCTTACACGCTCTTCGCCGAAAGCGTCAAGAAGTCGGACGCCGAGAAGCGCGGCCGCTTCAACATGGGCGAGAAGCTCGTGCTCGCCCTGGCCAAGCGAGCCTACATCGAGACAACCAAGGGCACCGTCGAGTTTAACGAACACGGTCGCGTTGAGTCGCGATGCAAGCGGGACGCCGGATCGGTCGTTTCGGTCGAAATCCCCATGACGCGAGCCGAAATGAACGAGGTTATTGATGCAGCCTACCGCGTGATCGTGCCGCATAGTGTGCGCACTTTCGTCAACGGGCAAGAGATACCCTGCCGGAAGGCAGTTACCGAGTTTGAATGCACGCTGCCCACGCTGGTTTCAAACGAGGAAGGCGTTCTCAAGCCGACGACGCGCAAAACCCTGGTTCGTATCCACGAGCCGGTGTCGGACGAGACGCCTATGCTCTACGAAATGGGCATCCCGGTCGTTGAGACGGGCGACAAGTACCACGTTGACGTGCAGCAGAAGGTGCCACTCAACATGGACCGGGACAACGTGCCCTCGGCCTACCTCCGTGCGATCCGTGTGGCGGTGCTCAATGCCACCTACGACAAGATCACGAAAGACGACGCCGCGACGACCTGGGTGAAAGAGGCGTGCAGTGATGAGCGCGCCGCTCCCGAAGCGGTAAAGAAAGCAATAACCGAGCGGTTCGGGGCCAACGCGGTCGCCTACGACCCATCCGATCCCGAAGCGAACAAGCGAGCAATGGCCGATGGCCGCCCCGTGATCTACGGCGGCAACCTGTCGGGCGACGAGTGGCGGAACGCCCGCAAAGCTGGCGTCTTGCCCCCGGCTGGTGAAGTGACGCCAAGCCCCAAGCCTTACGCGGACGGCGGCAGGCCGGTGAACGTAATCCCTGAGTCCGAGTGGACGCCAGGGATGCGCCGAGTCGTGGCGTTCGCAAAGGATGTAGCACGCGAGATTCTCGGCTGCGATGTCAATGTCCAGATCGCTCGCGAGTTCGGTTGGAATTACAACGCGACCTACGGCGACCGCGAACTGACGTTCAACTTGATGCGGGTCGGTCACAAGTTCTTCGACAACGGGATCAGCGACGAAGTGATCGACTTGGTAATCCACGAGTACGGCCACCATTACAGCAACGACCACTTGAGCCGCGAGTATTACGACGCGCTGACGATGCTCGGCGCGAAGATGACGCGGCTCGCCCTCACGAAACCGGAGTTGTTCCGTTGATTAAGCACCAGAGATAACCGACTTCTCGACCGGCGTAAGCCGGTTTTCACTTTTCTTGGGGTACTTCACATGGCGAAGTTTTCGTTGGGGCGGACTGTTGCTACTCCCGGCGCTCTGGAAGCGTTGACGGACGCGGGCCAAGGGCCGCAAGAGTTTCTCGCTCGGCACGTCAACGGTGACTGGGGTGACTGTGATGCCGAGGATAGGACAGAGAATGAGCTATCCTTGAAAGAGGGCTTTCGTATCTTTTCCGTGTATCACACGAAGAAGGGGGTGAAGATATGGGTTATCACCGAGGCAGACCGAAGCTCCACCTGCATCTTGCTACCGGAGGAATATTGACCCTGGCGTGCGGCGTCGCCGCCTACAGGTTCACGAACCGGAACAACGATGTGTGGGAGGCGGCCAAGGTCGCCGCCACGAAGCAAATCCAAGAAGAGGCGGGTTCCTCAGTACAGCCGTTCTACCCGGACCACGGCGAGATCAAGTTTGAAGAGGGCGCGTTCATCGTCCAGTCCTGGGTGGACATCAACGGCCAGCGGGTGCAATGGGAAGCGGCTGTCACAAAGAAGGATGGCCGCTGTGAAGTGGTCGGGGTTTTGATCGACCCCGAAGCGATACAACGACGCCTGCAAGCGTCGCTCTACCAGTAAACGAAAAGGGCCGGGTCGAACCCGGCCCTATTCATTTACCGCTTCTTCTTGTCCGGCTTCTCGGCCTTCTCGAACTCGCGGGCGATCTCGAAGAACGCTTCCTGCTGCTCCCTGCCTATCTGACGTAGCTCCGTGATCGCCTCTTCCTTGGGCTTCTTGTGCTTGTTCCCGTACCAGTCGCCTAGCTTGCCTTCCCACTCGCGGAACTGCTGATCCAGGGCGTAATACTTCTGTGGCTCGTTCTTCTTCATCTTCGCCAGTACCGTTCGAGCCTCATTGCGGGTGACGCCGTCGTTCTTAAAGACGTACCAGAGTGCCCTGGCCCACGACTCTTCCGGCCCGCTGCCGGGCGAGCGAGCATCCTTGCTTTTCGAGGAAATCGGCTTCCTGGGCCGACCGACGCCCGGCCCGCGAGGCGGGTGCGTGAGCACGTCGTCGATCTTCCCCGCGAACTCTTTGGCGACCACCTTGGCTTCCTCAAGTGTCTCGCACTTGATCTGCATTCCGTTCGGCAGAATAAATTCGATCATCGTTTACCTCCCGCGCATGAAATTGGCTTGACTAGACTACCCACGGTAAGTTTATACCGTAGATCAAGCTAGTCAAGCCAATTTAGCTAGGAAGCTAGTTGGGCCGCAGCCTAAAACTCGTCGTCTCCCTCGTCGTCGTAACCGTCGTAATATTCGTCTTCGTCGTCCTCGAAGTCGTCGAAGTCCTCGTCATCCTCGAAGTCCTCGTCGTAGTCGTCGAATTCGTCTTCGTCGTCCTCGAACTCGTCCGCGTGCGCCTCCAAGGCCCGCACGTACTTTCGGGCGTGCGCCGCGACCGTCTTGAGTTCGACCAGCGCGACCCGGTTCGTCGAGTCAGCAAACAGGCGGTCGATGCTTCCACAGATGGTTCTTGCCGTCATGGTAACTGATTTCCCGTAGGTCGGAAGGTGGTTCTCTTGGCACCACAGTTACCCGCGTCGGCCCGCCTTGGATGAACGATTTCGGAAAGTTTTCCCGCGTCAAAAGATGGTCTGGACGCGGTGATCGTAACGATTTTGAGAAATTTTCCTCTGGTTCTGAAAAATCGGGTCGTTTTGCCCTGATGTTATCAGGTATCGAAAGTCGCGCATTCGCGAACGCAACCAAGAGAAGAACCAAGGATGAACCTCGTCGAAAACCCCGCCGATCCGAACCGCTGCAAGGGCGCGGCTCCCGACGGACAGTGTCGGGCTGTGGCTGAGCCAGGGTCCGATTACTGCAAGGCTCACGGCGGTCGCAGCAAGCAGAACGAGGAAGACACTCGTTCGTATCTTCTCACGCAGGTCGATTACAAGCGGAGGCTGGCCCAACTTCAAGCACAATCTGAGCCTATCCGCGAGCTAAAAGACGCCATCGCGCTTACTCACATGCTGATTGAGAAGCGCTTCAATCTCATTAAGGACGACAATGATCTCCTGGCGGCCTGCGGCCCTTTGAACTCTCTACTCTTGACGATGGAGCGTCTTGTCAAATCAGCAGTCCAGTTGGAACAGAACTTGGATGCGTTGCTCGCGAAGCCGACTGTGCTGAACTTGGGCCAGACCATCGTAACCATCATCATCGACGAGTTGGCCGGTATCCCGAACTACGAGGAACGGGTGGACCGGATCACTTCGCGAATGTTCGAGTCCATCGCCCTTACTTCCAATGTGGAGTCCAAACAACATGCTTGACCTTGTTAAGAAACTGATGAAGTCGAAGACCATCGTGGTCAACGGCCTGACCGTTGTGGTCGGCGTGCTCGGCTACCTGCAAGGACATGAAGTCATCGCTGCGTACCCCGGCGTCGTCGCGGGCCTTGTGGCCGCAATCGGCGTGCTGAACGTCGCCCTGCGGTTCGTCACCACGATCCCGGTGTGGGAGAAGTAATTCTCTCCAATTACAACGCCAGCCGGACTCGGCTGAATTCTCAACCTCTTACCTTTACCGGCTCGCTCTGAGCCGGCTGCGCCGACCTGCCCGCGCGGGTTATGAAGGTCGGCCATTCTTTCACTCTTGCGGAACACTCGTTTGTCTCAGCTTCCAATCTGTAAGTGCGGCAGGCCAGTTCGTTTCACCCCTGGCAACCGCTGCGAAGACTGTTGGGCCGAGGCTCAAGAAAAATATCATGGTCGCAGCCAACGAGTGAAGCTGCGTTTTCGGTCGGATGATGGACGCATCCCGACCACGTCCCCCTTATCCTGCTCCG
The DNA here is from genome assembly GCA_963204915.1 of Planctomycetota bacterium. GTDB lineage: Bacteria > Planctomycetota > Planctomycetia > Pirellulales > Pirellulaceae > JAHWKS01. The sequence continues at coordinate 253,315 of CAUJHS010000076.1, read as the reverse complement.
AGAACAAAACATGAAGGAGAAGATTGCTGGTTACGCGGGCGCTGCTGCGCTCGTGCTGTCCATCTTGATCGGTGCCGTCACCTACACGAATCGCGCGGCCAAGCCGGACAAAGACGACACGGTGCAGGTTGATCCGCAACCTGCTCCTGCCCCGACGCCTGCCCCGACGCCCAAGCCCGATGGGCTGGTCGAGATCGTCGCCCCGGACAAGGTGAAGCCGGGCGAGCTTGTGGTCCTGGCCGCTGACGGCGACGCCACGAGTTTCAGTTGGCAGGTAATCCCCGCGACGGACAACTTCTTGCAGATCGACGGTGGCCGCCGCGCGGTGTTCAGTAGCGGCAGTCCTGGCAAGTTCATGTTCGTGCTGGCGGTTGCAAAGGACGGCAAGGTCGAAGTCAAGACGCACACGATTCAAGTTGGAGTCGGCAGCCCGGCCCCGACGCCTGGCCCAACACCCACGCCGGGACCGGCGAACGATTTCTCAATGAAGGTCGTTTCGTGGTGTGAGGCGGTCGAGTCGCCGACCAAGCGGGACGACGCCTTAAAGCTCTCGCAGAGCTTCATCAGCGTGGCCGCGACCATCTCTTCCGGCGTGATTAAGACGCCCGACGAAATCCTCGAAGTGACGAAGACGGCCAACCGCGCCGCTCTCGGTGACGCAGGCGGGCAAGTCTGGGCGCCCTTCTTAGAAAGCCTGCGGGCTGAATTAAACGCAATGGGTAAGGCGGGCAAGCTCGACGACGCCGACGCCCATGCCGAAATGTGGCGAGCCATAGGTGAAGCCTTGCGAGGCTACGCGGAGTCGATGTGATGTTCAGTCGCCGTGAGTTGTTGGTGGTCGGAGCGGGATTGGTGGTAAGCCAGATTCCCGCTTTTGAAGGTCGAGCCATCTACGCAGGTTGGCTTGACTGGGCCGCCCAACGGCGAACCATCCAACGCCCCATCTATCGCCAGCATGATCGGTACATCCGAGGCACCGGCGAGAACAAGCGGGTGCTGCTCTGGCGGTACTACGAGGAAGTCATCAAGCAGGAGTTCGAGCCGCACATCCAAGGCATCGGCGACTGCGTGGGCCAAGCCTGCGGCCTGGGCGTTGACGCCCTAACCGCTGTCCAGATCGCGTTTCTCCGACAGAACGAAGAGTGGCGAGGGAAGTGCTCGACCGAGGCGATCTACGGCGGAAGCCGCATCGAAATCGGCAAGGGCGAGGCTTGCATCGACCGGCGAGGAAGGCCGACCGATGGGACCATCGGAACGTGGGCCGCTGAATACGTCCGCGATTATGGAGTATTGCTGCGGGGCCGTTACCGCAATTACGACCTCACGCAATATTCCGCTAAGCTGGCTCGGAAATGGGGTAGCTTCAAAGTCGGGGTGCCCGACGAGCTTGAGGCGTATTCCAAGCCTCACCCGGTTCGCACGGTGACGTTGGTTAAGAGTTGGTCGCAAGCGTGCGACCTGATCGCCAATGGCTACCCCATCTTCCTGTGCTCCAACATCGGCTTCTACATGAAGACCGATGCCCAAGGCTTCCTGCCAATGAGTCGGGAGCCTTGGTATCACTCGATGCTGCTATGGGGCATCGACACGATCAGCCGACGCAAGGGCGTCTGCATCGCGAACAGTTGGGGCGCTCACTGGTTAGACGGCCCGGAACACGCTCTCGGAACGCCGAAGGGCTGCTTTTGGGCCGACGCTGAGATCATCGACATGATGCTCAAGCAAGGCGACAGCTACGCCGTCAGTAACTACCTCGGCTACCCGCGTCGCAATCTCGATTACCGCCTTTACTAAGGGAGGCTGGACCATGCTCGCTCTCGCCCTTGTCAACCGACGCATGTGGGAGTGGCTTCCGCGTAAGTTCCAGTCTCTCAAAAAGGAACGGAATCTATCCAAGCTCAAACCCAACTCCGATACCAAGCATGAAGAAGCTGTTTCTCGTTCTACTGATTTCCCTGGGGGTCGCTCATGCTCCGAATCTGGCTGAGTTTTCAACGCTGGCTGCGGAGTCTGGTCCTCGCGCTGGTCATGCACAAACCCATCAACTGGCCGGACAAGATCAACGAACTGACGAAGATCGCGAACGACGCGATGGACCAGTACAAGCGGTCATCACCGGCGAATACGTTGCGAACCCCGCGTTCCACTCGTACTCGAAAACGCCGATTCCGCCGATGACCGACAACTGCCCCTGCGGGCCGGACTGCGAATGTTCCGACCCGCGTGTCTGTGAGCACGGCAACTGCAAGAAGAACTACGTCGTCTTCTTCACCGCTCCGTGGTGTGCAGCCTGCCACAAGATGTACCCGCGAATCGAAGAGCTTCGCGAAGCCGGATACATCGTCTACTCGCTCGACATCGAAAAGTTCCAGGGAGCCGCTGAGCGGTTCAAGATCGAATCGCTCCCCACGACCGTTGTGATGGAGGACGGGAAAGAGATTGCCCGCTTCGTCGGCGTGGTCCCGATGGACAAGATCACCAGCGTCGCCAAGACCAAGGACGAGCAGGCGGAAACTAAAACCGAAACCGACTACAACTTTCTCGACGAATGGAAACTTCTGCAAACTTCTCCGCTGGACTGAACCTCGCGTACAAGGCTCTCGAAGCCGAGGGCAAACTGCAAGAGCAGGACAAGCAAGTTATCGGCAGGATGCTCAACGAGCCTGTCATCTTCACGGCGGACGGCATACCCGTCATGGCGATGAAGAGGCTACATCTGGCCGTTCGCCGGATGTACGCGAAGTCGCTCGGTGCCTTGGCTTTCATCGGAAAGATCGACTGGACGAAGCTGGTCGATTGGCTGAAAGCGCACTGGCTGGACATCGTCAAGATCGCGGTGTCGATCATCCCCTTCATTCTGTAATACACGCCGGGAGGATGCCCGGCCCTCGGAGCGCGGACGGGGCGGTAACGCCCCGTCCGTGATTTAACTATGGCTCGACGACGCCGAAAGAAACCCTGCCGCAACTGCCCAGAACCGGTTCAGCCGTCGCAACAGGCGGCGAACAACGCCGCGAGCAAGTTGGCGAACGCCCGCCTCGACGCGCAGATCGTGAGCATGGCGGGCGAGGGCAACCGTCTTTGGCGTCACGTTTGCTTCGGCACCGGCACCTGCATTGGGATGCTCGAAGGCTACGCCGCTCTGAATGTGCCGGGCGATCCGTTACCGCAACTCTATTCCCTGGCGGCTCGGCTGGCGAGGGTCATTCAGAACATCGAAAAACGAAATGAAGATTCAACTCCCAAAGACGGCGGACCCGATGCTCAAGGCGACGTTCAAGACGCCGAAGGGCGACTTGAACGTGAAGATGATCCAGGGCAAGGGTGACAACTGGGCCGAAGTCGAGTTGCCCGAAGGCGTGGACCCGGTCGAAGTGGAAGTCTACTGCGTCGGCCTGGGCCACGACAGCAAGCCGACCGGCGAACCGGTGCTCGTGAAGCCTTACCAGCGTCGGAACACGTTCACCATCGAGCCGTCCCCCATCTTCCCGCCCGTCATCGTTCCGGCTGATGAACCCGAAGACGAGCCGGAAGACGAAGACTTCGACGACGACGAAGTCGAAGACTCCGACGAAGACGATCTCGAACCCTCACCTGATCTCGAACCGTCCGACGATCTCGAACTCTCCGAAGAGTAACGAATTACGGGACCGACCGGGATGAACGCTAAGCAATCATTAGCCGCCTCCACGCCGCTGATGCCCGACGCGAACCCGCGTGCATCGGTCCCTGAAACAATGCGCCATGTCTGCCGAGCTAATCACCGAATTCCAACGCACGATCATCGAGGGTCTCAAGAGTAAGACCCTCACGAGTTGTTCGCGTTGGGCGTCGCATCGGCGGATTATGGGCGAACCCTTCCCTGGCCCTTACACATGGAAATACCATCCGTGGGTGCGGGACATGCACGACTCCCAGGCCGGGTCCAACACGGCCATGAAGTCCGCCCAAGCGGGCGTTACGGAAGTCGGCATCAATCGAGCCTTCTACGTGATTGACCAGTTGAAGCGGGACGTGCTCTACGTTCTGCCCACGTCGATTGTGGCGTCTGACTTCTCGAAGGCCCGGTTCAGCGTTGCACTCAAGCACAGCCCGTATCTGGCGTCGATCTTCACCGACACGAATACGGTCAACCTCAAGCAAGCGGGCACGTGCAACCTTTACATTCGTGGCTCGCGAGGCGATAGCAACCTCGTGTCGATCCCCGTCTCGGAGATGATCCTTGACGAAGTGGATCGGATGGACCAGAAGCAAATCTGGCTCGCTCTCGAACGATTGAGCGGCCAGACCCGAAAGTGCGTTTGGGCCATCTCGACGCCGACGATTCCGAACTACGGAATCCACAAGCTCTACAAGAACTCGACGCAAGAGCACTTTGTTTTCCAGTGCCCGGCGTGCTCGCGATGGACCGAGCTTGTCTGGCCCGATTGCGTCGAGATCATCGGCGAAACGATTTACGATCCTCGCTGCTACGATTCGTTCCTGAAATGCAAAGAGTGCAAGAATCGGCTTGACCACAAGGACAAGCCGAACTGGCTCGGCAAGACAGGCAAGTGGGAAGTGTTCGCGAAGAACGCGAACCCGGACCACCGCGGATTCCACATCAACCAGCTTTACAGCTTCACTGTGTCGCCCGGTGAGCTTGTTTTCGCGTACCTGCGAGGCATGGGCGACGAAGCGGCCAACAAAGAGTTCCACAACTCGAAGCTCGGCCTGCCGTTCATCGGCGAAGGCGCTCAGATCACGGACGACATGATCGACGACGGGTGCATCGGGTCGCACACGTCGAACGACGCACGCCCCAAGGTGGGCGGCCAGCGTCTTATCACCCTTGGCGTTGACCAAGGCAAATATTCGTACTGGGTGGCCTGCGAGTGGTTCGTTGACCAGTTGGCCAACGACATCAACATCGCGGCTCGGTGCAAGGTGGTCGCGTGTGGCAAGTTCCACGAAGACGACTGGCGCATCCTGCGTGAGCTAATGAGAGAGTGGCAGGTGTTGGCGTGCGTCATCGACGCCGACCCGCAAATCAACGAAGCACGCCGCTTCGCCAAAGAGTTCCCCGGCTACGTTTACCTGTGCCGCTACCGGCGAGGAAAGACGGCCAAGGAAATCTCTATCAGCGACGAAGACAGCGGATCACCTATCGCGACCGTGGACCGCACGAACTGGCTCACGGCGTCGCTCGGTCGCTTCCGCACGAAACGCATCACGCTTCCTCGTGACATCTCTTTGGAGTTCCGCGAGCACATCAAGTCGCTCGTGCGGACCTACGAGCCGGACGAGACGGGCAACCCAGTCGCGACGTTCGTGGAAACAGGGTCGGACCACTACGCACACGCATTGAACTACGCCGAAATCGCGCTGCCGCTCGCGGCGAGCATCACCACTGGGAAGAACGTAGAGAAGTTTCTGTAAGGTTTGACCATGCCCCTCACTGACACACCAACGCGAATCACTGATTCACGCCATCCGAGCTACTTCGCGGGGGTGCATGAGTGGGAGAAGTGGCGGCTCACCTATCGTGGCGGCGAAGAGTTTCTGTGGCGTTATCTGGAAGAGTTTAGCGCCCGTGAGACCAACGAAGACTTCGTCGCCCGCCGAGCACTGACGCCGATCCCTGGCTTCGCCAAGACGGCGATCAACGAAATTCGCAACTCCATCTTCCAACGCATGGCCGACGTTGTTCGGCGTGGTGGGAGCGAAGCCTACCAGAACGCTATCGCTGGCCTGCAAGGCGGCGTTGACCGCCGTGGCGCGACGATGAACTCGTTCATCGGGAAGAGCGTTCTGGAAGAGCTTCTGGTGATGGGTCGGTGCGGCGTGTTTGTGGACATGCCCATCGTCGAAGGCCCGACGCTTGCGGACGCCCAAGGCAAGCGGCCTTACCTCTACACCTACCAAATCGAAGACATCCTTTCGTGGTCGGCCACGAAACCCGAAGACCCGAACGAGTTTCAATCGTTGCTGCTTCGGGATACGTGCATCAGCTACGACCACCGCACGATGCTGCCGCTGGACACGTTGCAGCGTTACCGGATGTTGTGGATCGACCAGAGCACCGGTTTGGTCAACCTGCAATTCTATGATCTCGATGGCAAAGAGATCGACCGCGACGGCAACGTCGGCGGCGGTCCTATCCAGTTGCAGTTGACTCGCGTCCCGTTCGTCATGGTGGACATCGGCGACTCGCTTATAAAGGACGTGTGCCAGCATCAGATCGCGCTCTTGAACCTCGGTTCGAGCGACGTGAACTACGCTCTCAAGTCGAACTTTCCGTTCTATACGGAGCAGCGCGACAACCGGGCGGTCGGGCACCACTTGAAGCAGGCGGCCAACGAGGACGGCACGGCCACGAGCGGCGGACAAGGCGCAAGCGACCGCGACGTGAAAGTTGGCGTTTCACAAGGCCGCTACTACGACATGCAGGCCGAGCGTCCTGGCTTCATTCATCCGTCGCCTGAGCCGCTGCGAGCGTCGATCACGCTGCAAGAGAAGCTCGAAAACGACGTTCGCAAGCTGGTTATGCTGGCGGTCGTGAACCTCGGCACGCGAACCTCGGCTGAGTCGAAGCAGATGGACAACCAAGGCTTAGAAGCCGGGTTGTCGTTCATCGGCTTGGTGCTCGAAGCCGCCGAGCGTCGGATCGCCGATTACTGGTCGAGTTACGAAGACCGGGTTGAGACTCGGCGGAACGTCGCCACGATCAAGTACCCGGACCGGTACTCGCTCAAGTCCGACAAGGACCGCATCGAGGAAGCTGACGAGTTGTCCGACCTGATCCAATCGGTTCCGAGCCGCACGGCGAAGAAAGAAATCCAGAAGGTCGTCGTGACGAAGCTGCTCTCCGGTCACGTCAAGGTGGACACGTTGCAAACGATCTACGACGAGATCGACGAAGCGGAGTTCACCACCAGCGACCCCGACGTGATTATCAACGCCAAGGAAGCAGGGCTGGTTGGTGAGCGTGTCGCTTCGATGGCGCTCGGCTTCCCTGAAAACGAGTACCTCCAAGCTCGCGAGGACCACGTTGAACGCGCCATTCGCGTTGCAGAGGCACAAGCCTCTGTGGACGAACAGAGCGGCGACCCTGCGGCTCGCGGCGTTGACGACCTTTCCGTGGACCCGGCCAACGCTGGTAAGGCAGAGAAGGCTGCGAGTCGAAACACCGACCTGAAACTTTCCACCAAGAAGCCGGTTCGAGGCAAAGGCAAGACCAAATGATTATCGAGAAAGAAACCCACACCGACTTTTACGTCGGCGTGAACAGCGACATCGACACGACCGCCGAGCAACTGACTGACTTGTCGGTCACGGTTCGCAAGTACGTGTACATCAAAGCGAATGCTGGCAATGCCGGTACGGTGTACGTCGGCAACGCTGGCGTCAGTTCGTCGAACGGCTGCCCGCTCGCCGCTGGCGAGGAAGTGAAAATCCCGATGACCTAAGCAGAATCTACGTGATCGCCAGCCAAGTCGATCAAGGCGTTAAGTGGCTCGCAGTGTAAGGTGAACAATGGCTGTCCCTAAGCGTGAACAATTCGCGAACAACGCCGTTGACGCGCTTAACGGTGCCATTGATGACGTAGTCACGTCGCTCAATGTCGCGGACGCGAGTGCGTTTCCAACCGATGGAAACTTCCGCATCCTGATCGACAGCGAGATCATGCTGGTAACGGCGATCTCGACAAACACCTTCACGGTCGTTCGCGCGCAGGAAGGCACCGTGGCGGCCAGTCATTCAGACGCCGCACTGGTGACGCAACTGCTCACCGCTGGAAGCCTCGAACGGCTCATCACGGATAACGCGATTTACAGCGGGTCGGGCCTTCTGCCCTTCGGCATGTTCGACCGCGACGGCAACGTCGTCGATTCCAGCGACTTCACCTGGGACAACCAATCCCAGGCTTCCGTCGTTGATCGCGGTCGAGGAATGTTCATCAATGCAACCGCAAGCGGCACCGGGTCGCACTGGAACCGTGGTCTTTGGCTCCCGGCACCCGCGAGCACGCCTTGGTCGGCAATCGCCTTACTACACCCTCTCGCGAGCACGAACGGCAGCTTCGCCCAATCGGGGATGTTCATTCGTGAGTCGTCCAGTGGTAAGTGGTACACCTATTCCTGCCTCAACGCGATTGAGGTCGAGACTTGGAATAACTCCACAAGTGCGGGCGCTGAGCTTTTCAACACGAGCGCTTGGTTGACGAACCGGATGAAGTGGATGCGGATTCGCGACGACGGCACCAACCTCAACTTCGACATCTCGCCGAACGGCGTGGACTGGATCAATTTAACCACGCATGGCCGTACCGCGCACATGGCAGGCGGACCCGATCAAGCGGGCGTGTTCGTCAATCGCGGTAACTCTGTCGCTGTTCAACAATATCTGGACGTACTTCATTTCAGCTTTGGTGGCTAATGGCGATCCGATCCTCTTACTACGGCTCGCTCGAAGAAGCGGAAGACTACTTCGACGGTCGCCTGCATGAGTCAGCCTGGACCGGTGCCGCCGTCGCCGACCGCCCCAAAGCTCTCCGGGCCGCGACGCGGATCATCGACACCCTGAACTTCAAAGGCTACAAGAACACGGTCTATCTCCTATTCGACGACGACCCCGACGCCACGGACGAAGAAATCCGCGAGCAGGAGGCGGCCCAAGAGTTGGAGTTCCCGCGCGGTGCCGACACCGAGGTTCCCGAAGCGATCCGCATTGCCTGCTACGAAATCGCACACTCTCTGCTCGACGGCAAAGACCCTGAGATGGAGCTTGAAAATCTCGGCGTCGTGTCGCAGGGCATCTCGTCCGTAAGGACGAGCTACGCTCGCAACCAAGTCCCCATTGAGCACATCATCAACGGCGTGCCCAATGCGACGGCTTGGCGGCTTCTGCGTCCCTTCCTCCGTGACGAGGACGCGATCAAGTTGTCGCGCGTCTCGTAGCGCGACTCTCACTACCGGTGCTGTACCGGGCCACTGCCTGCGTCGGGAACCCGACCCACGCTCAGCGTCTATTTATTCGGGGCGCATAGGAATCGTTTTCACGATGTCTTTGTCTGACCTGTACCTTTCCACTGCTTCTCTCATTTGCTTTGACGGCGAACCGGACCTCAATCCCAACCCGGACGCCAATCCCAACCCGGACGCCAAGCCGAACCCGGACCCCAAGCCGAACCCGGACCCGTCTCCGAGCGGCAGGACGTTCACCCAGGACGACTTGAACAAGTTCCTGGCCGAAGATCGGCGCAAGACCGAGGCGAAATACAAAGCCGAACTGAGCAAGGCCGAGAAGAACTACCAAGCGTTGCTTGAGAACAAGAACCTCAGCGACGGCGAGCGGACCAAGCTCGAAGAGTCGCTCGAAGACGTTCGCAAGCAGCTTCGCACCAAAGAGCAGCAGCTTGCTCACGAGAAGAAGACGCTCGAAGAGCAGTACAACTCGCGGCTCAAGGAAACCGAGCAGAAGGCCGGTTACTGGGAGAATCTGTTCCGCGAGACCGAGATCAGCCGTTCGCTGTACGACGCCGCCGTCGCCGAAGACGCCTTCCAGCCCAATCAGGTCGTGACGCTGATTCGCAGCAACACGAAGCTCGTCGAAGACGACACGCAGAAGGGCAAGTACAAGGTGGTCGTGGACTTCCTCGACATCGACCCGGCGACCAACGAAGAGGTTATGACGCAGCGCACGCCCAAAGAGGCGGTGAAGCGCATGAAGGAATTGCCTGAGATGTACGGCAACCTCTTCAAGTCCGGCGTAGTGAGCGGCATCGGCGGCTCGTCCGGCAATCCTGGGACTGGCCCGAACGGTCAGATCGACGTTCGCAAGCTGACGCCCGAACAGTACATGAAGCTCCGCAAAGAAGCGCCTGAGAAATTGGGCCTGCGGGGCAAGTAATTCACAATTCGACTTTAACCCACGGCTGCTCCGTCCAGCCGTGGGTTTGAAACTCTTTCTTCGACGGACGACCGGCTAGGCCGGGTTCTGGCATCGCAACTACCGGCATCATGCGTTCGCCTTTCTTCATCGCCGGGACACAGTCTGTATCCCAAATTCCCTGGTTCGATAGGAAACGAAATGAATCCGTTGTATCTCGCGACGGCGATGCTGATTTGCTTCGCCAACGACAATGACGCCTTGATCCCTGAGAAGTGGGCGTTCGAGGGTCTGGCGATCCTCGAAGAGAGCATGGTGATGGCCAACTTGGTCCACCGTGACTTCAATGACGAAATCCGCGAATTCGGCGACGTGGTGAATGCCCACCGTCCCGCCGCTCGCACTGGCCGCCGCAAGACGGACAGCGACAGCTACACCGCTCGCGACGTGTCTGTGACCAACGTGCGCGTGCCGTTGGATCAGTGGTTCTACGACTCGTTCGTCATCAAGGACGGTGAGTCGAGCAAGGCGTTCAAGGACTTGGTCGCCGTCCACTTGACCCCGGCGGTGCAGAACATGGCCCGCATGGTGGACCGCGCCGTTCTCGGTCGCTGCCACGAGTTCATCAAGACGCCGAGCGCTCGCGCTGGCCGCTTGCTGAACATGACTTCGAGCAATGCCCGCGACTTCGTGCTGGAAGCCCGCGAGCACCTGAACACCCAAAAGGCGTTCATGGACGGTCGGCAGTTGGTCCTCGCGCCGAGCGCCGAGACCGCACTGTTGAAGACCGACCTGTTCGTGTCCGCTGAACAGCGCGGCGACGGTGGTTCGGCCCTGGAAAACGCCCTCTTGGGCCGCATCCTGGGCTTCAACACCTACATGGCGCAGAACGTCAACTACATCGGCACGACCAACGCCGACACTGCGACCGGCACCGTGACCAACGCCGCTTCGGCTGGCGCGTCGGGCGCTCAGGCTGTGACGGTGTCCAGCTACATCACCACGCCCGGTGAGTACGCCGTGGTCGATGGCAACGATCAGCCCACGCACATCACGGCTGACGCCGACAACGCCACCGACACCACGAGCGTCACGCTGAACGAGGCGAACAAGTACGCCACGAGCGCGGGCGCGACTATCACCGTGTACAAGAAGTGTGCGGTGCAGGGCGCTTACGCTGCTGGTTACTCGAAGGAAATCGTGGTTGACGGCCACACCGCCAGCAAGGGTCCGCAGGTGGGCCAGTTGATCTCGTTCGGTACGGGCGGCTCGCGTCACACGTATACGATCATCGAGGCGACTGAGGACAGCACCACGCAGACCAGCCTGTTGCTGGACCGCCCGCTGGAAAGCGCTCTGTCGGACAACGACGACGCTTTCCCCGGCCCGGCTGGCTCGATGAACCTCGCGTTCCACCGCGAGTCGATCGCGCTGGTGAGCCGCCCCTTGGCCCTGCCCGATGCCAGCCTCGGCGTTCGCGCTGCGGTGGGCGTCCACAACGGCGTGGCCATGCGAGTCATCATGCAGTACGACTCGTCGCTCGGCGGCACTCGCGTCAACCTTGACGTGCTCGCCGGTGTGGCGATCCTCGACGACGACCTGGGCTGCTTGCTGCTCGGTTAATCCATCGTCTCTCAACCCCGCCCGGAGGGTCTCTCCGGGCAGGGATTTTTTATACCAGGGAGCAGCACGTTGGACTTTGTCGAACTACTGAAACAGTTTGGGCCGCTCTTAGGGGCAGTGCTCTTCTTCATCTGGCGGGACTGGAAGCGCGAAGAGCGTCTGAGCAATCGAATCGAGAAGCTCGAAGACGAGCAGCGTGAGATCATCCTGCCTCTCGTTGAACGATCAACGCAAGTCATTGCGGAAAACACGACGGTCATGCAGCGGCTCGAACGTGCTTTGCACAAGCTCGCTGAGGATAAGCGGGTTTCCGATTGACGCATTGTCGGCGATTGCCATTTGAGTCTGTTTGTAGTCCGCCTATTGGTGTAGGGCAATGACCAACCCGATCAACTACAACTTGAATCGCTGGATCAAGCAGACGCTCTACATGCTCAAACGGCAATACGGCGGGCCTATCTCTATCTACAAGCTGAACGAGGCGGAAACGAACTACCGGACCGGTCGGAAGGGGATCACCAAGACGGTTTACAACGTCAATCGAGCGATCATTCTGCCGGTCAAGGTAGGGCGTGACGCAGTTAAGTCCATCTCGCAAATCTCCGCGAACAAGAAGTTCACGTCGGGCGGTACGTTCGAGAAGGGTGTCCGAGACTTCATCATTGATCGAAGCGACGTTGACTCCAATCTCGAACTGACCGCGGACGACTGGATCGTGTACAACGGTCGTCGTTACAACATCAAATCAATCCAAGAGTTTGAATTCGGCACCGCCTGGATCATCACTGGCCAGGAAGTCATGGGTGCCCACCCGGAGCAACACTACATTACTGCTTCGGATCACTTGCTGTTGACGAGCCAAGCGGCGACGGCGAGGTTCCCCATTCCGGTGTCCGTTTCGAGCGACCTGCTACTTGTACAGACGGCTATCGGCGGACTGGTAAGGGAATTGGACAGCGCGTCCATTCTGGCTCTGACCCAGTGTGCGAACGCATTGCGGGGGATCGTTTACCCTGTCGATGCGGAAAGCCAGATCGTGCTAAGTGATCTGGCTGTCGAGCGTCCGCCGTTGGAGAAATTGTCGGAAAGCATTCTGTCGTTGTCGCAAGAGGCGGATTATCGCCGGTCGGCGGGGCCGTCGGCAGTATCGGGGCTGGCTTTGTCGTCAGCGGTCGGTCGCAACATCATCGTACAGAAGCCAGTCTCAAGCGTCCTGTCGCTTGTTAGCACCGGCCAAGGCGCTTTGGTTCGCCCTCTCACGCTCAATAAAGTCGCCGACCCCGGCACCGCGCTGCCGGACCTTGCCAAAGAGATTCATTTCTCGCCGGACAGCAACTACCTCGCTGTCGCCCACCACCGGTCGCCGTTCATCAGCGCCTACAACTGGTCGGCGGGATTCGGTGCAAAGGTTGCTGACCCTGGAACGCCCGTACCGGGCGACCCGGTGTTTTCAAACGCGGAGTGCTGCCAATTTTCGCCGGGCGGGAATTACCTTGCGGTTGCTCACAGCGATAGCCCGTACCTCACCGTTTACAACTGGTCTGCCGGGTTCGGAGCGAAAGTTTCTGACCCCGCCGTGCCGCCCGACTCAGTCGGTATTTGCATCGCATGGTCGCCCGACGGTGCGTACCTCGCGGTCGCAGACGGTGCCTCTCCGGTTCTCAATATTTGGGAGTGGTCTGCCGGGTTCGGAACGAAGTTAGGCCAACCGGCTGTGGAGCCAGATGCGGGAGTCACGGAAATCCGTTGGTCGCCGGACGGCGCGTACCTCGCAGTAGCACAAAACGGTGGCCGACAAGTCACTGTCTGGAACTGGTCAAGCGGCTTTGGAGCAAAGTTCACCGACCCTGGCACTTCTGTCGGTGCGAACGCAAACGCGCTTGCATGGTCGCCAGACGGCAACTATCTCCTACTGGCCCTGCAAACAAGCCCCTACGTCGCAGCTTACAGCTTCTCAGACGGCTTTGTGTCTCGACTGTCCGACCCCGGTGTCTTGCCGGAAGGGAACGCGACCGGAGTTTATTTCATGCCGGACGGGAACCATGTCGCCCTCAGTCTTTCCGCGTCGCCTTACGTGGCCATTTATGAGTGGTTCAACGGTTTCGGGGCCAGACTTTCAAACCCCGCCACGCTACCTGCCGGACTCGCTCATGGTTTGGCGTTCTCCGGCAACAACGAGTTGGCGGTTGCCCATAACAACTCACCCTATGTCACGGCGTACACGTAATCATGTCGCAACCAAATCTCAACTGGCCGCGATGGATTCGTGCGTCGATTAACGACTACTTCGCAGGCATCGCGACGACTCGCGAACTTCCTTTCCTTGTGGAAGGCATCGACGAAACGGAATCAGAAACCATACGGGCCACCAACCACGTTGAACTGCGAGTCGGCGGCCCTTCCACAATCGGTCGCTCAGGCGACTTTCATCTTCGCTTGGGGATCAACTTGCTGTTCACCGGGATCATGGGTGAGCAGCTTGAAAACCCCTACGACATCATCGAACACGTCGCGGCATTCCAAGTCGCGATGCACGACCCTATCCCTATCTACAAGTACGGGGAAGGGCTGGACGACGACGGCTCACACTTGGGCTGTCTCGCCCTGGTTTCAGGCCGAAATGAGTTAGTCGAATTCTATGACTTTGGCCAAGTCGGGAAAGAGGGACGAGTCCGACAACTCATGTTAGACGCGCGTTACTACATCGCCCTTGTTCCGTAAAGGAAACCAAATGAATCCTCTGTATCTTGCACCGGCGATGCTGATTTGCTTCGCCCGAATCGAACTCCGCGACGCCACGATCCGCATTCAGGACGGGCTGAGCGGCACTGCCGCCGTGAACGATTCCGGCATGGGGGTTATGACCGGCGATGACAGCCTGCCCATCGACACCATCGACCTGAACACGGAAGACACTGATTTGGTCCCGGTGGGCGCTCGCTTCACCGTCGCTGGCGAAACCGGCACGCCCGTTCACACGGTTACGGCCCGGACGCCTGCCAGCATGAGTCCGACGACCGAGATCGAATTTACGCCTGTGTTGGCGTCGGCCCCGACCGACGGTGCCGTGATTACGTTCTTGCCGCAGCAGATCGAAGTGAAGATCGGCGACGGCAACCTGACGTACACGGAAAACAAAGAGTACGAGTATGAACTGGATCGCGGCGACTTGGACACGGTCCGCGAGGGTAACGAAGTCCCGATGGATGTCAACTTGGACTTCGTCTACGAGTTCGTCCGCACCGGCACTGGCGAGAACATCACTCCGGTCGATGCTCTCAAAGGCGTCGGCGGCGCGGCTGAGTGGGTCAGCGCCTCGGATGATCCCTGCGAGCCGTACTGCGTGGACATCGAAGTCGAGCACAACCCGCCCTGCGGCACGGCTGAAACCGAGAGCACGCTGTTCCCCGACTTCCGCTACGACACGCTGGAATTTGACCTGGGCGAAGCGACGATCTCCTGCACTGGCCGCTGCAACGCGACCGAGCCGACGATTACCCGCGAAGCGTAATCACGGCTTCACAACTTGAGTTCTTCCGGGCAAGGGCCGGTGTCATCACCGGCCCTGCCCGTTTCTTGTCCGCAACTTTCTTGAGGGAGAAAGAGCATTATGAAAATTGGTGGTGTTCAAGTCACCGGACCGTCAGAGGAAGTATTGGTGCTTCCTCGCGAGCCGGAACCTATCGTGTTCCGCGCGGTCGCGGTGCCCGACATGGAAGAGTTTCACAAGCTGTGCCCGGAACCGAAACCGACCGGCAAGTGGGTGAAGGGCGAGTTCGTTCCCGACGAAGATTCGCCGGACTACAAGGTGGCGCTGCTCAACTACAACATGAAGCGCCTGGCCTGGATGGTCGTTCAAACGCTCAAGCCGAGCGAGATCGAATGGGACTCGGTCAAGGAAGACAAGCCGCAAACGTGGATCAAGTGGGAAACCGACCTGCGGAGCGCTGGTCTTACCCAGGTCGAAGTCAACCGCGTGACGCAGTTGGTGATGGACGCCAACAGCTTGAACGAAGACAAGCTGATTAAGGCTCGCGAGGTTTTTCTACGTGGTCGGGTTCAGGCATCCGACGCCTCTTGCTCCCAAGATTCCGAACAAGCGTCTACGCCGTCTGGCGAGCCTGCTGCCGTGTCGGCATAAGGCCGCCCGGCGTCAGTGAATCTTGGGACGACAACGGGGCGTTCACTCAGGCGTTGATTCTCGCCTTCGACCAAATCTGTGAGCACGACGCTGCTGAGCGGGAAGCTCAACTTGCCGGGGCAGGGAAGCCCTCGGCACCGTCGGCACCGTCGGCACCGAAGAAGTCGTCAAAACGAGGGCGAAGACGACGCTAACTGAATCCGACCGAAAGGGCAGGGCCATGCGTTTCACTGGGGTCTACACGTTGCCCCGGCTCAACCTGGATGCGTACCTACGGGATTTGCATGATGTGTTGTCCGAGGCGATGGCGCGTGCCGCCTTCGCATGGCTCGAAGCGACCGCCGACAAGATTCCGCAATGGAGCGGTGCGTCGGCGGCCACGTTTCTCCATCTGGCACGAGAAGTTTCTTACTCGCTTCCGATCTCGCAAGCGGGCATTGCTCCCAACCGAGTGAGCCTCGGTCTACGTCATGGCGACGGCGGTGTTGAAGTTGATCGTGCTCAAGGTCGTTACTTCTTCTCTTACAGCACGACCTTGGAGCACCTGATCTACAACGAATTCAACAACGCCAACGTCAAGCCGGACCCTACGCTCTTTTCGCGACTAATCAATCCTGGCCCGTACCAGTTTCAACAAAAAGGCAAAGTCGCCTTTCTTCGAGTCGCGTCCAGCGTTCGTTTGCCAAACCCGTTCCTTTATCTAAAGGCACGAAAAATTAAGGTCGGCTAATGGCGGAAATCACACAAGTCTTAGGGTTTGACGCCGCACAGGCGATTCAAACTCTGAATGTGCTGGACGGCGCTCTTGCGAAATTTGACGCGCGACTGCAACAGAACATTACGAGCCTCAAGTCGTTCAATAGTGGCGGGCGCGCCACGGCTACGACTCTCAGCCGTCTCGCACGCAACGCTGCAAATGCGGCGAACTCTTTGGGCGTGCTGACGACCGGGTTGGGCGGGGTATCTACCTCGTCGCAAAATGCAGCTAACAACACGAACGCTGTAACGACTGCCGCCCAACAAGCTGCGGCGGCTCTGGCGACCACTGGGGCCGCCGGACAGAACGCCGGTCAACGGGTGGCTGCGGGTGCCGGGCGTGCTCGGTCCGGCTTGGCCCTGGCGGCTCGCGAGTCGGGTCGCTTCACGACGAGCCTGGAATTGCTATCGCGGGTGGTCTTCACCCAAGCGATTGTGCGTGCGTTGAGCACGATACGAAATAGTTTCAAGGCGACGGCTGCGGAAGCTATCGAGTTCCAGCGGCAACTCGCCCTGATCCGCACGATTGACGATAGCGGTCGGTCGCTCGGTCAACTGAGCGATGACGTTCGTGCTCTCTCGGATCAATTCAACATTCCGCTGCTCGAAGCGGCGGTGGGCGTTTACCAGTCCATCAGTAACCAAGTCGGCGACGCTGGCCAGAGCTTGAAGTTCACCGCTGAGGCGGCGAAGTTCGCGAAGGCCACCAACAGCCAGTTGCCCGATTCGGTTGACTTGATCTCTGGTGCGCTCAAGTCCTACAACCTCGGCGTGGAGGATACGGACCGAGTCTCGTCAGTCTTCTTTAAGACGATTGACTTGGGCCGTATCACCGCAGACCAACTCTCCAATGCGTTTGGCCGCGTTGGTCCTGCGGCGGCTGAGGCAGGCATTGAACTGGAAGAAGTGGGCGCGGCGTTGGCCGCGATCTCGGTCCGTGGTAGCAACACCCCGGAAACTTTGACCCAGTTCCGAAACATCATCACGGCGTTGATTAAGCCGTCGGACACGATGAAGAAAGCCCTTCGCGAGATGGGCTTCGAGTCGGGCGAGTCGGCGATCAAAACGCTCGGTCTGTCCGGTGTGCTCCGCGAATTGTCGGTGAGCACCAAGGGTTCAAGCTCGCAGATGGCGGCCTTGTTCCCGAACATCCGGGGTTTGAACGGTGTCGCGGCTTTGACCGGCGACGAGCTTCGGACTCTGGCCGCCAACATCGACGAGATGCGGGTCGCCAGCGAGAAGTTCGCTGAGGAAAAGTTTCTGGTCGCCACGGCGACGGACGCCGAGAAAGTCACCGCTCAAATCAACAAGCTCAAAAACGCCTTCACGGTGGACCTTGGGCAGTCGTTGCTTAAATTCACGGCTGACGTTAGCGACGCCTTGGGCGGCGTTGACAACCTCGTCACGTTGATCGGCTCTTCGGGTCCGGCTATCGGAGGCATGGTTACTTCGCTCGGTCTTTTGGCCGGGGCGATGAAGACCGCCACCTTCGCGGGCGTCGGACTGAGCACTGCGATTGCCGGGTTCTTGCTACTGCCCTTGGCGTTTGGTGCGGGCAAGTCGCTCGGTGAGTTCATCGACGCCAAGCTGCTCGAACGGACCACGAAGGCGGTCCACGATTCGATTGAATCCAACAAGAAGCACACCGCTGATCTGTCGGAAGAGTTGGAGAAGGCTGCGGATACGGCGGCCAAGGCCGACGAAAATCGAGTCCAGTCGGTTCGCCAAGCGACCCGGAAGATCAACAACAACTATCTCACGCTGCGGGAAGTAGCGAAAAGCTCGAACGACGCGATGGTGAAAGCCACCAAAGCGTCGATCAACGAGATCGTCCTGGCTTACGACACGCTGGCCGAAGCTCAACAACGAGCCATTGCCGACGCCAAGGAAGCTCAGAACGCGGCTCAAAGCCGCATCCAGGGCATCCAGAGCCAACGTGAGGAATTGGCCTTTGAACAGCGGACCGCGAATCTTAGCGACGCCCAAAAGTCTTTCGCTCTGACGAAGCGGGCCGCTGATCTGTCGCGAGAAGCCGCACAAACGCTGGCCAACGCTGCTGGCAACCAGCAGCAGATTAGCCTTGCGTTGGAGCAACGTCGCGAAGCGGAGCGGGCGGCGGCCCAAGCCGTGTCGCTGGCTCAGCGAACCGGCGACCAAGCGGCAATCGCCAGGGCGTTCCAGCAGCAAAAAAATATCCTCGACGACCAGCTTCGTGCTGAGAAGTCGCTGATTGATTCGGAGAAGCGGCGCGAAGCTGGCTTGATTCGGAACCGGCAGGCTCAAAAGGGTCTGCTCGACCAAATCCGCGAGCAGGTCAAGATCATTCAGGACAACTCTGGAATCTTTGACACGGCGACGGGCAAGCCTCTCGGTCAAGCTGCGTTGGATCGACGTGCTCAGGTGCGTCAGCAAGCCTCACAACGGCTTGTGGACCTGTCGAAGCTGATTGATCCGAACCAGTTGCGGTCGCTCGGTCTGACCGACTTCATCAACGAGTTTGAACAGACGCTAACGCAAGACCCGGTTCGCTTGAAGCTCACCTTGGAGGGTGAAGACAAGCGGCTGAGGGCGTTGCTGGATCAGGCGTTCTCGAACTTCAAGCTCGACTTCTTGAAGATCACCGGAGTCAACATCGCCGAGTTGGAACGGCTGTTCAACGTCAAGATTGAGACGCCCGAACAGGCGTTCGACTTATTGGATAAGGCCAAGGCCGACGCAAAAGAGATTCGATCACAGCTAAACGCTGCGACGATTGG
This sequence comes from Planctomycetota bacterium, assembly GCA_963204915.1. Taxonomy (GTDB): domain Bacteria; phylum Planctomycetota; class Planctomycetia; order Pirellulales; family Pirellulaceae; genus JAHWKS01. Next base: position 234,169 of record CAUJHS010000076.1, on the reverse strand, counting down.
CGGCGCGGAGCAACAAGCCGCGCGGCAGAACTTGCAGACGGCTTTGCAGGAACTCGACCGGCTGACGGCCGCTCGCGGCCCTGCTCCGAGCGAACGCGCCGAAGCTGCTCGGCAGGCGTTCGACTCGACTATCGAACGGGTCAAGGCTCTCAGTCAACAGTCGAACATTAGCCAAGAGGACGTGGCGAAACTTCGGCAAGAGATTAGCAGCCTGTTCGGATTGCTTGATAACAACGTCAATGACCGCATCGCCTTCAACAGCAGTAATGCGAATCTGACGGAGGCGTTTGCTCAACTGCAAACGATTGCGAATCTGCAAGAGAAGGCGGCCGCGCCTCCCAGTGTTATTGAGTTGCAACAACGGCTGCAAGAACTGGATGCGATTCAGCAGAAGTTGCAATCGAGCGGCTTTACCGGCCAATTGGCCCAAGGCGGCAACGCCTTGACCAGCGGTGCGACCGGATTGCAAAACGCGGTCCCCGCCTCAACCACGATTGCCAACAACGGTATCGCTGGCGGCAATGCGTTGTCGAAAGGGGCGGCGGACTGGATTCGCGCCTCTCAGGTGACGTTCAACGCGCCCGCTAATGGCAGTTCGCAAAACTCGTTCGCGAAGGGCGGATTCGTTCGTCACTTCGCGAGCGGTGGTCTTGCTCGCGGTATGGACACCATTCCTGTGATGGCTCGCCCCGGCGAGGCATTCATCAATCCGAAATCTACGCAGCGGTTCTTCTCGCAGATTCAAGCGATCAACGCGGGCCAGCAGCCGGTCTACCGGCAGCAAGGCGGACCCATCTCTATCGGCGACATCAACGTCACCGTGCAGGGCGGCAGTTCGGACGCTGCTAAGGGTCAAGCGTCTGGCCGTGCGATTGCTCGCGTTCTCGAACGCGAGGTCCGCAGGGGCACTTCTCGTTTGCCTCGACGCCGGTAGTCGGCGCACGACTCGGCATCTTCTTTCACCGTCACGCAGCGGCAGCGCTGTCGCTGCGTGACCTTCTATCTAAAGGTCTGTTTACATGAATCAGTTGAGCGTGAATCAAGTCGCCGGTGCCGAGATTGTGCGTGCTGGCGGCCGCAACCGAGCCTCCCTCCAACTTGACAAGCTCCCGCTTCGGGGCCAGTTCAAGGTGGAGCATTGGCGGAACGGCAAACGAATCGACGAGCGGGTGTTTCCCAACGGCATCACGACCGAAGGCAAGAACTTCTTGCTGGACGTGATGTTCCACGGTGAGGCCGCGTTCGCCACTTGGTACTTGGGTCTGATCGACAACACCGGCTTCTCGGCGTTGGCCGATGCGGACAACTACGACAACATCAACCAAGCCGGAAACGGTTGGGACGAGTTCGACGACTACACCGACGAAGCCAACGCCGACTCGGCGGTGACTCGTCCGGCGTGGACCGAAGGTGCGGCCAGCGCGGCTTCGATCACCAACTCGGCCACCGTGAACTTCGACATCACGGCGACCGGCACCGTGAAGGGCATCTTCCTTTGCGGCGGTGCCAATGCTCAGACGAAGGGCGACCACACGGCGGGCACCGCCAACAAGCTGTGGGCGACGGCTCTCTTCTCTGGCGGCGATGTGGCGGTGCAAAACGGCGACCAGTTGAAGGTCACATACACCGTCAGCGCCTAATCGCGTTCTCTCCCTCGCTGCGGGCCGGGCGTGGCTTTGCCCACGCCCGGCCTGTTTTTGTAGAGAGACACTGAGATCGCCCAAACTAGCGAACTCGGCAATCGTTTCGCCATTCTTGGAAAGTCGTTTGTTCTTGGGGTCAGAACGCTCTCCGACTTTGACCGGTTGCCTTCCTCTACGATCACGCTCACGCAAGAAGCGAGTTGTTCGTTCCCGCCGAATCCTTTCCACTCGCTGATTTCTCGGATGGGTCTATCGGCTAGTGGCAGCTTAGAGCAGAGCTTCGTTCACCTGTTGTTAGCTGCCGACTACACCCCGCGATCTTGGACCCACCGGACACCAGCCCGCGAAGTCTTGCACCGCTTGCGGGGGCATGATGGGAGGGCGTACCGGAGGCTGACGTTTTTGTTGAACGAACAAGTCGAGAAGGAAACAAGGTGACATAATGGCTTGGACGAGTGTGCTAGGCACGGCGGACTCCGTACTCGGCTTGTCGCTTCGTCTGGGCGCGGCGACCGAGGGTGGCGGGGGCGGTCTTGAAGTCGCCGCGACGAATACGATTTCCTTAACCCAGGAAGCGGAGGCGTTCAACCCGTTCCTTGACGCCGAGAGCGAACTTACGCTCACGCACGAAGCGTCGGCTGAACTGACTCAGTTCAATGCCGTAGCAGAAAACAACATCGCACTGACGCAAAGCGTCGTCGGTACAACGGGCACTCTAAACAATTCGGAGATCAGTGAGCTTGAACTGTCGCAGGAAGCGACTGGGGTACTCCGGGCTGCTCTCCGCAAGTCCGCTACGTCGGCGTTGACGTTCACACAGACGGTCGCCCACAACCAGAAGTTCGGTCCGGCGTCGAACACGCTGGCGTTGACGCAGACTGCCGAGCAACGTGGCCCGTTGCCGCGAGCGGCGTCGAGCTTAATCGAACTGGAAAACATCGCCTATGTTCCGCAGACGTTTGAGGTAGACGCCGAGAGCGAACTGGTCCTCACGCAAGTCGCGGTACACAGCGGTCCGATACTGGTCTCGGCTGAGTCGGAACTGGCGATTGTTCAATCGGTAGACTCGACTCCCGACAAGTACCGCGACGCGACGAGCACGCTGGTTATGACCAGCGAAGCGACGACGGTTGTTGCGAAGCTGGCCGAAAGCACGATCACGCTCACGCAGTTGGCGGTCGGCAACACGACGCAACGGCTCACGAGCACGATCAATCTCACGCAGACGGTCGATGTTCGCCAGCCAATCTACGTCGATGCGTCGAGCGCCCTTGTCAAGTACGAAGAAGTCTTCGACCCCGATACGCTCGAATTCGTCACGGTGCAGACCGGTTTGACCGGCGAGGCGAGTGCAGCCCTTCTAACCAATCCAAGCGCCCACGACTTCATCCAGTGGACGCAGACGGCTCACAAGTCACTCACCCGTGTAGACGGGATCACGGCGGATGCTGAGTCTACGCTGTCGCTCGCGGACGAAGCTCGGATAAGCAACCCGCAGGAAGCCGGCAATACTCTGTCACTGTCGCAAGCTGCGGCTGCGTTTGTTTCTCAGTACCAGCCGGAAAACACGCTTGAGTTGTCGCAGACCGCCACGGTAGCGATTAACCGGGCGGCGATGGCTCTGGAAATCGCCCTGGCCGTTCAACAGGCCGTGCGGTTCGTTATCGAGCGGTCGGCGGTCACTTGCGAATATTCACCGTTCGTCGGCGCGTCTACGGACCCCGACGCACCCGAACCGCCTTCGACGAGCCTTCCCGCTGCCTCTGAGCTTACCGGCTTCCGCTTGCTATACCCGGCCACGGGCGCTCCAACCCAAGTCGTCACGCTTCGGTCGCCCAACCTAGGCGACATCGACCGGCTGGCCTTCGACCGGATCAACCGCGAGACACGAGGCGGGACGCTCGTTATCTACGCCGACCCGATCTGGCCCAAGGTCGAGACGCTGCTGCTGACCTTCTCGGTTCTCAAGAGCGAAGAGAAGGACGCACTGCTCGCCTTCATGCGCACGACGCTCGGTAAGCAGATTCGGTTAATCGACTGGGAGAACCGAGCTTGGCGTGGCGTCATCGTTAATCCCCAAGACCCAGTTGTCGAGGATCGACGAAACTCGTTCACCGCGAGCTTTGAGTTCGAGGGTACGCGGGAAAGCACCGGTCAAATTACACCTGCTGCAACCTCGTCGCTGGCCCTTAGCTCGACGGCGAGCCGGGCCGCCACACGGAGCTACGCGGCCAGTTCCGCTCTCACGCTCGGTTCTCTTGCTGACTGCATCTTTGTAAATCAACCGTTACGCACCGGTGATGGCGAAGTCCTTCTGACCGGCGATGGCGAACCCTTGGAGTCAAGCTAATGCCGCAATTTAACGAATTGCCCAATGACCCTACACCCGATCTCGCCGACCTTGTCGCCTTGCAAGCGGCGGCTGGCGGGCCGGGCAGTAGCTACCATTCAACGATTGCTCAACTGCTTTCGTTCGCCGTCCTCGTCAGCGGCTTGACTGCTGACTGGGATGCAGGCGACTTCCGCATTACCGCAGATAGCTTCGCCGCCGACGGGATTATCCTCGTCGGCGGCGCGGCTGCACCAACGGGGACTGCGGCTAAGGTTGTCGCGTTCGGTGACAACGCAGGCGACCCAACGCCCGCAGCGGACACGGCGGTTCTGTATGCAAAGGATGTAGCTGGCGCGGTGACACTGTACGCCATCCGTGAAGGCGGCACTGCGTTTGAAGTTGCCCCGCAAGACTTGCGTGCGGCAGGTACGCCACAGTTCGCCGGACTCGGCATTGGAATTGCTGGCAGCGCAGGCAATCTATTTCTCTCAGGTTCGTACAACCTCGCCTGGGGGAGCGACTATTCAGCCTGGATTGTAGGCAACACGACAGAGGACTACCTGTTCTTGGGGACTGCCAATGCCGAGCGTGTACGCATCGACGCCGACGGCAACATCCTAGTCGGGACAGCGATCAGTCCGACCGGCACCGCAACTAAGGTAGCCGTGTTTGGCGACAACGCCGGTGATCCTACGCCTAGAGCGACACGGCCTGTATCTACGCCACAGACGTAAATGGCACGGTCACGCTGTACGCGATCAATGAAGGCGGTACAGCATACCCCATTGCCCCGCAAGACCTGAGCACGGATGCCGATGTGCATTTCAATAGCGTCACAGGCGGTCTTGCAAGCATCAGTCCTAACGCTGCCTGCAACTTTGAAAAGGAAATCATCGACCCGACAACGACAACCGATGTCGGGCGATTCACGACCAACGCCGTACTCACCGCGAACAACGCGCAGATCATTCGCGGAGTCGCCGCATCGGTTCGGCTTGACCAAGCCGGCTTCAACCACACGAACCCCCTTGGTCTTCGCGGGTTTCTTCACCACTTTCGTTACGGGCGCATCCGGCACTGTTACCGCAATCTGCGGCAACTATTCCAACGTCGGAAATCTTGGTGCTGGTGCCCTCACAAGCGCCTATGGCTACTTCTCGGACGGCGGGTTGAACACCGGTGGAGGCTCGCTAACCAATCTTTACGGTTATTACCAAGCTGACTTCGATGCCGGGGATAACGCCTACGCTTTTTACGGAGATGTCGCCAGTGGTTCCAACAAGTGGAACTGCTACATGGCTGGGACCGCCCCCAACTACTTTAACGGCGTCATCTTGGTCGGCACCACGACGTTGCCGACTGGAACAGCCACCAAGGTCATCGCGCTCGGCGACAACGCGGGCAATCCCACGATGGGATCGAACACTGCGGGCATCTTCGCCAAGGATGTGACCGGCACCGTCGAAGTCTTCGTCATCGACGAAGCCGGTACGGCCACACAAATCTCTGAGCACGCCGGGGATGCACCGGCATGGCTGTACGACAACGCCGACGGGATGCGGGACCGTGTCGCTCGCGAAGAGCATGGGGGCAAAATCCGCTGGACGAACCGGACCCGGATGGAGCGCCTTCTGCAAAAGCTCGTCAACGGCGAACCGATCACCGGCTCGCCAAGCGAGTTGACGTTCACGCACGTTGAAACCTTCGACGAGTATCTCGCTCGTCTCAATTCTGAGGAAACCGTTTGATGGCTGAGCAAGTCAACCTCACCAACCCTTACCAACCTGATCCGCGAGCGACATCCACGTTTCAAGTTTCTCGCCTCGACCTGAACTGGGAAGGGGCGGAAATCAGCATTTACCTGATCGACCCCGTCTCGAAAATCCGGCGAGCTTTCCGCTATGAGGGACAGACGGCCCTCAACCTGATGATCGCGCTCAACAAGGCCAACTTGAGCATCAAATCGCTGCACCGGCGCGTCATCGAGCAGCTTATCAACGACGGCAAACTCGAAGGCAGCGTCAGCGGCTCACCGGACTAACTCTGGATACGAACCATGATTGAGATTTCCGCTCCCTACCCTGGCTTGCAAATTACGTCGCTTCTGCCGAACCCGGAGTTCAGCGACACGGAAGCCCTCGCGGACTCCGTGTCGCCGAAGCGGGCAGTGGACGGCACGCTGTACACCTACGTCAAGACGAAGGGTGGGCGGCGGAAACTGACTTGGACCTTCCGGCTGACGAGGAACAAAGGCTTGGAACTCCGAGCCTTTCTTCTTTCTTACTTCGCATCCAAGGTCTACGTCGTGGACCACAACGACCGCGTGTGGGTCGGTCACTTCACCAACAACCCGTTTGAGTTTACCTCAGACCGCAAGGCTGGCCCGGCGATTCAGGGTTGGCCAAGGGGTGAGACTCAGACGATCACGCTTGAGTTCGAGGGAGTAGAGCAATGAGGCAAATATCGGCGAACGGTCTCGCCAAGCTGGCCGAGCGGCTTGGCACCGAGCCTATCTTCATCATCGAGGTTGATTGGGGCGGCAGCGGCGGTGCGGTCCCCTACGCTGACCGCGACGTTGACGGCATCCCCGGCAAGATTCTCGACGTGAGCGAGATGGACAACGTCATCGACGTGTTGAACAACAACTCGTCGCAGCAAATCACAATCAACCTGGACGACACTGATGGAAGCATCAAGCACATCCTCGACACCCAAGATGTCCACCAACGGAATGTGTCTGTATATCAGCACTTCGAGGGGCTGGACCTTAGCGACAAGTTCCTCCTGTTCACCGGAAAGCTCACCAGTCCCGTCGTCTGGTCCGAAGCTGAGCGAACCGTCACCTTCTCCGTCCTCTCCCAGTTAGAGGACAAAGAGATCGGTTTCAGCGCGGAGGAAGGGCAGTTCCCCTACATCCCGAAAGACTTGGTCGGCAAACCCTGGCCGATCATCTTCGGGAAGTGCCTCGATGTTCCCGCGTTGCAAGTCAACAAGGCGGTGTCGGGCACCACGCTTTGCGGCATTGGGATTCTGAGCGGGACGGACCTGCACAACCAAGTTCCTCTTGGTGCGGAGAATTGCAGCTTGGGCATCAGCCTCGCGATGATGTCCACGCAGATCAGCTTCCTCAACATCTGCGGGTCGGCGTGGCAGAACTACGATTCCGACAGAGCGAACGCGCTGCTCGACCAAGCCAACGATCTTCGTCAGCAGATCGCCGAGACTCTCGCTTCGGCGTCGTCCCAACAAACGTGTGCGACTTCCGCTCGTACAGGCAAGGTGTCGGAGGAAGGCAACGTCGGCTGCAACCCGGTCCGCATCCTGGGCGGCGAGGACTTCCCGCAAGACACCCCGATTCAGTTGAACATCAACGGCGGGCTGTTTACGGGGACCATGCACGAACACGAGTTCACGATCCTCGACCGGCAGCACCCGGACAATGACGAGAAGGCCCAAGCGGCTTTCGATGCCGTTGATGCGACTTCCTGCGAAGAAGCTCCACCGGCTCAAACCTTCGACTTCGCGATGGATGTGCCGTGCGGCACCGGTGACTTCCTGAACAACTGCCAGATTCGGCGGCATGGATTCATTCTGTGCGAGACGCCGACCAAGTCTCGCCCCTCCGTGAACCAAGTGGCCCAACACTTTTGGGCCGAGCCGGGGTCGCGGGTGGTCATGGCGAGCGACGAGCCGATCACGTACATCGTGTCGATCACGCCGGGTGAAGTCCTGGCCGTTAAGGCGTACAAGGATTTCTTCGGCGAGAAGCGGCTGGTCAATGTGCCGGACGATCTCTACGAAGTCGAGACGAAGACTTACGGGTCGATCACCGCTGTTCAAGTCGTGCTGCGGAAACCGCTGAGCACGATTGTCGATCAGGGGTGGAGCGACGACATCTACGTCACGTTCGAGTCCACAGTCGGGCCGAACATCGTGGAGATCATGGAGTACATCATCCAGCGTTGGACGGACCTAACGACCGACGCCGCCAGCTTCGCCTCGGTGCAGTCGAAGGTTGCTCAGTTCCCGGCGAACTTCCCGACCCTCGAACGGAAGAACACGATTGACGTTCTCCGCGAGATCGCCTTCCAGGCGCGTTGCGCTATCTGGATCAGCAACGGGAAGTTCTACCTCAAGTACCTTCCGGAAGAGCCGACCGCCGACGCCGACATCACCGCTTCGGACATCCAGCACAAGAGCATCGAAGTCGAGCTAACGCCGACCGAAGACCTTGTGACCAAGATCGTCGCGACGTGGCGGCTGAGTTGGGCGGACGGCAACGGTGAGGAACCGGAGAAGATTATCCTACGCCACAACGTCAACAAGTACGGCACGAAGGAACGCGAGTTCGGCTTCTACATCTACAACCAGCCCGACATCGTCCTCAAAACGGCGACGTTCTGGTTGATCCGGCTGTCGAACACTTGGAAGAAGATCAGGTTCAAAGCGTTCCTGAACAAGCTGAACCTTGAGACGTTCGACATTGTGAACTTCCAGCATCACGGCATCGTGGCCGACGATGATGTGAAAGCGATTGTCGAGACGGCCAGCTACGACTCGAACGACCAGACGGTGAACTTCGTTTGTCTGACGCCGGTGAAGGCGGGGGCGACCGAGCCTTACATCTTCTTCTGGCCGAAGAACGTCGGTGCGTCCTTTCCGACGACGGCTGAGATTTCAGCCGGGAACGCGGGCGGGGGCGGCATTGGAGCGAATGCGAGCGGCGAATTGCCGGTGGGCGATACGTCCACGATCACCGCTGGCAACACGGTGTTCATCGGCGGACCCAATATCGTGTTCCGCGAACGGACGGACCGAGGCGACCCGAACCCCGGCGACGTGGGCTTCACGGCTCAGACGGTCATACCAGAGAACGTGTTCGCCGAGATCGACAACATGCCGAATCCCGACCCTGATCTCACGCTGAACTACGTGGACCCGCTTCCGCCTCCCGTAGTCCCGCCGCTGCCTTCGGGCGGCATCACTATCGACATTCGGAAGACGCGAATCTCCAACAACGAGACGCCCCACCACGCCTTGAGGAAGCTGGCCTCGAAGGCCCAATTATGGGCCAGCGGGACGATCTGCTTCTCGAAGGGCAGGTCGAGCTTCTTGAACCACTCGATGAACATATCCACCACCTTGTCGCGGCTCGGCGCGTGGATAGCCAGTTCTTCGAGCGGAAGTTGGTGGACGGAGGTAGCCCGCTCGTCCGCGCGTTCGATATGGAGCGGCTGGATGTCGGTGTAGAACGCCCGCACGCCTTTCAAGGGGCGTAGGTCCGAGTTCAATGGGACAATCGCGATCTGGACCGCTTCGTGGTATCGCGGACGATTGCCCGTCGTCTCAAGGTCAACGGCGCACAACAAGTTGCCGTTCAAGTGGGGTAGTGCTGAATACGTTTTCATTGAAGCAATCCGCTTTGCCAGAGGTTCTCCCATGCTGCCCCGTCCCCCTCACTCGTGTTGAAGAGTCGGCTGGCGGCCCAAATCTTGAACTCTTCCGCCAGCTTGTCGGGCGGGTAGTCTCGGCCCACTATCAGCGGGTTTGGTCGCGAGGCAAGGTGAGACGCGAAATCAACGACACACGCCGCCATGAGGTTGCGTGTGTCTGTGAAGGGATCATTCATCAAACATCTCGCGGAAGTGGTTGCGGCCTGCAAGCTGCGGGAAGTGGGTCGTCACAGCGTCCCGAAGTCCTTCGAGAAGCGGGAAACCCTCGCGAGCGCACACAGACGCGGCTCGGCAGATTTTCAGGCCCACCGTCTCGTCAACCATGACCTTGAGCGGCAGAGCGTGGTGGGGCTTCTCCCACGGCTCGATGACTTCGACGGACTTGGCGAAGGCCCGGCCTTCGGCGGTTTGCGTCGGGAACGGTCCGCCCGTCGCCCACCGAGCAAGCTGAGCCGCCCGCTGGCGAAGCTCGAACAGCCGACCGGTGCCGCCGAAGATAAAGTCCCATCCGTCCCATCCGACAAGCTGCCGGTCGGCGACCGTCTTGCGTGGGCCGTATCCTGGCCGCACGATCTTGGCCAGGATGCCGCCCGCTTCCTTAATCGCGTCACACTCGTTCGGGAAGCGAACATCGGGGATGATAAGCACGTCGAGCTTGTGGTCGGTCTTGAGCAGGTAGTCGATCCACGTCTTGTCGTAGACCGCCTGCCGAACGCCGGGTGTCCCCAGCGCGACCCAAATCTCGACGGGCGTTAGCCCGATGGTCGGCAGTGGGACATCGCGGAACTTCTCGCCCTCCTTGGTGTCGTAGTACGCCTGATCTTGCAGCCCGTCCCAACTGTAAAGCTCGTGGGCGATCTGCTTGAGCTTCGTGGCGAACGGAATCTTCGCGACACGCAGGGTGGGGTCCATCTCCCGAATGATGTCAACGATGTAGTTGGCGATGGTGTCCTTCCCGGTTCGCGAGTAGTGGCCAAGGCCGATAATCTTCATGCAATCTCCGAAGGTGAACAGAGGACGGCGGGACCGAAGATAGGTCGGCCAGCCAATGAACTTGCAGACTTGTTCGGCTGATCGGCGGACTCGTTGACGACCATGATGTCGCCGCTGAGAAGCTCGACCAGTTCGACCGAGCCGCCGACGTAACGCTTCAATGCCGTGAGGGTCAGCGGTGACTCGACGGGTTGGATGGGGTCAGTTAGTGGAATGAGCTTAGGCATCTTCCCTCCGAAGTTTTCCGTTGACGACGATTAGCAACTTGGCGTCGGGCTTGGGTTCCTTCTTCTCCCACGACAGGTTGGCGACGAATTTCTTGTTGTCCGTTCCCGCGCCCGATGGATGGTTGACCGGGAGGCTGCGACTGACTTTGATCTTGGACCAGTGGTGCCGTTCTTCTCCCGGCAACCACTCGTAGAACCGCTCGTAAAAATCTTTGAACTCGACCATCTCGCCTTTGAGGAAGTGGGTCTGCTCGGCGAGGAACTGTTCGAGCGGCGTGCGGCTTAGGTCTTCGGACCTTGCCTTGTGCCGGGTGGCGACGACCGGCAAGCTGAGCCGCCCCTGGATCGACGGCAGCGGCAAGTCAATCAGCGTCCGCATGAACGCCGGTGCCTCTTCCTTGAGCCGCGACATGAGCATCGGCTTGGGTATCTCGTGCTCGATGCTGTTCACGTAGATCACCGTGATTCGCGTGTCACCGGGCGGCACGATGCAGGCGTCTTGGTGGTTGGCGCATTGCATCCAGTGCGTCATGTTCGGCACCTGATAGGTGTCAGTTCGCATTTTGCGAATCGACAGCATGAGGCTAGTGACGGCGTCCTTGATCTTCGCGCTGGCCCCTGGTGCCTTGCTGATGTCCTTTTCCTCCACGACGCAGAGGATCGCCCCGGCCAACTCGCCGTTAAAGTCGTTCTGGCTCGTGAGAGCACGATCGGCCTTCACGACGCCCGACGTGACGAGCAGCGAGAAGGATTCCCACAGAATCGACTTGCCGCAGTTCTCGTCGCCGAACAGGAACAGGTACGGCAACCGACAGAACGGGTCGCGGAAGATGCAGGCGAACCACGCTCGCAAGTAGTCCGCCCCGGTCCGAATGTTCGCCGCCCTGGCCCAATCGAGACTCGCGATGACCGGGTCCAGTTCCTTGCCGACGTGGTCGAACACCATGTCCCAAGTTGGGTGCAGCCCCTCGCCGCTCGACGCCGGTGCGAAAGCAAACTGCGGAGCGTCGAGGTTCCACTGGCGGTCGCCTGGGTACTCAGGTTGGAACGGCAGCGACACGAGCCGCCAAGCCTTACGCTCGGAGAGGCCCATGAGCACTTCCGCTTCCGACTTCGCGGACCCGAAGGATTGGAGCACCGTCTTCACGCTCGAAGCGTTCCGACGACTCCACGCGCCGTTGTCTTTCCGCACGGCCCAACCCGCCGATTCGCCGGTGGGCGTCTCTAAGGCTCGCACCTTATCGTCAAGGTCGATGGATTCTTCCTCGACCGCTTCGGTGGCGCAGTCGAACACCTGAGTCCAGTAGCCTCGCTTGTCGCTGTCGTTCCAGAGTCCGATGGTGCGGTCGTCCTGTTTGAACTTCTCGACTTCGATGGCCAGCCGCCCGTCCTTCGTCTTGTTGACGACGGCTTTGCGGTCCTTGAGCTTGTCTTCGATCTCGATTGGCTTGCCGAGCGCGGCGGCGACCTGGGCGGCCTGTTCCAGCGTGTCGAACTCGTAGCCGCCTTTCTTCATGTCGCGACCGCCGAGCGCACGAGCGGCCATCTTGAGGTTCGGTCGGCGATTGAACCAACACGTTGTCCAGCCGTGGCCGTCTTGGTCCCACGTCTTCGCTTCCGAGATGCCGGGCGAGAAGCGGTAAATCTTCCAGCTACCGAAGTCGCCCGGAAACGCAAAGCAGTTCGGCGTGTGCGGGTCTTTACCTTGGGCATTTGTCTCGAAGAAGCCGTGCAGATCGTATTCGGCCTTGTGCTTCTCCATGAGCCGCAGGAAGCCGACCGTGTGCGTTTGCAGTAGGTGGTGGTCGGGAATCCAGACCGCCGAGAACCCTTCGCGAATGATCTCGTCGATGTGCGCCCGGTGAACGTCGCTGAGCGGCACGACCCGGTGAGCGCTGGCCAACGCCTCGAAGGAATCGAAGCTCTTGTCGTCCACGCCGCCAACGCGAATCTTGGACCGCTTGCGAGTCACCACTTCAACGTGGTCACGCCAGTTGGGCGGCAGCTTGTCGAGGGGGAACGGGTCCGTGGCTTTGAGCAGTTCCAAGCCTTGGTTCTCTGGCGATGACTTGCGGTGCCAGAACCACATATTGCCGCCGCAGGCGTCGATTTGACCGTGGAAATCAAACCCGGAATCGGCACCCATCAAACCGAGAACACACCGGCCAAGAGCCGCGTGTTCGGTGTGGTTGTCCGTCTCGATTCCTTCACCGTCGAAGAACACGTACAAGTGGATACCGGCACCACCGGTGGACCGGCGAACCTGCACGTAAGGCAACGCCATCGCTGCCTGCTTCACTTCTTCGAGCTTGTCGTCGGTGATGCCGACGCCCCTGGCGTGGCCGGTGATCGCGTCGAAGTCGAACCCGACGTAGAGCGAGCGGCGTTTCCGCCAGTTCCATCCGGTCGAGCCAATCGCTTCGGCGTGGAGTTCGAGCGGCCATTTCAGGTCGTACTCGTCCCATTCGGGATCGCTGTCCGCCTTCTTCGGAATGCGGACCGACCACCACTCGTTCAGCCCGTCGGTGTACGTGGATTTCCGGCCTGGAACCGGAGTGCCTTTGCCAGCGGCGACGTTGACCTGGGTTTCCAGATCGGTGCCTTGGCTGAGGTAGAAGTCGAGCAAGTCCTTGCCGTTGTGCTCGTCTCGCTTGCCCTTGAGGAAGGTCAGAATCGACTTGCTAACTTTCATGCGTGCTCGCTTGGCGTGGTGCGTTTCTCGACGTTGATAACATCAGGGCGAAGCGGCCCTGATTTTCAGAAACGCACCGAAATGGATTACCGGCGTACAGATTTTGTGAGCGTCGGTAATCCCGCCCCGGCCAAGCGACTGACTGGATTTATCCTTTCCGTAATATCGAATTAAGGAATTACTTTTTGGTTCTCTATAAGGGAAATAGGAAATAGGCGCGCATTAGAGATATAGGGAAACCGACCGGTCATCGTCATCTGGTTATCTCGAAGAAAATCCCCAAGTCCTGAAAAACGGCGCGAAATTGCCCTGATGTTATCAACGTCAAGGCAATGGACGAACAAGTCGCAGTCATCCCGATTGAGCAGATCATCGACCCGAAGTTCTTGCTCCGCTACGTGGACAAGCGGACGGTCGAGTATCTCGAAATGCTGGACGCAATTGAGAAGACGGGACTCTGGAACTCCATATCGGTCCGCCCCGCTGGCGACCGTGCCCCTGGCAAGTACGAGGTCATCGACGGTTTCTATCGGCTGACGTGCTGCCGAGAGCTAGGGCGTGAAAGCATTCCCTGCATCATCCGGCACGGCGTCACTGACGAGCAGGTGTTGGCCGCTCAAATCCGGGCTAACGCCGTCCGTCCCGAAACGACGACCATCGAATTCGCTCGGCAACTCAAGCGAATCCAAGACCTACGACCCGGCATCACGCTGCCTGAACTTGCGGCCTTGGTCAACAAGAAGCCGCAGTGGGTCAGCCACCAACTCAACCTGCTGAACCTTCCTCCGAAGGTCCAAGCGTGGGTTGACCGTGGCGAGATTCCCATGCAGTCGGCGTACATGCTCGCCAAGGTGCCGCCTCGCGTTTGCATGGAGATGGCGATTCAGGCTCGCGTGATGGACACAACCGCGTTCCGCGCGTGGGCCGCCAAAGTCATCAAGGACTTCATGGAGGCGGTACGCCAGGGAAAGTTGGACGCCCGATTCAACGACTTGGAATTCGCGCCGCACCCGCATTTGCGGTCGTTGAAGGAAGTCGTGAAAGAGATCGAAGCACGCGAGCACGCACCGGTGGTCGTCACCGCCGAGAACGCGAAGACGCCGCTCGAAGGCTTCATCGCGGGCCTGAAATGGGCCGCTCACATGGACCGCGACGGCATCCGTGAGCAACGCAAGAAGTACGAGGCGATACGTCGCAAGCCGGACCTTAACGCCCTCTACGCCGAGCGTGAGGACGAAGAAGAACCCGACGAGCCGTAGCGAGTGGGCACCGCTACACCGGCTTTGAACGCCCGTAATCAGAACGCAGAACGCAAAGGAAAAGAACGCAGCAGTGAAGTAATCCAACACGATCCGCAGCTTTGAAGTTTCCGTTCCACAGTTTTGAAAGTTTGTAATGTCTAGCAACGCGATTGTTCCTCTTGACCTGTCCGCTCTTCCCTCCACTTCGATTGGTGCCCTCGAAACCTTCGAGGACATCGCCAAGGGTTCCGATTTCCTTGGCCGCCTGCAACTGTTCGGCAAGGGCAAGTACGTCGATAAGGGACTCGTTCGTCCCGGCTGCTTCGGCATCCCGGTGTCCGCCGACGAGGCGATTGACCTGGGCCAGACCGTTGACATCCTGCCGCTCGCTCGCCGCCCGAAGGCGATTGACATGAGCGACAAGCCGGTCGTCAGCGTGTACGACGAGACTTCGGAAGAGTTCAAGCGCATCGCCGCGCAGTCCGAAGTCAAGAACTCCGGGTGCCAGTACGGGCCGAGCTTCTTGGTCATCGAGCGGAGCACTGGCCGGTTTCTGGAATACTTCCTGGGTGCCCCGACCCACCGGCCCGAAGCGAAGAAGATTTACCCCAACCTGCCTCTCACGGCGAACGACATCGAACGCATGGCTGCGGCTGGCGTGGATGTCACCGGCATGGAGCCGCACGGCCCGATCCCCGTCACGTTGAACCGCAAGTACATCGAGAAGGAATTCTCGTGGTACGTGCCGGTCGTGTTGGAGTGCAGCACTCCGTTCACCAAGCTGCCTCCGATGGACAAGATCGTCGCCGAGATCACCAAGTTCCTCTCGCAGAAGTCCGAAGTCGAGGACGCCCCTGCCGAAGAACGTGACTTGCTGGACGTGCTGGAAGTCGCATCAGGGATGCACTTCGTTACCACCGAGACGCAAGTTCGCGGCATCAACCTCGTAGTTGTCACCGGCACGCTGGCGCAATGGCGTGGGGCGGTGATTAGCGGCTCGCGGGTTCGTGGAGCCTGCCAAGCCTGCTACTGCAAGATTCTCCAACTCTTTGAGCAGGCCGGGCTGAACGTCTGGAACGACTGTACCAAGAAGCCCGACGGCAAGCTGTTCCTACTCGAAGACAAGCGCAAGTAATGAA
The DNA here is from genome assembly GCA_963204915.1 of Planctomycetota bacterium. GTDB lineage: Bacteria > Planctomycetota > Planctomycetia > Pirellulales > Pirellulaceae > JAHWKS01. Next base: position 218,449 of record CAUJHS010000076.1, on the reverse strand, counting down.
GATCGTTGAGTCCAAGTGGTACACCCATACCGCGAAAGGCCGCCGCATCGCCAAGGATGTGAAGATGGCTTTCGCGAAGGGCCGTATCGAGTTCCTCGTATCGCCGTTCGAGTTCAAGGACGAGATCAAGGCGATGAAGGGTTCGCGGTGGCACGGCTACATCGAAGACGATAACCGCAAAATCTGGTCCGTCGAAGACTGCTTCCGCAATCGCTTTCAAATCCAATACCTCTGCGGCGAAGACCCCTATGAGTGGTTCGACCAAGAGGTAAAGCACCACGAATACACTCGTCCGCTCCGCGCCCACCAGCGAGAGATGGGCGACCACTTCCTCACCTATCACTACGGCATCATGGCCGCAGAGATGGGCGTCGGAAAAACGCTCGTCGCCATTTCCGTTATGGAAATGTCGGGCGTCAAGAACTGGTGGTTCGTCGCACCAAAGAAGGTGTGCGAAGCCATCAAGCGTGAGTTCAAGAAGTGGAAGCTGGACCCAAGCGTCAACGTCGAGTTGTTGACGTATGAAGCGTTCACTCGCCGGATGGACGAGTGGACCAAGGACCAGCCGCTTCCGCAAGGCGTCGTGTTCGACGAGTCCAGCCGGCTCAAGACGGACGGCTCGCATCGCACCAAGGCCGCTCAATTCCTGGCCGACAAGATTCGTGAGCGTCACGGCTACGAAGGCTACGTGATCCTCATGTCGGGCACACCGTCGCCGAAGTCGCCGGTCGATTGGTGGTCGCAGGCCGAGATCGCTTGGCCCGGCTTCCTCCGCGAAGGTTCGGAGCGGGCGTTCAAACATCGCCTTGCCTTCCTGGCCGACCGCGAGTTCGGTGCCGGTGGCGTTCACAAAGAGCTTGTGTCGTGGCGTGACGACGAGCGTAAGTGCCACGTGTGCGGCCTGTACGAGAACGAAGGCCCGCACGAATACAACCTCGACGAACCCGACGCCCAACTCCACAAGTACAAGCCGAGCGTCAACGAAGTGGCGTTGATGTATGAACGCCTGAAAGGGCTGGTCATCATCAAGCACAAGAAGGACTGTCTCGAACTGCCCGACAAGCAGTACCGGGTCGTTCGCTGTACGCCGTCACCCGCCACGCTGCGTGTGGCCCAAGCCATCGCCGCCGCTTCACCGACCGCCGTGCAAGGCGCGACGCTGCTGCGTGAACTGAGCGACGGCTTCATGTACCGCGAAGAGAAGGACGGGATGACGAAATGCCCGACCTGCAACGCGACCGGCGAAGTCGAAGAGTGGTACGACCCGTCCGACGAAGATCGCACCTACGGCGCGATTGACTTCCTCGACCCTGAGCTTGTGGCTTGGCTTGAGAAGCACAACGTCATTTGCCCTCGCTGCGAGGGAACCAAAGAGGTTCCCAAGATGGTCCGCGTCGCCAGGGAAGTCCCCTGCCCGAAGGAAGACGCGCTCAAAGAGTTGCTCGAAGAGAACGAAGAGCATGAACGTGCATCTCCGGTCCGAGGACGAGAAGAAGGGACCAAAGCGTTACAAGATTTCCGTCTAACCCAAGTGAAACCATGACCAACCAGTACCTCGACAACTTCATCTCCGACGTTCGCCTGGAACGTCAGTACCAGCAGTCGAAGTGGGGCGACGAGTTCGACAAGAAGAACACGGCCAACGACTGGGTCTCCTACATCGCCGGTTATCTCGGCAAGGCGGTCACGATGCCCTGGAACGCCGAGACGTTCCGAACCGCGCTGGTGAAGGTCGCCACGCTCTGCGCCGCTGCGGCTGAGTGGTGCGACCGGACGAACGGCAACCTGCCGAAGCGTCACTACGACTAAGGTTCCCGCGAGCGGCGTTGCTCGCATTTCCATTCCTTTCTCCGAGAGAGTTTCGTTATGGCGAAAGCCACCAAGCAGACGTTGAACCAAGTGCAGGCGTTACAGCAGTTGTTGCAGCCGGGCCGGTCCTACACCCGCGACAAGCTGCGCGAGCGCGTGGGCCGTCTGACGGGCCGCAGCGTGAGCGATAACAGCTTGAAACAAGCAATCACCAAGGTCCGCAAGACCGGCGTGAACGTCGAGACGACGCAGAACGCCAAGACCGGCGTTCGCGGCGTCCGTGTGCCGAAGCAGGCCGTGACCGAGACCGCGACGGCGGGGGCAACCGCCTAGTTCAACTTGAACCCCGGTGGGGCGAACCGGGCAAACAACCCCTTCTTTTCTGGATTTGCACCATGACTTACGGACCCACCCATCGCCGACGAAAAGCCTACAAAGCGTTCGTTGAAACGTGCGACCCCTTCGTCCCTGAACTGATCGAAACACTGCTCGACACCGACGACGACCTTGAAATCGGTCTGCGTGAGATCGGCGTTGACCTTGACGATGACGACCTGCCCTTCGTGCGCAGAGGGCTATGCGACTTAGGCGTCTATCAAGACCCCGACGACGGCTTTTGGTATCGCAATGAAGAGGCTTGAGCAGTATGACGTTTACCCGATCCCGGTAGACGACATCCTGTACGACGCTGATTTCAACTGCCGGGGCCAGTTCACCCCGCAGTCGGTCAAAGACTTGGCCGACTCGATTGAGCAGAACGGCTTGCAGTTCCCCGTTGTCGTTCAGCCTTACACGACCAAGCCGTTCCGCCTGATCGCGGGACATCGACGCTTCAAAGCGTGTACCACGTTCCTGAAATGGAAAGAGATACCCGCCACGGTCCGGGCCGATCTGACCGAGAAGCAGGCGAAGGTTCTCAACTTTACCGAGAACCTCGAACGCAAGGACTTGAACATCCTTGAGGAAGCAAAGGCGTTGGCCAACTGCTTCGGGAGGCGAACGCCGCTCAGGCAGATCGCCGGGGAGATCAAGCGGGATACGCGATGGGTCCACACCCGCCTGAAACTGTTGGACCTGCCCGAAGACGTGCAACTGAAAGCCGCTGCGGGCCTTCTCACCACGACCAACATCAACACGATCTGGCGGCTGTCGAGCGCCGAGGATCAACGCAAGGCCGCCGCTGAGATCGCCAAGATCAAGACTCGCGGTCGCCGGAAGTCCATCAAGTACCTCGACCCCAAGTACCAAGACTGCTTCAAGCGGCGAAAGGTCAAGAGCGAAGTTCGGCGCATGGTCGCCAAGATGCTCAACGCAGGCGTGGAGGGACTAGGCCCGCGAGCGTTGGTTTGGGCGATAGGCGAGATCACGGACGAGGAACTTTGGCAGGACGTTTTGGAACAACTCGAAGTCCAAAAGCAGTTGAGAGGTGTAACTAATGCACCAGCAGATTGAAGAAGAGAACGGGAATGATGGTCTGTCCATCCCATTGCTCAAAAGCGGCACAAAGCTACTGGTCGAGGCGGGCGAGTCGCTCTACGAGATCACGGTCGTCCGCCCGGAAGAGCGGCTGTTGTTGGCATGGTCCACACAACCGGTGTTAAGGGGACGAGCCGCACAATTCGCTCATTACATCGAATCGCGGCGAGTCACCGGCATCCTGGCTTTGTCCGACTGGATTCTCAAAGGCGAGAAGATGGTCATGCGGCTGGAAAACGGCCACGAGTTCATCAGCGAGCCGGTCAAATCTGTGCTGGTTGAAGGCAATGGCTGGAAGTACGCGGCAATCCAATAAGGAACACGATGCAATTCAACATTCTACGCGACCCGGAAACGAACGCGATTCTCGGCTACCTGTCTGCGACGGCGAAAGTCCCGCTGGCCCGATTGTTCGCATCGCTCACCGACGAAACCACCGAACTCGACGACGAAGTTGACACGGTGTTGGAGGACGAGCCACCAGTCGTGACGACGCCCGCACCGCATCCCGGCATCTACTGGCGCGCCATCCTCTATCGGGCCGGGGATGACGGTCCTGTCTTTGCCATCAAAGGCATCGAAGGCATGAAGATGCACATTCCTTCGTCCTTCGACGTGTACCTGGGCAGCGACATCGCTGAGGAAGTCGAGATCGTACCGGCTGAGCGGAAGCAGGCCGCGACCGTCTTGGTCCCACGAGACACTATGGGGTTAGGGATGTACGCGATTGTCTGCGCCAAGGGACGTGGAGTGACCCTTCCTGGCGGCAAGGTCGAGAAGGGCGAATCGCTGGCCGACGCTGCGGCGAGGGAGCTTTACGAAGAGGCTGGTCTTCACGCCGAAGAACTGATCCCGCTTTATTCGTCGCCGGTCGGCCCGCATGACGTGACAACCTTCATCTGTCCCTCATGGACGGGCCGCTGTCGGTCCAGCAGCGAGGGTCAAGTTGTCATCGCTGGCCGCGACGCGCTTCTCGCGTCTCAGTTCGGCAAATACTACGAGCGAGTGTTCAAGGCGTTCGACGCCTGGAATCGCCCCAACGCCTAAATCATCGCCACCGCTAACCCGGTGGCTCTTTTCATTTTGAGCATGAGCGTATTCTACATCGACTCTGAAACGTGCGGCCTGCACTCGATGATGGTTCTTCTGCAATGGGCGGAAGACGACGGGCCGATTCACCTTTACGACGTTTGGAAGGAACCGGTTTGGAAGACGTTGGAGCTATTGAAGAAGCTCGCCTCCGGTACGGTGGTGGGCTTCAATCTCGTGTTCGACTGGTTCCACTGCAACAAGATTTTCACGATCTGGTCGCTGCTCCCGCCTGATTGGATTCCCGAAGAGCACATCGAAGAGATCGCGATGCTTGAGCCGAAGGGCATGTCTCAGCATGTCCTCAAGCCGGTGAACGCGCTCGACCTGATGCTCTACTCGCGGAAGGGTCCGTATCAGTCACTCATGGCCCGTGAGGATATTCGCATCCGTCGTGTGCCCACGGCTCTCGCTTACGCCCTGGCCGAAGAACTGGAACGCCGCATTCAGCTTGACGGCATCTACTTCGCCCGGTCGAAGGACAAGGAAGCGCCGAAGTGGAAAGTCTACGACATCAAGAAGCGGGACGGCGAGATCGACCAGCACTTCAAGGACGTGGTGCTCAAGTTCAACCCGGCTGGCGGCTTGAAGTTCCTGGCCGAGCACGCCTTGGGTTACGAGCCGAAGTTCCACTTTAAGGACGTGGAGATCGACCGCTCGCTCTTCCCAAAAGAGATCGGCTACGCACCTTACGCGCTGGCGGTCAGTTCGCCGGAAGACGATTGGGCCGTTTATAAGACGGACAAGAAGGGCAACAAGACCATCGCGGGCTACGCTTGGCCCGCCCTGATTAAGCACCACATCGAGCACTGGGCGACCAACGCCAACGCTCGCGAGTACGCCACGGACGACATCGTCTACACGCGGGCGCTCGACAACCACTTCGGCAACCCGGAACCGGGCGACGATGATTCGGTGTTGGCCTGCGCGATCCCGCTGATCCGCTGGCGTGGGATGAAGATTGATGTCGAGGGCATCCAACAGTTGCTAGCCAAGGCCGAGGCGGTGATCGCCGCTTCGCCGGTGAACATCAACAAGCCAGCCGAAGTCCGAGCGTACATCGGCGAGTGCATGTGCCCGACCGAGTTGGCCATCCTCGAACAAAGCACCAAGAAGGCCAACTTACAGTCGATCACGAACTGGGAAGTCGAAGAAGAACCGGACGACACCGGGACTGAGGGATTCCAGGCGTGGTCCATCGACCACAACGAAATCTGCGCGAAGTGCATGGGCCTGGGCTGCGTTCGCTGCGAGGGCACCGGTGAGTTAAAGCCGGGTTTGCATCCAGCATCGAAGCGAGCCGCTGAGATTCTGAGGATCAAGGAAGCGGCCAAGGAAGTCGAGCTTTACACGAAGCTGCTCAAGGCCGGTCGGTTCCACCCGTCGTTCAACATCATCGGCACCCTTTCCTCGCGTATGTCGGGCGGCGATGGGCTGAACGCGCAGGGGATCAAGCACGACAAAGATGTCCGCTGTATGTTCCCGCTGGCCGAAGGCGAATACATCTTGTCGGGCGGCGACTTCGACAGCTTTGAAGTGACGCTGGCCGATGCGGTCTACAACGACCCCGGCATTCGCCAGATTCTTTGCTCCGGGCAAAAAATCCACGCCTACTTCGCGATGGAAATGTACCCCGGCGTGACTTACGAGCAAGTCCTTCAATCGGACGGCGGTAAGGACAAGGACGGCAACAAGTGCCTCGATATGTACGTTCGCGGCAAGTCTGGCGTCTTCGGGATGATCTACGGCGGCGACTGGAACACGTTGGTCAAGAACTTCGGTATCCCGAAGGAAGTCGCACAGGCCGCCGAGGCGGGGTTCTTCAAACGGTTCCCCGGCATCCCGCAGGCCCGCCAGCGAGTTGTTGATATGTTCGCCTCGATGCGACAGATGCCCAACGGGCATGTCGTCTGGCACGAGCCGCACGACTACGTCGAGAGCTTCCTTGGCTTCCGGCGTTACTTCACGCTTGAGAACCAGATTGCGAAGTCGCTGTACGAACTGGCCAACCAGCCGCCGAAGCATTGGCGCGAAAGCAAGATCAAGGTGGTTCGCCGCGACCGCATTCAGACGGCGGCAGGGGCGGTCATGTCGGCCCTGTACGGAGCGGCGTTCGCGTTGCTCGCGGCCAACGTGCGTGCAGCGGCCAACCATGAGATTCAGTCGCCGGGTGCTCAGATCACCAAGCGGGCGCAGCGTCGCATTTGGGACTTGCAGCCAGCGGGCGTGAGCGAGTTGCTCGTCATGCCTACGAACATCCACGATGAAATCATGTGCCCTAACTTACCTTGCATGACCGACAAGGTAGCCGACGTAATTCGCGAGGTAGTAGAAAGCTACCGCGACAAAGTCCCGCTGATTGGCATGACTTGGTTTAAGAAGATGGCCAACTGGGCGGGTAAGAAGGGCGGTGACGTTGAGGGCGAGGTAAAAGTACGTTCGCCTCTCATACAATCGTCAAAAGCCGCATAACCCACAATCCCAAAAATCTTTATGCTAGGCTTCATCCGTTGGGCAATCTAAAGGGTAACTATAACAGACCAGAGACGAAAATTCGCGATGCCTTGGTAGAGTACCTAGTTCCTCGCGGCTGGCTTGTTGAAATTACACACGGAAACGCTTACCAAACTGGCTTCCCCGACTTGCTACTAGCCCATCCTAGATGGGGCCAGCGTTGGGTAGATGTCAAGGTGAAGGGTAAATACTCGTTCACCAAGGCGCAGAAGCTCAAGTGGCCGATTTGGGAGCAGCACGGCATCGGGATTTGGATTCTGGTCGCCGCAACTCAGGAAGAGTACGACAAGCTCTTTGGTCCGCCGAATTGGCGAGACTACTGGAAAGAGTCCTGGGGCGAGTTACCCGACATCGACGCACTTCTTGACGAGTTACGACGTGGAAATTCTGACGGCAATTCTTGACGCGATTTTCAACGGACCGCAACTCACGCAGGCGATCATCGGTCTGACTGCCGGGATGCTCTTTGGCGCATGGGTCTTTAATCCCATGCGTATCTGGTAGCTCTCTTTCACGCATCCCTGAGAAGTCTGCGCTGAGAGTGCGCGCTCCCATCTAGTGAAGTTACAAGTCAAGCCCAACCAATGGTCTTGCCTAGCGACATCGTTCGCAATGGCGTTGGACATCCCGACTCGTGAGTTCTTCTCACTGGTCGGCCACGACGGCAGCAAGATCATTTACCCGCAACTGCCCGACCCGATGGCCAGGGCAGGCATCCACTTCCAAGAAGCGATTGATGTCGCTTGGAGTCTCGGCTATGCGACGACCCCGATTGAGTTGTTCCCGACTGCGATCACGACGAGCGACGTTCGGCAGGAACCTCGCATCGTCCTGTTTCCAGGCGTAACGGGCAACTGGGGCCGGTTTGCTCGCCATCTGCAAGAGGGCCGGGGCGTCATCGAGTGCCAGGGTCGCCGTTGCGGCCACGCCGTCGCGTTCGAGAAGGGCCGCATCTACGACCCGGACGGCAGTGAATTCGATTACACACGCGAAGCCTGCGAGCTACGCGGCCTGATAACAGTTCGTCTTTGGCGAATGGAGCGACGTAAATGACACGACGAAACACCGATTTCATTCGGTTGTGGACTGAGCCTGCTACTCGCAAGTCAAACGACGAGCTTTATCCGCTCGTCGTCGCCGGGAATCCAAACGCGAGGGAGCAGATGATCCAGAGCAACATCGGCCTGATTATGACCGAGGTTGATCGGTTTCTGATCTTCCTTCCGCACTTGCAATGGATGCAAGACGACCTGATCGGCTACGGCATGATCGGGCTGGTCGAAGCGGTGAACAAGATCGCCAGCGGCGGTGAGGTTGAGGACGCGAACCCCACGACGTTCATGGCCCGTTCGATCAAGCGGTCCGTTGGAGCGGCCCTTGAACAAGCGCAGGATGTGCGAGTCCCAACACGCACCAAGAACCGCAAGAAGCAGCAGGGCGTCGAGATTCAGGGGTTGGTGAAGTCCGAAACGATCTTCGATGACGGCGAAGAAGAAACCGCCGAGCGTTTCAGCTACGACCCGCGCCCGATGCAAGAGCTTCGCCGGACGCTCGATGCGTGCTGCGAGACGCATGAAGAACGCGAGATCATGCGGCTTCGCGAGGAAGGCTACGTGGACCGCGAGATTGCGGAGATTCTCGGCCTTCCGCAAACGACCACTTACGTCATGCGGCGCACCTTGTATGCCCGCTTTCTTGAACTAACTGGCTGGAAGGGGGAAGCGTGATTCGGACGGTTTTTCTGGACATGGATGGCGTTTGCACGGAGATGACCACGTATGTTTTGAACCAGCTCGGATGCCCGATCAAGCCTTTCGATTTCAACTCCTACCCGCGTAGAGTTGGCTTCGACATCGTTGAAGCAGCCAACATTCTTGGGCCGAGGCAATGGACGCCCGAAGAGTTCTGGCGGGCGATCACACGCGAAATGTGGGCGTCGTTCCCGCCATCGCAAGAATTTGGTTGGCTACTCGGCCACGCCGAAGCGTTGGTCGGTCAAGAGAACGTCTTCTTTCTCACGTCGCCCACCCGCGACCCCGACTCGCTGGCCGGGAAGCTGGAATGGATTCACAAGCACTGCCCGAAGTGGATGCACCGGCAGTTCCTCATGGGTCCGCCAAAGCACTTGTGCGCTCGACCCGACACCCTGCTCGTTGACGACGCCGACCACAACGTCGAAGCGTTTCGTGCAGCGGGCGGCCACACGATTCTCGTTCCGCGCCCGTGGAACAAGCTCCAAAACCACTGGGCGCAAGGCGCTTTACAGAACCGCTTTCACCGTCTCTTTCAAGTAAGGAACTTTGAAGTTGCGTAACGCCATCCTGTTTGCTTTGGTTCTCGCGGTCGTCTCGGTCACGTCGCTCAATCACTACACGACGCAGACCCATCTCCGCTACTTCGAGGACGTGCAGCTTCGCGACACTCGCGAACTGGTCCGCATGAAGGCCACTGAGGACGCCCAAATCATGGCCACCGAGGCGTTGATCGTGGCCAGCGTCCAGGCGGGACAAATCGAGACGCTCGACCTGCGGCTGAAAGAGACGGAAGACTTCGCCATGTACATGCTGCGGGTCGCCAACGCACAGAAAGCCTACATCGGCGCATTGATCGAAGCGATGGACGCCAATGGCATCGCGCCGCCCGGCCCTCCCGTCATCCCTGAGCCGGAAGAAAAAGTCGAAGAAAAACCTCTGGTTGCTTCATCCAAAACGAGTCCGCGGCTGTAACTACTGTGTCGAGAGTGAACAACTCACCAACACAGAGAGGGCCGAATGAAAGAGTCGCCGGACAAGGTCGCATTCATCCCGCTGGACTGGGTTCGCCACGCCGCTTACTTCGCCAGCAAGGGCGAGAAAATAGTGTGCTTCTCGTACCGGCGGGTCATCACTGATCCGCTTGCCCCTCTGACCAATCGGGCCAACCGTCAATCCACTCGTCTTGCGAAAGCTGCTTAATGGCCCGTCGAGAATTCCTACAACTCGCTAACAAGTACCGGCCCGGCAAAGACAAGATCGCCGGTTGGTATCTGTCCGAGAAGCTCGACGGCACCCGTTGCTTTTGGGACGGCGGCATCAGCCGCGACGTACCGACCGAGTTGGTTCCTTGGGCGTCGATCATCGACCCCAAGACCGGCAAGAAGAAGGCGAAGATCAAGCCGACCGCGACCGGACTTTGGACCCGCTACGGCAATCCGATCATTGCTCCCGATTCGTTCCTCAATCTGTTGCCGTGCATCCCGCTCGACGGCGAACTGTGGGCCGGTCGTGGCAAGTTCCAGCTTTGCCGTTCGATCTGTGCCGGTGACACCCCGGACCCGCGATTCGACTGCATCGAGTTCGCGGTGTACGGCACGCCGCCCTTGAGCCGCGTGTTCAGCGACGGCGAGATCAAGAACGCCAACATGGTTTGCGATCTGCGGCTCAAGAAGGCCAACGAGTGGATCAGCCGGCGAGTTGACAAAACCGGCTTCGACCTGTTCGACCTTGGACCCGACACCACGTTCGACACCGAAATGCTCTCGCTCCGCGAAAGCCTGGACGTGACCGAGCGGGTTACTTGCTGCGGGCCGAGGAAGACACTCGCGAAGACTGGGCCGACCTCAGTTGGAAAGCGGAAAGCTGCCTGATGACGGGCGGCGGGATTGGTGTCGATTACTCCATTTACCGACCCGCGAAGAAGGTGCTCAACGGGACGGGCGGCGTGTCTTCGGGTCCGATCCCGAAAATGAAGATGATTAACGAGATGGGCCGCAACGTCATGCAGGGTGGCTCACGGCGGTCGGCAATCTACGCATCGCTGAACTGGCGGCACGGCGACATCCCCGACTTCATCACGTCCAAGAATTGGCACGAGATGAAACTTCCGGGGACGAGCAAGACGCTCGCCGACGCGAAAGCGATTGACTTCAACTGGCCCGCGCCGCTCGACATGACCAACATCAGTGTCAACTACGACACTGCTTGGTATTTGGAGTATCTTCGCACCGGCGACGTGGGCGAAGTGTTCCTCAAGAACGCCGAGCAGGCGTTATCGACCGCGGAACCCGGCTTCGCATTCAACTTTTTCGATAAGGAACGCGAGACGCTTCGCAATGCCTGCACCGAGGTTTCGTCGGAAGACGACTCCGATGTGTGCAACCTGGGCAGCGTGAACATGGGCCGCATCGAGTCGCCCGAAGAGTTCCGCCGAGTCTGCGAGCTTGGAACCAAGTTCCTCGTCTGCGGCACGCTGCGAGCGCACCTACCGTACCAGAAGGTCTACGACATTCGGTCAAAGAATCGTCGGCTCGGCCTGGGCCTTATGGGCATCCATGAATGGCTGCTCAAGCGGAGCTACCGTTACGAGTGCGTACCTGAGCTTCATAGCTGGCTCACGATCTACAAGGGCGAGAGCAACGACGCCGCCAACAAGTTCTGCGACTTGCTCGGCATCAGCCGTCCGGTTGCGAAGCGGGCCATCGCTCCCACCGGGACCATCGGCATCCTGGCCGGGACCACGACCGGCATCGAGCCGATCTTGGCCGTTGCATTCAAGCGTCGCTACCTCAAGGAAGGAACGAAGTGGCACTACCAGTTCGTCGTGGACTCGACGGCTCAAGAGCTTATCGACGTGTACAGGCTGAACCCGGACGAGATCGAAACCGCTCTCAACTTGGCAACCGACTGGGAGCGACGAATCAAGTTCCAGGCGGACATTCAAGACTACGTCGATCAGTCGATTAGCTCGACGATCAATCTGCCGAAGTGGGGCAGTCGCAATAACAACCCGGACAAGGTGAAAGACTTCGCGGCCACGCTGGCGAAGTACGCACCCCGGCTGCGTGGCTTCACCTGCTACCCGGATGGCGCTCGTGGCGGCCAGCCGATGACCCCGATTCCCTACGAAGAAGCTCGTGTGAATCTCGGTCGCGAGTTCGAGGAAGCGGTCGAATCGCACGACATCTGTTACATCACCGGTCACGGCGGTAGCTGTGGCGTCTAACCTTTGGAGGACTTGTGTACCTTAGCGAATCCAGAATCCAGTTTCTTCTCGCCCGCAGTTACTTCCAGGCCGCAAAGAGTCCCGACCCGTCGAACCAGAGCGGGGCTTTGCTACTGAACAAGAACGGCGAGATCGTCAGTGAGGCTTTCAACCAGCTCCCCGACGGCGTTGTCGTCACCGAGGAACATCTGACCAACCGGGACAAGAAGCTGTTCTACATCGAGCACGCGGAACGCGGGGCGATTTACAAAGCCGCGAAGTTCTGCGGTCCGGTTGAGGGATTCACGATGATCTGCCCTTGGTTCGCCTGCGACAACTGCGCAAGGGCGATCATCTTCTCTGGCGTGAAGCACGTCATCGGGCACAAGCAACGGATGGCCGAGACGCCCGAACGCTGGAAGGCCAATGTAGACGAGGCGCTCGTGATGATGAAGGACTGCGGCGTCACGATGGAGTTCTACGACGGCAGCATCGGCTGTCCACCCATCATCGTCAACGGCCAACCGTGGCAACCGTAACCTTCTGGCGAAGCCTTCGTTACCTGTTTGAGTCGAGAGCGGCGTTCTACGAGCGCATGGCTCGTGGCTTTCCGCTCTCGACCAAGCAGGTTCTTCTACTCCACTCCCAACATCGGAGAAAGATGAAACTAAGCGATTACCAACTCGCGGCTTACAAGACAGCCGCCTACCCGCGCGAGCACGCCATCGTCTACCCGTCGATGGGTTTGGCGGGTGAGATCGGCGAAGTCTGCAACAAGGCGAAGAAGATCATTCGCGACGACGGCGGCGTTCTCACCGACGCTCGCAAGGCTCAGATCAGGAAGGAAGTCGGCGGTGTGCTGTGGTACGTCGCGGCCCTGACCACCGACCTGAATCAGCAGCTTCGCAACGACTGGGCGTTGCCCACGAAGCAGTTCATGGACATCAACAAGTGCTGCTTGCGGCTGTCCTACCACGCCGGAAAGATCGCGGGCCTTACGGACGGGCATGTGGAGGGCGACGGCGTCCTTTACATGACGCACCTTTCGGCGGTTCCTCACCTGTGCTCAATGCTTCTCCGGCACCTGGGCACGGACATCGAAACCGTCGCTCAAGAGAACATCGACATCCTTACCTCGCGCGTCGAGCGAGGAACCTTGCACGGCGACGGTGACAACCGATGACGTTCCAAGAGCATCTCGAATGGGCCAGCCGGGTTGTGGCCGGTTGGCCCGCATGGAAGCGGAACGTGCTCGGCGGGCGGCAACCCTACTACCGCATGGAGTGGAAGGACAAACGTGGCTGGATTATCCGGTACGCGCAGATGTACCTCACGCTCGAAGAGGCGGCCAATGCGGCGAGGATGCGTTCGCTACTCCCTGAGCACAAGGACGACACGATGTTCGTCTACAACCCAATGGAAGAACCAGTGGCAACCTACTACCGAGGGCAAGGCATGGTGGTCAACGACGGCTTGGGGCTGAGCCATCACAGCCCGAACGGGGCGACCCCTGGGACGTGGCAGTACGCCGCTGAGGCGTGGGTCCGCGATCAGGGACTCAAGATTCCTTCACGAGAGAGGCAGCCCTTCATGTACCAAGGGATGCTCGATGATTTTCAAGAGAGTGGGCCTTATGACCTGTGGGCAGAGCAAAAAGCATCGACTGATTCACGGCAACTGTCTGGATGTGCTTCCGACGCTGGACCGGGTTGATTGCATCTTCGCTGATCCGCCCGACGCCATCGGGTTGAAATACAACAGCTTCAACGACCGCATCAAGCCGAACGAGTATCAGCAACTTCTTTGGGACTGGCTGTTCTGCTTCTCCAAGGCCGCACCCGTCGTCTGGTTCAGCTTCAACGCGAGGTGGACCTTTGCATTCGGGTGGGTTGTCTACGAGTTTCTCAAGCTCGCGCCGAAGTGGGAAGCCAAGCCGTTCGTGCAGCACTTCACGTTCGGGCAGAACAAGAAGACCGACTGCGGCAACGGCCACCGTCCGCTGTGGCGTCTCAAGCACAAGGACGCCCCGCTATACCCGGACGCAATCAAGGTGCCGTCCTGGCGTGAACTGAACGGCGACAAGCGGGCCGCGAAGGGCGGACGGGTGCCCCTGGACGCCTGGGACTTCCCGCGAGTCACCGGCAACAGTAAGCAGCGTCGGTCGCACCATCCGACGCAACTCCACGAAGGACTCGTCGAGCGAGCGATCAAGCTCACCACTGCGGAGGGGCAACACGTTCTGGACCCGTTCGGCGGCACCGGGACCACGCTTCGCGTTTGCAAGCGAATTGGCCGCATTTGCACGCTCGTCGAGATCGACGGCTATTACTGCCAGGAAATCGCGAACGAGCACAATTTGAAAATTTCCCATCATCCATCTGGCCTTGAGGCGTGTAACTAATGCAGATCAAAGACTTCCTCGGCAACCCGATTACGGCGGGTTGCCATGTCGTGTACCCGGTTCGCCGTGGTTCCTCCATGTGGCTGAACCGGATCAAAGTCACCCAAGTCACGCCGACGCAGGTGACGGGATACAACGCCGACAAGCGGTTGACCCACATCAAGAACCTCAAGAACGTCGTCGTGGTGACGCTGCCTGATGGAATTCCAACAGACCAAGAAGCGGCGGCACCACAGGGAGTGGAGGGACAGTGAGGGTCTCGGCTACCGCATAACGTGGCAAGACCAGTTCGCCGGGGTCAGCGTGACCCCGGCGTACTACGCCTGCGTGGAAGTAATACGAATTAGCGACGGGAAGCACTGGTGGGAGTTTGCGTGGCTTCGCCGACCTTTCAAGACCTATAAGCGAGCGGTCGAGGCGTGCAGGAAGCACAGGCGACTTTGGGAGCAGTTCGTGAAGCTCAGCCACGCCAAGGGCAGGCGCACGGAGAAGCTGAAAGAGCTAGACGCCAGGGGCAGAGACAAGGGCGCGAACATGCTTAGCTCACTTCCCGTTTGGGTCCAAGGGCAAGCGGAACCATCACTAGTGCGAATCCATTTCAAAGCATGACTGAACAACAGCGAAAAGCAGTAGACATCCTGAACCGTCTTCGTGAGACGCACATCAACCGAATCACGGAATTCGTCGTCGAGAACGAAGACGAAATGATGGAGCAAGCCCAAGGCGAGACGGGTTTCTTCAACACGGAAGAACTCGGCGAGATGGCCGAGAAGCTGCGTCAGTTGATGCTGATTCTCGAAGGCTACCGCAGCGCTGTTCAGGAAGAACAACCACCGCAGCAAGTCACCGCACCCGAAGTCACCTTTCCGCTGTGGGCCGAGTTGGTTCGGGCTGGCGAGTGGGAGCGAGCGACCTACGCCTTGGCGTATCTGTTCCAGTGTCACGTCCCGCTGGCCGCTGCGTGCATGGACTGGTTCTGTAAGTGCCTGGACAGCGGGCAACCGATGTTCAGCCGCGTGCTAGAGCTACGCGAGGCGGTCAACAAAGAGCCAGGCATCGCGATTCGACTACTACACGAGTGTTTCGGGCTGGCGGGAGAACCCGCCGTCCACGTCCTTCACAGCTTACAAGGAACCGCATGAGTCGTTACTTCTTTCTCCCGCTGCCTGATGAATTCCTCCACAACCGCCGATTCGGGCGGCTGCGGCTCTTCATCCGGCGCGTGTTCGTCGCCACGGTCAACGTCGCGATCCTGGCGGGAATCGCCTTTCTGACCGCCTACCTCGTGGCACTCGGTATCTCGGTGGGGTCGCTGTGAGCATGGAAGCAGTCGAAGCGTTGAACGAGATCGCCGACGTGCTCCGCGTGATTATCCGTGTCCTTTTCGTCGTCGTGCTGATCGGCGTGATCCGCCTGTGGAGGAAATAACCTTGCCCGTCAAAGTCACCGTTCCCGTCACGCTGGTCCGCTTAGAGGACGGCGTGTTCCTGGCCGAAGTCACCACCTCGGACAAGGACACGGCTGTCATCGGCCCACGAGGCGAGCTTGGCGAAGGCATCTTCAACAAGTGGGCCAACGAGCAGTTCACAGCGGTCATGCTGCGGAAGCGTCGCACGACCGGTTTGAAAGACAGCCTGGGCCGCGAAGTATTCGAGGGCGACATCGTCGAAGGATTCCCTGAGGGCGTCATAGCCCCGGCCCGCGCTGTGGTGAAGTGGCGTGACCGGTACGCGGCCTTCGTTATCGAGGGGCGATTCGCGGGCGGCGGCGGTTGGGCGACCAACAACCTCCGCGACATCGAGAAGTATGCGGTCGTCGGCAACGTGTTTGAGAATCCGAACGAGCTTTACCCGGCAAGCAAGGTCTGGTGAAGACGTACTTCACCGCCAACGATCACTTTGAGTATGAGGACGAGGAATGACCGACCCAGAACTACGACATCACATCCTCGTCACCGCGTCTGATCTTGTTGGCGAGTTCGTCTGGTACGCCCGCAAGAACGACGAAGACTTACCCGCCGACGTGTTGGCTGACGCCGTGAAACGTGGCGTCGTCACGGTCGAAGACATTGTTCACGAGTTCCGTTCTGGCCTTAACGAAGCATTCCATCCGCGCCTGCATGTACCACCCATACGTTAGCGTTGACATCGAGACGACCGGGCTAAACCCGCACCGCTGCCAAGTCATTGAGTTTGGCGCGGTGTACGAGAACTGGCTTGCTCCCGTCGAGAACCTGCCCGCGTTCCACTGCTACGTCATTCACAGCGAGTATCGCGGCGACCCGTTCGCCTTGGCGATGAACCACGAGATTCTCCGCAGGATCGCCAACAAGGACAAGCACCCGGAGTTCAAGTTCTACCGGCCCTTGGAACTCGCGATGGAGTTCGAGAAGTGGCTGGTGGAGCACAAGATCGACCCTGAGCGAGTCCCGGTCGCGGGCAAGAACTTCGCCGGGTTTGACGCTCAGTTCCTCAAGGAACTGATGGACTACGACGGTCCACGGTTCGGCGACATCATCAAGTTCGCCCACCGGGTCATCGACCCCGGCTCCCTATACTTCGATCCGCGCATCGACAAAGAGCCGCCGAGCACCAAGACGTGCATGGAGCGGGCCGGGATCGCGGGCGAAGTCGCTCACACGGCGGTCGAGGATGCGGTCGCGGTCATCAAGATGATCCGCCACTACTACGCCGTAAAGTACAGCCGGGAGCGTCCCCGACAACCTGAGTTGCTTGAGTTTGGAGGGCAGAGCCGACCGTGAGTGAGAAGCATTACGACTACGCCCTGAGTAAGAAGGGCGAGCTTATCCGCGTTGACGGCTTGGTTTGGGTCTACGGCGGAAACAGGCGGGTCAAAGAGATCAAGAAGATCGGCCAGACGTTCCAACTTACGCTCGATGATTGGACCTACGCCTTGATTGACGCCGTGGTCCCGCTCCACGAGCCGCCGCCGATCCCGCAGCGTTTCGTCCGGTTTGAGACGAACCTTGCACCCGTCTACATCGACTTGGAGCAAGTCGTCGCGCTAGGCAACAGCAACGGCCAGAACGTCACGTTCATGCTCCGCAGTGGGCAGAGCTTGACTATGCACCACTCATTCAAGGACGACATCGTGAAGATCATGGACGCCTGGATTGAGTACCAGAACGACCGCTGGCAGCGAGAACAACACAAACGATGAAATACTTCCTCGATACTGAGTTCCACGAAGACGGGTGGGTCATTGACTTGATCTCCATTGGCATCGTGGCCGAAGATGGCCGCGAGCTTTACATGGTCAGCAGCGAGTTCGACGAGCCTTACGCCCGCACGAACGACTGGCTGGCCAAGAACGTGCTTCCTTACGTCCAAGACGGCGAACGCTTCACGCGGGCCGAGATCGCGGCGGCGGTGAAGCACTTCTGCTCGCCTGAACGGTACGGCGAACCGGAGCTTTGGGGCTTCTATGCCGACTACGATTGGGTCGCCCTTTGCCAACTGTTCGGCAAGATGAAGGACTTGCCGACCGGCTGGCCCATGTTCTGCCGTGACCTGAGACAGCTTATCGGCAACACGCGGCCAAGCGACTTCCCCCTTAGCGCCGAGAAGGAACACCACGCGCTCGCCGATGCCCGGTGGAACAAGCGGCTGTACGACTGGTACACCGGCCCGAAGGAAGCCTACGAAGTCGCCGTGATCGACGGATTCGGCAGGGCGGTCTGGCACAACCTCTTCAAACACTTCCCGACGTTCGAGGACGTTCGCCGCGCCCTGGCAGACCACAACCACGGTCGGTCGATCACCGCCTGGAAGATGCTCAAGTGTCGGGTCGGCATGTGGCCCACCGTCGTCCCGTATTCGTGCCGACTGGGATTACCGGGAGGCAACGCCGTCACCATCACCAAGTTCTACCTGTAAGGAACCGACCGTGCATTTGACCGAGACGGACAAAGACTTCTTCGCCGGGTTCGAGAAACAAGCCTCTCGGACCTTCCGCAAAGTGTTCATCGCGAACCTGATCCTGATTCCCGTTTACCTCGGCACGCTGGCCGCTTTCATCTGCGGCGTCGTGTGGGGCGTGGTGAAGGTGTTGCAGATGACGGGGGTGCTGTGAAAGAGATTATCGCCGACAGCCTTCACGCCGTCGCCCTGATCGTGTTCGCCATCCTGTTTTGGGTCGTTGTGGCCCCTCTCCAATACCCCGGCTAATGACGGAGTCCGACTGGTAATGCCCTTGCTGACCTGCGAAGACATCGCCGATCAGTGCCAAGTCAACGTCGAGACGGTGCGGATTTGGATTCGACGGGGCGATCTAAATGCGGTCAATCTGGCGAAGAAGGGCCAGCGACCGCTTTACCGGATTCGCCAGGAAGCCTTCGACGACTTCCTGGCTCGCCGCGAAGTGGCCCCGCCTCCGAAGACGCAACGACGCCGACGCGGGCCTCATTCATCCGTCTACGAAGACGGCATGGTCGAAGACATCATTTGAAGCCCGCCCACTTTCTCACCGTATCCGTGACGGCTCTCAGCCGCGAGTCGTCCATCTTCTCGCGGTACACCGGCGACATATCGCCCGCATCTTCCGTGTGCCCCATGATCGTCTTCACGGCGTAGATGTCGCCGCTCGACTCGCCGATGGTCTGGAACGTATGACGCAGGGCCAGGAAGTTCACTCCCTGTCGGCGAATGTCCAAGGCTTCCAAGATGCGGGTCATCTGGCGGGTGATCGCGCTGCCGGGCGTCGCCCCGCGATTGCACCACAGGTTGCCGTGCTTGGTAATGAAGACGTACTCTTCGTTGCCTTCCTTGGGTTCGGGCCGCATGTTCAGCGAGGTTTTGATAGCCTTCACGGTTTCGGGCCAGAGCGGGCACCGCCGCTCGGCTCCCGTTTTGGGACGCGGGAAGTCGATCCACCCACGCTTCAAGTCGAGGTTGCTGAATCGCAGCTTGGCACAGTCCATGTTCTCGAAGCCGCAGTTGATGCCGAGCAGCACAAACGCCTTCATGTCGCCATTGGCCTTGGCGATGACGTTCTTGATTTCTTCCGCCTCGAACATCTTCTTCGGCTTCTCGCCTCGCTCGATGCGGAGCGACTTCTTATTGGGTCGCTCGAATTCCTTCCCGTAGTTCATGTCGCCTTTGAGCAGGCCGGTTTCCTTGGCCCACGAGAACACGCAACGTAGCCGATTGACGTAGTTGTCGAGCGTGACCAGCCCCACGGTTCCTTTGCCAGTCTGCCGTTTGGCGAACATCGTGCGGACCCTGGCGAAGTCGTCGGGATGAAGGCTGGCCACTTCGCGGGTCTTACCGAGGCAGTCCGCGGCGCGTCGGCAAACCTTCTCGTAGTCGTTGTAGGTACGCTCGTCCAACTCGCCGGTCGCTACGTCACGCTTCCGAGACGTGAGGAAGCGGTCGAAGAGTTCCTTCAAAGTGATCCCGCCGACGATGGGCCGACGCGGGCGACCGTTCTGGATGTCATCGACTTGGTGCTTGTAAAGTTCGAGGGCGGCGTCGGGATCATCCCACGGACCAAAGTAGTGTGTCTTGCCTTTTATCTTTTTCGCCCACTGGCCGGTATCGTGCGGAAAGAGCGGGAAGTCCTCGTAGGGCTTGTCCGGTTTGTCGCCTTTCTTCTTCTTCGAGCGACGCTTCTTGGGAGTGGCGGCCTGGGCGTCGTCGTCGTTCTTACCGTTCTCGCCGTACTCAGTCTTGTATTTTGCGAGTGCCCCTTCGGGATCGTTCCAGGGGCCGAAGTAACGCAGCTTGCCGTTGATCTTCTTTGCCCACCGCTTGGTGTCGTGCGGGAAGAGTGGGAAGTCGGGTGTTGGCTTCTCAGGTTTCTCCGGTTTCGCGATCATCATGCCCCTGATAAAATACCGGCGTGACGGGATTGACACCTGACACCCGCGCTGGTGTCAAACTGGGTGTCAGGTGTAGTAAGCGGGTGTAGTCAATTATGGCTCCAGTTTTAGTTGTCGTCAAACCCAACGAATTCCTTGACGAAAGCGACCCCGCGTGACACCGCCACACGACCTGAAAATCCGTGTGTCGGCGGTTCGATCCCGCCCCTCACCACTTTTTGGGGCTCGTTTTGGTCTCTGCGCCGCTTGAGACCAAAGTGTTCCGAAGTCGCGATAGCAACCGTTAATGCGAGCACTGGAAGTTTTCTTTTCGGGAATGCCGCCCATCTACCGATGCTTAGCTAATGGGACGGTTGACGACGGTTAAGCGATATCTACACTCTAAGGTGTGAGCATTTCACTTGAATAGTGAAACTCGCGGTGGGATTAACCCCCTGCGACGACTAGGCTCTCTCCCCTTAAACCGCCCGCATCGCTTTTGCTATTACGCCGGCAATCGTGCTTGACTTATCCGGCGCACCCCGCCTTCTTTTGACAGCATTCTATTTGTTATGGTGCAGTCTCCTCTCCCTGAATCTTCGGATGTGCCACGCAGTCCCGTTGTGAATGCGCCCGAAGATGTGCTCCCGAATGTCACGCCGCCCAGTGCGTCGTTCATACTTCAGCTATTCCTCATTCCTTTGATGATTGTCGCCATTATTGTGGCGGTTTGGATGGGGTTTAGTTGGCTAGCGCACTTGGGAGCAAACCCGGAAGACATGGTGACCGATGTTGAGAAACTGAACGCTGGGAGTTGGCAACAAGCATTGACACTAGCCGATATGCTTCGCAATCCGAAATATGATCATCTCAAAGATGATTCCCAGCTCGCGCAGCGTTTGGCGAACGTACTTCATAAGCAGCTTGCGGAAGGTAGTCTGGATAAGAATCGAATCAACCTGCGTTTATACTTGGCAAAGGGATTAGGCGAATTTCGAACACCAGTGGTACTGCCCGCCTTGGTTGAAGCTGCGACACTCGAACGCGACGCCGAGGTGGAACGGACGGCCGATCCACGGATGTGGTTTCCAAAGGAAGTCGATGTACGGCGGGCGGCTTTGGAGTCATTTGCAGTACTTGCTGACGAAAATGGCCTGGGCGCCGAAAAGCTACGCGAGCAGCAGGACGTTGTACAGGCTGTGCTTTCCGCCTCAAGAGAGTTTCCTGCGGCGTCCGATCCCAACGACGATCGAGCGAAATTACGCCAGACAGCCGCGTTTACCTTAGGCGTGATGGGGGGAGAGGCGGCGCTGAGTCGACTGGCGCACTTGCTTTCCGATTCGTTCCCGAATACTCGATATAACGCCGCGATTGGCTTAGCGCGGCACGGCGATGCCCGCGCCATCACCGGTTTGATCGAGATGCTAGACCCGGAAAATGATGCCGTCGTCGCATCCGAGGGAGAGGACGCGGATGGACAATACTGGAAGCGCGCCTTAGTGATGATGAACGCTTTACGCGCTTCCAAGCAACTTCAGGAGAAGAATCCATCTGCCGACCTGTCACGTTTATATGAGGCGATGGAAAAGGCTCTCGACCCAAAGTACGAAGACGACGTACATTTAGAAGTTCGTGAAGCAGCGCGGGAATTACGAGCGGTGGGGAAGAAAGCGGCATAGACACGGAGGGCCGTTCGGCACGGCGTGTCGCCCTTTGCCTTTCTTCGCCGAGCGCGGTTCTCTATAATTTGAGTGTCGGTTGATTCCCGAAGTGAAAAGGCGACTCTTGAAGATCATTGAATATCCCCATCCCACGCTACGTCATAAGTCAAAACCCCTCCGCCGGGTTGACGCTGAACTGCGCGACATGATTCGCAAGATGTTCGAGTTGATGTATGAAGCTCGCGGAGTCGGATTGGCGGCGAACCAAGTCGATTTACCTTTACGTCTGTTTATTGTCAACTTAGAAGCCGAACCGGGGCGGGGCGACGAGATGGTTTTTATTAACCCCGTGGTGAGTCGCCCCAAAGGCCAAGTTGAAATGGAGGAAGGCTGTTTGAGCCTGCCAGGTTTATACGCCAAGGTCCGGCGCCCCGAACGCATTCACATCACGGCGTACGGTATGTCGGGGCAAGAAATCGAGGCGGAATTGGAAGGCATGTTGGCGCGTGTCGTACAACACGAGTTGGACCATCTTGATGGAATTCTTTTTACCGACCGGTTGAGTGAAGCAAGTAAACTTGAAGTTCGTCCTGAACTGGAAGAGTTTGAGGAGCAGTTTCTATCTCGGCGCGAGCGACGCGAGATTCCCGCTGATGAACAGATTGCGGCTCGCCTATCCGAAATCGAATTTCGATATTGTTAGCGTCTTGGGAGGTTATTCGCTTTCGCTGTTCGTAATCAATCTCTGCGTCTTGTGATGATGGGGACCGGGCCTTTCGCGGCGCCGACTTTCTTGTCGTTGCTGAAATCCCCACATCACGTTCTGTCGCTTTTTACGCGCCCGGCAACGCCTGGGCGCGGAAAGCACGCGCCGCCGCCTCGGCCAATGTTCGAAATTGCACAGGCCCATGGGCTGCCCATTTTCGAACCGGATAGCGTTAACTCTCCGGAGGCGCAGCAGGCGCTGCAGGCTCTCGCACCCGATTTGTTGGTCGTGTGCGATTACGGTCAGATACTGTCGCGAGAGACCTTATCTCTTGCACGTTTAGGCGGCATCAATCTCCACGCATCGCTGTTGCCAAAGTATCGCGGAGCCGCACCCATCAATTGGGCAATTTACTATGGCGAAACGGAAACGGGTGTAACCGTTATTCATATGACCCCCAAACTGGACGCGGGCCCATGCCTGGTTCAGCGCTGTACCTCCATTGGCCCTGACGAGGATGCTTCAAAATTGGAGTCGCGCCTGGGGGAACTCGGCGTCGGAGCGGTCGAAGCGGCCATAGCCATGCTTGCAGACTGGGACGGTCGAATCGCATTGGGCGAAGTTCAAGATCCCGCTTTGGCGACCAAAGCACCTCGACTCACAAAGGCAGACGGCGAAGTGAATTGGTTTCGCACGGCGAAGCAAATCGGAGATCAAATTCGCGCGCTCAAACCTTGGCCCGGAACATACACCCATTGGCTACGACGTGAACATCCACCGGTGCGCATGATCCTTGACGCGGCGTCGCCGGTTCCTTTACGCGAGCCCGTTCCGCCGGGAACAGTCGCCTATTGCGATGGGCAACATTTGCACGTCGCAACCGGTGAGGACGCCTTATCGCTTGAGCGAATTCAGCCCGCAGGCAAAAGGATTATGGAGGTGGCGGAGTTCCTTCGAGGCCATCCAATCCAAGCAGGCCAACTCTTCGCCAACCCAGCGTCGTCCTAGCGTGCGCGGTTCGCGCAGCGAGCCGCAAAATTGACGTACGTTAGAGAGGCGAGGTAATTTTCGAATGGGCTTTCGCCTGGTCCGCGGCGCGAGTCCAGTAAAGGCGTGATTACATAGGGGGTGAGATCTTGTTCATGCTGGTGATTTTGCCATTGCTAGCGGTTTTGGCGGCGGAGGAAACGAAACAAACCCCACAACCAACGGAATCGCCGGTGGTCGCCGCCGTGGTTGATGGCCGCCCCATCTATGTGCACGACGTACATCGTCGAATGGCGCGCGTATTCGGTCAACGTGAGATCGAATCGACGGCCAAACCCATGTTCGAGGCGGAAACGCTCGCGCAGTTGGTAGAGCGGCAACTTGTCTTGCGGTTCCTGGAACGACGGCAAATGGGAGCCACCGTTCAAGACCTGGACGCGGAGTTCGCTCGCATCAAGCGGCAGTTGGCGCAGCAAGACTTGACGCTCGAAGAGCATTTGGCTCGCACGCAGCAAACGCAGGAAGAGTTCACTGAATTCGTTCGCTGGAACTTGACCTGGCGAAGGTATCTCGAACCGCAATTGACCGACGAAAACCTGCAGAAATTTTTTGAGGCTCATCGCCGCGAGTTCGACGGCGCCGAACTGCGTGTGGCTCACATTCTGTTGAAACCCGCTACGGACACTGACGGTACAGCACTAGAAACAACGATCGCCCAGGCGGAAAAAATCCGCAATTCGATCGTCGCAGGCGAGTTAGATTTCGCCGAGGCCGCGAAGAAATACTCCGTGTCTCCGACGGCTGACCAAGGAGGAGACATTGGATTGATTGGTCGAAAGGGCCCGATGCCTGAAGTCTTTTCTAAAGCTGCGTTTGCGCTGGGAGTAAACTCCGTGAGCGAACCTGTGGTTACGCCGTTTGGAGTCCATTTGATTCAAGTCTTGGAGATCAAGCCAGGGGACAAAACTTGGAATGACGTTCGAAGCGAACTCGTGCAAGCGGTAACCGCGCACCTTTTCAATTGGGCGGCCGAACAACAACGACCGCACAGCAAGGTCGAGTTTACGGGAGCATCGCCATTCTTCAAGTTGGGTACAAAACAACTATCGAAATAGCGCCACCCCAAGTTCATTCTGTGATTTCCGTTTTTGTATCCAGATTCAGGTCAAGATCACCGTTCAAGTCCTGGCCCATAATGTTGAGCGTGAATGCGCCCGTCACGTGCATTTTTTCTACCGACTCGACGACATAACCTTTTTGGGCATCGAAGTAGTGCACTGCTTCGCCCGAATTCATTTTCAAGGCGCTTTTCGTTACGGTCCCGGGCAACCCAGCGCCAGGTTTGATGGAATATTGAATATCCTGTGTTGTTGCAACAATCTTTTCTAGTCGCCGCGTATCCGCTACGGTCGAGCGCAGTTCGGGCCCTTCATACGTGTACTTCCGCGTAAGAACGAATTGTTGGCCCTGGCCCAAGGGCAGAACGTCGATCCTTTCCCATGTATCGCCGGCTTTGACGGGTTCCGTTGGAAAACGGCTGAACGCTTGCTGGGTCGAAAGCTTAATATCGTCGATACTGGCGCCGAGTTCAGGTTTGACACCTGTGACCGACTTCACTTGATTCTCTCGATCCAAGGTCACGGTTATGGTAGCGCCCTTGAGTGTTTGGAGCGTATCGAGGACAACCTGAAAATTGGGATCGTCGGCTTTACTTTCTCCGGTAGCCGAGTTGTAAACGACCTTTTTGTTGCCGGGCAGCATAATGTCCGCAGCAATATCGATATAGGTGATCTCCAGTGGGAGTTCGCCTTGTGCATTCCGCTGCCCCACTTTCGTTTGACGGTGAATTGTCGTGTCAGATGACGTGTTGATGTTTTGACCTAGAATCTTTAGCGTCTGCCGTGTCTTGACCGTCTCTTTGATCTTTTGCGTAGTTCCCTCACGCAGCTGCGGGGCCAACTTGACCTCCGCGCTCAGGTTGGCCGGCAACAACAAAACCAATGTCATGATCGCGGTGCAGCGATTAAGCAACATCATAACACCTCCAAGAGTGGCGCCTTATTACGGTAGTATGAGTGTATTCGCTCGTTTGGCAAGTTTATTTCCTAAAACAAAATTGCACGGCAACAAAGCATGGTTGTCCATTCAAACGGAGAGCTGTTCGGACCGACAGAACTTCCAGACTCGGCTTGGAAGCAGCGTTTCCGGCGCAGGTTGTTGACATGGTTTCATCATAACGCGCGTGCAATGCCCTGGCGTGATCACCCGCGGCCTTACTACGTATGGGTGAGTGAAATCATGCTCCAACAAACGCAAGTGGCTACGGTCATCCCTTACTTTGAGCGATTTATTAAACGGTTTCCCGACGTGTCAGCGCTTGCCGCAGCTGAGGAGGCCGACGTTTTGCGACTTTGGGAAGGCCTAGGCTATTACCGGCGAGCGAGGCAGTTGCATAAAGCGGCACAAGTAATCATGGAGCAGCACTCCGGTGATTTCCCCCAGAGTCGCGAAGCCGTTCATGCGTTGCCAGGCGTGGGGCGTTATACCGCGGGGGCCATTCTCTCAATTGCTTTCGGCACTCGCGAGCCCATTCTCGAAGCGAACACTAAACGCGTACTGAGCCGACTACTGCTTTATCGCGGCGACCCCGAGAAGGCGTCGGGACAACAGCTTTTGTGGAGATTCGCCGAAGACTTACTTCCGCGCAAGAATGTTGGGACGTTTAACCAGGCGCTCATGGAATTGGGAAGCGAGATTTGCTCGCCTCGAACGCCCGCATGTCAAGTATGTCCTGTCGCAACGCTTTGTCCTACACACAAATACGGATTGCAGGATCAAATCCCGGCGCGAAAACGAAAGCCTGGTGTAGAGAACGTTGACGAGGCCGTTATCGTGGTGCGTCGGGGTCCATGCGTGCTATTGCGCCAACGAAGTGAAAAGGAAAGGTGGGCCGGATTGTGGGACTTTCCACGGTTTCCACTGGCTAACTGCGAAGCTCCTCCCACTTGCGAGCAAATGGCGGAGTTGATTTGCGCAGCCACAGGTCTTGAGACAACGCCGACACGGCTACTTACGACCCTCAAGCACGGCGTAACCCGGTTTCGGATTACGCTCTATTGCTACGAAGCCAACTACCAAAACGGCGTTGATCGCATCATCCAACCAACGGCTTGGTTGCGCGTTGATGAAATGAAAAACTTTCCGTTGAGCGTCACCGGCCGCAAGATTAGCCAATTAGTTAACACTTAAGATGAGGCATTCCCAAATTGAGGCTACTCTTGATTTTCTGACTGGGGCGGGCGCAAGTCTTCCGTGGCGTGAAAAGTATTGTCGGAACTTATCCTGGCGCAGCCTGGCGTACAACCTGATTGCGAAGAACGCCTAAACCTTGCACTTCGAGTTCGATGATGTCGCCCGGAGAGATCCAACGATCAAGTTCGAGCCCACATCCCGAAGGAACAGTCCCCGATCCGATAAACTCTCCGGGATGTAGCGTTTCATCGCGCGAGATATATGCAATGATCTCGTCGAACGAATAGTGCATTTGGCGGCTATTGCCGCGCGACCATTCCTCGCCGTTCACGCGTGCGGTCATGGTCAGGGCCTGAGGATCCGGCACTTCGTCCGGCGTCACGAGATAAGGTCCCAGCACGTTGCCAGTATCGAAGTCTTTGCTCTTGGCGGGCCCTAACCGACCCTGCATTTCTCGTAACTGAACGTCGCGAGCGCTAAAGTCATTAAAAATTGTGTAACCTCCGACGAAACTTTTGGCGCGGTTTTCCGGAATGTTGCTGCCGCGCCGACCCAGCACAATGCCAAACTCCAGCTCGAAATCCAGTTTCTCTGTGAACTGGGGCCACTGCACATCGGCATCATGACCAATCACGCTATAGGGATTTCCTTTGTAGTAGATGGGACGTTCATACCAAACCCGCGGTGCCCCAAATAGCGCCCTGCCGCTCAACTTTTCAACGCACCGGTCAAAGTACGCCAACGGAGCGCACTTCCACTTAATGACCGTGCGGGTAGCGCGAACAAGATGTTGTTCGAACGCCATGCAATCTCGAATTGAACGCGGACGCAAAACCGGCGAGAAAAGCTGAACGTGGTGGATTGGAAAGACCGTCTGCGGCGGTCGGTGTTCGAGGGCGAACTCCACGACGCGCTCAGCCCGATCCCGCGCGGATTCGCCAGCGTCAAGAAACGCCAGCATTTCTGCGAAATCTCCGGACGGTCGACCATCGAGCTTTGACTCTGTGGCCTCTAAGTCGATGACTTCGTGCGATCCGGCCGTTACAACACCAACGCGAGGAAGCGCAGGTGTTTCACTAAGAGGAGCAAACGTGACGAGTTTCATGCCACACGGCAATAGGAAGAAATAAGCAACCGCCTCGCAATCAAAGTGGTCGAGCGATGTGACTTTGACAACAAGCTTTAAGGCCTCATTACGAAGGGAAACACAATCACGACTGGCGCGATTGCGTCATTCACAAACGCATTAGGATTGCAGGCAACCTCATTTGCGAATTGCTGTAATTGCCGGAAGGGACACGGACCAAGGGACGAGTCGATTGAGGGTGAGTCGACTCCTGACATTGCAAACAGGTCGCGGGCACGAGCGGCGTGCCGCGCAACTCCTTCCGGGCGACCTTCGCGCGCCTTGACTCCCGCGGCGGCCATTTTTATGAGTCCCTTGATTTGGTCGGCCGAAGCTCCCACACGTCCTAAGGCATGCCATAGGGTCTCCCAAGATTCATGGGCTTCCCAGTAATAGCCGTGATTGAAGAGATCCACGGCGCGCCGATGCTCATAGCTGGCGCGCCAATGGTTGTGATCGTAGCGCCGTACGTGCTCGCAGTCCTGCCCATAGCCATGCCCTTGAGGTTCACGCACGGGATGCGGGAACATGTGTGGTACATAGGAATATGGCGGGAACGGAGCTTCGGTCAAACGTATCTTTCCGTCCGTGCTGAGCGCCATTTGAATCCGCGAGTTCTTTTCGAATACGGCTTAGTGTTAAAACTCCAAACGTCGAAAGGCGCGAAACCCGATCATTAACGGCAAGAGCATGCAGACGACGCCCAACGCCAGTGTGGCGACCGCGCCCAGGACTACCGAGCCAGGAGTACCCCACCCAATCCAAGCTCGCCACGCACCGGCGCGAGGGTCTGGTCCCATCCCCTCTAACCAAAAGTAGCATGGTACGGCCGTCAGCAACACCGTAATCACAATGAACAGGCTACTGATCACTAAGCATAAAGTACCTCCAAAACCGGCGGCAATTTTGGAAGGCGACGGCTCACGAAGGTTCGGCAGTCGGGCGCCCACGCCAACCGCCAACGCCGACAAACCAGTGCAAAGCACCAAGCAAATCATTTGATGCAGCCACGCCACAACGGGCTGGCGCGTGGGCGTTTGCAGCATGACATCGCTGAGCAAAATCAGTCCCGAGCAAGGAATCAGCGTTCCGAGCAGAGAGAACCAAAACTTGCTCCACAACACGACATCGCGCGAGATTGGAAGCGTACCCAAGACCCAAAAACGCCGTCCCTCCATGCTAATTGCGGGAAGGATAAATCGAGTCGTGTAAGTCGACAGAATTAACCCTACGACACCCACATTGAGAAACCCGATGAGCGTCATCCATCCGCTTAATGATTCGTTGTAATTGAAGCGGCGCATATTGAGAAAGTAAAACGACAGCAATCCGAAAAAAATCAAAAACTGGGACCACTGCATAGGATCGCGGCGGAAAAGCCGCAAATCGTTCGTGATGAATAGTCGCATCACCCGCGGGAGCGGCCAGAAGATCCATCCCAATAATTGATCGACTCTCGCAGCCCCATGACGACGCTGTCCGCTGCTAATACCATGCAATTCACTATAGCTAGAGCGAAACCATCGTGATGCAACCGCCATCGCGGCGAGTTGGAGAACCATTCCATTTGAGACCAAGACCGAGAGAAACAGCAGACTTTCCATCCAGGCCAGATATCCCTCTCCCGCTTCAACCGGGTGAGCGGCTTCAAGCAAACCGGTGCTTAACCACCAGCTTGGCAACAGCCTTTGCTCAGTGAATTGAAGACGGCTCAGCACATCCTGAAACCATTCGGGCGTCATGGCGTAATGCGCGGTTTGTCCAAAGGTTCGCCACGCTAAGAATGCAGCCAGGCAAACCAAGACGGCGCCGACCGTCGCAATCGCGTGAAACCTCAGCTTGGGCAGAAATGAAACAACCGCCACGCAGGACATCGCTCCTAACGATGTGGGGATCGTTGCAAATCCTATCATGAACGGAGGCAACAAAACGTAGTAGTACCAAGGCGATTGGTTCGCTACGCCGTATGCAATTAACAAGGGGCTGCCGAGTAGACCAAATCCCCAGCAACTAAAAAAGATCGCCTCTTCCAATTTGTACAGGACGATACGTTCCGCTCGCAAAGGCGACGTCAACAAGAAGTCGACTTCTTCGCTACGATATAACCCGCCGTAAAGAATGATGGCGGAGGAAACCAACAACATCGCGGTCAGGGCGAGAAAAAAGACGTTATAAATCGCATGGACCGTCATGGCCCGAGTCGCCGGATGCGGCAACGCCGATTGAAGAAACAGAAATCCTTCAAAGAATAGAACGAACAACCCAATCCAAAAAATGGAGGTCAGTATGACGAGTGCGGTTAGCCATAACCGACGAGTCGCCAGCAGTTCTCGAAGAAGCGTCGCCAAGACACGCAGTCGCAAGCGTCGAAATACGCGAGCCTCGTTGTTTGGCGACAACGGCTGCGTGGGTGAAACGTCGTGCTGAAGGGGCAAGGCGCCGGCCATTGATCAGGACCGCGGTTTCACGAACGAACCCGCGCGTTTAACTCCTGTTCTAACACGTCTGCAACGCGCGCGAAGGCTTCCGCAGATGGTCCGCCCTGCTCAGCCAAACGACGATGACATTCGAGAACATGTGCTCCTAACTCGCCGGGATCAACGGTGTCGCTCACGGTCAAAGGCGTCGGCTCGCTCAGGCAGGTGGGGGTGTCCGTCCGCGTTGCAAGGATCCGATCCAGCCGAGCCACACCCAACAAACTTCGCTGCACCTGCGTTGGGGCGGAGATGATAAATCGCAACTTTCCCGGTTGATTGTGGCGTTTATGCAGGTCAACGAGGGCCCCAAGAAACGTGCTGTCCAAACGTTCGCAAAGACTCAGGTCCAGTGTTGCACAATCCGAACCCTGATGTTTTGGGGCAGCATCGTCTAAGTATCGTTCGATGAACTGATGGACAAGCCGGCTTTCGCGCATCGTACCGCGTCCTATGACACGGACAAGGCAGCCGGTTTCGCAAGTCAGCACTTCCAAAGGCGTGGGGTGGCCGTCGGGCATGGTTCGCCTCTTCGCGGTCCCGCAACACAAACGACAGATTCATCCAACATCCGTCAATCTAGGCCACCGTACCGCCCGTGTCAAAGGTTCCATCTCCCCTCTCCCCGATAGTGGGTGTTTTTGCAAATCGCGGTCATCAGCCGCCGGGCGACAGGTCAGGGCGCTTTGCTAAAACCGTCTTCTTGCGCGAGGCAGTTGATTTTGACGCACCCACTGCCGTTGTCCCGTGTGATGCGGTGAGAGATCATCAGTCAATGACAATCAACGCTTGTCCCGTATTGTGGTTCGCAGAACAAGTGTTGCGTTCGCATGGCAAAAACCTCGCCGATTACTCAATTACTCACGTGTTGCGCGTGGTTTTTTGGACGCTTCTGCGCAATAAGTTTGGCGAACAGGTCAAGGTGTTGACGCGCCGTTTGTTGAATTGAAAACTCGTTCACGACGCGATCGCGCGCGAATTGGCCCATGCGCTGCGCTAGTTCCGAATGACTTAGCACTCGACATATGGCTGTGGCGAGCGCCAGTGGATCACGCGCCGCCACGAGGAGACCATGCCGTTCGTGTTCAATCAACGGGAGATTTCCGGGAATGCGAGTCGCAACAACTGGCAAACCTGCGGCCATCCCTTCGAGGAGAGAATTCGACATTCCTTCCTCATACGACGGCAACACCAAAACATCGGCGGCATCGAGCAATTCGTCAACGCTGTCAAAAGCGCCAGGAAGAAACACGGACTTATTCAGTGCACGAGAATGTACGGCAGTGATTAACTCGTGCCGCAGTGGACCTTCACCCACCATCCAAAGCCGAGCCGCAGGATGCGCGGCAAGGATTTGCGGCCACGCGTCAAGCAAGTCGAACAGTCCCTTTCCGACGTGCAGACGGCCCGTGTAGACCACAAGTTTCGCGGTTGGTTCTAAGTGAAGCCCTGGCTCGATGTCGCTGAGGGAACGCCGGGCCGCCAGACGACGGGGCGGTGTGCGCTGCGGCGGTACGACAACGCCATTGGGAATATATATCAACCGATCCGCAGGATAACCCGATCGAAGAAACTCGTCATGAATCACACGACTGCAGGCGACAAAGGCATCGGCCTTCAAGCATTGTCGTCGAATAATCCGCCCAAAGTTTGCGGTTCGTTGCCAGTGGAAATCTCCGGTATCCCCGCTGCCCCGGGCCGACAAAATCACGGGAATGCGCGTGTTGCGCAACGCAACCAGGGCGGCAAAGGCATCGTGTTTTAACATCGAAACATAAACGACGTCGATCTCGTGAATCCGGTCGCGCAAGAATTGCTTGATCGCGCGCATATAGCACATGGTTCCCCAAAACCGTAGAGAAGGCTGAGGTAGCCGCATCACGGGGACTCCGGCATGTTCAATTTCTCTCGGCCAGCCGCGTTCCCAACGCGCCGTGAGGATTTGGGGATGAGCGCCTTGACGACGCAGTTCAGTTGCAAGGCGCGCCGCCGCAGACTCCGCGCCTCCGACAAGCGGCCAGAATCGCCGGGTGATCAATACGACTCGAGGACCGCTCATGGCGCCTCGTCGCGCAGGTCCGCTGGTTCAAGCACCCCAATGTAAGGCAAGTTTCGATATTCGTCGTGATAGTCCAGGCCGTACCCCACGACGAATTCATTGGGAATATGGAACGCAGCGAAATCAGGATCGATGGCTACTTCCTGTCGTTCGGCTTTTCGCAATAGCACGGCAGCGGCGACGGAACGAGGTCCAAGCGATTTCACATGATTCACGATTTTCAGCAAGGTATGCCCAGTATCAAAAATATCATCCAAGAGCAGCACATCGCGCCCGGCGACATCCGGCATGAGTTCCGAATTCACTACCAATTCCCCTCGGTTCATAGCGCCCCGGTAGCTGCTGGCTTGTACGACTCCCACGCGCAAAGGCATTTCCAGCAGGCGGATCAAATCGGCAAGTAAGACGACGCTACCAGTCATCACGCCTACGACGGTGAGCGGTTGATCGCCATAGCGCTCCGTGACGAAGCTCGCCATTTGCTGAACGCCTTGGCGGACCCGTTCTTCATCGAGCAAGATTCGCATGAGAACAGCCTTGAACAATCGTTTCGTAGCTTGCGACTCAAACCGATTTCATTGTGTGCGACGTCCCTCGCAAGGGGAAGGACGGCGTAATAGACCTGTCCTTGTCTTGACCCAAATCCGATCAAAACGCGTGCTGCTGCATTAGGACCATTTCCCGCCTTGGCGCCATAGGGTAAAGACGTTCGTTATTCTAAGATAGATTTCGGAACGGCGTTCCGAGTTGCTCTAGTACTTTGCAAAACTTGACGGTGCGAGGGGGTAACCATCCTCGCGCCATGCATGTTCCTTACTCCCCATTGAGCCGTAATGCGTTGGTCTCTCAAGATTGCCCACATCGCCGGCATTGGTGTTTACATTCACTGGACATTCTTACTGTTGTTGGCGTGGATTGCGTATGCCCACCTTGGCGCCGGCGACGATGTCGGCGCGGCGATCCGCGGCGTGGCGTTCGTATTGGCACTGTTTGGCTGTGTCGTGCTGCATGAGTTTGGACATGCGTTGACGGCCAAGCGTTATGGGATTCCTACCCGGGATATTACGCTTTTGCCAATTGGCGGAGTAGCAAGACTGGAACGCATGCCCGAGGAGCCTTGGCAAGAGTTTTGGGTTGCGATCGCGGGTCCCGCGGTTAATGTCGCGATTGCTCTGGTCGTAGGAGTTTTTGTTGTCGCTCTCGGACAGTTTCCAGTCGCGAGCGAGGTAGATGACATGGTGAAAACTCCGTTTCTATGGAACTTGATGATCGCGAATATCGTACTCGTTGTGTTCAACCTTCTGCCGGCCTTTCCGATGGACGGCGGCCGTGTGTTGAGGGCGCTTTTAGCGACGCAAATGCCGCGTGTGAAGGCGACTCAGATTGCGGCTACCATCGGGCAAGGCATGGCGATTTTGTTTGGCATGGCGGGATTATTCACGGGCGCCTGGATGTTGCTGTTCATCGCGTTGTTTGTTTATCTCGGAGCGCAGGGAGAAGCGCAGTCGACAGAAATGCGAGCGATCTTTCAGGGCGTGCCCGTGATTGAGGCAATGACCACGCGGTTTCGCACCTTAACCCCGTCAGACACCTTGCGACATGCCGCCGACGAACTTCTTGCGGGACATCAACAAGACTTCCCCGTCGTTGAGAATGGCCGTCTTTTGGGTCTTTTGCACCGCGATGCGTTGATTACCGCGTTGTCGTCCGGGCGCCATGACGCGCCGGTGCGCGACGTCATGGCGTCAGAGTGCCCAGCGGTTCAAGACAAGGACCGACTCGACCAGGCCGTCCAGTTGATGCAGTCGCGCGGTTGCACGACTATGCCGGTATTACGCAACGGCGACCTCGTGGGGCTGTTGACTGCCGAGAACGTGGGCGAGTGGACGATGATACAAGCCGCTTTGCGCGACCGACGGGAAAACTGATGCCGAATCCGGCGGTTACGGTCGATGCGCAAAAGAAGTCGCGCAGGCGTGCAGTATCGGTATTCGCCATAACGATGCTCGGTCTCGCGCTATGGCTGCTTTATCGCGAATTGGGGCAGTATGCCTGGGAGGATTTGGCCACCAGCGTTCGCGCAATTCCCTCTCACCTTCTGGGTTGGGCCATCGTGCTAACTGCGGCCAATTATGCGGTGCTCTCAGGATATGACTTGCTCGCAACCCGTAGCATTGGACGGCCACTTCCTTGGTCTCGCGTCGTCCTGGGTTCGTTTATTGGGTATGCGGTAGCGCACAACTTTGGCTCGGTGCTCGGCGGCCCAGCGGCGCGATTTCGGATTTACTCGATGTGGGGCTTGTCACCCTTTGAAATCGTCAAGCTGATCGCGATGCTCGCATTGACTTTCTGGGTTGGCCTGTTTGCGATTGCAGGCCTTGTGTTGTTATTTGATCCTCCGCCGATTCCCGCCCGCTTACAGATATCAACCATTACATTGCGTCCTCTTGGCGCGATCTTTTTGAGTTTTGTCGCGCTATACATGCTGCTTGGAATATTCCATCATGCGCCGATGCACTGGGGAAAACGTGAGTTAAGTTTTCCGCGTTGGCGGTTTTCCGTCGCGCAGATCGTCGTGGTGGCAATTGATCTTACCACCGCCGCGAGTGTCCTGTACGTGCTGCTACCTTCAGAGACAACGCCATCCTTCCCGCAGTTTCTGGCCGTCTATCTTGTGGCGGTGTTAGCCGGCTACTTCACGCAAGCGCCAGGCGGGTTGGGCGTCTTTGAGCTATCGGTCTTGGTATTGCTTGACGCCAGCGACGCGGTCACCGTAGCGGGACCCCTGCTCGCATTTCGCATGATTTACTATGTTGTCCCCTTGCTTGCGGCGGCGATGATCTGGGCGGTCATCGAAAGCATGAATTTGCGCCGCAACGGGCAAGGGGGCGAATGAATCGTATGTTCCCGAGTCGCGCCTCTCGGTTTTCTCCCGTAGGTTCGCCTACGTGGAGAACTCAATCGTCACGGAGCTGTTTGCAATCCTCAGACGCGCTTCAAACGGCTTGCCAGCTTTGGACTTAAAACCTTTCAGTTGCGCCGTGACGCCCTTCTTCAGCAACGTTTCCGCTGTGCGCGATGTAATTCGTTTTCCCGCGATTGTCTTCCATATCACGAACTGACAACCTTCACGCCAACCGCTGCAACTAAAAGATTTTTTCTGTTCGACGACTGGCCGACCACACACGGGACACTTCCCCAATGTCTTGCCATGTGCGGGCGCTGGTCGCGGTCGGGCCGGTTCAGGCTTACGTCCTGAATACTTCGCCACGATTCTTTCAAGATCAAGCACCGCGTCGCTAGCCGCCGACGGCGCGGGCTTTTCCAGTTGGTTTGTTTGCGGCGGCGTTCTCTTGACCCGGTTAGTATTTTCTTTACGGCGCGCTGGCGATTTTTGTCTCGTTGAACTTTTCGCGCCTCGCTTTGCGGACGTCCGACGAGCCCCACGCTTTTGTTTGGTGGAGGAGGTTTCGCCCGACGGTTTCGTAATCATGAATAATGCGCCGGTATCGGAGAGATAGAGAAGCGATTGCCCCGCCCTTTCATCACTTTGGGGCCAAGGTGTCAATCGCCTATGGAGCAATTGCCGCACTTCGTCAGTCGATAATTCGATGCCGTCGAACTCTCGACGCAACACAAATGCGCAGCCCTCGCGCCACCGCGAACAGCCGAAATCGCGTTTTCCCTGCACCACGGGCGCACCACAGCGTGGACATACTCCCCACTGGTTTGGATCGACCGAGGCGACATCATCGGGACGCACAATTTCCTCGGTGTATTGGACGATATCCTCCATGAACTTGCGAGGCTCGAGTCGCGCTTGCTCGATTTGTTTGAGGCCAGCCTCCCAGCCGCCAGTCAACTCGGCCGATTTGAGTCGTGGATCGCGGACAATGGCGATCAAGTAGCGTCCTAGATCTGTGGCGAGGAGATTCTTTTTGTCTCGGCGCACGTAGCCGCGCACGATCAAGGTTTCGATGATCGAGGCTCGCGTCGCTGGCGTTCCCAAGCCTCGCTCTTTGAGCGCCTCTCTTAGTTCGTCGTCGTCCACCAGCTTTCCGGCGGTTTCCATGGCCGCGAGCAGCGTATTCTCGTTGAAGTGCGCAGGCGGTTTCGTTTGTCCCTCGCGGATTGTCGGCTGATGGGGGCCGGTTTCGCCTACCGTGAATGATGGTAAAGGCTGTTCGTCCGATTTCGCGTGGGTTGGCTGTGAATCTCGCGACGATTCGCCGACGCCCCAAGCGTGTGACTCATCACCCTCATTCAAAGCGTCTCCTAATGTTTGGCGAAGAGCTTTGACGGCAATTCCAGGATCGGCCACGCGCGCCTTTCGAGGGTAAAGCTCTGTCCAGCCGGGATCCAGCACTTGCACGCCCGTTGCGCGAAAGGGAACCTTGTTCACCTCTCCGTGAATGGTCGTCAACAGCTTAATACACGGCGGATAAAACGCGGCGATCAACCGTGTGACAATCGCGTCAAAGATTTTGGCTTCAGCGCCGGAAAGGGAGGTTGGCCAGACGCCTGTGGGCAAGATTGCGTGATGGTCGGTCACTTTCTGATTGTTAACCATGCGAGCCGAAAACCCCAACGACGCCAAGTTCAACTTGCTAATCTCGGCATGTTTGTGCGGCGCCAATTTCGACAATATTTCTCGCACCTCCGCTTTCATGTCTTGAGTGATGTAACGGGAGTCTGTACGCGGATAGGTGATCGCTTTTGACTCGTACAGTCGTTGAGCCGCCTTAAGTACGCCATCGGCCGACAGGCCGTATCGACGATTCATGTCTCGCTGCAAATCGGTAAGATCGTACAATTGCGGAGGCGGTTCGACGCGCCGTTTCGGCTCGATCGTGCGAACGATAAAGGGGGAGTCTTGCACGCGAGACAACAAGGCGTTGGCGTCTTCCTTTTTTCCAAACCGCTCGCCTGCATACTTGAAATCAACATCGCGATATACGGTCCACAATTCAAAAAAGGTTTCCGGACGAAAGGCCAGAATCGTATCATCACGATGCACCAACAACGCCAAAACGGGCGTTTGAACGCGGCCCGCGCTCCAGAGCAGCCCCTTCTCTCCATAACGCACCGTATAGTAACGCGTCGCATTCAGTCCTACGATCCAGTCTGCTTGGCTACGGCAGCGTGCGGCCTCGAATAGCGAATCAAAATCACTGCTGGGGCGCAAACTTTGAAAGGCGTGGCGCACTGCGGTAGGGTTGAGCGAGTTCAGCCAAAGTCGCCGGAACGAACGATGACCGAGCCCTGCCATTTCGAGAATATTGCGGAAGATTAGTTCCCCCTCTCGGCCGGCGTCCGTAGCG
Organism: Planctomycetota bacterium; assembly: GCA_963204915.1. Taxonomy (GTDB): domain Bacteria; phylum Planctomycetota; class Planctomycetia; order Pirellulales; family Pirellulaceae; genus JAHWKS01. The sequence goes on along the minus strand of CAUJHS010000076.1, from coordinate 180,797 downwards.
GCGATAATCTCATCGGCGTCTCGCAAGAGCCGCTTCACCACGGAGAACTGATGCTCAGCGGCCGGCGAGTCGATCACCCGCAATCGAAAATCCGGCGGTATAAACGGAAGCGTATCGAGCGACCACTTACGTAAGGCAGGGTCGTAATCTTGAGGCTCGCACAATTCAACAAGATGTCCTAAGGCCCAGGCAACTTGATATCCCCCGCCTTCGAGATAACCGTCATGACGGTGGCGAGCGCCCAGAAACCCGGCCAGATCGCGAGCAACCGACGGCTTTTCCGTCAGAACGACTTTCATTCCGAAAACTGGGCTGCAGCGCCGTTGCCGTTGTCCGAACGTTTCTTAATGAGCGTAACTTCGTTCCCCGTAGCGTTGAAGTGAACCTCACTCATGAACGTTCGCATGAGCAGAATTCCCCGGCCGCCAGCTTTATCAAAACATTCAGGGTCCAGCGGGTCCGGCAAATTCGAGGGGTTAAAACCAGGGCCTTCGTCGCGAATCGTAAACGCGGCGCGATCGCGCGTGAGCATGGCGTGGACGTGGACCCGCCGCTGAGCATAAGGAGCGGTTCGCCGTCGGTGCAGCACTTCGGTTGCGTAGGCGTCCGGTCGATTATCACGCATCTCGGAGTTCAGTTCCAAATTTCCATGAAATACCGCGTTCGTCAGGGCTTCTTCTAACGCAATGGCAAGTCGCAATCGGTCGGCTTCATCGCACACGCCCATTTGAGTTGTCGCATCTTGAAGATGACTTATGAGCGGAGGTATCAGCGTCGAATCATTCTCCAATTCAAAACTGAACTCGCTGCGCGTCATGCCGCGCAACAACTGAACACGGCTATGTTGTTGTGCGGCGACTTCCATGACCTGTCGAACGACGCGCAGCAGATCTTGCGCGAGCTTACGCTTAGGTACGTAACTTGCTGCGCCGCGCTCCAGAGCCTGGACGGCGATTTCCTCGCTTCCCATCGACGTCATCAAAATGACGGGGATCTGAGGATGCGTTTGTTTGATGTGCTCGACCAGTTCGAGTCCGTCCATTTCGGGCATCTGCAAATCGGTAATCACCAAATCAGGAGCAACGTGACCGATTGCAGCCGCCGCTTCGACGCCGTTTTCGCAAAACTGTACGGCATAGGCAACGTCTTTCGATAATAGCCCTCCGGCCAACCGACGATCCACGGCCGAGTCATCGACTACGAGAATTTTCGGCATTTCACACCTCAAACTCGTAGTCGGAGCTCGCGGCGGCGTCCGCGTTTCGGGAACGGCGTTTAATCATTGTGATTTCGTTGCCTTGAGAATTGTGAAGCACCTCGTCCATGCACGCTTTGATCAAAACTAAACCGCGCCCCCCCTCGCCCTCAATGGCGTCGGCATCCACGATCTGGGGGATTTTCGAGACATCAAACCCGGACCCGTCGTCACGCACCGTAAACCGGGCTTCGTCTCGGATAATGTTGACCTTAACGTGAATCTTGCGGTCACAGTAAGGCGTTTGCGTGCGACGATCCTCCACAAGGTGGACGTCCTCACCCAGGAGCATACGTTCCCGTGCTTCTTGCATTTCTTCGCGTGAGATTTCCAAGTTGCCACGATAGTAGGCATTCAACAACGCCTCTTGTAACGCCGAACCGACCGAAAACCGTTCCGACGGAGTCGTGACTCCCATACCCAGAACAATTTGTTGCACTAACTCAACCAACGGATCAAACACCGAGGGATCGTTCCCGAGTGTGAAAACAAACTCGGTCTGGTCCATACATTCAAGCAGCCGGTCGTAACTTCCCGCAGCGTGGGAAAGTGAAAGCACTTGATGAACTGTGTCAAGCAGTTTCTCCGCAACTCGCGATTTGGGCACATAACTGGCCGCACCCTGCTCGAGCGCGGCAACCGCCAGATCTTCACTGCCGTGCGCCGTCATGAGGATGACCGGCGTGTCGCTATGGTGGATCGAAACGGCGCGAACCAAGTCCAGACCATCCATTTCGGGCATTTGTAAATCGGTCACGATCAGGTTGGGAGCCGCGACTCGAATCTTAGCGAGTGCAGAACGGCCGTTTTCAGCGTAATCAACTTGCAAACGATCGTCCTTTTCCAGTAGTCCGCCAATCAAACGGCGATCCACCGCGGAATCGTCGACAACAAGCACAGTTGGCATAGTTGGCGTCCTCTGCGATTACTTAGGTTGGGCCTTGACTTCTTGTTCCAAAAACTGGGTTAACTCGTTCGCTAAGCATTCGAAAGCGTCTTTCACTTGGGAGTAAACCGCTTCTACTGACTCCATTTTGCATTGCCGTCCCATCGCTTCCAAACGCTCTGCTGGCTGAGTTGCACCCGCCGCATGAAAGCAACGAATTGACCCTTTCAGAACGTGGGCCGCAAATTGCAACCGAGCGGCGTCCGAGGTTTCAACCGCGAGACGCAAATTCGCCATGAGTTTGGGGCGCTCCTCCAAAAAACTCTCGATTAATTCATACAGCAAAGAGCGATCGCCGCCAACCGAACGCATGGCCGCGGGGTAACTCCACACGGGGCTAGCACTTGATATTTCGCCTGCGATATCGGTCGTGAGTGGGGCCTCGGTCTTTAGGTCGGCGCAACTTGTCGAAGTTTCGCAGCAATCGTTACACAGGGATTCGGCGGCTGACAAGGAGCTCGATCCGGAGGAATCGTTGCGGGGCGTCAAGACGCGCTCGAGCGTCTCAAGAAACTGGCGTATTTGAATCGGTTTGGAAATGTATTCATCGGCCCCCGCTTCCAGACAGCGTTCGCGGTCTCCCTTCATCGCGTGAGCCGTCAGCGCAATGATTGGAATGTGAGCGCGGTTGCGCTCGTGTTCTCTCCGGCGGATCTCGTTCGTGGCGGTCAAACCATCCATTTCCGGCATTTGAACATCCATGAGAATGAGGTCAAAACCGTCGTTTTCCCAAGCTTCGATCGCAGCACGGCCATTTCCCACGACCGTTACCTCGTGCCCTTGGCGCGTCAGCAGGCCCACTGCGAGTTTTTGATTCACTAAACTATCTTCCGCAAGCAGGATTTGCAGCGGCCCCCACTCTCCCGCATGAGCCGGCGGCAACGCGGCGGCGTCTTCGACTTCGAGCGCCTTCGCGCCAAGCACGTCGCCAATTGCATCGAATAACTCCGATTGCTTGATTGGCTTGAGCAGACATTCGGCCACGCCAAGCTCGCGACACCGTCGGATGTCGCCCGGTCGATCTCCCGACGCAAGCATTAGAATAACTGCCGTCGACGCACCCTCCCCGCCGCTAGTGCTCTGGATGATTCTTTCAATCAATTGAAAGCCATCCATGCCGGGCATATGAGCGTCGATCAGGGCGAAGCGAAATGGCCGCTCCGCCGACTTCAACAAACCAAGGGCCTGGGGACCATTCTCGGCAAGCGTCGGTTTGAAGCCCCAATTCCTGAGCATCTCGTCCAAGATCGCCAAGTGAGTTGAATTATCATCAACGACGAGCACCGGCATGTCACGAATCGTCTCGAAGGACTCAAGCGGCGCCGCGGCCTTGCCATTCGACGCAATCGGCAAGATAACCGTAAAATGGAATGTGCTACCGTGACCTACCTCGCTCTCTACGCCAATTTCGCCCCCCATCAGGTCGACTAACTTACTGGAGATCGACAAGCCCAGGCCGGTGCCGCCAAAGCGGCGTGTGGTCGACGCGTCGGCTTGCTCAAAAGCGTCGAAAATCCGCGCCAGTTTGTCTTGGGGTACGCCCACGCCGGTGTCTTTGACTGCGAAACGCAAGCGGGCCTCGGACACACTCTTTGCTTCACACGCGACGTCGAGCACCACTTCACCTTTCGCGGTGAATTTGATTGCGTTCCCTACCAGATTCGTCACCACTTGGCGCAACCGCGTACTATCGCCAATGACAAACTGCGGCGCGGCAGGATCAATCCGACAGGCCAGTTCCAGTCCCTTATGGTGCGCGCGTAACGATAAGGTCTTGATCGTATCGCCGAGAACTTCCCGCAAATCAAAGGCTTCCTTTTCCAAGTCCAAACGGCCTGCTTCAATTTTTGAGAAATCGAGAATGTCATTTATGACCGTAAGAAGCAATTCACCCGATTCTCGGATCATGGTGAGATATTCGCGTTGTTCACTGGTCAGCTCCGTTTCCAAGAGCAGCTCGGTCATGCCAAATACGCCGTTTAGTGGCGTACGAATTTCGTGACTCATATTAGCCAGAAATTCACTCTTGGCGACATTCGCCGCTTCGGCCGCACGCTTGGCCTCCTCGCGCTCCTTCTCAATGCGAATGCGTTCGGTAACGTCCCAGAAAATGCCCTGAACTCCAATGCACTGGCGTTTGCTGTCGTACAAGGGCGTCTTGCGCACCTCGACGTACATTTTGTCACCATCCGGCCGAGTATGCTCCTCAATCGCGGAATGAATCTGACCGGTTTGAATCACCGTTCGGTCGTCTTGTCGATACTTGGCCGCCATTTCGGGTGGGAACAGATCGCGATCGGTCTTGCCAACAATCTTGTCGAGCGGACGTTTGACGAGATCGCAAAACGAATGATTTACAAACTCGAACCGCCCACTCAAGTCTTTGCGAATGACGTGAACGGGCAGATTCTGTACGAGCGATTCGTAAAGAGCCTCTGACTCTTCCAAACGGCGCCGTGCTTCGCGTTCCTGGGTCACGTCGCGCAAGAAGAGCGTGAAAACAGCCTGGCCCTTCATGGGCACAGGTTGAATAGCGATTTCGGCAATGAATGGTTCTCCGTTCTTCCGCTGCAACGTCAACTCCATTCGCTTACCCACCATCGAACCCTGACCCGTGTTCTGATAGTTCCGCAGGTTCGTGTGATAGCGCTGGCGCGACTGTGGAGGGAAAAACAAATCCGCCAGGTCTTTCCCTAGCGCATAATCGCGCATACACCGGAAGGTGTTTTCGGCGGCTCGATTGAACTCAAGAATCTTTCCTTCTTCATTGATGGTGATAATGCAGTCAATCGCCGCCTCAAAACATGCGCGCAAGCGCATTTCATTTTCGCGCAATTCGTTTGAGGTTTGACGCTGCTGGCTAATGTCGCGCGACGTAAAGGCCCACGACACAACCTCGCCCGCCGAGTTGCGTTGCGTCAGCACGACCATGGACACGGCCGTTTCTACGCCGCCTTTCGCCTGCAACATGAATTCGCCCTGCCAAACGCCCTTCTCCGCCGCCGTTGGCAAGATCGATTCGGAAAGCTGGCGATGTTGGCGCGACGGATAGAAATCCAATAACTTTAGTCCTGAAATTGGGTCTTTCGGACCTAAGCCAACCAAGGCTCGCGCCGCCCGATTCAGGTATACGACCTCTTGATTCCCATTCGCGACGCACACAATGTCAGGCGTCGTCTCAAGAATGGTTCGCCATTGTGTTTCGGCGAATTGAATGCGACGTGTGTCCTTCGTCTGTTTCTTCAAGACTTCGTGAGTTCGCTCGGCGGCTTGCGTTTGCTGTTCCAAAGCCTGCCGGGCGTTCACCGTTTCTTGGGTTTGAAACTCTAACGCTGACTTCGTTACTTGCGTCTCTTGCGCCTGCTGCTCGAATTGCTCTTGAAGCAGGCGAAGTTCTTCGCCCTTTTTGTGCAATTCGCTTTGTAAATGCTTGCTCGCGGCGGATAGTTGCTTGCGGTCGCGCTGTCCGAGCGCGACGAGGACGGCGGCCGCGATACCGGCGCTCACACCCAAGCTAAGCGCGGCAAATCCGGCCAGACTATCGACGCCTCCTGCCAGGACGCCGACGCCTAGCACGACAAGCAGCGCATAAAGGCACGCAGCTCGTTTCATAACAAAGCTCAGGCCAGGTCCACCCGTGACCTCTTCCCAAAGGCGAAAAACCGTCCCATGCGCCGGCGATAGAGTAGAAAGGTCGGCGCAACTGCTTGTCATCGTGCCTGATCGAAGGGTATCCGTCAAGCAAATAAGCAGCGGCACTGGCGATAATTTACCGACCAAGCGGGCATAATCGGTCTATCGCAATTAGTGAAAATGGGGAATCGGCAAGGCAAAGGCCAATTTGCGCCCCGCACACGTTCTTAACCGAATGCCCTTCGCCATGCCGGTTCCCCCTTGGGGAAACTGGACAATTGCACGTCGTTTTTTCGAATTCTCCCGGTTTATCTTGCTCTGGCCAACGATTTCGAGTAACGTTCTCGCCCCAGTCGGCGAAGGATGTCACTTTATGCGAATTGTGGCGATTATTCAGGCTCGAACGGCCTCGCGACGGTTACCCGGCAAGGTGTTACTCGATTTGGCGGGCCGACCAATGCTTTGGCGGCAACTCGAGCGGGTTATTCGTTTTCCTGTCGACCAGGTCGTGGTCGCCACGACGGACCGTCCGGACGATGACGGAGTCGAAGCCGTCGCGCGAGAATTCGGCGCACGCTGTTTTCGCGGCGACGAGCGCGATGTGCTTCAACGTTACGTTGGCGCAGCTCGTAGCGCTGCAGCGGACATCATTGTGCGACTCAAGGCGGATGCTCCCCTTTTTGACGCCGAGGTGGCGAATCGGGTGGTGTCCGCATTAACCGACAACCTCTCATCCTGTGATTTCTCAGCCAACGTGCTGCAGCGCACCTTTCCTCGGGGATTAGATGTCGAAGCGTTTACGTACGGCGCACTATCTTGGATGGATCGCTTGGCTCGCTCGCCCGAGGAGCGCGAACACGTGACGATGCTGCCGCGCGGCCGCTTGCGCAATATGTTCTTATGCAGGTCAATCACGGACGACCGCGACAATTCCGATTTGCGTTGGACCGTGAATGAGCCGACCGACTTGGAAGTCATGCGCAAGATTTACCAAGAGCTTGACCTCGCGGTTCAACCGTTAGGCTATCGCCAAATCATCGCGCTCCTTCGCGAACGAGACGATCTCCTTCTTCGAGATGTCAAGTTTGTGCCAACGGGGCCACGGCGGGCTGCGGCGTAGATGTACGCCTGTAAGGCCGACTCTCATTGCCAGACGCAATTCGCGCCGCCCATAATCAGGGACCGTGTCGCCCCTACGCGTTGAGTAACGCGTAAACGCTTGGCTCCCTTGACTCGACTGGCGCCGTTGTGAGCACTCTGAATAATCGCGAAACTGCCCCCGATGTGCGGTTGGCCGCATGGGTGCGGCTGTCGTTTACCGCTGGAGTTGGCCCTCGAACTCGCATCGCACTTTTAGAACGGTTTGGTTCACCGGAGGCGGTCTTTGAAGCTTCGCCCAGCCAACTGCGCGAGACGCCAGGAGTTGGCGCCAAGTTGTGCGAGCGATTGATCGCCGCTCGAAGCGAAATTGATGTCGTAGCGGAGTTAGCGATCTGCCGTGAGCATAATGTCACGCCATTGACTCCTGAACACCCGGCATATCCCCGCGCTCTGCGAGAAATCTATGATCCGCCGGGGCTACTCTTCATGCGAGGGGCTCTGTCGCCGTCCGATGTGCTGAGCGTCGCGATTGTAGGCACACGACACGCATCGCCTTACGGGTTGCGAGTAGCGGAGCGATTGGCCGGAGGACTCGCACGTGCAGGCTTCACGATCGTCAGCGGTTTGGCGCGAGGAATCGACGCCGCCGCACATCGCGGCGCGTTGAATGCTAAAGGGCGGACGCTAGCGGTTCTGGGAAGCGGCGTGCTCAACATCTACCCGCCCGAACATCAACCACTCGCCCAGCAGGTTGCCGAACATGGCGCCGTACTCAGCGAATTGCCACCCCGCGCGGCCCCCTTAGCAGGGACGTTTCCGCAGCGCAACCGGGTAATCACCGGAATATCGCTAGGAGTGATCGTCGTCGAAGCAGCCGAGCGCAGCGGCGCGCTGATCTCGGCGCGACACGCTATGGAGCAAGGCCGCGAAGTTTTTGCGGTGCCTGGGCCGATCGATAGCCGCACCTCGCGCGGTTGCCATCAACTTCTGCGTGACGGAGCCAGACTGGTTGAATCGGTTGAGGACGTGCTGGAGGAACTCGGGCCTCTGGTCGAATCGACACCGACCGACGACGGTCGGACCGTACATCATCCCGCCGAACTTCAACTGAACGATCAAGAACGGAAAGTGCTCGATGCGATTGCGAGCGAGCCGACCTCGATCGATCAAATTGTCGTTGCTGCGGCGCTGCCGACACCGCAAGTCCTGGCGACGTTAAGCGTGCTCGAAATGCGTCGGCTGATTCGCCGGCTAAGCGGGACGCTAGTCATCCGCTTGTAAAGCGACTTGCGGCCGAGCCGAACTCGCCAGGGCTAGTGAGGTCCCATCGGCGCCTTCTTCTCAGTAATCGAAGGACATTTCGACGCCAGTTCTGCGTTCAGTTCGATGAAACCTTTCCATTCGTCGGGCACGTTGTCCTCATGGAAGATCGCTTCGACCGGGCATTCCGGCACGCACGCTTCGCAATCGATGCACTCTTCCGGGTGGATATAGAGGATCTTTTGCCCTTCATAAAAACACTCGACCGGGCAGACCACAACGCAGTCGGTGTACTTACAGGCAAAACAAGGTTGGCAAACAACGTGAGTCATGCAGAAACTCCCGAGGCTTAGGCGACACACGAACGCAACACATTCGAAGACATGATACCTATGCGGCCGCCGTTTGACGAGTCAGCCGCGGCGCAGCCTGACTGGTCGCCGCACGCGCCTCTTGGAGCGCCTCTCGGATGCGCGAGAACGGCTCCTGAAGGTCAAGATCCGCGATTAATGATTGACAGTCCTGTTCAAACTCTCGCCGATCGCGCTCGTAGGCGGCCGTTACCGCCACCAAGTTGCCGCCAAGCGGAAAAGAGATGAGTCGTTGCCCCAAGGTTTGCGATGCGTCGCTTTGTAGCGACTCCGTAGGATCATGCAACGAGCTGCCGCGCTCCCCAGCCATAGGAGTACTGCTCTCCGCCGGAAGCACCAGTACGACGGGCGACTGACAAACGCGGCGCACCGACATCGTCGCGACTTGATCGGTACACAGCAACATCGGCGCCGTTTTGACGCGATTCACTAAGGCGCCGCCGATCAATTCGCCCTGAAGGTAGGGCGCCAAAGTTGGACCGTACAAAATCTCTTGCGCACGACTTGCTTTGACGGGCGCTGTGCAGTGGAACTCAAGCGGGCGCCCGGCCGCATTCAACGCCAGGTAGCCGCCAAGGAGCCCATGGTCTGCGTCGTCAACGACGGTCAGAAATCCGAACACCTGCGAAGATGAATTGGCGCGCGCTGTCATCGTACCTCACGTGACGGGTCAATCGTAACTTTCCATCGGGCGATGCGTTCCGGGGACTTTAACCCGTCGTCAAAGGCCGAACTGTTTTCCATGACGCAGAACTTGAGGAAAAAAGTCGCGAATCGGAGAAACTTCAACCAGCGACTCGACATTGGCAAAGAGGGCGGTTTATACTGGTGCTTTCCGCCTCAGGAGACCTCATTCGAATGACGCAAAACCCCCAACCGATTCCCCCGGTTTTTCATATCGATGTATCCGCCACTTCCGCACGATCAAGCGTCCCCGCATCGCAGGGGCTAGATTCCGGCGAGACCGTACATCTTTTGCGTCAAGTTGTGGCAGGACAAGAGCGTCAAAACAAGTTGCTGGAAGAACTCGTTCAAATGATGACCGCGGTTCAGCGGCAACGCGCAACGGAATTGGGTCAATGGCGCCAAGCCAACCCGGGGCTGGCGCGAGAATGCCGTACAGCGGCGCAGGCGCTGAGTGAAGTACAGACGCAGTTCCTTCGCAATTTGACCGAGGAAGTGAACGAGAACGCCGAAGCGCTCCAGGATGGCGACTTTATGTTGACGGAGTTTGTCGATCGCTTCGGTCCGCGCTTGGCGCACCTGAATGGGGTATTGCAAATGCTCACCCAGCTAAGCAACCCGACGCCAACCAATTCGGCGCAATAAGGCGTTGCTTGGGGTGTCGCCAGGCTTGAAGCAACCGTCGCCTGCCTGCAGAACGTCCTATGGACCCAACGCGTTGGACGGTTTGGTTGGCCTTGGCGGCTTATGCCATTAGCATTGCGGCGTTTGTCGCTTCACCGCGTTATCCTCGCCTGCAGAGCATCGCGAGCGTTCTTTGGCCGTGCGGATGCGCCTTGATGTGGGCGCACGTAATCCTGGCCATGTGCTTGTTTTACGGCGGAAGTCACGCCCTCGCCGCGGCGGAAACTTCGCATCGAACCCGAGAAGTGCTTGGTTGGTCTCCTGGCGGCGAACTCTACTTTAATTACGCGTTTCTTGCGGTGTGGACATCCGACGTCGGTTGGCGTTGGTTGGCCCCCCGGCAATATGCATCTCGATCGCGCCGACTTTCGGTCGCGATTCACGGCTTTCTCTTTTTCATCGCGTTCAATGCGACAATTATCTTTGAGCACGGCATGATCCGGGCGATTGGGATGGTTTCATGTTTCGTCCTCGTAAGCCTGTTGTGGCAACGACAGGGTGTTGTCAACCGTCTTTGAACGCGGCCTCACTGCGGTCGACCGCGAGTGTTGATGCCCTTCGTCGCCGCTAGGCACAGGCGGCGCCCTGCGTTCTATTGGAAACGTCGCCAGAATTTTCTCTTGCTTGATCACCGCATCAGTCCGCATGAAACCAACGATCGTCTATCTCACTGCTGGTGGAGCAGGCATGTATTGCGGAAGTTGCATGCACGACAACACGCTTGCGCGAGCGATGGCGCGACGCGGGGTCGATCTCCTACTCACCCCGATGTACACCCCCATTCGCACCGATGAGGAGAACGTCAGCATTGACCGAGTGTTTTTTGGCGGGATCAACGTTTACTTGCAACAAAATTTTGCTGTGTTTCGCCGGTTACCGGCGTTTATCGACCGGCTGTTCGAGCTCCCTTGGTTATTGCGTTGGGCGACGAGCCGTGGCATGGAAACCAGCGCAAAGCAACTCGGCTCGATGACTGTTTCAATGCTGCGCGGCGAGCGCGGGTTTCAACGCAAGGAAGTGCTCAAACTCTGTCAATGGTTGGCCGAGGACGTCCGACCAGACCTTATCATCACCAGCAATATTCTCATTGCTGGCGCCGCGCCCACACTCAAATCTAAGGTTGCAGCGCCTTTGCTCGTAACCCTACAAGGCGATGATATCTTCCTGGACGATCTCACGGAGCCTTACAAAACGCAATCGCTGGAGGAAATCCGTCGGTTCGCAGGATCAATCGACGGTTTCCTGACACACAGCGAATATTATGCGGATCACATGGCCAGGTTGTTGGGACTACCGCGCGGAAAGATTCACCTTGCGCCATTGGGTATCGATACGCACGACTTCGCCTCAGAATCTTCCTCGGATGGCAGTGCAACGCCTCATCCGAATCGAGTTCCCACCATTGGCTACCTGGCTCGACTTTCGCCCGAAAAAGGACTGCATGTGCTCGTGGACGCGTTTATCCTCCTACGGCAACGTCCCGACATGGAGCATGCGCGACTTCATCTTGCGGGCTGGCTAGGCGACGCCAATCGCAGCTTCGCCGAGGAGCAGTTCAACAAGTTGCGTCAAGCGGGTTTGGGCGATGCTTTTCACTACGCCGGCGTCGTAGATCGAAGGCAGAAGATCTCTTTCCTGAAAACGCTCGATGTGTTCTCGGTTCCCACGGTTTATCGGGAGCCTAAAGGATTGTACGTCCTTGAGGCGTTAGCCGCAGGGGTGCCTGTGGTACAACCCGAACATGGGGCGTTCCCCGAATTGTTATCGCGTACCGGGGGGGGCCGCCTCGTGCGTCCTAACGACCCCAACCACCTGGCCGAGGCGCTTTACGAATTGCTAATCAATTTTGAACTACGTCGAAGCTTTGGCCAGACAGGCCAGCGCAATGTCCTCGCACATTTCAACGCCGACGCCATGGCCCGCGACACGTTAGATTGTCTTCGTCCGTTTCTTCCGGACGCCCCCAGTGCTCCCGGCCCTGTGAAAAACGAAATCGGTGCGTAACGAGTCGTGATGATGCACGAGCTTCGGTAAAACACCCTTGCCGCACTCGGTATTGCATGCGTACGATTCGCATGCTCAAGGAAGAGAAAACGTCGGTTCTGTAGGGGATCAGAGGAACGAACGATGAATGCGGAAGCGAACACAGCGCCCTCGATCAAAGACAAAGACTTTAAGTCGTCCGGGCCAGCCACAGACGTGAAGCGATTGCGAGTTTGGCCAGCCGTTATAGTACTGGCCTTGCTCTGGCTGTCTCAGTTTGCAATGAAACTGCTTCCCGACTCCGGGCCGACGGGTTTCATGCTTCTTTTCTTTGGGCCGCTTGTCGCAGCGGCTGGCGTTCTTGCGTGGTGGTTATTCCTAAGCCGGGCGACCTGGAGCGAAAGATTGGGCGGGGCGTTGGGAATGTTGGTCATCGCAACGGTTTGCTTCCTTCTGGCGGATCCTTCAATCCAGAACGTCTTTGTAGCGACAATCTACGGCTTAACTTGGGGCGTCACTACGTTCGCCGGCGCGCTGATTCTTCTATTCGCCTGGAAATCGCCATGGCGGACGGTGGTTGCGTTACTTGCCGCGTCGGGTGGCTTTGGCGCGTGGGACGCCATGCGCTATGACGGAATGACGGGCGATTTCAAGTCATCGCTTAAACCTCGGTGGAGCACCACTCCCGAAGATCGCTACCTGGCTACACTCACCGGTTCTGAAACGCCTTCGCCGGGCTCTACCCCAACGACCGACTCGGATGAAGCCCTTACTAACCCCGAATGGCCTGGATTTCGGGGGCCTCAGCGCGATAGCGTTGTGCCCAACGTCGCCCTCATTCCCGATTGGAGCACTCATCCTCCTAAGCAACGCTGGCGCCGTTTCGTGGGGCCAGGGTGGTCGTCATTTTGTGTGGCGGGAGATCAACTTTACACGCAGGAACAACGCGGCGAAAAAGAGGCCGTGGTTTGCTTGGACACCGAGACCGGCCAAACGCATTGGGCATTTGAATACGACTCGCGCTTCTTTGAAGCGGTCGGAGGTCCCGGTCCGCGCGCAACTCCGACGCTTGCCAACGAACGGTTGTACGTGCTAGGCGCGCTGGGGATCCTCCATTGCCTGGACCCAAGGAACGGGCAAGTTTTCTGGAAACGCGACTTAAGGAACGATGCACAACGAGACCCGCCCATGTGGGGATTTGCTTCGTCGCCCTTAGTTGTGGGCGACTATGTAATTGTGTACGCGGGCGGTAAGGACGATCACGGCGTGATCGCCTATGACGTGCGCACGGGCGAGCGATTATGGAGCGTTGCGGCAGGCGATCATAGTTACGGCTCGCCCCAGCTGGTCGTCTTAAAAGGGAAGCCCTTAGTTTTGATGCATACAAACACGGGCTTACACATGATCGATCCGGAACAAGGCAGTTCGATCGGCGAGCATGTGGCGCCCATCGAAGGCTATACCGTGCTCCAACCTCTCTTGGTCAATGGCGACAGCCTAATGTTGGGCTTGGGGATTCTTGATGGAACACGCCGGGTCGATCTCACGATGTCCGACAATCGCGTGCAATTGACCGAGCGATGGACATCGCGCGATCTCAAACCCGGGTTCAACGATTGGGTCGCGCACCGAGGCGCCTTGTATGGTTTTGATCAAGAGATTTTTGCATGCATCAATTTGGAAACCGGAAAACGCCATTGGAAAAAAGGGCGTTACGGAACGGGCCAGGTGCTGCTTTTGCCCGAGAAGGATCAATTGCTTGTATTATCCGAGAAGGGCGAACTCGTGCTGCTACGCGCTACGACGGAAAAGCTGGATGAGTTGGCGCGCTGCCAGGTTTTGGAGGGCAAAACGTGGAATCATCCCGTGCTCGTGGGAGATCGCCTGTATGTGAGAAACTCGGAAGAAGCGGCATGTTGGGAGGTACCGCTTGACTCGGAAGGCTCAAGCGAATCATCCAACGCGCCGTGACAAACCACTTCCCCACGCGTGTTCGTTCAGCGGTCGGACTCCTGTCGACCGAGTAAGCAAAGTGTCGACCTTCGTTTAGGACGGTTGACGGATTACGCTCTTCAAGAATGACAAAAGGCTCTCGGAGGGTCCGAGAGCCTTTGTCGCGTCGTATCCTGCCGTCGTGGTTCGCGAATGGGGGAGACGCTTACGAACTTACGACGAGAGGACCGGTTCTTTTGCTTAGTGGCCGCAACCGCAAACGGGTTCGCAGCAAGCGGGAGCGCAGCACGCGGGAGCGCAGCAGCTCTTCTTGCGACCGGCCATGAGCCGTTGCAGCAAACCAACGCGCTTCTTCTTGCCACAACCGCTGTCGCAGCAAGGATCGCAGCAAGGATCGCAGCAGGGATCACAGCAAGCGGGCTCGCAGCAAGGAGCGGGGCAGCACTTCGGCTCGCAGCAAGGAGCGGGGCAGCACGCCGGCTCGCAGCAGGGAGCGGGGCAGCACGCCGGCTCGCAGCAGGGAGCGGGGCAGCACGTCGGCTCACAACAGGGAGCCGGACAACACTTCGGTTCGCAGCAACCCTTGCGGCCCATGCGGCCCAAGGCGCTCGCATCGCTGGTCAGCGAGGCGAAGAGCAAACCAACAACCAACAACGCCGGAAGAAACACCAGACTTCTCATCGGAATAGCTCCTAGATCCGAAAGGACACGTGGCAGGAATTTCACCAATTCTCCGCCCTCGCCGCCGGTCCCGTAGTCGGTCGACTTTCTCGGCGACAACAAAGCAGCGCTGGGGTGCGTGAACCGGTTAACCTTCCACAAATTGCATTTACCATCTGGTATCGGCGGCAACCTCGACGCGTCTTCACCACTTCACGCAGTCCCCCTCATTTTCTCAAGCGGCGCATGTAATTCTGGGCCGCTTGAAAGGGTCGTAACGATTCGCCGGTCCGGATCACCCTCGGACAGCCTGGAAACGTCCGGAAGTGGCGCGGAAGCGGCGTCTTTCCGGACTTGCCAAGGCACGGTACATTGACCCCAACGGGAACGTGATTCGATAAACCGCCAGGAGGCATGTGGATATGGCCAAAAAAACCATCGCCGACGTAGATGTGACCGGTCAGCGTGTTTTAATGCGGGTCGATTTCAACGTACCGCTTGACAAAAGCGGCCATATTACCGACGACCGTCGCATCCGGATGGCCCTCCCTTCGATTGAGTCCGTACTATCTCGCGGGGGACGACTGATTCTGATGAGCCACTTGGGGCGGCCCAAAGGAAAGGGATTTGAAGCAGAGTATTCGATGAAACCGGTCGCGGCGCGACTTCAAGAACTACTCGATGGACAGGTTTACTTTGCAAACGATATTGTTGGCGATGACGCCAAGTCCAAGGCAGCCAAGTTAAACGATGGCGAAACGCTGGTATTAGAGAACCTGCGGTTTGACGCGCGCGAAGAAGGAAACGGCGCTGACTTCGCTCAGACCTTGGCGGCAATGGCGGATATCTATTGCAACGACGCATTCGGCACATGCCACCGCGAACACGCGTCAATGGTCGGCGTGCCACAAGCAATGCAAAAGAAGCCCAAAGTATCAGGCTTCTTGGTTGGGAAAGAAATCAAATATTTGACCGACGTTATTGAGAATCCGGAACATCCGTTTGTCGCCATCATGGGGGGCAAGAAGGTCTCGGACAAGATCCAAGCCATCCGGAAAATTCTGGAAACGTGCGACCAGGTGTTGATTGGCGGCGCCATGGCGTACACCTTCTCCTTGGCGCAAGGGGGGAAAGTCGGCAAAAGTTACGTTGTACAGGACGACGTGCCGTTGGCCAAGGAATTGCTTGAGTTTGGCAAAGGCAAGCTCGTTTTGCCCGTTGATACTCACTGTGGCGATGATTTCTCGGCCACCTGTAATAAGAAGATCGTTCCGGCAGGAGCGATACCGGACGACTACCAGGGATTGGATATTGGTCCAGAAACGTCGAAGCAATACGCCGCGCTGATCAAGAACGCAAAGACCATTGTGTGGAACGGGCCGATGGGTGTTTTCGAGATGCCCCCCTTTGACGCAGGCACCAAAGCGGTCGCCCAGGCTGTCGCCGACAGCGGGGCCACAAGTATCATAGGAGGAGGCGACAGCGCGGCCGCCATCGAGCAACTCGGGTTTGCCGACCGCGTCACCCATGTCAGCACCGGAGGCGGCGCAAGTCTTCAAATGCTAGAGGGCGAAAAGTTCGTCGCCGTCGAGTTGCTCGACAACGCTTAGCCCATTTCGCATCGCCTTCGTCGCCAGGGATTGGCGCTGCACTTTGTAACAACGGTTTGCGCTCGCGATCTCGCCGCAGAGCGAGCGCAAACCACTAAGGCATGGCTACAAAAACGAAAAAATCGAAAGTCAAGAAAACCGGTCCAAGCATCGACGTGGTCGCGGAGAACCGCAAGGCCCGCCACAAGTTCGAGGTGCTTGATAGCCTGGAGTGCGGCATCGTGCTCACGGGAAGCGAAGTCAAAAGCATTCGCGAGCGGCACGTGTCGCTCGATGAAGCCTACGGGCGCGTGCGCGATGGGGAAGTGTGGCTCGTCAATTGCGATATACCCGAATACAAGCAGGCCACGATCTTTAATCACCCGCCAAAGCGGCCTCGCAAACTGCTCATGCATCGCTCCGAAGTGCGCAAGTTTGCGAACAAGGCCCATGAAAGCGGTCTAACGTTGGTGCCCTTACGCATTTTTTTCAATGAACGTGGCTTGGTGAAAGTCCTCCTTGGCTTATGCCGCGGCAAAAAGTTGCACGACAAACGAGAAGCCCTTAAGAAGGCCGATTCCAAACGCGAAATGGCTCGCGCCGTGCGCCGTCGACCCTAGGATGCCCCGCTGCTTCGTGCACAATAACAGAAATTGATATTGCACGATTGCACAGGATTACTTATTTCTTATACACCCTTGATCCGATAAAGAGGGTGCTAAGACCTATCCCGGGATAAGTTGCTAAGACAACTCAAGCCTCCCCAAAACGTCATGGAGGACGTCCCGTGGATATTCTTTCTACTGCTCTGGCGGTTTGCTTAGCGTCGGTTACTTTCTCCCCGGCGGAAGATGTCGCCTGTGACCGGGTGGATTTGGCCGAGGTCAACCACTTCTACGACGAACATGGTAAGCGAGTTTTCGATCAGGTGATCTTTTACGACTGGTCGCCTGCCATGAGCCGTTACCAGGTACGAGCTTGGCGCTTGTTGAAATCTCCGGGGCAATATCCTACGAAAAACTGGGAGCGCGGCGACTGGTCGGCCGTTTGGCACGATGGAGAAGTTTTGCGCGAAGTTCGGGCCACGTCCTTTCGCGAGACCTGGACCCAATATGACCCCGAATTGATTGAGCGCGACTACCTGCCGAAAGAAAAACGTCGCGATCTGGTGAAGCCGATTGGGTTCCGTCAGTAGTTTTGCGCGCAACGCGAAAAGCTACGAGTTACCATCGGCCAGAACGTAAACGCCAATTTGTTGCGGAAGCCGCGCCTACTCAGAACAACAAGAGTGCTGGTGGGACGAACTGGGCGCGATTTACGCACATCGCGAGACCACCGGGCACGAGGCGAAAAACTCAACTACGATGCTATCGCCGTTGGCAGCTGGACGGGCCAATCGCAAATCCAGGCGAGCGCCATACGTCGCCAATTGCCCAATGGCAATCGTTGCATCGTCCCCTTCCGTTTGTTCCCATGTAAATTCAGGCGTCGACGTTAACGGCGGACAAAAGGCGATGTGGATATGCGCCGTGCGTTGATTCTTCGCGAGTTCGGCCCTGAGAAGCCCCTGAATGACTTCGGCGCCCAACTCGTTGCGATAGCGTGTGATTTGTTGAAGATGCGCGGCCGAGAATGAAAGAAGTGATTCGCGGCATTCCTCGGCTTCGTCGCACGCTTCGTCCTCGCAATCCGTCGAATCGACATGCGTGATTCGGTCGCCTGCGGCTTGAAGTTGATTGCTGCTCCAACCCTCGCGAATACGATCCGCCTCACAAATGCAGACATGGCCGCGTTTCACGAGAGGCGAGCTGCCCAAGACCACCGACCGCCAAAAACCGAACTCTTCGACGCCTAGAACGCCCCAAACCATCGTCACCGCCCAACCGGGCAATTCGGGCGATATCATTACGGCGAGGGCGAAGATCACGCCGGAAATCAACAGCTGCTGTACGTGCCAACGACTAAAGCGAGAGTTTAAGTCACGCCCGGCGCCAACTCGCAGTCGAAAATAAAGAAGCAAGCTAATGCACGCAACCGCGCTTGCGAGGATCGCTGTTTGCTGTGGAAGTTGTGGCCAGAATTGCCACAGGCCCCGTGCTGCAAAAACAAGGGCCAGGACCAAAGTCGCCGACGTCGTGACCAACGCCAACCATCGTGTCAGGCCACGGAGGGTCATGGCTTGAACAGCAGCCATTCCCGGCGATGTGCGAACATTCATGTTTTCGGCGTCCTTTGCCGTCGATGCGACGAGCCACCTTCCTGGTTAGCTCGTTTTGAATCGTTCTGCCCGCGAATGACCGCGTCGACGGAATGCCCAAAAAACGCGGCCCAACCGTCATTTGCGGTTCGGGAAGCGACGTTGGTCGCTCCCACAGGCAAACTTGTCAAGCGTTAGCGCGCTGCCGCCGCGGCCTTTACTCCTGCGGCTTCGGCCAACTCTTCGGCGCGATCGGTGTTTTCCCAGGTAAAGTCAGGATCATTGCGGCCAAAGTGCCCGCCGGCCGCGGTCTTTCGATAGATAGGTCGACGCAGGTCGAGATACTTGATAATTCCACTCGGGCTCAGAGGGAAAAACTCGCGCACCACGCGACAAATACGCTCGTCCGAAACGCGCCCAGTGCCCGCCGTATCGACGTGAACGCTGACCGGATCTGAGACCCCAATTGCATAAGCAAGTTGAACTTCGCAACGATCGGCGAGACCAGCCGCAACCACGTTCTTGGCCACGTGACGAGCCATATAAGCGGCGCTACGGTCGACTTTGGTGGGATCTTTGCCGCTAAACGCGCCGCCGCCATGCCGGCCCCATCCGCCGTAGGTATCGACGATGATTTTTCGCCCGGTCAAACCACAGTCGCCATGAGGACCGCCGACGACAAACCGTCCCGTCGGGTTGATGTGGTACTTGATGGCGCTCTTCACAAGTTCTTCAGGAAGCTGCGGTTCGACAATCGCTTTACGCACGAATTGATGAATGGTTTCATTCGATACGTCCGGCGAATGCTGCGTCGAAACAACGACCGTATCAATGCGGACCGGCTTGTCGCCGTCATATTCGACTGTCACTTGGCTCTTACTGTCCGGCCGTAGCCAATCGACTTCCCCCTGTTGCCGAGCTTCGGTCAACCGGTTCAAAATACGGTGCGCCAATGCAATCGGCAGCGGCATCAACTCGGGGGTATCATTGCAGGCATAACCAAACATTAATCCTTGGTCGCCGGCGCCAATGTCCTTGCCGCGTTCGGCATCCTCATTCACACCCTGGGCAATATCGGGGCTTTGTTTTCCAACCGCCACCAGCACCGAGCACGTGCGGTCACAAATACCCATGTCGTCGTCGATGTAACCTACGTCTTTAATGACTTGGCGCACCGTTTGTTGAAAGTCGATCACGGCGCGGGTCGTAATTTCGCCCGCCACCAGGGCCAGACCCGTAGTCACAAGGGTTTCGCAGGCGACGCGGCTATACGGGTCCTGGACGAACAAAGCGTCCAGCACGCCATCGGAGATTTGATCGGCCAGTTTGTCGGGGTGTCCCATGCTGACCGATTCACTAGTGAACAAGTACTTACCGCTCGCCACGAACAAACTCCTTGTCAAAATAAGAAAACCGGGAAGGTCGCATAATTCTTCAGGAAGACTCGGATTATAGACCACGCCAACACCCGCCGACAAGTTCACCTTGCTCCGCATCTGAGGGGAGCGGCGGCGGAAAGCCAGATACCCCAGCCCTTTACGTGGCACGCGCTGCAACATCATCCTGACGACGTGTCGTCGCGTCGAACTTTTTTCTGAACGTGACTTATGTTGGAAACCGGTGTTTGGAGAATTCTCGACGCGAATGCGAATCGCGCCGCCGAGGGCTTACGTGTCGTCGAGGATTACGCTCGTTTCATCATCGACGATGCGCATTTGTCGCGTCTTTGTAAGGACCTGCGCCACGAACTGGCGGCAATTGTGCAGACGTGGCCCTCGTCGCACCTCGTGGCGTCTCGCAATACCTTGGGCGATGTGGGCGCATCGGTGACGACTCCGGCCGAAGGGCGACGCGCCAATGCCCTGGAAGTACTGCAAGCCAATTTTCCGCGGGTCCAACAGGCATTACGTTGTTTGGAGGAATTTGGAAAAACAATCTCCCCCGATGGGGGCACCGCATTGGAACGATTGCGGTATAAGGCTTATTCGCTCGAAAAGGCCATCCAAACCACACGCCGTTCACTCGACGATTTGGCGGATTCGCGTCTTTACGTACTTGTGGACGGCGCCGCGACGACCGACGAGTTTTCTGCGCGCGTTAAAGTTTTGATTGAAGCGGGCGCCCATATGTTGCAATTACGCGACAAGCGACTGGACGATCGTACGCTGCTGGCTCGCGCTCGCTGCCTTCGCGCGTTGACCGCCAGCACGTCCACCCGGTTTATCCTGAATGACCGCCCGGACTTAGCGTTGTTGGCGCAAGCCGATGGGGTCCATGTGGGTCAGGAAGATCTAACCGTTCAGGAGGTCCGCGCGGTCGTCGGTCCAGGTGTTTTCATCGGCGTTTCGGCACATTCCCTAGAGCAAGCTCGGGCCGCAGTGCTCGACGGAGCGGACTATTTAGGCGTGGGGCCAACCTTCCCCTCCAGCACCAAAGCGTTTT
Source organism: Planctomycetota bacterium (assembly GCA_963204915.1). Taxonomy (GTDB): domain Bacteria; phylum Planctomycetota; class Planctomycetia; order Pirellulales; family Pirellulaceae; genus JAHWKS01. The sequence goes on along the minus strand of CAUJHS010000076.1, from coordinate 160,039 downwards.
CTTCGTTTACTGGCCTCGAGTTACTGCGCGCCGTGAGCCAAGAGATTCGACTGCCCGCATTCGCGATTGGGGGAATAACGCGAGAAACGATTCCCAGGGTTTGTGAGGCGGGATTCTCACGGATAGCCGTGAGCGGCGCTGTTCACCAGTCGGACGACCCCTCTGCTTCCCTCAGCGATCTGCTCGCGACGTTGGCCACGAGCACGAAGCATTAACGGCATTTCATGGAAAGCGAGAAACTCTCCCCCCGGGCGCGGTCCACGAATTGCTCTGCGACGTCCTGAGGGTTAAACTGCCTCAGGACGCAACTGATTTTGTGGCCTTCAAAAAGGACGTGCGCATGGCGGAAACGGCCAAGTTAGTGGTCGGGTCGGAACAGGTAGAGCTTCCCCTCTTTGTGGGAACCGAGGGAGAGCGGGCGATCGATATCTCGCGGCTTCGTTCGGACTCGGGATTGGTGACGCTCGACGAGGGGTACGTTAACACCGGTTCGACAAGGAGCGCCATCACCTTCTTGGATGGAGAACGAGGCATTCTCCGTTATCGTGGCTACCCGATCGAAACCCTATGCGCCAATTGCGACTTTGTCGAAGTTTGTTACTTGCTGATTTACGGCGAATTACCCACGCGCGACCAATTAGAAGCATTTCGGGCGTCGATTTGTCGGCATACCATGCTGCATGAGGACGTGCGGCAGTTCTATAACGGTTTCCCGAGCGACGCCCACCCAATGGGGATTCTCGCGTCGGTGGTGGCCGCGCTTTCCACGTTTTACCAGGATTCGCTCGACCCGCATAATCCGCGACATGTCGAAGTCTCGATCCACCGCCTCTTGGCGAAACTTCCCACGATTGCGGCATACAGCCATAAAAAGTCCGTTGGTCAGCCATTCATTTACCCGCAGAACGAGCGGTCCTACTGTGACAACTTTCTGCAAATGATGTTCGCGGTTCCATGCGAGCCGTATGAGAGCGATCCCGACTTTGTCCACGCGCTGAATTTGCTGCTTATTTGCCATGCAGACCATGAGCAGAACTGTAGCACGTCGACCGTTCGCATGGTCGGCTCGGCGGATGCGAATTTGTTTGCCTGCGTCGCTGCCGGCATTAGCGCGCTGTGGGGCCCCTTGCACGGCGGGGCAAATGAAGCCGTGGTCAATATGCTGGAACGAATTCGCGATGACAGCGGCAACGTTCAGAAGTACGTCAACATGGCGAAAGATCGGAACGGCGGGTTCCGCCTTATGGGCTTCGGCCACCGTGTGTACAAAAACTTCGACCCGCGCGCCAAAATTATCGAAGCCGAGTGCCGCAAACTTCTCAGCAAAATGTCGATCCGCGATCCCTTGTTCGAGATCGCTCAGCAGTTGGAAGACGTGGCGTTGAACGACGATTACTTCGTCGAGCGAAAACTCTATCCCAACGTTGACTTCTATTCCGGGGTCATTTACCGCGCGATTGGCATTCCTGTGCCCATGTTCACCGTGCTGTTTGCGATGGGCCGACTGCCAGGTTGGATTGCTCACTGGGTGGAAATGCACGAGTTGTCGAACAAACGCATCTATCGCCCACGGCAGGTTTATACCGGGCCGACCGAACGTGAGTTTGTTCCGGTCAATCAGCGTGGCTAACGGTTGGGGGGCCGGCCCACCCGCGCATCCCGGGTACGGTCTTTCCTTCCGAGAATTCTTTGCGGGAAGGAACCATGAGCGACGCGGAGCTACTCCAACTCATAGCGCAAAAGTCGCCCGATCAACTGACTCTGCTGGAACTGAATCAACTCAAGCAACGGCTTTGGGATTCCGCGGAGTTGCGAATCGAGTTGCTGGAACGCCGGCAAATGCGAGAGTATCTCGCCGAAGCGCTAGAGCGCATCGACGTTTCACTCAGCTCGCTTCCAGCCGGTAAATCGCGAACGCCCGCACATCACCTAGCGCGCCGTCTCGTGTTATTGCTGGCCGTGGCGTCGCTTCTGGTTGCGGGCGTCGTCTTATGGCGACAACCTTGGAAACTCCGCACGTCGGACGCTTCTATCGCAAAAGCGAACAAAACGCCGGATCTACCGACGCAAGATACGCCCGAGTCGGCGCCTCGCGGAGGTTCCGAGCAAAACAAATCGCCCGAAGATCCGACCGACTCGCCACAAGATTCGACGGTAGAAAACACAAATGAGGCGCCGCAGGCGGAAACTTCAAATCCGTCGGCCGCCGCCGCCATCGCGTCAGCGGCGGACTCCGCCTCAAGCGAAAAAGCCATTCCTGTTTTACCGTCGCCCCCGCCTGTATCCGGACCTTGGGACTCAGCGTTACGGGCAGACGCTCCTCATCTTCCTTTCGCGCAAGTTGCGTTTCGCCCGGTTCAAACGTCAAAGTCGACTCCGAGCAAGGAAATCCTGACATCATGGCTTAAGCCGATGAACGCGCAGTCGCAGTTTTCCGAGCGACGCGTGGGGGCGGGCAATTGCGGCGCCATTACAGGAATCATGCGCTTGTTGTCGCCATGGTCGAACGACGCCGCCTTGCGATTCTCGCTCGAAGATTACGATCGTCTCAAGATTCATTTCTTTCATGGAGAACGAGGTGTTTCCCTTGCGTTCTACCAAGGACTGAATTTCGCTTGGACTGGCTATGAAACGACGCGGCAACCCGGTTCGCCACAACCCGATCGTTACTTGCTTGCCGCCACCGATGGCGGGCGCAATATGCGTACCGAAATCCGGCATGGCGGTCCCTACGAGTTACGTTACCGCGATGGCGAAATCATCCTCAGCCGGGGCGATATCGCGTTAGTTCGCGCTCCATTGCCGGGCGTTCCCACCGAGGTATTCTTTGACGGTCGCGCCACCTTTACGGGACTGGAAATCATAAAGACCGAAGGCGCTCCCTTCGAACCGCCCAACTCCCTGAACGTTGAAGACGGGCATAAGGCCTCGCAGCTCGCATGGAAACCGCAGCTCGCGGACGGCGCCGAGTTCAAAAATCATGAGGACGGCTCGGTCGAACTCATCGCACATAACGTCAAGCAACGCTCGCTCGTCACCGCTCCTATCCCGGGCGAAGGGCTTCGGCAAATCATTCTCAAGATCGACGCCGCTTCGCCGGGCGTCGGCGTGTTTCTCGGACGGGGCGAAGCCGGCGCTCCACACGAAGTGCTCAAAATATTGCGCGACCAACGCACTGGCTTGCTCGGCCTTTCGCTGCACGGCAATGACGACACCCATGAACGTCAGTTTGAGTCCGTCGACGAGCGAACGACCGCCCTGGTCGGCGAATCGCTTTGGCTGCGTTTGCTGTTTGGCTGCGGCATGCTCCGGTGTTGGTCGAGTCTCGACGGAGTCCATTGGGCGGAGCCGTTTTATGAACCTCGCACGAACTTGCCCGGCGACGTGCGCTACCTGGGCTTGCACGCTGCCGCAAACCGCCCCGAATGCCGCATTCGTCTTCGGTCGATCCATATTCAGCCGTTGAATGCGCTGAACGGTCTAGCAGAGGAACAGCTCCGCGTTAAGGCGCCTGCGTTTCCACTGGCGGCCGATATGGGCGACTGGACGACGCAAGTATCGAGCGCCCAACCATCCGACGTGGAAAACTCCGCATGGCGACGCGCCTGCGCGATAAATACCCTGGCTGCCGGATGTAATGCCTCGCTCGGCAATGCGCTCGCATCGGCGCTATTAGACGACGCCCTTCCTCAGTTGCCGCGGGTGCAGCAATTGGACGTACTTGAAGAAGCCGCCCTCGTGCTCGACGTACGTTCCGACCAGAATCGCCTGATGCAGTATTTGGCGCGCTTTCACCGCGTCGGCGAGCAAGCGCAACAAGATGGAGAGCCCGGGCCATTTTCGCTTATTCGCCGCCCGATGATGAACGCGCCGATAGCAACGCCGCATCACGTTCGGCTGGGCGGCGAAAAACTAATCTACGCCGAACTCATCGCTCGGCTTGATTCAAGCCAGTGGCGCGAAACGCTCGCCTTCTGCGACATACTCCGGTTCTATCGCCTCGATGAAAACTTGCCCCTCGTCACTTGGGCCAAGTCGATCGCGCAGCGGCAAATTCCGGAACAAATCGGAACCGGCGATAACCTCGTGGAACAGCGCGACGTGTGGCGCCACCCGTTGATCGAGGAACTGGACAAAGACGCGTATAACTACCTCGCGGAGTTTCAGGCGCTCCTGGATAGTGAGGCGTTCGAGGAGGCCGCACGCATGATCGCCGCCGCCAGGCCGCACGCGACTTTCGGGGTTGCCGCCGACCGCCGCGATGCGCGTCTGCTCGTGTCATTGCCCGCGGCGTTGAGGCTGGCCATGCGCGACTATCCGCCGTTGCAGCAGGTCATCGGAGAACAATACGCCGAGTTAGCGCTCCTGCGTGTGCGCCGCGCCATGGGGCAAGGCGATGAAGAAGCCGTGCGCTCGGTGGCGCTGCAATTTGACGCGACTCCCGCTGCCGCCATTGCGGCGCGATGGCTAGGAGACCGGGCTTTGTCGCGAGGATACTTTGAACAAGCGTTAGCGTTTTATGCTCGGGCCGGACGCATATCGGACTTGTCGCTGCTCCAGGAACTCGCGCCGCGGCAGCGGTTGGCCGGCGCCATGCTGGGCCGCGAAATTGGCACGCCCGTTTCGGCCGAGGTGGAATTAGGAGACGTGCAAATTCCGCCGGCCGAATTCGAAACGATGATTAAGCAAATGCTTGAACGCGCCGCCGCATCGCCTGTGACCGCGGTCCAGGGCGCTTTGAGCTCTGTGCGAGTCCAACCAACTCCGGCTCCTCGCAGCTACGCGTCGCAGCCGCGCAGTCGAATGGAAGGCCCCGCCGGTGACCGTCCCAACGAACTGCCCCGGCCCGTGCGCGAAGGTAATATCGACTGGGTCAGTCGGCAAGTCGCGTCGGTCATCGAAGGCGATACGCTGTACATGACCAACCGTTTTCATCTCGCGGCGTACGATTTGAACAACGGGCAGCGTCTGTGGCAAAGTCCTGCTCCGCCGGGCAAGGGCGCCCGTTCGCACGAATGGTCGCTTGTTCCTATGCGGCCCATCGTAACGGAAAAACAGGTACTGGCTCGGCAGTTAACGGGCGACGGGCCAGTGCTTTCATGTTTCGACAAACAAAATGGGCAAATCGTTTGGACGAGTACGCCGCCTCCGGGAGAGTGGCTTGCCAGCGACCCGATCGCAATTCAAGGAAGATTGCTCCTGTTTCGGATTCGCCGCGATCTTGGCTCAGAATCCACGTTGGTGTTGTGCGACTACGACATTGCTACCGGAGAACCGACAAGCCAACAAGAGTTGCTGCGACTTCGTGAGCCCTCTTGGGCGACGCGTCGTGTGTGCCAAACAGCCGCAGTCGAAGACGCGCTGGTCGCCGTTCTGGGCGGATGCGTGGTCTGTGCCGACTTAACCGGCGGGGTGCGGTGGGTGCGGCGGCAACTTTATACGCCCCCCGATGAAGCGCCTGCCTGGGGAGGACAGCATCAAGAGCCGCCCCTGGTGGACGGACGTCGTTTGTTCCTGACACAGCCCGGCGTTCATGCCTTGGAATGTGTTGACGTGGACACCGGGCGAAGCATCTGGACCAAAACGATGCCCGACATTCGACGCCTGATTGGCCTGGAGCAAGGCCGACTTCTGGTGGAGACGTCGGGTGGATTCGTCGCCCTTCAGTCCGATAACGGAGAACCGTTGTGGCGGCATGAAACGACCGATCGCCTGGAAGGACGGCTTTGCGGAGCGCCGGGAGGTCTTATGTATGTCAGGCCGAGTGTGGGCGAACGCGATGATGTTCAACCCCGGCCCGAACTGGTTTGGCTGGACTTGGCGACAGGTCGCGAACGCCATCGCGCCGTACTCAATGATCTGAAACGGCAAGACTTACGGTTTGGTCTGGCGGCGGCGCACAAGGATCGCTTGTGGGCGCTCGTTGGCGCCGGCCCGAACGATCCCCATCGCGATTTCGTGGAGTTAACGCCTCAAGCCGAACCCCAGGGAGCCTCGCCCTTGGTGAATGATGTTTGGCTGAAAAACCTTGCCGACCCGCTCCACCGGGCTGCGGCCCGTGTCTTGCCCGATTGGCAGGTCTTTCGCGGCATTGTTGAAAAACATTCCGGCCGCCATGACGAAATGCACGGCGAACGTGAGATTCTTTCGCTTGACGGCAGCCGCAGTCAGCCCGTGGTGTTCGCACGCCGCATGACCATCCCTCAAGGCTCCCAACCGCGCCTGCGTATGCGACTGGCGATGGAACAGCATCGCAACTCGAAACTATCCGTCGAGTTCCAAGGGAAACCGCTCTGGGAACAATCGCTCGACGAGCCAAGCCTCGGTTCGCGCCAATGGCGAGATTTTGAAACCGACCTGGCTTCACAGGCGGGACAAACGGGTTGGCTTGTGGTGCGTCTTACCGCAGATAAAGAAGAACGCTTGACCACATACTGGAAACGGCTGGAATTGGCGTTCTGAACGCCTCCTGCGCTTCGTCGACCACTCGGGCCACATGCAGGAAGTGATTCGCTTCACGACTTGGCGGTTGGGGACTCGGCTCGAAACGAGTGCCAAAACAGCATCGCGGCTCCGCACACGAGCAAGCTATCGGCAATATTAAAGTTAGGCCAGGTATATTCGCCCCACCGAAAGAGAATCCAGTCGCGAACTTCGTTTCGCCAAATATCCGGCTGCCCAGGTGGATTCCAAAGACCGAGGCGGTCATACAAATTCCCGAAGATTCCACCAAGGACACATCCCAACGCAATCGTCAGTAGTAAATCGCGTGCGGCTTTGCCCCACGTCATCCATGCGACAACGCCGATCGCCGCTCCGATCGACAACGTTGCGAACACCCAGCCGAATCCACGTCCCATACCGAACAGCGCCCCAGGATTGAGCGCCGTTTCGATCCCCACGTAATTCTCGATGATCCACCATTCGTTGTGGGGTCGCGGCATGCCTCGCCAGCGAAACACCCAGTATTTGGTGAGTAGATCGACCACGCATCCCACCAGGGCGATCGAAAAGAACAAGGCATATCGGCGGAAAAGCCACCGGTGATCGCCTCCGGCGCCGTCATCGTTCAAAACACGCGATTGCTGGGACTCGCGGGAGGAAGATTCCAACAAGGCGGCTCCGGAATGATTCACGAGCTTCCATCCTTTGATGTGAATAATGGCGCCGATGCATCCTGCTCGGCGGCGACATGGGACCCACTAGCTCCCGCGGGTTCACCGGACTGAGATTAGCGACAATAACTATAAAGCGAACTGCCGCAAGAACTTATCCTTCATTCACCTCGGCGCATTTGATGCAATACGGCGTATAGGGCAGAGCCGTCAGTCGCGCCTTGGGGATTTTCCCGCCACACTCGGTACAAGCGCCGAACACGCCTTTCTCGATGCGATCGAGGGCGCTTTCGACGGCTGCGAGCAGTTCTTCGTCGTTCTCGATGCGACTAATGGTGAATTCTTGTTCGTAGGCGTCCGTACCGACATCGGCCATGTGGAGCGGCACCCCCGAGAGATTGCCGCTGGCTTCGCGCGTATTGTTATTCAAGGCGGAATCGGCCATAGCGTTTACGTCGCCCACCAGGCGAGCTCGCATATTCGCGAGTTGCTGCCGGAAATTATCAAGATCCGCCTTCTTCATGCTCAACTCCGCCGGACAGTAGTAATGGGAGGGCTTTCGAGGACCGCACAAAACCAGGGAATTCTAAGACCGTCGCCAAAGTGTGTCAATCATTGAATTTGCGCCGAATGCGGGCAGACTCATTTCACCACCGCATCTCGAAGTTCGTATAAGGCCCAGGTATTGCCATCGGGTCCATCCCATGGCTTGAGTAGTAAAACGCCTTCCACCTCCAGTACACGTACCGTAAACCGCGTAGATTCTCCAGGCGTCATGTGCACCATAACGCAGTGGTGCGCTTCGCCCCCTTCGCCGAATTTGCATTCGGTATTTTTCAGCATTACGAATTGTTCGATACCCTTCGTCTGAAAACCGGCCAACATAAACCCCCGTAGGCGAACGGTTTTACCATCCAGTTCTTTGATGCGGTCGGTCAGGAATTTCGAGTCCCATTTGTCATCCTTGCCGATGTCGGTTTTCAAGTCGTCGTAGGTAATATCAACGGGTTTACCACTCCGCTTCGCAGGTTTCTCTTTCGCATCGGCGGCAGCCGCTTGATTGCCCCCCACTATGGATGGTGGCGTTATCGCTACCGAAGCGACCGAAAGCACAGAAATAAGTGATAAAACGACGTGAAGAAGCAACTTTTTCATTCTTCCGGACCAGGGCAAAAACAAAGGGAGGGGAGCAAGCCTGTCGCGGGCGTCGGTGACTCCCATCATACACGGCAAACAGGAATGCGTCGTCACGGATATTTCCGAGTCACCACGGCATTCCCTACAATAAGCCGGCGATGCGCTAGATTCCAAGCTGCGCCAAACCGTTCACTAATCGCTCTAGCACACCCGCCAGGGTGGGGTGGGTTGCTTCGAAACGACGGGCGGCGCTCTCCAAGCGGCCCGAAAGCGGCCCTTCAAAGAGCGATTCATGTTGTTCGCGGCTTAACGCATCGTGAATTTCCCGCCGCGCTTCCTCCAGGAGGAGTCGCGTTTCGGGGTCGACTTCTTGTAGCGAGTGCAATTCCCGCTCTAAGTCTTCAACCGCCGCGCGTAGTTTTTCAAGTCGCTCGGGCATGGCCATGGTTCTCCCTCGTAGGCGTTCCCAACACCATGCATTATACCACTTGGCGCCGTGTTCCACGCGCCGCTAGGCCGTCAGGCGCCGGTTCGACTTACGATTCCAGATCGTATTCTTTGAGCTTTTTGTGGAGCGTATTGCGATTGATGCCCAAGCGGGACGCCGCCTTGGTTTGCACATTGTTACAAGCGAGCATGACTTGGGCGATCAGCTCTCGCTCGACACGATTCACGATTTTGCCGTGTAGATTGTCTTCTTCCGGCCCCGACGTGGATAACCCTTCCTGCACAACCTGGTACGTAAGGGCTTCCAGGTCCACCCCGCGCATTCGCCCATTAGGGCGCCGCCGCTCGCCGCGCACCACCTCTGGCAAGAGATCCACGGTGAGTTCGTCTCCCTCGGCCATCACTACGGCGCGTTCGATGTAGTTTTGCAGTTCGCGCACATTGCCAGGCCAGTCGTAGGCAACCAACAGGTCGAGCGCGTCTCGGGCAAAGTACACCACATACCGGTCGTTCTTTTCGCTATACAAATTCAAAAAGTGCGAAACCAACTCCGGAATGTCCTCTTTGCGTTCTCGTAAAGGCGGAATAATGATCGGCACGACGTTTAAACGCCAATAAAGGTCCTCGCGAAAATCCTCCGACTCGACCAAACTCCAAAGGTCGCGGTTGCTGGCGGCGATCACGCGGGCGTCGGTGCGTAGAGTTTGCGTGTCGCCGACCCGCTCGAACTCTCGCTCTTGTAACACGCGAAGGAGTTTCACTTGCAGGTGCAGCGTCGTCGAGTTAATCTCGTCGAGGAAAATGGTGCCGCCGTGCGCTGCTTCAAAGCGGCCTGTGCGATTCGCCACGGCTCCGGTAAATGCGCCGCGCACATGGCCGAAGAGTTCGCTCTCCAGCAGGCTTTCGCTCAAGGCGCCGCAATTGACGCGCACAAAAGGACCATTGACGCGTAAACTCAAGCGGTGAATAGCCGACGCAATTAACTCTTTGCCGGTTCCGGTCTCGCCCAATAGCAAAACCGACGCATTGCTGCGCGCCACCTTGCGCGTGAGGCGATACACTTCCTGCATCGCCGGGCACGAGCCAATCAGGCTCGGAATAGGCGGCGCGGCGCTAGAAAGCAAGTCAGGAGGCGGGATTGGGATCTTCGACATCGGCAGGATGAGAGGGGGGCGGTTCCTCGCGCACCCCTTCCAGGGTGTCTAGCACGTGACCAAGTACAACTTGCGTTTGACGGTCGAGACTTGCGCTTTGGTTATAACGCTCGTACTGGAGGAGAATTTCTTTCGTCGTGAGCTGCAAATGCTCGCGTTTCACCGCTTGGCGGAAGGCCAGCGCCGCCGCTTGGCGAACTTCGATCGGACGACCGATATGGCTTGCAACGTCGACCAAAGCGCGTTGTGCGGCGGCCGAGCCGAGGCGCCCTAGTGCTTTCGCCGCCATGGGGGCCAATTCCGGTTCGTCTAAAGCCTTGGTAATCGAAAGTTGCACGCGGGCAGGTTCGTAGAACCGATACGTCACGGGATCGTCGGCATAGCGGGCCAAGGCGTCCAGGGCGACCTGCGCGTAGTAGAGGTGTTCTTGCGGAGTGACGAAATCGCCGTCGGCAATGGCAAGCAGTCGGCGCATGGCATAGTCGAGCGAGGCCGCATCATAAATCATGGGAAACACCGCCGTCAGCCGATCGCTTCCGGCAATACGCCGCGCCGCGATCAAGCGGTCTTCCTTGTAGTAGAGCCCGGGAACGCGGTCGCCCGTTTTCGTCGCCTCGTCGATTAGTTCATCCGTCTCGCTGGTGTAGCGGATCGGCTCGACGTCAATTCGGTACATTACGCCAATCGGCAAGTCGGCGGTGCGCAAGTCCTGGCGAAGCAACTCGACCACTTGGCCCACCGGCGGATCGTTTAACGCGTCGCTCAACAGCACGAACGCATAGTCGGGGCGTCGGCCCGCCATGTCGTAGGCCTGCCGGCCTGTGTAGGCGGCGTCGGCCTCGAATCCCATGCCGATCAGCATACCAGCGAGAGTTTGAGAAACATCGCTGCGGGGGTCCGCCACTAAGACACGCGGTGTCGCTTCTGTACGCGCGAGACGCGCCAAGGTCTCAATGTACCGGAATGAGTTTGGATATGGAGATTTCGGATCAATCTTAGAGATCGCTTCGGCAGCCGCCATGCGCAAACGTTGATTCTTGTGGCTTAATGCGGCCACCAATGGAGCGGGACAAGCATTTCCCGAATGTGCTAACGCCGAGGCGCCAATATCGCCCAAGACTTCCGCGGCGCCGATCGCCGCAGGAATGCGTCCTGAATCCATGGCGTGTTGTAATGCGTCTTCCACCACCTGGGCTCCCATCGCGGCAGCGTTGGCATGGGCCGTTCCAGCCCCTCGCGGCAGAGGCAAATGCAGTCCTGCCGCGATCTTCGCGGCGTGAAGTTGCGATTCGAGGTAAAGCCGGCGGTGGTCCTCGCGCGCAGGGTCAAATTCATACAAATCGACGGCCAAACGTGCCGCCAGCACCGCGCCAGCTTGATTGGCCGGATAACGCTGCGGCGTAGAAGCGGCTTGCGCCTCGTCCCATCGCCACAGTTCGATCATTCCATCGACATCTGGCGTACGCGGAAACTCGCCGTCGAGCAGTTCGTTAATTCTCAACGACAGATAATCGCGAGCATCGGCGGGATGAGGCCGCAGTCCTGTCATCATTTCCAAGGCGTTTCCCGCTGCGGAGCGCACTTCCGGGTCTTCTTGAGGATTTGCTAACGCCCCCACAAGCGAAGCCGTGGCGACTTTCGCTCGCAGGCGCCTAAGGACCTCAATTGCTTGGCGTCGGAGATTTGGATCGGGTGACTCCAGTACACCCATCAGGGGCTCGATGGCAGACGACCCTAGGTAGTAAAGCGCATCGCGCACCGCGGCGTGAGCGTCGCGCTGAGAATCATCGGCCAATCGACGAACCAGTGGCGCCACGGCGTCCGAACCTGCACGTTGCAACTCGCGAATTGCCGTGCGCTGTACCGAAGCAGATGAATCACTGACCTGGCTGGCCAGGGTTTGCAATCGCGCGGCGTCACGCGCAGTCGCGTCGGCGGCTCGCATTGCCGCTTGGGCGAATTGTTTACCTTCGGGTTCAAGCTCGGTCGTACGCATCAGGCGCACAAATGGTGCTGAGCCAAACTCTTGGACTAAGTCGGCCAGGGCGGCGGAATCCAAATTCGCCGCGAGCAATTGGCCTAGGAACGTCTTTGCCGCCGCGTGTTCGCGTAGGTCGAGGGTGACAATCACCGCTCGCATCCACTGCGAGGGAGTGCTGGGGTTGTTCAATCGCAACTGCTGGACGAGCGGATGTTCGGGCGCGGCGGGCTCGGTTGTCGTCGCTGCCCCCCCCTCCGGTGGAGCAGTCGGTGTCGCGGCAGGACGCGAAGCGGCGGCTCCGCCAAAGGGATCCTCTCCGGCGGGAGTTCCAACTCCACTGAAGGGATCCGACGCCGGCGCTGCGCCGGAGGGTGCTGGGCCTCCAAAAGGATCGGCGGCAGGGTCCTGACTAAATGCGATGACGGGCGCCGTAGCGCACCAAACGAAGAGAAATAATCGTGGGAAGCTCGTCGTCATGCGGCGTGCACCGTGGAAAGGATCGATCGATTCCCTTCTAGTATAGTTGGACAACTACTCCGCACTTTGAATTCTCGCTTCGGCGCCAAAAAAACGTGACTTCCAATGCGCTACCTGTCGGGCGACCTCGGACGGCGCCGTTGAACCGTAACTCTTGAACGCACGAACGGCGTTGTGGACGCCGAGCACGTTATAAACGCTTGCGTCCAAGTTCGGGTCGGTCTTTTGAAACTCCGTCAGCGGCAACTCCGCCAGCGTACAGCGGCGTTCAAGAGCGGATCGCACCAGTGCACCCACGGCATGGTGCGCCGATCGCTGCGGCAAACCACGTTGGATGAGGTACTCCATGAGGGTGGTGGCGTCCAAGTAGCCGCGCTCCAAACGCTCTTCGATGGCGGCAAGGTTCAACTCAGAGCCTTCCACAAGCGGAGCCGCCAATTCCAGGCAGGCGTCGACGGTGTCAAACGCATTGAATACGGGGGGTTTATCTTCCTGCAAATCCCGGTTGTAGGCCAGGGGAAGCCCCTTCACCAACACCAACAGTGTTTGCAGCGATCCAATCACGCGAGCCGTCTTTCCCCGCGTCAACTCCAGCACGTCGGGGTTGATTTTTTGCGGCATGATGGACGACCCGGTGCAAAACTCCTGCGGAAGTTTGATGAAGTTAAACTCGACCGTCGACCAGAGAATCCACTCTTCGGCCCACGTGCTCAGATGTTCGGCAATAAGGGTCAAGCAAAACACGAACTCGAGCACAAAGTCGCGATCACTCGACACATCCAGACTGTTGGCGGCAACCCCCTCAAATCCTAAGCGATTTGCCACATCGTGGCGGTCAATCGGTAGGGTGGTTCCCGCCAAGGCCGCTGCCCCCAAGCTGCATTGGTTTGTACGGCGTCGGCAATCTGCCAGCCGGCTCCGATCCCGCTCGAACTTCTCACAGTAGGCGAGCCAGTAGTGGGGGGCCAGTACCGGCTGGGCGCGTTGAAGATGAGTGTATCCGGGAAGGATTACGTCCGTGTCGCGATCGCAGCGCCCGACAAACGCTTTTTGCAATGCCGCAATCCGGCGATCAATCTGATCAATTGCGTCACGCACCCAAAGGCGAAAATCAGTAGCAACTTGGTCGTTTCGGCTGCGTCCGGTATGCAGTTTGCGGCCAACATCGCCCAAACGCTCGATCAGCGCTTGCTCGATGTGCATGTGGATGTCTTCCAGCTCTTGCCGGAATTCCATTTTGCCGGCAGCGATGGTTTGGCCAATTTCCGTTAAGGCAACCACGATTTGGTCGCGCTCGTCCGGCGTCAAAACGCCCACTTTGGCCAGCATTTGTGCATGCGCGATCGAACCGCGCACATCCTGCTCATAAAGTCGGCAGTCGAAAGAAATGCTTTCCGAGAAGCGCTCCACACGCCGGTCTGCATCGCCAGAAAACACGCCAGATCGAGAAGGGGTGGCCAATCGCGCCTCGGTAAATTATTAACAAAACGGATACTGGGGTGGTTCGTCGCCAGCGATTTGTTCATGCTAAGACCGGCCATCCTACGTGTCAATCGACCCCGGACCACACCCTGCCTGAAAATTGGGCAACGCGCTAGGCGCCCGGCTGTTTTGGTAATGTGGCGTTGTAAACGCCTACGCTGCTTCAGTTTTTTATCCCTGACGAATCACGCCGCCGAGCATTACAATCAAGCCAAGCACTACAATCACAACAACAGCGCATCGTCGCCGCGGCTTGGGGCCGATTCGGCGAATTCCCAAGGCTAGGCCCTTGTACCTGGGGCGGTGAAGGTGCTAACCTCGGGAAATTTTGTTCGCGTCACCATTGCAAGGAAAGGAGTTGTCGCCGTGCCGCGTCGCGACGACATCAAGAAAATTCTGCTCATCGGGTCCGGACCGATCGTCATTGGCCAGGCCTGCGAGTTTGACTATTCGGGAACCCAAGCGTGCAAAGCCCTCCGTGAAGAGGGGTACGAAGTGGTCCTGGTCAACTCGAACCCGGCCACGATCATGACCGATCCCAACACGGCCGAGCGGACGTACATCGAGCCGCTCGACTGGCGCATTGTCGCCAAGATCATCGAACGGGAGCGCCCCGATGCGATCCTCCCCACATTGGGTGGGCAAACCGGCTTGAACCTGGCCATGGATCTGGCGAAGCAGGGCGTGTTGGAGAAATACAACGTCGAAATGATCGGCGCCCGGGCCGACGTTATCGATAAGGCCGAGGACCGCGAACAGTTTAAAGCCGCGATGGAGAAGATCGGGCTGGAGGTTTGTCGCGGTGAAATCGTCAACAACCTGGAAGACGCTCGGCGCGTCCTGAACGATATTGGCTTGCCGTGCGTGGTGCGGCCGAGTTTCACACTCGGCGGTAGTGGATCGGCCATTGCCTACAATCGTGAGGAGTTCGACACCTTAGTGCGGCGAGGTATCGATCAGTCGCCCATTCACGAAGTGCTCGTCGAGGAATCCATCCTCGGCTGGAAAGAGTACGAGATGGAGGTGATGCGCGACCTGGACGATAACGTTGTCATCATTTGTTCGATCGAGAACTTCGACGCCATGGGAGTGCATACCGGCGACTCGATCACGGTAGCGCCCGCCCAGACGCTCACGGACAAAGAATACCAACGCATGCGCGACGCCAGCATCGCGGTCATTCGCGAAATTGGCGTCGAAACGGGCGGCTCCAACATTCAGTTCGCGATCCATCCGCATACCGGGCGGATGATCGTCATTGAAATGAATCCGCGCGTCAGTCGTTCCAGCGCCTTGGCCTCCAAGGCGACGGGATTCCCGATTGCGAAAATCGCCGCCAAGCTCGCCGTCGGTTATCGCCTGCATGAGCTGCCCAACGACATCACGCGTGAAACGAAGGCTTGTTTTGAGCCGACGATTGATTATGTCGTCACGAAAGTTCCGCGTTTTGCGTTTGAGAAGTTTCCGGAAGCCGACGCCACGCTCACCACGCAAATGAAAAGCGTCGGCGAAACAATGGCCATTGGCCGGACGTTCAAAGAATCGCTGCAAAAAGCCTTGCGCGGTCTTGAAGTTGGCGCGTTTGGACTGGGTTGCGATGGCAAGGATTTGTGGGGCGGCGACAAACAACCCACGATTGAGGAAATTCGCGCTAAACTGGCCACCCCCAATGCCGAGCGGATTTGGCACATACGCTATGCGTTGAAAGCGGGCATGTCGGCGGGCGAAATTCACGATCTCTCGGCGATCGATCCCTGGTTTCTCGACCAGATTAGCGAAATCGTCGAAATGGAGGACGAGCTGCGAACGCACGACGATTTAACCTCCGTCGATACGCGTCTTCTCCGTAAGGCCAAGCAGTTTGGGTTTTCCGACCGGCAACTCGCCACGTTGTGGAAAACGAGCGAGATGGAAGTACGCGACGAACGCAAAAAACGCGGGGTGACACCGGTATTTAAGTCGGTGGACACGTGCGCCGCGGAGTTTGAAGCTTACACGCCGTACTATTACTCAACGTATGAGGACGAAGACGAAACGCCTCCCAAGGCGCCCGGGGTAAGACGGATCATGATTCTGGGCGGCGGCCCCAACCGCATTGGACAAGGCATCGAGTTTGACTATTGCTGCTGTCACGCCAGTTTCGCCCTGCGCGAAATGGGCATCGAATCGATTATGGTCAACTCGAATCCCGAAACGGTAAGTACCGATTACGACACCAGTGATTTGCTCTTCTTCGAGCCGTTGACTACCGAAGACGTGCTCAACATTTGTGATCGCGTGCAGCCCGACGGAGTGATTGTGCAGTTTGGCGGTCAAACACCGCTCAATTTGGCGCGCGGGCTGGCCACGGCCGGCGTTCCGATCATCGGCACGTCGGTCGATACGATCGAAGCCGCAGAGGATCGCGAGAAGTTCCAACAGTTTTTGGCGCGGCTAGGGCTCAAGCAGCCTGCCAACGGCATCGCCCGTACGATGTCGCAGGCCCGTTCCGAGGCTGCGAAGATTGGTTTTCCCGCACTGGTCCGGCCTAGCTTTGTTCTGGGCGGGCGCGCCATGGAGATTTGTTACGACGACGCCCAGTTTGAACGCTACGTGGCCGAGGCGTTTCTCGTCGCGCAGGGCCAACCGGTCCTCATCGACCGCTTTCTCGAAGACGCAACCGAAGTCGATGTCGACGCCATCGCCGACGGAGAAACGGTCGTGGTGGCCGGCGTTATGGAGCATATCGAGGAAGCGGGAGTTCATTCCGGTGACTCGGCGTGTGCGATTCCACCGTACAGCCTGCCCGGTCCAGTGATTGATGAAATCCGCGAAGCGACCAAAGCCATGGCGCGACAACTCAAAGTGCGCGGCTTAATGAACGTCCAATTCGCCATCAAGAAGGAAAACGGACAGTACAACGTCTACGTGCTCGAGGTGAACCCCCGTGCGAGCCGCACGGTGCCCTTCGTGGCGAAAGCGACGGGCGTGCCCATTGCGAAACTCGCCGCGAAAGTCATGGCGGGCATGACGCTCGAGGAGCTGGGTTTAACGCGCGAACCGATCCCGTCGCACGTGTCGATCAAAGAAAGCGTTTTTCCTTTCCGCAAATTCGTGGGGGTCGATATCGTCCTTGGCCCCGAAATGCGCAGCACGGGCGAAGTCATGGGCGTTAGCGAGCGATTTTCCATCGCATTCGCCAAGAGCCAACTTGCCGCCGGTGCGGATCTGCCGATGAAAGGCTCCATTTTTGTGAGCGTGGCCCGCCGCCACAAAGACGCCATTGTGCCACTCGCCAAGCGTCTTGCGGCCATGGGGTATCAATTAGTCGCTACGCGAGGTACTGCGGCAAAACTCGAGGAGGCAGGCATCCCGGTCGAGCGATTGAAAAAGATCGCCGAGGGCCATCCTAATTTGCTTGACTACTTGATTAACGGTCAGATTGCGCTCGTGATGAATACCCCCAGTGGGAAAGGCGCCCGCACCGATGAAGGCCGCATTCGCGCCGCGGCCGTGCAACAGGGGGTTCCTTGCATTACCACAATTCAGGCCGCAGAAGCCGTGGTTAAAGCGATGGAGGCCCTGCGCGAAGAAGAAATGGGCGTTCAAGCGCTGCAAGATCGTTTTCCAAAGGCCAATCATTCATCGGAAACGGCCGTCGCCCAAAGCACGCGGTGAATGCGAGGAACCAGCGAACGGGACGCTCAAGTCGCCCTGGGACGAGTCGCCGTTCCAAGGCGGACGACGTAAGCGTGGCTGTGGCGCATCGTCGTCGCGCCCGTTGAAAAAGTGGCGTCGCCAAGTTGAGTTGCAGGCGGGATAGGGATCTGCATTCGCCGAACAACGTGGTCATGCGCCGCGTTTTAGTCGCTAACGACTCGTACGAGTTGACCCATGCGGAGTTTCGCCATCATTCCTGCTGCCGGGCTCAGCCGGCGTATGGGACAACCCAAATTGCTTTTGCCGTGGCGGGGCAGGTCCATTCTCGAACATGTGATCACTGCCTGGCGCAAGAGCGCCGTCTCGCAAGTGATTGTTGTCGTTCGAGCCAACGATGCCGCACTAATAGAACGCATAGCCCAGGACCCGCGGGTCGCGGTCGTGCGGGCGGATCCGCCCCCTGAACACATGAAGGACTCAGTTGTTCTTGGACTGGATTTAATCCAGCGAGACTATCGGCCCAAGGCTTCGGATGTTTGGTTGTTGGCCCCAGCCGACATGCCGCGACTTTCGTCATCGGTGATTGATGGCTTGCTTGCGGCGCATATCCCGCTTCGACCGGAAATCCTCATACCGCAAGTGGGCGGTCGAAAGGGCCACCCTGTGCTGTTTCCGTGGCCGTTGGCTGCGGCGGCAAGGAATCTTCACGCGGACGAAGGATTGAACGTACTACGCGATCGATTCGCCCATCGCACGGTTGATTTTGCCGATGCTTCCGTTTTTGACGATCTCGACACGCCCGACGACTATCGCCAATTGAACGATTAACCCCCGCGTTACGGAAAACCGCAGGAAAACCCCTTTCGGCCGTAAGCTAACCTTGAACAGCGACAAGCCGAAGCCCAGAGTTCGTCGCGCTCCCGCAATTCTTCCTCCCACGCGAGGTTTGGCTCGATGCTGCGTGTGCCCGTTCACAAAATCCAACCGGGAATGGTGCTGGCGCGTCCCATTCCGGTGCCGAATACCCCGTATCGCTTTCTGCTCCAGCGCGATCGGGAAATACCGATGGATTTAGTGCCGCGGCTGAAGCAACTCGGCGTGTTAGAAGTTTGGGTCCGGGAACGTCACCTTGAGTTTCTCGAGGAGTTGATCGACGAAGAACTCGGCGATCACCAGCGCGAAGTGTACTGGAATGTACGCAAAAACTTTGAGGCGATCGGCCACAATCCCGCAATGCAGCTGGATGTTGAGCGGTTTCAAAAGTCGGTAGGCGACCTCTTCGTCTTCCTCAAGGAAAGCTCGTGCGGCAGCGTGTTGCTGCAAAAACTCGACGCATTCGACAATTACCTACTTTCCCATTCGGCGAACGTCTGCTACCTGTCGCTGTTGCTGGGACTGAAACTGGAGCGGTACTTGATTGGAGAACGGTCGGCCAAACAGCCGCGCGAAGCGAAAGACCTTCGCGAACTGGGGCTCGGTTGCCTGCTGCACGATGTCGGCAAAATGCGCATCGCTCCGGCCATTTTGAATAAGCCGGGCAAATTGACGCCCGAAGAGATCGAGGTCATGCGGATGCACCCGGTCTTTGGGTATGAACAAGTCAAAGGGCGCGTATCCGCCACGGTCGGGCAAGTCGTGCTGAACCACCACCAGCGGTATGACGGCCGCGGCTATCCGGCTCGCATCGATCAAGCGACGGGCGAAAGACTGGCTCCTTTGGCCGGAAGACGCATTCCCATCTTTTGCCGCATCGCCACGGTGTGCGACGTCTACGACGCCGCGACCACAAAGCGGTGCTACCACGGCGCCAAATTGCCAGTTCAAGTCTTGTTCGAGATGCGCGAGTTTTGCAGCGGAATGTTCGACCCCGTCGTGGAGCGAGCCTTTTACGAAATTATCCCTCCGTTTCCCTTGGGGCAGACGGTAAAGCTATCGACCGGCGCCGAGGCGGTGGTTACCGACTTTAACCCTCGTCGCCCGGTATCGCCGAAGGTGCAATGCACGCGTCAAGCCAACGGCGAGACCGTTGCCGATCCTTCGTTAGAGGAAATGGACCTGGCGCTCTATCCCGATGTGGACATCGTCGAGGTGGACGGCGTCGACGTACGTCCTTTCCTGGCGTGTCAACGCGTTAACGAAGAACTTTCGGAAGCCCTTGCCCTTTAGCTCAAGTATTCTCGAACCGGACGCAGGACGGAACGCTCTCGCGGCCCTGATACATTCGATGAACCATTCGAAACCGTCGCTTTGACCGGGCGGCAAAGCTCGGCCAAAACTGGTATTTTGAAGGAAAGACCGTTGGCTGTCGCCGCGGCATGCGTCCTTTCACTCTGGGCGCCTCGGATGACACTGGCCCTTCTAGTTTGCATGACTCTGACTGCCAATCCCCTTGCGCCGGGCGATCATCGCCGTTCGCTGACGGTGGATGGCTTGGAACGCACGTATTTCATTCATATTCCCAAACGGCTAGGCAATGAGGGACCCTTTCCCGTTGTATTGACTTTTCATGGCGGCGGGTCCGATGCCGAACAAATGATCGCGTTTAGCGATCTGAATTCCCAAGCCGATCGTGCGGGCTTCGTCGCGGTGTACCCCAACGGCGCCGGACGTGTGGAAGGCGTACGAACTTGGAATGCCGGCAACTGCTGTGGCTACGCTCAACGCCATCAAATCGACGACGTCAAGTTCATTCGGCAGTTGCTCGACGACCTGGCGACGGCGATCCCGATTGACGTAACACGCATCTACGCGACGGGAATGTCCAACGGCGCAATGATGAGTTACCGGCTCGCGGCGGAAATGTCCGAACGAATCGCGGCCATTGCCCCCGTGGGCGGACCTATGGGAACCGAAGATTGCTCGCCAAGCCTCCCGGTGCCCATCTGTCACTTTCATGGGACCGATGACCAGTTCGCTCCTTTCCCAGGGGGCCGAGGAGCACGAAGTCTCTCGCGTACAAACTTCTATTCGGTCGATCATACGATTCAGCGTTGGACCAAGGCGAATGGCTGTCGTACCGAACCGACCGTAACGCAACTACCTGCCGAAATTGACGACGGAACAACGATCACCAAGACGGTCTACGCGGGGGGAAAGAACGGTGTGGAGGTCGTGCTCTACACAATTCACGGCGGAGGACACACTTGGCCGGGGCGCCAGCCCTTGTTGCGCTATTTGGGGCCTTCGACTCGGAATCTCTTGGCCAATGAAGTGATGTGGGAATTCTTTACACGATTCCACCGGTGACCGCGCATAGAAAAAGGCGCTTTCTGGGAAGCGCCTCTCGTGTTCCTGAACTCTCACCTTACAAGGCAATCCGCCGCGAGGACGCGGTTGACCGCTTAGTCGCGCGGACGAATCGCGCCTGTCAGACCGCTGTAATCTTTGCGGTCTTCCTTGTGCCATAGGGGAAGTCCCAGTTCAATCCGGCGACGAAGCACTTCGATCTTCGCGTCCGAACCCGCAGGAGCGTCGGTCTCCTCAAAGTTATCGGACTCTTCCGGCACGAAGTCCTCATCATGTCCGTACTTGAGAATCGCTTCGAAAACGTTGTTTACCTTGCCCATCGACTCGAACACTACCTCCAAAACAGAAACTCGCCTGGACCGTGCGAAACGGCGCCGCATGTGGAAACGAAACATTCGTTTCTCTCAACTACGTTGACATGCGACGAACCGGCCCGGCGAAATGGATAACTCGGACCAACACACGCGGGGCGTCCTTGGAGAACGTTGCGATTCCTTCCGGTGTGTTTGTGCAGGGGATGCACTCACTAACGCACGGATGCGTAAGAGTGATGTATTATTTCCGCCAGCCGATTTTTGTCAAGAAAATCTTTTCCACGTTGAGGGTGGATAATCGTCCGCAAGCCTCCGACTCTAGCAGGCACAAAAACTCGATCGATTGCGTCAACTTTCCCGCTTTGGCCCCTTCTTACGCATACTGAGCCGTCTGGATGCCAGATTGCACAGCGTTTAGCGCCAGAATTACTGAAACCGCTAAGGAGAAAATCCACGCCCTTAACAGCCGAAGAAGGTGTGCGCCGCAGATGTTACGTTTTGCAGACATAAAGCGCCGCCAATGCGTAGCCACACGGCGCGATGGCCGTGGTCTTCCCGCGTACCGGCCGCTACGATGAAATCAACCGGCAAGTTTTAACGCGCGAAACTGGCCCAATCCTTGCCAAAACCGCGCGAAAAATTTTTCTTGTAATCGACCAAAATTTTTTCTGTCTCTAGGACACGCGGCCCATGGGCTGGTACCAACACACGCTTACACTGCCCCCGATGTCACGGGGATTTCATCTAATTACTTCGCAAGTTCTGCAGGCGGCGCCGGAGATTCGTGACATGCGAGCAGGACTGCTCCATGTGTTCATCCAGCATACGTCGGCGTCGTTAACGATTAACGAGAACGCCGATCCCGATGTCCGAACCGATCTAGAAGCATCGATCAATGCGATTGCCCCGGAAGAATTTCCCTACATCCATACCATTGAGGGGCCGGACGACATGCCCGCGCACGTGAAGACCTCGCTGTTGGGCAGTTCGCTGAGTATCCCCATTCGTGAAGGCGGGTTGGCGTTGGGCGTATGGCAAGGAATTTACCTTTGCGAACACCGCAATCACGCGCACGGCCGGCGGCTCATCATCACAATTCAAGGCGAGTGAGACGGCAAGTGTCGGGGAATGGGTTGGCGTTATGAGAGAACGCCGTCGTACCCATCGTTCACAACGGCGCGTGGGCCAGATCGTCAATCCAGGCCTCGGTTGCGGTGATCGGATGCGCATTCGCGTCGACATGCGCTAAAGCATCCAGGCAACGTTCCAGGCGATCGGCGGCGCTTGCCGCGTCACCGCCCCAGTCGCCTGCCGCGGCCGCCACCGCTTCCCGAAGTTGCGGGTCGGCCGGCGCCTCGCCGCCGCTCTGATAAATCATCAGTTGATGGTAAAAGTCGGCGCAAAACCCGATGACCCGACGCAGCCGTTCCCGCCGCGGCGGCGCTTCTTTGCCGGCGTCTTCGACGAACGCATTGATCGATTTCGCCAACGCAACGCTGTTCCAACGAGGTCGCGCCAACTGTGCAAGCAAGTGTCGCCGGAATTCGAGCAGGGTCGCGTCGGCCAAGGCAGTGGCTTGCTGGAGACCACCTCCGCTCAGGGCTGCGAGCCGTTCGGCCTCGAAGGGGTCGTTCACGATTCCTTTCTCCAAGAGAAGCTTCGCCACCGTCTCCTCGGGCAAGGGGCGAAACCTCACTATCTGGCAGCGCGAGCGAATCGTGGGAAGCTGCTTTTGCTCACTCGTTCCAAGTAAGATCAAGACCGAGCCCAAAGGAGGCTCCTCCAATGTCTTCAACAAGCAATTCGCACTCGCGACGTTCAGGAAATCCGCATCATCCAAGATCGCGATTTTCCGTTGTCCACGCGTTGGTTTGAGCGACAATCGCGGTATGAGGCCTTCTTGCATGCGATGTTCGAGATCTCCGATTAACAACTCGATCCGAAACTCGGTGCGATCTGGCTCCTTGGCGACGGTCTCCAAGTCCGGGTGGGTTCCTGCCTCGACTTGCCGGCACGATACACATGCATTGCAAGGCGCCATGTGCGACGGAGGACTCGCTTCACAAAGCAAAGTCTTCGCCAACTGTAACGCAAAAGCCCGTTTTCCGATTCCGGCAGGTCCAACAAACAAGAAGGTGCTGGGCAAGCGTCCCGCGACGAGACTTCGGCGGAAGCGTTCGACGACCGCGTCGTGACCCTCAATACCTTGCCAGGACATAGTGAGCGACCAATTGCGTGGGGGGAGTACTTAGGACTTTCGTGACAAGGCTCGCTCCGCCGCCGCTTGGATTTCGGCTTGAACGGCTTCAACCGGACGCGCCGCATCGATGACGACCATGGTTTCAGGCCGCAATTTAGCCTCCTCCAAGAAACCCTGTCGGACGCGACGTAAATATTCTATCCCCTGGGCCTCCATTCGATCGAGTGATCGCGTCAGTCGCGCCGCGGCCGCTTCGGCGTTGATGTCCAAAACAAAGGTTAGGTCGGGCATGATTCCCCCAACCGTTACGGCCCCTACACGGCGCACTTCTTCAATATCAAGCCCCCCCGCGTACCCCTGATACACGATGTTGGCCAGGAGAAACCGATCCGACACCACCGTATGCCCCGCCGCTAGCGCTGGGCGAATTACTTCTTCGACCAGTTGAGCGCGGGCCGCCATATACAGCAACATTTCGCTGCGCCGGTGAAGGGGAATCTCGGTGCGGTGCAGCAGGATGTTGCGCACGGCCTCGCCCAGCGCCGTGCTGCCAGGATCGCGACACGTGACGACCTCGCGCCCCTGTTCTTGCAGCCATTTAGTAAACCGGTTTATCTGCGTCGACTTGCCGGCTCCATCCACTCCATCAAAACTGAAAAACATGATTGTTGGTAAACCGGTAATGTGTTTCAACGAGTGACGCCCTGCCGAACCCTGAAGATGCACACAATATTGGTCGCCAACATCACCAAGTCTCAGCCCACGCCGGGCGGCCGCTCTTGCGAATTTGAGCCTCTCGCCAAGGAAGCAATCGCGGCACGGCATTTGCCATTTTATCCTTCGGCAATCCTGAACCTGAGGCGTGACATCCGGGTCTGTCCTGCATAAAATACCCTGAGTTCCGTTGTTTTTCAGCAACACGAAAGGAGGCCCTGTGGCCATTTCCATCGCCAGTCCTTCCATCACCCCTCGCGCCAATCCGGAACGTAGCCTTGAACTCGCCCTGGCGGCGGCCCGGACGGCCGCCGACAATCGAGCGACGGATCTTGTGGTGCTCGACCTGCGGGAGTTGACTAGCGAATTCGACTACTTTGTCTTGGCCACGGGCACCAGTCGGCGACAGTTGCACGCCATTGCGGAAGATATCGACAACGTCTTAGAAAAAGATTTGCACGACCGCCGTTTGGGTCGCGAAGGCTTTGACGAAAGTCGGTGGATTCTGCTGGACTACGGCAACATCGTCGTGCATTTGTTTGACCAGGAAACACGCGAATATTACCGCATCGAAGACCTGTGGGGACAGGCCAAGCGCGTCGATATTTCGCACATCATCGGCCCGCGCGTTCCTGCATAGCACATCCGCCTGCGAACTCTTGGCTTTCGAACTAGCGGTTTTCGCTTTGCGCTCCAGCCGGGCGCAAAGCGAGAAACCGGCGACGCGCTTTCATCGTCGTTTCATTCCACCCGGGGTTGCACGATCGCGCCCTTTCCTGGCAGACTCTACGGGGTCTTCTGCTGTGCGATGCTCCGCGCAGTCACCTTCAAGCGTATTGTTCTGATGAACTTATTGGCTGAAATCCGCGAGCGCTTTCGTCCCGCGCTGACGAGCCTGACCGACGATGTGGACGATTTACTCGAAATGATTCGTCCGGCGCAGCCGCAACACGGCGACTATCAGGCGAATTGCGCCATGTCGCTCGCGAAGCGCGTTGGTCGTCCGCCGCGCAAGGTCGCGCAAGAAGTCGTTGACCTTTTGAAGGTTGACGACATGTGCCTACCCCCTGAGATCGCCGGGCCGGGGTTCATCAATCTTCGAATCAAGGATTCGTGGCTGGCCGAGCAAGCCGCAATTGCCGTACGCGACGAACGGCTGAACGTGGCTCGGGCGTCGCAACCGCGCACGTATGTGATTGACTTTTCGGCGCCCAACGTGGCCAAACCGATGCACGTCGGCCACATTCGCTCCACCGTCATTGGCGATGCGATTTACCGCACTCTGGCGTTCCTCGGCCATCGCGTGATCAGCGATAATCACCTGGGCGACTGGGGTAAGCAATTCGGAATGGTGATTTATGGTTACAAGCACCTGCGCGATCAAGACCGCTATCAGACCGACCCAGTAGGCGAATTGGCGCGGCTCTACCAGCTAGTGAACAAGACCTGCGACTTCCAAGCTGGTAAATCGCCCAAAGACGCTGCTCAACTCGCAGAAGTGGAAGCGGTTTCCCAGAAGCATCCGGACTTGGAACAACGTGTACTCGAAGAAACGACCCGCCTTCACCAGGGAGACGAAGAAAATCTTGCCCTGTGGCGCGAGTTCATGCCCGCGTGCCTTGAAGCGCTTCACCGCATCTACGATCGACTGAAAGTGCGTTTCGACCACGAATTGGGCGAGAGTTTTTATCACGATCGGTTGCAACAGGTCGTGAAGGAGCTGCAAAAGAAGGAAATCGCCACAGAAAGTGAAGGCGCGATTTGCATCTTCTTTGCCGACTTTGACGCGCCGATGATCATTCGCAAGAGCGATGGTGCGTTTCTGTACGCAACCACCGATCTGGCGACAATTCAATACCGCCTCCAACAGTGGCGCCCCGATGCGATCTTGTACGTGGTCGACCATCGCCAGCGCGACCACTTCGAAATGCTCTTTGCCGCGGCGCGCAAGTGGGGCTACCAGGCCGTCGAGTTCAAGCACGTGTCATTTGGCACAGTGCTCGGGCCGGACGGAAGGCCGTTGAAAACGCGCGAAGGCGACGCGGTAGGACTTGAGAGCCTGCTCGACGAGGCAGTCGCTCGCGGTTACGCCACGGTATGTGAAGTGGATGACAAGAAACCGGGCGGCGCGGAGTTAAGCGAGGCGGACCGGCGCAGCATCGCCGAGGTGGTCGGCATTGGCGCGCTGAAATACGCGGATCTCGTGCAAAACCGTACGACCGACTACAAATTCAGCTTTGAAAAGATGACCGCGCTGGACGGCAACACGGCGCCCTACGTGCAATACGCCTACGCGCGCGTGCAAAGCATCTTTCGCCGCGGCGAAGTTCAGCCCGAGACCTTACGCGCCGCCAACGCCGCGCTCGTGTTGCAGCATCAGGCGGAGCACGACCTGGCGGTCGCACTGCTTCGGTTCTCCGAGGCGCTCGAGGAAGTGTTGGTCGATTATCGTCCTAATCAGCTCACCAGTTACTTGTACGACCTGGCGAGGACGTACTCCGCATTCTTTGAAAACTGCCCCGTGCTCAAGGCCGAGAGCGACGCACTTCGCACGAGTCGCCTGTTGTTGTGCGATTTAACGGCGCGCACCATCAAACAAGGACTCGAACTTCTCGGCATTGGCGTGGTTGAAAAGATGTAGCGTCCGACCTTCGCAAAGAATGGTGCTGGTATGCCTTCGGACGCTTCGCGCAACGATTGGGAAAACGTCGTCATTTGCGGCGACGCTCAAACCGAATTACAAAAGCTACCAGACGCCGTGGTCGATTGCGTTGTGACCAGCCCGCCCTATTATGGACAGCGGCAATACCACGGCGAGCGCGAGATCGGCCGCGAGTTAACTCCGCAGGAGTATGTCGGGCGGCTGGCAAGCGTCTTTCGTGAAGTGCGGCGCGTGCTTAAGCCCGCGGGCACGTGCTGGGTGGTGCTGGGCGACAAGTACATCAAGGGACGGCTCTTGGGCGCCCCTTGGCGCGTGGCGCTGGCGATGATCGACGACGATTGGATCCTGCGTCGCGACATCATCTGGCATAAGCCGAACGCGATGCCCTCGGCGGCGCGCAACCGCCCTACCGTGGATCATGAGTACGTGTTCCTCTTCGTCCGTACGCCGCACTACTACTACAATGCCGATGCAATCCGAGAGCCGCATGTGACCTTCAGCGAACAAAGCCGCATGAAGGGAGGCCGCAAGCACTTTTTTCGCCGCGGAGGAACGCCTGAGTCGGGCAAGAACGGTGGAAACATCAATTTGCACGATGGTCGATGGGACCAAGCGTTTCACCCACTTGGCAGAAATAAACGCACCGTCTGGTCGATCCCGTTATCTAAGTCGCGGGATGCGCATTTTGCCGTGTTTCCTGAACTCTTGGTCGAAACGTGCATCGCCGCGGGCTGTCCCGCCGGGGGGCTTGTTCTTGACCCCTTTTTGGGCAGCGGAGTGACGGCCGTCGTAGCAAAAAAAATGGGGCGGCGCTACCTCGGTATTGATTGCGTGCCGAGCTACTGTGAGATCGCTCGAAGTCGTCTGACCGAACTCTCTACACCGACGGATTCCTGAACGGCGGAACGGCGGCTTGTGGAGCGTATCATGGAGGATATTCTCGCTTGGCCGCATAGTTCGCCCGGAAGAACACAGGTTTTACGGTGTGTCGGTGACGCTGGGATCGAAGGTTTTGCCCCTTCCTTCGGAACGACCCATACCTTCGTTTAAAGCCGTACATCCAAACTTGCCGACAAAATCGTTAGCCTTTACCGCGCGGGCTGCGCTTTGGGCGCTTCGTGCGGTTGGCACGGGGAGATCCTCAGTCCGCTGCGCTGGGGCCTGTAATCCGGGGGGGAACCTGTGTTCGAGCATATGCATTCGTCGATTCGTCGGCAGGACCAACGTTCCGCCATGACGCATGCCCGGCGCCTCCGAACGGCCTGCCGACGCATGCTGCGTCGTGCGGCGACGGTCGCAGTCACGCTGGGAGCCTTCACCGCGGGAAGCCTGTCTTCCATGGCTCAGGAATACGTTGAGCCCGACGGTCTCCTGGTCAACGGTTTCGCCGGAGTGAGCGGCAGCGTCGATTTGGGCGATCCCGGGTATTGTGGGCCCGTATACTCGGTTCCGAGCATGATGGGAAGCCACGAGGGCCCGTTCGCCAGCACGACCCGTGTGACGAGTTTTGTGCCGACGCCCATTTACGCGACCTATACGGGCGCGACGGCGGCGTTTGCGAATATTAATCAGCCCCTAGTATTCTCGTTCCAGTCGTTGAATCCCAATCCGTTGCTGCCCGACTTGGCCGGCTTGGCGTCGGTTCCACCCGGTTTCGACGACAGCGGCGACGGCCAAATTGGAACGTTTGAGGGCCTTCCCGAGGATTTCGGCGTTACCCAGGCTGTGCAGGCCAACGCCCCGTTCCCGGGAACCGTCGCCTACGTTCAGGGGCAAGGCGTGTTTGTGAGTCCCCTACCGCTGCTATTTCAAGCGCAATCCATCGGTTCGGATCCCACCGCCTTGTTGCCGGAAGCCAATGGCAGCGTCGCCGCCGCCGAGGCCGACCCGAACTTCAATGGATATCAGTTGCAGTTCATTTATCAGTTTATGCGCGATCCGGTCACGTTGGTCATCCCGCATCCCAGCAGCACCAGCCTGACCGGTCGCACCAAGATTTCGCAGAACGGAAGCGTCATGCCAAGGACGCGCGCGTTCCTCGACTATGGCCTCACGTCGACGGACGATCTGGCGGGGGGATTCACGTTCCATCGCTTTACGCCCGGCATCGAACGAGCGTTCTTCGGCGGCATGGCCTCAATTGAAGCACGGATGCCCATTGCCTTGACCGCCGATTCGGCGATCTCGGCCGATACGCCGTTTTCCGAAGGCAATGCGGAGTACGGCAACGCGTCACTCGCGGTCAAAGGGTTGATGATCCGCACGCCGCGGTTCGGATTCTCCGGTGGTTTGCAGCTTGCTTTTCCTACAGCCAGCGATACGTCGGTCACCTTGGCCGACGGAACTCGCGTGCTGGAAGTGGAAAACGAGTCGGTGCATGTGTTGCCGTTTCTCGGCGCCGTGTACGATTCAGGAACGTTGCTGTTTTCGCAAATGTTCGCACAAATCGATATCGACCCGAATGGCAACTCGGTGCGTGCGAATCCGTCACTAACTCCGGGTGGTCCGCTCATCACCGCGCCCGACCTGTTCGACACGGATCGGTTCTACTTGGACTGGGCGACGGGCTTGTGGTTATATCGCGCTCCGGAAGGTCCACGCGGTCCACTTGATCTCGTGGCGCTGGCGCCGACGATCGAATTGCATTACACGCAAAGTTTCGATCGTCCGGAAGTGGTGCGTGTGGGAAGCCTGCAAATTGGCGATGTGACCGATTCGGTCGAACGGTTGGACGTTGTCATCGGCGGCTCGGCGATTCTGCAGGGCGGCACGCTCACGGCAGGTTTCGGAGCGCCGCTCACCGGCGACAAAACCCATGATTGGGAATTCCGCTTGCTGCTGAACCATGCTTTGCGATAGTCGGCTGTGGTCGCGTGATGGAGCCGCTCCTGCGGTTCGTGGTTGTTATTGCAAACTGCGGCCATACGTCGGTGGTCGCTATACGACCGTTTCTCGCGAGAATCGTACGTTCGCGCGAGACGTCTGATGGAATTGTCTCACGACCCTTCGACCCTCCTGCAAGGTTGGCGCCTTCACTCGACTCGACATACAATAACGCCTTGGTGCATTTGCTTCGTCGCTCTCAGCCCAAGGCGTTGATATGTCACAGAAAAACGCTGTTCGTCGCGAGGACGCATTGACCCGCCGGGTCTTGCTTGGTTCGGCCGCCGTGGCGGGGGCCGCGTTTATGTCGCGTACAGGGCGATCCGACGATCCGGAGCAGGTCGAGAAAATCGTTCAGCAGGGGCGCATTCGTCAATCCATTGTTCAGTGGTGCTTCAATCCCTATTGGGATGTTCCCAAGACGATTCAGTACGCCAAGGCGCTGGGCTGTCAAAGCGTCGAACTGATTTCGCCCAAGTATTTCCCGTTGCTCAAAGAAAACGGGCTCGAATGCGCTATTGCCTCCGTCGATATGAGCCCGGATCCGGGGTTCGCCAAGGGGTTTAATAACCCCGCTCATCGCGAGAAGCTCGTGAAGGCGACGCGGAACGCGATCGATGCGTGCGCCGAGCATGGCTTTCAGCGCGTGATCGCTTTCACTGGCATGCGTGATGGAATTCCCGACGACGTGGGCGCAAACAACTGCGTCGAAGGCTTTAAGCAAGTCGTGGGCTACGCCGAACAGAAAAAAGTCACTCTTTGCCTGGAAATGTTGAACAGCCGGGATGATTCGCATCCTATGAAGGGACATCCCGGATACCAGGGCGATCACACCGAATACTGCATCGACATCATCAAACGCGTTGGCTCGCCGCGGTTGAAACTCTTGTTCGACATCTATCACGTTCAAATCATGGATGGCGATGTCATCCGTCGCATTCGGCAACACAAGGAATACTTGGGACACATTCACACGGCAGGGAATCCTGGTCGGTGCGAACTGGACGATACGCAGGAGATCAACTATCCGCCGATCATGCGAGCCCTGACGGAAGTCGGTTATGACGGCTTCGTGGGACACGAATTCATTCCCACACGCGACCCGCTTGAGGGTTTGAAACAAGCCGTCGAGTTGTGCGACGTGTGACGCGAGTTCCCCGTTATTCGCTTTTGGCGCCGCGATCAAACGAGGCGCCGCGATTATTCGCCGATATTGCGGCCATCACCCGGCGAATCCCGGTAATTGCCAAACCTTCGAAGCCTTCAGGACTTTCCCCGTGTTACAAAACACACTCCTGCCACTGCGAACTGGCGTTTACGCCTTGTGCCTGGCTCTCATTTGCCAGAGCGTTCTTGCCAATGTCCTGCTGGCTGCGGAAACGGCCCCTCAGATTCGTATCGTCATTGACTATGGCGACGGTGTCGAGAAACACTTCACGGCGTTGCCTTGGAAAGAGGGGATGACGGTTTTTGACGCCATGCAAGCGGCGAAGTCCCACCCCCGAGGAGTGACGTTTAGGCACCGCGGTTCAGGCGCC
Organism: Planctomycetota bacterium; assembly: GCA_963204915.1. Taxonomy (GTDB): domain Bacteria; phylum Planctomycetota; class Planctomycetia; order Pirellulales; family Pirellulaceae; genus JAHWKS01. The sequence continues at coordinate 129,050 of CAUJHS010000076.1, read as the reverse complement.
ACGGCGTTTTTGCTTCAAATCGACGATAAGGAGAACCAAGGGCGCGAAGGCAACTGGGTTTACCGTGTGAACGATAAGTTGGCGGAGCGCAGTTTTGGAGCGCAAGAGCTGAAAGCTGGCGACGCGGTCTTGTGGAAGTTTGAAAAACCCCTGTAAGATTGCGGAAAAGAACAATACCAAACTCCAGGGAAACGCCCTTGTGCATTCCGATTCCTTCGGATGCTGGCAACCTACTAACTTTGGGAGACAAGCGGTGAAACGGCAAGCGATCGTCGAAGCGGGGGTTTTCGTGCTTTTGGCGGCGGCGGGCGTCGCTGTGCGATTGAACTTTCAATTCATTCCCAACTTCGCCCCCGTGGCGGCATTGGCCCTTTTCGCGGGGTACTTCTTTCACTCGCGACTGGCGGCGATCGCGTTGCCTCTCAGCGTGATGGCGATTACCGACTTGGTGATCGGGGCCTACCATCCCGCAATGATGGCGGTTGTGTACGGCGCGCTGGTCATGCCTGTTTTGTTCCGCACGCCGCTGCGTCGCGGGTTCCGCTTGGCGAAAACCGATGGCGCGGGCTCCTGGGCCAACTCTGCGACCGCAACATTGGGGCTTGTCGGGTGCAGTCTTGCGGCTTCGGTATTCTTTTTTGTCGTCACGAATTTCGCGCACTGGATCGTGTACGATATGTACGACAAGACCGCCGCAGGTTTAATGCAATGCTTTGTGGCGGCGATTCCGTTCTTCCGTTACACGCTGGCTGGCGACATGACCTTCGCGGCGGTTTTATTTGGAAGTTACGCAATTGCGGCGCAATTTCGGAGTGTTTCTGTCGCTAAAGAAAGCGCGGTCTGAAATCACCCCGGCTACGATGATTAAGGCGCCGTAAGTGAAGGCGCCTTTTTTTGTTTTCAGTGGTGTCGATTCCGCCGAACGCCCGTCTTGCTCGCCCATCGCGCCGTCAAGCTCATGCGCCGGGCGGCTTCGTGGCAGGGGCCGACTTCGGTGCATTCGCTCCCGGCGCCGCACCGTTGTTTCCTGCCGCTGGGGGAGCCTTGGTTGCAGGAGTCGCCTTGGCAGGCGCCGGGGCATTGGCAGGCGCCGATACGGCGCTGCTCGGTCCCGAAGGTCGACCTCCCGGTCCGGCTGAGGAGGGTCCGCTTGCGCCCGGCGCGCCACTGGCCGGAGGACCCGTCTGAGCGGCCGCAGTTAAACCTTGCAACTTTTCCAATTGTGTTTGGAGGTCGGTCAACATTGCGTCTCGCTTCGGTTCGGCCACATCCACCACGCGAAACATATCCGAGATCGCGGTCGCCAATTCTTTCACCTTGGCTTTTTGTTGCGCGTTGGCCCGCGCGAGCATTCCACCTTCAGTTGTCCCTGCAGCAGGTTGAGCTTCTCCCCGCTTACTCGCAGTTTTAGCGGCGGGCGCCGCAAAGTCGGAACTGCCATCCAGCGCTAGTTTCACGCAATAGAACGTGTGCTTCAACCGACGCTGCGTTTTTTCTACTTTGGTGTCGACCTTGGGCTTTTTCTTCTCCGGCGCGCCCGCTCCTGAAGAGCCGGGATAACCACTGCTTCCAGGATACCCAGCGCCATATCCTTCGGCGTAGGAGCTACCTGACGACCCGCCCGCGACTTCGGACTCGCCAGCGCCGTAGCCAGGATAACTTGAGCCGCCCATGCCATACATTCCAGCCCCGCCCATGGCCGTGGTGCGAGACTTCTTCTCCTGCTCGCGCTCTTTTTCCGTTTTCCACCAATCAAGCTCGGCCTGGCAAACCTCGATGGCGATTGCGGCGAGATCCTGCGCGGTTTTCGTCGCGTCAAAGCCTTGTTGACCGCCGCTGGTCGGCATTTTGCCAATCGCTTCGGCGGCGGTACAGCGAAGCGAAACGGGCGCCGTCGTGTCGGCCACAATTTCCTCTAATACGCTGGCAACCTGAGGTGTCGAGGCGCCGAGGACCATGAAAATATCAATCGCGCGTCGACGCATCCAGGTATGACCTTCGATGCTGCGCCCGGCAGGCGGGTCTTTTTCCTCGGCCACCTGGGAAGCCGCGGCGAGAATCCGTTGCAAATTCGCCTGACGTTCCTGCGGCGTTCCGCCCCCGGACACATTCATCTGCTGCCCAAGACGCCCAATTTGAGCGTGACGCAGCATGCCGACGAGCGCCGCCATACGGACTTCGTCAATTTGCTTGGGGTCGTTCAACTGCGTCAGCATGAAGTTGACCGCGGCGGGTAGCGGAACCGGCGGGCGTCGATTCCCGCCAAATCCGGTCGATTCGACCTCATTCAGTTCGCCAATGATCAACATGGCGTTATAGCGCACATAGGGATGAAAGCGCGGGTTGATCGCGATCGCCTGCATGGTGCTAAACGTCAACTGCACCAGACGGTCGTGAACAGGCGCCGGCGGGTTCGCCATTTGGAAGCTGGACTTAAAGAAGTCCTGCCGGCGCTCTGCGATTTTGCCCAGGTCGGACAAGAGCGTCATTTTGGCGAACACTTGTCGACGGAAATACTCGTCAAAATCTTTGCCGTTGTCGCCTTCCAACCCAGCTCGGTCGTTGAGAATGTTGCGCACCAGCGTTTCCCGCGTCCGGAACTGCTGGTATTGCTCCCGGTCCGTTTCATCCCAGAGCGGCTTTACTTCCGAATACGCAGGAGCTTGAGCGTTTGTCACCGCGACCGACAACCACCCGCCGCCCAGTATCGCCACAGCGCAACAGAAAACGGCGCCACGAAAGGCCGTTACGCGGACGCTCGCCTGCATAATCAAAACTCCGTGAACCGGTTTGGTCCGGGGATAGGAACACTCGAACGAACGCAAGAGAAGGCCGTCTCATGACGAGACGCGGCGCTCGCGATATCACGCAAATCTGCTATCTTAAAGGTACACGTGGGCGCGCGCGTCTGTCAACCTTTTTCCGGCAGGGTCAGGTTTCCGGCAAAGGGAGACCGAGGCGCCGGCGCCAGTTTTGTTGAGAAGGGATCAAGGCCTTGCATCCAGCCATTCTCCATCACGCTGCCGTCCTTTTGTATCAAACCCCCCGATTTCAAGAGCATGAGACCGGCGCCCATCCGGAACGTCCGGAGCGCACGCATCGAATACAAAAGCGGTTAGAGGAAACTGGATTAGACGCCGAATGTGAACGAATCGCATGGCCGCCCGCATCCCTCGAACGGGTCACCCGGGTGCACGACCCCGATTATGTCGAGTCGGTATGCGCAGCCTCTGCCCGCGGGCCGAGTCGTTTAGATCCCGATACTGTCGTCAGCCGGGCATCGTACGAGGTTGCCCTTCTCGCGGCTGGGGCGGCTTGCGACGCCGTGAAACGCGTTGTCGAAAACGAAGCCAGGCGAGCGCTGTGCCTTGTTCGACCGCCGGGCCACCACGCCCTGAGCGACGGGGCCATGGGCTTCTGCCTGTTCAACAATGTGGCGGTGGCGGCGCGCATGGCGACCTCCGAATTGGGGTTGGATCGTGTGCTGATCGTCGACTGGGACGTCCATCACGGCAACGGCACGCAGGATATTTTCTGGGAGGATGAGCGCGTCGGCTTCTTCTCGATCCACCGCTGGCCGTTCTATCCTGGCACGGGCGGTGCGGACGAAACCGGGAGCGGTCCCGGTTTGGGCGCCACAATGAACCTACCCGTCCATTTTGGCGCCTCGCGTCGAGATTACATATCGCAATTTCGGAACGCGTTGGAACGATTCGCTGCGAAGATACGTCCTCAATTGGTGTTGATTAGTGCGGGGTTTGACGCGCATGCCGCCGATCCGATTGGTTCGCTCGGCTTAGAGATCGAAGACTTCACCACGCTGACGCAAATCGTCAAACAAACCGCCGATGTTCATGCAAACGGGCGTTTGGTCAGCGTGCTCGAAGGCGGTTATCACTTGGAAATTATGCCGCGCTGTGTCGAAGCCCATTTGCGAGAACTCTTGGCGGAGTAAACAATCCGCGGGTGGCGAAAACAACGAAGGAATTCTCGGAAGCAATAACGGCAGCGCCAAGAGGCGGGTCCCGATTCTCGACGGGACGTTACGATCGTTCGTTTTGTTGGTTCACGTTATGTCGAGGTTGGGCTCTACGAAGACAGCGCTGCATCGGTATCTTGCGGAGACCGTTAATCCGGTTTACGTGATCGATGCTCAATTTACACTCGTCTATTGCAGTCCGCCTTGCGCCGCCTGGGTCGGAATTGACGAGGATCAATTGATTGGTCAGCCTTGCCGTTACCATTCCAATCCGCAACGCGGGACAACCGCGTACACGCTGGCTGGGCTTTGTCCGCCGCCGCAGGCGTTACGCGGCGAGCGAGTCTCGTTCGTAGCCGAGGCGCGCGCCGGCGAGTCGCTCCAAAGGCGCCAAGGCGAATCTTTACCGCTTTTCAACGCCAAAGGCGATTGTTCGGGAGCGATGATCATCCTAGCGTCGCAAGACTCCCCCATTTGGGAGGAAAGATCTCTTCTGACGCAAGGCGACGAGCCGTTGCACTACCGATTGCGCGAATTTCGTCGCCGCTTGGCGCGACGCTTCGATCTCGACCGACTGGCGGGGGAAAGCCTCGTGATGAGTCGAGTACGGTCGCAAGCGATCGCAGCGGCCAAGAGTCGCGCTAACGCAGTCATTGTCGGACCCCAAGGAAGCGGGCGCGAACATGTCGCCCGGGCCATACACTACGCGCGACGAAGCGATCCTCCCGCACCTTTGGCTGCCGTTGATTGCGCTCTGGCCGATAGCGAACTTTTGCAGGCCACGGTGGTAGCGCTGATTCAGCGCGGTCTTGAAAAGCGTTCGTCCGATCCGGGAACGTTACTATTGTTAAACGTCGATCAGCTTGCGCTAGATAGCCAAACCGAACTGGCCGGATTCTTTTCTCTACCCGACTTCTGTTTGAATGCGCTCGCGACGGCCCGGCGTCCCCTAACGGACTACGGTGAAGACCGTTTCCGCCCAGACTTAGCGTTGCAGTTGAGCACCATCACGATCGCTCTGCCGGCTTTGGCCGAACGCCGTGATGATATTCCGCTGCTGGCGCAGTGGTTTCTCGAAGAAGCCAATGCCGAAAGCGAACGCCAATACACAGGTTTTGATGAATCCGCATTGGATGTTTTGGCCGCACATCCCTGGATGGGCAACTTGGATGAACTGTCGGAGATCGTGCGTCAAGCGCGTCAATACGCCGAAGGACCGTGGGTTACTGCGGCGGACTTGCCCGAGTCGCTTCGTTTAGCGGCCGATGCGGCAACCTATCCTGTGCGCGAGGTCGAGCGAATCGTATTGGACGAGTATTTGGAGACGCTCGAACGGGAGTTAATTCAGCGCGCGCTGCGGCAAGCGAAGGGGAATAAAACCCAAGCCGCCGAATTACTTGGCGTCTCGCGCGCCCGGCTCCATCGACGGTGTGAACAGTGGGGGCTGGAATAGTTTAGCGAGTGTGACGCACCTCACCGAACCCGGCCTTCGGATTTCCGATACTAAACCGAGTTGGTGCGAGTCGTGCGTGCGTTTCAAGTAACCGCTATGTTCGGGCGCAGGGTTCTTACGTCATCGACCCAGCTAACCCAGGGTTAACGCCGATCGACGAACGGCGGCAGTTTGCAAATACCCCCGCGATCGCCGTGCGGCTTGCCTTGACCTCACGCACAACGGTTCGATAGAATTTAACTCTTTGCCATTGAATAAGTTAGCGAGTCAAGAGGGCTATCGAAATGAAACGCATGGCAGCTTGCGGTCGGACCATTATTGCCGCTGCGATTCTGTTGGGTCTTTTCAACGTTCACACACAATCCCACCTCTTCGCCCAACCGGCGGACAACCCCTCGTTGCCGGCATTTCAACTTCCCGGCGATTTAGCGTTGCCTGGCGCCGGCAAGGAGGACGACGAACCCAAGTTCGCATCGCAGTTTCAGTTGAAACAGGGCAGCCGAGAAGGACGGCTTACATTCACGTTGAAATTGCCTCCGGAGTGGCATGTTTACTCGCTCACCCAGAAACCGGGTGGGCCGCTTAAGTCGAAAATCAAGGTGGAGTCGGTTGCAGGAGTGGAAATCACGGGCGAGTTCCAGCCAAATCGCGATCCGAAAATCCACCATTATCGCGATATCTACGGCGACTTGCCCGTCGAAGAGCACGACGGCGAAGTGGTTTGGACGGCCCCCATTCGTTTGGATGATAACGTAAAGCCCGAGGAACTGACCATCGTCGGCCGTTATGACGGCCTGCGTTGTCGCGGCGGCGCGCTGGGGCAATGCATTCCCGTTTCGCATCGGTTCACCGCGAAGTTCGGAGGGTATTTCGAAGCAGGGGCGACAGGCGAGTTTCGCGCCCCGAACTCGGCCGTCAAAATCCGAGGCGTTATCGAACCACAAATGGTTCCACCTGGGGGGGTCGCTCAATTAACGTTGGAGGCGATTCCTGACGAGGGGTGTCATATTTACGCGTTGGCCGCGCGCCCGAGCGACAACCTGCTCGCGAACAAACCCACGTTGATCGTGGTTTCAAAGTCATCGGGGCTAACGCACGCTGCGCCAGTCGCTTCCAAAGAGCCTGTGGTCGCGCCAGCGACCGATGCCCAATTGCCCGAGCAGCGCTATCACGAGGGCGCCGTGCGTTGGACCGTCGAACTGCGCGTGCCTGAGGACATGGCCCCTGGACCACGCACCATTGCCGGGCAAATAGGCTACCAAGTTTGTACCGACACAAGTTGCCAGCCTCCCGTAGCTGCGGCATTTGAAGGCACGCTTGAAGTGGGGCCCGCAGGCCCAACGGGTGAAGCGCCGTTAGCGTTTGCTTCATCGAAGTATGCCGAAGTGGCGAAACTCGCAACTTCGGCTTCCCAAGCGCCCGGCGCGACCGGTCAAAATTCAGAACTGGCCAGCGTCAAAACCTACGCCCCGCTATCGATGGGAGCGTTGTGGATCAAGATCGGTTCGGCGCTATTGGGGGGATTGATCCTTAACCTGATGCCTTGCGTGTTACCCGTTATTGGGTTGAAAGTGCTGTCCTTTGCCCAACAAGGAGGTGAAAGCCGCGGCCGCGTGCTTGGACTGAATCTTTCGTTTTCGCTTGGCCTGTTGTCGGTGTTCCTCGTGCTGGCGACGCTGGCGGCGTTTGCCCAACTTGGTTGGGGAGAGCAATTTACAAATTTGTGGTTCAAGGTCGGCATAACCGGCCTCGTATTCGCCATGGCGCTTAGCTTTCTCGGCGTGTGGGAAATGCCCATTCCCGGTTTCACCGGCGGCCGCAATGCTCAGGACTTGCAGGAGCGCGAGGGTTTAGACGGCGCATTTTTTAAGGGCGCATTCACCACGTTATTAGCAACACCCTGCAGCGGTCCTTTTTTGGGAACGGTTTTCGGCTTCACCCTTACGCAACCGCCTTGGGTAACCTATGTGATCTTCCTGAGCGTGGGCGTCGGCATGGCCTCGCCGTATTTGCTCTTAGGAGCGTTTCCCAGCTTAATGCGGTTTCTGCCCCGTCCCGGCGCCTGGATGGAAACATTCAAAGAGGTGATGGGATTCGTCTTGCTTGGCACCGTTGTGTTTTTGTTTTCAACAATCAACAAAGATTACTTCATTCCCACGCTAACTCTGTTGGTGGGAATCTGGTTCGCGTGCTGGTGGATAGGACGAACGGCGTATACCAAGACACCCGCCCAGCGAGCGACGGCGTGGCTTGGCAGCATCGCCACGGCTACGGCAATAGGCGTTCTGGCCTTCACCTTTTTGGCGCCTGGCAAAGAAGCGCTTCCTTGGCAACCTTGGTCGCCCAGCGCGTTGGCCCAGGCCCAGGCCGAAGGAAAAACGGTTATGGTCGACTTTACGGCCGACTGGTGCTTGACCTGCAAAACCAACCTAAAGTTCGCCATCAACACGAAGGACGTGCGAAACGTCGTTGACCAGCACGGTATCCAGCCATTGCTGGCCGACTGGACCGACGAGTCGGAAGAGATCAAGAAGGCGCTTGAAGAATTGGGCAGTAAGTCGATCCCACTTTTGGCAATTTATCCCGCAGACCGCCCCAACGACCCTATTGTTTTGCGCGATTTATTGAGCGAGTCGGACGTCATCGAAGCACTCAAACAGGCAGGTCCTTCTAAATCTGCGCAGACACGTACAGCAAAGGCCGGCTTAACGCTCAGCGACGCTCGTTAAACCACTGGGGCCCCCTTGGATCGCCGTAGTCTGGCAAACCCACACCCCCAAGGATGGGCACGTAAAGGCAGGCGAGGCATCTGAACGAGGAGCCGCTGTCTCACAACATCGCTCCAACACATCAACAGGAATGCATGCATGAGGATTAGTTGATGCGTTGGCGTCACGTCCGATGCCGCATAATTCGAATAGACTTATATCGCATTTCAGGTCATTCCTGGGGGCAGCGGTTGCACATTGGCGTACCGACCGGGTAAGTTCAATGTTCCCGCCCGCGGCGTAACAGATCTGCCGCATCTCCTCCCTCCTGTTTTTCCTTCGAGGATTCTTCAAGCATGACTCCTGCTCCGCTTCAATCCCTCATGGCGTCGGGCACGAAACTTTGGCTGGATTCGGTGGATCCTGAACTGGTGCGCATTAATCGCGCCTGGGGCGCTACCGGGGCCACGTCAAACCCCGTCATTGTCTCAGACCTGATCAAAACGGGACGGTTTGACGGCGAGTTGGAAAGCCTGATTGATGAAGGACTTGATGACGAAACCATCGCCTGGCGTTTGACCGATCATCTCGTTCGTTGGGCCCAAGAAGTATTCCTGCCCGTTTGGAAAAAATCGCACGGCAATGACGGGTATGTGAGCTTCGAATTGGACCCCTTGCTCGAAGATCCCAACGCCAATTTGACGCATGCTGAGCGAGTACGACGGTACATCGATCTGGGCAAACAATGGTCGAAGGGCCATGATAACCGGATGATTAAAATCCCGGCCACTCCGGCGGGGCTCGACGCGATCGAGGAATTATGCGCCGCGGGCGTCACGCTGAATGTCACCCTGGTGTTTACGATGCGGCAATACCACCTGGCCCGCGAGGCCATGTGGCGCGGCGCGCGCCGGCGGGCGAGCCTGGATCATTTTAAGAGCGTCTATAGCATCTTTGTGTCGCGTGTCGATGTATACACCGAAAAACATGTTCCCGAGCTCTCTGCCGCAGCCCAGGGCCAAGTGGGCATCGTGAACGCCAAGCAAATCTGGAAGGACAACCAAAAGTTCTGGGCTGATCACCCCACGCCGTTGGCTCAAGAGATTATCTTCGCCAGCACGGGCACGAAAAAGCCGGAAGACGCTCCCTGGAAGTACGTCGCGGCGTTTGCAGGCAGCGACATTGAAACCAATCCGCCGGCCACGAATGACGCCGTCGCCGAGAGCCAAGTGACGTTCACGCGACAGGTCGATCAAATGCCGCCGCAAGCCGTCTTGGATGAAATCGCAGAAAAGGTGAACATTGAAAAACTCGAACAAGTGTTGATGGAGGAAGGCATCAAGAAATTCGCCGATCCCCAGAAAGACTTGCTCGCTTTGATTGCTCGTAAGCGCGCGGAACTGACCACCGCCAGTTAACGCCGCCCGGCAATGGACCTGCGCCGCTCGCCAACGCTCGGGGCGACGGCGCATGGCAACGAACCCATCACGCGGTTGGAACACGCGATCGCCGCATTTATGACGGATCTTCTGCGACAGGAAATCGCCGCCACGTCTCACTTGATCGTAGTCAAAGTCGGGACTCGCGTATTAACGCGCGATGACGGTTCCTTGAACGAAGAACGCATTGCGCGGCTCGCGGAAGACCTGAGCGCTGTCGCCGACACAGGACGCCGCGTCGTGCTCGTTAGTTCGGGAGCTGTGGGCGCGGGCATGGGCCGCTTAGGGCTTTCGAAACGCCCGACCGACTTGGCGACGCTGCAAGCCGTTGCGGCCATTGGTCAAGCGCGCCTCATCGAAACGTATGAAGGCGCGTTTCGCCGCCATAATCGTCACGTCGGCCAGGTGTTGCTCACGGCAGGCGACTTGGACCATCGCACCAGCTATCTCAATGTGCGCAACACGTTACTGGCGCTGCTGGAGTTCGGCGCCATTCCGATTATCAACGAAAATGACACCGTCGCCGTGGATGAGTTGCTCACCACCTTTGGCGACAACGACCGCTTGGCCGCGATGGTCACGAACCTGATTCGTGCGTCGTTGCTCGTGATCCTTTCCGACATTGAAGGACTTTACAACGGCGATCCGAAGGACCCGGCGTCACGTCTTGTTTCGACGGTCCCCAAGATTGATGAAACCGTCTATGAGTTTGTGCGAGACAAGGCCACCGGGCTGAGCAAAGGCGGCATGGCCAGTAAGCTCGAAGCCGCGCGGCTTTGCACATCCGGGGGAGAAAACGTGATCATCGCCAGCGGCCGCCGCGAGACCGTGGTGCGCGATGTACTGGCCGGTCAGCCGCTCGGCACGTTGTTCCTTGCGCAAGGCAAGTCGGTTACGCCATGGAAACGTTGGATTGGACTAACCGCTCAGCCGCGCGGCAAAGTGCGCGTGGACGATGGCGCACGCAAGGCCATCGTTGAGGACGGCCGCAGCTTGCTTGCCATTGGCGTGGTCGAGCTAGAAGGTAAGTTTCAAAAGGGCGATATTGTCTCCGTGATCGACGGTGAAGGACGCGAGTTCGCCCGAGGCCTAACCAACTATCGTTGGGAAGACTTGGACCGCATCAAGCGCCTCAAAAGCGATCAGATCGCCCAAGTGTTGGGCCGATTGCCTTATAAAGCGGTGATCCATCGCGATAACATGGCCGTGGTCCGCGGCCGCGCTTGATGACATAACGCGACGTTTAAGCCATCCCTTGCGCCTTCCATCGCCTCCCGGGAGCAAACGGTCTCTGGCGCCGCCGCCGTGCAAACGCTTCCGGTTTGATCGGCCTGATTGGCGCCGCGGTGACTGCGTCGGATAGAATGCATCTATGCATTGGAATCCGTATGAAAGCCCATCTCCGCTTCCCGAGGAGACGTGCACCCATACACTGCAAGACAACCGATGGAGCCTCGTCTTGACCGGTTTGTTCGCAGGCGGCTACGTGGGCGCTTGGGTCGGTTCGGTGTCGGGGGCCGGAGTCGGAATGTTATTCGCAATGGTCGCTGGCGGCGACGCCATGGGCTACCGCGATCCTGCGTTCTCGTTCATCGAAACGCTTGTCACCACGGGGCTCCTGGCGGCGATCCTGGGAACTTTGTCAGGGATCGCACTCGGCGCAGCCTTGGGAGCCTCGTTGGGTGCGCTTGTTGCGATGCAAAATTCCGGGCCTGGTAAGCGATTCGTCCAGGTTGCCTGCATCGCGGCGTGCATGTCAGCCATGCTTCTCGCCGCCGCGATGTTGCGGTGGGATGTAGATCGCGAAACCTGGCGACCACTTGGCGCCAACCAAATGGAACTCGTAGCGCGCGTCGCGGCCATTTGCGTTGTTGGTGTTGGCGGGCTATTCGGGGGAGCGCTCTTGGGTCGCATTTTGCGCGAAGTCGCGTGGGAGCCGGGGATTCCCCGAGACGTTGCCGGTCGGGCGCCTGGCTCTAAAATGGAATAAGTGTTTGTATGGCGCGCCACATAAGAACGCCTTGGACGGCGCCCAGGACTTTGCCCCAAGTCGTTTGACTCTCCTTCTTGCTCAATTCGCTTCGCACCATGGACGACGCAACGCTGCCCACGCCTTCCGACGAGGGGCATACCTCGGACGAGGAAAGTTCTTTCAGCTATCGTCGGGCCGCCGCCAAGGTGCGCGAGTTTCCGCAAGGTCCAGGCGTGTACTTGATGAAAGACGTATCGCAGCGCGTCATCTACGTGGGAAAGGCCAAAAACCTGCGAAACCGCGCCAGCAGTTACTTCCAAAAAGGCGCCGAGGACGAACGACGCACCTCCCATTGGATTAAAGAAATTGCGGATGTTGACTTCATCGAGTGCGAGAGCGAAGTCGACGCGTTGCTCGTCGAGTCGAGACTGATTAAGGATGTGCAGCCCAAGCACAATAAGATCCTTAAGGACGACAAAACTTTTCCGTATCTTCAAATCACAACGGGAGAGGATTTCCCTCGCGTCGAGGTAACGCGCCAACCATTAACCAATGGCGTGAAGCTCTACGGTCCTTTCACCAGCGCCGGATCGCTCCGCGGCGCCGTTCAGGTGCTTCAGCGCGTATTCAAATTCCGCACATGCGGGCTGGACATCGACGAGGGAGACCAACGCTGGCGGTGGTTTCGACCTTGCTTGCTTGCAAGCATTGACCAATGCACTGCGCCGTGCAACCTACGCATTTCGAAAGAAGAGTACCGGCGCGACATTCGCCGCCTGCAAATGTTCCTGGAAGGAAACAAGAAACAACTCCTCGAGCAAATGCGTGAAGAAATGCAAGTTGCGGCGAAGTCGCTGCGCTTCGAGGCGGCCGCAAAATTGCGCGACGAAATTCACATGCTCGAAACGCTCGATCAACGAGGCGAACTAGATACGCACGCGCAACCGGAGGTGTTCTACATTGATCCCAAGAAGGGACTTTCGGGGTTGCGCAAAGTGCTGAAACTAAAAGAGACGCCGCGCACCATCGAGGGCGTTGACATTGCGCACTTGGGAGGCGAAGCCATGGTCGCAAGTCTTGTGACGTTCATCGATGGATTGCCGTTTCGGCCTGGTTACCGGCATTACAAAATCAAAAGCGTGCCGGGCATTGACGACTTCCGCAGCATTCACGAGGTTGTGTCTCGGCGTTACCAGCGATTGCACGATGAGTCTTCGCCGTTCCCGGACATCTTGCTCATTGATGGAGGCAAGGGCCAACTGAACGCTGGCCTGGCCGCATTTGAGTCTCTTGAGATAACGCCGCCCACGGTGATCTCGTTGGCCAAGCGTGAAGAAGAGATTTACCTACCGGGGGCCGCCGAGCCGATTCGCTTGAGCCGCAACTCCTATGCGCTGCGTTTATTACAATACGTGCGCGACGAAGCGCATCGTTTTGCACAACACTATCACCATATGTTGCGGCGCAAGTCCTCGCTTCCCGAGTAACACTAGGAAGTCGTCGGTCCTTGTGCATGATAACTGCTAGCACGGGCCGAAAATTCTTCCAGCGGCGGGGTTGCATGGAAATCAAAATTCGTTACATTTCAAACCATCACATTCGTCAGTCCATTCCAAACGACTCCTTTCTCCCTTCATATTCTGGGAACGGACTTTGTCCGGGCAGGTTGCCTGTTAGCGTTTCATCGCGTTAAATCCTGCGCGCCGAACTTACGATAGTATTCAAGAACTCAATCAAAATTATTGAATTAATCGGTTGGAATGTTTTAGCATTTGTCCATCAGCTATGGCACGGAAGCTGGTTTGGGCACGGAGGCCATTTTTCGATTTCCTTCCGGACCGTTGACGCAAAAAGGCAAGCCATCGCTTGCCTTTTTGCGTTTCCGGCCAAATCGATCATCACGTTCTGACCTGCGAACGTTCCCGCATCGACTCGCGGGTTCACTCTTGGGAAATCTGAGGGCCACGCTCCATGGAACGCATGACGCGTGGCGCCTCGTAATCATCGTTCGCTCCGATATTTCGCGCCCGTGAATGACGGTCTACTCAAGAATGATGTCATGCACCGTACGGCCGGCGGGAATCATCGGTAGGACGTGTTCTTGGTAAGGCACTTGCACGTCAAGCACGTAGGGTCCGCGATGTGCGATCATTTCCTCCAAAGCAGCGCGTAAGTCAGCCTTCTTACTTACCGTAGCGGCGCCGCAGCCAAAACCTTTCGCGATGGTCACAAAGTCAGGATAGCGCTCTTCGGCGTAGGGGCCGCTGCCTTTGCCGCTTGCTTCTGCATGACGAATCGGCCCGAGGTACGTATGTGCGCGATTTCCCTGCATGAAGCGGTCTTCCCACTGAACGACCATTCCCAAGTGTTGGTTGTTCAGCAGCAGCACCTTCACGGGCAACTCTTCACAATAGCACGTGGCCAATTCTTGAATGTTCATCAAGAAACTACCGTCGCCGTCAATATCGACCACCAACGAGTTCGGATGGGCCGCTTGCACGCCCATGGCCGAGGGCAAACCAAAGCCCATCGTTCCCAGGCCGCTGGACGACAACCACGTGCGAGGCCGCGCGAACTTGTAAAACTGGGCCGTCCACATTTGGTGCTGGCCCACCCCCACGGTCACGTACGTGTCACGATCGCGCGTTAACTTCCACAGTTCGCGAATCGCATGCTGTTGCAGAATTCCGTCAAAGGTTTCGCTGTACTTAAACGGATGCTCTTTTTTCCATTGTTGACACTGCTTGACCCACTCTTTGATCTCGGCTTGAGGCGGAGCCGAAACGATCTCGTTGAGCTGATCCAGGAAATACTTCACATCGCTGCAGATTGGAATATGCGCCGGTTTGTTCTTGTTCAGCTCCGAAGGGTCGATGTCCACATGCACGATTTTCGCGTGCTTGGCGAATTCCGCCACCATTCCGGTCACGCGATCGTCAAACCGCACGCCAAACGCGAGAAGCAGGTCGCAGTCGCGCACCGCCCAGTTCGCATAGACGCTGCCGTGCATGCCGAGCATATCCAACGAGAGCGGATCATCGCCGGGGTACGCGCCCAGGCCCATCGCGGTCATCGTTACGGGAATGCCGGTCTTGGCCACGAATTTTCTTAGCGACTCGTTCGCGTCGGAAGCAATCACGCCGCCGCCCGCGTACACCACGGGACGCTTCGCCAATTTGATGGCGGCCGCCACTTGTTTGATTTGTTCCGGACGCGCGCGTCGATCCTCGACGTGATACCCGGGCAGATCCATCGGGGCATCCCAGTCCACTTCTTCGGCGGCCAACTGCACGTCCTTCGGCATATCGACCAACACGGGACCAGGCCGGCCCGTCTTAGCGACATGAAACGCCTCGCGCATGACGCGGGGAACATCGCGAACGTCGGTCACCAAGTAATGGTGCTTGGTAATGCCGCGGCACACCTCCACAATCGGCGTCTCTTGGAATGCATCCGACCCAATCACCGCCGTGGAAACTTGCCCGGAAATCGCAACTAGGGGAACACTGTCCAGCTTGGCGTCGGCGATAGCAGTCACCAGGTTAGTGGCGCCAGGGCCGCTCGTCGCCATGCACACGCCCACTTTGCCCGTGCTACGGGCGTAACCCTGTGCGGCGAAAGCGCCTCCCTGTTCATGGCGCGGCAAGATGGTGCGCAACCGATCGCCAAAGCGTGTCAGAGCCTGATGGAGGGGCATACTGGCGCCGCCGGGATACGCGAAAATGACGTCTACGCCGTGGTCCACCAATGATTTGACGAGGATATCGGCGCCGGAAAGAGTCTTTGCGTCGGTCGTCACAGAGGTAGCCACAGAACGAAACTCCTTAAGTAAACAGAAGCAAACTTGCGCAAAGCGCAAAACCGGTTCGGCGCATACTATCCCCGCCGAACCAAAGTATTTAATATATTCACGCTGGTAAAAGCCAGCAACGGCGGTCGCGTCCGGTTCGCCATCACTTGCATTGGGGGCGGCGGTTTAGGAGGAGTATGCATGATTTTCGTGCTTGCCACGATTGAAGTCGCCCCTGGGCGGCGAAACGACTTCTTGGCGGAGTTTCACCGACTGATGCCCCTGGTTCACGCCGAGGAAGGCTGCCTCGAATACGGGCCGGCGGTTGATGTTAAGACGCAAATCGCCGCGCAAGGTTCGGTGCGGGAAAACACGGTGGTCATTGTCGAAAAGTGGCAAAACCTACCGGCGCTTGAAACACACTTGAATGCTTCGCACATGCAGGAATACCGCGTTCGCGTTAAAGAACTGGTTCGGAGTGTTTCCCTTCAAATTCTCGAACCCGCGTAACGTTCGCTGGCGCCTCTTGCCCGGCAACTCTTTATGATCGACTTACTTCCGCAGTGGTTTATCGAGTGGCACGCGCAGTATCCCTACGTACTTAAGATGATTTTGGCGGGGATACTGGTTTCGACGGTGTGCGCGGTGATCGGTTGTTTTATCATTTTGCGGCGCATGGCCTTCTTGGGCGATGCGTTGGCTCACTCGATGTTAGCTGGCGTGGTGGGCGGTTACCTGTTGATGAAGTTGGTCGTCGGAGTTGAGGCCAGCGCTCCTGCGATGATTGTCGGTTCGATTCTTGCGGCGTTCGTAACGGTCGCCCTAGTCGGTTTTGTAGCGAAGGTGTCGCGCATCAAAGAGGACACCGCCATCGGGATCATGTACACCGGCATCTTCGCCGTGGGAGGATTGCTCGCGTCACTATTCGCGAAATACATCCACTTGGATTTGTATCACTTCGTAGTCGGATCGGTGCTGGTCGTTTCGGATGCGGAACTTTGGATGATGGCCGGCGTGACGGCCTTCGTCCTGACTATGGTGATCCTGTTTTACCGCCACCTGAAGATCGCGAGTTTTGACCCTGTCATGGCGGCTTCGATTGGCGTTCCAGTGCTGGTGATCGACTACCTGCTTACGGCATGTACGGCGCTAGTCGTGGTGAGCGCCGTGCAAATCGTGGGTGTTGTACTGGTGGTCGGCATGTTGGTCACGCCTGCCGCATCTGCGTATCTGTTATGCGACCGGTTGAGCCGAATGATTGGCGTCGCGGCCGGTTTTGGCGTCTCCAGTTTTGTCGCGGGATATCTGCTATCGGAAATACTCAATGTCGCACCGGCGGCGGCCATTATTGTGGTAGGTACGGGGGCCTTTCTCATCGTCCTGATCGTTGCGCCGCGCTATGGACTCATCGCCGATTGGTTGCGTCGTCAACGCGCAGTGCCGCAACAATTAGTGGAAGATGTTCTCGGGTGCGTGTTGCGCGCTCCTGGTTCAAAGGTCGCCTTGGAAACGGTCGTGCAGCACGTGGAAGAACGACCCGAACACATTCGCAAGGCGGTGCGCTCCCTGGAGCGCAACGGCTTACTCGAATTGGACAACGGAAATGTCGAGCTGACTGAAGAAGGCAATCGCGAAGCACAACGCTTATTACGCGCTCATCGCTTGTGGGAAGCGTATCTGGAACGCGCGGGCACGCCGCACGAAAAATTGCACACTCAAGCGCATCGCCTTGAGCACATCAACGCGCCCGAGGCGCTGCTTTACTTGGACGACAAGTTGGGGCACCCGCTACACGATCCGCATGGGGCCGAAATTCCCGAAGACAACATCCTCACAGCGCCGGGGAGGCATTTCAACGTAAGCCTGTTGCGCGAAGGCCGCGCCGCCACGGTGGTGGAAGTGCACGGGGCGGCAGAGCATACGCCGCTGGCGCCAGGCATGCGAATTGTCGCTGGCCCACGCCTTGAAGGAAACGCCGTTTGGACCGTCATCCTCGACGATGGACGCGCTGTTCAACTCGACCACCAAGCGGCCGACGCCGTGACCGTGGTTATTAACCAATAGCTGGCGCGAAAGCGGATCTTGCCGGGTGACTAACTACGTGAAATGAGGTTAGCGTTTACCGCTGCGCAAAACTGAAGGGAGGTATCCCATCGCCATTCCCGTAAGCAAACCCGCCACGTGCGCGGTGTTCGCGACGTTGGGAATCACCCCAGCCATGCAAAGAAATAACCACGCGATGACCACCACAATGGTTCCGGTATCCAGAAAAAATCCAGATCGCGGGTCAAACTGCATTTTCATCCATATGTAACCGAACAAACCGTACACTACTCCGGACATGCCGCCGAACGCAGGGTTGCCGGTATAGGAATATTCAGCCACATTCGAAATCACGGCCAGCGCTAACACCATCGCGCCCAAAAGCCACGTATTACGCCGCTCCTCGATCATTCCCCCCAAGATGAACACCCAATACGAGTTGAACGCCAGGTGAAGCATTCCAAAGTGAATAAAAATGGGCGTTACGAGGCGCCAAAACTGTAAGCCCTTAATATCACGCCAGCCGTCACGCGCATGCATGGGCAATCCTTGCGAATTGACCGAAACCTTCGCGAAGCTTAACTCGCCGGCAATGGACCAATCTTTGCCAAAGTTGGAAACCACTCCAACGAACACGCATAACGCAATTAAAATGACCGTCAACGGGCGCCGCTGCATGATGGGACGCTGCCAGCGGTCGCGCATCTCATGGGTGTTGCGACGAACCTGATCGCGTTTTTGTTGCTCCTCGCGGCGGAGCGTGGCGGCCGTGCGGGATGCCGCATGATAGCGCTCGTCGGCAGGGTTCTTTTCAAACTGCCCCAGTTCCACGCGCGCTTGATCGAGTTGGTTCTCGTCGCGAACCCAAATCCCCCATCCGGACGACTCGGGCTCGGCCTTGACCTCCACGCCTTGCGTCAGCAAATAGTCGGCAAAGCGTGTTGCCTCGTCCTGAGTCGGGAGAGTTCCAATCTGACGCATCGACGTGGGCCAATCCGGGGGGAACGCATTAACAAAACAGGCCGAAGCATCGCTTTCGGCCCACCGTACCAACGCCTTCAATTGTAATGCGAACGCCCCGACCCACCAACGCCCACCACGCCGTTGCGCGTGCCCAAATATTCTGGCGATCTGGCGCACGGTTCTTTAGTTGGACAGCTCGGCGACGCGCGACGCGTCGTTTCTTGGAATGCTCTAGCCCAGAGCGCCCGGCTTTGGTAAGGTTCCCCGTCCTGCGCGACCCTTGAAAGCAAAACGGGCGAAAGGAGTTTCGATGCGTTCCATTGCGATTATCAATCAAAAAGGCGGGGTGGGCAAAACGACCACGGCAGTCAATCTGAGCGCGGCGTTGGCCCGCTCCGGCAAACGCGTTTGCCTCATTGATATGGATCCGCAAGCCCATGCCACGCTACACTTTGGACTTGCCTTGGCCGAGCATGAGGCCTCCGTCTATCACTTGCTCACCGGCGACGCAAGTTTGGCCGATGTCCGGCAACAACTGGAGGAAAACCTCTGGTTGGTTCCAGCCCACCTCGACTTAGCCGCCGCCGAGATCGAACTGGCGGGAGAAGTAGGTCGAGAGCTGATTCTGCGCGATAAAGTCGCAGCCGACCGCGAAACATTCGACTATCTGATTATCGATTGTCCTCCGTCGTTAGGCGTTTTAACGCTGAATGCCCTAACCACGGTGAACGAGGTCTTCTTGCCGCTGCAACCTCATTTTCTGGCGCTGCACGGCGTCAGCAAATTGCTCAAGACCATCCAATTGGTCGCCCACCGGTTGAATCCCAAACTGCGGCTTTCCGGCGTGGTGTTGTGTATGTACGACTCGAACACCCGGCTGGCTGCGGAAGTGAGCCGCGATGTAAGCGAGTTTTTCGAGAACCAGCAAAGCAACCGCCGCTGGGACGCCAAGTTCTTTGAAACGCGCATCCGTCGCAATATTCGACTGGCCGAGGCGCCAAGCTTTGGAGCATCGATCTTCGACTATGCCGCCACATCGAACGGCGCCGAGGATTATCGCAATTTGGCGCTCGAAGTCATGGGGCTTCCCCTCGATGGCGCCGAGCCGGTTCTGGCCGCCGCCCGAGAAGTTTGAGCTACGCAACTGCACACCACGCGCCGTCGCGGAACATCGCGTCGCGGCGCGCAGCTTACCGCATTTCAGGAGGGTTTGGCGATGCCTCGCGCTTCGCATATCCGAGCATTTGCAATTACGGGCGTCGGATGCGCCGTGTGGCTTTTCGGCTGGTGCGCTGCGTCGCCGGCCTGGCAACTACGCCCGCTTACGTTAACAGAGACGCCAACGCTTCAAAGCGCCCCGCTCGAAGGCCCCGCGCTGTTGGCGCCAGCGCAACAACCTGCCGTTTCCTTACCACCAAGTGCAGACGCGCCGGAGAATGCGCCAGCACCGGACCCTGCGCCCAGGGCGATTGCTTCGCCCTTGCCGCAGAACGAGGAAAACGCGAACAACCCGCAAGTCGACGCTCCTGCGACGCTCCACATCCAGCCGTCGTCGCGTCCTTTGAAGTCACCGGGAGCCCGCGACGGATTCGCACCAACGCCTACGACGTTTCGCGGCATTACGGTCGGACAAACCAAACTTCACGAATTGACGCAAGCCTGGGGTCCGCCTTCGTCGCAGTCGGACAAAAATGGTGTGCAGGAGCTTCGCTACGCGACGGCGCCATTCCGTGTACTGCAGGTTTACGTTGAAGACGGCCAGGTCGTTTCGATAACGGGACAATTAAACAAGCCCGCGTCCATGGAAGACCTTGCGAAGCAGTTCGAAATCTCCCAGTTCACGCCCGCGGCCATTCACGATCAACGCGGACGAAAGCTTGGCCAGATCTATCCCGAACGCGGCGTCTTGTTCGGGTTTACCGGCCCCGCCGACGCACCCCGCGTTGACCATATCCTGTTTGAGTCACCCTCAGCGGAAGGTTTTTTGACTCGGGCCGAACAGAACTGGCGCCGTCATCCGCAAAGCGGTCTGGACGATGTGAAAAGGGTGCTGCAATTCGAGCCGAGCCACCTGCGCGCTCAAATCTTGCTCGTCGAACTATTACTCGAAGTGGGACAAATCGAGAACGCTCGCGCCACGGTGGAAGCCGCGTTGGAACAGGCCCCACAGGAGCTACGGCTCCGCATTTTGTTAGCGCGGGGACTGCTCGCGCAAGGGTCGCTGGACGAGGCGAAGGTTGAAGCGGGCCGGGTCCTGGCAGATCCCAATGCTCCCGCGGAACTGCACGCCGCCGCCGAGTTAATCCAAGGCGACATTCTGAAACATGCGCCTAACCGGGACGTGCGCGCCGCAGCCCGACATCATCAAAAAGCGGCTCAATTGGCGACCGAGGCCGTGCAGCAGTCGCAACAGAACGCGGTAACCGCGAACGCGCCGGACGATGCCGCAACTCAACGTGACCGTTTGTGGGTGGCCGTCGAATCGTATCTGGCGATCGCTGACGATGTCGCCCAGGGCCAGTGGCGCCGCCGTGAGGAAGCCTTCGCCCAGTGGATTCACCATGCCGAGCGCACCGTCGAGAACCTCGCTCCGAGCGAGGTCAAAGACGATTGGTTGTTTCAATTGCGTCGCCGAGCGCTCGAAGCGAGCGTCGCGGCTGGGCGCGCAATTGACCCCGCCCCGTATGCGACGGCAGCGCTGGAATGCAGCGCCCGCCTTCTTACCAAAATTGGTGATCCGCAGCGCAAGGCGCAAATGCAGTCGCAACTCGCCGCCTCGCTTCATGATGCGGCATTGGCGATGCAATCCAGTGGCAAACGCGCGGCCGCCAAAGACTTCTTGCAGGATGCGCAACGTCTGCTGGAAGCGTCCCTCGCTCAACAGCCGGCCGAAGATTTGCGCCGAGCGAATTTACTTGGTAACGTGTACTACGCGCTTGGCTCCGAATGCGCCTTCGCCGAGAACAACCATTCCTCCGCGATCGCCTGGTACTCGAAGGCCGCGCCTTTGCTTGAAACGCCTCATCGGGCAGGCATTGCTCCCTCCGGCGTTTTTGGCCAGCAATTAGTAACGATGGCCATTTCGTATTGGCAAACAAATGCTAAAGAGCGCGCTCTTCGCATGACCGAACAAGGCCTAGAGTTAATGACGCATGCCGTAGAGCACGGCGAGTTGGATCGCCAGACTTTATCGACGCCCCTGGTGAATTTGGCGAACATGAACCGCGCCATGGGCAATCGAGAGCAAGCCCAGCGGTATCAGACGCGATTAGTCGACTTTCAATCGGCGGCGCCGGCCGAGTCGGACAATTAAGCCCAGCGTCATTCGCGCTGCGACGTGCATTGCGTCGCGGTGGGGCATGTCATCCCGATCGCGACTGCGGTTATGCTAAGGTTATGGCCGACGCGTGGGAAAGCGTCGCCGAGCCTCGTTCCTTTTGTCGCGGTATCTTGTGCTGGCACGGCTATTGTTCCTGTTTATCGCCATTCCCCTGGTGGAATTGGTCCTGCTCCTCCTGTTGGCGGATGTGACCAACTGGGTGTTTGCCCTGACCTTGGTGTTGTTGACGGGCGTTCTTGGCGCGGTCATGGCGAAGCAACAGGGCTTTGCCGCGTTTTTTCGCATTCGCCAAGACCTCGCGGAGGGGCGTATGCCCGGCGATGCGGCGCTCGACGCAGTGATGGTCCTGATTGCCAGCGGTCTGCTGCTGACCCCCGGAGTATTTACCGACGTGCTTGCTATCACCATGTTGATTCCGGCCACGCGCGCTTTTCACAAGCGCTGGTTGGTGCGATGGTTCAAGTCGCAATTTGTGGTTCAAGTCCGTGGGGCGGGCGGCGCCGCGAGCCGACCTACGCAGGTGATTGATTCCTACGTTGTGGAAGGCACACGCAAAGACGCTTCAAACCCAACCTCTTTGCCAAACGATCGCTAGCTGCTGGGGTGATTGGCCGTGACCGCCTCCGAGAACGTCGCACCGCACAATCGACCTGCCCGATGGCCGCAGATTAGTTTGCGTTGGCTTTTAGCGATGGTGCTTCTGGCAGGAGTCCTGCTCGGGCGTTACGGCGTGAAAGAACTCGCGATCGCGCGCGAACGCGCGGCTTTGGGCGAAATGCAACGCTACGGCGCCAACGCGCAGCTTCAGAACCGGCGCGTTGTGGGCCTGTCGTTTTCGGGCGCCGACTTTCGCGACGAAGCGCTGTCACATACCAAGCAGTTGCCGCATCTTCAACGACTCGTGTTGATTGACACCGCCTTGAGCGACGCTGGACTGGCGCACATCGCATCACTCGCTTCACTGGAACAACTTCTCGTGTTCGATGCGAAAGTGACGGACCGAGGTTTGCAACGCCTTACCGAATTGCCTCACTTGCGCACGCTCCGGCTGGATCACACGCCCATCAGCGATGCAGGGTTGGAGCACGTCGCGAAAATCCGGAGTTTGGAGCGGCTCGACTTGGCGGGCACGAACATCAGCGATGCGGGGCTTGAACAACTCGTGGTCTTGCCGCACCTGAAGCAGCTCTACGTACGACAAACCCAAGTGAGCGAGACCGGCGCTCAAGCGCTGGGGCGCCAAATGCCAGACTTGACCATTGTTCGCTGACCGCCGTCGTGTACATACGCGGCGATTTGGCCTAAACTCTAGGTCGCCGAGCAGTCGCCCGGCGCGCTGTTTCCCCGACGCAGCCCCACATTCGTACAAATTCGAATCAGTCAGGAGTTTTCAGGTTATGACGGAAGAGGAAACTTTCGAGGAAGACGCCGATGTTGGTCCGAAGGACGACCCCAAGGTGACGCGGCAACTCGAGTTTTACGGTGCTCGGCTCGACTTAAACGAAGAGGGTTGGGTATGGCGCGTGATCTTATATGAAAAAGGCGGTTGCGACGACGCGCTTCAATACGTCAAGCAATTGCCTGAAGTGAAGGAGCTGTGGACGCTGCACACCAAATGCACGCCCGACGCCCTGGACGAACTCCAAGCCGAAATGCCCGATTTGATCATTTATCGTTGAGCGATCAAGATCGAGCGCGCCAGGCGCCCTGCCTCGCCCCTTGGCAGTTAGATGACTTTGAGTTCTCTAGGGTTGAAGACCACGTCCCACCCGCGGCTAGCTAACGCCGCGAAGGACAATTCACCCAGCGCCGCTCGGTCGAGGAACACCGTGGCCGCAGGGTGCGTTTGAACCCAGGCGGCAGGATTCTTGGGGTGCGGCGCTCCAAGAAACATGCGCGAAACCGCCTCGCGCTTGGAGGCGCCCCAGCCCATCATCAGCAGACGCCCTGCCGAAAGAATCGTTCCCACGCCTTGCGTCACCGCAAACGATGTCGGTTCGAGGGTTAGTTCGCCTTCGGCGTTGTTCAGGCGAAAATCATCGCGGTTCGCTTGGCGTGTGCTGGGGGCGAGCCGCACCAACATTGTGGAAGATTCGCCCTCGGCGGCGCCGTATTCGACAAACCCAATATGCCCGCCTGCCGCCGGGTCGCGCGCCACGGCGCCGCCCACGCCGATGCCAAGCAGTTGGAGGCGATCGCTGTGATCGCGGGCGAGACGATCATACTCGCGCATCGCATCGCGAAGTTCGACCAACACCGGATGTTCGGCGGTTGACGAGATGCGCACTTCCGGAGGAATGCCATCTTCGCCAGGTAAGGTGCGCGCCCTCCAATCGTCCGGCCAATCGGACAGAATCTCCTCCAAGCGATGACTCGAGACAATACGGCCGTTTTCAAAGAAGCACCCGCGCGGAGTAAACACGCGATCGGCCGCGAACCCGCCCTCCGCCACGCGCAAGTGGCGCCACGCCCAGTGATAATATGACGGATACGCGCCAAAATACTCGTCGAGAAAAATCACATTGCGCGATGTGAAAGCCGCCCTCTCCTTCTGTCGTGGTCCCGCCAGTTGATCCCAGATCGTTTTCCACACACCAATGGGGCTGCGCCCTGTAGCTCCTCCTAAAGCGGAGCCCGGATGCGCCACGCACCAGTCCAGAATGAATTCGGCTGTCGCGGCGACGGCTTCAGCTTGGTTCTCAAAAACGAAAATTTGCTTGGTCATGCAGCTGGCGTGCAGGAAGGAAACACGGGGGATTGTCGGCGGCGATTGGCGCCCTCGTTAAGATAACCCGTCGCTCGCCAGTTTCAACCAAGAAGCGGCAAGGCGCAGGGCGTTTCGGCTCCGTCTCACACAAACACTCGTCCTGCGCAAGATTTACCGACGTTGCGTAATCGCTTGACGTTCGCCGACACGTTACCTTGAGGGAAGTATACGCGACGGCGCAAAGACGAACGTATGCGGTGAGAATCACGACCGTGACTCCTCTGGAACATGCAATGATCGGCGTCAACGGCGCTTTGGCGCTGGGCCTTCACCTTCGGCATGGCTGGAAGATTTGCGCGATTGCAGGAGTTTCCGCGGCAAGCCCCGACTGGGACGGCCTGACCTTGCTGTACAGCGCATCGCTGTACGATGCGTCCCATCGAGTATGGGGGCACAACCTGTTTGCGTGCCTGCTAGGCGGAATGCTGCTAGGGCAACTGGACTATCGATTGGACTTCGTCACGCGAGTTGGGCGAAGGTTCGTCCGAGCAGCACGATTCGAAATTCCCGCGACAGCGCTGAACTTGCGGAGCCATTACCCACGCCAGGGGCTTATCGTCTGGATGTTCACCTCGACCGCCGCGGCTATCAGCCATCTCCCCGCCGACGTGTTTGTGTCAGGCCATGCCGACTACGGTAACTGGGCGGTGCAACTTCTTTGGCCGCTTTCCAACCGCGGATGGGTTGATCCGCGCATCCCCTGGGGCGATGTCGGCGTCACCTTGATATTCATCGCAGGAACAGCCGCCATGGTGGGGCGACCCCACCGGTTGCGATGGTGCGCGGCCGGGACTTTGCTCGCGGTGGCTACGTACGTTGTGGTTCGCCCATGGTTGGCGATCGAATTTCGCTAGGGCGCCTGAGATGCGCTCTCGTCGTGCTGAAGACGCCGTGTACCCGAACATCGCAGGTTATCGGCGTGCGTGATTCGACCGCCGCCGAATTCTTAAAACATTACGCGAGCAAATCGGTAATGACGTGGGCTTCGCCGGGTCCTGTGAGTCGTTCATCGAGCCCGTTGTGGAAGACGCTCAGGCTCGCGAAGTCGAGGCCGAGCAAATGCAGCAACGTGGCGTGGAAGTCGCGCAGCGACACTGGCTTTTCGACCGCCCGCAACCCAATCGGATCCGTGGCGCCATGCACGTAACCGCGTTTGACGCCGGCGCCGGCGAGCCACATGGTGTAGCCCCAGGGGTTATGGTCGCGCCCCTTGCCCTGTTCGCTCATGGGCATGCGTCCAAACTCGCCGCCCCAGATAACCAGCGTGTCGTCCAGCAAACCGCGACGGCGCAAATCTTTGAGCAGCCCGGCGACGGGCTTATCGGTACGGCGGCAAAACGTGGTATGGTTTTCCAACACGTCGTTGTGGGCGTCCCAGCCGTTGGTATCGCCAGAAATCAATTGAATGAACCGTACGCCCCGTTCCGCCATGCGCCGGGCGAGCAAACAGCGTGTGCCAAATTCACGTGTCGGGTTTTCATCAATCCCATAGAGCGAGAGCGTTTCTTCCGTCTCGTCGCGGAAGTCAACTACCGAAGGCGCGGCTGCTTGCATGCGAAACGCCAACTCGTACGCGGCGATGCGAGCCGAGAGTACGTCGTCCTGGCGCTGTTCCCAGTGACGGCGATTGAGCGTTTGAATGAGGTTCAACGTCGCTCGCTGCTGATCGGACGAAATCTCGCGCGGTGGACGAAGATCCAAGATGGGAGCTTCCCCTGGCCGCATCGTTGTCCCTTGATAGACCGCAGGAAGGTATCCCGCACCCCAAGCTGGAGGCCCGCCTTTTACGCCGCCGCCCGGATCGGGCAGGACGACAAAGCCGGGCATGTCGTGGTTCTCGGTTCCGAGGCCATAGGCGACCCAGCTTCCTACACTCGGCTTGCCCATGAGTATGGAACCGGTATTCGTCTGATACACGGCCTGCGGATGGTTGACACTGTCGCCATGCATCGAGCGGATAACGCAAAGCTCGTCCGCACACTCAGAAACATAGGGGAGGAAATCGCTTATTTCGACGCCGCTTTCCCCCCGAGCCTGAAACGGCTTTACCGGGGCCAAGAGGGGATTGCGCGAAACGTCGCGCCGCGTCATCACCATGCCGAAGCTCTCGGGCAAGGGTTGTCCCGAGTATCGTGTCAGTTCGGGTTTGGGATCAAACAAATCCACATGGCTCGGACCGCCATGCATAAAGAGCCAGATGACACGGCGAGCGCGCGGCACAAAGTGCGGCTCTTTCGGCGCTAAGGGGTCCGCCGAGTCGTCCGCGGCGAACAATGTTGCCGGGGCAACGTCTTGAGCAAACATCGACAACAAGGCGATCATCCCCGCGCCGCCCCCAGCTTCCGCCAACAAGCGACGACGCGACAAAAGAGGGGGCAATGGCGTGCGCATAGGGATGGATACAAAAGCGAGGAAGGCGAAACAGCCAAGAGTCGTTATACTTCACCAGGGCCCTGCGAGCAAAGTGTTTCGCGGTAGCGCGACGCTTAATCGCCTCGGAACGCTTTAGTCGTACCTCGTTGAACTTTGCGACGGACCGGTGTGATGTCTTCTCGTCTCATCGCTATCGGCGATATCCACGGTTGCTCCCAAGCGCTCGAAGCGTTACTCGACGCCATTGCTCCCCAGGCGTCGGACACCCTCGTCACGCTGGGCGACTACATCGACCGAGGGCCCGACAGTCGCGGCGTGATTGAACGACTCTTGCTTTTGCGCGAACAATGCCGTCTGCGCGCCTTGTGGGGAAATCATGAAATCATGCTGCTGGCCGCATTGGGCGGCGAGGCGGAGCTTCGCTTTTGGCGCGAATGCGGCGGGAACGCCACCTTGGCTAGTTACGGCGGAGCCTTGGAAGATATTCCCGAAAGTCACCTCGACTTTATC
Source organism: Planctomycetota bacterium (assembly GCA_963204915.1). Taxonomy (GTDB): domain Bacteria; phylum Planctomycetota; class Planctomycetia; order Pirellulales; family Pirellulaceae; genus JAHWKS01. The sequence continues at coordinate 101,713 of CAUJHS010000076.1, read as the reverse complement.
CGCAGTTGTTGGCCCTACTTTGAGACGCCTGAGTTTATCTTCTTGCATGCGAATTATGAGCCGCACTTGAAACTTCCCGAGCAGCCGCCCGACACGCTCTTTTGGAAGCATCTGATGTACGGCATACCTGCGCGACACGAGTCGGGCAAGATCGTTGTTGTAGGCCATACGCCGCAACCTACCGGTGAGGTTCTAAAGTTGGAGCACCTGGTGTGCTTAGACACCTATTGCTTCGGCAATGGGTACCTGACCGCGATGGATCTACATTCTGGCCAAGTTTGGCAGGCCGACAAGTTCGGGCGTCGGCGCGAAGACGTGAACAGCGACGCGCGCTAACGTGCTTCTGTTAAAACGCCGCTCCGCGCTTGGAATCGATTTTCTGCGAAAGTTCACGCGAGGATCGCGGAGCTCAACAACCGCTGAAAACCCCTCTTTTGAATGGAGGCGTCCGAAGCGAGGCGCGTCGAGGCAAGTCGTTGGTACACGAATTGCTTTATAGATTTCGCCACCCAGAGGAATGTAAATTCGCATTCCTCAAACTTGGCGGGGTCGGAACAGAGAAGAGTGATTGTCGGGGCCGGAAACTTCGAGAGGGGTTCCTCTCGCGACAGAGAAGCGAAAATCCTTATACGACAACAGGTTAGTAGTATCCGGTACGGAGGTTTGAGGCGCTTTCGGATCGGAAGAAGAGGCAAAGCAAACGCTTGAGTCGTCGGGATTTTCAAAAGACACGCAGGCGAGTTGAGAACGCGGATTCCTTCCGGTTTTCACCTCGCCTGCTGTTTTTTGCGTGAGTGATTTTGCATGAATGCTGCAAAATGCAACACTCTGTGGACGCCTGAATATTTCATCCAAGGGAATAATTTTCTAAATTTTTTCCGATTGAATCAATGTTGGTTGAAGCTTCTTCGGGCGTGCAGCCACTCTTCTGGCGACATTCGATTTTTTTCTGAGTACAATTCTTATCAATTCATGTTTGTTGGTTTAGTGATTTGACACGCCGCTTTCTGCGCAGGAGTTCTATGTTCATGCAACGGCAGGCAGGTTTGAAATGGCGAACAGGAACCGTCGCCGCGGCGATGTTGGGCATGGCCGTTTTGACCACCCTTGTCGAAGCTCAACCACGACAACGGGCCGGAAAGGCGAGCGCTGCGCCCGACTACGGCATTCCGCAGGTCCGGACAATCAACGAACACATTCGCACTCAGTGGAAAGACTGGTCGATCACGCCTTCGGCTCCCGCCAACGATGGTGAATGGTGCCGTCGCGTTTACTTGGACATTTTGGGCCGTGTCCCTTCGGTCGCTGAGTTGACCGCCTTTCTCAAGGATGACGCCGAAGATAAGAAAGCCCAGTTGGTCGAGACATTGCTGAACGACGACAAATACACGGAAGAGTACGCGCGGAATTGGACCACGTTGTGGACAAATATCCTAATTGGCCGGAGCGGCGGCACGGAGGATAACACGCCGATCAGTCGTCCCGGCATGCAGAAGTATCTGCGCGACTCGTTCGCCCGCAATAAGCCTTATGACCGCATGGTGCGCGAGTTGGTTTCCGCCATTGGCGTTACAACCCCAGGCGCCCCAGAGTTCAACGGCGCCGCCAATTTCCTGGTGGGCAAGCTGGAAGAGAACGCCACCCTGGCGACAGCCGACACCGCCAAGATTTTTCTGGGGCTGCAAGTGCAGTGCACCCAGTGTCATAACCATCCCTTCAATGAGTGGAAGCAGCAAAAGTTCTGGGAGTTGAATGCGTTTTTCCGACAAACTCGGGCTTTGCGCGAACGTGTTCCCGGTTCAAACGATATTGCTTCAGCCCAATTAGCGAATGAGGACTTTGGCGGCGAGAGCGGCGACCCCGATCGTGCGGAGATCTTTTACGAGTTGCGCAATGGAGAAATGAAGGTCGCCTACCCCGTGTTTGTTGACGGCACCGAAGTCGCTCCGAGCGGTTTTGTGCAAGAGGTCAATCGACGCGACGAATTGGCCAAACTCATCGTCAATTCGGAGTACATGCCCAAGGCGATGGTCAATCGCGTGTGGGCCCACTTCCTGGGTTACGGCTTCACCAAACCCGTGGATGACCTGGGGCCGCACAACGCTCCATCGCATCCCGAATTGCTCGATTACCTGGGCGTGCAGTTCCGCGAGAACAGCTTCAACATCAAAGAGCTCATGAAGTGGGTCGCGCTCAGTGAGCCATACTCCTTGTCGAGCAAGTTCTCGGCGGGCAACAAGGCCGATGATCCCACGCTGGGCGAACAGCCGAAATTCAGCCACTTTTACTTGCGGCAAATGAGCGCGGAACAACTGTACGAGTCTCTCTTGACCGCCACGCATGCCCAAGAAACACAGGCCAGTTACGAGGAGCAGGAAAAAACCAAGCGTGAATGGCTCAGCCAGTTTGTCATCGCCTTTGGTAATGACGAAGGACTTGAGGCGACCACCTTTAATGGAACCATCCCTCAGGCCCTCATGATGATGAATGGCGACCTGGTGAAAAAAGCCACAAGCGGCGAACAAGGCAGCTTCCTTTGGAAAATCGCCAACAGCAATTTGAGCAATGTGCAGAAGATCGAATACCTGTTCCAGGCCGGCTTGGCCCGCAAACCCAATAATAATGAACTGACAATCGCCAACAAATTACTCGTGGCCCGTAAGGGCGACCCCGTGGCGGCCCTGCAAGACATGTGGTGGGCCGTGCTGAACAGCAACGAGTTTATTATGAACCACTGAGCGTTGAGGCCGACGCTCGCGCCGCACAAAAGATTGAACCTTTCTGCAATCCGAAGTTGAAGTAATGTTGACCGGCGCGGCGCGGTCAATCCATCCTGATTCACTACGAACTCCCGACGTTTTTCCTACCTTCCGCAAGGACCATTCCGAGATGCAAATCGCCACTCCCCGCGGCATGTCGCGCCGACATTTTATGAAGCATATGGCCGGCGCCTCGGCCATGACGATCCCCGCACTCACGTTTGGTCACAGCATTCGTACGCACGCGGCCGAGCTGCAAAAAAACGCCAAATCGGCCATCATGCTCTGGATGGGAGGCGGTCCGTCGACCATGGACATCTGGGATCTGAAGCCCGGCTCCAACACGGGCGGTCCTTTCCGTCCGATTAGCACGGCGGGCGATGTGCAGATTTCCGAGCACATGCCCATGACCGCCAAAGTGATGCACCACCTGGCGATCATCCGCTCGATGAGCACCCGCGAGGCCGATCACAACCGGGGCAATTACTACATGCACACGGGTTACCAGCCGAACGCGAATATTGAGCATCCAAGCTACGGCGCGGTCATCGCGCATGAGACCATTGATCAACGCCCCGGGCTGGAAATTCCTCCGTTCGTTTCGGTCGGCGGCGGCAGTGTTGGGCCGGGCTTCCTGGGAATGGCCTGGGCGCCGTTCACCGTCAGCTCGAATGGACAAGTTCGCAACCTGCAAATGGGCATTGACGACTCACGGCTCATGCAGCGCATGGCGACGCTCGACTTGATCGAGAAGGGTTTCGTCAGCGAGAACCGCGGCAGCGCAGCTGAGGATCATCAGAAGATTCTCAAGAAGACGCTTGATCTGATGACCAGCAAGCAGATGGACGCATTCAAGGTCAATCAAGAGCCGCCGCAAATGATCGAACGTTACGGCGACAATGGCTTCGGCCGCGGTTGCTTGATGGCGCGCCGTTTGGTCGAAGCGGGCGTTCCGTTTGTGGAAGTCGATCTGGGCGGCTGGGACAACCATCAAGGCATTTTCCCCACACTCGCCGATGACAAGCTTCCCGTTCTCGACCGCGCCATGAGCGCGCTCGTGGAGGATCTGGAAAGCCGTGGACGGTTGCAGGACACCGCCATCATCTGGATGGGTGAGTTCAGCCGCACCCCGCGCATTAACGGGAATGCAGGGCGTGATCACTGGGCGCGTTCCTGGAGCGTGGTCGTCGGCGGCGCCGGAATGAAGGGCGGCATTGCCGTGGGCGCCACGAACGAAGACGGAACGCAAGTCACGACCGAGCCGTATACTTCGCAAGACGTTATGGCCTCGATTTGTAAGGCCCTGGGCATCAGCCTGGAAACCACCTTCACCAGCCGCAGCGGCCGTCCGATGAAGATCGCCAACAGCGGCAAAGTGATTAAAGAATTGTTCGTCTAATTCGCCGCTACAAAGTACCGATCGCCGAGGCGTACCGTTAGGGGTGCGTCTCGGCGATTTTTTGATGCGCCGCGTGATTGATCTGCGGTACGACAAAAATATGCTCTATTCCTGGCGAAACTGCAGGGCGTAGAGCTTGCCGCGCGTCAAACGAATGTAGACGCGCACCGGCTGGCCGGCCAGCGAAGAGACATCGGACCTCCCCTTCCAGTAAACACACTGATCGATAAAGTTGCCGCCGATTTCTTCGCAATCGTCGAGCGTATAACCGGGAATCGGCGTGTCGTCCGCGTCGCGCAGTTCGACGAACGCGGCGCCCATCGCGCCCGTATCAATGTTCAGCCGCAGCCGATTGCCGCGAAACGTCACGAGCGGCGTCTTGAGCCATCCGCCTTGGTGATCGGCGTCGGCCGAGACGAATCCATCGAGCCGTTGCCGCACGACCCCCACGCCGCCAAGTTGCGGCGCACTATGGTCATACTCGGGACGAAGAACGACGGAATCATGGGTGCGTCCTGTCGAAACATAATACTGGTACAGATAGTTGCCCCGCCGCACAATTCCCGGCGCCATCACGGCGTACCAGCGATCCCATTCGTCGGCCAGTCCCGTGGGGAAGTAGGGTTCGCGGCTGGGGCGCTCCCAGCGCACGCCATCGTGGCTAACCGCCAATTGAACTTCGAGTAAACCGTAGTCTTCCCATTGCCCCGGCGTTCGGGCGCGAATGAAAGGCTGCCGCTGCGGCGAGAAATGCCGAAACTGCGCCGTGAACATGAAGTACGCATTTTGCGCCCACGGATAGAGCGTCGCCGCGTTGTAGTAAATGTCCGAGTGCGGATCGTCCTCCTGGTCGGCTTCCAGGACCACAGGAACATTGTGCACGCTTAATCGGTCCCGATCTTGATCGGTCTTTTGAACCGGCCACGGCTTGAGGGGATCATCCGTCTCCATCCGCCCAATGCGCCGCTGGTTCTCCGACTCGTACGAGAAAGCCCGCGTGTAGATCACATATTTCTCGATACGCGGATCCCACCAAACTACGGTCGGATTATCGACGAAGAAAGGCAACACTCGCTCGGCGCGCGTGAAGTTCACGCCATCCGCCGAGTAGTACCCCATCACGCCATCCGTCGCCGGGTCGAAGGCGGCCTTTATTTCGGTCCGAAAGAGTTTATACCTCCGCGCGGGATCCGCATCATGCGGGTCCAGAAAGATCGTCGGCAATATTCCGCCGGGAATCGTTGTTCCGGTATGGCGAAAATGCAGCCCATCGTCGCTTTCGTAGACCGTCAAACCCTCGGCGCCTAGATACAGGCGAATCTTCCCCTGATCCTCCAGCACGCGGCTCACATGGCCCGACAACGGTTGGCTCTGATCGTCGTAAACCAAGCCGAGTTTTTGCGCGGGATTCATGCGCAATTCGATCGCGTGACTTTCGGCAATCATGCGTCGATCGAAGAACAACTGCTTCTGGTCGCCAATATCAAGCGGCTCCGCACCGTCGGCGCCTGTTGCACAACAAAGAAATCCTGCCAAGATCGCAAGGGCGGACATTGTCTTGCATATTCCTTTTCAACGCGATGAATTTCGAATGTTTGCAAACCCCTTCCAACATTCAAGCGGGAACGTTCGTGCGCAATGACACGAACGCCCACACCGCAAAGCCGTGGCAAACCAGATTGTGAATTTGGACCCACCGCAAGAGCAACTGCTTGGGCCCCAACGGCGACCAAACGATAACATGGCCGCCAACTAACGCGGAAACCGCTCCCACGGCGCTTCGTCCGAATTCCTTTCGGCGGCCCAACCAAGCGGAAGATCGGCCAGGCTTCTCACCGTTGGATCAAGTTCCGTCACATACTTTAGCGAAACGATCGCCGCGTCGGATTCGGAGATTTCGCCGCCGTCGAGAAACTGCCAATCACCGTCGCCATCGTGAACGACATACAAGATCGGGCGAGAGCCGTCGACAATGCGCGTCAACGTAATGACAGACAGGTTCTCTGCGTCCTTAAAGGGCCAGGCGTTCGACAGGGGCGCGATCTCGCGCGGTTCCGCAGGCAAACTCTCGGAATCAGATGCAACGGGGTCGCCCCCAGTACAGCCCGTAATCCAACCTATGCACGCGAACATGATCAAGGTGATGCGCAGCGACATAAGATTGACTCGAAAAACCGTCTAACCCCTAGCGGCCATTGTAACGGTTCCCTCGATGCGATCAAAAGCAGGCCTTGGTTCGTCTTGATCCCTGCCGCCCAATCGAGGCTGGCGACCTTCGCGGTCGAGTTCGGCGATTCTCCCCTTTTACCGTTATGTCGCGTACGTTTGAGTCTGCGCGCTGCGCCGGGCGACGACAGGATGGAAGTTGTTATCCAGGCTAACGACTGCCTCGTCAGCGTGCGCTCATCCTCAACGCGATTAACTTTGGTAGACCGGTAATGAGCGCGAAGCGAGGCGGAATATGGCAGGAAATGGCAGCAAAAACACGGTGTAGTTAGACGCGGCATTAGCCGCGGGGCATACGCGATTCGCGAAGCCGCGTCGGCCGCTGGTATCACCGAGCGAACCATCTACCGCCTGCTCCAAGATGCGGAGTTCCAACGCGAGATTACGAAGGCCCGCGGAGCAATGGTGTCGCAAGCCCTTGGGCGAATGACGGGCGCGGCATCCTTGGCCGCTACCCTGCGCGACCTCCTCGCCGCCGAGTCAGAAGGCATCCGCCTGGGATCCGCTAGGCCAATCTTTGACTTAAGCGCAAAACTGCGGGAGTCGGTTGAACTTCAAACCCGAATTGTCGACCTCGAGCAGCAATTGAACGATGAAAGCCGGCAAGGGAGCCGCTTGCCCCGCCACAAGTTTTAGACGGTACGAACAGCTGAGGTACAAAACCTTCTCGCCGTTGACGTACTCTCGTTGAATCCGCGCGGCGTTCCGATCACGCCATTCAGCCAGGTTGCGGTAGATCAACGTTCGCTTGCTTTCCAGCAGTTTCCCGACCTGCGCATCGGCCAGGGTTGCAGGAACCAGGACCGACACCTGCCCGCCGCGCTTGATGTAAATGTTGGCGGTTTTCCGCTTGCTGCGGCGCAACGTGTACTCAATGTCTCTGTACGTCCGTTTCATTTCACAATGTTCTAATGGCGGACCTTCGGCAATTAGGCAATTTCCGTAACCAGCTTTCTACTATGCTCGATGATTTCGTCAATTCCGGTGGCGAGCATTAAGTCGGAAAGTTCGCCTCGTGTTTCCTTGACGTTTGACGGCCGGCGGCACTATTCTCATGAATGGGTGGAGTTCCCGCCGTGGGACTAGATTCGATTGACTGGTGTACTTGTTGAGACGATGCAGCGTCGTTCGTTAGGACTGCCCATCACCCTCGGCGTGGTGATGATTGTTTTGCTGGCGGCTTTGGCCGCCGGTTGGGTCGTACTGGCGGTTTACGGCGCCTTGGCGAGTTCGAAGTGGGCTGCGGTCTATTGGACCCTTCTTACCGTCGGTTCGGCGTGTTTCGTGATTGTCTTGGTTGGTGTCGTGTTTTACCTGGTGTTGTCGATCAAGGCCATAAACCTAAACCAACGTCAGTCGAATTTCATTGATAGCGTGACCCATGAATTAAAGTCGCCCATCGCATCGCTGAAGCTTTATCTTCAGACATTGAGCTTGCATGAGTTGAGCCGGGAGGAGCAGGCTCGGTTTTATCGACATATGCTTGAAGACGTGGAGCGGCTCGATCATCTGTTCAACCATTTGCTGGCCGCGGCGCGGTTAGACAAGAATGCGGAAGCGCGCGAAATTGAAGATGTGAATTTAGAGCATGTGTTGCGGCAGTGCGCCTCGTCCGTCGCGGCGCATTACAATTTGCCTCAACATCAATTGGAAATCCGTTGCGAACCTTGCTACGTGCGGGCGCGGCCCGTCGATCTGGAAATGATCTTTCGCAACTTGGTCGACAATGCAGTGAAGTACGCTGATGAAATTCATCCGCACGTAATGGTCGAACTGACCTGCGAAGAGAACTGGGCTGTTGTTCTCGTTACCGACAATGGTCGTGGAATTCCCCGTCACCTGCGAAAAAAAATCTTCGGGCGTTTTGTTCGTCTGGGGCTTGAGTTGGAACGCAAGCGTAAGGGAACTGGCTTAGGCTTATATATTGTTCAGACCTTAGTGCGTCGCTTGCGCGGGCGAGTGAGGGTCCTCGATGGGCTAAATGGCAAAGGGACGGCGTTTGAAGTTCGGTTGCCGACGCGTATACCACCGGAACGCAGTGAGCTACGTACTGAAAATGACGCGGACGCCGCCCCGAATCAACCGCCTGCCCAGGAGGTTTCGGCGTCGTAATCGGTTTGTAAAACACACGAAGCACTCGTTCGAACATACGCGCTAACGGCGCCTTCCAGCCGAGCGGTTATGCCTAACAAAAAACACATACTCGTTGTTGAAGACGAACCGCATTTGGCGTTTGGCATTAAGTTTAATTTGGAGAAGAAAGGTTACCGCGTTACAAATGTCGGCGATGGCCCAACGGCGCTCCAGACGCTGCAGGATCCTACCGATCCGATCCACTTGGTGATTCTAGATATTATGTTGCCGGGCATGAGTGGTTACGCGGTTTGTGAGTCGATCCGCGCGACGCATACCGATTTGCCCGTCTTGATACTCAGCGCCCGCACCTTAAGCGAGGATCGAACGCGGGGTTTTGACGTCGGCGCTGATCAATACATGATGAAGCCGTTTGATCTGGATGAATTATTTAGCCGCGTCAAGAATCTCTTAGCGCGGTCGGAACGAATGGTTATCGCCAAGCCTCGCCCGGCGGTGCATCACTTCTCCTTCGCGGATGCAGATATCGACTTTCAGAATTTTCAAGTGACAGTTGCTGGCGAGTCGGTAAGCATGACGCCGATGATGATGAAACTGTTACAGTATTTTGTAGCGAATGAAGGCCGACTTATCTCACGTTCGGAGCTTCTGGAAAACGTTTGGGAAATGCCAGGCCACATTAGCACGCGGGCGCCGGACCAGTTTCTGAGTCGGTTAAGAAAGATATTTGAAAAAGACCCCTCGAATCCGCGTCACTTTTTAACGTTGCGCGACGCGGGATATCGTTTTCTTTCCGGCCCTGAGATCGAATGATTCCAGGTGGGCGGCCGCGGCGACAAGGTGTTCTCGCGATTGACGCGGGCGTTGGCGTTGTTTCTAATAGTGTCAATCAGTTCATCTGCTGGTTGTGCGCCTGGTCCCGCCTGCGCGCCGCTCAATTGCGGCTCCTTCACTTCTGAAATCCTGCCTTCTATTTTCATCATGAAGAATCGGAAGTTCCGATGCGAGTCTCATTTTGGCTACGCTAGGCGATTCGTGGCCAGTTGGGCACTTACCGCGCTGATGAGCTGGAGTTTGCCGTATCACGCCAACTCGCAAGAGGTCGGCTCTCGGCCGGTTGATTTTCAGCGACAAATCCAGCCAATCTTCGCCAAACGCTGTTTTGCCTGCCATGGTCCCGACGAAGGCGAGGGGGGATTGCGCTTACACGAACGGGACTTGGCGCTTGCCGAACTGGATTCTGGTGAACATGCCATTGTAGCGGGCGATGTGCAGAGCAGCGTTTTGCTTGCTCGGATTGCGTCTGATGACGAATCGCTGCGCATGCCGCCCGAAGGTAAACCGCTGTCGCCCGAGGAAATCTCGCTCATCAAGAGATGGGTTACGGAGGGGGCGCCTTGGGCGAAACATTGGGCGTTTACGCCACGCCAACAAGTTGCGCCGCCGAAGGTTGAGAATGACTGGTGGGTGGCGAATCCGATCGACGCGTTTGTCATGCAAGGACTGGAAGACGCGAGGTTAACTCCAGCGCCCGCCGCGGATAAGGTGACGCTTCTACGGCGTGTTACTTACGACCTAACGGGTCTTCCGCCGACTCCTTCCGATGTCGACGCATTTCTTGCCGATGAATCGGCGTCGGCGTATGAGAAGGTCGTCGATCGATTATTGCAGTCGCCGCAGTACGGCGAACGTTGGGCGCGGCATTGGCTCGATGTCGTTCGTTTTGCCGAAACGAATAGCTTCGAACGCGACGGCGTGAAACCCAACGCATGGCGATACCGGGACTACGTAATTCGTTCGTTGAACGATGACAAGCCGTACGATCGATTTTTGGTGGAGCAACTGGCGGGAGACGAATTGCCCGATCGAACCGCGGAAACGATTATCGCCACGGGGTATTATCGCCTCGGCGTCTGGGATGATGAACCGGCCGACCCCCTTCAGGCGAAGTTTGATGAGTTTGACGATATCATCACCACGACGAGCCAAGGTCTCTTGGGGCTAACCGTTGACTGTGCACGCTGTCATGACCATAAGATCGACCCCATTCCTCAGGCCGATTATTATCGTCTGCTGGCGTTTTTCGCTGACTTGCGATCATACGGAACACGAGGCGACCAGCGCTCTTGGAATCAAACGGACATTTCTCCGCCGGATGTTGCCGCGGCGCATGAAGCTTTGGACCAGCGCGAACGCCAGTTGCGAGCGCAAATGACAGAGATTGAACAACGCGGCATCATTAAGCTGTCGGCCGAAGACCAACGCAAAACGGAAGGTAACGAACGCCGCGATGTTCTACGCGCGAAATTGAAAGATGTACTTTCCGAGGACGATTGGGCGCAATATCGATCGCTTCGTACCGAACGGGAAGCCGCAGAGCGACAACGCAATGAGCTGCCTGCACGCGAATCGGCGCTCTCGGTCGCGCAATGTTTTGTCAATCCTCCCCAGATGCACATCTTGTTGCGAGGCAGTCCCCATGCCGAAGGCGAGGTGGTAACACCAGGGTTTCCTGCTTTGCTTGGCGGCCGCGACGCTGATGTTCCTGTTCCAGATCACGATGCAAAAAGTTCAGGACGACGGTTGGTCCTCGCACGGTGGATCGCTTCGCCCGATAACATGCTCACGGCGCGAGTGATCGTGAATCGCATTTGGCAGCACCATTTTGGCCGCGGAATCGTGCGTTCGCCGAATAACTTTGGTTTAGGAGGCGAACCGCCAACACACCCCGAGCTATTGGATTGGCTTGCTAACGACTTGGTCGCAGGCGAGTGGCGAATGAAGCGTCTCCACAAGCTCATGGTCATGTCGAACACCTATCGCATGTCAAGCCAGGCGGTTGCTGAAGGGTTAACAAAGGATCCAAACAACGATCGCTTTTGGCGGTTCAATATGCGACGGTTAAGCGCTGAAGAAATTCGCGACTCGATACATGCCGTCGCGGGACAACTTAATCCCAAGATGTTCGGGCCGGGTATCTATCCTGAGTTGTCGCAAGAAGTGCTTCAAGGACAATCGCAGCCGGGCTTAGGATGGGGAAATAGCGATCCCCGCGAGCAGGCCAGGCGTAGCATCTACATTCATATCAAACGCTCGCTAATTCCTCCGCAGTTGAGTAACTTCGATTTCCCCGAAACAGATCGCACTTGCGAAGCGCGCTTCATCACAACGCAGCCAACTCAAGCTCTAGGAATGCTAAACAGCGAGTTCTTACAAAAGCAAGCCGCGGTGTTTTCAGCAAGATTGCGTCGTGACGCCCCTGAGGGGGTCTCTTCACAAGTAATGCGCGGTTTACAGCTCGCTCTGAGCCGACCTGTCGAGCCACATGAAGTTGAGCGTGGGGTACAACTGATCGACCGGCTGAAGGCGAAGCATCAGCTCAGTGAGGAAAGATCACTCGAATTGTTCGGGCTTTACATTTTAAACCTGAACGAGTTTGTCTATCTCGATTAATTTGCAAGCATGACCGCGGGTGACGCGACGACCATTGATGGGATCAAATCTCGATGAACGAACAGAATAAACCACGAAATACATTTTGTCGTCGTACTCGCCGTGAATTCTTCTGGGAAGCAGGCGGCGCATTTACGTCGGTGGCGTTGACGGGGTTGTTGTCAGGCGACGGGTTTTTCAATCAACAGGTGATCGCGGCCGAAAACACGAGCGAATTCAAGCCGCCCTTGGCGCCCAAACCGCCGCATTTCGAGGCGAAGGCCAAGAATGTGATCTTTCTTTTCATGTACGGCGGGCCGAGCCATATCGATACCTTTGACTATAAACCTGCCATGAAAGGCATGGACGGCAAGACAATCCAAGTTAAGACCTTTGGTCGCGGCGGTCACCGGAATGAAGGCCGAATTGTCGAACCGCGATGGAATTTCAAGCAGCATGGCGAGTCAGGCCAGTGGGTTTCCGATTTATTTCCGCATCTTGCTAAGTGTGTTGATGACATCGCCTTTCTTAAGTCGATGACGGCGGATTCGCCTATTCATGGCTCTGCCATGTTGATGATGAACACAGGCCGAATTCTCAGTGGCAGCCCTTGCTTGGGGTCTTGGATTAATTACGGGCTAGGCAGTGTAAACGAGAACTTGCCAGGATTTGTCGTCATGCTCGATCCCACGGGGGGCCCGATTAGCGGCGCCAAGAATTGGTCGAGCGGCTTCATGCCCGCAACGTATCAGGGCGTGATCGTGCGGTCGCAGGGATCGCCAATCCTCGATTTGACTCCGCCGAAATCCATGACCCGACCAATCCAACGTGAGTTGCTCGACTCCTTATACTCGGCCAATTCTGAACATTTAGCTACCCGAGCCGACAATTCGGAATTGGCGGCGCGCATCGCCAGCTACGAACTGGCTTTCAAAATGCAACAACATGCGCCGGAGGCGGTCGAACTGACACAAGAGACCGAGGCGACGCATAAGCTATACGGATTAGAAAATCCGCAAACAGAAGATTTCGGCCGCAAGTGTTTGCTGGCGCGTCGATTGGTCGAGCGAGGCGTCCGATTTATCCAAGTGTATTCGGGCGGTAATCACAATGACGCAAATTGGGATGCGCACGGTGATCTCGAGAAGAACCACAACTATCATGCTGGCCGCACCGATCAACCGATCGCGGCGCTTTTGCAAGATCTGAAACAGCGCGGATTGCTCGACCAAACACTCGTGGTGTGGGGCGGCGAGTTTGGTCGACAACCCACGGCCGAGTATGCGAATGGAACCGGTCGAGACCATAACTCCTACGGCTTTACCATGTGGGCGGCAGGCGGCGGCATCCGCGGTGGGCAAAGCATCGGCGCGACGGATGAAATCGGCTCAGCCGCAGTGGAAGAACCGCTTCACGTCAGGCGATTGCACGCTACGATCCTGCACCAAATGGGGCTCGATCCCAATCGGCTTTCGTACTTCTTTGGCGGCTTGGAACGCAAACTTGTGGGAGTCGAACCTGTCGAGCCGATCCACCAGATGATCGCCTAACCATCCATTGGCGCGCGCACAATATTACATGCTTGAGACGGAAGCAATGATGTTCGGCCTGAGGATTACGTTGCGTCAATCGCCTGTGGATCTCGAAAGCGATATCCTACGCCGCGCATCGTCTCGATGAGATCGGCGTGTTCGCCCATTTTTCTTCGAATGGCGCGCACGTGCACATCAATGGTGCGCTCCATGACGATCGTATCCTCGCCCAATGCAGCGTCGATTAGCTCGGAACGACGGAAAACACGGCCGGGTTGTCGCACCAAGGTGTTTAACAGCTTAAACTCGCTTCGTGTGAGCTTGAGTGGTTTTCCGTCGACCGTTGCCTGATAGCGTCGTTGATCCAAAACAACGCCGTGACAAGTCGCCACATCGTCGTCGTTGTCTTCGCCCAATCGTCTTCGACGTTCCAGTGCGCGAATGCGCTCCATGAGGACCTTGACGCTAAAGGGCTTGGTGACATAATCATCAGCGCCGACCGAAAAGCCGACGAGTTGATCCGATTCTTCCGCCTTTGCCGTAAGCATTAGGATCAAAGCGCCGCGGGTGATTGGATCGGCACGCAGGCGGCGACATACCTCCAGGCCGTCCAAAACCGGCAACATTAAATCGAGCACGATCAGTCCTGGCGTCTTAAGTTGAGCTTGCGCCAGGCCGCTTTGTCCGTCGTTCGCTACGAGAACCTCGTAACCGGCTTGCTTGAGATTGTACGCAAGTACGTCGGCTAGGCTGCGGTCGTCTTCGACAATCAGGACGGAAGCGCGATTCATATCGATGGTAATCACGGCGGCGTTGAATCAGGGGCTATGGGCCATGGTCGGAATTACATTCACTCATCACATCCCGTTATCGTAGAAGTTGATTGTGAAGATTGCGCTAATCCCGCGTTAAGTCATTTTGGCGCCTTCGGCGCGAGGCAACCAAACACGAAACGCGCTTCCCTGCCCCAAACGGCTTTCCAGGCCAACATGTCCCCCAAGGGCCTGCGCCGTGTGCTTGACGATTGAAAGACCCAACCCGGTTCCGCCAAGTTCTCGAGACCGCGCCTTGTCGACACGGTAAAACCTCTCGAAAACGCGTTGTTGGTCGTCGGGCGCAATGCCAATCCCTGTATCGCGTATTTCGAACATCACGAATTTGCCATCGGGACGCCACGCCACCACGACCTCACCATGTTCAAGCGTGTATTTGATGGCATTGTTGACGAGGTTGTCCAGAATGGTGCGAACCGCAACCTCGTCGCCGCGCACCTCGACCTGAACCGCAGCTGGCTCTATGGAAAGGGTGATTTGCTTGGCTTCCGCCGATTCGCGGTGGTAATCCACACATTCTTCGACCAATTCCTCGAGCGGAAAATCGACGATTTCGAAAGACTCCTTGCCCGATTCCACGCGGGCCAAATGGAGCAGGTCGGCAATGAGAAAGTGCAGTCGGTCGGCATGTTCTTCGATACGCGCGACAAATTCCAGGTTGTGATCGGGATCGTTCACGGCGCCAAGCCGCAACGTTTCGGCGTAGGCCTTGATTGACGCCAAGGGCGTTTTCAGTTCGTGCGAGACATTCGCGGCGAACTCGGTGCGAACATTCTCGAGCCGGCGCAAACGGCTCACATCGTCGAGCACGATCACGACGCCTGGCGAAGGATCGCCGAGTATTCGCTTGGCGCGGACATGCAAATGCCGACGCGGTTCGGAGGAAACTTCGAATTCGGCGTCATACGCGGCGCCGTGGCGCAAGGCCTCTTCCGCCGCCGCATGAATTTCGCGGCTGCGCACGACTTCCAGCAGAGGCCGGCCTACTGCCATGTCGGCAGTCACTTGCAGCAACCGTCGGCAAGCGGCATTCGCCAGTCGCACTCGCCGTTCGCTATCGAGAAACATTACCCCCTCTTCCATGCCATCCAATACAGTAGAAAGGCGATCAAGTTCGTTCTCCAGCCGACGCACCCGGTGGTTTAGACGGCGTTGCATGCGTTGGAAAGCCAGCGCGAGCGCGACGGCCTCCGAACGCCGGTCGACTTCGATCGGTGCGACGTTTTCCCCACGTCCTAAGGCATTGGCGACTTCAATGATTTGGTTGATGGATCGCCACACAGATGAAAATACCAGTGACGCAATCCAGGCCGAAGCCAGACCCAAGATGATCATGGCGCCGAAGAAACCGGTTGCCGCCATCCACGGCGAGGATCTGGCCGCAAAATCGTCGCTTACGAATTGCCACAGCATGAGCGCTGCGGCCAAATGAAGCCCTATAAGCGCCAAAACTAACTTTCCCAATAGTCGCTTCGAACCGTGCACGATCACGAATACTCGGCCAGAGGCGTCCATGTCTCCTTGTGAGTTGGAGCATGTTTCGTGCATCGTGGCATGAATCGCCCAGCATGTCGATAGGTGCGGTTAATGCGAAGCGTCTTGCGCTTGCCACCACTCCAGCCACGCGTCACGCACCAACGCGAGCTTGCGTTCCACACTGCGGGTGCTGATTTCTAGTTCTTCCGCGATTTCTTGGTTCTTCCATCCCTCCAAATGAAATCGTGCAATGTGCCGAAGATCATCGCGCGGCAGTAAGGCCATGAGGAGATGGAGCTGTTCGGACATTTCGACAATGTCTTGAGGAGCGGGAGCACCGTCGGCCACGAGTTGAGCCAAACCGAGGGCGTTCGAGCTGTCCGACTCGCGTTCCAAGGAAGCTTCCCCCACAACGCGACCGGCGCCGCGCTTGGCCGCGTTTTCACGCCGAAAGTTGTCAGCCACCTTAAACTTGGTGATGGCTACCAAGATGGGCCAAAGACTTTCGCGACTGTTTACGTTCTCGTAACTTTTGTTTTTGGGGAATCCGCGGCAAACGCTGAGCAAAGCGTTTTGAACGATGTCGTCTTCGTCGACGATGCTCCAACGTTTGCGTTGGCGCATTACTCCCCTGGCTACTTCAAGCAGTTCCTCAAAGTAGTGGTCCCAGATTTTTTGAAAGGCGTCGCTATCGCCCTCTTTCAATTGTTGGATGCATCGGGTCACCGAACCCGGAGGGGCTTCCATTGAGTTACTCCTTGCCGCCGGCCTGTTCGCTGATCCTCAAATAACGCTGGAAAACGCCCGGAATCCTCGCGTTTGACGGTGATGCCGAGGAATTATCGCCGGGAAACGATTGCACGCGGATCAATTGTCGCATTTCTTGCGCCAATTTGACACGGGCGGCGGCAGACAAATCTTGGGTATTAAGCAGGTTTTCGCCGACGTAAAGAAGGAGAAGAAGTTCGTCGCGAGGCAGTCCCGCCGATGTGTTCGCGACCGCGTTGGTTAATTGTTCCAGACCGCGCTTGGTTTCGCCGTCATCCTCGGACTTCCACTCCAGGGTTGCAAGCGCCAATTCTTTCGTCAATGCATAGGTGGGCGGGCGCTCACTTCGTGTCGCGTCCACGTCGCTGGGAGTTTTCGCCGACAACTGCGCTTCGAGGGTTTGCGCTGCGTTTACATGCGATTGGGCCATTTCAATTTCGCCACGCAGTGCTCGCACCACGGCAGCCTTGTAGTGTAGACGGATGAGGATCGACTTGCGTCCGTCGAGCTGAAATTTTTCATCCTCGGCGGTGGCGATGGCTGCATCAAGTTCGGTGGCCGGGTCAGCGCCATTCTCCGTCGATTGGCCATTTCCACTGAACAAGGACGTATCGGCAAGACGCTCATGCAAATTGGGGCGGCGGTCCAAAAGTTCACGGCGTTGTTTAATCGTAATTTCCCCAGGTGGAACGTCGATTTGCTTTAGTAAGGTTTGAAACACCGCACGAGCGTCTTCCACTTCGCCATCGTACATCTGGGACATGCCAATGCCTTGCTGATCCCAGTAAATAAAATGGCGCGCACGATGATTTTCCGGATCGTGCGCCTCGCGAATCTTCAATGCCGCTTGAAAATCGGTTTGCGCCTCCTCAAGTCGCCAGTTATCTAAATGAAACCAGGCGCGACGCTCTTGCGCGAACGCCCGCAACGGGTGATCGGAAGGTAGCTCGGAAGCTATTTGCCAAACCCGCAAAAGAAGTGATTCGGCTTCGCGCATATTGCCAATGCGTCGATGGGCGTCGGCCTCCATGGCCTTGGCGTACAACTCAAACAAGGGCGGCAGTGGTTCGTCCGGTGGGAGCGAGTTGCGCAGTTCGCGCCAAGCTTGGCGAAACTTGCTGTGCGCTAACGCTGGCTGACGAAAATCGTGCAACAACTCGCCCCAATCCAAAAGGCACAGCGACCGCAGCGTCGGCTGCTCCTCTTCGCGATACCGGTCCGCCGCGGCGTCGTAGTATCGCGAGGCGGCTTCTAACTGCTCTAAGTGATGGTAGATGACCGCCCGTACATGAAGTTCGGCGCCGGTAAGCGATTCGCGACGCCCCGGACTATCCAGTTCGGTCGCAATCGACCGCAAAGATTGGGCGAAGGCGTCTGCGTCTGAATCCTCAGGATCATAGGTTTCGACCGTCGCCAGGTGAGTCTTTACATCGTCCGGCCACTCGCGGGTAAAGCGGTCGGCCAGTTCAAAGAGTTTCTGATATGTCGCTGGCGCGCTGGCGTTCTTATAAATGGCATCGAGGGCTTTTTGTCGGGTTTCCTCATCGGCGTCCGCCAACGAGTTCACAAGTTGTTGGCGGACATCGGGCAAGAGCCACGGCGTCTCATCAAACCACCAGCGACCGTTCAATCCCGGCATTGTCTCTAGCGCTTTAGCTAGTTCTTGACGGTGTTGCGTTCGTTTCCAAGAATCTGCAATTAGCAGAGAAGCCAATAGCAGAATTCCCGAAACTACCACGAGCGCTGTCATGCTAAAGCGTTGCACGCGCGTTCGGCGGAAAGCTGTATACTCTGCGGTTTGGTCCCGGGCTCGAGAGCCTGTCGCATTGCGCGAAGCGTCGCTTCGCGGAGCAGTTCGTAGGAGAATTCCTGCACCCAAGGGGTCGGACGATGACGCTCGCGATTTGCCTGCTCGCACAAGCGACCGCAAATCTGAATTTGCGCAAAACGGACGCAGCGCATCGGCCACCTCGTGGATGTCCTGGTATCGATCGGCAGGTTGCTTGGCGACCATCTTTTGCAAGATCGTTTGCAATTCGGGCGCTTCGTCGAGACGCGGGAGCGCTGGAAGGGCAGTATGAAGATGAGCATTCATCTTCTCAAACTGCGATTTGACATCCTCGAAGGGCGCCCGGCCGGCCAAGGCAAAATACAGGGTGCAGCCAAGCGAATAGATGTCGCCTCGCCGATCGGGGGTGATTTCCCGACACAACTCAGGCGACATATAGTCGAAGGTGCCCATTACTTTGCCGGTTGTGAGGGCAGTGAGTTGGCGGTCTGCATTGGTGACACGCGCGAGTCCGAAATCCAAAACCTTCACCGCGCCGTGGCGCGACACCATAATATTCGACGGCTTTACGTCCCGGTGCACCAGTCCATGATCATGTGCGTGGGCCAAGCCCACGGCGGCGTCATGAATGACTTGCGCCGCGTCAGCGATTCGCAACGGCCCGAGACGACGGACGATCTTCGCCAAGTCCTCGCCGTCGATGTAGTCCATCACGAGAAACGGAATGCCCGATTCGTTGACCCCGGTGTCCGTGTAGCTCACGATGTTGGGGTGTTCATCCATGCGACCACACGCTTCAATCTCCCGCAGGAAACGGCGAACAATTTCTTCGCGATCCCCAAGTTGAAGCGCTTCAGCACGGATTTCCTTTAGGGCCATTACTTTGCCAAGACGCAAGTGGCGCACCTTCGAGACGGAGCCCATCCCCCCACTCTCGATTGGGTTGAGCACGATATAGTTTCCGCGCACCATTTCACGCAGCAAGCTGCGCATTTCACGTTCCAAATAATTGCGGCTTTCGCCCTCTAGCCCAAGGAGGTGATTTTCAACGTCCGGAAGTTGTCCGTCCGACGCATTGCGAAGCGCGTCCTCAAAGGATTCGAGGATGGACTCCAATTGCATTCGTTGCTGGGCGGCTAACTCCGACTGGCCCATAATTCTTGACCACGCGAGAAAAAACGGCGCAAACCTGCGACGATTTGGCCTCATTCAACTCGGGGCTGGCAGGGCCCCCGAGCAACAAAACGACACACCTTTGATTTTATCGGCCAATCGGACTCCAACAAACGGCGCCGCCTGACAGAAACCAAACGCTGTTGTTACGCAGATCGAAGCGAGACTGATCTAGACGAGGAAAAAAATTTGCGCACGGTTGTCGGTCCCACACGAAAAAACTCGGTACGCGTGAAGGTGGCGCGGTCCACGTCTCCTTAACGCCTCATCGGAAAGAGGCAAGTAATGGCGAGTTCACGATTTACGCCTATTGGATCCACTTGGTTGTCGCGCGGAGTCATACGGCGTGGGATGGGCGCCCGCGCCTAGACTATTAGCCATGATATTCTTCGGCCGACTAGCCAATTTGGTTACTACCCTAGGGAACACCCGGTTTACCACTAGCCCATGTGTTACCCGCCGGCGGTCCAATATGTCTGCGTTTACTATCCGGACGACTTCCACTGAACTCCTCATGCTTAATTCCACAGTCAAGGGAATAATGACGCAGGTCACCACCCTCGGCCGGGGCCCGTGCATTTCCATCGTTTCGACTGGTAGCCGACTAATAGCGGAATGTCACCAAGTGGTGATTCCATCGGCCTACTGCGTCGGATAATCGCTCGCCAAAGGAAGGTCCTGCGGTGTGGGATGCGTCGCTGGGGCTATCGTGTTTGTTTCCCGATAGGAATCGTCGCATCAATGCCCAGCGCGGTAACGCCGGCCAGAAAGAAAGCCGCAGCGCATGCGAGGAAGGCCCGATCCCAGAGAAAACCGTCGCCCACAATCCAGATCAATACCGGAGGTGTGACAAACGCACCGAGGTTCCCCCACATGTTGCCCCACCCTAACACAGAGCCTACGTGTGGTCCTCCGACATCCTGGCAAAATGCCCACACAGCCGCCGTCCCCAAGTCCGTCGCAAAGGCTACGACCGAAAACGCGGCGACTGCAATCCACATTGGTACATCGCCTAAGCACACCAGGTAAGCCGCCATTGCCAGAAATCGGGTTAACCCCATTGGCAGGGCGCGTCCCCATCTCAGTCCCAACAGGCGGACTAATCGATCCGTCAACCGTCCGCCTAGAAGCATTCCTATCCAACCAATCGTAAAAGGAATTAGTACAAGCCAAGCGCGTTTTTCAATGGGCGTGTTGTGGACTCGCTCCAAGTAAGTTGGCAACCAGGCGACAAGGAAAATCCAACCGATGTTCGTAAAACACTGAGAGATGCAACTCAGCCATAAGCTGCGGCTGCCAAGTAAGGGACCGAGCGGAACTCCCCCGCGCGCCTTGGCGTCGGTGATGCTCGCTTCCGACGGACGTCCCTGTTGGATGAGGTCCAACTCAGCGTCATTCACTCGGGGATGATCTGCGGGACGATCGCGAGTGATTATCCAACATGCGAGGGCAATTACCGCCCCCATGGCGCCATAGGCGAACATGACCCATCGCCAGCCAGTTCCATACAGCTTTCGGAATGCGTCGGGAAAAGCCGCTTCCAGAATGAGGCGGTTTCGTCGTTCCACCTCGACCTGACTGAGTTCAGCATCGCGCCGTTCTCCAAGCCTTACCGCCTCGTTCTCCAGCGTTAATCCTTTCACGTCCTCGACCGAGAACGCATCTGGGCGTCGAATCACCTCGTTAATTGCGTTACGCAAACTGAGCTCGTCGATATCTCGCCATGATTGATCATGCGGCAGCACATCGCGAAGCAACACGGCCGCGCGCACCGCCGCAGGGGTCACAATTGGCGATGCGTTTGCATCGTCGGTCGCCGTCGCAGCGACAAGTCGATTGCGAAGGCGGCTCATGCTAAGAATGTCGTCAAAGCCCATGAATGAGGGCTTCGCCACCGGAGTAAAGGCGACAATCAGGTATCCTGTGAGCAATGGCGCGAGCGAACCGCCAAGGCGTCCGCCGAATGAAACGATGCTGCTGGCGAACCCCCGGTTGGAAAAGGGAACCCACTTACTGATGAGATTCGCGCCAGTGGGGTAGGCTCCTGCCTGTCCCAACCCCATCGCTAAACGGAACGTCAAGAGCGAGACCAATCCGACGGCGGCCCCCGTCAGGCCCATAAAAACGGACCAAAGGAAAACGTAGAGGGCCAGCATCAAACGAGCGCCACATCGATCCGTCAGCCATCCTGCGGGAACCTGACCGAGCGCATAACTGAGGTAGAATGCGGAAATCACCCACCCCAGTTGCACATCCGTGAGATGCAAATCCTCCTTGATATAAATGGCGGCGAACGGCAAGCAATTGCGGTCGAGATAAAGTAGTACCGCCATCACGGTGGCGATGCCAACGACCTCGTGTCGTACCGCAGTGGGGCGTCGCGACATTCGCTATTGGGGAGTTAGCAAGTTTGTGATCGTAACGCACGAAAAAACGGATTGCCAATTCCTATTCGGTCTTAGCAATCCGTTAGGTTTCGTCGTCGCCGGCAGGTCGTGACGCTAGGCAGCAAAATGCGGCCAAGAATCTCTGGCGTTAAGTCCAACGTTGTCGCTGAGTCTCTAGCCAATTTAAAACCGGTCGTTCCACCGCGGGAAGTCGTTCAAAAAAATGATCCGCCAGTTCGGCCCAATCGTATCCCGCGAACTGGTCCACGAATGATTCGCCCACGTCGAACAATGGACCTTGGAGCGTTCCGATAAGGTCAGTCCACCGATCGAGCCATTCGGTTGCGTCGCCTTCCAATCCGTCAACGAATCGTCGAAGGGCGTCGTGAAGGTTATTCTCGCGGTCTTGAATTGCTTGGACCAATGCTCGAAGATCTTCGCGAATCGGTGAGTCGCCGTTCTCTAAAGCGGCGAGAAAGTCGCGCAGATTTTCACGAAGGGGATCCGTTTCGTCTCGGAGATCGCCTAGTAACTCGCGAAGCTGATTCCGCAGTGGGGTCTCGGACTCCTCCAACGATTCCAAAAATTCTCTTAAACGAGCTTCGATTTCATCGTGTCGTTCGATGAGGCTGTCGAACAAGTCTTGAACACGATCTCCCAGTTCGGGGTAGTTCTCTCGCAGTTGTTCCAATACGGCGTCCAATCGGTCGCGTAAATCACTATCCGAGGCGATGGAATCCAACAATTGCTCCAGGCGTTCGCGAAAATCAGCCAAGACCGAATCTTCGGCGCCAGTATCGGGAATATTCCCAGTCGGAGGATTCGTCGTGTCGTCGCCTTGGTGCTCCTCGATCAAATCTCGCAGATGGTCGCGGAGCGAGTCCACCCCTTCACCGATGGCGTTGCGCAATCGCTCCAGTCGTTCGCGAATTGCATCATCGCGGTCTCCCCACCGTTCACGCAATCGCTCCAGATGTTCACGCAGCGGCGAATCATCTCGACCTTGAAGGCCTTCCAGAAAGTCCGCCAGCCGATCATGCAAGGGTGGCGTGGTTTCGATGCGGCTCTCAAGAAACGTGGCGAGACGGTCCAACACGGGAGTGGGCCGATCTTCCTGACCTAACTGATCACGCAGGCGATTGACGACATCAAGTACATCCTGCAACGTTACATGTCCGTCGCCGCTTGCGTCGACGAGCCCCCTTGGGGCGTTTTCTATGCCCTCGCGGAGAAACTTTGCACTATCAATTTCACGTGGACCATGGTCGCGAATTTCGGTCACGACGTTGAAAAGATCGGCCGTTGACACATGGCCATCATTATTCACATCGGCTGGCGCGATGGGATTGTGAAATAGCGAGAACGGTGTTCCGATGAGACCGGCGGTCAAAACGCACCGGGCTTCCAAAGTTTCCGCACGCAGAGAGCGTTTCCGTCGAAAACGCAACGTGGGATCGTGTTGCATAACCTGCTCCGTGGTTTACCCGAAAAAGTAACTAACGTTTAACCCCAGAAAAGGGGCCCTGAGAGGTGAAAGCGGCAGGCCCAATGCACGACACCTACCGTTGATTTTGACAGCATCGAACGCATCATGCAAGTTGCCCAAAATGTCGTCGCCGCAGGCCGCAACAGATAAATCCCCTAGATCGCTTGACTATCCAAATGGGGGGCGTGTCATTTGCGTTCGGAGTTTGTTTCCAATACAATACTGCGATTCACGCCGCGCGACTTCTCTACCGCGTTCCCCCATCCTGCCTCATGTTTTCCTTTGATGCTTTTCGGTTAGGGTTCGTTCCTTGGTGTGCGCTATTGGCCTTTGGCCGCTTTGTCGCGCCGGGATGGGCTGACCAAAACTCGGGCGCCTATGCCGAAATGGTCTTGGAGGATGGCCCAATCGCCTATTGGCCGTTCAACGAGGGGGCCAACGTATTTTCCAGCACGGTGACGCATGATGATCTTCCCGCGATCGTTGCGCAACCACGCGGTGAAGTTCGTACAGGGCAACCAGGTCCCCGGCCAAGCGTTTTTCCGTTGTTTGATGACAGTAATTTCGCCATCGATCTCCCCGGCAACGACGTTTACTTGCGCGTAGCAGACCAAAGTGAGAAAAGCGAGTTGAAGTTCGATGCGGGCGACTCGATTACCCTCGAGGCGTGGGTCGCCCCCGCGTCCGCGCCGAAGGGCGCCTACATTTATGTGATTGGCAAAGGCCGCGTGGCTGCATCGAGCGACAACCAGAATTACGCATTGCGATTGTTTGGCAAGGGAGATTCGGCGTCTGTATCGTTTCTCTTCCGCAGTCGCGGCGAAGTCGCCAATTGGCATCGTTGGACCTCCGATGCGTCATTTGCTCTTGGCGACGGTTGGCATCATGTGGCGGTTACGTACACCTTCGGCAAAGCAGACAGTATTCGCGGTTATTTGGATGGTGAATCGGTTCCTGGGAAATGGGATATGGGGGGAGCAACCGATCGTGCTCCCGTCGTAGATGACGATGAACTCTGGATTGGCGCCGCCATGGGGGGGAAGGGCGACGCCACTTTCCGCGGTGCTATGGACGAGGTTGCGATCTATCGGAGCGCGCTCACGGCGGAGCGTGTACGCGCAAGATTCAAGTATGTTGCATCGATGCCGGAACTCGATCTTGCCAAGGTTCCTGAGAACGGCGTCCTCGTGGAGATCTTTGAGGGTTTATCGGACAAGAAAAGTTGGGATTTTCGTCCGCCTCAGTTTGTTGAAAGCTACGTCGCCCCGAGTTTTGGTTTTCCCGCGACGCCCAACAAATACACGTCGGCGGGGGTTCTCGATGACCGTCGCAGTCCGTACCTGATTCGGGCGACGGGTTACGTGCAGATCCCGGAAGGATCGCACCGCATTCTTGTCCGTGGGAGAAATGCGTCGCGTCTTTACATCGACGGTCAAAAGGTCGTCGAAACCCCGTTTTACAACATTTCCAACAGCGGACACGGAAAGGTTTGGGAACTCGACGCCAGCCTCGCGCCGAACATTCGCGCACTACGACGAGGTGATCAACAGGCCGTCGCAACAGTGGAGGGTGATGGAAGTCCACGATTGGTGCAGTTGGAGGCGATCGTGGGCGGCCAACGACGTCGTCCGGAACTTGGCGACACGTGCGTGTGCATTGGTCCCGCCGAGGGCGATTTTCGAATACTCGGCGGCGCCACAGAAATTCCCTTTACAGAACAGGGCTGGGAATCATTCGTTGTTGCCCAACGAGAATGGCTGGCGAAGCTGAACGCAGAGCGACGTAAGCATGCTGGGCGGGAGGAAACTCGGTATTGGGACGCACGACATGAACTCGCTCGCGCCGAAGTGTCAAAGTCCCCTCCACCACAAATTCCAGCACTTCCAGCTGGTTATTCAGCAAACAACCCAATCGACAATTTCGTTTGCGCCGCGCTCGCGGAGGCAAAGCAGCCGACGCGAGAACCCATTGACGACGAAGCTTTTTTGCGCCGAGCAACGGTGGACATCCTTGGGTTGATCCCTTCGCGTGAAATAATCGACGCTTACTACGCTGACGCGCCGGATGTGCGCCGTGCGAACTTGATCAATCGCCTGTTAGAGCATCCCTCCTGGGCGGACAATTGGATGGGTTATTGGCAAGACGTACTGGCGGAGAACCCGAATATTGTCAATCCGACGCTCAACAACACGGGGCCTTTCCGATGGTGGCTGCACGAGTCGTTCACTGACAATAAGCCGTTTGATCGATTGGTCACTGAACTAGTCATGATGGAAGGAAGCCAGTATTTTGGCGGCCCGGCCGGGTTTGGCATGGCAAGTCAGAACGATGCACCCATGGCGGCGAAGGCCCACATCGTCGGTAAGGCGTTCCTGGGTCTAGAAATGAATTGCGCCCGCTGCCACGACGCGCCGTTTCATGACTTTTTGCAAAAAGATTTGTTCAGCCTCGCCGCAATGCTCAAGCGAGACGTACAGTCGGTTCCCAAAACCAGCACAGTCCCCGTGGCGGAAGGCGATCGTGGATCGTTGCTTGTCAGTGTGACGCTTGAACCCGGCGCCAATGTGGAGCCCGAATGGCCGTTTCCGGAACTTTCTGGCCCGGCGTCCGACGGCACTATTCGCCGGCCTGGCGATACGCGGGAGCAACTCGCGGCAATGATCACCGGTGCGCAAAACAAACGCTTTGCGCAAGTCATTGTGAATCGCGTTTGGCGCCGGTATTTAGGTTGGGGTCTGGTTGAACCTGTTGACGATTGGGAGAACTCGAAGCCATCGCACCCTGCCCTTTTGGACTGGTTGGCCCGTGAGTTTGTCACGCACGACTACGACCTGAAGCATATCGCACGGCTGATTCTTACCTCGCATGTGTACCAGCGCAGCGCGGTTGGTAAGGAGACGATCGATCCGGCGACGCCGTATCTTTTCGCCGGCCCGGTCAAGCGACGGATGACCGCAGAACAAGTGGTTGACTCGTTGTTTGTTGCGTGCGGTAAACCTTTTGATGCAGGCCCGATGAACGTAGATATTGATTCATCGCGAGAACATACGCAGTCGCTGAATTTGGGCGATCCGACGCGTGCTTGGATGTTTACCTCGTTGTCGAACGAGCGAGATCGGCCCAGCCTGGCTTTGCCGCTGGCCCAGCCGTTTGTCGAAGTGCTGGAAACCTTCGGTTGGCGAAGCTCGCGCCAAGATCCGATCACGGTCCGTGAAGAAGAACCAACGGTGTTGCAGCCCGGCGTGTTAGCCAATGGTATTTTAGGGCGACGGGTCACTCGACTCTCAGACGACAGCGCTTTCACCGCAATGGCCCTGGAGGAGCAATCGTTAGATCAACTCGTTGAACGCGTTTATCTTCAAATTCTTTCGCGCCGACCAACCGCAGAGGAGCAGACTGCTTACCGTGATTTGTTGCAAGGCGGTTTCGAAGAGCGTCGTATTCCGGGCGCTAAACCAGCACCGCCACAACCCAAGTTGGCGCGAGATTTAGTCGGCTGGTCGAACCACCTGGCGCCAGAGGCCACGACGGTCAAAACGGACTTAGAGAAAGTGGTGCGCGCCGGCGATTCGCCCACGACTCGACTCACGCCCGAATGGCGCGAACGTTTAGAGGACATGATCTGGGCCTTGACGAACTCTCCCGAATTCGTGTTCATACCATAACTCATTCCCGCATCGAGAATTCGAATGACTTTTTCTGACGTTTCGCGACGCGAGTTTCTTGCTCGTTCCGCCGCCGCGGGGATTGCCGCCGGTTTCCCGTGGGCGCCGATTGCCGGTGCAACCGAGTCGCAGGGAAAAACGCCGCTGTCGGCGGGACAGGCGGAGCATTGTATTTTCATTTGGCTGGGCGGAGGCGCCTGCCATATCGACACCTGGGATCCCAAGCGCAAAGGCGATCCCAAAACTAAGACGCCTGGCTCGTATTATGACGCCATCGATACGGCCATTCCGGGCGTGCAGGTGTGCCAGCACTTGCCCCGTTGCGCCGAGGTTTTGGATCGGTTCGTTTTGATGCGGACGGTTAACCACGACGTCATTGACGAACATGCTGCGGCGACCAATCGGATGCATACGGGTCGGCCGACAGCCGGTACGATCGTCTATCCGTCCATTGGATCAATTGTGGCGCACAAGCGCGGCGCAGCCCAGGAGAATGTTCCAGCATACGTGCTCATGGGATATCCCAACATCACGCGCGGCCCAGGATTTTTGGGAGCCAAAGCAGGTTATGTCTATCTGATCGACACGGAAGCGGGCCCCGCTGGGCTTTCACGTCCTAGCGATGTCTCCGACGCCCGCCAGTCGCGAAGAGAGCACCTTCTGGCGCATGCTCGGGAAGTGTCTTTGACACGCGCCGACGGAATACAGAACGTGCGCGACTACGACGCCGCGTTGGGTGAAGCGATGCGACTTTCGGGGCCAGACTTTTTGCGCGTGTTCCAGTTACGCGAGGAGCAAAGCGACCTCCGAACGGCCTACGGCGGAGAATTCGGTCAGCGGTGTTTGCTGGCGCGCCGCTTGATCGAACGCGGTGTCCGGTTCATCGAAGTCTCGCACAATTTGAATTTTGTGAACGGCACAGGTTGGGATACGCACAACGAGGGGCAGGTTAATCAGCACCTGTTGATCCAAGAATTGGACGCGGCCGTATCGACCCTCGTGCTCGATTTGGAGCGTTGCCGTTTGCTTGACAAAACGTTGATTGTGATCGCCAGCGAATTCGGTCGACCGGCTCAGTTTGACGGCGGCGGGGGTCGAGGACATCACGCCAAGTCGTTCACGGTCGCCCTGGCGGGGGGCGGTTTGAAACTGGGACAAGCCATTGGTGTGACTGACGACCTTGGCATGTCGGTAGTGGATCGTCCGATTTCCGTCCCCGATTGGCACGCAACGATTTATCACGCGCTGGGCATCGATCCTTCGGAGGAGTTGTACGCCGGTGATCGGCCCGTTCCTATCACGGATCGCGGCCGGGTTGTACACGAGGCGTTTGCATAAGGAGCGTCGCTCTACACTTCGAATTCAGGTGACTGAGGCCTGAATTTGCGGTTCGTTCGTGAGATCGAGCGATTCTAGTTCCGCCAAGCATGTGAACTGAACTTCTTGGTCGATAAAGGTCAGGCTGCGGTGGTAATGTCCGAAAATCCACCGCGCCGGTTGATGTCGGTCTAGCATCGCTTGCAGCGCAACTTGCGTTCGAGTGCGAAGATCATCGCCAAATCCGAACGCTCGGACTAAGTTCGCGTTGCCGACGCGCCTCGTTATGCTTAACGGGCAATCATGTGTGACCACAAGTTGCGGCTTCACATCCAGGTACAGATCTAACGCGTTGGCCAGTTGATCTTCCGACAATTCTTCCTCCGGCCACCAATCAATCTGAGGCGTACGGAATTTCCCGTCGATGGAGAACGCGCCGCGAACAAAGAATAACGAAATGCCTGCTGCCGTATGTACGCCAAAGTCGCCTAGCGCATGGGGCGGGAGCATCGCATAATCGTCATGATTGCCTGGCACAAAGCGGTGCCGAACAGGATCCAAGCGACGCACGATCTCGCGGTAATGGCGTCGAAACCCCAGGTCGCCGACCTGAACGGTATGTTCCGCTTCCTGACAAAGCGCGACGTACTCGGAGACCCGCCCATGAACATCGCCGATGAGCCGCAAACGGTTCACGAGTTAAGACTCCGGAGGGCATCCAACACCTGTTCGTCGTGGCCTTCGACTTGAACCCGTTTCCAGACTTTGGCCACCGTGCCTTCGCGATCAATCAAGAACGTGGAGCGCTGGACTCCCATGGACTTCTTGCCGTACATGTTTTTTTCGCGCCAGGCTCCATACTTTTCGGCGACTGCATGATCCCGATCCGCCAGCAAACGAAAGTTCAGGGCGTACTTATCTCGAAATGCGGTGTGACTTGCTTCGTCGTCAGGGCTGACCCCGAGCACAATGGCGCCCAATTCTTCCATTTCATGCTTACGATCACGGAAGGCGCACGCTTCTTTTGTGCAGCCTGGCGTGTCGTCTTTGGGATAGAAATACAACACAACAGGTTTTCCCCGGAGGTTTTTCAATGCAATGGTCGAACCATCATCGGCCTTAAGAGAAAAGGAAGGAGCAGGTTGTCCTTCCGAAACCCAGTCACTCATTGAAATCTCCCAGTTCGGGGTCAACGGTCCGTAATTCAGGCCTTGCAGTCGTCGTCCAAATTATCGTTCCAACCCATCGCAAAGGCAATGTTGCGATATGGCCGCCTTAACCTGCTCAGGTTTTACGAGAACCGGTCTTGTTGCGGAATGCGAATTGTTTTAGAAGGTGCGGCCCGTACCTTGCCAATTAACCGTCCTAAGTATTAGGAAGGCCATTCGCCATGTTGGGTCGTTCATCGCTGCGTGGTATCCTGCTCGTTGTATTTGCTGCAACGCTCGCGGCGCCGGTATTGATTTTGAATGTTCCACAGGACAATTCCGCGGCGGCCGTCGAAGTTGCGGACTTGAAAGACCAGTTGAAAAATGGCTTACAGGCAAGGCGCCCGGAAGAGCACGCCTTTATTGACCGCGTTGTGCAAATGGTGCGCAACGATGACTTACCGATGGACTTAGTCAAAAGCACGTTTCAATGGGCGCGGAAGAGCAAAAAGCCGTATCCTTTTCCCTATTTTGAACGAGCGCTAAGACTTCGTGCGGCCGAGATCGGTATCGAGATCAAGTAGACTCTTCCGTTCCGCCCGAGCGCGATTTTAATGTTGCTCCGTTGTTGCGGGAGATTGTGATGCGTACAATCCCCCACACACTTACCGGAGCGATGTGGTATGGCGTCAAAGACAACTCCAAAGTTCGGGCTGGAGGAATTGCTTGATTCGCACGATGACGGGCTCTACGCCGTTCAGACCAAGGCCCGTGGCCCGATGGGGGCGTTGCCCCTAACCGACGAAATGCTTCGTACCTGGTCCAGCGGCGACCTGTTTGGTATGACGCAAAACGCGGGGATGGGGTGGAGCCCGCGGGAACTTCTGGGGCCCCAGTTTTTATTACTTAGCACTCAGGGTGGAGTTCGCGCTTCCGACGGCTCTCCGATCGCGCTTGGTTTCCATACGGGCCATTGGGAAGTCGGTCTGCTTGTGCAGGAAGCCGCCCGAGTGCTGAAAGCGGCAGGCGGCGTCCCTTTCGCCGCATACTGCTCTGACCCTTGCGACGGTCGGTCGCAAGGAACGACGGGTATGTTTGACAGCTTACCGTATCGGAACGACGCGGCCATGGTGTTCCGGCGGCTGATTCGTTCGCTTCCCACCCGGCGTGGCGTTCTTGGAGCCGCAACATGTGATAAAGGCCTGCCCGCGATGATGATGGCGCTAGCAGGGGCTCACGACTTGCCATGCGTGCTAGTCCCAGGAGGTGTTACGCTTCCTCCGGCTGAGGGGGAAGACGCTGGCAAAGTGCAGACGATCGGGGCACGCTACGTTCAGGGCGAAATCACGCTGGAAGAGGCCGCAGTGGCAGGATGCGCTGCATGCGCTTCCCCTGGAGGGGGGTGTCAGTTTTTGGGTACAGCCGCGACCTCGCAAGTGATCGCGGAAGGTCTTGGGCTGTCTCTACCTCATACGGCATTGGCGCCAAGCGGCCAGCCGATTTGGCTCGATATGGCCCGTCGTAGCGCCAAGGCCCTGTGGCGACTCGCGGAGCGAGGAATCCGCATGCGCGACATCCTTACCGATGCGTCGATACGTAACGCGATGATTTTGCATGCGGCCTGCGGCGGCTCGACGAATCTCCTGCTTCATATCCCCGCGATCGCGTACGAGGCTGGCTTGCAAAGGCCGACAGTACAAGACTGGATCGAGGTGAATCGTCGCGTGCCGAGGTTTGTTGATGTGTTGCCGAACGGTCCGACGAATCATCCCACGGTGCGAGTTTTTCTCGCGGGCGGCGTTCCCGAGATCATGCTGCATTTGCGAGAGTTGAACTTGCTTGATCTGAACGTACTAACCGTTACAGGCGAAAGTTTGGAAGCGTCTCTTGAATGGTGGGAGCATTCGGAACGTCGTCGACACTTGCGAGAAACATTACGCCGGCAAGATGGTGTGGATCCGGACGAGGTGATCTTGCACCCGAACGAGGCTCGGCGGCGCGGAATGACGAGCACGGTTTGCTTTCCTGTTGGAAACCTTTGTCCGGAGGGCGCCGTTATCAAGGCGACATCGATAGATCCTGCCGTGGTTGACCCAGACGGGGTGTACCGCAAGACGGGGCCCGCTCGCGTGTTTACGTCGGAACGTGACGCGATTGCCGCCGTTAAAGGACAATCGGATCGTCCCATACAGCCTGGCGATGTCATTGTCTTAGCGGGGCGAGGACCCCTCGGATCGGGTATGGAGGAAACGTACCAAATTACCTCCGCCCTGAAGTATCTGAAGTGGGGTCGAGACGTTGCGCTTGTTACGGACGCAAGATTTTCGGGCGTCAGTACAGGCGCCTGTATTGGCCATGTTGGCCCCGAGGCGCTCGCGGGGGGACCGCTTGGGAAAGTGCGTGATGGAGATATGATTCAGGTAATCGTCGACCGCATTAACTTGGTTGGTACCGTTGATTTTGTCGGTGTTGGGGACCACCGGTTCTCCGCGGAAGATGGCGCACAAATATTGCGTGAACGCGCGCCTCGCGAAGACCTACGTGCCGATCCTAAATTGCCTCGTGATACCCGACTGTGGGCTGCACTGCAGCGCGCAGGAGGGGGCGCTTGGGGTGGGTGTGTCTATGACGTCGATAAGATTATCGAACTGTTACAAGCGGGTGAAAAAGTCTCTTGCGCGTCTCCGCCCCACGGTAGTTGACTCTTTCGCGGAAGCGGTCTAACGGTCAGGTTCGTTGCCTGGACGATGAGGCGAAATCCGCCAATCCGGCGTCTTGTCAAATGGCTAACGCTACGAAGAATAGCGAAACTGCGACCTGATTTGCGCTACGCGCAAGGTCCGCTCAGTTCACATCGCCTAAGCGAGCAGAAAGCACTTCCGCCAGTTTTTCCTCTTCAACCACAAACCATTCGTTCGTGGTTGGATCAAAGACGCCCGCTAGTTCGCAAGCCGCAACATCGCGTCGTTCCAGTTTTCTCCACGATGTTACAAGTTGGACGAATTCTGTCGGGTCGACAAAACGACAATTCGACATTCGAGCGAATCGCGAACGTTCCTGTCGCCAACGGGGAGGGGAATTCGTCGACGGAAGAGTAGTCGAAGTCATCTATTCTACCATTATTGGAAGGAAGACACTCCAACGGGGCGCGGCTTGCCTCGCCGGGAGGAAACGCCCTGCGGCGTCCGTGAAGGCAGTTCGGCGGGTCTCTCGTTAATTTAGCCGCTCGCCACGTTTGAGCAATTCCCTCTTCTGGCGGATTTAGTTCTTCTGGGTTATTATCATATGCAACTGTAGAGCTACCTGGAAGTTGCATGCAGGTTGACGAATTATTCGACGATAGTTAGTATGAACTCCCAACCGAACATACCCTCTCGTGTACCGGACTCCAGGCACAACTCAGTTTTGCGGTTTTTCCAACGCGCGATATGAGCTATCAATAATAAAGACCGATGCGTTGTTTACCGTTACTGATCGTTTTTGTCTTATTCTCGATAACGCCGAATACGGCGCAGTTCCGTGCTTTTCCAGGTCAACGTCCGACCGAAGAGCATGAGATTCAGCATGAAACGCTGTATTCGTCCGCGTCTGCAAATCGGGACTTTCGTTCGAAAGTTTCGAAAAGCGGGGCCATTCGCTTTCGTCGCCAGTCGATTCGACCCGCAACGATTGCTAAAAGGTTAGCCAACTATTCGGGCCATCGCCTGGATAATGGGTTATTGGCGCCGTTACGACTTTGATGGAAGTGTCGCTGCGCGCCTTCACGCGCGCGTCTTTTTTCGGCGTACGATTCAACCGCTCATTTTCGTGCGCCGGTCTGGTAGTCGCAGTAGAAGAGTAGCGTTTCCGCGCCGGTTCGCGATTCGCACTCGTTCCAGCGCTGTAATGGTGCGCGTTTCTAGCGAATTGCTGGTCGCGCCAGGACACTACTAATCTATCCATCCCAAGAAAAACTGTGCCATGCAAAAACTCGTTCAAGGCATCCACCATTTCCAAAAGAATATTTTCACAAGCAATCAGCTGCTGTTTGAGCGTCTTGTGGGAGGGCAACAACCGTTGGCGCTTTTCATCACATGCTCAGATTCGCGGCTCGATGTCAGCATGCTGACACAAACGCGTCCCGGCGACCTGTTTATCATGCGTAATGCCGGGAATCTGGTGCCTCCTTACGGCGCTGTGTTTGGAGGCGAAGCCGCCACGATCGAATACGCTGTTTCGATATTGAAAGTGCGCGACATCATCGTATGTGGCCACTCTCACTGCGGCGCAATGAATGGACTGTTGCATCCTGAACAGGTGCAAAATCTACACGCCGTTCGTAAGTGGTTGCATCACGCCGAGGCTACCGCGCGCATCGTCAAGGAAAATTACACGCATATTACCGACGAGAAGGCGCTGTTAACGGCAACGGTTGAAGAAAACGTGCTTGTACAGCTTGAAAACCTACGCACACACCCGTCCGTTGCCGCTGCCCTATCGCGCGGGGAATTGAACGTGCATGGATGGGTTTACAAGTTTGAAACGGGACAAGTGTTCGGATATGACGCCGAACATGGACAATTTCTGTCGATCGAGCAGAGTGACGGCAAACCAACAGGGCATATGTTTGCCGGTGTTGGGGCCGGGCGGTAACACGCTTCGCGTTTCATCTTACGGTCGGTCATTCGGATTTTAGCTTCGTTCGCACACAATTCGAGCGACAGCTTGTTGGCGTTTCGCAGCAACTCGGCGACGTCGCATTCAGAACAAACTGTTTCAACTCGCCGCGGAACGTGGCGATGCATGCTGAGTGCGCATTGATGCGGCTCAGCGCTTGATATGACCCCACTCTGGCTCGACTTGCGCCTGGCGATAGGGTCCTCCATACGCGAATTCTCTTGAGAGGTTATTCCTAAGATGAACGCTTCTTGGCGTGGAACGTTGAAAAGTGATTTCTTTGCTTCGATCGTGGTTTTTTTGGTCGCATTGCCGTTATGCATGGGTATCGCTATTGCTTGCGGCGTTCCCGTCGCGGCAGGCTTGATCACGGGAATCGTGGGCGGCATTCTTGTTGGCGCAATCGCCGGATGTCCGTTGCAGGTGAGTGGTCCCGCGGCGGGACTCATTGTGCTTGTGTATGAGATTGTCCAGCGGTTTGGTTTAGAAGCGCTAGGCATGGTGGTCTTGCTTGCGGGTTTAATACAAGTCGTTGCTGGCGTACTCCATCTTGGCCAGTGGTTTCGCGCCGTGTCGCCGGCCGTCATTAAAGGGATGCTTGCCGGCATCGGGATCTTGATTTTCGCCAGTCAGTTTCACGTCATGGTTGACGACCGCCCGAAAGGAAGCGGTCTTGAGAACCTGGCCACGTTGCCGCAGGCCGTGTGGAAGGCGTTTTCGCCGACAGACTTTCACAATCGTGAACTACGTCAGTTTCGCGCCGATTCGTTGCGGACCGTTGGCGAACTTCACCGTCAGCAAGCCCACGTGCACCAAATCACGGATACGCTAGGCGATTCCGACGCCGTCGTACCCGAATCGGTCGCACAACAACAAGAAGCGGTCGCGCAGCAACTTGCCGTTCTAGCCGATCAATTGCGCAAGTACGAGGCGAGGACCGACCACAACGAACGCGCACAGGCGATTCGCGAATCCGCCGTTGCCGCTGAGACGCATAGCCAGGCCGCAATGATGGCGCTGCGCGATGGCGATCTCGCGACCGCGCTCCAATCCCAACAGGACGCCACGGAAGACCTTGAAATACTGCTCGGGCGGCTAAAAAACCACAGTTTCGCGGCGATACTGGGAATCTTGACGATCGCCGTAATTCTTGTTTGGCAGTTGGCGCCAGGCCGTTCACGCATTATTCCCTCCCCGTTGATTGCGGTCGTAATCGCAACGACCGTCGCCGCACTGTTCGCGCTGCCTGTGTTTTACGTCGAGGTCCCCTCGAACCTGTGGGACGAAATTACGTTTCCAACTCGGAGCGTCTTTGAAGACGTGCCCTGGCGCGAACTTGTGGAGTTTGCGTTCGTGATCGCCATTGTGGCGAGTGCAGAAACGTTGTTGTGTGCGACGGCTGTCGATCAAATGCACAATGGCCAGCGCACGAAGTACGACCGTGAACTTTGCGCCCAAGGCGTGGGCAACATCGTTTGCGGGTTTCTCGGCGCCCTTCCCATGACCGGCGTGATTGTGCGCAGTTCCGCGAACGTCAATGCAGGCGGCAAATCGCGGTTTTCCGCGATGCTGCACGGCGTTTGGCTTCTGGTATTCGTTTCGGGACTTGCCTTCGTTTTGCGAATGATTCCTACCGCGTGTCTGGCGGCGATCTTGGTTTACACAGGCTATAAACTTGTCGACATCAAATCGATCAAAGCGCTATGGAAATACGGTTGGGGCGAAGTGGCGATTTACGCCGCGACGGTCGTGACGATTGTTGCTACGAACCTGCTGGAAGGAGTGTTGCTCGGCGTAGCGTTGGCCGCCGTGAAACTGTTGTACACGTTTTCCCAATTGGATGTCCGATTGGAAAGCGCTCCTGGCAGCCGTGTGATCGTGCTGCACATCGCCGGATCGGCGACGTTTTTGCGGCTTCCTCGCCTGGCCTGTGAACTGGAACGTGTGCCCTCGGGCGCCGAATTGCACGTCGACTTCGAAAGGCTCGATTACATCGACCACGCGTGTTTAGATCTACTCATGAACTGGGCGAAACAGCATGAAGCAACCGGCGGCAAGCTTGTCATCGATTGGGACTCGCTGCATGCGTCGTTCCGCCGTGAAACCACTGGCGCCAAGCCAAAACCTGCGAAGCAGGTCGCTTGACGTGGTATTCATATACCCGACGACCAAACCCTGAGACGTTCCGAATTACGGCGGTGGCGAAGGCAATCACCGCCAATGTCGCAGGCGAGTTTCACTCGTCCTTGTCTTGATCTTCGGGCTTGCAGTTTTCGCAACACACTGGCGTCCATTTATAATGGCAGCGTTCACATTCGTATTCTTTCTCGACAAGCACGTGCACAAGGCGAGTTCGTGCACACTGCGGCGGCTCGCAACCGTCTTTCCACGGTAGTTTCACGCGCGGGACGCATATCGCCTCACACTCCACCTCGTAACAGGTGTTCGATTCCGAGACCTTTTCGATTTCGAGCGTGCAATGCTCATGGCAACGAGGACACACGACGGGCGTCGCACATTTCTCTCCGCCAAGCATGGTGCAGCCGGTTGTTCCCAGAATCAACCCCAGCCACAAAACACACCTTCGCATGGGCCACCTCGTGCACGTGCTTGTTTAGAAGTCGACCATCGCGCGTGTGCCGATGATTTGATAATCGCCCCCGATTACCGGGGATGCGGGATTGTCGGCGTCCAGCCGATGGTTATGTAATTCGCCGACGATGTAATTAAATTGCAGTCGCGCGTAAGGCGTCCAATACCAGTTCAAGGCGAGCGTTACCGCCTGGTCTTCGCCGCCCACAATGTTATCGTCGGAGAGATCGATATAGTCATAGCGCAAGGCGACTTGCCAGGCGCCCCACCCACGACCGACTCCGCCGCTGCAGCGGTCGACCAAGAAGAAGTTCTCGAAGGGAACGGGGCGTTCGAGTTGCCCTGTTTCCCGATCCCACGGCATGTGTTCCCCAGTTAAGAAGTACGACACGTAGCCGTAGGCGCCGTAAAAGAACAAATCGGGACCGGCGCCGGGATCGCGTTGTAGCCAAACGTTTTGATACTCGGCAACAAACTGAACGGGCCCTACATTGAAGACTCCCTCTACGCCGAGAAGTTCAAACCAATCCGCGCCGGCAATGCGCTCCGTATCGACCCAACGTTGAACCGTGCGTCCTTCCGGTCGAGCGCGAAAGCGCGCCTCATTTTGCGCACGGTCGGAGCCAATCGGATCGGGGTCGGCGCCGGCAGTGCCGTCAGGATGCGCTAGTGAGCCAGAGATTGCCCAGTGCCCGTATCCACGGCCGTCGGAGGTTTCATCGTACCACCAGGTATTCGCGAACCTTCCAGCGTATTCCGGCTGCAAATGATCGCTGATGTAGACCCCTTCATCCTGGATAAGCCTTTGGTTGAAAACGCCGTACTGCCAATTGTACCGCAAGTCCTCGGAATGCGCCCAACTCTGGATGCCAAACCGACGTGTATCGGCGTTGAAGGCGTCGCCGATGAAAGGCCGCTCCATAAACACGTTGTAGCGAGAACTATTCCATTGGTCTAAGCTGTACGGGCGTTTCTGATTACCGATGAGTAGTTTTTGAAAAATTGGAAGATCGTTCCACCCAAGCCAGGCGTCGCGAAACTCAACGTCATTGCCGCCGGCAAACTCCATTTCGATGCGATACTCCATATTGGAGGGCAAATCGCCGCGCACTCCAAAACGTAAACGCCGGAAGCCAAGTACGTCTTGGGGACTAATCGCGGGGTTGCCTGTTTCAATCAGATTGATTCCTGGCTCCGAGTGCGGATAAGTCCAGTAATCCATGTGTATGCGGCCGACCACCTTCATGCTCGCGTCGGAATGACCGGGATTGACCGCCGTTTCGATGTCAGATTTCAAGTCGTCAATGGTTTCTTGTTGTTCCTTGAATTCTTTTTCCAACGCGTCGAAGCGATCCTCGAGGGATTTCTCATCGCTGTCCTCGTCAAGGGCGATCGATGAAGCTGGAAGGGCGGTTTGAACCGTTGGTTCAAAGGAGAACGCCATTCTTTGCATTCCGAGAATGCTAAAAAATGTTAACGTGATTGACGTAATCGATTTACCGAACGATCGCATTCCAAACTCATAGGCATGCGCAGTAGCAAACTGCGAAAGTGGCGTCCCTTGGGCAGTTCATGGCGTGACACCGCTCGGCGAAGTGAATCTGTGTTAATAATTCGGATTTTTCTGAGTACGGTTGTATGAAGATTCGCTAAATCCGTCACAGAAGGAACTGTCATTAGAATCCGTCGTTTAAAATGCGAAGACCGGTGAAAGCTTAACGCTTTCGTGGGCCCTCCATGATACGACCACGTGCGCGGACGTGCGGTATTCGTTTGACTTGCGAAAAAGCGTTTGCGTTTGGTAGCCGTTTAATGTTTATTACCACTAAGCAGGAAACACGGTCCCTTGGGAGTTGACTCGTAAAATGCGAAATGCAATTGGGTTTTGTATGCTGCTGTGTATCACTTTGGCTTCAGCGGCGAGTGGCGAAGTACCCCTGAACGCAATCGAACTTCCGACCAAACTAGGCGTCGGGTACGCGGTTCGGTTAATTGATATGAACGATGACGATCGGTTGGATATCGCGATTGTCGACAAAACACGCATTCTTTGGTTGGAGAACCCAACCTGGCAAGAACACGTGCTCATCGAGGGGCAGACCAAACCGGATAACGTATGTTTTGCGCCACACGATATTGACGGCGATGGAAAACTTGACTTCGCTCTCGGCGCCGATTGGACGCTCAATACCACGCAAGGTGGCCAAATCGCCTGGATTCAGCAGGGAGTAAACGTGACCGCACCTTGGACGTTGCATCCCATTGGGGAAGAGCCAACCGTGCATCGCATGCAGTGGTTGGATCTGGACGGCGACAACCGCCAAGAGTTGATTGTGGCGCCGCTCTTGGGGCGAAACTCAAGTCGCCCTCACTTCCAGGAACAGGGCGTGCGGCTGTTGTCGTATTCTATTCCGAATGACCCAGTGCGAGGCTCTTGGGAGCCGCAGGTTATCTCCAATGAATTGCATGTAACGCACAACTTTGTCGCAACCGACCTTAACAAAGATGGCAAACTTGACTTGCTTGTGGTGAGTTTTGAGGGAGTGAATTTGTTAGAGAGAAATGATGACGGCTCTTGGCGAAGCACACGGATTGGTACAGGAAACCAAGAAACTTCGCCGAATCGTGGCGCTAGTGAAATTAAACACGGTTTGCTGGCCGGGGGAGGCGATTACATTGCGACGATCGAACCCTGGCATGGAAATCAGATTGTCGTTTATGCACGGCCCAAAGAACCTCAGCCAAAAACAGGCGAATGGCTGTGGACCCGCCGAGTGCTCGATGAAGAGTTACAGTGGGGACACGCGGTATGGTGCGCAAACCTTGACAGCGATGAAGATGAGGAGCTTATCATCGGAGTGCGCGATAATAAGGATCCTCAGCACCCTTGCGGCATTCGCATTTACGACCCCCAGGATGCGAGCGGTCAACGTTGGGAGCGGCAGATGGTGGACCCTGGCAGTGTGGCCGTAGAAGATCTTGCTGTAGGCGACATGAACAATGATGGAAAACCCGATATCGTGGCCGTGGGCCGACAAACGCACAACGTCAAAATCTATTTTAACGAATCAAAGTAAGTCACCTGGTCACGCTCCTTGCGCGTCACTTGGCGCTCGAACGTAACAACGCTCGCGACCATCAACTGCTCACGATGGTTTCTATGGTAGATCCTTACGCAGTGAATTTGGAGTATTGTCGAAGTCGCCAGCAACGTTTGTTGACGCATCTTCAGGAACAAAATCTCGATTGGGCGATCGTGACACAGCCCGAACACGTCCAATGGCTTTCGGGCGTGCGATTCGCATGGATCTTTCAGAGCTGCGCCGTCCTGACGCAAGACGGTGAACTAATCCTCGTAGCGCCGCAGAAAGCGCCTGAATCGTCCGCGGCGGATGAGATTGTCACTTATGAGGCGAAGTGGCATTCAACGCTGCGGAACGATCAGCGACACGCGATAAGCGAGGTTTTGCGATCGGCGCTGAACCGTAAAAAGAGCCCAAAGCGTATGGGGGTCGAGTTTTCCTCCTTTGGGCCGCATTTAGCAAATGCGTTCTCGGCCCAAATTTGTGACATCGAGCCCACCCTATACTACTTCCGTCGGCGCAAAGACCCAGATGAACTAGCGCTCATCAAGAAGGCGATTGCCGCGACAGGGCGTATGTATGAGCGGGCGCGGCAAATCATCGCTCCGGGCGTTGGCGAGTTGGAGGTGTTTAACCAATTACAGGCCGCAGCGGTTGAAGAACTTGGCGAGATGTTAACCGCGACAGGTAACGATTACCAATGTGCTTCTCGCGGCGGTCCGCCACGTCATGATAAGAAGGCGCAAGCCGGTGAACTGTACATTCTCGATCTCGGCCCGGCCTTTCGTGGTTACTTCGCCGACAATGCCCGAACCATCGCGGTCACCAATGTGACCGAGGAACAACATACGGCTTGGGAACATGTAACTCGCGTCTTGCAGCATGTCCAGGAGACCGCGAAGCCTGGAAAAAGCGCCAAGGAACTATTTGGCGAAGCGCAAGCCATGTTGGACGATGCTCCACTGGGCGTTTTCAATCATCACCTTGGGCACGGAATTGGAATGTTTCCGCATGAGGCGCCGCATTTGAATCCAAACTGGGACGACACGCTGGAGGTAGGCGATGTCTTTACGGCGGAGCCAGGACTTTACGCGGCACCGCTCAACGCGGGTTTGCGGATTGAAAACGACTATCTCGTCACGGAGACCGGCGTTGAACTACTGAGCGACTTCCCCTTGGAACTGTGAGTCGCCGTTGGATGCCTTAAGTGTTTCGGGCGCCGGTTGATCATGGGAATTGGTCGGCTCCGTCGGGGTTTGAGGCGTCTCCTCTTGGACAGGCTCGCTGGAAGGTGACGCATTGGCTGCATCTGCGGCAGCGATCATGTCGGACTTCTTTTTCGATCGGGCCTTTAGCGTTGGATCGTTCTTAAGCGGCAATTGAACTGATTTACCGATTTCCGCGGCTTTGTAGATGGCCAGAATAATCTCCACGCTGCGCCGGCCTTCATGGCCGTCAATTAAGGGCTTCCGGCCGGTTTCGATCGCTTCCAAAACGTCGCGAAATTGAAGCATGTGGCCATGATGGCCAATCGCCGAAGGATCAGCGGCGCCTCCGCCCGTTTGCGTTTTACCGGCCATTCGTTCGCGGATACTTGCGTCCTCTTCCGCCGCATTCTTGAAGTCCCACAGACGGATATCTTCTTCCTCTAGCCCTGCGGATCCCTCGGACCCGTGAATCTCGATTCGTTTCAAATAACCAGGGTAGGCGGCCGTCGTTGCTTCGATCACGCCAACGGCTCCGTTTTGAAAGCGCACAGTGGCCGCCGCAACGTCTTCAACTTCAATTCGCTCA
Organism: Planctomycetota bacterium; assembly: GCA_963204915.1. Taxonomy (GTDB): domain Bacteria; phylum Planctomycetota; class Planctomycetia; order Pirellulales; family Pirellulaceae; genus JAHWKS01. The sequence goes on along the minus strand of CAUJHS010000076.1, from coordinate 60,104 downwards.
TGGGCTAAAGTGTCGGTGACGGCGCCTATCTCGCTCACAGGGCCCATGAGCCACGTCAGAAGATCAACGCTATGAATCGCCTGATTCATTAGCGCTCCACCACCGTCAAGCTGCCATGTGCCGCGCCAAGCGCCGCTATCGTAGTACTCCTGAGTGCGGAACCATTTGACGAAAGCGTCACCCAAGGTCAAACGTCCAAATCGGCCAGCGTCGATCGCGTTCTTGATTAATCGAGACGACTCATGAAAACGCGAAGGAAAAATCGCCGATAACGTCACGCCAGCTTTTTCACAGGCTTGAATGATTTTGTCGCAACGTTTCAACGTAATTTCAAGCGGCTTTTCGACGATGACGTGCTTTCCGGCTTTCGCTGCGGCGACCGCCGGCTCCATATGGGCGCCGCTTGGCGTACAAATGGTGACGACGTGAACTTCGGGATCCGCCAACATCTTTTTCAGATCATGATATGCACGACAATTTTGTTGTTCGGCGAACCGATCCGCGGCCGCGGGAAAACTATCGAAGCATGCAACCAGCCGCGCATTGGGAAGATCGGCGATCGCACTTGCGTGAAACTTGGCGATCATGCCGCAACCGATCACACCAAATCCGTATTCCATCGTGCATGCTCCGTTAGACGAACAATAAGTCAAACCCCGAGGATTCGCCGTTTCTCCTCATAGGCTCTATTTTCAAGGTGCGATCATTATAAAGCGATGCTGGCGAGGCGTAAGTAGGGCGTCTGACGGTCGTTACAACCATGTCTTCCCAGGCGCACCCGGCACTTCCTGCACATATCGAGGGATCGCATAACCAGGCAGTTTGCGATGAAGTTCCTCCATGATTTCGCGACCACGTGCGATGGGTACTTCGAAATGCGCCGCGCCAGACACACGATCCAATTGGTGCAAGTAATAGGGCAGCACTCGCAGTTCGATCAGGCGTCGAGAAAGTCGAGCAAGCGTTTCGGAGCAGTCATTAACACCGCGCAAGAGCACTGCTTGGTTGAGAACCATTGCACCGCCAGAACCAAGCCGCGTTAAGGCGTTGGCCGTCGCCTCATCAATTTCGGCTGGATGATTCGCATGGACAACTACGATGGGTGTGAGCCGCGTCCCGTGCAGCCATCCCAAGAGTTCCGAAGTGACCCGTTGAGGAATGACAATGGGAAGTCGCGTATGTATTCTTAACCGCTGGACGTGCGGAATTGCTTCGAGACGTTGAGCAAGGTACTCCAGCGAAGCGTCTTGAAGCGTTAACGGGTCGCCGCCGCTCAGAATGACTTCTTCTAGGGTGGAATCATTCGCGATTCTCGTTAGCGCGGCTTCCCAGGCCTTCGGCGAGGCGGGCGTCGTTTCATAGGGAAAATGCCGACGAAAACAATAGCGACAATGGACCGCACATGCGCCCGTTACAATCAACAAGGCTCGGCCGACGTACTTATGCAAAAGACCTGGAGCGATCTCAAACCGCAGGTCGTCGACCGGGTCGGTTACGAATGTTGGCGTGACATGTTGTTCTTCGGGCCCAGGCAGCACCTGCCGTAATAGGGGATCATGGGGGTCGCCTGGCCGCATGCGGGCGATGAATTCCAGGGGAGCAAAGACCGGAAACTGGCGCGACGCAAGAGCGATTTCGTTACTTTGGGTAACTGGTATTCGTAGCTGGCGGTATAAAACAACAGGATCTCGCACCGCAAGTTTTATTGCCTCGCGCCACGTGGGAGTCGTACAGTAACCATCGTTTGAGAAGGAATTGACGGAATGACCGGCACTTGGCATAAAAATGAGTGAGTACAAGTCCTAAGGGGCCTAGCTTGTTTCTATCGCCCCTCGGTTAAGCTCGCAACGCCCAACGCCGCTCAGAACAATTTACAACCGCTACGGCGGAAGAGAGGATCGCTCGTGCCCGTTTACAAGACCAGCGAGTTTCGCAAAGGTTTAAAGGTTCAAATTGATGGTGAACCTTACCTGATGATTGAAATGAACTTTCGCAAACCTGGTAAAGGGAATGCGCTATATGAATGCCGGTTGAGAAACCTTGTACGCGGCACTGTACTAAGCCGCACGTATCGAGGCGGCGAAACCTTGGAGGCCGCAGACGTGGAGGAAGTGGAAACACAATACCTCTATCACCAAGGCGATACGTTCGTATTTATGAACAATTCCACCTTCGACCAGTATGAATTGAGCGAGGATCAGGTCGGCGATAATTGGAAGTACCTCAAAGAGGGGATTAAGTGCTCCATTGTGCTTTACAATGGAAATCCAATTACCATATCTCCGCCAAATCATATTGAATTAAGGGTCGAGTATTGCGAACCGGGGGTTAAGGGCGACACCGCAACCAATGTTACAAAGCCTGTAAAGGTAGAAACCGGAGCCGAGATCATTTGCCCCGCATTCATTGAAATTGGCAACGTGATCAAAGTCGACACCCGGACAGGGGAGTATGTTGAGCGAGTCAATATTTGAAATTGGTAGCGGGAAGGTTTGATAAGGATCTTCGTCCTAGCAGTGCCTTGTTCGCCCTACTTATCAAAACCGGACTATTCATCAAAAAAAGCTGCCGACCGAGGCGGCTTTCTCGCGTTTTACCGCTCACAACGTGCAGCGATGCGTGGAGAAACTATGGCATTGTGGCGGTTAATGCTTGAATCCGGCCCGCCTGCTTTTAGAATGGGAATAGCGTTTAGTTTCACGACGACAATAACTTACGACTCAGTCTTACGCCCGTGCGGTTCGCAAAATAGTCTCTAATCTTGCTGCGACTGCGCGTTTTCCTTATTCCATTGACGTCGAAAATCCCATGGCTGCCCAGCTGATTTCTCTTGAAGAAGCCGCGAGTTTACTGAACCTCACCCCGCAACAATTGAGTGACTTGCAGTCACGTCGCGAAATTGCCGGGGTGCGCGTCGGTTCGGCATGGAAATTCAAGATGGATGAATTGGAGCGTTACGCCGATGAACGCGGAATCACCTTAGGGGCTGTTGGTTCACCATCGCCGGGGGGCGGCGAACTCGATGATTCCTCATTGGATTTTGAGTCCTTAGCTCCCGACCTCGAAGATGATGCAAACACCGGGGCCGCGAGCTCGATTCTTGTTAGTGAGGTGGAGTTGGGCGTCTCAGAAAATCCGTCAAGCACTATCATTGGCGACGATGAAGGTGCCGGCGGCGCCGACAGCGACTTGGTCCTTGCATCGGAAGGTGACGAATCGGATCATGCTGGCGCGAGCGATTTACGTCTTGATGTTCCACCGGCCGACAGTGGCGAACTGCGGCTCGCACCGGAAAGCGGTGTTTCCCTGACGGGGGGGCAGGCTCATGCCCAGGCCAAAGCGCCTGCGGAAGCGAAAGATTTATCGTTGGGCTCGGAGGATGACCTGTCCATGGCTGGCGGGAGCGACATTGAACCTACCGATAGCGACTTGGAGAAGCTTGGCGGCAGTGATTTAGAGCTTGCCGGCGACAGTGATTTGGATCTCGGCGCCGAGGTTCTTGCAGGCGCCGGAGAATCAGATCTTTTGCTTGCTGGCGCCAGTGATATTACGTCAGGAGATACGGGAAGGCTCGACGTTAAGTCCAGAAGTAGCGATTTGGAGTTTGCAACTGACAACTTGGATGTCGACGTTTCTGATAGCGGTTCTGCGCTGGATCTAGCAAGTGACGAGGAATTGGTGCTGGACGGTGAAAGCGCGCTCGATGGTGACATCGCCTTAGCCGGCGACAGCGGAATCAACTTGGCAAAGCCGAGTGACAGCGGCATTGACTTGGCGAATGCCGACGAAAGTGGAATCTCGGTGGCGTCGCCCGGTGAAAGCGGTTTCATGCTGGAGGATGAGGACGCCATGCAATTGGAGGGGGGGTCGTCCACCGATGCACTCCAATTGCCAGAAGAGATTGATATTGTCGCGCTTGATGATGAATTGGCCGATCCTGATGCTGCGACGCACCTCAAGTCAGATGAAGATTTTGATCTTACTCCTGTAGAGGGGGCGATCGAGGATGAATCCGATAGCGGTTCGCAGGTAATCGCATTGGATACCGAAGCTCTTGATGCAGACGCTCCAACCCAACTTGGGGGTATTGCGGGTGGGGCGGCGCCGTTGGGCCTGGAAGCCGGTGAGGCGATTATTACGGAAGAGCCTCTTGAGGGTGGTTTTGTAGCGGCTCCCGTGGGCCAACAGCCGGTCGCGGTGGCGGCACCGAGCCAACAAGCTCAATTTCCCGTGCATGAGATGCCGGAGGCGCCCTACAGTGTTTGGCAAGTCAGCAGCCTTGCAGTGGTTGCCTTGATGTTGGCTTTTACCGGCATTTTGATGGTAGACGTGATGCGAAACATTTGGAGTTTTAATGAGCCTTACTCGGCGTCCACCTCAATTATGAATTCGCTATTACAAGCATTGGGTATTAATTCCTGACCAGTTTTTGTCGAATCGTCGCCGAATCGGCCGAAGCGCTTGTGAGGAATTTCTGTGGAAAAGCGAATTGTCGTCCAACCGTAACGCGTAAACCCGTTGCGGTCGGTTCAATTCTATGCCCTGCTGTACCTTTTGGGGTTGGACGCGCTATAATCTTGTAGGACATCTTCCCTTCCTTCGTGGCGCCGCCTCCACCCTGCCTCCCGGCGCTGCGTTCGTTAGCGCATCCTATACCCTAATAGCTCATTTGCATGGCACGGCCAAAGCTTGTCTCGCCGGATCAACCACTCCCCATACGTTTGCTTTTGCGGCTTTATGAGTTTTCGGCATCTCTAAAGCTGGCGGTCGTGTTGATCTTAACCATGGCGTACATTCTCGCCCTGGGAACGGTCGTTGAAGCGGCATGGGGCACTCCTGCGGCGCAATTTGGCGTATATCAAACGTGGTGGTTTGCTCTGTGTTTGGTACTACTGGCTGTGAATATCTTTGCCGCAGCTGCGATTCGCTATCCTTGGAAGCGACATCAAACGGGCTTCGTTATCACTCACATTGGTTTGCTGATCTTGTTGTTGGGGGCAGGAATCGGCCGGCTGTATGGCATCGACGCGCAGATTTTTGTTTATGAAATGGGTGCGGACCATCGCGCGTATGCCGATGAACTCCATTTCCGCATGACTCGGCATGAAGTGGATGAAGGCGACGCTGCAGAACAAGCTATCGTCCTCCATAACTTTCGTCCCGGCATTTTCAGTTGGCGCGATTACAAAACGATGTTCCGGTTCAACCAACCGGGAGATTTGAACAGTCCTGAGTGGTGGATGTGGAAGGGATTCCGTACGTTTTGTGGAGGCGTCTTTGCGATTGCGAATCGTTCCAATGCGGGCGATGTACTCTATGACCAGGACGGCGTGAAATTGGAGGTGCTCGATTACCTTGCCGATTCTCGGCAAGTTGCCGCGCCGATGATCCAAGTCATGTTGGCCTTGCCGGCGGAACAGCGGCTTGGCCCCGACGGCAAACCAATCGTGGCCCCTACCCGCTGGGCCCCGTTTACGCTCTCGGTGACCGGCGCGCCCAAACAACCGGCTCAGTATCCTAATGGACTTGGCGCCCGCGAGTTAGCGGGCGGTGGGCATTTGACGTTCTGGCTAACCAGCAGCAAGGCGCAAGTCGAGGCGTTTCTCAAGGGTGGACCGCAAGGTGAACTCGGCGAGAAAGGGCAGGTTGTATTATTCGTTGGCGACAAGCGACAGCAATTCTTAGTGGAAGAGAAGCTGGGCGAAGGTCGCTTTCCGCTGGAGGGCTCCGATTTCGAGGCGGAGTTAACGACGTATTGGCCGAAGGCGGAAGTCGATGCCGCCGCATCGCAAGACGGGAAGTTTGTTTGGACCGGCGATCCGGATGCGTCGGCTCCTGATTATCCTGCAGTCAAAATCACCCTGCATCGAGATGGAAAGCAAGCTGGCGAGCTCGTGCTTTTCGCAAAGGCGCCTGAAGACAACATTCACGACTTCAAGAATCAGGTGTTCGGCGATTATTGGTTTGATCACAAGCCGCCCCAGCAAGCCCCCGGCCAAGCGCCTTCGATCATGACGGGCGGTGGCTCGCGGATCGACATTATCCAAGGTCCGGATGAGGAATTGTACTATCGATACTGGCGGCGCAGCGAGAAACAACTCGAGTTCGCCCGAAAGCTGCCATCTAAAGGTTCCGCTGAGTCGGCGGTCGAGGCCTTTACGATGCCTGCGGGGCAACAAATGTTGTATGTCAACGAATACATTCCGTCGAAGGAGCCAGTCGCTGAGAAGTTTTTGCCATTGCCTTTTGATCGTGAGAAGAACATCGGCGTTCGACAGCCTGCTGCACTGGTGCGACTCACAGTCGACAAACAGTCGGAGGAGTTTTGGGTTCTCGCATACATTGGACCTCCGGAAGAACCGCCCAGACTGGAATCGCAAAACCGTACGGTATTTGGCAAGGATCGGTTCGTGTCATTGTTGATGCCCGTCGATTCCGTCGATGTTGGTTTTCGGACCCGGCTGCTTCAATTCGAACGCAAGCTCGATCCAGGTACGAGTCAGCCGTCGCATTACTCTAGCACGATCGACGTGCTCGATCGGCAGCGCGATCGTACGGTGTTTTCCGCCAAACTCGAGCGTGTGCGCCCGGTGGACTTGAGGGCGCCAACGCCTCGGGCCGCAAGTGATATTGCGAGCGCCTCGGCCATTGCCTACGACGATCCGCGAGAATATCTCTTTTGGATTGACCCGCTACAAAAGACGATCCAGCGTGTCAAAGTGGATGAAGGACGAGTTGGCGAGGTGGTGGAGGGCTTAATCGAGAGCGGATTGCAAGATCCGCAGGATCTCGTGATCGATTCGTCCGCACAGAAAATGTTCTGGTCCGATCATGAGGCCAGCCCGCAGGGCGATGTCGGCGTCATTCGCCGTGCAAATTTGGATGGAACGAAAGTGGAAACGGTGGCGCAAGTTGAGGGTGTTCCGACCGACTTGGCGTTGGATCCGCGTAACCAAGTCATTTATTGGCTGGATTCATGGCGAGGCGCCATCGGGCGGATGGCGTACGATGGCGGCGAAATTAATGATGAATTGATCGCCGGGTTGAATACCCCTGGTGGTATCGCACTTGATGCCGAGCGTCAGCACCTCTATTGGACGGAGGTCACCGAAGGTGTGATCCGCCGAGCAAGCACGGACGGAAGCGGTGAAAAGATTATCGTCGTTCGTGAGCAATACGAAAAACCCAACCGATTGGCCGTAGATTCCAAGGCTGAAAGGCTCTATTGGAGCGATCTAGGCGAAGGCCCAATTCAGCATCCAGAAAACGGGCCAAGCGTACCCGAACGGTATCATAAAATTCGCCAAGCGGACCTGGACGGCGCAAACGTTAGGGATCTTCTAGTGGACGGAGTGCATGGTCCCGGCGCTTTGGCGATCGATGAAAAACAACAACGCCTGTTTTGGGCGCAAGACGCCGTCTTCCGTCGCGATGTCTGGATTACGATGAACGCCCCGGTTGATATTGCTGATCCGACATCCGGAAGGCGTTATCGTATTTTCCAAGAGGCGTTTAACGGACCTTGGAAGCCGGGGGATCCGCAGTTCGAATTGAACGTGCCCGCGACCTCCGACAAGAGCGAACTTTATCAGTCTGTGCTTACGGTGAATCATGACCCTGGTCGTTGGGTGCGCAACTGGGGATGCCTATTCGTCGTGCTTGGAATCGCAACGATGTTCTATATGCGAGCCTATTTCTTCACGGGCAAGCGAGCCGCGAAGGAGTCGCCCCCGCCGCCTGAAAAGGAACGCTCTGCTCCATCGTCGCGTAAGAATAGAAAGAAAACGGTTGAGGCAGTTTCGTAACGAGGCGTTGGACTCCGAAGTGATGCTTTGAATGAAAGGCGACGAGGCGCAAATCCTCGTTGCGCGTCAGATCAACAAGACACGAGAATTATGAAGCTTTTGCATTCGCTCAGTAGTTTATTACTGGTATTGGTGGTTGTTCCGTGCGTGAGCGCCGGCGAGCGTTTTGATCTGGACAGCGCGGCTGCGATTCCGGTTTTTCATCGTGGCCGGGTCAAGCCGCTGCAAACGTTCGCGCGCGAAGCCGCCGACGCGATCTACGATCGAAGCAGCAAAGTGGCGCTGACCTTAGAAGGTTACTTTGAGGTAAAAGATCAGAAGAGCTGGGAGCAGCTTAAGAATAAATATCGAGGAGACGAATGGAGCTATATTGTTCACGAGCAATTGGCCGTTGAACCTGAATATACAGGAATTCTCGATTTGTTTCCCGAAGGTAAGGCTCAGACCTTCGGTCCGACAGAGCTGGTGCTGAGCTGGTTGATCGAACCGCAGAAGTGGGAGCATGTCCCTTTTATTTATGCGCCGCACGAGGACCTTCGCAAGGCGCTTGGCGTCCGAACGGATACGGGCCATTTGAAATACGTGTCGCCATCGGAGGTAATGCACTCGGAAACGTTGCGGGAGTACCTGGTCGACATGCGCGACCGACAAGAGGCCGCCCAGGCAGCCGGTGTTGAGTTTGAAGAAACGACTCTCGATAAACTTGCTCAAGAACTCATTGAGCGATACAACGCTTGGCGCTCGCTCGCATTCGATCCGCGACAACCTCTCACGTTGAACCAAATCGCGGAGCCAGGAACCCGTGGCCGATTTGTTCGTCAAATTACGAACGCTATTGATGTGGTTAATAAGCCAAACGCGCAGGGGCAATCGTTCTCTCGTCGCTTAGAGGCCCTTGGCAGCGCACTGGGCGGAGATCCTAAAACGCCTCTGGTGCGCGAGATCGTGGGAGTGCTGGGAGGCCTTGAAGGATTGCGGTCCCTTGGCCAAAAACTTTTCCAACAGTACAGCAGCGCCGAAGAAGCCGGTGAAGGCTCCGGAGTCACGCTCGAGGACGCTCGCGACGCGGTGGTTCGCTTTCGCGATGCGTCGAAAAGCCTTTCGGAAGTGTTGTCCGATCACAAAAGCCGAATGTACGAAGAGTCGGGTGGTTTGAGTGCAAGTCAAGTGCAGTCGTTCCGCCCGATGTTTCGGGAATTGGCTGCAAAAGCTGACGAGTTATACCGTCTGTCGTTGGAGATGCACGTATCCTTGTATGACGAAGGCGGTTCGCTGCTTGTCGCGCCAGGGATGAATCCTTATGCATTGGCTCGACGCCGGGACACGGAGAATACCTCACAACCGTGGCTCAGTTTGCAAGCCATTCTGTATGGCGACGAACTAATTGAGGAACTTCCGAAGAGCCGAATTGCTGATGTACGTACCGCGTGGAGCGAACTGAAAACTGCGTTCACGGAGCGTCATCAGGAAGCGGATTCGCAAAAGTTAGCGCAAGCTCAACAAGAGCTGGCGACAAGCCTGCGGGCGTTGGGCGAGTCGGTCGAGCCGCTTCGACGTCAAAAGATCGAGGATGCGCTTCCGCCCGGCGAGCAAGATCAAATGCTCTTGGCGTACACGGCCTATCCTCCGCAATGGAAGATCGACACGGAAGTGCGCTATAACAATACCGACCCGTTTAAGTGGTCGTGGATTTTGAGCATGATGGCGCTGGTCTGCTTCTGTGTCGCTTTTGGCTCAGCTCGCAAGCCGCTGTTTTGGACGGGAACTGCGATCCTCGCTCTCTGCGCAATTTGGACAGCCTATGGCTTTTCATTACGGATTTTGATCACGGGTTGGGCGCCCGTGACGAACATGTACGAGACCGTCGTCTATGTGCCCTGGGTAATGCTATTGCTCGGCTTATGGTTTTTGCTCATTCCATTGAACTGGACCGGCCTTCGTAATGCCTGGCGCGCTACTGCTGTTCCTTTAACTTGGGAAGCCAGCGAATTGGATGATCGCCAACGCTATGTCTTACGTGAGCGAGGGTGGTCGATTTTGAACTGGGCTGTCTTGCCGTTCCGCGCCGTTTTGATGGCGGTGCTCTTTTACTTTTTGAGCGTTATGGAGTTGGGGCACGGCGGAAGACCCTATTTCCCCGTCATTCCGAATCTCTCCGATGCAGCGGGAATTTCGGCAATGGCAAATGCCGCAGGCGTGTGGCTCGTCGGAATTGTATGTTTGGTGCTCACGGTTTGGTTCGGACCAAGATTCATCCTTGCGTCGGTCTTGTCACTGTTCTTTATTCCGTACAGTTGGCGCGAGCGGGGAACGCTGAAACGCATGGCCAGCGAGGTTTACCCGCGACAAACTTTCGCCGCTGCGGCGGCCGGAGGCGCATGCTTTTTCTTTATGCTCGCATGGTGGGCGCCGGTCTTGGACGAGAGTTTTCAGCCGCTTCAACCCGTGTTGCGGTCGAATTTCTGGCTAACAATTCACGTCTTGTCGATTGTGGCCAGTTATGGCGCTGGTATGTTGGCGTGGGGATTGGGCGTTATTGCGCTTTTCTACATTACGTTTGGAAAGTATCGCGATCCAGCCGTTCCCGCTCGACTTGCGGAGGGTTTAAAGCCTGCGGACCATGTACAAGAGTTTAAATCAGCGTATCGCCGACCGCCGGAAGAAGTTGGTGTGCTGGCCAACTATTCCTATCGGGCCGTTCAGGTGGCGGTGCTGCTCTTGGCGGCCGGAACAATTCTCGGAGGGCTTTGGGCAGACGTCTCCTGGGGACGTTTCTGGGGGTGGGATCCCAAAGAAGTCTGGGCCTTGATTTCGCTTTTGGTTTACCTGGCGATTCTTCACGGTCGCTTCGCCGGTTGGTTCAACCACTTTGGGTTGATCTTTGGCACCGTGTTTGGCGCCACCATGATCGCGATGTCGTGGTATGGTGTCAATTTTGTGTTGCCAACGATCGCGAAAGGCGCTGTGGGCCTGCACTCGTACGGCGAAGGAAGTGGAGGACAGGCGTACGTATTTGCCTTTATTGCTCTTAACTGGCTGTTTTTGGGCATTGCGACAATGCGCTACTTTTCGGCAACCGCGGTCACCAAGGCGCCGGTTCCTGATCCTGAGGCGTCCATGGCGGTGGAACTGGTTGAGCGAGAAAGTGCGTCAGTCAAGTAGATTGCTGATCAGCTTGATTTCGTGGTGCATTGTCCACGATTTTTCGCAAACAACAACGGTATTGGGCTTGGTCTTCAGCCGAGCCCGCCAAGAGCAACCAGCGATCCCGAGTCGCCGGCGAAATATTCGGGCAATAAAGATAAGTCAAACCCCGAGTGAATCTTCGCCGTCGGGGGCCCCGGCAGTTGCCGTTAATGGTTGCCGACCCGCGAACCCAGCGTCAAGTTCATGCCAATGGAGAACTTCGTGTTCGCCGGGTTGCCAGCATAGAAACACAATACGGCCATCAAATATCGACGGAAAGTCGATCATGCCCCCCTGTTTTGGCTCGACGCCCAATTGACGCAGTTCGTCAACATAACCGCGCAGCCGCTTGAGATCCTTCTCAAGTTCCGCTTCACTGTGACGCAACTCTTGCCCATAAGGATCATCAGGATCAATCTCACGCCCCAACGTTAAACGGCTGATGCGTTCGCGGCGTTCGATTACCGATTCGCTTAATTCAATCCAGTCACGTGCGATGGCTCGAACCAAAGGAAGCATCCGATTTGCTTCCTCGACGGTAAAAAGTTTAACGGGCAGTTTTTGATGGGTCATTGTTCCGTCTCCGCGTTTTGCCGTCCAGAATGCACCGTTGCCCCCCTAGACGCGGACAAAAGGAATCTCGCCTATTGATTGGGCCCAACATGAACAGGTCGCGTAATTGCTTTCGATTCGGCCACGGCCGTTGGATTAATCGTGGCGCGTCCCCAGGCGACATCTACCGGCAGTTTCGAAAAATCCACGATACATCCGTCACGGCTGTAACAACTTAGATCATGCGTAGCGCCCATGAAAATGCAATCGACGGGGCATGGCTCAACGCATAATGCACAAAACAAACACTTCGTGTAATCAATTGTGAAGTTGGTAACCCGAAACCCCTTACCGTTCTCCACCCGCTCTTTGCCAATGTAAATACAATCAACTGGACATGCTTTCGCACATTGATCGCATGCAATGCATGTCGTGAGATCATAGCGGTGGAAGCCGCGATAGCGAGCAGCGACCGGAACTGGTTTCTCGGGATACTCGAATATTTCCGTGAATGTGCCACGATCGGCCCGGTAGGTCACTAGCCAATAACGCATCGTGACATACATGCCCTTGGTAACGGTAAAAACCGCATTGCCGATGTTGTAAAACCAATCGCGCATAAGGGAGCGACGTCCTTGGACCGCAGGGGAGTTTTCCTTTGATTATAAGCCCGTGCCAATTCTTCGCAACTAAGGCGCTGGCGATAACGGCGGGGCTATTTCATCGTCATAACCATTTGCTAAGCAAAGTGTTATGACGGAATAAGGCCGATGGAAGGGGAATAATCTGGACGATCTCCGCGGAATATGGTGAACGCACAAAAAATACGAATTGTATGCCAAACGTTGAAAAACTTTGGATAAAAATCGCATTCTTGGGCTCTGTTTGCTTGACTCACGTTTCTTACCTCGTAGAGTGAAGGAAAGGAAAACGACGCGCAACTTCCTGGATAGTCAAACTTTGAGTCGTTTTTGGACGCACGTGAACTCTTATGGTGAGCGCGTCATCCACCTCGGTCAATTGCTGCCACGACCACCGCAAGAAGCAAAGGAATGAGTCATGTTGGTTTTGTCTCGGAAGAAAAACGAAAGCATTATCATTAACAACGACATCACGATTGTGGTGGTTGAAATTCGTGGCGATAAGGTCCGCTTAGGGGTTGAGGCGCCAAAAGAAGTTCCCGTACATCGCCGTGAAGTTTACGAAGCGATTAAACGAGTCGAGGCCGAGCAACAACGTGCGTCGAGCGGCGCTGATTCGACGATAGAATAGAACGCTTAACATTTAGTCTCGTGAGCCGTCGCTTCTGCGACGGCTTTTTTTGTTTCTAAGAGATTTTGTGGGTGTCAAACGTCGCTCTCCTGTTACCATATCGCAGCAGCATGTGGTTCGATACAGCGGCATCCAGGATTGGGAACTTGGACTATTGCCAAGTAGGCGAGATCTATGTCATACATGGCCCACTTGACGAGGTTACGGCCGCCGGTTTAATCTACACCCATCGCCCTTAAGGGGTGCGTAGAGCTGGCCCCGTCGTCTAGCGGTCTAGGACACCGCCCTTTCACGGCGGTAACACGGGTTCGAGTCCCGTCGGGGTCACTTTTCGTGCCAAATCAATACGACGCAATTCTTTTCGTCTCTTTCGGCGGCCCGGAAGCGGAGCAAGACGTTGTTCCCTTCCTTGAGAATGTTCTGCGGGGCCGTAACATTCCGCATGCCCGCATGCTTGAGGTGGCGAAGCACTATTACCATTTTGGCGGGGTAAGTCCCATCAATGGTCAAAATAGGGCTTTGATCGCTGCGTTAGAGAAGTTGTTGCAGGAGCGCGGCCATTCACTGCCGGTTTTTTGGGGAAACCGCAACTGGCGTCCTTACCTTTCTGACGCGCTTCGTGAGATGAAGGCGGCAGGCGTGCGAAGAGCATTGGCCTTTATAACTTCTCCGTATAGTTCTTATTCGTCGTGTCGCCAATATCGTGAAAATATCGCACAGGCGCAGATTGACACCCAAACTCAAGATCTTCAAGTTGACAAGCTGCGAGTGTATTTCAATCACCCGGGTTTTCTTGAACCGATGGTAGAGTCGCTTTCGCTCGCATTATCGGGAATTGATTCTGCGCGGCGATCGTCGACGCATGTACTGTTCTCGGCGCATAGTATTCCGATGAACATGGCGGAGAGGTGTCGCTATGAAGTCCAATTACGCGAAGCGAGCCGATTGATCGCCGAAGGTGCTGGCGTTCGCGCATGGCGATTGGTGTATCAAAGTCGAAGTGGGGCGCCAAACCAACCATGGCTTGAGCCGGATGTTGGCGAGGTGCTTCGAGAAATCGCGGCCGGCGGTGATGCGTCGGACGTCATCGTCGTTCCCGTGGGCTTTATTTCAGACCATATGGAGGTTCTTTACGATTTGGATATCGAGGCCCAATCGCTAGCAAAAGAGTTGGGGATTACACTTCATCGCGCGAGAACCGTGGGTTGTCATCCACGGTTCGTGCAGATGATAGCCGAATTGATCGAAGAGCGACTTTCAATCGCTCCCACGCGTTTGGCATGGGGAGACCTCGGTCCAAGTCATGATGTCTGCCCGGAGGACTGTTGCCTTTATCAGCCTCGTGCGCCCCAAGCCTAACTTGGCCGCGTGTCGAAGTTGAATCGCATGCCATCTTTTCAACGCACCAGCATCTCACGAATCTCGCATAAACCTCAATACGAACTCTTGTTGTAGCGGCGCGAGTTGCTCAATGGCGGCAAGATCCATCCGCGTCGTACAATTAATGTTGGCTGGGATCAACGTCGGCGATTCGATCACGAACGTTGCTCCGAAAAGCGACGCCCCGCGCAAATCGGCGCCGCGCAGATCGGCCCCAGCGAAATTAGCGCCCTCGACGTCGGCGTCTAAGAACGAAGCGTCACGGAGATCGGCGTACTCAAAGTGAGCGTTGGAAAGATTTGCCGCGTCGAAGCATGCCGCCATCAACGTCGCATGCCGAAAATCGGCATCCCGCAGGATGGCGTTACGAGCATTCAATCCCGACAGATTCCGTGAATCGGCCGCGATACTGCGTAAATCAAGCTTTTCAAAATTGCGCTGCGCAATCGCGCGGGCGGTCGTTTGGCGGTCCAACGCTGGCGCCATGTAGCGTTCTTCGCGCCATGGGTCTGCATGATTGTGGTAACCCGCTACTCGCTCCCAGTAGCCGAGTCGATCTTCCTCGTGCAACTCAATACATTCCAGCCATTTGACGCTTTTATAAAAGTACCGGTTAGGAACAATCACCCTCACGGGACCACCATGCTCAACCGGGAGATCGCCGCCGTTGCACTCGAAGGCGAGCATTGCCTTCAACTCGATCGAGTCGCGCAAGGGTAGCGAAGTACTATGGTTTCGGTTGCTATGTGCGACGAAGGAAACGAAGTTTGCGGTCGGTAAAGGGACCACGCGAGCGACTACTTCGCGAAGTAATACGCCGCGAAATACGGCGCCTAATTGCGACCATCGTGTAACGCAATGAATGTCGATCGATTGCTCAACCTGTGGCAACTCTTTCAGCTCTTGTAATGTCCAGGAACAGGGCGACGTAACGTTTCCAACGACACGAATTGTCCATGGCTCCAAGATCGAGGGAGGCTCTCGTTCGCCGACGAGCGGCCATTTGCCTGGAGCGGCAAGATGTTGATTGGGCGGCAGTTCAAATTGCGGCATGAACACAAGCACTAGTTGAAAGCACAATGGGGCCACGTTTACGATAGGAAGTGAAACGTTCCTACCTCAACTCCTCTCGCGCGATGGCCGCAGTTCAGTTGCATTGTCCGCATTGTGGCGGGCTTTTTCAAACCGACGACTCCGCGGTGGGTCAAACGGTCTTCTGCCCTAGTTGCGCTGGCGCCGTAATGATCGCAAATTTGGCGCCTCCACCAACGGCAGTTGAACCGCCTGTTTTCGACAGCTTAGCGCCACCGGCCTGCTCAGAGGATGCTTGTCAGCTCTCGTGTCCGGTTTGTGGGGGGGGATTCCAAGTGATGCGATCGATGACGGGCGGCGAAGTATCCTGCCCTCATTGTTATCATCGTGTGATGGCGCCCGTTTGGCAAACGCCCTTGAGCGAGTGGCACGAGCAGGAATTTGAGGGCCACGCGACGCCGCCGCCTGCATTTTCCCCGCCGGGAGGCGCGCCGTCGATGGAGCCTGACGCACCGCCGATACATTCAACGAACGTCTCTTTCGCACAGTCGGCAACAGGTCGTACTACGCCACACTACGCGGATGCGCCAATTTCGTCGGTTTCGATGCTGACCATTTCAACGCAAAATGTCCCGGACTCGGAGACCGTAAGGGAGAGTGACTTGCTTCCGCCGGGTGCTACGGCGAACAGTTCCGCCGTTCATGACCGTGGGGCATCATCGCCAAGTCACGTAGTCCGTCCGCGCGAAATGGATGTTGTCGCAGATGCGCATCGACGGGAGGTCGGGCGTCGTGAGCCGGCCGATTTATCGCCTACGCTGCAACCGAGCGAGGAAACGCGACATCCGTCGAGACTCCCTCAGTCCGGCGAAACGAAGCAAATGTCGCCTCCTGCGTCGAGTTCACAATCCACTCCATACGCAAGTACGACGATCGACGAGTTATTGCCGAAGCGGGCGGAAAGAAGCGAGAGCGGTCGGTCCAAGGAATCCGCTGGGCCAACAGCAGACGATTTATTGCCCCCCGCCGCTGCGGGCGAAACTGAAGTTAAGAGCGCAAGATCAGGAGCGCCGCGGGAACCCGGTGGTTTTCAGACATCCTCCATAAGTAAAACGTTAGATGGCTCGGTGTTAATCCCCACGGAGGCCGGAAAATACATCGCGCTACGAGAGCCGATTAAGACGGTTAACGTTGATGGGAGAGAGGTAGAACTTCGTCGCCTCACTCCTGAAGAGAAGCAACAATTAAGGTTTAAACGCAATTTGTTCTTGGCGGGTTTTGGAATGATCTTTTTGACCGTTGCATTAATGATTGCCGCGTATTTGAACGGCGCCTTTTAGCTTAGATTCAGTGATGTTATTCAGACTCAAGCAATCGGCCGAGAGCAAAGATTTCCTCGGCGTCCATTACTTGGTCATTCGTCTCGAAGAGGCGACGTAAGGCGGCCTTGTGAATTTTCATTTTGGTTCTGCCGACACCAATGGCGCCATAACAAACGCATCCATCGCGATCTTGCGCTTTGTCGGTTGCCTTCATTCCGCCGATCCCAAGCGGTGGAACGGCGTTCAAATCAATCGCTACGCGTAACGTAGGTGTAGCAATTCGTTGCTCGGCGGACAGAAGTTCAATGCCAGCGGCGCCAGCCGCTATGACAACATGAGCGCCGTCGATCGCGGCAGCAGTTTCCTCTGGCGTGCTTGCCGCGACGGCTTCGAGCATCGCTGCTGGGACAACCGATGTTAGTGTGTCGCACACGTGTTGAGCTTTGTCTTTGCTTCGAGAGCCGACTCGCGTTTTGGCTCCTTCGCGAGCAAGGAGCCGCACCACGCGTTGCCCAACTGGGCCGGTCCCGGCGAGAACGGTAACAATGGCGTTGCGAAGCGGGATATGCCGAGCCGCCGCGAGGACTGCCGCGGCCGCTGTCGTGTTGGCGCCATTCGCATCCAACATCACACTCACGCGCATGGGACCGAAGAATGTTCGTTTGACTTCTTCAAAGATCGATTCACCCTGCGCGACGTTTGATCCCCCAACAAAAATTGCGGTTCTAGGTAAATCTTCCAGACCTCGGGTAAAGATGGCACCGAATACGAGGTCCCGCACATGTGCGACTTCCACCGCATTGCGAACCAGCAATTGATCGACGCCAGCGTCAATTGCTACAACGGCGTCAAATACGCTGGCCTGGCGATCCGGATCAAGCTGTAGCAAGATCTTGGGCTTACCCATAATGACGTCCATAAAAAAAGGCCAGGTTGCAGTGTACGCATACCTAGCCATGATGTAGTTGTAGAGATCGCGTGACTAGCGACCATACGCGTTGACTAAAACTAGAAGCCCTTGAATGGGTGCTCGGCCTTGTCTTTGCCAGCGAGCATCTCATCGACCGTCGGTTTACCCTTCATTGCGTTCGCAATGGCCAACTTCGTCGCTTCGTAGTTATAGTCGTAAATCTTCTTGTTGTCGTTCGCTTCCCAGTGGATGAACACGCCGCAGATGATCACCAAATCTTCGGCTTGGTCCTTGGGAATTACGCCTTCGCCTACCGAGTCCGCGACCGCTTTCGCAACGGCTGCTTGTGCGGGGCCAAACATTTGTGTGGCTTGCTTGGCCCCTTGAATCGACACTTTTGTGACGAGTACCGTAGCAGGTTTCACGGCCAAGTTAGGAGTCAACACGGCGAGCAAGTTCGAGTGGCCTTTGCTTTGTCGAGCCAAGGCATCGACAAAGGCGTGTCCAGCAGGTCCGTCTTTGCGGCCGATTATCAAGTCAATGTGGGCAATCTCGAATCCTTCTCCGGCCAGCGCCTCGCCAACATAGAACGACATGCGTGTGTCTCCCATACTTCGAATTAACGACGAAACATCGAAAGTGAGAATTTAACACACCCCGCTGCAAAGGCAAGTAGACCCTGGCGACGGGCAGGCATGTGATTCCGGCCCAATTTCCTTTGCGCAACTACTTCAGTTTGCGAACAACGCCAACCACAACGCCCTCGACTTGAGCATTCGAGCAATAGATGGGCTCCATGGTCGAATTCGCCGGTTGCAAACGAACTCGCTTTTTCTCCGGGTGCCAGTACTTCAGCGTCGTCTCCCCCTCATCGGTAATCGCCACAACGATTTGCCCAGGCTGCGCCGTCTTTTGTTTCTTGACGACGACATAATCGCCGTCGGCAATTTGAGCCTCGATCATCGAGTCGCCCGACACCTCTAGTGCGTACATGCCTTTACCCCGAAAGAACTCGCCCAGGTCAATCCGCTCCTTCTGCTCAATGGCTTCATGCAATGCGCCGGCGGCAATTCGACCTGCTAATGGCAGTCCCTTGTCTTCCTCGATCGACTCCTGAGTCAATTCAATTGCGCGAGCTAATTTTCCTTCACGCCGAATGAATCCCTTCGTCTCCAAGGCTTTTAAATGACACATAACGCCGTTTGGCGATTTGATGCCAAAGGCATCGCCAATGTCGCGCACGGTAGGACCGTAGCCTCGTCCGCGTATGGTGTCGCGTATAAATTGATATACGGCGAGTTGTTTATCTGTCAGTTGATCAAATGCGGGCATAATGGCCTCCCTCAAACGTGGTGCGTGCGTCGTCCTCTAATAATCTAATATACGCACGTACACAGTCAATACGTTTGTACACGTATGCCCGAGTTTTTGGAAAATCGCCGTCGGTTCCTCTTTGCTAGACAACCTAGTTTAACCGTGATTCCGCAGTTACCGATAATTCGCTCATCCCCCAAATCCAGCGTAGCCGAATAGGACATGAACGGCCGCGCTTGCGGATCGCTCGACATATGGGCCAGGACCCGTGTTCCGCGCCATAAACGTTTTTTAGACGTTTTTGAATTAAACGGGTTTGGGTTCCAGCGAATCGGCCTGTTGCCGGCCCCCCCGCCTCGTTATAGTCTCGCACTCCTGTGCTCCCCCTGGGTACTTCTCGCGCTATGCGACGATTGGTCAACGCGAGCATCGTTTGCCTCTTATGGATGACGGTATGCGCCGTACATGGCCAGGAGGAGTTGCTCCCCCCCGTTGACGTGCAAGCCGAATCGCTTCCCGAGCCATTACTGGTAGCCCCCGACGGTGAATCGCTCGTGGAACTTGCCGGGCCGCCGGCTTATCTCCCGGAGTATGACCTCAATGTGCACTTAGAGCCTGGGGCGCATTGGGCGAAAGTACAACAAACGGTTCGATGGACAAATCCGGCCGATCGATCGACGGATCGCCTCGTATTTCATGTTTATCCGCGGCACAAACCCGACGCGAAATTGCTTGCTAAGTACCAACGAACACTTGAGTCGTTTCGTGTTGATCCGCGGGACGCTGTCGATTCGGAAGGGCGACGAATTCAGATAACGGCTGTGCAGTCGTGCGATACGCCTCTCGCATTCCATTTTGACAAGCACACCGACACGCTCTTGATCGTCCAACTACCTGCTCCGGTTCAGCCGGGCGAAACCGTCGAAGTGACCTTAGACTACAAACTAGATATTCCGCCCGTGCAGGGACGTTTCGGACGGTTTCGTGGTGTAACGAGCTTGTTGAATTGGTATCCAATCTTGGCGTATTACGATCATCACGGATGGGACGATTCTCCCTATGTAGCGTGGCATCAGCCGTGGCTCAACGAAGCGGGCAATTATACGGTGCGCCTCACGGTGCCGGTTGAAGAACATGTCGCCAGCGGTGCGCAGGTGTTGTCGCGCCGGGTGGACGATCATGGTTATCAACACTTGTTGATGAGTGGGCAAGGTTTACGCGATTTGGCGATTGTCTGTAGCGCGCGGTACGAAGTGGTGGAGTGCGAGGTTCAAGGGATTCGAATTCAGGTTTACGCGTTTCCCGAGCATCGCTTTTATGCCCAAGAAGCGCTCAATACCGCTGCGGAATGCCTTCAGCTTTACTCCCAGTGGTTCGGCGCATACCCCCACGCCGAATTCAAGATTGCTGAGTCCTATTTTGGTTGGAATGGCAATGAGTCTTCGGGCATGATTCTAATTGATGAACGAATCTTTGACGCCCCGAAGTTGGCGTCACTTTATGTTGATCACTTAGTCAGCCACGAGATTTGTCACCAGTGGTGGTATTCCACAGTTGGCACCGACGGGTTCCGCCAAAGTTGGATGGATGAAGGTTTGGTATCGTACCTGACCGAATGGCGGGTCAAATTAAAATACGGCGACAATCCACCCGTGTTTAAGTGGCCGAAGGCGCTGGCTTGGCTGCCGAACATTCGTTACCAGACGCTGGCCCATAACGGGTACTACTTATACCTCGGTCGAGGCGGGCACGGCCAAACCGTCGCGCCGTTGCACGAGCATGAGCATGTCCACAATCTGTTCTTCTTGGTCTATGATCGCGGGAACAAAGTGGTGGCGATGATTCATCAACGGCTTGGCACGCAACGGTTCTTCGACTTCCTGCGCATCGTCTACTGTAAGTATCAATACCGCGTACTGCGCGTTGAGGACTTCCAACAAGAGCTCGAGGCGTACACCGGCGAAAGCTGGCAAGTATTTTTTGACGAATGGCTTTACTCGCCAAAACTGGCAGACTGGAAAGTTGCAGGAGTATGGGTGGAGCCCCGCGATCACGGATACGTGACAACCGTGCGGGTTGAACAATTGCACGACATTGCGGAGCCCGTCGAAGTGGGGTGGTCCTTCGACGCGAAGCATCCGTCCGAAGCCCGAGTTTTTCTCGATCCGGCGGCCGGCGATTATTCCGTCGGAGACGCTGAGGTCAAGCAGGTCGCGCCAAACGCTTGGACCGTAACGGTTGCGACGGAAGAACGACCGAAACAAGTTACGATCGATCCTGACCATTGGGTGCTCGACGCGAACTTGCACAACAACCGCTGGCGTAAGACACCTTTGGTCCGCCTCACGCCGTTCTACACACCGCTGGACGAAACGGCGTTAATGCAGCCTTTAGACCGGGTCGGAATCGCGGCCGGGCCGGGGATCGACGCGTTAGGGCGCATGGTCGTGCGCGGATCGATCGTCTCGATCCACGAATATCGCGTCTCTCCGTTCCTTGCGTACACACCCGGTAATAACGAAAACCACCTTACCGCGGGTGTAGATACGATCGTCTATAACCTGCCGGCGCCGAACTGGTCGCTTGGCGCAGTTTACGAACATTCGCTCGCAAGCGACTTGATTGACGACCCTGAGGATCAGGGTCGGATTTACCTGCGCTGGGATCAGGTCTACACAACCAGTCTCTTGTACCCCAATTTGAAGTATTGGGAATTCTACACGAGGTTCGGCGACAACTTTTATCCTTTCGAAGCGACCCATCCGTCGCAAGATCCTGAAATTGAGAACTACCGAGACATTCGGGCGGCTGGCGTCACCGTTCATGCGGACTCTCGCATGCCCTATTGGAACCCCGATACGGGCTTCGCCTTTGACGCTACGTATGAATTTGGCTTCCCAGCGTTCGGTGAGGGGGAATCTTATCATCGAACGTGGGCGCAAGCCTCAGCGGTTCGTCGTCTTCCCGATGAACTCGGGCCGATTTCGGCAACGAAGGTCGCCGGACGTCTTGCCGGAGGAATTGGAGGTCCGGATAACGGCGAGCATTTCCGGCTGGGAGGACCGTTCAACGTACGCGGCCTGCGACGCGACGACGTCAAAGGAAACGCGTATTGGATCGCCAGTGGAGAATGGCGTTTGCCGCTGAAGGAAGACCTTGATATTTCGCTTTATGATAACGTCGCACGACTTCGGTCCATCTACACTTCTGTGTTTTATGACGTTGGCGAAGCGTACCTGCTGGACGAATCGTTAGGAATCGAACATAGCGTTGGGGCTGGCCTCTACTTTGACATTCCGTTATTCAGCCTCGTGGAAAACTTCACTTTTCGAACGGAGTACGCGCATGCGTTGCGCCGTGGGTCCGACGCCGTTTGGGCAGGTTGGTACTACGCATTTTAGTCGTTCGTCCGCGCACGAATTTTCGCTGCTATCTTGGGACTTTGGTCGACATTCGGGAGTTCCTGAGATTTACGACGGCATACTCACAAGTCACAATAGCGGCTGTTATCAAACTGCTTCCAAGATCGCTTCGTTGGCTGGCCCTTGGCGGGCTAAACTCCGCTATGCCTGGTTGACCGCATCAATTTCTTGCTTGTCATGACTGAACGAAGTATTGGTTTTCTCGGCGCCGGTCAAATGGCCCGCGCCTTGGCACAAGGGTTCATCAATGCGGGACTAATACGGGCCGAAAGTATCTCGGCCGCGGATCCTTCCGCCTTAGCGCGCGACGCATTCGCACAAATTGTTCCGGCAGCACACCTGTGTGAAACGAATTTTGACGTCGTCGAGCGGTCAGACATCGTGTTTTTAGCTGTCAAACCGCTGTATGTTACCCCAGCCGCCGCCGAGGCCCGTACGGCGTTGAATGAATCGAAACTCGTGGTCTCGATCGTGGCGGGGGTAACGCTTGCCGCCTTAGAGAAAAATCTGGGCGTCTCGCGATTAATCCGTGTCATGCCGAATACGCCCTGCTTAGTTGGCGCGAGTGCGGCGGCGTATAGCTTGGGGCGCGGCGCTACGCCAGCAGATGCGGAGATCGTCGCGGAACTGTTGCAATCGGTGGGGGTCGCCATTCCGGTGGAAGAGCGATTGTTAGACGCGGTCACTGGGTTGTCAGGTTCTGGGCCAGCCTATGGTTACTTGATGATCGAGGCGATGGCGGACGGCGGCGTGAGAATGGGGTTGCCGCGCGAGGTGGCGCTCACCCTTGCAGCGCAAACACTGTTGGGCGCCGCCAAAATGGTGCTTCAAACGCATGAGCATCCTGCGATGCTCAAGGATCGTGTCGCAAGCCCTGGCGGCACAACGATTGTGGGGCTCCAAGTACTGGAGGACCGTGGCGTTCGAGGCGCCGTGATCGCTGCGGTCGAGGCGGCGGCCCGTCATGCGGATGATCTGGGGAAATAGGCCATGGACTCGACATTTTGTCTGATTGACGATAAGCACGTCCTACTCCATCGCATACTCTGGATATCGGAATTGCCCCATTTTTGCGGCAAAGATGGTTGTGTATTTGAAGGTCGTTACGAGGTCCGACTTGACCAACATGAGTCTCTTTTTGCAAGCCGCGACGAACGCGACGATTGTTTGAAGTCACTCCGCAAATGGCGTTCAGATTCTGGGCGCGGCGATTGGGCCTAAGCGAATCAGACGGGACTGGGCCTCCGTACACGTAGCGATTACATTGATAGAAACTTGTCGCTCTTCTTCTACTGCTTGCGTAGGGCGGTTCGCCCTTTCGCGCTGGCCTACCCCAAAGGCGCCACATGTCGCTCTTTGAAGATGATCGCTACACTTGGCGCGAAACCTACTTTGTTTACTTTTTCGAAAAGTCGCGCCCATCCAAAACACAAATGGAAAAGTTTCTTAAGGAACTGGGGTCGCGATACCGCGTTCACGATGTGCGTACCGACGACGACGGGCGGTTCGAGTCGGCGACAGTTCTTGCGCCCGACGATTTCTCAGGAATGGATATCACGTATGTGACCGGCGATGAGGTGCGCGAACAACTGGACGAGATGCTTGAAGAGATCGGCAAGGCGACGCTCAATGTCGGGCAAGTCGACAAGCTCAAGAAAATTGCCCAATGCGATGCTCGATTCGATGTTTACCACTTTGAGCAAGTCGGTTTCGACGACGATTTTGAAGGCGACGAAATGCTCGACCCTGGAGCGCTCTTGATTGTTTTAGAGCGGCTGGCGAAACTATGCGACGGCGTGGGCTTCGACCCACAAACCGGAACCTTAATGTAGCGCACTGCAATGCAAGCGAAGGAAATCAAGCCAGGGGCTGTGGTGGTCTACAATGACGCTCCGGTGATGATTGAGTCGGTATCGGTGCAAAGTCCCTCGGCGCGCGGTGCGGCCACGCTTTATAAGTTTCGCGGCCGGAATCTTGTCACCCAGCAAAAGACCGATATTACGCTCAAGGGGGCCGATTCGCTAACGATGGCGAACTTTGAGAAACGCCCTGTCAAGCTTATGTACCGCGATGCCGAGCAGATGCATTTGTTAGATCAAGAAAACTTCAATCAGTACTCAATCGCCCTCGGAGACATAGAGCGAGAAACGCCCTACATTACCGAACAACTAGAAGGCGCATACGCACTGATCTACGACGACGAGTGCGTGGGCGTTCAACTGCCGACGGCGGTTGAATTGACGATCACGCGCTGCGACCCCGCGATTCGGGGTAATTCGGCCACGGCCAGGACTAAGCCGCTTACTTTGGAAACGGGCCTCGTGGTGCACGGTCCAGAGTACTTGAGCGAGGGCGAACGCGTTAAAGTCGACACCCGCACGGGCGACTTTCTGTCGCGGGCCTAATTCCTGTTAAGATCTCGCAGGATTTTGCTGGTTGTTGAAACCTAAACCCGCCATGTGGGGTTTAACGTTTGGGCGGTCTTTTTTTCCTGCCTACTTCACTCTCATTCCTGGTAACTCGTCATGAAGTGCGTGCGGTTTGGACTTATCGCCGGCTTGATTTGCGCTCTGTTTGGGGGGGCATTTGCTCCCGGTGCTGAAGGCGCTGAGGGTCCGCTTGAGGGAAAAAACGCCGTTGGAAAGCAGGTCCAAGAGTTTTCTCTGCAGGACTATCGCGGTAAGCTGTGGCGGCTTTCTGACTTTGGTGACCGTCAGATTGTAGTTGTTCTTTTTCTGGGAACGGAATGTCCAATTGTTCGGCTTTATGCCCCCCGATTGAAAGAAATCCAGTCGAAATACAACGACCGTGGGCTGCAATTCGTGGGCGTTTATTCGAACCAGCAAGATTCGCTGGCCGAGATTTCGCACTTTGCACGAGTTAATCAAATCGAATTCCCCTTGCTAAAGGATCCCGGCAATACCGTGGCTGATTCTTTTGAGGCCGCTCGTACGCCGGAAGTGTTTGTGCTCGATCGCGAACGCCGCGTACGTTACCAAGGACGCATTGACGATCAATACACCTATGGCGTGCAGCGCCCTAAAGTAAAACACGAATACCTGACAGAGGCCGTCGACTCCTTGCTCGAGCATCGAGAAGTTGTCACATCGCACGCCGAGGCCGTCGGTTGCCTTATTGGCCGCGTATTCAAGGAACAACGCGATTCTGACGTAACGTACTCGAAGCAGATCAGCCGTTTGCTGCAGGCGCATTGCATCGAATGCCATCGCGAAGGAGAGATTGCGCCTTTCTCGCTCACGGATTATGAAGAGGTTGTCGGCTGGGCTGAAATGATCCTCGAAGTCGTCCAAGACGGTCGAATGCCGCCCTGGCATGCCAATCCTGAGCATGGTCAGTTTTCCAATGATGCGCGGTTGTCCAACGAAGAAAAGGAAATGCTTCGTCAATGGGTGAATTCTGGGGCGCCGGAAGGTGATCCGGCCGATTTGCCGCCACCGCGTCAATTTGTTCAAGGGTGGCGAATCGGGAAGCCAGACCAAGTGATCCAGATGGCTGACAAACCGTTTCACGTACCCGCCGAAGGTGAAGTTAAGTATCAGTATTTTGTCGTTGACCCAGGATTCACCGAGGATAAGTGGATTCGCGCCGCTGAGTGCAGGCCCGGGAATCGAGCTGTCGTGCACCATATCATTGTCGCGGCAATTCCCCCGGGCGGTCGTGGAGATCGCTCTCATGACAACCTTGAATCAGCGTGGTTGACCGCAACAGCCCCAGGAGCGATGCCGTTAATCTTGCCCGATGGATTTGCGAAGCGGGTGCCCGCTGGCTCACGATTGGTGTTTCAGATGCATTACACGCCGAACGGCGTCGCCCAAGACGACCTGAGCAGTGTCGGCCTTGTCTTTGCCGATCCGAAGACCGTGAAACGCGAAGTTATTACGCAAAGTGCGGCCAATAGTCGGTTTCGCATTCCGGCCGGAGCAAACAACCATCGTGTTGATTCGAAGTATACGATCACGAAGGATTCGCTCATGTTGGCGATGTTCCCTCATATGCATTTACGTGGGAAGGCGTTTCGCTACACGGCCCAGTATCCTGACGGGCAGAGCGAAGTGTTGCTAGATATTCCCAGATACGACTTTAATTGGCAGAACTCGTACGTATTTCCGGAACCCAAGCGATTGCCCAAGGGAACAGAGATTCACTGTGTAGCCCACTTTGATAACTCGGAGGAAAATCTTGCGAATCCTGATCCTACCAAGGATGTCACCTGGGGCGACCAAACCTGGGAAGAAATGATGATTGGTTATTTCGACCTGACGACCGTCGAAGAAATTGTTCCCGAAAGCACCTCGGCTGTAAGGCGTACCGACACGTTTCTAAAGTCCGTAAGGCAATCGAAGGAGCTTTTGAACGAAGACGTCCGACAGGAGGCGAAAACGGCGTTTCAGTCCGATGAAAACTTCCAGAGATTCGCTGTCAAGTTGCGAGAGATTCTCCCTCAATTGGACCGTGTCTGCTTGACTGTGGTGCGTGACGAGAAGCTCAAGGTCGAACGCGCTGCGCAGGAGAAACAATTTCGTCGATTGGTCGGCGGCGCGGGTGCTGAGATTCCCGCGCAAGGGTTGGCGCTCGCAAGCTACGTGGACCACGACAGGCCCGTCGTCGTTCAGGACTTATCGAAAGTTTCGAATCCTGATATGCGTTTTATGCGGACCGCATTTTCCGCAAGTTTACACATTCCCTTCAAATCGCACGTTTCACCGGCGACACTCAATTTCTGGAGTACAGAAAGAGATGCATTTCCCGAGGAAGCAGTTAAAGTCCTCGCCGATGTTGCCGCGATTCTAGCGGATGTGCCGAGCAATCAGACGGCCAGGTGACGACGGTAAGAAGATCGGACCCAATGACGCCCGTTCGTTTGAACAGGCGTAAGTGAAAACTTCGCAAAACATTTGCGCGACGTCGAGTCACTTCAGCTTCTGGGCGACAAGACGGCAAACGGCATCCTCATCGGGGAATTCGCCCGTCAGTAGCTTCGAGTAGAGCAGTTCATTACCGACGGTCACTTCGAAACACCCGCCGGAAGAAGGCATAAGTTCAAGCCCAGAAATCTTCTGCTTGTATTCTGCAAGTAATTTGGCCGCCAGACTGACGGCCTGCGGTTCGTAGTTTCAAAGCGAACAATATTCCACGCAGATTTTCATTGAATGCTATTTCTTTTTCTTGGCGGTCTTCTTCTTCGTTGAGACGGGCGCCTTTTTGACCGCCTTTTTCGATGTCTTCTTCGAAGCGGACGCCCCTGCGGTTTTCGACTTCTTTCCGCCAAAAATGCTGTCCCAGTTCGATGCGTATTGATCGTTCGATCCGACTCGTACGATGGTCACGATAAAAGATTCCTTGACTTTCTAAAGTCCAAATAAACAACAGACGCGTGATGTCGCGATGGGCCACTCCCACACACAACGAATACTCTTATCGTATTACCTGATAAGAGGTTAAGGGTCAAGTGACCCTGTTGAATCGGCAAACGTGAAAGAGAGCCCCCAAGACGCGAGTGCTTAATTTGTTTGGCACACGCCGTGAAGCGCGGGAGTTGAGACAATCTTTCCGTCTCGCTGAAATTGCTTATGTTCACATCCTTTGTTCGCGTGGACTACGGTGAACAGCGACCGGCGTGAAGTCTTGTAAACCCGCTCCACTTTTAATGGGCCGGATGAAACCACGTCTTCCAAGCGAAGCGTGGTGCGCCAACCTAAACGACGTGTCACCGGATCTAACCGATCGACCACGGATGCTACCCACGGCGAGGGACTACGGAAATGATTGATAATCACGATGGTCGCATTGGGTTTGGCGACGCGAACCATCTCTTGTACCATCCGTTGGTGGTCAGGAACCACACTTATGACATGGAACGACATTACATAGTCGAAATGTTCGTCAGGAAATTCGAGTTTCAGTGCGTCCATCTGGCGTAGTTCGATATGACTCGAATTCATCGCGTCAAGCTTCTTTTGAGCGCGGTCGAGCATTTCATTGGACAGGTCAATTGCCGTCACGTGGGCATGTTCAGGATACGCGTCGAACGACAGCCCCGTGCCGACACCGACTTCGAGCACCTTGGCTCCGGGAGGCATTCGCAACGTATCGATCGTTTGCAGGATTCGGTTCTGAAAGAATCGCGCAAACAGCATTTCATAACAGCCCGCCAACTGGTGATAGACCTTACTCTGATGCGAGCGAAGCTGAACTTCCGCCATGACCTACGCCTACCATAAATGCGATGGACGAGGAAATCATCGACCTGGAGGTAAAAACTCGTGTGCCTCGGCGCGAATACCCTGCAATCGGCGAGCCACAACATCAAATAATAAGGCTCGAACAGGAGATTCCAGCACAAAAAAGAGAAAGATCAAGGGGGCAGCCAATTCATGAAAAGCGAAAATGGCGACCAACGCAAAAACGAGTTGTATCAAATGCGGAAACGTTCGCTGTCCACGGAATACAAGATTAAATACGTGCGGATAGCGAATCCGTGAAACCATCAGACAGCCCAGCACGATCGCCAGCACTGGGAGGCACAGACTTGTCGCGGTGATCAGCCAATTGCCCAACTCTTGCATGCGTTCCGGCATCTGTGCTTCTGTCAATCGCAAGAAGCCAGGCGACGCGATTGCAAACGATGCGACCGCCCCTGCCGCGGCAGGCGACGGAAGACCTTCAAATGACGTGTGTGAGTCATTGTCGCCCGTTTCGACATTAAACCTTGCTAAGCGCAGGAGAACGCAAAGCACAAAAAGGACGGCCAGACACCAAAGCACTCTTGGGTGATAATGGTATGAACTGTTTACTACGAGCAATGCGGGAGCGACGCCAAAGCTGATGGCGTCGCAAAGGCTGTCGAGTTGAGCGCCAAAATCGCTTGTTTGCCGGGTCAAACGAGCCACACTGCCATCGATCATATCAAAAAACATGGCCGCCATAATCAACATTCCGGCCGTCGCGAGCAATTGCTCAGGCGCTATGCCCGAGTCGGCCTTCATTGCGATCGTAATGGCGCCGAAACCGCAAGCGGCGTTGCCCAACGTAAGTAACGTGGGTACGACGGCAATGACGTGTGGTCGCTTCAATGCAGCAACTCCCTAAACAAACGTAGGCCGGGATGAAAAAGATTTAATTTTCGCTCTTAAATCTCGCAACAATCGTGACACCTGCCTTGATGTGGTCGCCAACGCGCACCTCCATCGCCAATCCATTCTCGGCGGGTAGGACTAATTCCGTCCGTGAACCCAATTTAATCATGCCGAATCTCGCGCCCGCTTCAATATCCTCTCCAGGTGAAACCGTGCATACAATGCGTCGGGCGAGCGCGCCGGCGATCTGCCGGACGACAAAGCGTCGATGTGGTGCTTCGTTCGCCTCCAAACGCAAGGTCATTCGTTCGTTTTCGCGGGCCGATTCGGGTAGGAGCGCGTTGAGAAATTTCCCACGACGGTAAGTCATTCCAATAATACGCGAGTTAATCGGCGCTCGGTTAATGTGTACGTTAAAGATCGAAAGAAAGACACCGACTAACACGGCGGGCCCGCCAATGAATTCGTCGTAAGGGATTGATTCGATCGACACAACTTTCCCGTCCGCAGGCGCCAGGACAAGATCCTTCCCCGGCGGAGGCGTTCGGCGAGGATCTCTGAAAAACCAGAAAAACTCGAGCGCCAGAAGGCCTGGCACAATAGCTGCCGGGATGGAAACCAATGCCACTAAGAGAGTTGCAACAACCGCCGTTCCGCCGAATAGCACTAATTCGGCGAGCCCGTCCCTCGCGAAGGGTAGTCGGTCACGCCATACAAATGGGTCATATGCACGGTCCCACCAATAACCGCCTTGATTGCGATAAAACTTCAAATCGCGCGGGTCAAGCACTTCATGGGGGCAGGGATTGTAATCGCCGCGCCGCAACGTCCTCATACGATCAACGTAGCCGCGCCGAAACGCCTTCAAGTAGGCGCGCCGAATGCGCCCCCACGCCAGTTCTAGACGCATGCACACCCCCCCACCAGGCTGAATCGACGTAATCTGTGGATCGATGGCTTCGATTGGCGCGCGCACAGCGTCAGGGGTCGTGGGTGCGTTACCCATGCGAGAAGTCGTACAGTCTTGCTCCATGCGCAAGAAGCGGGAAGGGAAAATTCACGGTGGGTTAATTGAATCGTTACATCTATCAGAACGGACAGACCCGGCGCCCGTCAACGGGCGGTCGGACTGCACCGCCTGACAATTTCGCTACACGAATTGTTGGGCGAGGAAATCACGTTGTCGCAAAAACTGGAGTCAGTCGAGCTTTTTGTCCTCCTCTTTCGCCGTTTTCATCGCTTCCGGCTCTAGCTCCTCGGCGCTCCGGTTTAGGTGGATGAACAACCCCCATGCGGCCAAGAGCGCCGCAGCAGTTAAACCAACGGTGGCGGCATAGGGGAGATTTTCGGGTGATTCGTGACTGAGACGGAAGACGATTACCAAAGTTTCGATGGTCAGAGCCACAACCAACACGATCATAAAGCGCGAGAGGAATCGGCGCACGCGGGTTGGCGCGCTCATATGCGCCTCGCGTTGGACTTCCTCCTCTAGTATTGTTTGCCCCAACTCAAGCGATGCCAACGCTACTGTCAACTGGGCAATCGCCTCTAAGACCTCATGTAATCGCTCGGTTAACGTCATTGCCTCGAACGGCTGGACTGCGCTCCACAATTGCAATGAGGAGAGGCCAATCAACACGAGCGCCCCAATGACAAACAATAGGCAAATGATCGCGTGACCGATGGCGAACAGCTTGCGCATTAGGAGCTCAATGGATAAAGGTCGGGCGGTTCGATCAGATCGCCTTCGCGCTGGACGCACGAAATTTGTCAAACCTATTTGACGCGGTACAGGAACGCTTTTTGTAGTCGTTGCTTCTTCCATTCCCGAGGGGGGAAGTTGTCGGAAAGCACGAGGTCGCTGATTTCATAGGAATAACTCTTGACCAATTGCAGTCGATGCGCATGTTTCCGTAAATCTTCGGTAAACCCCGGTGTCGCTTCAGCATGCATCGCCGTGACAAGGTAAACCTTAACCTCGTTCGGAGCCGGTTCTTCCAACCAGTTCAGGTGCGCCACCGGAAGTGGAATCGCCTTTTGCGCCGCCTCTAATTTCGCAGCATGCAAGTGGTACAGCAACGCTGGTTCGCCATAGACATAGACTACGTACGGAGTTGTCCGTGAGCCATCCTTCCGATTACCTTCGAAAATGTCGTCAAGCATTGCATGGGCAACTCGCTTCAAACCAGTTCGCGGCTGCCAAGCGGCTTGGCCCCAAGGCGAGGCAGCGATTCCCCCGATGACCACGGCTACGCCGATAAGAACCGAAAACCCTGCCAACCACACTCTCCGAACTGTCCAACTCCGATACTCGGGCCGAAAAGCGCCGAAGGCGGTGGTGTGAGCGATTGCGAATCCTGCCAACAACCAAGCTGCGAGGTGCCACGGAAGCGTGAGTCGTGGGTAGGGATGATAAAACGGCGTTGCCGCACAAAGCCCCAGAAACCACACCATGAGCATGACCAGCGGGTAGTCAATTCGATGAGACGGCTTTCCCGCTCGCCAGATCGTCCATTGGGATCGAACACCGACGAAGTTTCCCACCATCCCTAGAACGGCCAACACCAATACAAATCCCCACAAGAGACCAGCCCCAACCACGGCCGTGACGACGCCGATAGATATTCCAAGGCGCCTCGTGCTCATGCGGTTGACTGAGACCCCGTCATCGACAGACATGCCAAACTGAGAGGGGGCCATTACCAAAAGTGGTCCCAAGAGGCCAATGATCATGCCCGCGATGGTGGACGGACCTTCCAACTCTCGCAGCAATAAGGTCTGTGTAATGAGGGAACGAAACCAACCGTCAAATCCAACGACGTACTTAGCGTGGTTCTGTGCGACTGCCGTGTAGCCTCCGAAGCCTTGCTCTAAGGCAAGTGGAACCGGCAACCAAACGAGGGCCGCTACCAACGCGATGATGCACCAGATCGTCAGCGACAAATAAAGCTCTCGCCAAGGACGTCGATGAAGGACTTCGCAGACGACGCCCCCACCGGCGACGCCGATGGCCAGCCAACCGTTGTACTTAGTCCACCATGCCAGACCCGCGACAACTCCAGCCGCAATTGCGAAACCGAAGTGTCGATGTTCGTAGGCCGAGGCTGCCAGGTATACCGACGCGATCAACAAGAAACAGAGCAATGCATCGGTGAGCGCCGTGCGACAAAAAAGGATATGAACGTCGCTAAATGCCGCCAGCACCATACAAACCATCGCGGCGACGGGGCCAAACCAGCGATATGCCGCCCATCCCGTGAGGAGAATCGTCCCCCACCCTGCAACCAAATTGGGCAGCATTGGGGCCATCCCCTTGGGGCCAAATAGCACCACACTCCATTCAATGAAGAAAGGTAGTAGCGGTGGGGCGTAGAGATGGCGATTGGGATACTGATACGCCTCTTCTGCATCAAACCAAAGATTCGATGCATAAACTCCCTCGTCGAAATGTTCGACCGCCATTCGTTCGGGTGCGGCGAAACGTAAGACGAACGCTGCCAGTATCAGGACGACCCCTAGACTTTTGAGATAAAACGGCCATCCGTTAGGGTTCCGCCGGTGGCTCGTCGGTTCGTGCGGAAATTTCGCCATAAGATTCGACGAACCTTACCCGGTACTTCACGACCGGACATTCCTGCTGCATTTGCAATGCTGTTTGCTGGGCAGCCTTATTCGGTTGTCATGCTTTTTGGCCACAACCTGCAACAGTCTACTTTTGACAAACATGCAAGCATTAGCGTTGAAGCTTCTTGTATCGAAAGCGATGCGGCTGGTCCGCGGCGGCGCCTAAGCGCTCGTGGCGTTGTTGCTCATAGGTTTGAAAGTTACCGTCACACCAATGCACGTGCCCATCGCCCTCGAACGCGAGAATGTGCGTTGCGATGCGATCCAAGAACCATCGATCGTGGCTGATGACAACAACGCAACCTACGAAATTCAAGATCGCCTCTTCCAGCGCGCGTAACGTGTCAACGTCGAGGTCGTTGGTTGGTTCGTCAAGCAACATCACATTCGAGCCGCGACGTAGCAACTTGGCTAAGTGGACGCGGTTGCGTTCTCCGCCGGAGAGATTGCCAACTTTTTTCTCTTGGTCGGCGCCTTTGAAATTGAACCGCGAAACATAAGCCCGCGAGTTCACTTTGCGGCCGCCCATTTCAAGCGTGTCATGTCCCCCCGAGATCTCTTGATAAACCGTCTTATTGGGATCTAGCTCATCACGCAATTGATCGACGTAGCCCAATTCGACGGTCGGCCCCACGCGCAGTTCGCCGGTATCCGGCTTGACCTTGCCCGTGATCATGTTGAATAGAGTTGTTTTTCCGGCTCCGTTAGGGCCAATTACGCCGACGATTCCACCCGCGGGAAGTCGAAAACTGAGATTCTCAATGAGAATACGGTCGCCATAACTCTTGTTGACGTCGGTCGCCTCGACCACCAGTTCGCCCAAGTGCTTACCTGGCGGAATTTGAATTTCGAACTCTTCTGGCCGTTCTTCGAACTGTTGGGCCGCCAATTGTTCATACGATTTGATGCGGGCCTTGCTTTTGGCTTGGCGTGCTCGCGGGGCAAGTCGAATCCACTCGAGTTCACGTTCGAGCGTTTTTTGCCGCGCGGCGCTCGATTTTTCTTCCAACGTCAGTCGCGTCCTCTTTTGCTCCAGCCAGGACGAATAATTACCCTTCCATGGAATGCCTCTTCCGCGATCTAGCTCCAAGATCCATTCCGCGACATTGTCAAGAAAATACCGATCATGCGTGACCGCGACCACGGTGCCCGAGTACTCTGCCAAATGCCTTTCGAGCCAAGCGACGGATTCCGCATCCAGATGGTTCGTTGGTTCGTCCAGCAGCAGTAAATCGGGCTTCTGTAGCAACAACCGGCAAAGCGCCACCCGGCGCCGCTCGCCTCCCGAGAGGGTGGCGACGTCGGCATCTGCTGGCGGTAAGTTCATCGCATCCATCGCGATTTCGATTTCGCGGTCTAGCTCCCAGGCGCCAGTCGCTTCAATCTGGTCCTGCAATCGGGCCATTTCATCACACAGTTTTTGCATGATGTCATCGTCTAACGGCTCACCCAATTTCAAGCTGATTTCGTTGTAACGATCGAGAACCGCGCGTCGCGGAGTGACGGCGTCCTGTAAATTCTCCCACACGTTTTTCGTTGGGTCGAGTTGCGGTTCCTGCGGTAGGTAGCCGCGAGTAAACCCGTCGGTTAATCGCGCTTCTCCGTCAAAATCTCTCTCAACGCCCGCCATAACCCGCAGGAGCGTGCTTTTGCCGGAACCATTCCGCCCGAGAACGCCGATTTTGGCGCCCGGATAGAAACACAATCCAATGTCTTTTAGGACCTCGCGTTGTCCATATTTTTTGGATAGGTCGGAGGTGGTAAAGATGTACTGTTGTCCCATAAGCCTTTAGTAATCAACGGGATTTCGCAACCGCCGAAAAACCGGCAGCTTTAAAAATGCTCGACAGTCGCGCGGACGGAACGACCTCGGCGAATTGAGCCTGCGGTATTCTATCCTCATCCTGGCAAATGGGGCAGGCGCCGCTCGTTGGGAGTTTCAGTCAAAACACGGCATTCAGCTGCGAAGATGGCGTCTCGACCCACGCGACATCGCGCAAACCCGGCTTGCACGAAAATCGTAGGCGCCCTACAAGAACGGAATGCGGAAATCTCGGGGTCGCGCTATGTCGGTTTGACGCGATGTTTCGCATTCGTTCGCGAATACTTGCCCTAGATTTTTCCCGCGCTAGGATTGAATTAACCGGTCAGTTGCCGAATCCACGCTCTGCGGCGTTTGACGTTAAGGACAAGGTGGGACATGAGTCTGACTTCTTCGATTTCCCAACCCCAACGGGGCCCGTTTGCCTATATCGACTATCAACGTCAACGGCAAATGACGCTCGGAGATCTGTTGCTTGAGAACCGTATTGTGTTCTTGCAGGGCGAGATCTACGACGGCAACGCCAACGAAATGGTCATGAAGTTGCTGTACCTGCAAAGCGAAAATCGCCGCAAGGAGATCCATTTCTATATCAATTCGCCGGGTGGAAGCGTAACGTCGACACTTGCGATCTACGATACGATGCAGATTTTGAGTTGTCCTGTGGCGACCTATTGCGTTGGCCAAGCGGCTAGCGGCGCCGCTGTTTTGTTAGCAGGAGGCGCCGCTGGCAAACGCTACGCCTTACCACACGCACGCGTAATGATGCACCAACCGCATGGCGGCGTCGGAGGCCAAGTCAGTGACATCGAAATCCAAGCTCGTGAGATTTTGCGCTATCGTGAGGAGTTGAACCAGATCCTTGCGCACCATACCAAGCAACCTGTGGAAAAGATCGCGAAAGATACGGACCGTGATTTCTTCTTAAGCGCGGCCGAATCGAAAGAATACGGTTTGGTAGATGAGATCATCGTACGACCTCCGGTGGATACCGAAGACGACGATTAATGATTGGCGGACCAGAAAATGTCCTCGAAGAGGCGCGCTTGGCTTCGCATCCAAAACATCCAAGTCGGCGAAACGTACCTCTTCGTGGTCCGTATATAAAGCACAGAAGTTCTCAAATAATTCACATCGCAGTTTGCCTCGCTCGCGTTCATACAGTTCTCGGAGAATGATCACACATGCCTTTGATCCCCTATGTCGTTGAGAAGAGCGGTCGCGAGGAGCGAGTGTACGACATTTACAGCCGGCTGCTCAAAGACCGAATCATCTTTCTCGGTACGCAAGTGAATGACGAAGTAGCGAACGCCATTGTGGCGCAATTGCTATTTCTTCAATCGGAAGATCCTTCCGCGGATATTCATTTGTATATCAATTCACCTGGCGGCAGTGTGAGTGCGGGTTTAGCGATCTACGACACAATGCAGTTTGTCCAGTGTGATGTAGCGACTTATTGCATAGGTCAAGCGGCATCGATGGGCGCTGTTCTTTTGACCGCAGGCGCCAAAGGCAAACGGCACGCTCTGCCTAACGCACGAATCATGATTCATCAACCTTTGGCCGGCATGGAAGGGACCGCCGAAGACATCATGATTCATGCGAAGGAGTTTCAACGAATCAAAGAACGGTTGAATGAAATTCTTATCAAGCATACTGGTCAGAGCTTAGATAAGATCAAGCAAGATACCGATCGGGACCGGTTCATGACGGCCCCGGAAGCTTGTGAATATGGCTTGATCGACCGCGTGATTGAGCACGTGAACGAGAAAACATCAAAGCCGGCAACCAACTAACGCCCAAGTGCGGATCGATCTCGCTGGTGAAGCTTTCGGTTGTTTCATCATGGGAGAATCAAACGTAGCGGGCAATATGCCATACTTGACCAATTCAAGCGGAGACCTGACGCGATTTCCGTAAGGTCGGCACGGAGGCCGAAATGAATGTGCGTTGGATGTTCGCCGTGGGGCTGGCGCTGCTGATGGCGCTTGGGTGTAGCCCTGCGCGGCGGCGCAATGACGCCTATCAAGAGCTTCTCGACGCGGAGAAACGTTGGCTCGAAGACCAGATTTATGACTTGGACTACGAGTACGGCCTGCTGAAGGAGAAGTATGCCTCGGTCCAGCGGGAGAACGAGTCCCTTCGACAATCGCTCAAGGATCGCTCGAACGGGGCACCCTCCGAATCTGATGGGCCTCAAGGGGAAAACGATTCTCTACGCCCACCACCCGATCTAGATGACTTGACTCCTCCCGAGATAGACTTAGGCGATCCTTCGACGCCCACGATTGAATCGCCGCCAATCACTCCGCCGGATCTACAGCCGAATGAGCCTGTCGGGCCGTCGCTTGACCCTCAGAATGATGAACAGTACCGCGAGGGTGCTTCCGTCGAACATGAAGAGTTGGTTGATCCGCACGTCACGCACATTCACTTGAACCCCTTGTTGACGGGCGGCTCTGACTTTGATGATCAGCCCGGTGACGAAGGTGTGTCAATCGTCGTTGAACCGCGCAACAACGCGAATCAGTACCTTGCCATCGCCGGCCCTATTTCGATCGTGTTGCTCGATCCAGCTCTGCAAGGGGATGCTGCGCGAGTGGCAAGGTGGGATTTCACCATACAAGAAACTCGCGATCTGATGAAGCGTTCGGTATTTGGCAAAGGGGTCCATTTGAGGCTTCCTTGGCCCAGCCGACCTCCTACGAACTCGCGGCTCCATATCTATGTACGATATACGACGCCCGATGGAGGAAAACTAGAGGCTGACCGCGAGATTTTCATCGAGTCCGCCGGCCATGTTTCCCATCGATGGACCCCGCTCGCGCCCGGGTTAATCCAGAACGCGAATTGGCCAGCGCCTGACACAGGAGCGCCCACGCAACCCGGCGCTGCGACGCCGCGAATGGCGCTGCAAACCGACGCCCCGACAAATACTCCAAATTCGGAAGATGTTGAGGCCGTGCCTCCGCCCGCATCGTCCGAAGATTTGAACGATAGTCGCCGTCCTGTCTGGAAGCCCTATCGATAACGGCAACACCGTGGCGAGGGCTTACGGTCCGAACAACGCAGGTGGCGGTCTCAGTTGTTCTTCGAATGCCGCCTCACCCATCACTTCTCGCATGTACGCATGGTCCTTCGCGCTCATGTCCATCACGGGCCCGCTAAGAACAATGCCATTCGAGAGGCGAATTCGCAAGACTCCGGCTTCTAGTCCATGAAATACCCCAATAAAAGGGTCATGCGAACTTGGTGTCCAAACTCTGGGCAGCGCATCGGCATAGGCAAGCGGCGGCGGTTCACGCAAGATAGGTCCGCGACGTGTCCGGCTGTTGCCCTCAGAGCTTTCGTAATCGTCTTCGTTGGCGTAAAGCGGCTTTGTGCTGGCTTGTTGTTCCGGCCCCGTCCCATTTGGTGTTAACGCTTCGTCATTGTCCGCGATTGGTTCACCTTCGCCCATGCCTGGTGGCAGATCGAGCGTCGCGTCCGGTGGTTGGTTGAGGACGAATTTTTGATCATCCGCGCTGAGCGAGCCGAAATTCACGGCGACAATACGCTCATCCTGTTTGCGTAATCGCACGACACGACCGTTGAAACCTTCAAACGTCGCCCGAACTTGAAACCGACCGGTGATGTCGGTCCAAACTCGCATTCCATTTGCATTTTCGGTTGACGGTGGATTGGAGACTGCCGAATCCTGCGCGCTCTGGGCAGGCGGTGGGGCGGCGACAACCTTGTTTTCTGTTGGAGTCGGCGTATCGACCTGACTTACCGGCGTACCTGTGTCGAACGCTCGAATCGCATCGCGAAAGACTTTTACGAAGACGTCCCGTTTAAGAGCGCCTCCAGAGTTAACTACTCCCAGAACACGCGCAAGTTCGGGATGAGCCTGAAGGCCTCTAGCAAAATCTGTCGCGGTTAGACCGAGTTCTGCAGCGGTCAACGCGAGATCAAGGTTCGATTCAAAGCGAATCGCCATATTGACGATTGGTTCATTCGTTTCGGTCAATCGCTCTACGCCAACCTGGTGAATCGCAATTTGAAATCGAGTAGCATCTTGGGTTTGCAGTTTGATTACAGCTTGATTGTCTTTATAGAGCGCGAGAATGTCCTCTTCGTCGGCCGCAAATCCTGAACGGTTCGCAAGCACGTGTGCACGAACTTCATCGGCTTTGGTAATGATGCCCGCGTAGTGGCACGACATGCACGAGATTCCATTCGTGACTTGTCGATCAGGTCGACGCTTATCACTCACAATGTTTGTAGGACCTTTATCAATGCGCTTGCCGGCGCCATCGACAAGCATATACGCTTGTAATCCATTCGGTAGGTTGAAGATGATTTCGCCGCCATCGTGAAAGAAATGCTTGTCTTCAACTCCGGGGCCCAAGGGATGCGCGAAAAGATTTCGCCGCCCCGTATTCTCTGCAAAGTCGTAGCTAATCCAGACGGCGCCGTCGCGAAAATCGTGGCGTTCAATGAGTCGGTTGTTTTGCGAAACGCCCGAGTTGTTGAATCCCGCACGCACGACACGATCTTCGGCAATGTTGCGTTTCACATCGACGTCAAGCTCAACAAGCAATTCGTTAAGCGTTGCGGGAATTTGAAGCACATCATGATACAAAGGAGGGCGTGAGGCGGCAGCCACAAACCAATCGCCCCGGAGCATGGGGATTTTTGTTCCTGTCGCGTCGTAAACCGCCGTCGCCTGAGGAAAGTCAAACACGACCGCATAGGGCGTCGCATCGGTAAGTTTCTTCCAAATGTCAGAATTCCATTTCACGTCACGCAAATCGAGGCGAAGCAAATTGCCGGCGGAGTCGACGGAAACCGGTTTGATGAGCGTTCGATTTCGAGACAAGCTATTAATCAGTTTTGATAATGCAAGGCGGTAGGTCGCTAACTCGTCGTCCGAGATGCCTGCATTCTGCAAATGCACGAAAGAGAAATACCTTAGAAAGCGACGATCGCGCGCGTTGGTCTTTTCGATGTCCGACCGCATAAGCTCGAATATTTGTTCGTTCGAGACGAAGGTGCGAGCCAACGGAGTTGTAAAGTTGGGGGCGCCCTGCGCAATCCACTCATGCAAAACTGCGATCTCTTCGGCGGTTGGGCGAGGATCGTCGCCTTCCGGCGGCATTTCGCCGTCCTTGACGCGTTCCAGGAGTAGCGAATCAGTAGGGCTTCCAG
Organism: Planctomycetota bacterium; assembly: GCA_963204915.1. GTDB lineage: Bacteria > Planctomycetota > Planctomycetia > Pirellulales > Pirellulaceae > JAHWKS01. The sequence goes on along the minus strand of CAUJHS010000076.1, from coordinate 20,176 downwards.
GGGAGATAAACGATTCCTCGACCAGTTTGTCACGCTGGAGAACGTAATTGAATCCACCTTCGGCCGCCCCACCTTCTCCATGACAACGATAACAGTTTTTCTTCAAGATCCCCTGCGCGCGTGTAGCGATGTTGTCTTCAGTTTTTCCCGCGTCAACTAGTTCCTGATCAGCGACATCGGTAGTTTCGAGTGATTGCCCGCTTAATGCGTTGTCAATACGGACTGCGTACCACCACACGGCGCCGGCAACCATGCCAGCGCATAGGAGACCGCCAAGAAACAGCGCTGCCAAAATCATCACCGCGGTCTTAATCGGCGATGCGCCTCGAGTATGATCAAGCGCAATCGGTGGTGGTTTTTGCGGCGGCGCAACCGGAGGCGGCGTCGGAACCTGAGAAAGTGGCGCTCGGACCGCTGTATTGCAATGCGGACAACGGCCCTCACGACCGGCCCCAGGTTCCGGGACAGTGATCGTGTTATGGCATTGGGGGCACGTGACTTGGATCGCCATAAAAGCGGGTTCTCTCGTCCAAGTTGGGGGGTAGTCCGTTTTTCTAACAGAGAAAACGAACACGAGCAAGAAAACTTCCACGTCGCTTTCGATTGAAAGCAAGAATGCGGCAAATCAAAGATTGGATCAGAAATGCGAAATCGTTTGGGCTGCCCTTTGCGCTTGTTCACCCTTTGTCGCTAATCGCAAGCGCGTAAGCAGTTGCATAGTGACGACAATGAGAGATCGTTATCATCACTCGATCGATGCCGAGACTACCACAGATTTCACGTGCGCCGCCAGTCAGCATGATCTGCGGCTTACCCCCAAACTCGTTTCGGACTTCGACGTCCTGCCAACTGATTCCGCGTGTCCATCCGGTTCCCATGGCTTTGAGAACGGCTTCCTTGGCGGCCCATCGACCGGCGAAGTGCTGCGTCGCCGCCTTACGGTCCTGGCAATACGCAATTTCGTACGATGTAAAAACCCGCTGTAGAAATAGCTCTCCGTGACGTTCAATCATTTGGGCGATGCGCAGGCATTCGACGATGTCGGCCCCAATTCCAATAACGTTCATTATCGCGATTCAACAGTTCCTAGGCGTCCGGCAGACCGGGCTGAAACGAAATGCAACTTGCAATCGCACTCAATTTTAACCGAATCACGCTTACGAAAAACTCGTCTGGCGCAATTACAGTTGACAATTGACGCGTGACAGCGCCGGCGCGGAGAAGGAAGAAATGACGGAAAGTCAAGGAACGCTTGCGAGATTCAGCTCGTGCCCAAGTTAGTTTGAGAATAGCGCAAACATGACTTGCACGGGCAAATCTGGGGAAACCTGGTTGGCGTTCAAGCGAGATCGGTGCGCGGTAGTCGCTTGCGGCGGAGGAAAGAATCGATCCAAAAGTTGCGGCGAGAGCGGTGGCGCCCGCCATGCGTATGCATTCTGGATTTTGCCAGACGATTGCATTTGTAGATACTCATCCCACGGATTGCGCGCAGCGTCGCCACCAACGTCAGGTACCGATTGATTCGACAGATTAGGTTGCGGTGTTTTGGGTGCGGACGGTAGGTTCTCAACGACAGCTAGCATCCAGTCGAGTATGCGGTCCGTCGGTGCTGTATACACGGCCAAAGTCTTATAATCACCTGGGTTTTTTCGAACAGCGCTAAGTAACCCCTCGATTTGTCCTGGAACGCCTTTCACAAGCACCAAGTTGACATCAAGATCCGCAGCGGCAGCAGGCGGCGCAGCTTCGTCCGCGGGAGTGCTCGCTGCGTTTGCCGCAACAGCGCCCGCGCCTAGAAAAGATACGCCCTCCTTTTCCAAGAGGTGGTCAAAGGCGCCTGTCCGCAGCACCTGTCGGCGAACCGCTAAACGGATCACATGAAGATTCCGGTCGCCATAGTCAATCACCAGATCAGACCCTGTGATCGATGTCGGAGCATCTGAATTCTCGTCGGGCGCAGGTTGTTCAACACTCGCAACTTCGGGAATATCTTGAGGCTCGGTAGAATCCGTTCCGGTTGGCAAGTTCGGCAACGGACTTGCTTCCGCCATGGCGCCGTGCGTTGATTCGGAAGCGGGTTGGTTTGTACCGGAATCCGTAAAGCCCGCCGTCGCTTCGGCCCCGTTGGTCGTTTCTCGGGGTGCCGCGTTGCTCGATGCGAGTTGACCCTCGGCGAGACTCGGCGAAGAATCCAAAGGCGACAACGCTTCGTCTGGAATAACGTGGTCGGGGTTTACCGAATCATTTATCACGGTTGGTGAATTGTCTGGATTTCGCCAGTTTATTTCCTCGTGGAATTGGGAAATCAAAAAACCGAACAGCAGGACGGCCGCCGCCGTAAGAAACAAACCGACGGTACGTTTTCCCATGTTCCAAAAACGAGGAGGTTTCGTGTCGGAATGCGGCTGTGCAGCGCTGGATGTATCGTTTTGAGGCGCGGCGGACAAACCGTGGATATTTTCCCCGACTATCGCTTCACGGGAATCGACTCTACTGATGCCTGGGTTCATGGACGAAGCAGGCAACGCTCGAATGCGTTCGAGTACGCGTCCTGTGAAGTTTGCATCAAGTTGCTCGCGCGGCAGAGACTGGAGTGAACCTCTCAATGCGACGAATTCGTCGTGAACCTGTCGACAACGTTCGCTCTCGAGGAGAGCGCGTTCGACCAGCGCCTGTTCGTCCGATGTCAATTCACCGTCGAGGTATGCGCTGATCAGTTCTTCCAGTGCCAAATCGTTCATGTTACAAGGCCGTAAGGCGGCGGTCGGCGTTAAATAGGCCGAAGTTCATCGGAAGGCCTCAGTTGATGTTCCAGCAACCGGGCGCTGCCGACTTAGGAGTTGTCAAAAATTTCCAGGGGCCGCTTCTACTATTCCGCCATATGCTCGTTCAAAACTTCGTGAAGTTGGTCCCGAAGCTGGAGGCGGGCACGGTGCAGGCGACTTCGCACGGTGCCAACCGGTAAGTCCAGGATCTCGGCGATTGTTTCATAACAACACCCCTCCATCTCGCGCAGCACGAGGATGGCGCGGTGCTCTTCAGTCAATGTTTCCAAGGCGTCACGGACCTGACGCACTCGTTCGGTACGCTCCATTCGCTCGTTTGGCGCCTCGCGCGTGTCTACCGGTTCAGCACCTGTACTTTCACGCGCTTGCTCCACCGATATTTCTATGCGACGGCGTCTTCTTTTTCGTCCGAGCGCCAAATTAAACGCAATTCGATATAACCAAGTGTAGAAAGCGCTTTGTTGTTGAAATGTATGAAGTTTGGTGAAAGCCTGGACGAACGCGTCTTGTGTCAAATCCTCCGCTTCTTCGCGCGACGAAGCCATAGGAAGCAACGTATTGAATAGGCGAAGTTGGTACTTTTCGACCAACTGGCCGAAGGCTCCCGTATCACCCGCGAGCGACTGATTGATCAACGAGGCGTCGTTCACAAATTCGCTACTTGATGAGATGTTCGCTAACTGAAAAAAGTTCCCGACAACGTTCTTTGACCGCTGGAACTCATTTGCTACGTTTGCGTTGGACGTGGGAAAAATGCGAACCCGTGCGACGTAAGTTGTTTTGCGTAAAGGGTATACGCATGCAAATGCAAGCGTCGATCAAATCAGTGGCGCTAGAAGGTCGCGCTTGTAAACTATTCCATTGCCACCTGTCTTTTTGTGCACATCCGACGACTTTGCTCGACCCGAACCAAAAGCAATACGTCCCCAGTCTGTTGAGAAGTTGAATCTTAATGCTCGCCGACGCTTCATCATTAGGTTGTACTATTCGCCCCAGCTAGCTTCAATCATTCCCACATTTGTGTTGCGCCGTCGTAAGGTTTCTTGTCGGGAATTAACCCAAGCTGACGCCGATGTGCTCCCTGCGGGCGCTGGCGAAAATCTTGATATGTCCTTATGATAAATCTCTTCCCATAATTTCTATTGTTAACGACACGGAACGTGAAGTATGAACGCCGAAGATATTCTCCTCGACGCCGAAGATCGAATGGACAAAGCGATTGGCGTATTGAAACACGCGCTGGCTGGTATTCGCACGGGTCGCGCTAATCCTGGCTTGGTCGACTCGATTCGCGTTGATGTTTATGGTTCGTCGACGCCCTTAAAGCAACTCGCTTCGGTGGGGGCGCCCGAACCTCAGCAAATTGTTATTCGTCCTTACGATGTCAGTATTATCAAGGATATTGAAAAGGCGGTCGTTGCGAGCGATCTGGGGTTTAATCCTCAGAGTGATGGACGCGTGGTGCGGATTAACGTTCCCCCATTGTCCACAGAAGTGCGACGCAAACTCGTTGCTCGTGTTAAAGAACTTACCGAGGATGCCAAAGTTTCGGTCCGCAACATTCGGCGAGATGCAAATAAGGCCGCTGATCAAGCGGAGAAGGACAAGACATTGAGTGAGGACGACCGCGACCGCGTCAAGGAAGAGATTCAGGAATTAACAAAGAAATATGAGAATCAAGCGTCGGAGATGGCGAAAAAGCGTGAAGCCGAGGTCATGGAGGACTAACGATGCGATTTCTCTTGGCCTGGGGATTATTGATCATGTCGGCGGCTGGTGCTGCGGGCGAAGGCAAGTCGCTAACGCCCGCCCAAGAGTTACTGCAACGTGATAAAACGCTTGTTATTGCACATCGCGGCGCCAGTGGTGTCGCGCCTGAAAACACGCGTCCGGCTTTTCGACGTGCGACGGAGGTCGGCGTGGATCTCGTGGAGTTGGATTATTATCACTCCATAGATGGCGTACCTTTGGTCTTTCACGATAAAGATTTGAAACGCACCACCAATGCAAAGGAGGTTTTCGGAGACGATTCCCGCTCCATCACCTCATTAACCCTCGAAGAAGCGAGGCGACTCGACGTTGGTAGTTGGTTTTCGCCCCAATTTGCGGGCACACACATGCTCACACTGGAGCAATCGCTCGATGAAATACAGGCGCGTGGCATGACGCTGATTGAACGCAAACACGGTGACGCTGCGACTTGCGTTGAAATGTTACGACAGAAAAAGTTGTTAGGAAACGTTGTTGTTCAAGCATTCGACTGGGATTACCTTCGCGATTGTCGCCGACTGGCGCCTGACTTGGTTCTGGGAGCACTGGGCGATAAGGAACTAACCGAACAACGCCTCCAGGAACTGGAACAGCTTGATGTGCAGGCAGTTGGTTGGAGCCATAAATACCTGACATCCAAGGACATTACGGCGCTTCACGAACGTGGCTTCAAAGTTTGGGCTTATACGGTGAACGAAGTGGCCCGAGCAAACGAACTCTTGGAAGCGGACATTGACGGGATCATTACCGACTTTCCGGAACGCATAAAACCCATGATTGATAAACACTAATACAAGCGATTCAGCATTGCTGAGCAGGGTGAACACATCGCCCAGCGCTTCGTTAGATGGGCAGACTCGAAAAGGGAATTTCCCCCAGGGGAAATCGGAATTGTTTGTTATGGATTGACATGACGCTGAACTCAATTATAAGGATATTCACGTTCACGTAACGTCGTTTACAGTCAGTCCGTGGGCGACGTGTCGGCCTTTCACCCCCCAGGCCGGTTATGGCAAAGGATAGGCAGACGGAGCAGGTAGCGGAATCAATCGCGCCGTTGGAAGCGCATGTCGTAACGCCAGCGCAGCGGCAGCGGCTGCAAAAGTGCTATACCCATGCACTTAAGCTGTCAACTCAGGAAACCAAGCCGGATTACGACTATGCGCATACATTGCTGACGGAATGCGTTACGCAAGACCCAGGTAATCTGCTCTATGTAGAGGCCTTGCTTGACAATCTGGAGCGTAAGTTCGACAGAAACAAGAAGGGCGCCCGTTTGGCTGGTTTGGGCGGAGCTCGTGGCGGCGTTAAAAAGGCCGCCTCCAAAGGCGAGTGGACCGATGTTTTGGCGCTCGGACCCGATGCGCTATCGTCGAACCCGTGGGACGTCGCCACACTCCGTGCGTTAGCGAGGGCTTGCCAGGCACACCACTATAATGAAGTAGAACTCCGTTATTTGAAGAACGCGCTTGATGCGAATCCTAAGGATGTTGAAGTAAACCGCCATTGTGCAGAATCCTTAGCTCGAATGGGACAGTTTGATCAGTCAATTGCGTGCTGGAAGCGGGTTGAGGAATTTGGCAAAGGGAAAGATAAAGACGAAGCACTTTCCAAGGTTTCGGAATTGACTGTGGAGCGAGCACGCGGTCGCAGTGGTTTGCCTGGCGAGGCCCATCCTCTGCCTGCTTCATCAGCAAAAACGGCGTTGAAAGGCCAAGATCTTGGCCCAGAGTCTTCGCCCAAAACTCGAACTACTCGCGAGGCTAGCGCTGGTACTCGGAAAAAGCCTGTCGAGCAGGAAGGCGCCATTATCGATTCACCAGAAGTAGCCGCTGCGTTCGCAAAGAGTGATCCGACCAATGACGAATTTCGTCGTTCTTTAGAAAAAGCTATCGCCGACCATCCAGGCGACGCCGGGAGCTATGTTTTACTGGCCGATTTGTTCGCGGAGAGGGGCGACTTTGACGAAGCACAACAGTTGCTCGACCGGGGGTTGGCGGCTTCCGGGCGAAGTCTTGCTATTATTGAAAGATTAGAGGACTTGTTAATCGAGCGGGCACAGCATCAGGTTGCCGTTGCGGAAAAGCGTCAAGTTAACGAGAAATCTGAGGAGGCCCAGCATTTAGTTCAAACGCTAAGGCGGGAGCTCAACCGCATAGAGCTGAGCGTGCTGAGTCATCGGGTGGAGCGGTATCCTGAAGAACATGAGCTAAAGTTCGAATTGGCCGTTCGATTGAAGCGTGCCGGGAACTTCGAAGAGGCCGCTCAAAACTTCTTGGCAGCGAGAGAACGTGGACCAAATCGCGCGGCCGCGGCGCTTGAATTGGGCGAAACATTACAACATCTGAAGCGATTTCATGACGCGTTATCCAGTTATGAAGTTGCGATTGAGTTAGCCGGTGAGGACGACCTGGAGTGTCGGAAAAAGGCGTTGTATCGCAGCGGGATTCTAGCCACTGGTATGCGGAAACTTGACAAGGCAGAAACGCTTTTGCGTGACTTGGAGTCCTTGGATCCCAATTACAAAGATCTGCCTGCCCGGCTAGACAAAATTCGCAAAATTCGCGATAGTGTTTAGTTTCCAAATCACACTTCGCGACTTGTTGGAGACATTACGTTCCATGCCGACTTCCCGTAGCGCTAAGAAACGCCTGCGTCAGCAAGAGCACCGCCGCCTTCGTAATCGCTCGATTCGTTCGTCCCTGCGTACGTATATCAAAAAGGTTCGAACCGCCGTTGAGGAAAACAATGTTGCCGCGGCCGAGACCGAGTTTCGTGTAACGGCAAAGAAATTGGATCAAGCAGCGGCAAAGGGCATCATTCACGCCAATACGGCAGGACGTTACAAATCTCGTTTGCAGCACCTTATCAAAAACGCGAAACAGCCCCAGGCGTAATGCTGCGAGTTTAATAACTCCGCAAACGTCTCTCTTGCTTTATCGTGAAGCGTTCCCCGCCGAAGGTCGTAGCTCGCTCGGCGGTTTTTTGGTGCAATTTCTTTACGAGGGTCGGGTCGCGGGCTCGCCATACTTTGGTGCTTTGCGGGGGCTTGCGGGGGCGGTTATAATCAACGGTCGTTGATCCTTCCTTGCCGCAAGCCTACCCATGATTTATTCCCGCCTTTTCTTTGTCGGTTTCTTCTGCGCTTGCCTGTTTTTAACTGGGGCGTCGTCGTTAGCGGACGACACGGTGGTCGATTACAACCGTCAAATTCGACCAATACTTTCTGACAATTGCTACCAATGCCATGGTCCCGATGCGGGCGAACGCCAAGCCGGACTTCGCTTAGATCGCGAAGAAGGTGCCGTCGCTAAGTTGGATTCGGGCGAAAGAGCTGTTGTCGCCGGTGATGTAGGCCAGAGCGCACTGATCGCGAGAATTACCGCGACGGACCCAGGCGAACAAATGCCGCCCCCAGACTCGGGTAAGTCCTTAACTGAGGAGCAAATAAACCTTCTCAAGCGTTGGATTAACACAGGCGCCGCCTGGAAAGAGCACTGGTCATTCGTAACGCCAACACAACTAACGCCGCCTGACGTTCGTGATGAGTCGCGCGTGGTGAATCCAATCGACCGTTTCGTGTTGGCGCGACTGGACCGTGAAGGGCTTACGCCATCGGCAGAGGCGGACAAGGTGACGCTTCTGCGGCGTGTTACACTCGACTTGACCGGCTTACCTCCGACGCCTGACGAAGTGGATGCATTTCTTGCGGATGATTCTCCTGCTGCATATGAACGTGTCGTTGATCGATTGTTGCAATCAACACGCTACGGAGAACATATGGCGCGATATTGGCTCGATTTGGCGCGCTATGGCGATACGCACGGACTGCACCTGGACAACGAACGTTCGTTGTGGAAGTACCGCGATTGGGTCATCGAAGCTTTTAACTCGAACAAGCCTTACAGTCAATTCACGATCGAACAATTGGCCGGTGATTTGTTGCCCAATCCAACGCTCGATCAACGAATTGCAACGGGGTTTAATCGTTGCAATGTGACCACCAGCGAAGGTGGTTCAATCAACGAAGAAGTCCTTGTTCGATACGCGGTCGACCGCACGGAAACCATGTCGACTGTGTTCATGGGGTTAACGCTTGGTTGTGCCGTTTGCCACGACCATAAGTTCGATCCAATTTCGCAAAGAGAATTCTACCAACTTTATGCCTTTTTTAATGCGGCGGCCGATGCGGCGATGGATGGAAATCAGCTTTCTCCTCCGCCAATCGTAAAAGCGCCTTCCGACAAACAGACGACCAAGCTTAAGTCAATTGACAACCGGATCGCCCAGCTGAGGCAAAGTGCGAAAGACGCGCTGGCGCAGATCGAATACGTCGAGCCCGACACGCTCGAAGTTACGAATAGCACCGAGCCGGCAGAGTACGTTTGGATCGAAGACGCGGCGCCGGCAGGCGCACAACTCCAGGGCGATACAGCGTGGGAATTCACGAGCAAACCTGAACACCCCGTGTTCAGCGGCGAAAGGTCAACACGTCGAGCGGCGCCAAGCTTGAGTCAACACTTCTTTACCGGCGCAACGTCGGTGCTCAAAATCGGTGAAGGCGACAAGTTATTTGCCTACGTGTACCTCGATCCGCAAAACCCACCTAAGACGGTAATGCTCCAGTTCAACGATGGATCGTGGGAGCATCGCGCATTTTGGGGCGAAGACCTCATTCCGTTCGGCTCGGGTAATGGCGAAAACCACCGTCACATGGGACCTCTTCCAGCGCCCGGAGATTGGGTTCGACTGGAAGTGGATGCGGCTCAAGTTGGGCTCAAGCCCGATAGCATTCTGAACGGTTGGGCCTTCACGCAGTTTGGCGGCTCCGTGTACTGGGATAAAGCGGGAATTGTCACGCGCACGCCGCAAGACGGTCAAAGCTTTCCGTCGCTTACCGCTTGGGAGGCGTATGAAAAATCTCGTACGCAATCCCTCGTGCCGCAACCGATTCGTGATGCGATTAAGATCAGCGCCGCGCAACGCAGTACTGAGCAAGCAAATCAAATTCGAGACTACTTTTTTGAGTTCGTTTACGCAAAGACACGTCCGGTTTTTGACCCGATTCACCAACAGATTGCCGCGGCGGAAGCCGAGCGTAAGGCGGTCGAGGATGCGATCCCGATCAGTCTTGTGATGGAGGACTTGCCTCAACCACGCGACACACACGTGTTGATTCGCGGGCAGTACGATAAACTCGGCGACAAGGTCGCCGCGGCAGTACCCGCCGTTATGCCTCCCTTGCCTGAGGGCGCTCCGAACAATCGGCTTGGTCTTGCACAATGGCTCGTTGATCGTTCGCACCCACTTACTGCTCGCGTTGCGGTGAATCGATTTTGGCAACAGTACTTTGGCCGCGGAATTGTAAATACGGCAGGCGATTTTGGTTCTCAGGGAGAATGGCCTTCGCATCCCGAATTGCTTGACTGGCTTGCGGTCGAGTTTATGGAATCAGGTTGGGACGTTAAGGGGTTACAGAAGCTGATTGTTATGTCGGCGACCTATCGGCAATCATCGGCAGTGAAACAACAACTTCTTGCGCGCGACCCCGAAAACGTGCTCTTAGCGCGGGGAGCTCGATTTCGTTTAGACGCGGAAGTTGTACGCGACTCGGCTCTATTCAGTAGCGGCCAACTAATTGATGAAGTTGGCGGTAAAAGCGTGAAACCCTATCAACCCCCCGGCTTGTGGGAAGCGGTTGGCTTTGTAGGAAGTAACACTCGCGAGTTTAAGCGAGATTCTGGAGAATCGCTGTATCGGCGAAGTCTCTACACATTCTGGAAACGCACATCACCACCCCCATCGCTAATGGCGTTTGACGCCCCGTCACGGGAAACCTGCGTGGCGCGGCGAGCTCGTACAAACACGCCCCTTCAGGCGCTTGTTTTACTTAATGACGAGCAGTTTGTTGAATCTTCGCGAAAGTTGGCCGAGCGGATGTTGATCGAAGGCGGAAAATTATTGCCAGAGCAACTAGCGTTTGGCTTTCGTCTGGTGACATCCCGCGAACCTTCCCCCGAAGAATTGGATGTGCTTACCGAAATGTATCAAGTCAACCTGAGTCATTATCAGAAGCATCAGGACGATGCCAACAAGTTGCTTGCCGTAGGCGATGCACCGCGAGACCCCTCGCTCGACACGGCTTCGATGGCCGCGGCCACATTAACGGCGAATCTGATTTTCAACTTGGATGAAACGGTAACCAAGGAATAACCGAGTAACCGTCGTTGTCCCGAAGCTCAACTACCCGTACCGCACGAGAAGTAATGAATCCGTTGCAGAATTACCTTGCGCAAGAGACTCGCCGGTACTTTTTTGGTCGGTGCGCCGCGGGGCTGGGCGCTGGGGCGCTGGCCACGATGTTGAACTCGCCTGCATGGGGTAGTGACGGGAACCCGGCCATTTCTCAATCGCTGGGGGCGCTTCCTTCGTTGCACCATGCGCCTAAAGCGAAGCGAGTGATTTGGCTGTTTATGGCCGATGCGCCGTCTCAACTCGATTTGTTCGACTACAAACCCTCGCTTCAACAACATTTCGACAAAGATCTTCCCGACTCAGTGCGTATGGGGCAGCGCATTACAACAATGACGTCGGGTCAGGCTCGGTTTCCCGTTGCGCCGTCGATTTTTAAGTTTCAACAGCATGGCAAGCATGGCGCCTGGCTGAGCGAATTGCTGCCTCACACCGCCGGTATTGTCGACGATATCGCCATCGTCAAATCGGTCTATACGGAGGCGATCAATCATGATCCCGCAATCACCTTCATTCAAACAGGAAGTGAAATCCCCGGACGCCCTAGCATGGGGGCGTGGGTTTCCTATGGTATAGGCAGTCCAAATCAAGACTTACCCACGTTTGTCGTTCTCCATTCGCGTTTGGCCAGCGGTTCACAGCCGCAAGCGTTGTTTTCCCGGTTGTGGGGCTCAGGATTCTTGCCCACGCGGCATCAGGGCGTGGCGTTGCGCTCGTCAGGCGACCCAGTGCTTTATTTGTCCAATCCCCCGGGGGTCGATTCAGACACGCGGCGGCGAATGCTTGACGGTCTGGCCGTATTGAATCAAAAGCGATTTGAGTCAATTGGAGATCCCGAGATTCAGGCTCGCATCGCTCAGTATGAAATGGCATTCCGCATGCAAACCTCGGTTCCAGAACTGACAGACATTGCGCAGGAGCCCAAAAGCGTGCTTGACTTGTACGGTCCAGAAGTGACCGATCCTGGAACGTATGCCTACAACTGTTTGCTTGCCCGACGACTTGCCGAACGAGGAGTACGTTTCACACAAGTGTTTCTTCGCGGTTGGGACCATCACGGAAACTTGCCCAAGCAAATTCCCGATTTGTGCAAATCGATGGACCAACCAACGGCCGCGCTAATCAAGGATCTCAAACAGCGCGGTATGTTGGATGACACGCTGGTTGTGTGGGGCGGCGAATTCGGTCGGACGGTTTATAGCCAAGGAACGCTTACCCAAGACAACTATGGGCGCGACCATCATCCTCGGAACTTTACCATGTGGCTTGCCGGCGGGGGCGTCAAAGGCGGCATGGTATATGGCGAAACTGATGACTTCAGCTACAACGTCATAGAGAAACCGGTGCATATCCACGATTTAAACGCGACAATTCTCCATTGCTTGGGAATTCAACATGAGCGGTTAACCTACCGTTTCCAAGGGCGTGACTTTCGCCTGACCGACGTACACGGTAAGGTAGTGACCGATCTTCTGGCATAACGCGAAACTACTTGACCGCAAAAGTGAGTGCATTGCAATGAGCGTTCGGCTTCTATACTGGTTGTGCCGTTTCGCGTCGGCAGCGTGGATCGTCTTAAGTGCGGCCATCGCCTTCGCCCAAAGCCACGCTTCCTCGGCTCTACCGCTCGCGCCGGAAGGATTCCAGGTTGAGTTGCTACGGTCAGCGAGTGATAGCGAGGGTTCTTGGATAAGTATGACGTTTGATAATCGAGGTCGCTTGATTTTCGGGCGTGATGACGCGGGCCTAACTCGCATTACGTTGGCTAAGGACGCTAACGAGATCACAAGCGAATCGATTGATGCCGGCTCAACGAAACTACGCCACTGTCGCGGCGTACTCTATGCCAATGACTCTTTATACGTTGTCGCCACGGACAGTAACGCGCTATATCGCCTGAAAGATATCGACGGCGACGACCGCTTTGAGGATGTTAAACTGCTGAAAAACTTCGATTATCGGAGTCGATATGGTCACGGCGCTAATCAAATGACGCTTGGGCCGGATGGCTCGATCTACGTGGTTGTGGGTAATGACGTTTCATTTCCCGACGGTATGAAACAAGATTCACCCTATCGAGATCCGCGTAACGACTGGCTTCTGCCAAATCCCCACGACGCAGGTCACGACAACCGTGTGGGCTACATCGCCCGTATCGATGCGGAGGCCCAAGTGTGGGAAGTGCTGGCGGGCGGTTTTCGCAACCCTGTCGATGTGGCCTTCAACTCGGAAGGCGAGATGTTTACCTACGATGCCGATATGGAATGGGATGTCGGCATGCCTTGGTATCGACCGACGCGAGTGAATCATGTCACCTCGGCGGGTGAATATGGCTGGCGTTGGGGAACGGGCAAATGGCCGACTTACTACGCGGACAGTTTGCCCACGACGCTTGATACGGGACTTGGCTCCCCTACGGGTCTGGAGTTTGGTTACCGTGGACGATTCCCCGAGAAATATCGAAACGGGCTATTCCTTGGCGACTGGCAAAACGGCCGTATTCTAATTGCGCACTTGCAGTCTGAGGGCGCAAGCTACGCTGGCGAATATGAGGTGTTCATTCAAGGCGCCCCGATGAACGTCTGCGATCTGACGTTCGGTTCCGACGGTGCAATGTATTTCATTACCGGAGGGCGTGGGTCTCAGTCTGCGTTGTATCGCGTTCGCTATGTTGGCGATGAGGCCGTGGAACCTAACGCATCAGGCGATAATCGAGTCGATTCGTCGGGGAGGTCTGCTCGCAACTTACGTCGTTCATTGGAGGCTTTTCATACCAATCAGGATCCAAGGGCAGTAACCGAGGCATGGCCGCACCTCGACGCGGAAGACCGGTGGTTGCGTTACGCCGCTCGTTTGGCGATCGAACGTCAGGACGTTTCTCTGTGGCGCTCGAAGGCGCTGCGAGAAACCCGATCGACCGCGGCCGCTACGGCTTTGCTTGCCTTGGCGCGCGTCGGCGAGACGTCGGATCAACCCGATTTACTCACATCGCTCAATCGTTTACCGTTTGATTCTCTTGATCACCAAGCACTTTTCACCGTGCTGCGCGCCTATGCCTTGTCCTTCATACGCCAAGGTAAACCATCATTGGAAATTCAGCAGGCGGTTGAACGTCGTCTCGCATCGCTTTATCCGCACGAAAACGCTTTGGTAAACCAAGAATTGTGCGAGTTGCTGGTTTATTTAGAATCGACCGTTGCGATCGATCGGACGCTCGATCTGTTGGAGTCGTCCCCTTCGCAAGAACTGCAGATTCATTACGCACAAGCCTTGCTTCATGCGCGTAACGACTGGTCCTTAAACCAGCGACTGCGTTTTTTTTCATGGTTGAAGCAGACGCAGCGATTTCGTGGCGGGAAATTGCTCGCGACCGTGTTACAACAGATGAAAACCGATTTCGTACAATCTCTCAGTGATGACGAACAACAGAAGCTGGCGTCGGAGATCACATCGCTCGAACGGCCAATCTCGGAAGGCATTACCGTTTCGACGCGACCGTTCGTTCGCCAATGGTCGATGGAAGACTTTGCGAGTGAACTAGATCAACCTTTACAAGGACGATCCCTTACAAACGCCAAAGCCGCGCTTGCCGCGGGGTCCTGCTTGAAATGCCATCAGATTGGGCACGAAGGTGCGGCGATTGGGCCCGACTTATCTCACGTAGGACGTCGATACGATCTAATGGCTTTGCTCCAGTCGATTATACATCCATCGCAAGTCATTGATCCGAAATATTGTGATACCGCGTATATTTTGAATGATGGAAAGGTCATTGTGGGACGCCCCATCCAAGTGGATGCAAATAAGATCGTGGTCGAAACAAACCCATTGACGCAAGCCACGGCGACAATAGCGAGGGCCTCGATTGAGGCTTCTCAGGCAGCCAGTGTCTCTCCCATGCCAACCGGCTTGGCCGATGTGCTTACGCGCGATGAATTGCTTGATCTGTTGGCATACCTCAAGTCGGGCGGCGTGGCGACGGATCCAGTGTTTCAAGCAGGACGTTAGGGTGAGCCGTGGCGTCAATCGCGTTCTTTGGCTCCCAACTTTTTTCTAGGATCGCTTTGACATATCGTGACGCGGGAGCGTCGGCGCAAGACGCCATGAACGCCTGATTTCTGAAAGGTGAACCTCGGTGCTTACAGTACATGAAGGATGGGGAAGGCGGGGGCGGCGCGCGTTTCTGCAAATCGGCGGTTTGGCGCTGGGCGGGTTATCGCTTTCGCACTTATTGGCAACGCAATCTTACGCCAATACGTCGCTGCGCCCCGTTAAGGATCGATCGGTCATATTTCTGTTTCTCCATGGTGGTCCAAGCCAGTTCGAAACTTTCGATCCAAAGATGGCGGCGCCGGCCGGCGTGCGAAGCGTCACCGGCGAAACATCGACTCGATTACCTGGCGTCACTTTCGGTGGAACGTTTTCACGCCTGGCCGCTTTATCCGAAAAAATCTCGATCGTTCGATCGTTTACGACGGGAAATGGCAATCACGACATTAAACCGATTATGTGCCCGGAGACTCTTGGTGCTAATTTAGGAACACTTTACTCTCGCGTGGCAGGCGTAAACCATCCCACGACGGGGCTGCCGACGAATGTCGTCCTCTACCCGCGCGCCGTTGACGCCGAGACACGTCCCACGACGTTAGCTTTTGGGAATTTTGCCGCCACGGGCGCGCTCGGCGCAGGTTACGCCCCCTTCGTCCCTGGCGCCGGCGGTGAGTTTCAAAAGAACCTAGAACTTACCTTGCCCATGGCAAGATTAGACGACCGTCGACGTTTGTTGGGGCAGCTTGATCAAATCAAGCGAACGATGGATGCGAACGGCTCCTTGGAAGGAACCGATCGATTCCGCGCGCAAGCGTTCGAGACCATCATCGGCGGAGCGGCCGAGGCGTTTGACTTGTCAAAAGAAGACCCTCGGGTCGTCGCGCGGTACGATACATCGACGCGCGTGCTGCCGAACCAAATCAGCCGGCGTTGGAACAACTACCATAATTACGTCGACAACGCGAAATCGCTAGGGAAATTGCTACTATTAGCAAGGCGCCTCTGTGAAGCGGGCTGCGGCTTTGTGACCATTACCACGAATTTTGTTTGGGATATGCACGCCGACGCCAACAATGCGGGCGTAGAGGAAGGGATGGAGTATATGGGCCGTCCGCTCGATCACGCGCTGTCGGCCTACCTCGAAGATACCGAAAGCCGGGGACTTTCGGAAAGGATCTTGTTAGTCGTCGCCGGAGAAATGGGACGCACTCCCAAAATTAACAACCTGGGCGGTCGTGATCATTGGGGTGGGTTGGCGCCGCTTCTTCTATCGGGAGGAGGGTTAGCAATGGGGCAGGTCATAGGACAATCGACTGCGGATGGGGGCGCACCACAATCCGAGCCTCACACAATCAAGCATTTGATGTCAACGATCATGCACACATTGCTTGACGTAGGCGAAGTTCGCACGATCCGCGGTGTTCCTCCCGAGGTTTTGACCGCAGTAACGAGTGGTGCGCCGATCGCAGGGTTACACTAGCACAACTGGCTCGGCTCACGTGAAAGCAAACTAAAGCCGGAATTCCGCTCGAGCCGTCACTCCATCGAAGGTTACCGTGTCTCCAAGGTCGTCATAGTAGTTTTGCTGTACGCCTTGAATGAAGTCCTCTGCGGTTACGACGTTGAACCAGACGTTCATCATGTACCCCGCGCTGAGACGGACCCGTCGTTGTGGACCAGTCCATTGGAAACCAAGTTCTAATTCATATAGGGGTGACAAGCGATCTGCTTTCCAGTCAGTAAATGCTTGGGGATTGGCCCGATTATTTACTTCAAATTGAATGAAGTCGGCCCTCGCGGCGCCATAAAGAAAACTCACTTCGCTGCGAGCATAGAAACCAAAACCGCCACAACCCAGCGCGGCCGAGCCATCCACGCCAATCCGTGGTCCAACACCCTCGTAATCGGAGTTGACTCGCACAGAAACGCCCTGGTTAATTAAATAGTCAGCGCCGAACGCTTGTTCCAGATTCGCCCAACGAGCGCCCGCATATCCATTCACCATCAAATCGGGACTACACCAAAGCGTCCGGCGCATGTCGGCGTCAATCATTTCGAAGTCCACATCGAGCGCGGCGTTTGATGCGACTGCCGTGGTGTTAGGGATTATCGTCAAAGGGTGAACGGTCAAGGGATGCAATTGAAAACCCTGTGCGATTTGATCTGGGGTCAATTGAACGCCGTTCGATGTTGACGACTCGAAGAGGGTATATTTGGCCTGAATCGATGTCCAATCGTCGGTCCAAATGTTGACACCACCGCGGTATCCCGGCGCATGGTCAGGATCAACCACGTAGGTTGTGCCCACTGGGATAGGATTGATACCGGGTTGAATCAAGCCATTGCCCGGTACGACAAAGGCGACCTCTGTGTCCCGTGGCCGCAAATAGAGGAACTCGCCGAACACGCCAAAGCGGCGCAAACTGGTCATTCCCGGCGCGCATGGGTTGCCTGACAATCCGAAAATCCCACCCAACGTCGTCCGGCGGCGCGAGTACGAAGGTGCGCAATCGGGACCACACTGGGCACCAAACATGGGAATGCTTAAATCAGGCTCCACGAGGAAGGGGGGAGGAGTTTCATATCCGTCCCCGGGGTCAAGCATAACGTGCGGCGGAATTACGTCGCCATCTGGCGCAAATGTTCCAGGACCAATGATCTCTTCAGAGACGTGACTATTGACGATCGCAGCGCGTCTTGCGACCTGCGAGGCACGAGCGTTGGCATGAGACGCGGCAGGTCGCGCATCGTTCGGCGGCGTCGCCCTTGGCTTTCTCGGCATCAATGAAGAGTCGTCGGCGGTTTTAGCACCTTCGCTCGGTGTCGCCTCGTGCTCTGATGGCGTTTTCGCGAAGCGAATTCGCTGTCCCATAGACGGCGCGGGCGCGACAATAAGAACAAGCAGTGTCAATCCGCGCAAGATATGCCAGTATTGTGACACGCGAGTGTTACCCCGATGAGAAAACAAAAGCGACGAGGCCCCATGTGGAGATGGCGGAATAACGGATTCGCCGCCGTCGCGTCAAGTCCGATCCGACAAAAAGAAACTCGCGAACGCTCGCGATCTTGAACTCTCCACGCTCGTGTTGCTCAAAAGATATTTCCGACGGTCGTGTTACCGTGCCGTCATGCAGTATTTCGCAGTAACTAATGGATGCGCGACACGCCGTGTGGTTGCGGCCGAGGCGCCAACGACAGAATGTTGAGTGCAAGGGATTGCCATTTTTTGACGATCCGTACGCGCTCCACAAGCATTGGGGCGGAAATGACCAAGTAAGGAACGCTTGGAAATGCCCAAAATAAGAGGGGAGAGGGGAAGAAGTGCGGGAAAGAGGACTCGAACCTCCACAGCCTTGCGGCCACTAGGCCCTCAACCTAGCGCGTCTGCCAATTCCGCCATTCCCGCGTTCGAAAGTTGCACAGCGTGTTTTAAGTCTAGGAAGTTGCTGGTAAACGTCAAGCGGTAGCACGTCTCATTTGCTTGGCGAACCGGCGTCGTTGCGAGGAAATGGACAGAAAGCAATGAAAAACTTTACCGCGAAAGACTTTACAGCGCCGCGCCATAACGGCGGGGTTTGGCGCCGTAATTGCGGAAAAGCTACACAACAGTCGTCGTTCCTAGCCAAAACGACAGTCGGAAGGTAACACACTTATGTACTCGCTCCAGGGCAATCTCTTAGTCGCATCACCTCATTTGCACGAGTCTCCGTTTTCGAGGACAGTGGTGTTGCTGCTTTATCATCATGAGGACGGCGCTTTCGGCATTGTGTTGAACCGTCCCATCGATCAAACCGTGAAAAGTCTTTGGGAGCACCTGAGCGATCAACCTTGCCAGAGCACTCAGCGTCTAAGTATGGGTGGGCCTGTTTCAGGGCCGATTATGGCGTTGCATAAAGAGAAATCGCTCGCCGAAATGGATGTTCAAGTTCCCGGCGGCGTGTACGTTGCTGCGACAAAAGAGCACTTGGAACAGCTGGTGCTTACCGAAGAGCAGCCTTTTCGACTCTTTATTGGTCACGCAGGTTGGACGAGTGGCCAACTCGAACAAGAGTTAAGAACAGGAGTGTGGATGATCGCACCTGCAACGGCAGGCCACGTTTTTGGCGACGATGAGAACCTTTGGAAGAATTTAGTTTTCCAAATTGGCCAGTCTGTTCTCAAGTCGGCGTTGGGTTTGAAGCATTTTCCTGACGATGTGAGTAGCAACTAGCGGCTCGGCGTCCGCCTGGTGATTATGATGCTGTTTAGAACAGTGCTCTCACAGATACGTCAGTGGAGTTCTTGTAATTAGCCAGTTACCAAGTATGCCACGTTCCGCGAATCACCGTAACGCAACTTAATGCAAGTATGTGATAGAATGAGCCTCAGTTGCTAATAACTGTTATCGTTTTGCTGAGTTAGTAGCCAAACACCCGGAAAAGCGTTAGTGGAACGTGTTTGGAAGTATCTCCGGCGGTGAGCAATTTGCAAACCTGGCAACCGGCTAGTGCTATGTGGGAGATCGTATGCCAATGTGACGTGAGTAATATGGTGCATTTTTGATTGAATTCCATGGATAAACCGAGGGCGGCGTCTTTTGATTACGTTTGCTTTTGATCGACGGCGGATCAGCACGAATCTTTTCTTGTTTGTGGATATGCCAACCGGATAACTTGCGCGTTTCCGCTACATTCAAGATCCTGCCAGCGTATCACAGAACCGTGTTACGACTGATTTTCCAAATCTTCTAGGTCGGCGACAAGCGCTCGAAGAAACGGCTCGACATCAGTAACCAGCCCGACGGTTTGAAACGAACCGCGATCGTTTAGCTTGATGACTGTCGACGGGTTGATGTCTACGCACACCACCTGTACCCAAGCTGGAAGCAAATTCCCAACGGCGATGGAATGCAAGGTTGTAGCAATCATCAAGCAATAAGAAATATCGCGGATCTTTTGTCGCATCAGCCGCTGTGCTTCAAGTACATCGGTTACGACTTCGGGAAGAGGGCCGTCATCGCGGATGCTGCCCGCCAGTAAGTAGTCGACATTATTGATTTCACACTCGTACATGATGCCAGAGGTGAGGACTCCTTCATCGACAGCTTTCCGAATACTCCCAATTCGCCGTATGTGATTGATCGCGCGTAAATGATGTTCGTGCCCCGCTTCTGCAATGGCGCCGCAGTCGAGACGTACTCCTAGTGCTCTGTCAATCGAGGATTTTGGGATAGAGGCTCTTGAGTTTTTGGCGAGCGTCAGCGATTCGAAAATGCCAATCGACGCCGCGCTGCTTGTTGTTGCTGGCCTGGCGCCAGGCAGTGGTTTCGGCTCGCAGCA
>CAUJHS010000075.1 GCA_963204915.1 Planctomycetota bacterium | reverse complement strand
AGCGTCCAAAACAAGAATCTTGGCGCAGAAAGCATACGAAGGCACTGGGAAAGGAAACGGGATTGGGCGAGGGTGTCCTCGGCCCATCTTGGCAAAAACATGTCGAAAAAACAAGTTTCTGCTTATCCCTGTTACCTGGACATGGGCTGTGCGCCGCAACATCGAGAATCCGGTCGTGGCGACCGTAACGTAGGTTTGTTTTGGCGGCATGGGCCCTCCGGGGCGCCAAAATGAACGCACTTCCACGATTCACAGCCATTTCTTCAGTGTAATTCGATGGTCAACGTTTTTCAGTCGTTGCTGCTGGTGATCGCGGGCGCCACGGAGAAAGAGCTGGCCAGGCAGGTCAAATTCCTCAAGGTCGAGAATGAAGTTCTGCGAGCCAAGCTGCCAAAACGCATCACGATCACCCCCAAGGAGCGGCAGCGGCTGGTGCGGTTCGCCAAGAAGCTCGGCAGAGCGCTGAACCAACTCACGACGATCGTGACGCCCGGCACGTTGCGACGATGGATTCGCGAGGAAAAGAAGCACGGCAAGAAGCCGCCAGCCAAACGCGGCCGCCGGCGCACGCCCGAGCAAATCCGACTCTTGATTTTGAAACTGGCTCGTGAAAACCAGTGGGGTTATACCCGCATTCTCGGCGAACTCAAGAAGCTGGGCGTCCGCTCGATCTCGCGGAACACCGTCAAGAGGATACTCAGAGACGCTGGGCTGGATCCTGGCCCCAAGCGGGGCGAAGGGACCTGGGACGAGTTTCTCACGCAGCACGCGGCGTCGCTCTGGCAATGCGACTTTTTCTCCAAACGCGTACTCACGTTCCAAGGCGTCCGCGAGACGTATGTCCTGGTGTTTCTTAACGTGAAAACGCGGCAGGTCATCCTGTCCCCCGCGACGCGCCACCCGAACGAAGCCTGGGTTGTCGTCCAAGCTGAATCGTTCGTAACCCAGGCTCGCGAGCAGGGATTGCCAGTAACGCTCGTCCAGCATGATCGCGACACGAAGTTCACAAAATCGTTTGACGCTGAACTCAAGCGGCGCCGCGTCCGAGCCAAGGTTGGCGCGTATAGGGCGCCTAATACGAATGCCTTTGTGGAGCGGTTTATTCAGTCGATCGAGCAGGAGTGTCTGGATCGGTTTGTGGTGTTTGGCGAACGGCACATGGATCACCTGTGCCGGGAGTATCTTACGTATTACCACGAAGAACGGCCGCACCAGTCGCTGGAGAACGAGCCGCTCGTCAAGCAAAAGAAGCGTGGGCACCCGAAGTCGAAGCGGGCCAAGATTGAGGACGATATCGTGCCGCTGGCCAAGGTAAGCTGCAAGCAGCGGCTGGGCGGGTTGCTGAAGCACTACTACCGCCGCGCGGCGTAGGCGAAGTGCGGGTCCTCACGCGATTCATGGATTCTTGTCGCGCTGACGCTGCGCTTCCACTTGCTCGCGTGATGGTTATGGCAGTAGATATCCGCCGATTTGCACGGCAACGAGCGGCGGCGTGTGTCTGTTGCTGGCGACCGCACGTGGAAATCGCCGAGCCGTGGCCTCGCCGTTGCTCCGATCTAGTTTTTGCACAGGACGAAGACCGGCCTTCCTTCCAGCGAGAAGAACTCCCCCGGCTGCTCGGCCCGAGGCTCCAGCATCACCCGAATGCTGTCGGGGTCGATCATGTCCCGGCCCAGCGCATACTCGACCACGTCCGTGAGTTGCCGCAGCGAGAACTTCTCCAGCAAGCGCAGGACGCGGATGTACCAGCGCGTGCCGTACCGTGAATCCGCCGCTTCCAGCCGGCGACGCAGCAAGGGAAAGCACTCCGGCAGGCGCCAACGCTCCAGCGGTTTGGCGTAGTCGAAGCCGCCGGGCTTGCGATCCAAGAGGGCCAAGTAATGAATGGGTTCGAAAAACGTCTGCTCTTTCTCCCAACACCGACGGTGACGAGCCACCAGCCGATCCTCATGCACCAGCCGCACTTCCTACACCTTGGCGACGACTTGCAATCGCCGGTGCGCGTACTTCACCGGCACGGAGTAGGCGTTGTTGTCGAACCGCACTAGAGATAAAGAATCCGCGGCAGCGGAAGTGATCCGCCGCGCCTCGAAGGGCTGCTTCGGCAAAGGCAGGAATGCCGCCTGATCTTCTGGCAACCGCTCTCCTTTCGTTCCCGCCTTGCCGCGCGTACGATGCGCCAGGTTCGCGCCGCAGCGCTGCACGAGTTCCGCATTGAGCGTGGCCAGCGAATCCACGCGGGGCACGGGCACGAGAAAGCTCTTGCGGGCAACGCCCAAAAACCGCTCGACATGGTCCTTCTCTTGGGCGCGCCGCACCAGGCAGAAGTGATACTCAAACAGGTAATAACTCTCCAGCCGGGGGAACTCGCGAGTCAACTGTCGCTCACGACCGTGCACTCCCATTTATGGTACGCCGATTCGCAAATACCGCTCCATTTCGAAGGGAGATATAGCGTCCTTGGGTTGTAGCGATCTCATTTTGCGTTCCCTCTTCACAGCGCCGGGCGCGTCTTGAAAACCCGGAACAGCAGCCACAGCGAGGGAAGCAGGACCAATCCCCCAAACGGAAGACTAAGCACCACAAACCGCAACGTTTCGCGAGGCGCTGCGGCCTCGGTGAAAAGAATATCGGGATAAACGAGATAGGGGTATTGCGCGGCGGCCCAGCCCAAGAGCAACAGCCCGATCTCTCCCGCCGCGAAAATGCGGCTCAGGCGATAGCGCCGCGCGAACACCGACCACGCGGAACCGGCAAAGCAGATCAAGCCCGCAAGCACGATCGGCGCGGCCTGCCAGCTCAGCAGCCTATGGAAGAACCACGCTGCTTCCTGCCAGGCGAAGAGCAACACCAGGCCGGCGAGAATGGCGGTCGCCGTGCCAGCAAAGATCGCTCGCTGGCGAAAATCGTCGCGCAACGCGCCGACGGTCTCGTTCGTCAGGTACACGGCCGCCAGGTAGGCGCAGGTCGATAGGGCCAAAAGTCCATTGGCGACGCAGTAGGGCGATAACCACGGCGCGGGACGCGTCAGCACAACCTCCCGCTGGTCGGTCAGGGTGATGCCACCTTCGGTCACCACGCCGAACGCCGTTCCCAGCAGGAGGGGCGAAATGATCGAAGCGGCGCCGAAGACCACGCCCCAGGCGCTGATTTCGACGGCGGCAGTCTCTCGGCTCTGATACGAGCGAAATACGAACGAGGCGCCCCGCAACATGATGCCCAAGAGCGCCAAGTGGAACGGCAAAAACAGGGCGATTGCAAGCACCGAGTACCCCCTCGGGAAACAGGTGAACAACACCACCAGCACGAAGACCAGCCAGACGTGGTTCGCCTCCCATACCGGGCCCATGGCCTTTTGAATGGCAAGTCGTTGTTCCTTTTTCCGGGGACCTGAGGCGAAAAGATCCCACATGCCGCCACCGAAGTCGGCGCCGCCAAGTAAGGCATAGGCCATCATGCCCACCAGCGCCGCCAGCGCCGACAGGTCAATCCACATGCTTGGCCAATCAAACATTCGAGGGAGCGTCCTTCGTAGCGCTGGGAAGAGGAGTTTCGGAATAACTTACCGTAGCAATGTGGCGGAGGAGTACGATGACCGTGACGCCCAACACCGTATACAGCAGCGTGAACGCTACAAACATCGCGCCCACGCCCGGCGCGGGGGTCACCGCGTCTCGGGTGAGCATCACCCCTTGGATGATCCACGGTTGTCGCCCCACTTCCGTCACAAACCAGCCGGCTTCCAAGCCGATGAAGCCCAGGGGCAATCCCAGAACAATCGCCCGCAACAACCATCGCCGCTGGAGGATTTGATCGCGATTGCGGTAGTAAGTCCACCAGAACCATACCGAGAGCGCCAGCAGCGCCACGCCGGCGCCCACCATGATT
This sequence comes from Planctomycetota bacterium, assembly GCA_963204915.1. Taxonomy (GTDB): domain Bacteria; phylum Planctomycetota; class Planctomycetia; order Pirellulales; family Pirellulaceae; genus JAHWKS01. The sequence continues at coordinate 25,836 of CAUJHS010000075.1, read as the reverse complement.
TGGAAAGCAAAGTGCGTGATCTCGACATTCGGCCAGAGGCTGCGCGGCGTCTGGTCTAGGCCCGGCACTTCGGCCGTGGGATCGTGGGTGGCGAGAAAGCTCAAGCCGCTGGGTATTTCGATGGCGAATCGGGTTTCGCCAGCGGCCTCGTCCGGCCATCCTCCAATTCGCAACGGGGCGTGACGCTCGGTCCGGAACTGTCCTTCCATGGCGGCGAACTTCACCGGCTGGGTTTTGAAGACGTACTTGGCAAGCAAATCGCCGCTGAGCGGCTGAAGCACCGCCGACACGGCGCCGACGGCCATCGCCGCCACCAGCGCGGCGCGCGTGTAAGCGTCGCAACGCCCTCGCAAAGCGCGCCACGCGTACCATCCCGCAACAGCAAACGCGACGCTCATATAGCAAGCCAGCGTCGAATGCCACGCCATGTAAAACCACAACGGCTGTCGGAAGGTGGCGACCGGATCGGTCGCAATCACCTGTTGGCCGTTCATTTCGAAACCAACGGGTTGCTGCATCCAGGCGTTGACACCCAGCACCAGCACCCCCGAAAGCATTCCGCTCGCCGCGATCACCACGCCGCACCACCAGTGAGGCCAGGGGCGAAGCCGGTCCCAACCGTACAGATAGAGGCCGATGAAGATCGCCTCCAGGAAGAACGCAAATCCTTCCAAACCGAAGATATGACCCACGGACGCGCCCATAACCTCCATGTAAGCCGGCCACAAGAGTCCTAGTTCGAATGAAAGAGCCGTACCCGAGACCGCGCCGACCGCGAACAAGAGGCCGAGCACCTTCGCCCATTTTTGGGCGAGCGCCTTGTAGTGGGGCCGCTCGGTGCGGAGGTACAGCCCTTCGACGATGACCAAGAGGAGCGGCAGCCCGATTCCGATCGCCGCGTACACCATGTGAAACGCCAGCGAAAAGGTCATCTGCAATCGTGCGAAGAGAAGGCTGTCCATGGGGCGAACAGGTCAGTGAAAGGTCTTTCCGTCTACAGGGATGCTTCGGCGGGTGGGTGAAGCTGCTGGTCGACTTTACAGCATCTTGGCGAGCGTCTCGACGAAACGAACGTTCTCTGCAGGCAAAGCGGTTGTGATTCGCATGAACCCTGGGCCGAGGGTTGGATCGGCCAGCGGCTTGACCAGAATCTCCTGCTGCCGGAGTTCGGTCGCGAGTTCGGCGGCGGCGCGAGGCGCTAGGTCGGCTAGGAAGAAATAGGTTTGCGTAGGAAACGTTCGCACGCCCAGTTTTCGCAGATCGGCCGCCAATTGCTGGGTCCAGGATCGCAACTGCTCGACGCGCTGACGAATCTTGTCTTCGTGCTGGAGCGTCGCCAAAGCCGCCGCCTGGCTGGGGCGGGCCAAGGGATAGGCGTCATTGTGCGAATTGAGATCGTCCGCCAGATCCTCAGGAAGCACCGCGTAACCAACACGAAAGCCGGCCAGGCTGTGCGCCTTGGAAAGCGTGCGCGTCACCAACAGATTCGAGTATTTTGGGACCAGCTGCGCCACCGATTCCCCGGCCACGCCGATGAACGCCTCATCCACGAGGAAACGCGTCTCCGGATGACGCTTGAGCAGCGCCGATAATGGCGCCAGGTCAAACACGCCGCCGTTGGGGTTGTTCGGGTTCACGATCACGGCCAAGGTTGTTCCCGGCGGGATCTTCAGACGCTCCAGGTCAAAGTGGAAATCGTTGTCCGGCGACAATCGTGTTTCGGTATAATGCTTGGCGATTTCAGGGAAAAGCGCATAAGTCGGCGTGAGAAGATGGACTTGCTCTCCCAAGCGTTCAAAGAGTTGCCGAAGGATTAATTCGGATCCGGTATTGATATGGATAAGGCGCTCCGGCACCCCGATGCTTTCGGCTAGGAACCGGCGTAAGGGAGCGGAATAGGGTTCGGTATAGTAGTTGCTCGCCGGAAGTTCCGCCTGCGCAGCCACGACGGCCTCTTCCAGCGGCGGCAAGGGGTTCTCGCACAGCAGCATTTTTATGCCACGGAATGTCCCGCCGCCTTTTTCGTGTTTTGAAGTCATTCGGTCACCTCAAACGGTCAGATTGTTTTCTAAGCGCCGGCCAGCACAATCACGACAGCCACCAAAATGCCGCCGGCAAGAGCAACCAGGCTGTATCGTTTGGTTTCTTGCTCAGCCTGTGGGAGCAAGTGCGTGGCCCCGACGTACACGAGCGCGCCGGCCGAAAACGAAAGGAACGCTCCCAGCATGCGCGGGCCAATGTGAGCAATCAGCGGATAAGAGATCAACATGCCCAGCGGTGTACTAAGCGCCGCCGCCACAAGCGAGAGCAGCAGCGCTTTGCCGTGGCCATATCCCGAGCGAAGCAGCAGCAAATACGTGATGACCCCCTCCGGGAATTCATGGAACACCATGCCCGTCGTGGCCAACAATCCGGTGAAGACGCTTACCGTGTACGTGACCGAATAGATGACGCCGTCGATGAAGGAATGCAGGCCAATGCCTGCCAGGGCGACCAATCCCAGCGGCGAGGGAGCCTCGGGACGCCGTTCGCAGACGTATGCGGTGACGAAATGGTTGAACACGTGCAGTCCGACATAGCCGAGCAACAGGTAAACGGGCGCCTGCGCGTTCATTTTGATCGACTTGGGGATGATGTGCAGGAACGAGGCGGCGATCAGCACTCCCGCTGCGAAGCAAATGAAATAGACGCTGTTTTGCTGCGCCTGTTTCTCGAACCGCCGGATCGCGGCGATCCCCGCAGTCGTAAACGCCGCAGCCATCAGGCTGGCAGTCAACGCAATCCAGAAACGATGTTCCACAACCTACCCATGATTGAAAGCAAATGGTTTGCCTGCGCCTTTAATCTCCGGTAGTCGCAGTGGTTGGTTCGGAAGCAGGACAAGCATTCGACAGCGTCACAACCATCACCACCTCGCCAGCGCTCGCGGCGCTGCGAAAGGCTTCTCGGAGCGCCGCAAAAACGTTGTCATCATCGCCGGAAACCCAGGTGCTCATCGGTCCCATTCGGACTTTCAGCCCGCGGGCGCGACAGATTTGCACCGCCTCGTCGATCGCGGGTGACAGCCGCGGCTGGCGTAACGGATAAACGCTCAGTTGGGCGGAGATGCGAGTCATCGTATTTCCTCGTTAGCCATCGTCTACTAATTGCGCCGCCAGGCCGATAAAGCCGCCCAACGGAAGCGGCAAGTCTGTCATCCACGGAATCGGCCAGATCGTCGTCCGCCAGCGCGCTCTCGTGCACCGCGCGCCCGCCGCAGCGCGTACTAGTCGCAGCAGTTCCCATGGCTGAAAGAAGTGCGCGGAACTCCAAAGCGGGTTTCCCGAACGCCGATACTTCCAAGTTACAAGGCTCCAGCGATTCAAGACGCCGAGTATCAGTCCTTTCCGCGCGACGCGGACCGCCTCGGCGAGCGCACGCCGTGGATCAGCGACAAACTCCAATGTCGTAATCAGAAAGACGAGATCTAACGTTCGGTCGCCAAACGGCAGGTTCAGAGCGTCGCCTTCCACATAATTCAAGCCATTCAACTTACGGGCTTCGGAGAGCATGGCTACTGAAACATCCAGCCCCGTCATCTGAAGCTTTTGACTCGCCAGCCAACGCGTAAAATGCCCCGTACCACAGCCGATCTCAAGACCGGTGCGGGCGCTCGAAAAGTCGAGCAGCAGTTTCTTCAGCAGCGCTTTCTCCAGGAAATCCGCGCGGCTTCCGTCGCCGCTGTACCAATCCTCGTACCGCGCGGCCAGTTCCGGCGCTTCGAATGGATTGATGACGAGCTGCGTCAACGGTTTCGCCGGTTTCGTCTTCGAGGGTATGCCGAGCATGATGACCTATTCGCCTTCACGTCATGTCCAAACGCGATCATGGTCCACCGCGCCCTCTTCCAAGGTACGCCAGGCGCCTTGAATGGTGCACGGCGCGTAGAGCGAAACAACTGCTCACACCACCATAGGTTGACTCGCCTGCCGGGTCAGCACGCCGTCTTCCATCTTATAGACCGTGTCGAATACATCCAGGGCGCGCTGGTCGTGGGTCACGACAATGACGCCGCCGTTTTGTTCATGGGCGACTATCCGGAACAACTCCATCACCTGCCTTCCCCGCTGCTTGTCCAGCGCGGCGGTTGGCTCGTCGGCCAGGACGATGCTGGGCTGGTTCGCCAAAGCCCGCGCAATGGCTACGCGCTGTTGTTGCCCGCCCGAAAGCTGGAAAGGCATGTTGTGCGCCCGGTTTGCAACGCCAAGGTAATCGAGCAATTCGAGGGCGCGCCGTCGGGCGACCCAAGATTGCTTGCCGTCCAGTTCCAGTGCGATCTGCACGTTTTCCACTGCCGAGAGGAAGGGAATCAGGTTCGATTTCGCAAAGACATAGCCGATGTGTTGACGACGGAATCTTCTCAAGTCGGCCACGGCATGCGGGCCATCCATCACCAAGTGTCCGTCAATGAAAATGCGCCCCGAGGTTGGCGGGTTTATTAAGCCCACGGCGGTAAGAAAGGTCGATTTGCCGGAGCCACTCGGGCCGAGGAGGGCGACAAGCTCGCCATGCCCGACCTGGATATCGGCGCCACGAAGGGCGACTACCTCGATATTGCCGCTTCCGTAGATCTTAGTAAGTTTCTGGGTCGTAATCGCCCATGTTTCCGCCATTGACGCCTCCCTCAAGACAGGACTTCGTTGGGAGTGACGCTCGCTGCCTTCCATACGCCGAGGACGCTACCCAAGACGCAAATGCCGGCTACGATTCCCCCGAGCTGAAGCAGGTCGTACTCCAGCAACACGACACGCCGGGGGAAATGGGGCAAGATCGCCTGACCAAGCAGATACCCAAACCCATAGCCAGCGGCTCCGATGAGAAAGGCTTGCTGGAGGACCATGCCAAGAATCACGCGGTTGGGGGCGCCGATGAGCTTCAAGAGGGCGATGGACGTGGTCCGTTCGAGTGTGAGCGTATAAACGATGAGCGTGAGCACAACGGCAGATACGGCGAACAGCAGGTTGGTAATCATTCCGATCTGCCGCTGCTGCCGATCGATGACCCCCTTCAAGATGAGATCCCGTTGATCTTCGCGGCTGAGCACCGCGACATCCGGCCAGTTGGAAATGACCGAGGCGACCGAGGCGGCATCGATTCCCGGCTCAAGCTCGACGAGCACCGCGCTGATGGAAGGAGGAGGAAGAGCCGCGATTTGCGAGGCGGCGCCGGCGGCGCGTTCGAGGATTTGCGGTTGGGTCCGGCCAATGTCAATCTGCGTAGCGCGGGCCGCCCGCGCCGCCCGCTCCAGCCGAACCGCCTCTCCGGGGAAATCATACTGGATCGCCTGTGCATCGAGAATGGTGAAGAAGCCCAACCCGTCGCCGCCCTGGGTGACCATCCCGCGCGTGACGCCGACGACGGTGTACGTTTCCTTTCCCACCCGGACTTGCTCGCCCAGCGAAAGGCCAAGCACCCTGTCAGCAATCATTTCATAGTGGTTCTGTCTCAGGGGGCGACCTGCAATGATGGGAAGCCATTCCCCTTTGTCCGTGGGCCAGTCGAGGCCGAAGACAGGTATTCGCAAGTCCCTTCCCTGATGTTTGCGTTGGATTGTGAACTGAACGCATTGCCGGGCGCGCTGAACGCCGGGAACAATCGCCACTCGATCTCGGAGGTTCGCGGGGACGCGCGAGAGCTCGGCGAGCGGTCCCCGCGTGTTCCCCTGCACCACCCACAAGTCCGCTCCGACGTTATCCACCAGGAAAGTCGCATCCTCCTCGGAACCGCGGAGGACGCCGCGCAATCCCATCACGACCATGAGCAAGAGGCCCACGCCCAGCGTTGTCAGAATAAATCGCCCAAGATTATGACGGGTGTCCTTGACGGCAAGGTTCATGGCAAACGCACGCTCCTTCCGTCGGTCAGAGGCCCCTCCTTGGGATCGGTGGGCGCGACGACAATGTCGCCCGGCGTCAGGCGGTCGAGGACTTCTACAGTTTCTCTGCCGCGGATTCCGATCGTCACAGGCCGCCATTCGGCGCGTCTCCCAGCCGCAACAAACACGCCGGCTTTGTCGCCGCGTTGGACGAGAAACGAGGGAGGGATCATTATGGCTTGGCTCTTCCGCTTCGTTTCGATGTACACCTCCGCGCGCTGCCCGATGCTCCATTGTTCCGGCAGTTGCTCCGGTTGAACGTCGACGAGGAACTCGCGAGTCTCCGGATCCGTTTCTCGACCGATCCGCACGACTGTTCCACGGTACTCATTCGCCGGTTCCGAGCGAAACACGACTCGTGCCGATTGGCCCGGTTTCACTTTTGCTTGCATTGTCTCATCGACCCACGCACTGACCCACACTTCTTTGAGCGAAACCAGGTAGGCGACGGAACTCCCCGGCACCACCACATCGCCGGGATCACGGTCACGGCGCACAATCAGGCCGTCAAAAGGCGCCGCAATCATCGTGTACGTCAGCCGGGCTTTGTGGTACTCCAGCGCCTCTTCGGCGGCGATGAGCAGCTTCTGCCCCTCCACCAGCGCGGCTTCCGCCCGCTCCATGCTCGCTTTCGCCACGTTGAAAGCATCGAATCGGATGTCGTATTCGTCCTGAGAAATCGCATTTGTGTCGAGGAGCTTCTTTGCGCGCTCGTAACTCTTGGTGGTCAATTCAATCGTGGATTTGGCGGAGTTCACGTCAGCTATCAGCCGATCCACGGTCGCCTTGCGGGCATTGACGTTGGCTTCTTCAACCTTGACCTGCCGGATAAGATCGCGGTCATCCAGCCGGGCCACCACCTGACCCGCCTTGATCTGATCGCCCTGGTCGACGAGCACTTCGGAGAGCAAGCCGGTGATATTCGCACTGATCGTCACATTCACCCGCGTGGTGACGGTTCCTGTGCCCATCACCTCGGCAGCGATTTCCCCCGAAGTCACTTCATGCGAACGGACATCAAGCGGGGCAAACATCTTCCAGTAGACGAGCGCCAAGACGCCTGCCCCCAGCAAGAGGCTAATGCAGACGCGCCAAAGATGGCTGCGGAAACTAATCAGCAGCCGGCGGGCAGAAGAAGCAGGAGCTTTTTGCGTCGGAGATAATACGTTTTCTTCAGTTGCTGGAGTCGCCATGCGTCGTTTCTCCCCGCCGGCTGTCTGCGCAAATGTGCCGGAAGCCGCAGTCCATGTTAGTTGTCTTCACACCGCGCGGACAACAGGCCAACGGCCGCGATGGTTTCCTCCAACTTGTGGACCATCGCTTTGACATCCTCAACAAGGCTCGAATCATCAATCACCGATCCCGTGAGCCATGCGCTTCCAATCTTGGGATCCTCATACAGGACGCCAATTGGTTCGACGCCGTGGGCGGCGAGGGCTTGTCTCATGAACGTTTCGGTCTTGTCATCCGTAATTCGGTTGAGCACAAACAGGACCCCCTGCAACGGCGCCTCCTGAAAAAGGCGGTTGGCCACGGTCACAAGCTCCGGATTCTCAAGATGCTGGGTCGAAGGCAACTGGCCCGAGCGGATGCCGTCCGCCATGTTCTTCATTTGTCCGGCCAGGACGAGCGACGCATGGGTTGGGTCCACGACGACCACCACCCAATCCAGGCGAGCGACGACGCCACGGGCGATCTCCTCAAATCCTGCTTTGAAATCGAGCAGGGTGACGAGCGGTTCGGCGCCCAAATGCACGTTAATGTCGCGGGCAATTTTGGAAATCGGCCCGTCACAGCCGGCGCCGGCTCCCCACTGGCCGAGCTTTCCCGCCGAGAGTAGGTAAAGGCCGGGACCCGCCTGGGCGTAGTACTTCCTTGGCAGCGATTCCAAGGCGATCTCGGCGCTGGGAAGAGGCGTTGGATCGTCCACCGGGCATGTAACGCGTCCGCCGCGGAAGATCATTCCACCGTAGTAGTCGATCAGCGGCGTCGGCGGCTGGTCAATGCCGAGGGCCTGGTGCAAACCGATATTGGTGGAATCGGCATCAACGATGCAGACCTTGTAGCCGGCTTTGACCAGGGCCCTTGCGATGAGCACGACCGTTGTGCTTTTGCCGGCGCCCCCCTTGCCGAAGAAACCGATCTTCCGGCCCGCTAAACGATTTCGCTGATGATCGTCCATAGGTAGGCTCCCATTACGCAAGCGACCGATTCAATCTTGTTGCGGCGCTCGCCGCTCCCGCAGGGTTTTGCGGGAGCTTTTCGCGCTCGAAATTCTCCAGCCCGTTCCGCTCAGACGGTCGAAGGCGTCTCGTCGCCCATTCTCGCATAAGTATGAATCTCCGATTCCCCGGTTCCCCTCAGCGAGCGACAGGCATGGGCCAGTTGAAGTGGGTCGCCGGTCGCGATGACCAGCGCGCTTCCTTCTTCAACAAGCTGCTGATAGCGTTTGATCTGGTGGTCGTGAACGCCCCATCCCGCCAGGGCGCCCATATAGGCGCCGACAATGCTCCCCACGATGCCGCCGCCGATGGGACCGACGAGAAACAAGATCCCCAAACCCGAAATCACCATCACGCTTAAGCCGGTGAGGACGCCGACCACGCTTCCCAGTCCGGCGGCGACCGCCGCATCATGCTTGGAGTCGTCACTTAGCTTGAGTTTCTCGATCACCTCAGGGTCGTTGAGGCGCACGGTCACAAGCGAGAGTTGGGCCGCGGGAAAGCCATCGTCGGTCAAGCGGTGAATCGCGTCGTGGGCCTCATTGACCATTCGATAAACCGCCACTACACATTCGTCAACCATGGCGTAACTCCTTATCTTGTGCGCCTCAAGAGGTGCAGCATTCGCGTGATCCCTGTTGGAATCGTCGACTGTGGTTAATCGCCTCTTACGAGGTCACTTTGACTTCGGAAGGCGTAAGACGGCGCCGGGCGATAATCCAATCTGCTCCACGTGGCCGGTGAACATCTTGCCGGACTTGGCGTCCTTGAAAAGCAGGTGGAGGTGCGTGGAGGTCGCCGGATGGGTGATGTCGCCCACTGCGTCTTTGGCGAAGACGCCTACGATCGTACCGCGAACCTTGTCAAACTCCGCTTCGAAAGGTTGCCGCTCCGGGGGAAGTTCGATCTTTTTCAATCGCGCATGCATCGGGCAAGCGCCGTTGATGACGTGAAGATGGACGTTGCTCAATTCGCCTTCCACCGTGAACATGAACGGCTTAGACATGGCGAGTCCGGCTTTTGAAGCGGCCTCGGCTACATATTGGTCGAACTCATCGGCTTCGACGCGGCGAGCGACTTTGTGTTCGATCCACGCGGGAATGTACGCCCCCACCAGCAAGGTCGCCTGCCCGTCGATCGCCGCCTTGTCGCCTGACTCCAACTGTCCCTTGTCATCGACGCGGGTGATCGTCATGTTACCATCGACAATGGTCGCTTCGCCTTCGAGGTTTTCCAATGCGGCCACACCAAAGAAATGCGGTCTCTCCATTAGCTTCTTGAGTTGCACGCGACCCTGATGCTGCTGTTGGCCAATGGCCTCGTGCATTTTTCCAAATTGTACAATCGCGCCATCCCAGACCTCGGGATCCGCGGCGTTCACAAGTTGTCCCGCAAGAACTCCTGCCAAGACGAACAACCCAAAAGTTAGCGTCCTTTGAATGAACATTGCTTCTCCTTTCATCGTTTCGCGTTTGACTTGTCGATCCTCCAATCGTTACCCTAACAGCCGTTGCATCGCCTGGCGGTGCTCGTCTTCGTCGGCCGCTTGCTCTTCCATTTTCATCTTGAGGGCGAACAGCCCTTCCTTCTCGGCCAGGGCAGCCAGTCGCGTGTAGTTTTTGACATCCGTCTGTTCTTCCCGAATGTCATTCGTCAGCATTTCGCGCACGTCGGCAGGAGGCGGCGAGAGATCGGGTTGTAGCATGGGGGTTCCGCCCAACATGGAGATCTGATCCGCCAGATACTGTGCGTGCCCTACCTCATCCGTCACCTCGGCCTGATACATCTCGCGCACGCTTTGCCACTGCGCGCCTTTGATGTTCGCCGCTTGCAACATGTACCGCAAAAATGTGGTGACCTCTCGATTCAACTGGCTATTCAATCCCGTTAGCAATTCTTCGATTGCCATCGTCGTTCTCTCCTGGTGAATGAATGTCGGTTCTCAAATGTAAGAAACTCTCGTCATGTCGATGCCATCGTCTTGGATTCCAGTGTCTGAAGTTGCTCCATTACGATCTTGTGGCGGCTTTTGATTCGGTCGTGGGCGCACTTTTGCCGGCTAAACTCGCCTTCCTGTTCCTGATGACGATTCGCCAACACATCCTGCGGAGTAGCGCCCGTGCCTGCCAAGAAAGCCGCGATCTCACGTTCGTGGGCCGCGATCGCACACTCGGCCTGCCGGAACGTTCGTGCATGTTCCTCGAGAACATCATCGTCGTCGCGAAGCAAGCTCTGCATCTGCGCCAGGCGTTCCGCCGCGGCCGCATGTTCGGATCTCCAGCGCGCAATCTCATGTCGCCATTCCTCATGCGCCCTTAGCCACCGTTGATGATCCGCTTGCATCGTTTCCATCGTGATCGTCTGCTCTTTCATGATTGGGTTTCCCAAGTTAGGGCTGTCGTCCAACAGACGTTACGTTCTTCCGTTGGCTCGCAGCCGCGTTTCACTCTCACCTGTTCTCATCTTCGCAAACTCGCTATTCGGGAAGTCGGTCTGTTTCTACCTGGGGAAGCGCTCCGCTACAGGCCTTCACGAAGTCGACGAGGTCCTGTTTATCCGCCGCGGTGAGTTCGCCTCCGCTAATCCGCTTATAGCGATAGTCCAGGTTGCGATTGGCCAATCCCTCGTGGGCGTACCATTCGATGACCTCTTCTAGCGTGGCCAGACTGCCATCGTGCATGTAGGGCGCCGTCCAAACGGCTGTGCGAATTGATGGCGTCTTGAACGCTCCCCAATCTTCATCCTTCTGCGTAATGGGGTAACGACCCAAATCCGGGTCCTTCGCCCCCATTCCAATTCCGATGTTGTGGTAGAGTTCATTAGTGAAGTTCACGCCGTTGTGGCAGGAGCTGCAGAACGCCTTGTTGCCGAAGAACAAGTATTCGCCGCGCTTCGCACTTTCGGAAATCGGATGTGACTCTGCCGCCGCCTTGGCCTGCTTATAGCGTGCGGCCAAGCCTGGGTCCTCTGCGAGCAGATCGGGGTCTAGGTCTTTGTAGACCTCCCAACGTGCGTAATGGTCATAGGGCGAGGAATCAGTCACCAGGCACCGGACAAAACATCCCATGGCGTCGCCCAAGCTTTCCCACGAAACCTCTTTGTAAATGCGTTCAAATTGCAGCCGGTAACCGGTAATGTCCTTCAGCTTTTGGATGGTCGTGTCGGGCGTAGCCGCCATCTCGGTACGATCCTCCAAGGCGTGGAGCAGCGCATCTTCCACCGACGAGGAGCGGCCATCCCAAAACTGCTGATCATTCCCGAGGGTCAAAACGATCCGGTTCAGTAACGTCGGCGGATTGCGTTTTCCAAATTGCCCGCCAATGCCTTGGGCGAAGGGAGTCGAAACGGTGTAGCCCTTTTCCGGCTCGTGGCAACTTGCGCAACTGACGGTGTTATCCGCCGATAATCGTTTGTCGAAGAAGAGCTGGCGCCCTAGTTCGATCTTGGCGCGCGTCATCGGCTTTTCCTTCAAGTCTTTAATTTGACCGGCGCCTGGCTTCATCCACATTGGGAATTCGATATCGAGCGGGGCGTGGTTGGCCGGTGTATCCAGCCAAGCTCGAATCTGCCCGACAGTCAGATCGCCTTTGCCAGGAATGCCCGCCAACAATTCGGGCGATCCGAGCAAAACCTTCTCCGATTCAACTGTGACGCTTGCTCCGGGTGCGCTACCCGCAGGCTTCAGAGCCACATGTCGCAAACTATCCGCAGGACTCTTGGCAGTTGGCCCTGCTTGGGGGCTACAGCCTGCTACCAAGCCGATCGTCAACAGCACGAAACAGATGCGGCAAATCATGCCTGCGCTCCTTGAGTTCGAACTTTACTCTCGTGACAACGCGTCAGCGTTTCGTCGACATATCGGGCCTCGGCGCAGCTCCAGTGGCGGTGGCCGCCTCGAGTCACGACCTGCGCCTTGCCGCTACGCTCCAAATCGGCCAAGGATTCCCTGACTCGCTCTGGTTCCCATTGGGTGAGCAGATGTACTAAATCGTCTTCGCTGATCGGATGCCGCGTAATGACCGCGACAATTGCGTCCACGATGTTGTCGAAGCCCGCCAGGTCGAAGTCTCCCTGCGCAGGGCGGACAATCCGCCCGACCTCGCCTAGGATTCGTTGAGCCCGAACCAAAACTTGTTCATCGACGGGCTTGACCCACGGCTCACACGGTGGCCGAGTCGGTGAATTCAGATGGACTTCGTCGGGACGCAAACGCCGGAGTACAATTGCCAAATCGTGAAGTGCAGTCTCGGAGTCGTTCAACCCTTGAACCAGCATCACTTCGACCCACAGCTTGCCGCGATACTGTTCGCGAAACTGAGCAATTCCGTCGATGAACCGAGCAAAGTCCAACTCTGGAGCAGGGCGGTTTATCTTGCGGTAGAGGATGTCCGTTCCCGCATCCACGGTCGGTAAAACGGCATCGGCGGCGAGCAACTCGTCACGCACCTCCGGCAGGTGAAGAAGCGATCCATTGGTGATTACGGCAATCGGCAACTGCGTTACCGACTTAAGCCGACGGATCATCGCTCCCAAACTGCCGTGCAACGTCGGCTCTCCAGAACCGACGAACGTAATCCAATCGATTTCTCCGGGGTGATGAGCCTTTAGAGCAGCCTCGACCTCGGCCGTGATCTCATCCGGCGGAAAATAGTCTCGCCGTTCATTGATCAGCGGTGACGTCCGCCCGAGCTGACAGTAGACGCAATTCCAATTGCACGTCTTGAACGGGATCGGGTCGATCCCGAGCGATTGCCCCAAACGCCGTGATGGAACAGGGCCGTAGACATGTTTCATGATTGCCTCCCGGCCGTCTTTGCCGCCTCGGGAGAGGCTTCCGCATTGCGACAAGCCCGCAGATTTTGCTTGTCCGAAGTCAATTCGCTCACGATCTGCCGTGGCAAATCGACTTCAAAATCGTCAACAACATAGCGAACGCCCGCGACGCGCATTGCCATCTGCCGAAGAAAAAATGAACCAACCGGGCCAGGGAGTCTTACCGTACCGGATTCGGCCCAGACGCTGATCCTTTGAAACCAATTGCGGTGCGCACCCAGGAATAGCCGCACGTTTCTGGCCAAATCGGCATCAGCCCGAGATTCGCCGTCAAAGAGTTGTTTCATCTTCCGGCCCTCCGGATCGATTCAAATGCATCAATTGTGCCACCTGAATGCAGTCCGAAAAGCGCGGCTGGTGCCGAGCTTTTGGCTTTGTAAAGAGTTTGCGAGTGAGCGGAATCGCACAAGACTTGTGCGTTTTTGGCCTGCCGGCGTTCGTGACACAATTCGAACAACTGCCGCTAAATCAAGAGATCCTTCAAGCAAATCGACGAGGGCATTTAAGCTCGACCAAAAGAGAATTCCTTGTGGTGATGGTCACCTGCCACCCACGGTGTGCGGTGGTTGGCCCGGTACCAGGCGGGCGAGCGACCGTTTTCGCTTATTTCGTAGCCGATGTTCTGGATGCGGCTCAGCAGTTGGAAGACCTCGCGGCGGGTGCGGCGGTATTTGGCGCGGAACTGGCAGGTGAAGCACTTCATGTTGCGGGAGCATCTGCTGGGTATTGAGTCGCGCAACAAAACAGCGAGTCAAAGTGGTCTTGTCAAAACAGTCTCCAAAACTTGGCGTGACGCTACTCCGGCGACCACCACGGCCAGTTGCGGCGAGGGGCTTCGTCCCGGTTCTCGGCGCTAAACGGCCCGCGCTGTTTCGCTTGCTCGGCCAGTTCGCGGCAGGTGTAACGTCGCTTGGGCTGTTTGGGCGGTTCGTCGACGAGGCGCGCCCCGCAGTAATAGCCCGCCGCGCAGGCGTTGTAAAGCGCATCGAGCCAGTGGTTCTGGCGTCGAAGCCGCTCCCACTTCACCACCACGCCCTTGCCGGCGACAAACTGGTCGGTCTTCGTCTCGGCCGTTAGATGCTTGGCCAGCGCCAGGTGCTCCTGCGGCGAGGCGCGAAAGAGGGACATGGCGCCGGGACTGCCCACCGGCGTCGCCAGACGCTGATGGACCCAAGACTTCCAGTGGTCGGCGTCCACTTCCACGAGATACAGTTTGTCCGTTGGCAGCCAGTTGATGTGGAAGCCTTCGCCGATCTGCTTCACGATCGAGCCGGTTTGCGTCGGGCGGTTGTACCATTGCCGATGCTGCTGCGCCGCGCCGCGCCCGATGGCCGGTGCGAACCGCTTGCCTGTCTCGCGGCAGAAGGAATAGACGACTGGCGTCATGTAGCCTGCATCCACCCAGCATTGGCGCGGCGCCATGTGTTCGCCGTCGGCCGAACCCACTGGCCAGCCCTCCCGCGCCAGGTCGGCCAATTCCCGCAGCGTGATCAGCAGAGCTTGCTCGACGCCCAAATCCTGGCTGGCTACCTCCAATCGACCGTAATCGACAATGTGCCCCGCGGCGCCGGGCGACCAGGCCACCGCAATCCAGTGCACCAGGTACTTGCCCAAATCCGCCGCCAGCGTCAATTGCTTCGCGGATGAGGGGACCACCCCGCGAGGCAGGTCAATCATTCGGGCGGCCAACTCGTGGGCGTCCAGCGCCGTCTCCTCCCATTTCGCTGGCGCCAGCGGCAGGCACCATACAAACTGCCGCATTTCCCGTTCGGCGTTCTCCTCATCCGCGGAACGGCTGGCCCGCCATTCGTCAGCCGCGATCTCGCCCGCGGTGAGAAACAGGTTATTCACCGCCGACCAGCGAAAGCCCAAGGTGTCGGTCGCGGGCGCTGCGCCTTGGACCGCGCCGTCGGCGTCGAGAGCTTGCTCGCCATGAACCAGTCGAGCCTGGCGATTGGCCTGGGTTTGTTGCTCATGGCTCCAGCATTCGCCGCACTCGGGGCAGGCGAAAGCGCCAGCATGGCGCGCGGCGACCTGCGACTCCGCCCCTTGCCAGCCCACCAGATGCTCTCGCTCCGGATTCACCCATGCTCGGCAAGCGGGACAGCATAGGAGAATCCGGCTGCGCGTGCCATGCTGATACTCCCGCCAGGTGCGCCCCTCCTCGGTGCTGACCGTGCACTCCATATAGATGCGTTTGCGGCCGCCGTAGGCTCGGGTGCGGGCCTCCAACTGCGTGATCTTGTCGCTTTCCCGGCTACTCCCGCCTGACTGGTCCATACCGTCCGTCTCGGTGATCACGACGACGCGGCTGGTGAACCCGGCTCTGCTCTTGTCGCCGCCGCCCCCGGACATGAACTTCAAGGTCGCGCCGTTGCGGAACTGAAACGACTCGACCCGACCGCCGCGGCTGCCGCCCCCGCGGCTGGGCATCAGGTCGCGATAGCGCGACTGCTCGATCGCCGGCAGCAGGTCCTCGCGCCACTTGTCGGCCGCCATGTCCATGTCGGGCAGGCCGCAGATGACCGTCTCCTCCAGCTCAAACAGATGGTAGAGCAAGGGAATCACGAAGCAGGAGAGGGTCTTGCCCGACTGGGTCGGCCCCGTGGCCACACAGCGCGACCAAAGACCGGAGTCGACCGCATTGAACCACAGTCCGGTGTAAGGCTGCCGATCGCAGCGAAAGCGCCGGCCGGCGTAAGGTCCGTCGGGAATCACAATCTCCTGTTCGGCGAAGGCGCGCATCGAGCGCATGCGGCGCGGCCGAGCCTGCCGCAGAAACCACCGCACGTCAGTCGCCGTCGGATGACCCTTCGCCTTCGACCTGTTCGTCACCGTCATCGCCGCCCCCCAAAGACCGCTGCATTTCCCGCTCGGCGTCGTCGAGCGCCTCGAAGTAGATGTCCAGCGCGGCCGAGCCGAACTGCCGACCGAGCGCATCCCCGGCGCTGCGCAGAATGGTGGCGACCCGGCCCAGCGCCTCCCGAACCTCATCTCGGGGAATCAGGCTTCCTTCCCGCTCCAGGCGATCCAGCCGGGCCAGCATCGCCCGTTCTTCCCGGTACCGCTCCAGCGCTGGGCTGCCGCCGCCCTGCATCAGCGGATCATCATCCCGCGCCAGTTTGACCGCGTTCTCGGCCAGGAAGTCGTGCAGCGCCCGCACGACGGAAGGCAAGCTGATGACAGGTCCGCCGAAGGGGATGCCGTAGCGCTCAGCCTGTTCGTTGAGCACCTTGGTCTGGCGGCCGGACATCTCCCGCCAATGTTTCTGCGGGATGGCGTTGTAATACTGCCGCCGCAGCCGTTCTTCCTTTTCTTTCTCATGCCGCTTGAGCGCCCGCCGCTCCTCCTTGGTCAGCTCCTGGCGGTCCATCACCTTGCGGTAGGCGCGGGCCACGAGGTCCTGGTCGACCCGGGTGGCGGCGTCCGTGGAAGGGGCGGGGGCGGGCATGGTTACTTACTTACCCAGATTGAACGCCTTGTTTGTACAAGAGGCTCGGCGGGGGGAACCGAGGTAGCCACAGGTAGCCCGGAAGTACCTATGGAGTTTATTGTGCCATCTGACACGCACCTATGCCGCCCCATCCGACACGCCACGCCTATCACCCTACCATATCTCGCATCGTTTAGGACCGCCTAAATATGTCGCGAGAAAAAGCTGAAGAATTATTTCACTATTCTTGCGAACAGCGCTTGATGTTTCTCGGCGTTCATGGCTCATGTGTCATTGTACGAACGAGATTCACCAACGCCAAACGCAGGAGAGACGACCATGAGCGCCAAGCGCGAACGGATGAGCGGAGCGATCGACCAAGAGGCTTTCGAGAAGGTGATCCAAGACAACCTCTCGCCCGCCGGGGTGGCCACGATCATCGCCTTTCTCCAGCCGGCCACAATGTACAAGGCCCCGACGGAAGAAGCCATGCAAGGCCTGCGGGAATTGGAATGGTTCACCAACACGCTGATCGACCTGCTAGGGGTCGAGGAGTACGACCGCCTGCTCAACGAGTTGGGATTGTAAGCCGAAACGCCCTGCGGGGCGTCGTCCGGCGTTGGTTCGCCGGGCCTGACGATGGCAGCCACCAATCCCTACCCATGACCGGGAGACCAGCGATGACCAAGACGAAGACCACCCCGAAGGCCAAGACCAGCACGACGACCGCCAAGGCGGCCAAGAGCGCCAAGGCGAAGGCCTCCAAGCCCGCCGAGAAGAAGACCAAGGCGGTGGAGCACACCAGCGACGCGCCCGAGGCCCAACCGCAGGCGAACGATGCGACTACCCCGAAAGCGCCCCGCACCAAGAAGGCCCAGGCCAGCGCCGAGCCGAAGGTCAAGAAGCTCAGCGCGCTGGATGCGGCGGCCCAGCTGCTGGCGGAAACCGGCGCGCCGATGAACTGCAAAGAGCTGATCGACGCGATCGCGGCCAAAGGCTACTGGACCAGCCCCGGCGGCAAGACCCCGCACGCCACACTTTACAGCGCCATACTGCGGGAGATAAGCGCCAAGGGAAACGACGCCCGCTTCGCCAAGACCGAGCGCGGCAAATTCGCCGCCAAGAGCTAACGCCCGCCACGGGCCCCGCCCAACGCCCCACGTTCGCCGCGTCGGGGCGTTTTCTCATTGGTCGCCATTCTGGCCAACCCGCACGCACGAACGCGACACGGCGCCAACGTGGCGCCCTCGTGCGGGAACGGTCGGACCTCGCGAGTCGCGACGTGGACGTGATTCACCTTGGTGAATCGCGCCTCGCCAAAAACGTCGATTCTTACAAAAGTCGCGTTGGCATCACGAGATGATGAGATCGTGGACGATTACTGCGTGACCTTGTCTGATTCGTGATTTTGGAGCGACTTCTGAACATCGGCCCAGAATTCAAGCTCCAAACTGTCGAGGTCCATGTCGTAAAGCTCCTGGCATTTCGCCTCAACTGCATTCGGATGGCACTCGGTATAGAAGCGTCGGAACTTCCCAGCGCCACGGGTGCGAATCAGAAAGTCGACGAAAGCGCCTCCGATGGTATAGACTTCCCCGACGTCGCGATGATACCAATCGGGGCCAAGCAATTCACGAACGCCAATCGCTCCGTTCTCACGCCGTGCGTTCGCCGCCGCCAGTGCAAGCGTCGTCCGGTCGTCTCCGCACTGCGCCATCGCCCAACCTTCGTGCAGTACATACGGAGGATCACTGCCAGGCAGGCGAAACCAATCGAGAGCGGCGTGCGCCAACTCATGACGATCGCCTCGATCGCCTTGGTCTCCTTCGGGGCTGAAATCACTTCCCAGCGACAGTCCATGGAAGCTGACATAAGACTGTCCCAAGAGCGGCCCGCGAACCCAATAGACTTTGGCAGCGATCGTTCCTCCCAGCAGTTCTTCCAGACGAACGAGGTGTCGGTCCATTTTGGCCAATTCCTCCTCAGGCGTCGCAAGATCGTTGTAGAACATTACTAGTCGATCTGTTTCCCTGCGGCGCGGATAGCGAACGCGGAGTTCGGCGCGCATGAATGTCGCCCCCATAACCTTGGCGGCGCGCATGGGAAAAGTATTCGGCACATGGCGAGTCGACCAATTGACCTGGGCGTAAAGGCCAACGAACGCCCAGAAAGCGATCGGAACCCCAGAAACTAGTGCGGCGCCTATCCACCGCAAGCGATACGGCCCGCAGACGATTCCCCACAGGGAGCGTGTAACGGCGATCAGGGTCAAGACCGCTATGACGACAAACAAAAGACCGAGCGGCAGGTCATGGGGATGAAACACGTACCAGCGCGCCTGCGCCCACGTGATTCCGAGACTGGCGAACCAGGCCAGCCAGATCCCCATGACCACCTTCGTCATACTCTTGGACATGGAAGGATGGTTGTCGCCGCCCGGGTCGCCCACCGGTTGTTGATCGGTCATCAGTACGCAGGAAGAGTTGGGATTGGACTGGAACGTCCAATTCGAGCCGTCTCGTGTCAATTATAACGAACTCTGCGATCATACCAGTTTCTACATCACCGCCTCATGAACGCTTGAATACAATCATGGGTTCGTGCTCTCAACGTCTCTCGCGCGGAGCAACCTGGACTTGGGACCTTCTTGAGCTAGGCCAGATTGTCCCAAGGTCAATCTCCTTCACCGAACTCGTCGATTTTTACAAAACGGGCCTGTGGATAAGGAAGGTTCTGCACGTGTGCTAAACACTCGCGAAGCCAAGAAACAAAAACGGCCGCAGCATGCCCATCGCTGGGCGCCGACCGCTGCGGCCGTCGAATCGGTACACGGTGAAAATATAACTCACCGACTGGCAATTGCAAGCCGCGCAGAAAAAGCCGCGTTGGGCTCTGATTCACCAAGGCGAATCTCGCCTCCGCAAAGTGATCGATACTTACAAAACCATCTTGGCGAGAGCGTCGAAGATGGCGTGCTCCCAACTCCGTCACTGTTGGAGTAAGTCGGCTTGTCGTTTGGAGGAGAGCGGCGATAATATCGACTCGTCCATCACGTAGGATTAGTCGATCGCGTGTTTAAACTTTTGCCGCCGTTCCGTCGCAGAGCAATCGTAGCCCTGCTTATCCTTGCTGCAACCGCCTGGATTGGTAGTTGGGCGACGTGGCGTTCGTGCGCTGGCATGGGTGGATGCGTTGCAGGCGTTGCACCTCCTGATCGTCAACACGTTCCCCATGACGCACCATCCCGTCCGGATGATCGCAAGACTCTAAGCCTGGGCGGTTCGGCGCCCTTGACGGCCGCCTTGCTCGGAGAACAATCGTTCCGCTTTGGAAATGCGATTCGCCTGGCTCATGCGATTGCCTTGCGAACCCATCGCGGCGGTCTTTCGCCACGCTTGACTCTTACATGGCGCGCCGCGGCTCACGCTCCTCGTCCTCTCTTCTCACACTGCTCCCTCCAGGCGCTTTTCTGCACCTGGCTCGCATGATGGATCGCAGTCGTTCTTGATTGCTCCCTGAAACGGCGTGATCAGACCGCCGCGTCTCACGCTGCGCGAACGTGCCATCGACATCGGCAACTTCAGGCCCACCTCTGAGATTGCATGCGCCCCGGCTCGGGCGTTGCCGAGCCCTTCACGACCGACCAAATCCTGCGAGGAAACCAATATCATGGCAAAGAATTCCGATCCGAATTCCAAGTTCCAGCCCACGAATCAACCAGCGCATCATGACGAGTGGGAGCGGCCGCCCGAGGTGGCCAAGATCCTTGCTCAGGTTCACACGCATCTCGAAAACGGACATCCCAAGGCGGCGTTGGAGACCATCTCTCGTGCGAACATCGCGTCGCCGTGGCTCGCCAACGCCATGGGAGTTTGCCAACTCCGGCTGGGAAACGCGGAGGCTGCGCTTGGCATTTACCGCAAGCTCGTCTTGAGTCAGGTCGGAGCGAGCGTTCGTTACGACGCTCCCGTAGTGTTCAAGGCCAACTACGCCACGGCCTTGCTCGCCGAGGGAAACCTCCAGCGCGGCCTCCTCGTGCTGGGGACAATCAAGAAGGATCCGCATCCCGCCGTGCAGAAGCTTCGCAACGCGTTGGAACAGGCGCGCCAGAAGCTGACCCCTTGGCAGAAACTTCAATGGTGGATGGGGATGCTCTTTACGCTGCCCGTCAGTCTTGATCTCCCTAAGGGAGATCTCGAATGATCCCAGAATAGCAACCCGGACGATGCCGTCGCCATCGCGCCTGAGCTGATGTTTGGGACTGGCCCGACAAGTGGCCAGTCGCGACTCGGGTTCACCGCGCCGACCGCGTTCATTCCGACATGTCAACGGCGTTTAATTTCCTTGCGCCGTCCACTCCTTAAAACGACAGCCCCATTTGTACCGGATGATTCCTCGTTCAACCGTGACCGACTCAAGCATGAAGTGGTCATAGCCCGAATCCGTTTGAACCCAGTGGACGACGTCCGCCGGCTCGTATGCCTGACGGGCGTATAGCCAGTCGGACCAACCACGCTTAGCTGGCGGCGTGTGCGGCTGACGGAGCTGGTGCGCGACCGACTCCGGTGAAAGGTAGTAGTTCGGCTCAAACACGATGCAAGATTCCGCCTCCGCTCGGCGCCCCTCTGCAATCAGCATGTCTAACTCTCGGAGCGTTCGTTCGGGCCAAGTGACCCACCGCCAAGCGGATAGGCAAACCGCAAGACCTGCGACCAATAAAAGTAAACTCCGCAGACGAAATCGAACCCAACGTTGTTTGCGCAGAGACGGCGACATCGTAATCATCCGAGTGAACGACAAGACAAATTGGCGTCTAACGTGACGCTCACGCGGAACGAGCGTCTTGGCGGTTGACGAAATCGATGCGACGAACCGATTCGTGGAACGCCCAAGGGAAATGCGCCCTCCGCAAGATCGCAGACTCCGCCTGTAGCGCATCACGTTAGTTTAGACGGGTCGACGAAGCAACGCACATGGCCAGCAGAACCTGCATCAATCGATGCGGCGCAGTTGGCGTCAGGTTGACTTACGCCACAACATCCGACGCCCGAATTAGTTCCGCCTTCTTTCCCGTGAACTGCTCATATCTTTGGACGATCACATCTGCGTAAAGCGGATCAAGCTCCATCAAGAATGCCTTACGTCCCGTCTGTTCACAAGCGACGAGCGTCGACCCGCTGCCGCCAAACAAATCCAGCACATGCTCCCCTGGGCGGGACGAGTATTGCATGGCGCGCACGGCGAGTTCGACCGGTTTCTCCGTAAGGTGAATCATGGACTGGGGA
This sequence comes from Planctomycetota bacterium, assembly GCA_963204915.1. GTDB lineage: Bacteria > Planctomycetota > Planctomycetia > Pirellulales > Pirellulaceae > JAHWKS01. Next base: position 4,149 of record CAUJHS010000075.1, on the reverse strand, counting down.
TTCACCTTCTTCACATGCCACAGATCCGTGACGTTATTCGGGCCGAGAAACACGTGCGCCGCCCCTTCCTTCCACCCGTAAAAACAATTGTGAGTGACCAGGCCATCCGCGATGTAGTGTCGGTATATGTCGACCCCAAGCGAATGAACCACACCCGAATAGTGCTGGACATCGATGGTTCGGATGGGGCGCCATTCGGTTTTCTGACCGCCAGCCGGCGCGGGAATCTCCATAATCTCCGGCAGCAGATTGCTGGCGCGTACCTGGATGGACTGCCGTGCGCCAAATTTGGCTCGCGTGCCATTGTTGCGAACGAACGGGTAATGGCGCTGTCGGTGATAGGCCGCCAACACGGAATCGGCAGCGCGGTCGAGTTCCAAGAGATCGAGGTTGGCGTACAGTTGCTCAATATGCGATTGCTGACGCCGCTGCGTTATCGGCGACTCTTTCCAGCACGTTTGAGGAATGCCGAACTTCACCGAGACCAACTGCTCATACATACGGGCGTCCGCGTGCGAATCGTGAAGGGTGAGAATCCAGCCCTCTTCGCCGTACTCGCTGCACAGCCTTCCCTTGAGGCCGAATCCCCACGTTGTCCGCATCTTCGTCACTCCAACGCGCCACCACGCTCCTCGGCGCATCAGATAGACGCACCATTTACGCGGGTAATCCTGCGTGAGCCGGACCGTCCAGAGATGGCCATCCGTGCACCAGCTCTGACTGGCGCCGACTGTCACGCCATACAGTTTTCCCGCGTACGGGCGTTGAGCCGCCTGCACCTCCAAACCTTCGCGCAATCCGACAACTGAGGAGTTGTGGGGGTAGAAACTGACCACACGGTCTCGATCTCGCAGGGCGCCTAAGGTGGATGTGCCGCTGGGCGTCAGAACCTTGGTGTCGGCAGGTTGACACCATTCGTGCGCGCCCATGAAGTCCTTGCGCGTCAGAACGGGATGCTGCTTGTCCCAAATAATCGCCTGGCTAAAGTACAAACCATGCTTCTTCAGGAAGGGCGGATAGTTGCCCAGATTGGCGTACCCGCCCCAGATATAAAACCCGCGGCCCGGCGCCAGCACGCGCGCCATGTTACCGAACCATGCGTCCAGCAGCGCATCAAACGCCTCGTCGGACACGAAGTCGTTCGCCAGTGGCCGATCCTTCGCCCGTAACTTTTTCTTCGTCGGCTTCGCCTTCTCGGGATGTCTTGCGAGGTCGAGTCCTTGATGATGCGTGGTGCCGGCGAACGAGCTGAGTCCCGCCGCGATCGCATTGTTGCTGCGCGGTTCAACTTTCACATTGTAGGGCGGATCTGTATTTACCAGATGAATCACGGCGCCGTCGAGCAGGCGGTCAACGTCTTCAGGTTTGCCGCTGTCTCCGCAGAGCAGGCGGTGGTTCCCGAGAATCCACAGGTCGCCGGGCTGGGTGATCGCTTCATCGGGCGGCTCAGGGACTTCATCCGGATCGCACAAGCCGTCCTTTACACCGGGATCGAGCAGACCGGCCAGTTCTTCGGCGTCGAAACCTAATAGCCCCAGATCGAAACCAACCTCGCGCAATTCAGACAATTCGATCGGCAACAGATCGAAGTCCCACTCGGCAATCGTCGCGGTCTGGTTATCGGCGATCCGATAAGCCTTGATCTGCTGGGCCGTGAGGTCTGTGGCGACATGCACGGGTACCTTGGCCAAACCCAGCTTCTGAGCCGCTTTCCAACGGGTATGGCCAACAATGACTACGCCGTCCGAGTCAACGACGATCGGCTGTCTGAACCCGAACTCACGGAGCGACGCCGCCACAGCGTCGACCGCCCCGTCGTTGACGCGAGGGTTCTTTTCGTAGGGTTTGACCCGAGCGATGGGCCAGAGGTCGATCTTCATAGGAGCGCACGTTTGCACAGGGATGTGCTGGTGGCTCCGAGACGCGGAGTGCGGCCCCGGCAATCCAGGGCGGCGGGCAGGCCAACCAGAGACAACCTACCACTGAAGAAATTATAGCAGGCGCGACCTAAAACTGTACTACTTGGGAGCAATGTGCTTTTTGAGAAAGGCTTCGATCTTGTCCACCGCGGCTTGCATTTCAGGATCGCCCGTCGGCGTCTCTTCCGCCTTGGGTTTCGCCGCGTCCTTCCTCTTCCTTCTGCTTCTCCAACTTTGTGTTCGAGCGATGAAACACGGTGGGAACGTAGCCGGCCTCGACCGAAATGCCCGCGGGAATCTTCAGCTTGTCGAGATCCACGGCGTCGTTTTGGACAAAGATCGTCAGCGTGGGCGGGAACTGCGACTGGAGCAAAGATGAACTCCATCACCCTAAACGGCTCTTGAACGTGCTAATCCACTCGTCAATACGCGCCTGGTCGCCAATGGAAAAGATCGTGACGACGCCGTTGCCTTCGGGGAGAGACGTGACCCACCCCAGCCCTTGCGGCTCATTAAGAGGGGCGAGGCGGACCTGGCGCAGTAGAGATTTGATTTTTTCCAGTGTCTCGACGAGCCGGTTCACGTCGTCCATGCCCGTGATCGCGAACCCGTACTGGTTCACATCGTTGGGCCATTCCGTGAACCACGAATTCCAACCCGTGGTGCGTGCTGGAGCATTAACCAAGTCCCGACGCCCTCCGGCCAAGTTGGGGAGATGTACGCCTTTTGCCCGGGGCTTGCGACAATTGACGTTCTGCCTGCCGCCGGGCACCGCACACGGCGAGGAAAGCAACGGCTGCGAGCGAGCTCTTCATCGCGACGTCTTTTTGCAGGGAGGAGCCTTATCACCCGACAAATGAGACGAGTCCAAACGAGAAGTGGTTTTGGTGGATCAAGGAGTTTTCGCTTCGCCCTGGAGTGTGCCTTCTCCCAAATCAAACAAAATACTCAGGGCGAACGCGATGGAGTGCGGTCCCGGCGATCCAGGTCGGCAGGCAGGCGGACCAGATACAACCTGCAAATCGGCAAGTTGTGTCTTTACGTGTTCCTACTCCAGATCTTGCGCCGTGACACCGTCTCAACGCATGTCGAATCGAGCCTCGCAAAAGCACGCCATTGGGTCCCGAGAGAATCGTAGATGCGAGTGCCACCTTCGATGACGACGTCATCAGGATTCGGAACATTGGAGAACTGCTACCCATTTCGACATAACATGATTTAGCAGGCATCAAATCTGCTTAGCGCTACCGAACATTTCAATTTTGGGTTTTGACCCGACGTTGTTCAGGTCGAGCCTTAGCCGGACGCAACCACTTTTGCGGTTCAGAGCCTTTCGACTTTTGGTTGCGCCCCTCACGATGCCATCAACCCCTCTACGACGAGGCGGCTTTGTTGATGGTGGCCAAGTAGTGCAAAAAACGCGATCAGCGTGATTCTTAATTCGCTCCAAATCAGTCCTGGTTGGAAGTGGCTGTGCGAGCTTCGCGAACGGAGTGATCACTGCAATCGGTTGTTCGACAAGCATTCTCTCCCACACGTCCTTATGATCGGCGTTGGCCGAGCCATGATGCGCCACCTTAAATGTTGAGGAACGACTCTGCGGGCGAAGCTCTGACTTCAGGACAGCTTTCCATCCGAACTGATCATCGTTCGTTTTCTCTAAGTCCGCACCGAGCAGCAAATGAAAGGCAACCGTCTGCACAAGGATCGCCACGGAAAGGTCGTTGGGAGAGAATCGCTTGAATCGCTGAGCCTCGCCAGGTGTCAGCAAGCGTTCAGCTAGATTCGCAAGCGAGTTCGTGACAGTCGCGGAAGAAGGGCTTAGAGCCCACACCTCCATCAGTCCGTTATGACCGCCCTTAAAAAATCGAATGCCATCCTGAGCATAGATATTTGGCCCAACGACGTATGGACTCGCCGCTCTATCTTTGAGGACCTTCAGAATCTCTGCGAACTCAGATGCACTTGATGTGTGTTTTACCAGCCGATTCTGCGATTCAACTTCAAGCACTAACTGAATAAACTGAGGCCCGGAGAGAGCCCCAGACATCACGAACTGAGCGTTTGAGCATTCCGTGAGCACCTTAACTGTCATCGGGCGAATTGAAAGCGGCCAGTAGCGGGCGGAATTGGGGCAGCCTGGTTAGTGTGGTGACACGGCAACTTGATCTTCGTTAAAGCTGATAGGATCGGCAAGCCGGCGTGGCGATTCAGCCACGCTGTGGGCCGC
>CAUJHS010000074.1 GCA_963204915.1 Planctomycetota bacterium | reverse complement strand
CTAGTGCTTTGTGACGGCTAATACTTAGGGTTCACGACGGGGTGGCTGGCGGTGGAGTCTTCGACGCCCTAGCTGCATTCGCTGGGGCGTCGCTGCGCTCCGCCGCCAGCCACCCTTGAATCGTAACTCTAAAATCAAGCTCGCACAAAGCATTAGAGTCGAACGCGCTGGCGTGCTCGCTCAATGTGATATTCGTACGTGTTGAAGCTGCCATCGGGCATCTCGTTCGGCTCTTGACGGCTAAAAAACCAGAGGAAGTCGCCGCGTTGGTCCTCCTCTGACGCGTCAAGGATTGCTTCACTCGTGTAGTACGTGTAGTCCCAATACTCAATGAACGGAGATGCCCGCCACTTACCCTTGACGACGTGATCGCCAAAGAAGTAGTCCTTTCCGGCGCCACCGACGAGGAAGTCGTCAAACCCGTCCTGGCCACCGTGCAGCAAATCGGATCCGCCTTGACCGAATAGTTGGTCGTAGCCGTCTTCGCCGAACAGGTCGTCGTGGCCTTCACCGCCGAAGATGAAATCGTTTTCCGACCCGCCGTAGATCTGGTCGTTCTCCCCGTCGCCATAGAGAAAGTCGTTGCCGGACCCGCCAAAGATTTCGTCGTGGCCGCGTCCGCCGTGGATAATATCGACCCCATCTTCACCGTAGAGCGTGTCGTGTTGCGGACCGCCTAACAACGTATCATCGCCATCGCCCCCAAAAGCCGTGTCGCCATAACTTTGCGTGGAGTCGAGCGTATCGTGATCAGCGTCGCCGTAGAGGACATTGACGCCCGTGCCACTTACCAGCACATCGTTGCCGCGGCCGCCGATCAAAATGTCGTTGCCGTTCCCTCCGTCGAGATGGTCATTGTAAATGCCGCCGATGAGTCGATCATCGCCATTGTCTCCGTAGAGGGCATCACCGTTGTTGCCCGCCTCGATGTGATCGTTACCGTCGCCGCCGAGAGCGGACAATTTAAGACGGGACCGATTGACAATGGTGTCATCGCCGCCGAGTCCATTCACGACCACTTCCGTTTCGACACCGTCCAGAGCGAGCACGTAAGTTTGTCGAACGGTTTTTCCCGATGCCGTTTTTGACGTCAACGAGGCGTGGATACGATTGGGGCCGAAGTCCTCAATGACAACAACATCGGGCTGTTCCGTACCGATCACTCTCAATCGGTAAGAATATTCTGTTCCGGGACCGGAGGTTCGCTCGAACGTGATATTCTTGGCCTTGCCATTCTCTTTGGCGGTGTAGTCAGCTTCGATTGCAGAATGCAGCTTTAAGGGCGCGTTCGGGATATTCTGAATGTCCATGTGCGCGAAGATTGCGTTCGCCATAAGTTCGCGCATTTCCAGCCGTTGCATACTCAGCTGACGAAAAGGCTTGATCATTTCAATTCTTCCTGTTGGGTAGCCACCAGAAGTCGTCACACAAGGGATCAATGCGGATTGCACGACGCGACGCGACACACGAAGTAAAAAAATTGTTTCCGATTGGACCTTCCGGTGAATCTTGCGTGGTTTCTGTATGGAACGGGAGGTGATTCGGGTCGATACGGCGGCGCCGCCATGTTTAGCTAAGGCGCTATAACGGAAGCGTGTTAAAACACGTCATAGAAGTCACGGCGCCTTGCATAGGGTGACCGCGGGTGGAAGAGTAACACTATCGGTAAATGCGGCAATTCTCGTCCTGCCAATCGTTCCATGCGTGCTTCTCTTGTTCTCTTTTACGGTGTTTGCGGCTGTTTGATTGGGAACGCGGCGTCGGGGAACGACTGGCTTCAGTTTCAAGCGAACGCTGCGAACCACGGTCGGGCGGCGCAGACGGTGGAGCCGCCGTTCCAGTTGCGATGGGTTTGGTATGGCGAAGACAATGTCGCTGTCGGGGGTCGGCCGTTTCCGCCCGGCGAGGCGCCACGCCCGCCGCGCGACAACGTGGGGCTGCTTTCCTTCACCATGCACCCGGTCGTGGCCGACGGTCGCGTGGTGTTCGGCGACCTGGAAGGATGTCTCTATTGCTTGAGTTCCACCGACGGGGCCACGATTTGGACACGCCGCTTCCCGGGCGCTTTCTTGCATGCCCCAGCGATTTGGAAACCGGGCGATGATCCGGCCAAGAACGTGATCATCGCCGCTTGCCAGGACGGGCGCTTCTACGGTGTGAGTTGGGAGGGGGAAATCGCGTGGTCGGTGCAGGCTCAACGGCCGTTCGTCACCCCGCCCAAACTTGACGGCGCCACGGCCTATGCCGGTTCGCTGGATGGCGTGATGTACGCCGTCGATCTTAAAACCGGAAAGCAGCGCTGGACGTACAACGCGTCGGCGCCGATTCGTCAACCTGCCGCCATTGCCGGTGGACGCGTTTTCTTCGGTTCGGAAAACATGATCTTTCAAGCGCTCGATGCGCAAACCGGACAAGTGCTTTGGAAAACACGTCCCGGCCAGATGCAAGGGCAGTCGTTCCGCAATACCTGGCCGGTGGTCGTGGACGACCGCGTGATGACGTTCCAAGTGCTCGTGAACGGCGAGTCGGAATACCTCATGGAGGCGTTGTTGTTTAATGCGACGCCGGGCGACCACCGCCAGAAACGGTTGGAAGATTGGCCCGCGGAACGCGACGCGATTTTACAATGGCTCGCGGGCGACATGACCTATGCGGTCGATTGCAACAAGTATTGGCAAGCGGACCCCGGCAAACTGCAACCGAACACGCGCGGCCCGCACTGGGCTGGCGGACCCAGCCGCAAGTCGTTCTTTGTCTTTTCAACCGAAGGCGATGGCTCCGGGAACGCCGTGGAGCCGTTCCAAGTTCCGATGGGAATTGTCGGAGGCACAGGCAACGCGAATATGGGACCAGCGCTCGACGCGCAGGGGCGGCCCATTACGTGGTGGCGAGTCTCCGCGCGAGCGCTCTTTCCCGGCGGAAGTTTTGGCACGGCGTTCAGCCCGGATCTGAGCGCCCTCGACCTGGCCACCGGCGATCGGATCATCTTGCCCACCTCGCGCAATATTCGCGCAGGCGGCCCCGGCATGGAACTGGACAATCATCACATGCTGACCACGGCTGGCGAATACGTGTACTACCACAATCCTTTTCGCCAGGCGCGCTGGATGAAGTTGGACGGCGAGAACAATCCGTCGGGAACCATCAGCGTCGTTTATGGTCACCATGACGGCGGGGGATGGAATGGCGATGTCGTGTACTACCACACCAAAGAGGACGCGGGTGCTCGAAGGCTGAACATGTTCGACTCGCACGGCGCGGCGCGCACGCCGGTGGTCATTGCCGACGGCGCCTTGTTCGTCAACGAGCTCGATTTACGCGCACTCGCGTGTTACGAACCGCATAGAACGGCTCCGCCAACGACCCCGCATAAAAATCGTCCTACGACGGCCGCCTCGGCTGAGAAAGCAGCCCCGCGACGGATCGCAACGGAGCAACCGCTTCCGACCGTTGAAAACTATGTGTGGGAAAAACAAATTGTGGAAAGGATTCCTGCGTCGGCGGAAGACCTGCGGCGCATCCTTGCCGAGGAAGTGCGCGAAGTGCTCGCCGCAGGACATTTGCTTCCCTATTACGCACGCCGGGGCGAGTTGCACGCGCGATGGTATTTTACGAACCCTGGCGACACGATCGCGGCGCTGTCGCGCGCCTATCCTTATTTGTCTGAAGACCTTCAACCGGCACTGCGCGATTATCTGAAGGCTGAGCTAATCGCGTATCCGCCGTTTGAACGCACGTTGAACGCGCCGCACGACAACGGTCGATCTCGCAACGGGTTTGTTGTTCCTACCGACAGGGTCGAATGGAACGACGGGAAGTTATATCGATCTTTGCCACGAGTTCATAACGTCTACTCGCTATGGTTGTATGCGGACGCCACGCAGGATGCGGACTATATCAAGCAGAATTGGCCGGCGATCAAGCAATTCTACCAAACCCAGCGCGAGGACATCTTCCAGTATTTCGGCGGGGCCAGCGCGCCGATTGGCCTGGCCCGGCTCGCGCGACTTGTGGGTGATTCCTCCACAGAACAATTGGCCATTCAGGACGCCGCTGCAGCGCTCCAAACGTTGCACAACGAGCCGAACTTGCGCGAACCCCTGATGCGGCGACACGGTCTTGATTCCAGGTGGGCGGCGTCGTTCGCCTTCGCAGGGTTTAACTGGCTCGAACTGACTCCGGAAACGGCGAGGTACCTTCGCAACCACCCAGCGTTGTGTGACCGTGTGACCTCGCACGTAAATGAGGGGGTTGCGCACTGGCCCATGTGGTACGTTTCGCAGGCCAGCGCCTTCACACGGTATTACGGAGAAAGCCATGCGCTTCCACCGGATTTATCGAAAATGATCTTCCCCGTGAAAGCCCTCGTGGAGCGGGCCGACCCGGAACATTTGCGAAAATGGGTCGACGCGGAAGACGCGCCGCTGGGCGACTGGTTCTTCCTTGAACGCCTGGTGTTAGCCCTCGAAGCGTACGGCGCCCCGCGATGGCGCGACGTTCGTTAGTTTCGTTTCCCTCTTCCTGATCCGCCTCGATTTCATCTGAAGTCGGGCGTTCGGGACTTGCCGCGGAGTCGAAAACAGGATTAAATAACACACGTCCGGAGGGTAAGCGAATTGGCAAGCAGTCTGATTCGAAATCAGATGCCCCGCAAGGGGTTGCGGGTTCGAGTCCCGTGCCCTCCGCTCGCTTTGGGAACGCCGCCGGAAATTGTTATGCTACAACGAGTTCCGGCGACGTGTTTGATGACGCGATCAACTCTGTCAATTGCCCGCCCATATCCTCTTCCGGCAGTTTCTCCGGCGCGGTACCACTATCACCCTACGTGTCCATCTTCCCCGCAACACTTGGGCAGTCATCGATGAGTGTTGTTGATTTTGTGCAAGCGACAGATCGTGCGATTGTTGTGGCGTTTTCGAGCGGATGCGACAGGCATATTGAATGCGGTTGTTGTTTTTCGCCATGTGGTAGAGCAGTCGGGTGACGAAGCAGCCGGACAGCCACCACAACGGCACCAACACCGTGGCGGCGTTGCACACCTGGCACACAGTCAACTCCGGATCCTTCAGCCCGCCACGCCTGATGCGTGGGGGTGAGAAACGAATTTGCTAACACGCCATCGTTCACCCGCAGAGGCTGATTTTGGGATCGCGATACGCTAATTCCGAGCCGGTAACGCGAGCACCGGAGGTTCCTCTTTCAAAGAGGACTCGCCCGCGCCGTCGCCAATGATCTCGGCTCGATTCTTGCCGCCGGATCGGCGGGACCAAAGAAGTGCGAGCAGCAGTGAGCCGAGGATCTCAATGAGGGCGTATGCCGAAACGGCGGTTAGGGCGGGGCCGCCGGGGAAGCTGGACGAGGCGAATACTAATCCTACGCCCGCGTTGCGCAGCGATGTGGTCAGCGCCATCGTTTTGCGATTCTCGGCGCCGGGTCCGCCCAGGATCCAACCCACGGTCAGACTTACCGCCAAGAGCGTGAGCATGCCGACGAAGCCGAACCACCGAATTTGCGCGAGCATGGGAAACTGCACCGCCAGGATCGCGGCGATCACAAGCAAGTTCAGCGCTTTACTAAGCTGATTCGCAGGCCTTTGCAGCCGAGCGGCAAGCTCAGGACGCCACTGACGCGCCGCCAGTCCCACAGCCAGGGGCGCCAGTTGCGTCGCCAGCAACGTGACGACCATCTTTACCGTGTCACTTTGCACGGCCTGGTCGCCCGTGACCCACGGCAACAGAACGCGCAACAACGGCGGCGCAACCACAGCGGACGATCCCGCGAGAATGAACATCAACCCCACGGCGGCGGGAACGTTTCCCTTGGCGATGGCGGTCAACGGCGGACCAAACGGCGCCCCGGGGCAAACCGCCAAAATGAGAAAACCCACGGAAACCATCGGATGCGTGTCGAATGCCAGGAGCAGCGCGATCGTGGCTGCGGGAACGCACACATAATTGGCGAACGCGGCTTTGCTTACCAAACGCCAATTCTTCGCGGCCGTCATGACGTCCACGAGCGTCACGCTGAGGCCGATCGCCACCATTAGCTCGACCAACGTGAACGTCACAAGAACATTAATTAACTGGTCGATGCTCATAGTGACAGCTCCTTGAACACGTTCGACTTCGCCCCGGACGCAGGAACGCCGTCGGTATAAGAAGAAACTTCGCCCACGCTTCCTGTTCCTACCGACGTTCTTGGTTATAGTTTTCGGGTTAAGGTGTAGACGTTGGCCTGCCAAGGAGTCATATCGACATAGAGCCCATGCGATTGCAAGTCGTTACCGTCGCGGTCGTACGTTTCAAACTGCATTTGATTCTCAAGCCGCCAACGATTTCCGCCGAGGTCGGAGAAGGGCAAGCGTAGGCAACACTGGCTCTGATGCGCAGCATAATTGACCACCGCCAGAACTCGTTCGTTCTGCGCGTTCTCCCACACGTAAGCAACGAAGCAATCCCACGTCCAGTTTCCTTCCCAAGCGGGAACACACTCCAGCAGTCGCCATTGTCCGTCGCGCACGGCGGACATGCGCAAGACACTGCGCAACCGGGCGTAAAATTCCGACAGCGTCGCGTTGACCGGCTCATGCGGACGGCGGATCAAGTGCGGTGAAATGCGTTTCGTTCGGCCCTCGAACTGACCTTCATGCAGGAACCGCAAGCCGGGCGCTAAGAACGTGATTACGGCCGCCGCCTCGTGCATACCCGGCGGAAACACGGCCGCGGATCGCGGTTCGTCATGGTTCTCTAAGAACCGCGCCAACTTGTCTTGATAGTCCAGGCCGGCGTACAGATGTTCCCGCACCGGCCGGGCATGCCCTTCCCGCAGGCGATCATACAAACGTTTGTCGTAGGCATAGTCGAATCCTTGCTGCTGCAATGTCCATTCCAAGTCCCAGTAAACTTCTCCCATGAAGCAAAACTCTGGGAACTGTTCGCGCACTCGCTGTGTAGCGCGCGGCCAGAACGGTTGTGCGGAGACGCCCCAGGTTCGCTGAAACACCTCAGGCAGCGCCAGCATGGCCATGTCGCATCGCACGCCGTCGCACTGGCTCGCAATCTTAATCAACTCGCCGATCATTGCCTCTTGTAAGGCCGGGTTGCCGTAGTTCAGTTGCAGCGTATCGGGCCAGCCCGGGAAGTATGGGTCGCGCCCGTGCGCCAGGATGAGGTCGCCATGGCGCCGCGTTACGTGCGTATAGTTCTGAGGCTCTCGCGCAGCGATGTCCTCGTTGCCTTGGATGAAGTATTCGGGATGGTCTTCGACCCAGGGATGATCCAGGGCCATGTGGTTGGGAACAAAGTCGAGCATAAGTCGAAGTCCGCGCTGGCGCATGCGCTCCCGGAGCCGGGCAAGTCCGGCGTTGCCGCACAAGTCGACGCTTACGGAGTAGTCGGCGACCGCGAAGCCAGACCCGGCGATGTCTTCCTCATGCAGGTCGGGTAAGGTTTCTTCGAACTCGCGTCGCCACCCGGTTTGAGTACGTGAGACGTGCCGCCCCGCCGGGCCCGTTTGCCAAACGCTAAGCAACCAAATCCAGTCACAACCGAAATCGACGAAGCGGTCCAGTTCGCGGTCAGGTATGTCGTCCAATGTGGCCTTCCGGCCGAGCGCGTTCGAAAGTTCGGTCATCCACGCGCGCGTGTTAATCTGATAAAGCAGCGGATAGCGCGGCGTACTCATCGGTGTTTAACTCTTGGTAAGAGTGATGGTTCAAAGGTGTTTGCATCGATCGTTGCAAATCGAGTATGGCTTGTTGACTGACTTGCAGCAGTCCTTCCTGTCCGCGGTCCAGGTCGGCAATCAAAAACAACACAACAGCGAAGGCTAATACGAGGCCCAACATGGCCGGAGAGCGCGTCGTGGCCGACAATCCCGCCTGATACCCTACGGCGCCCATGCTCACCATCGCCAAACCATATAACCCCAACCAAATGACCCAGGGAATCCGGCTGCGAACGCCAACTTGCACGCGTTTGGCGTGAAGGTCAATCACCTCATTCAGAGATTGGATGAACAGGCCAGTCATGATCGAGCCGCGGTCGGCCTTGGCCGTGGCTGCGGCTTCCGTCCAAAGCTTCTCGTGCAGAACTTCCGACTGCGATAATGCTGCAGCGAACTGACTCGCCTCAACGCCGCGCAAACGCACCTCGACGTATTCCTGCAGCAGGCGGCTAATTTCACGGCCATGGGGTTCGGGCAAGAGTTGCGTTCGCAGGTACGTTGTGCCGATTGCATTGGCTTCTTCCAATACGGCCAGGCGGCGCGCATCAAAGCGCGACGCCGCCAGGCTGAACGTGAACCCCAGCACGAGCGCCAAAAGGCCCAAGATCGACCCGACCATGGCGCCCACGGGGGTGTCGCGTTCGTCGGGACTGCCGGCATGCCGCCATCGACCAAAACGGTATCCGCCTTCCACGACCAGCAGGAACACGGCTCCGGCTGCGGGAAGCAGCACCCACAAGGGCAATCGATCCAAGGGTTCGGTGTACATTGCGGTCACCGTTAATCCGGCAGGGCCGCGCTCGCCATGTGAGCTCCCTTAGCGAACGCTCGCGAGGACACTCTCCGGCGCTCCTTCCGTCGTGCGTAATCCGGTGTTGAAGTACGCTTGTTTCCCGTTCGCCAGGACATCCGCTTCCGTGAGCGTGGCGAAAAGGTGCATGCTGCGCGCGATCACACCGGTCCAACCGGTTTGATGGCTGGCGCCAAGCCCGGCGCCGTTATCGCCATGGAAGTATTCGTAGTACAAAATGTAGTCGCGCCAGTGAGGATCTTCCTGGAACTTACGGGCGCCTCCGTAAACTGGGCGATGTCCGTCTTTATCTTTAAGGAAGATCTTCGCCAGACGGTTGCCCAACTCTTGGGCCACCTGATACAAGTTCATACGTTGGCCTGAGCCGGTGGGACACTCCACCGTGAAGTCGTCGCCATAGTATTGGTAATACTGCAGCAAGGCGCGAATGATCAGCGCGTTCACGGGAATCCAAATAGGTCCGCGCCAGTTCGAGTTCCCACCGAACATGCCCGTGTCCGACTCGGCTGGCAAGTAGGAAACGCGATACTCTTGCCCTCCGGCGTAAAGGACGTATGGGTGATCGGCATGGTAGCGCGAGAGCGATCGCAGGCCATAAGGGCTGAGGAACTCGTTTTCGTCGAGCATCTTTTCCAAAACCCGGCGCAGCTTCGTTTCGTCGAGAATGGCGGCCAGACGTCGGCCATTAACTCCCGGCTTGCGCGGGTCATGAATCGCTTCGCAAAGCTCGGGACGCGAGTCGAGAAACCATCGGAGTCTTTCACCCAGCTCGGGGTATTTCGCCATGACCGCCCCATCGAAAAACGTGGCCGCACACAGGGGCAGTAGCCCCACCATCGACCGCACTTTGAGACGCTGCGCCTGGCCGTTGGGCAATCGTAGCACGTCGTAGAAGAAGCCATCTTCTTCGTCCCACATGCCGGTATCCTGGCCTAAGTGCGTCATAGCCGAGGCGATCCACACAAAGTGTTCGCAGAACTTGAGGGCCATGTCGCCGTAGTCGGAATCGGTCAGGGCCAGTTCCGAGCTGATGTCGAGCATGTTCTGGCAGAACAAGGTCATCCAGGCGGTGCCGTCCGCTTGTTCGAGGAAACCGCCGGTCGGCAGCGGCGCGCTACGGTCGAACACTCCAATGTTGTCCAGGCCCAGGAAGCCTCCTTCGAACACGTTACGGCCTGTGCGGTCTTTACGGTTCACCCACCATGTGAAGTTCAATAGCAGTTTTTGAAACACGCTCTTGAGCCACTCGCGGTCTCCTTCGCCGCGCTGTGATTTTTCCAGGCGATAAGTGAAGATGGTCGACCACGCATGGACCGGCGGGTTTACATCGCCAAAGTTCCACTCGTACGCCGGAATCTGGCCGTTGGGATGCATGTAACGTTCGCGCAGCATGAGCTTGAGTTGCTGCTTGCCAAAGTCCGGATCGACCAGCGTCAAAGCAAGCACGTGAAATGCCAAATCCCAAGCGGCGTACCAAGGGTACTCCCACTTGTCGGGCATCGAGATCACGTCGCCGTTGTACATGTGGTGCCACTGATCGTTGCGCGGCGCGGTTTTGCGCGTCGGCTTGAAGGGGTCGGAGCCGCGTTCTTCGAGCCATTTGTCTACGTCGTAGTGATAGAACTGCTTGCTCCACAACATGCCCGCCAATGCCTGGCGCATGACGCGCGTTTGATCTTCATTCAACGAAGCCGGGATCACCGTGGCGTAGAATTCGTCGGCCTCTTGACGCCGCGCCTGCATGGTTGCGTCGAAGTAGCTTCCCAGAGGGCTATCGCCGACGCCGTTGCCTCCGGAAAACGCCGCCGGAGCGAGATCACTCAACCGGAGGCGCACCACCTGCCGACCGTGCGCTGGCACGGTCAAGCGGTAATGCGCCGCCGCTTTGGTGCCGGTTTTCTGCGGATTTACAGCTTCGACCTGCCCATGCACTACATAGTTGTTAATGCCGTCTTTGACGTACGGGCACAAATTCGGCGCGCCAAAGATGCGCTGCGTGTTGGTTTCATTTTCGGTAAAGAGCAGCGGCGTATCGCCTTCGCAGTACCAATAGCGTTCGCCGAGCAGCGGGTCGACGGCCTTGGCCACAGACTGCGACGCCGCGCCGGTAGTCTGAGAGAGTTGTGGACGAACCGGGCCGCCGTGCCATGACCACAAATTGCGAAACCAAAGAGTTGGTAGAAGATGCAACTCCGCAGGCTCGGGGCCGCGATTCTCAACCGTGATCTGAATCAGAATGTCTTCGGGCGACTTCTTAGCGTACTCTACGAACACGTCAAAATAACGGTCATCGTCGAATACGCCCGTGTCCAACAGCTCGTATTCAAACTCATTGCGACTGCGGACGCGGCTGGTTTCGACCAAGTTGGAGTAGGGAAATTCCGCCTGCGGGTACTTGTACAAGTACTTCATGTACGAGTGCGTTGGCGTGCTGTCGAGGTAAAAGTAATACTCCTTGACGTCTTCGCCGTGGTTGCTTTCACTGTTGGTCAGCCCAAACAACCGTTCTTTGAGAATGGGGTCTTTGCCATTCCACAGGGCCAGCGCAAAGCATAGCCGTTGTTGATCATCCGAGATGCCAGCCAATCCATCCTCGCCCCAGCGATAGGCGCGGGAGCGCGCTTGGTCATGTGAGAAATAGTTCCAGGCGTCGCCTCCTTCGCTGTAGTCTTCACGAACCGTGCCCCATTGACGTTCGCTAAGATAGGGTCCCCATTTTTTCCACGGTGTTTCCGGTGATCGTGCTTCCTTGAGGCGCGCATGTTCGTTGGTCATCGATGGTCTTCTTTCGCTTAGATGGGTAAACCGAGCAGTGGTTTGTAATGTCCGGGAACAAGATCGAGATCCAACTCATCCGGAGGAATTATTGGTTGACGATGCGCCCAGGGATCGTTCCCTTCGGGCAACTCCCAAAAGTTTCCTTCGGAGTCCAGTACAATCCATCGCTGACCCTGGCGATCGGCAAAGAGAGTCAGCACTTGTCGTTTCTCTGTTAACATGGCGAAATCCTGTCAAGTTTAGGTCGTGTTTCGTGGGACTTTCGGCTCCCGGGTTAGCGCTTATCCCTAGCGAGGAAGTGTGGGGAATTACTAAACGCACGGCGGTCCCAGCGCTCCTTCGGACCGCAGGCGCAAACTTTCAAAGATCAGCAATGGTTTCCGGTTCAGGAAATGCGACGTACCTGTGAATGTTGCCGCTTAACGGACTGGAAGCGAAGCCTGCACCGGGGGGCAGCAGCACCACCGGCACGGGCGTCATAGGCGTTAACATGGTCGAGACCGCGTTGGCTTCGATTGGCGCGCCTGGCGCAACCCGCAGCCGAAACTTCCGCCAAATCATCGGAATGACGATTTGCATGATGACCGTAGCGAGCGGTCCCCCGATGCAACGCCGCGGTCCGGCCCCAAACGGCAAGTACTCATACGGGGAAGGCGCCAGTTGGAGCCAGCGGTCTGGGTGAAACCGATTCGGCTCCGGGTATATTTCGGGAAGTCGGTGCGTCATGAACTGACTAAACACCACCACCGTTCCCCGATGCAAATGAAACGGTCCTAAGACCACCGGCGCCACGTTCACGCGCTGCACATACGCCGAGCCCGGAAGTATGCGCAGACTTTCCTTAATGACGCGATTGGTCACCGGCAGTTCATCGGCGCGCTCCCACTCCAAGGCCTTGTCGTCAAGGCGCTGGTCGATCTCTTCCGCCAGCCGGCGTCCTTCGTGTGGATGCTGCGCCAACAGGAACAAAGTCCACGTTAGGCTATGCGCCGTGGTCAGGTGAGCCGCGCTAAACAGCAGCGCGGCCTGACCGATGAGTTCGTCTTCGGTAAACCCTTGCGACGTTCCGCAATTGCGAATGAGAATCGACAGCACGTCTTGCCCCGCGGGGTTCCGGCGGCGCTGTTGCAGCATGTCGACGATTCTCAATTCCAGGTCACTTGCGAACTTGAGCAGTTCGTCATAGTGTTTCAAGCTTTCGCGCGCGGGTGCGACCGCCGCGATGCCTACTTGATGGTTCATTTCCGACCAGTGATGAATCATCTCTCCTAGCCGGTAGGCGGTTTCCGGCTGGTCGAAACCGAACAACAGCGCGCTGGTTACACGCAACATGAAAGAGTTCATCGTGTCGCGTAGGTCCAGCGTCTGCCCAACTTGCCATTCTGAGAGCATCTCTCGCGCAAGCTGGAAGATGCGCGCCACATAAGCAGGGAACATGCGCCGCTGGAACGGCTCCATCAGCAAGCGTCGATGCTCGCGATGCTTGATACCGTTCTCGCTCAACAGCCCACTGGTCAAGCGCCGCTGTGCGGAGTCTCTTGGTCCGCGCAGCGGGAAGAAGTAGGAGTGAAACGTGTCGGTGTCGCTCAGAATTCGATGATTGAACTCAGGTCCGAATGCAAAGACGACTCGCTGGTCGCCTTCCTGGAAGGCGGAAATCAAACCATGCGTTTCGTACTGGTTTCGAATCGTACCCAGCGGATCCCGCATCGCGTCTGCGTAGCGACCGTACGTAATGGGTAACGTCGAGTCGCTCTCGCCAACATGCGGTGTTTTCGAATCGTTGGCAACCTGATTAGACATGGCCGCTATGGGCCTCAAGCTTTGCAGGATTGAGAAAATCAAAGAGTTATCACAGCGCATCCTGCGGGTTCACCAGCTTGTCATCACCCTGGGAACGCGTGCTTGCCTAAAACTCTACGTTGTATTTCACCGTCATCTTGCGACGAATTTCCGACGTGGCTTGATCCAATTGATCGAAGACTGAACGGGCGCCAGCGGCGCCAGCCACGCGTTCTTCGGTCGCGGCGCGTGCGAGTTCTCTTGAATATGCCTGGGTGTCGGGAACGCCCACGGTCCCGTAGCTGCCGTAAGGCACATACCCGCTACCGGCCGGCCCCGAACGGTAGCTGTACCCGTAGGTGGTACCGTAGGTGTAGTAGTCGTATTGCGGTTGCGTGTTGACTTGTCGGACGGTCGTGCGAGCACTACTCATGGTGATGCCTTCCGCGGCGGCCCGAAGTCCTTCGCACACGTACGCGCCGTACGCCACCAGTTCCGGATCAACGCCCAAGATGGGCAACTTATCGATCTTCTTCGCGTACTGATTACACCACACGGAGTTCTGGGCTAGGGTGCGTCCGCCGGTTTGCTTCTTAGGTTTTTCACGCAAGTCGTCGAGTAACTCGGTCACGCGGCGGAAGTACTCCTGCGAGGCCTGCGCCGACGGTTGACTTGGATCGGTCGGAGTTTGCGACGAGGCAAGATCCGCATCCTTTTTGAATGCGGGCGGTCGATCGAACAGGCTCGCAATGCGCCGCATACCGCTGCGCGTTAATTTGCCTTCGAGTGTGACTTGCGATCCGGCCACGCCCGGGGTCCAGTCGTCCAGTTCGTCCAACATGGCGCCCCGTTTGGTCAACGCGGCAATCAGCATCAACTTTGCTTCCTCGGGGGTCACCGTCACGGGGACGCTAAAATCGACTTTGACTTTGCCAAACGGCTCCTCGGTGGTGAGCGTGATTCCAAGCGTTACGCCGCGAATGCGGCTGAGAAGCGCCACTCGTTGTTCGATTGTGGCCGCGTCTGGGTATTTGCCCGACTCCTCCAACATGGTGCGAATCGCGTCGGATGTGGCGACGTCGCTGAGGTCCATCGCCAGGATGATGGGCGTGCCTAAATCATTGGCGTAGCGATACGCTTCGGTCAAATACGGCGAAAAACGCGCCTCCGTGGCAGAGGCGGCGCTGCGCACCCAGCGCCCTACCAATTGCCGATTCGCGGGCGACATTGCCGCGAGCAACTGCGGACCAAACTGGACGACGTACGCGTCGCCCGGCAACGCCACGGCGCCCAAATCGCCAATATTATCGGGAGTTCCGCCCGAGAGCCGCTGAACCACCGCCAACGATGCCTGATGGTCCAGATTCATCGCCGCAACCTGCCATAACGGTTTCATCATCTCAAAGTCGTACTGCGCGGCCATCACGGCTGTTTCGCAGTCGGGCGGCAGGAACGTGATGCCCGATGCGTACGCCTTAGAGTGGTCGGTGTTCCACTTCTCCTTCAAGGCGGCAGGGCTATTCATCACCTTGTCGACATTGAGCAGCATGATGGCATTCGCGTCCGCGGGGACTTTCGACGCCAGGTGCTCGAACTGAGCGCGAGCCATAGACGGGGACATGCCAATTGCGGCAAGTGCGACGAACGTCAAACCAATTCGAGCAGGCGTTCTCATAGAGTCCTCAAAAGGTTGTCTGTACTGTTTCTCTCACCGCAGCTACAGCCGCGATGAGTCGGAGCAGCGCATCGAAGTGGATGGCGATCAAACTTCATTGCGCCACTCCAACCTCACCTGTGCTACGTTAATTCCCACGCGGACGGTTCCGCCCACGGAATTACTGCCGCCCCATTACGGCGCGGAGCGCATCCTGCGGAGTAACCAATTGTCCCGCGTTGTTCGGATCATCGGCGATGGAAAGGTACACACCCATGATGCTTCCGTTAAAGCCGTTGCCCACGGGACCGTAGTCCGGCGACACGGGGGCGCCGCTGTCTTCGCCCACGTCGCAGCCGTCGTCAGCCGAGAACACAATCGCCTGGGTCATGGGAACCTCGCCTTCGCCAACCGGCTTTCCGTCGACGAACAAGGTGACTTTGCCACCCTTGCCCAGTCCGCCGCCGGCATAGGCGAACTCCATGCGCACCTGATGGACGCCAGCGGGAATCTTATCTTTGGATTCCACATAGTAATGATTTACGCCCACCACGTTATAGCAGTACTTGAGCTTGCCGCCCTTGGCGTAGAGGCTCCACCCGCCGATGTTTGCCCCTTGAGCGACAATCACGCCTTCGGCGCCGGAATCGGGCGTTTCAATTTCCGCCGTAACCGAGTGCGATTTGTTCTTCAGGTTCAGCACGCAGTTCTCGCTCAGCCGTCCCATGCCGCCAAACAAGAATTGCTGATTGCCGCGCACTAAAAGCGGCCGGCCCGCGGTGTCGGAATTCATCCGCTCGGTCGTCCGATCATCCAGGGGAAGCACCTTGTAACGGGCCGCCTCGATTAGGAATAGGCGCTGGAGTTCATGCAGTTTCTCCGGCATTTGTTTGGCCAGATTCTTTGCTTGGGTCCAGTCTTTCGCATCGTACAACTCCCACACATCATCATCGAAGGCGACCGTTTTTGCGTCAAATAGCAACCAGGGCGTTCGGTGTTTGGTGACGGCCGTCCAACCCTTGTGATAGATGCCGCGGTTGCCGAACATTTCGAAGTATTGCGTGTCGTGTCGCGAGACCACTTGGGCGTCGTCGAACGAGTAGCGCATGCTGACGCCTTCGATGGGATCCTGCTGGATGCCATTCACCGATGCGGGCTGCGGCAACCCGGCCGCCTCCAGAATGGTCGGCGCCACATCAATCACGTGGTGGAATTGCGAGCGGATCTCTCCTTTGGATTTGATTCCTTTAGGCCAGTGGATGACGGCGCCGTTGCGCGTTCCGCCCCAGTGCGAAGCCACTTGCTTGGTCCATTGATACGGCGTGTTCATCGCATGCGCCCAACCCACAGCGTAGTGGTTGTACGACTCCGGTCCGCCGAGTTTGTCGAGCCGTTGCATCAGAAATTCGGGCGTTTCCAGGTCGGCCAGGCCGTTGAAATTGGCCATCTCGTTGTAGGCGCCAATCAAGGTGCCCTCAGCCGACGCTCCATTGTCGCCTACGATGTAATAAACCAAGGTGTTATCCAGAATGTCGAGTTTTTCGATCCGGTCGAGTAACCGACCGACGTGATAGTCGGTGTATTCCATGAAGCCCGCGTACACTTCCATCTGCCGGCGGAGAACCGGCTTCATCGCCTCGGGCATTTCATCCCAGGCCGGAATTTCCTTCGGCCGGGCCGTGAGCTGGCAGTCGGCGGGGATGACGCCGAGTTTTTGCTGGCGCGCGAAAGTCTCTTGACGAAGTTGATCCCAACCTTGGTCAAACTTGCCCTTGTATTTGTCGATCCATTCCTTGGGTGCGTGGTGCGGCGCATGCGTGGCGCCGGGCGCGAAGTATACAAAGAAGGGCTTGTCGGGCGTGAGCGCCTTTTGCTGGCCAATCCACTTGATGGCCTTGTCGGTCATGTCCTCCACCAGGTGATAGCCTTGCTCCGGCGTCTTCTTTAGTTCGACCGGTGTGGTTCCTTCAAAAAGCGTGGGATACCACTGGTTCGCTTCGCCGCCAATAAACCCGTAGAAATATTCAAAACCTCCGCCGCCCGTAGGCCACGCATCAAAGGGACCAGCCGGGCTGGTTTGCCAGACGGGCACTTCGTGGCACTTGCCGAACTGCGCCGTGGAGTAGCCGTTGAGCTTGAGCGTCATGGCTAATGGGGCCATCGAGTTGGGCAGCACCGAGCTATAGCCCGGCGCGCCGCTGGCCAGCTCGGTGATGTTTCCCATGCCGGTCGAATGATGGTTGCGCCCGGTGAGCAGCGCTTGCCGCGTAGGCGAACAGAGCGCCGTGGTGTGAAAACAGTTGTACCTCAAACCTTGTCGGGCGAGTTTCTCCAACGTTGGAGCCTGGCAAGGGCCGCCAAAGACGCTCGAAGCGCCAAACCCCGCATCGTCGATCAACACGATAAGAACATTTGGCGCACCCTGCGGCGGACGCAGTTGCTTGATGGGCGGATATGTGGCCTCCGGATCTTTCGCATCGTAAACGACCGAGTTGGACCGAATGGTATTGGGTATGGGCAACGTCGACCGCATGACGTACTCCGCCGCGTTGACCGAAGCGGGTGCGTCAGGGGCGGTCTGGGCGAACGCGCCGCTCGCCGCAACGCAAGCCGTCGCGACCGCAGCGCCCAGGAACATTCTTACAGGAGGACTCGGTTGGTGAATTACTTTTGCCATACAACATTCGGTTCCTGGGACATCGCCTGATTTACGAAGTGACGCAAAATCTTATCGCGTTTTTGCCGGTCATGGGTTCGATCGCCGCATTCTAACGACGATCAAACCGCTACCTAACGGCTCCAGGTTTACTGCTTCGCCGCCGCAGGCGCAGTCGAGGATGCGGCTGCGGCCGATTGTTCCTCCGGCTGCTTGAGCCGAATTAGAACACGGCCTTCCTGACGATCTGGGCCGAAGTGCACGAGTATGGGAACTTCATCGTTCGTCAGGTTGTAAAGCCCTGTATCGATGACGACCGAGTCGTTGCCTTCGATCTTCAGCGAAACGCGCTGTGTGGCTTTATCCACCGCGCCGTTCACCGGCGTGACCTTATCGGTCAAGACATCTTGGAAGTTGCCGCGAATTACGCCTTCGCGATTAATGGCCAACTGCACGAGCTTATCGGTTTGTGTTTGACCTTCCTCAGCAATAACAGCAAACACGCCTAAGGGCATCCATTCTTCGTTCTTAGTTTCTTCGCCCGAAGTGGCGAGTTGGTCGGCCTGGGTGTAGTATTCCTCGGCCGTCGCCACGGGTTGGTCGTCGACGTATACCATGCCCTCTTCGTACGCGACATTGCTGCCGTAATCGTAGTAAACGGGCTCGCCGGTGCAGCCACAATAGGCTGAAGCATACGGCCACGTGGCCACGGCCCACGCCGTGCCAGCTACGGCCCATTTGCCGGGCCACCAGCAACCGGGGTAACCGCCAATCCAGCCGGGAGTAAAGGCGTTCCACCTGGTAAAGTTGCCGTTCACGGCGGCCCAGCTTTGACCTCCGACAAACTGGCCATTCACGAACGTTCCGCCGCGACCTGCGGAGACGACGTTGCCGCCAGGCCCGCGCACTGCGGAGACAGAACCAATTTGTCCGACGCCGCCCGACGCGTACCCCCCGCGCACGTTGGCCGCCGTATAGCCGGCGCGGTTTTGCGCTACGGTCACACTACCGCCGGCGCGGTTACCGGCGGTGTCGGCATACCCACGGCTGACATTGGCGATTGAACCGCGAGCGCCTTGGGCGCCCGAGACGCTGCCGCCGCGGACCGCCGCTCCGGACTCACCAGCGACTCCCACGGCGCCGCCGACTTTGCCGGCCGTCGCACCGCCCGCGGTTTCAATCTTGATTCCGCCGACCGCGCCGCCAACCGTACCGCCGCCGACTTGGGTGCTGCCGCCCGAGCCGCCGATGGTGATGGATCCGCCGCGTTCGGTTTCAAAGGTGCGAGTTCCGCCACTGCTAGGCAGTTGCGACGCAACCGGAGGCCCGCCGCCTTCGCTTAGCGCCCCTGCGCGCTCACCCACGCCGCCTCGTTCGCCAGCTCCGGCCAGCGCACCAGCTCCGGCGCCGGCAATGGCGCCCGCTCCGGCCGCGGCGGGAAGGTTCAGAAAATTCCCTAATTGGCTTTGACTGGGACGATCAAACGATGACGGCGAGCGAAACGCGGACTGACCCGAAGGGGGTGAGAATCCTGGGGATCCCAGTCCCGGTGATCCGAATCCTGACGAACCAAATCCCGGCGAAGCAGGCCGTTGCGACGCAATCCCCGAAGACGGACCACGCGTTCCGCCGCCTAATGACGGATTTGACGGCCGCGAGGGCATTTGCGTGGGACGCGACGGCGCCGCGGGACGCGCCGAAACCTGCGGAGCGCGCGGCGCCGCAGGACGGCTCATCGACGGGCTTCGACTATAACCTCCGCTGACGCCTCCCCCGTAACCGCCGCGACTCATGCCGCCGCCACTGAATCCACCGCCGCCGCTAAAGCCGCCCCCCCCGCGGCCTCCTCCACCGCCTCCGCCTCCGCGACCGCCGCGGGCCAGCGCGTCGGCGCCAACGATTGCGAGAATCGTCAGACAGGCCGTGCATACAAAGAATTTTCGGACCATGACTCGTCTCCCAGAATGGTGAACCGCAACTCGGCGGAAAGGTGTGTGTTCGACTATTGGCGATGGACGGGAAGTTCTTCGATATCGGGCAGTGCTTCGCCATCGACCTGCCGTTCGACCGATTTCCATAGGAAGGTGTTTTCATCGACGATCGTGTAGACGTTGATCGCCGAGCCTTGCGAGCCATCGCTCATGGTCGAGGTCGCGTCAACAATCCATTGATTGCCAACGTGACGCCACACCCCGTCGCCGAAACCACCTTCCGAGTCAAACACCCACGAACGAATTTGACCGGCTGCCGCGTCCCAGCCGATGATTTGTGTTCCCTCCATTTCAATGCGGTCCCCCACGATGACGCTAAAGGTGCTCGTGAGGAAGCGTTTGTTCTTGGCCCATTGCCACTGGGTGCGCACTGTGGCGTTGTCATCCTGATCAAGCCACTCGCCCACCATCCAGGAAAGTTGATCCAGTTGGCTGGGCGACTCGGTCGGCGGCGCGGGCGTTTCCGTTTCGCGTACGCTGTCGAGGTACCACATACCATCCTTCTTAACGTGGACGGCTGTGTACCGACTGCTTACGGGTTCTACGCCGGGAGAAACCACTACGGTGGCGCCGTCTTCGATCGCCGCTTCGGGCGTGATCAGCCGAATCGACTCGACCGTCACACTGAGCTGGCCGGTCTCGCCGCCTTGAAACAGTGACTGAAACATGGACGCAATGGCGGCGCGGCCTTGAATGCGTTCGCCGGTATCACGGTTGACGTAAACCGCGTCTTCGGCCCATAGATTGGCCACTGCGGCCGCGTCCTGGCGATTATACGCCGCGACATAGGCCTCGATTCGCTGACGGATGGCGTTGGTTTCGTCGGTTTCGTTGGCGACGACCCCGGCGGCCTTAACCGTCAAAAAACCCAGCACGAAAACTAGGACATACCACTTCATGGCACACCTCCGCAAAATGCGGCGAGTAAATGTTAAGGAAACACAGTCAAGGGCTTAAACGAACGCCGCGTTGTTCTCATCTTCCGCGCGTTGCAATCGAGCCACGATTCGGATTGGGCTGGCTCGGTGACGCCGCGTCAATGGCGGCCCGCGTTCGAACAGGTTCGTAGGCAATTTCCTCATTTGAATTGGCAATGAACTGCGAAAAAAAGTCATAGGATGAGACGTCTTTTAAGTCGCCTCCGTGCGCAAGGTTGTTGCGCCTGCCATCCCTTGGCGCTCTAGCTCCTCAATTTCTTTCAGGTATTTACGGTATTCGTCGGAATCGAGGGGCGAGTAATTCAGGTTCTTGTACAGGCCGGTCAATGCGGTGAAGAAGGTGCGCGCATGGTCTTTCCCTCCAAACCGATAGGGCCGCTCAATCAGTCGCTTGATGAGTAGGAACGATTCTTTTTGGCGCTCCGTGGGAACGGAAACATCGACGGGATCAAAGGCGTCTTGTTGCAGGTAGACCATGTCGAGGAACGTGGCCTTTTGCCAGGTCACGAAATCTTCCAGCGTGACGCCTTCTTCGCCCGTGACTTGCATCATCTGATAGATGGCGCTGCCGGAATGGAGCAACTGAATCATGCGCCGCGCGGTTTCCGTCCAAAGGGGGTCAAGTTGTTCGTCGAACCTTTTTTGCAACTGCTCCAAGTAGCGAGACCACGAGATCAACGGGTCAATGGCCGGATAGAACCGCTTGTACGCCCGGTCGTACGATAGCCCCAGGAAGCACTTCACTGCGCTCAGTGTGGCTTGCGTCACTGGCTCCTCGAAGTTGCCGCCAGCAGGAGATACCGTGCCGATCATCGTCAAGCTGCCGATGGAGCCGTCGTTCGTGCGGATCAACCCCGCGCGTTCGTACACGCCTTTGATGGCCGAGTCGAGATAAGCGGGGTACGCCTCCTCGCCGGGAATTTCCTCGAGCCGTCCCGAGGTTTCCCGCATCGCTTGCGCCCAGCGCGATGTGGAGTCGGCGATCATCAGTACGTCCAGACCCATCTGTCGATAATATTCGCCCAGCGTGATGCCGGTGAAGATTGACGCCTCGCGCGCCGCCACCGGCATGGAGGAGGTGTTACAAATAATCACCGTGCGGTCGATCAACTTGCCGCCGGTGCGAGGATCATCCATGTGGGAGAACTCAGAGATGGTTTCCAGCACTTCGCCGGCACGTTCGCCGCAAGCCACAACGATCACAACGTCAACCGCGGAGTAGCGCGCAATGAGTCCTTGCAGGACGGTCTTTCCCGCGCCGAAGGGCCCCGGAATACATGCGGTACCGCCGCGGGCGATGGGAAAAAATGTGTCGATGAGCCGAATCGTCGTTACTAACGGTTCCGCGGAGAATTGCCGCTCGCTTAACCTTCGGCGAAATAGCGCCGCGGGCAGCGGCCGCCGGACCGGCCAGGTTTGGGCGAGCGTGACCGCACGTTCGTTTCCATTCGCATCGCGCACCCGGGCGACCGGTTCCTGAACGGTGAATTCGCCCGCTTGAATCGAGATTACTTCCACTTCGCGGGGCAACGCGAACGGCAACAGGATCTTGTGCGTGATGCGACGCTCTTGCACGGTTCCCACGACGTCGCCAGCATTAAGCTTATCGCCCAGTTTGCAGACAGGTTGGAATTTCCATAGCTGCTCAGGATCGAGCGCCGGGACGCTTCGTCCTCGTTGCAGAAAAAAACCGTCTTGCTCGGCCAGCTTATTAAGCGGGTTCTGCAACCCGTCGAAAACGGTTCCGAGCAATCCTGGCCCGAGGGTGACCGAAAGCATTTCGTGTGTTAGTTCAATGGCGTCGCCCACGCGTACGCCTTCCGTGTCTTCGAAGACCTGCAAATCGGCCTCTTGACCGTAAACGCGCAACACTTCCGCCTTCAGGCGACGATCGCCCATGCGCACGTAACCCACTTCGTTTTTCATGATCGAACCATGGGGCGCCTCGATGGAGACGATATTCCCGCTGACGCCGATCACGGCGGCTTCAGTTGGCGAGTTGGACATGGTTTTCCAAAACCTTTGAAAGGGTGTTTTCAAAGCGTTCTCGTCCTGCGACGGCGTTCTGCGAGGTCCACCGATGCACCAAGGACCAGCGCGCCACGTACAGCAGCACCGCCTCGAACGAGAAATGATGTTCGCTTGCCTCGCGACTCCACTTGCTCCAATGCACCGAGAGTATCAGTCGTTCGGCCTGACGGGTCGAGTTGGAGGCCATCAACCGGTCGAGTTCTTCGATCCAGGGAAATCGCGTTTGCAATCCGAACTGAGGCTGACTCCACCAGCGGCGAATGGTATCGGTCCAACAACCAATGCCCGGAGGCGAACCCTCTCCCAAACGCCGTCGTCGCAGAGCGCTCACAATCGTGCGCAGGTTAATCCAATCATCGACGAGCCCGCGAATCACCGGATGGGTGATTTTCTTCATGAGCGTATCGTAGCGGGCGATCATCTCCGCGTCGGTTCGTTCGAGCGGTTGCCGGTCCCAAGCCAGAAAATCGATCAGTTGCGAAAGCATCGCATGATCTTCCGGCTCCAACAGGCGCAGGCGGTCTTCCAGACGCGGCCACGTGATCGGACAACGATCGACGTCGAACCGTGTTGGCAAGGCCGGTAGGCTGGCAATCAGCGTGTAATAGGATCTCCCGCCGATCATGGCGTATTTCTCACGTTTGCGAACCTTCCATCAACGCGCGGAATCGCGGCGCCAGGTGCTCCATCAGCAAGTCGGCGACGGCTTCGTCGGTCAGGTCGATTTCCACATCCTGGTCTTTCAGTTGCACGCGCAGCCCCGGTCGGTCATCTTCCGCGGGCACAAAGGTCAAACCTTCGCGCAAGATGTCGCCTGACAACTCTAGCACGAACCGGCTGAGGGAGTTCTCGGCCACATCTTGGGGGTTTTTCTTTAGTTCGTCGTACGTCACTAAGTCATTCGGCAAAAGGACTTCAATCGACTTGCCGGCGTCTTCGGGCATAGCGCGCCGCGCTACTTCCAGGATCAGCCGTTCAAGGAACGCACGATCCTGCATGGTGTGCGACACCATGCGCCGCACTTTGGCGATAAAGTCGGTGCGAATCGCCTCATTTAGCGCGAGCACCGCATCGCGCGCTGCCAAACGCAAAGCGTCTTCGGCATTCTTTTGCAGATGGGCGGCCTCGGCTCGAGCGGCCGAGCAAATTTGCTCAGCTTCCTTCCGGGCCGCGTCCAGGATCTTGACCGCTTCTTCCCGAGCCGCCGCGATGAGCGATTCGCCCTCATTGCGGCCTTTGGCGACACCCTCGCTGCGAATGCGATCGATCAACTCCTGGACGCCGACGACTTGCGGCTTATCGTTGCTTTTTTCTGTTTCCAGACTGGCCATGACGCTCGTACCTTATGAAGGAATGCCGCCGCTGAGGACCAGGGCGAACACGAAGGCGAACACCGCGAACCCTTCGACGATGGCGGCGGGAGCGGCCGACAGCCCGAAAATCTCCGGCTTGCTCTTGCTACTGTTAATGGCCGACGCGCAACATGCGCCTTGGTAAATCGCGCTGAACATCAGGGCTAGCCCTGCCAGTACGCCAATGGCGAACAAAGCCGGGGCCGAGGTGACGGTCACCTCTCGATTGAGCGAGAACATGACCACGATGCCGTAAATCATTTGGGATGACGGCAGGGCCGAGAGTCCGACGAAGCGGCCGTAGCCGCCGTCGA
Source organism: Planctomycetota bacterium (assembly GCA_963204915.1). Lineage (GTDB taxonomy): Bacteria > Planctomycetota > Planctomycetia > Pirellulales > Pirellulaceae > JAHWKS01. Next base: position 173,802 of record CAUJHS010000074.1, on the reverse strand, counting down.
CATCGAGCATGGCGCCGCAGGCGGCCTGGCCTGCCCGAGCGCACCCAATGATGCTCCCAATGGCGCCAAGCGCCGTCGGCGCGAAGATCCCCAGCCATCCCAGTGCGAGAATAAAGACGTCCATTAGACTGCGACCTTTTTTTGGAAAGCCCGAAAGGGGTAACCCTCCTCGGTGAGACTCCAGTTAAAGAATTCGATGCAGTTGAGCCGCAATCCATGCACGACGCCCCCCATCAACCCCAGAACCAGGTTGATGCCATGCCCTGCAATAAGAATCACTGCGGCCAACAGGAAGCCAAGCCCGCGAAATTGCGTCATGTCTGACGCAAGTTGATTGAACGTGACCGCCAATTGGGCGCTGGCCAACCCCAGCGCGAACAGCCGGAGGTAGCTCAGCACGTCGCCAAACAATTTGGAGATTCCCGTGAGCGCTCCCAAGCCGTCCATCAATCGGCCGGCCCAATCGCCCAGGCGCGTGGAGCGCCAAGGACGATCGCTGCTAAAGAGCAGAATCGTAAGAAATCCGAGTCCGAGAACCCATTGGCCCAGCCATGCGGCCGTCACTCCCCCGGGCGTCTCCAGAAGTCGCGCGGCCATCATTAACGCGCCCACCATCACCAGCACCCAGCCGATCGAACCGAGCGCCCGCGCACTGCCGCGCGCATGCCAGGCGGTGATCAAGTTGGCAATCGTGAGATGCGTCACGCCGATAAGGATCGACAGCCCCATCATCTGGCCGCGGTTCTCGAAGTCGAGCACGCGCAACCGTCCGAGCATCGAATCGGCGCTCGGCGCCAACCCGAAGTAGCTTCCAGCCAGCGCGCCAAACACAATCGTCACGACGACGATCGCCAGAAACAAGCAACGCGACCGGGCGCCGTTCGGGGTATTGCCCAGCTTTCGCCAAAACAAAAGTAGCGCCGCCGCCATCAGCAGCCCATAACCCGCGTCGGCCACGATCATGCCGAAGAACAGGCTGAAGGAGATAAACATGATCGGCGTGGGATCCCATGCACGATACGCCGGCGTGATGTAGAACGTCACGGCGTTCTCGGCGCCGACTACGCGGTCGGGGTTCTTCAGCAGCGTGGGAGGCTGATCTTTCACGTCGGGCGCGGCAAAGGTCACGGCCAATCTGTGCTGGTTGGCGATGGCTTCAATCTCGGTACGCGCCTCGCGCGGCGCCCAGCCTTGAACGGCGAACAAGTCTTCATCGCACCGCGACAACTGCTCGGCCCAGGCCCGGGCAGCGCGGTCGTCGGCTTCATTCAAGTTGTGCTGAAGCAGACCAATCCAGCGCGTCAGCTCGTTTCGCTCCCAATCGAGGTCTTCCAGAAGCTCGTCAATCTCGCCGCGCCGCGCCCTCAATTCCGAAAGCGGCCGTGGGTCCAAGTCCTTCCGTTCACCAGGCGCCGCGACCGGCTCCACGGGCGAGATCACTACGAGATATAACGTCGTGGGATCCTCCGCCGCAATTTGAAACGGCGCTTCCAGCGCAGCAATCGCCTTGGCGTCGCGTCGGGGTACGGCGTAGAACCAAAGGCGGGTATCGCCCAGTTCCTCGACCGGCGGCAAGCGAAATTCGCCCCAAGGGGTCATGTCTTCGATCGCTTTGTCGACCGAGTCGCGCTCATCGGAAAGCGCCTGGCGATGGCGTTTGTTCTCCAAGGTTTGCCGAATGATGGTTGGCGCATCAAAGCCACGTGTTCGCTTGGAGGGGCGTCGCTGGACCGGCGCCGCGCGCAGATATTTTAGCGCTTCACGTGCGTCGGCCGAGGCAAGTCCTTCGACCGGAGCGCGCGCCTCCGCGTCGCTCAAGCTGAGCAAGTGCAGTCGGCCCAGACGCTGGAGCGCGTCGAGCGCCGCATCGCGCTGAGCAGCGGAGCCGTATAACGTCACTTTATTAAGGGCGACGATAGCCATAGCCCACGTGGGGTCTCGGGTTCAACGCTTAGTCTTGGCGATCTTCGAGCTGACCACGGCAGATCGCTCTTGATCAGCCAGGAAAATCTGAATTCGTTTGATGCTTTGCTGCGCTTGCGGAATCAACACCTTATCGAACAGGTTCACGCGCTGCGTTACGCGGCGGCCTGCGGTTTCCAGTTGTTCGACGCGTTGCCTTTGCACGGAATACCGAATGCGCAGTTCCGCCATGTGACGCAAGGCCTCCACCAGGGAATCGACCCAGAACGGCGTAGCCAAGGTGGAATAGGGCGCCACCTCGAACTCCAGCTCGCGCACCGTCGGAAGGTGGACACCCGCCAGGTTTTCCGTTTCGATGCGAACGGCCTTCACTCGCACCAATTGCGAAAGGTCTTGCGTCGCCAAAGTGGCGCTGCCCAGAAGGGGATAGAGCGACTCGGTCAATTGATCAAACCGGCGAATCTCGGCTTCGACCTGCTCCAATTGAACCCGCGCTTCTTTGAGCGCCGCGAGCAACTGTTGTCGCTTGAGATCGAGCGAGGGCAGGAACTTGCGGAACAGGCTGAGCTGGTCCCGCTGCTGCTTGAGCGAACTTTTATTTAGCGCGAGGGCCATAACAACAATTCTTATGGTTGAGCGGCCACAGTGGTGGCGCGCTGAACGTCCTTGGGAAAGTATTTCTGAACCAGGGCTTCCTTCATCAACAGTTCTTGCGGTTCGAAGCATTCGGCCAGCGTCTTCCAGCACAGGTCGAGCGCGTCGTTCAAGGGTAATGAAACATTGATGTCCATAAATCGCTGGCGAAACAGGCCGCCAAAGCGCAAGAGTTTTTCGTCAAAAGGCGAAAGGTCGAACGCCATGGCTTGCTTCTTTTGCGCCTCACGCGCGCCGGAGTAGAAACGAACCATGGTGTTCATGATCTGCCCGTGATCTTCGCGCGTGACTTTGCCAATCACTTGCTGTTTAAGCCGCGACAACGACCCAAAGGGATCGATGGCGCCGTCGTGAAGGTAGAACTGGCCTTCCGTGATATAGCCAGTGTTGTCGGGCACGGGGTGCGTCACGTCATTGCCCGGCATGGTGGTGACAGTCAGAATCGTCACCGATCCGGCGCCGCGATAGTTGCAGGCCCGTTCGTAACGCACAGCCAGTTGGCTGTACAAGTCGCCCATGTAACCGCGGTTCGAGGGAACGCGCTCCATCGAAATGCCGATTTCTTTCAGCGCGTCGGCATAGGCGGTCATGTCGGTCATCAGCACAAGCACGCGTTTGCCTTCGTCCACGGCGAACCGCTCGGCGACTTTGAGCGCCATATCAGGCGCCAAGATTCGCTCGACGATGGGGTCCGACGCTTGATTGACGAACATGACCGTGCGCGGAAAGACCCCTTCGTCTTCAAAACGCGTGCGGAAAAAGTGAAAGTCGTCAAAGATCAAACCCAGGCCGGCGAATACAATCACCTCGGCGTCGGCCTGAATGCCCACCCGCGCAAGCAGTTGGTTGTACGGTTCGCCGGCAATGGAAAAGATCGGAATCTTTTGGCTTTCGACCAGGCAGTTAAAGATGTCGATCATGGGGATCTTGGTCTCGATCATCTTCTGCGGGACGACGCGCGTGGTCGGATTGACCGAAGGACCACCAATGTTCAATTGCGGGTCCGCCACCAGGCGAGGTCCGCCGTCAATCGGCTCACCGGCTCCGCTGAAGATGCGGCCGAGAATGTTGGGCGAATACACGACTTGCATCGGATGTCCAAGGAAGCGCACCTTGGCGGCGGTCGAAAGGCCCTTGCCGCCGGTGAACACCTGAAGCGAGGCTTCGTCTTGCCGCACCTGAATGGTTTGGGCCAGCGATTGCTCGCCGTCCCAGTTTTCGACCACCGCCAGATCGCCCAAACCGACGTTACGCGCGCGAACGGTCAAGATATCGCCGACGATCGACACGATACGCGTGTGACGAACCAAGTGTTGCGTGAGGGTGGCCGTCATGACATCAACTCTCCTTGTCCCGTCGCCTCTAAAACGCTGAGCCAAATATCGCCGCTGGGGTCCACCTGGTTGCGCTGCGAAATCGCCGCCCGCATTGGCACGTGAACGAAACGGTTGTGCCACCGCGCCACGACCATTTGGGTTTTGCCGCACATGCCTGCATGGACCGCATTCTGAGCCAAGCGCCAGCAAAATACGCTGTCGGCCGGTGCGGCAGGAACGCTACGAATGATGTAACTTGGATCGATGTACTTGAGCGTGCACTCCATGCTTTTCGCCTTCAAATGCGTCTGGATGCGATCGGCCAGAAAGGGCCCGACATCTTGCAGTCGCACATTCCCGGACGCATCGCGCGCATCGCCAGCGCGGTGCAATAGCTCCTGACCTGCGCCTTCCGCGACGACCACCACGGCGTGTCCTCGTTGGTTCAACCGCTCGGCGAGCGCATTCAAAAAGCCTCCCTCTCCGGTGAGCGAAAAGGGAACTTCGGGAATCAACACGAAATTGACTTCATTGGCGGCCAGCGCGGCGAAGCAGGCGATAAAGCCGGAATGCCGCCCCATGAGTTTTACCAGCCCCACGCCGTTTCGCGCGCCTTTGGCCTCGCTGTGGGCGGCGCGAATCGCGTGCATCGCCGTCGAACACGCCGTGGTGAAGCCAAAGCTTTGATCGGTGAAGGCCAGATCGTTGTCGATTGTCTTGGGAATGCCTACCACGGCAATCGGAAGTTTGCGCCGCGCGGCTTCTTGACCAATCGCCAGCGCGCCGCGCATGCTGCCGTCGCCGCCGATGACGAACAATAGCTGAACTCCCAGCTCTTGCAGCCGACGGACCATGACCGCCGGATCTTGCGGCCCGCGCGAACTTCCCAGGAACGTGCCGCCGCTGGCATTGATGTTTTTCACAATGTCTGGCGTGAGTCGCATCGGCTCTTCGCCAGGACAAAGCCCTTGATACCCGTAGCGAAAGCCATAAATGCGCGCCGCGCCATACCGATGATGCGCCACCATGACGAGACCGCGAATCACATCGTTCAAACCGGGGCAAAGCCCGCCGCAGGTCACAATGCCGACGCCCAGTTCCGAGGGGTTAAAGAAGATCTTGGGACGCGGGCCGGCCAGTTCGAGCGTCGGGCGGTCGTGAAATGAGGTCTCGTCGTCTCCGTTGATGAGGTCGTCGACCAGCACACGCTGGTCGTCGTTCACGAAGTGCGCCCGCGGCTGATGATCGCCCTGGCGCATCAACGGCGAGTCGACCTCGCAAGGTCCCAAGCAGGCGACTCGAAATTCGGAAGCATTGGACGACATCGCTTATTCGCTCGCGGCAGACGGTTCAGTTGTAGGAGTTGTAGCCGGCGGAATCCCAGGCCGAGGAAGCCGGTAAATACACGCATAAAGCACGGGAACGCCGATCATCGTCAGGACAGATCCTAGCGCCAGGCCGAACATGATGGAGACTGCCATCGACACCCAGAACACATCCTGCAACAACGGAATCACACCGAGCACCGTCGTGCCCGCGGCCAGCCCCACGGGGCGCAGCCGGGAAAGGGCCGAGATCATCACCGCGTCGTAATCGCTCTTGCCGAGCGCCTTCTGCGCGTTGATCTCGTCCAGCAGTACGATGGCGTTCTTGATCATCATGCCCGAAAGGCTCATCACTCCCAGCAGCGCCACGAAGCCCAGAGGTTGGCCCATGACCAACAGGCCAATCGTCACCCCAATCAGTGCGAACGGCACTACGGCGACAATCACCAGCGGCGGTCGAAAGTCGTTGAACAAAGTCACCAGAATCAACGCCATCAGCAGTACCGCGGGAATCATGCCGGGAATGAGTGACTGTTGCGAATCGCGCGAGTCTTCAAACTCGCCGCCCCAATCCATTCGGAAACCCGGCGGTAATTCGGCGGCGAACGCCTCCATCTGCGGCAAGATATCTTCACGTAAACGCGACGCGGGAACGCCGTCGGGCGTGCGCGCCTGCACCGTAATGCAACGACGCCGGTTGAACCGCCAGATTTGCGCCTCTTCCCATTGCACGGAGATCGAGTTCGTCACTTGCGAGAGCGGCACCACTTGGGTCGAGAAACTCGGCTGAATTTGCAAAACATCGATCTGCCCCGGAAACTGCTCGCGCTCTTGCTGTACATGCCGCGCAATGATTGGGTAAAGTTTGTCTTTCTCCCGATATTGTCCGACGGGAACGCCATCAAACGCACGGCGCGCCGCAGAGGCAATGTCAGATCGCGAAACGCCAGTCCACCGAGCCCGCTCTTGAGAGTATTCGGCGAGCACCTTCTTGGTTTTCTGGCGCCAGTTCGTGCGCACGATGGACGCGTTGGCGCTGCCCTGGAAGATTTGCACGGCACGGTCCGTCACGGCGCGCAGGTCGTCGGTTTCAACCGAACCGGGACCCGAGATGCGCGCTTCCACCGTCCAGGTATTGGCGGGGCCCAACCCGTATCGTCGCACAACCGGCTCGGCTTGCGGAATGTTCTCTTTAAGCCAGGGGTTCAACTCGGCCACCAAACGATTCAATTCGTCCAGCGACTTCACATTGATGATGAATTGCCCGTACGCCGGATTCGCGCCTTCCGGCTCAACCGGAAGGTAGAATCGGGGCGGGCCAGCGCCGACGAACGTGGCGACCGCGTCAACGCCCGGGTCGGCCAGCAAATGCGACTCGATTCGCTCCATGTCGTGCGAGACGGTTTCAATGTTGGCGCCTTCGGGGGCCCAGTAGTCGACCATCAGCTGCAATCGGGCCGAATCGGGAAAGAAGGTTTTATCAATAAAAGGAAACAGCGAAAGCGCGCCAACCATCGCCGCCACTAGGCCGCCGACGACGATCCAGCGCAAGCGCAGCGCCAAATCGAGCACACGGCGAAAGGCGGTAAAGAAACTCCCGCCGTACTCGTCGCCGGTCTCGGTGGTTTTCGGTTGCGGCAACATCCACATGCACAATAGCGGCGTGGCCGTTACCGAAAGAACCCAACTGAGCAGCAGCGAGATCGCCACGACTTGGAACAACGAGGCGCAATACTCGCCGGCGCCCTCGATCGAAGCATAAATCGGATAGAACGCAATCACGGCGATGAGCGTAGCGCCCAGCAACGGCCAGGCGGGCTGCGTGGCCGCTTCGATCGCAGCGCGACGACGATCCATACCGCGTTGGAGTCGCACGAGCACGCCATCGGCCACGACGATCGCATTATCGACCATCATGCCCATGGCGATGACCAAGGCGCCTAGCGACATGCGTTGCAGATCGATCCCCCATAGGTACATGCAAAGGAACGTGCCAATGATCGTGAGCAACAGGCCCGAAATGCCGACCACCGACGCGGTCCAGAACCCCATGAAAATCCATAGCACCGCGACGACGATCACGACCGACTCGATCAGGCTGATGACGAACACGTCGATCGACTCATCAACCTGATCTGACTGCCAGGAGATCTTGTGCACTTCAATTCCGACTGGCAGGACCGCGCGCAGATCATCCAATGCCGCGTCCAAGTTGCGGCCGAGCTTTACGACGTTTTCGCCCGACTGGTTCGACACGGCGACGCCAATGGTGGGCGTGCTGTAATCGCCGGTTTGCTGGCTTTTGAACCGCATGCGCGTGGCGGGGGGCTCTACCATGCCGCGGCGCACGTTGGCAATGTCCCGAATGCGCAGCAGTTCATTGGCGCCGGCCGTTTCCGGCGCGGTGCGGCCGCGAATGGCCAAGTTGCCGATGTCTTCCGGCGACGTGAACGCGCCGGTTTGATCGATGCGCAGCCGTACGTCGTTCAGGTCGAAAGCGCCCGAATTGATCACGAGGTTCTGCTCGGAGAGCGTGCGCTGAATGTCCTCCATGGTCAGGCCAAGCTGCGAGAGCCTCGCTTCGGAAACATCGATATAGATGCAGCGCGTAGGAACGCCCCACAACTCGACGCGGGCCACGCCTTGCACCAGGCTCAACTCTTTCTTGATTTCGTCCACGTGATTCTCCAACTCGTCGTAGGAGAATCCATCGCCCGTGACCGCCAACAGGAATCCGTACACATCGCCGAAGTCATCGCCCACGGAGGGTGTTCCGCACCCGGGCGGAAGGCTAGGGGTGACGTCGTTCACTTTGCGCCGCAGTTCGTCCCAGATTTGCGGTAACTGCTCGGCAGGATACTGGGGCAGTATTTCGATCTTTACGAGCGAGAAACCGGGCTTGGAGACCGACTCCAGCTTCTCCACTTGCGGCATCTTCTGAATGGCGATCTCGATCCGATCGGTCACCTCCAGCTCGACTTCCTTCGCGCTGGCACCGGGGTAGAAGGTGGCGACGGTGGCGTTTTTAATGGTGAACTCGGGGTCTTCCAACTGTCCCAGGGCGAAGAACGCTCCCAGCCCACCGATGACCAACAGCACCATGCTAAAGCCGACGACGTTGCGTTTTTCCACGCTGCCCGATGCGATGCTCATGCTTCGGCTCCTTCCTCGGAGGGCTCCGCAAGCAGCCGCACAGCTTGTTTTTCCTGAAGGAAATGCGCTCCCGCCGTGACCACCCATTCGCCCGGTTTTACGCCGGAAATGTTCAGTCCATACGGCGTGGTTCCCAGCACCTTGACTTCGCGCGAACTGACGGTCTTAGCCGTGTTGTCGTAAGTCCAAACGCGCCGTTTGCCGTCACGTTCAAACACGGCCGATGCCGGAACGACGTGCCCTTCGGAGTTTGTCACGGTCTCGTTCGGGTCGCCTTCGCCGCGCACGGTGCCCGTCATGCCCGGACGCACGTTGATCCCCTCGGGCGACGTAAAACGGAGTTTGACCGGATACGTTCGCGTCGTAGGCGAAGCCTCGGCGCCAATTTCCGCAATGCGTGCCGGAATTTTTGTTTCCGGAAAGTTCTGAATCACAACGTAAGTATTCTTCACCCTCGGAACGAGCGAGATCAGGTTCTCGGGAATGTCGACACGAATTTCCAACTCCGACGTGTTGACCAATCGCACAATGCGCTGCTTAGGCTGCACAACTTCGAAGTTTTCCGCGTACGCGGCCGAGACCGATCCCTCGAACGGCGCCGTGAGCTTCGTGTCGGTGAGTTCGTCTTTCGCTTTCTGCACCGTCGCTTGGAGCGAGGCAATTTGTGATTCTTTGGCTTTGATGTCCTCCGGACGCGCGCCTTCTTCGCCAATGCGCAAGGCCTCCTTTGCGGTGACCACCTCGGCGTCGGCTAGCTTCGCCTTCGCCTCGGCCAGTTGGATGTCGGACTCCGACGCCGACTTCGTCGTACGCAGTTGGAGGTAACGGCCATACTCGGTTCGGGCGAACTGGGCGGCGGCTTCCGCACGATCGAGCGAGGCTTTGAGCTGTTCGATCTCCTCGGGACGTGCTTTTCGCATTGCGTCTAATTCGGACGTGGCCTTGGCCAACGCCGACTCCGCGTCGTTCAAACGAACTTCAAAGTCGCGCGCGTCGATCTGGGCCAACAAGTCTCCTTTACTTACCTTTTTGCCCAACTCATTGGCTGGAAAGGCGATGAGGGGACCTCCCACGCGGAACGACAAATCTACGGCGTCCACGGCTTCGGCCGTACCGGGAAAGGAGCGTCCGGTGAGGGCCGGCGTATCGCCAATTCGCAGCGCTCGAATGGGTCGTGGCGGAGCCGCCGCAGGTTCCGCGTCGCGGCATCCCGCGCACAGGCTCGCAAGCCAAACGACGATCAAGCCGCATAGAAATTGGCGTGCGAGAAAGTTCATGGTTTGTCCCTCATGGCCTGAAGCTCCTCGGCGGAGAAATAGCATGGCTCCGAGCAATGAAAAAATAGTAACCCGCTGTTGGTCTCAAGGTTATTGGACCTTAGGCCAATGAAGGGCGGAGATTTGCCAGCTCGACGCATTAAATTGCAGCGATGTATCAAAACCGAGCGGCGCGACCGACTTCTTAAGCCGCCGCGTTCGATGTTCAGAAGTTGTCGAGAAGTCAATGAAAGACGACGGCTCCCGGGCATTACGTCGCGTCGTAGGGATAAAACCCTCGCCCAGTTTTGCGTCCTAGCCAGCCCGCCTCGACGTACTTCACCAGCAGCGGACTGGGGCGGTATCGTGGATCCCCCAATTCGTCATGCAGGACCCGCGCAATTGCGAGAACCGTATCCAGGCCGATTAAATCGGCCAGTTCGAACGGCCCCATCGGGTGGTTCAGCCCAAGTCGAATGGAAGCATCGATGTCCTCCACGGTCCCCACGCTGCTCATCAGGGCGTCGCACGCTTCGTTCAGGAAGGGAATCAGCAGGCGATTAACCATAAAGCCTGGGTAATCTTTCGACGTGGTCGTGGTTTTGCCCCACGACTCGGCCAAGCGTCGAACCGCGGCGTAGGTGGCGTCGCTCGTTTGCAAGCCGCGGATCAATTCGACCAGTTCCATCACAGGAACCGGGTTCATAAAGTGCATCCCGATCACGCGATCGGGTCGCCCGGTCGCGGCGGCGATACGCGTAATCGAAATCGACGATGTGTTGCTCGCCAGGATCGTCTCGGGCGGCATGATCGCGTCCAGCTCGCGAAAGAGGCGCACCTTTAACTCGACCGACTCGGCCACGGCTTCAATGACCAAGCCCGCTTCGCGCAAATCGGCCAGAGCCGCCGCCGGACGTAACCGGGCCAGTACGCCATCGGCGGCGGTTTGGTCGAGCTTTCCTTTTTCGACGGCGCGATGCAGCCGCTTCGCCACGCCCGCGTGGGCGTTCGCTGCGACTTCCTGGTTCACATCGGTCAGGAACACGATATGTCCTGCAGCGGCAGCTACTTGCGCGATGCCCGCCCCCATTTGCCCAGCGCCGACGACTCCAATTTTGATGACGTCCATGGCAAGTGTTCCTGACCGCAAAATCGCCCGAGGCTTGGCAGGCCTCAAGCCATGATGTTTAGGCCGGCATCTACGTAAACCGTACCGCCGGTAATCCTTCGCGCATACTGCGTCGCCAGGTAGGCGGCCACCATTCCAACATCGTCGATATCGACCAACTCTCCCACGGGGGCGCGGTGAGCCGCCTCGTTCAACAGCAGGTCAAAGTCCTTTAGACCTCCCGCCGCTCGCGTTTTGATTGGACCGGGCGATAGCGCATGGACCCGAACGCCCTGGGATCCCAACTCATGAGCCAGGTAGCGCACCGACGCTTCCAGGGCCGCTTTCACCGGACCCATGACGTTGTAATTGGGAACCACTTTGTTCGCACCATAATAACTCATCGCGAACAACACGCCTCCCTCGGTCATCAACGGCGCCGCGAGGCGAGCCATGCGCACAAACGAGTGACAAGAAACATCCATCGCCACGCCAAAGCCTGCCGACGAGCAACTGAGCAACCCGCCCTGCAAATCTTCCTTGGGTGCAAAGGCGACTGAGTGTAGTGCGATATCGAGCCGTCCCCACGTGTCGCGAATGCGGTCAAACACCGCTTCCAGCATGCCTGGTTGCTGCATATCAAGCGGCATGAAGATGGGCGCCTGCAACTCTTGAGCAAGCGGCTCGACGTGTGGCCGCGCTTTTTCGTTCAAGTAAGTAATGGCGACTTCGGCCCCGACACGATGAAAGGCGCGAGCGCAGCCATAAGCAATTGAATGCTCATTAGCGATACCGAGAATCAGGGCCTTTTGCCCCAACAACGGCGGCGAGGGGATATCGCGCATCGTGAAAGGCTCCATGAACAGTGGGCGAATTGGAATTCGATGGCGCCGGGGCCGTCGCTTACGCTTCCTCGGATGGGATCCTCATTGCATTCTGCGCCAACACCCGTTGCGTGTGTTGGGCGATCATGAGTTCTTCGTTCGTGGGAACCACCCACGCCGAAACGCGGCTCTCAGGTTGGCTGATGCGTGGACCACCGGCGTGGTTCGCCGCCGCATCCAAGTCCAACCCTAGCCAGGCCGCATCACGACAAACCCGGTCGCGGATTTCGGCGGAGTTTTCGCCGATTCCGCCCGTAAACACCACGGCGTCCAAGCCGCCAAGCGCCGCGGCGAGCGACCCCAATTCACGACCGATGCGGTACACATATAAATCAACCGCTTCGCTAGCGCGCTGGTCGGGGCAGGCCAACAAGGTCCGCATATCGCTCGAAACGCCCGAGACGCCCAAGAGTCCGGACTGTTGATACAGCAGTTTTTCTAAGCCGCGGGCGTCCAGGCCATGCTGATCCATCAGGTACAGCAGCACGCCGGGGTCGATCGCTCCGCAGCGGGTTCCCATGGCGAGTCCGTCCAGAGGCGTGAAACTCATGGTCGTGGCGACGCTTTGCCCGGCGCGCATCGCGCACATGCTCGCGCCGCTGCCGAGGTGGGCTACAATCGTGCGCCCCTTCGCCGCCTGACCGTTTACCTCGGGTAAGATCGAGGCGATGTATTCGTACGACAGACCGTGGAAGCCGTAGCGCAGCACTCCTTCTTCGGTGTATTTGCGCGGAAGGGCGAAGGTTTGTGCGACGGCAGGCTGGCTGCGATGGAAGGCCGTGTCGAAACACGCTACCTGCGGCAGCCCGGGCGCCAATTGCGCAACCGTCTTAATCGCTCCCAGGTTGTGCGGCTGGTGCAAAGGCGCCAACGGCACAAACGTTTCTAAAGCCTCCAAGACCTGTGTATCCATCAACACGGGCCGCGTGAATGTTCTGCCGCCATGCCCAACCCGGTGTCCGGCGGCGCCAATGCGGTGTGCGCCGAGTGAGCCGTGTCCCCAATCAAACAGGAACTGGATGGCGCCGGGGTGCCCCAGCGGCGTTCCGGCTGGCCATTCCTTTTCGCCAACCACGTCGCCTGTCGCATTGCGTGCGATAAACCGCGGCGCCGTGAAAAGGCCCTCTAACTGACCGCGCAGCAGCGGAGTCAGGGGCTCTCCTCGCAGGTACGCCGAGAATTTCAAGCTCGAAGAACCGGCGTTCAACACGAGTATCGCGTCGGCCATTACTTCACCTCCACCTGGCGGCAGCGGCGGGAATGCGCCACGAGCGCCAGCACGGCCGTCGACGCCAGGCGCGCACGCACCGAGTCGGCCCGACTGGTGAGGACGATCGGCACGCGCGTTCCCATCACAATGCCGGCTCCTTCGGCGCCCGCCAGATAACATAACTGCTTGGCCAACATGTTGCCCGCTTCCAAATCGGGCACGAGCAGAATGTCGGCCTGGCCCGCCACGGGCGAAGCGATTTTCTTGGTCTTTGCTGCTTGCAAGCTGATGGCGTTGTCGAACGCGAGTGGGCCGTCGAGTATCGCGCCGGTGATTTGTCCCCGATCGGCCATCTTGCACAGGGCCGCCGCTTCCAGGGTTGAAGCGATCTTCGAGGTTACAGTCTCGACCGCCGAGAGAATCGCCACCTTGGGTTGCTCGATGCCCAGGACGTGCGCCAAGTCGATGGCGTTCTGCACGATGTCAACCTTTTCCTCTAGTTTGGGATAGATGTTAATCGCCGCGTCAGTGATCAGCAGCGTGCGCGGGTAGGCCGGCACATCCATCACAAAAACGTGGCTCATGCGCCGCGCGGTTCGCAGCCCCGTGGCGGAAGGAACCACCGCGCCAAGCAACTCGTCGGTGTGCAGACTCCCTTTCATGAGCGCCTCGACCTCGCCGGCACGCGCCAACTCTACCGCTTTGACGGCTGCCTCGTGACTGTGCGCCACGGATACGATCTGGTAAGGCTCCAGGTCGACGCCTTCGGTTGCGGCAACGGCCCGGATCTTCTCTTCCGGCCCAATCAACACCGGTCGAATCAAGCCGCGCCGCGCTGCTTCCAGCGGTCCTAACAAGGAGTCATGGTCGCAAGGATGCACCACAGCACACGCCACCGGCGGCAAACCTTCGCACGCCTTGAACAACTGTGCGAAGGCGTCTCCTCGCCGCAACGCCAACTCGGGCGGGGTGATTTCGTCATAGGCGATCGTGCGCATGGGAGCCGCCACGGTCACGGCGCCGTTTACCAGTTCTTCGCCTGCCTGGTTCACACAACTGCACGCGAAGACGACTTCGCACCCTTCGGGATGTTTTTCCCTGGCCGTGACCGTGGCCGTGAGCGTATCGCCTACGGCGATCCGACCGTGGAATGACAAATCTTCCCGGAGGATTTTCATGCCGGGTCCGGGCAATCGTGTACCCAGCACGGCGGCAATCAGCGCTTCGGCGCCAACCGAGCCAGTCGTGCTGGCGTCGGCTTTGACTGCAGCGCCGTCCTCTCCCGTCACGTGGAATGGATCGACATCGCCGGACACGAGGGCCAGCACTTCAATGTCGGTCGGGGAAAGCGTGCGCGACAACGTCGCCGAGGCGCCGGCGCGAATCTGGTCGAAGGTTACATTCGTGACGTTGCTCCACTTGGCCATGGTCGAATCCTCCAGAAACCCAAGGCAGTTTAACTTCCGCGCCGGTGGGTTTACGCCACACCAGCTTGCTGTCGCGAAGTTCCCTGAGCGACGCTCAGCCGGGGTGAGCCGGCGCCCAGCACGTCGCGAATGCGGTCGACCGTGGCCCCCTGCGCCGCGGTCGGTTTGACGGCCGCAACAGCCTCATCTAACACTTCCAGCGCGCGCCGGCGATCGGCCGGGTTAGCCAGAAGCTTCGGGAGTGAACGAAGCCCGCGTTCCGGCTCCAACTCGGCAACGACAGCTTGTTCCGCTTTGATGCGCCGCACTTCATCGCGAGGGAGCTGCGCTAGCATCGGGTCGCTCTGAAGTAAGTGCTCGACCAACTCCAGTCGCTCCAGCGGAATGCGCCCGGCGCCGCGGCCAAGCAACGCACCGATCAACGCGATTGCTTCGGGATACCCGCCGTGCCCTAGCGCTGAGAGCGCGTCGCGCACCAGTGGCAAGTCGCGCGGGTCTTTCACGGGCGGCGCCGCGGCAGCTTGGGACCCAGACTCTTTCGCAAAAAGGGCCACCGGACCGTAAATCGCGAAGAATAACGCTTCCATGCCGGCGTCGCGCAAATCGCGGTAGAGGTTCAGGCTCGCCGTGATCGTTTCGGACGAGGCATGCTCAACCTTTCGCCAAGGATTCTCCTTCGGCGCCGCATGTCGATGCTCTTTGACATACGCGGCCGCAGCTGGCAAAGACCTCACCAAGGGGTTCCAATCGCTCAGACCCCAACGCTGCACACGAAGCGGGTGAAGCATGCGTCCGAGTTCGGCCGCTTTCTCGTTCACCAGAGGACGAATGAACGGCCGTACGAATCGTTTGTAAATCCGTTCGCCGAGTTCGGAAACCTCCGCGACAATTTCAAATGGCGTTTCGTCGCGACGCTCCAATTTGTTGAGCCGGCGGAGGTCTTCGAGCCGACGTTCTTCAAGCGAAACCTGGTACTCGATTTGCCCGTCGGCCCGATCGACCTCTTCAATTTCCATCACATACAGGCCCGGACGCAGCGCTTCGATGTGCTTGAGCACTTCCACAATTTCGGCGTGCTCCTTCTTGGCCACCCGGCCCGATACAAAGATTCCCAAGTGGCCAATGTCTTCATGCAGCAAACCGACGATTACTTGCCCGTTGGCTTTGATTTCCTCGGTGCTTGCATAGGCGTCGGCGATCCAGTTCAACGCTTGTTGCGGCGGCGTGATGTTATCGCCGGCGGAGGAGAAAATGATGATCGGCGACCGAATCGCCTTGAGGTTGAAGAAGCTGTACGGGTCGGCGTGGGCTTCGCCGCGCGCCAGGCGATTACCAACAAACAGATTATCGAGGATCCAGTGGAGTTCTTCTTCGTTCATCAACGAGTAGCCACTCCACCATTTTTCGAATCCCAAGAAGCGAGACGGCTCGGTGTCGACGTTGGCGAACAAGTGATAATACTTGCTCCACAGCGTGTTCGCGGGGTTCAATCGCTCGAAATTGGCGACGAAGTTGGCCCCATCCACCAGGCCATGTCCCAAGTCGGTGGTGAGGTACGCCATCCAGGCGCCCCCCATTAATCCGCCTAAATAGCGCATGGGGTTTTCTCCCTCGCCGCCTTGCCAACTGCCGCTCCAGTACGACATCGGCGCGCCGTTAATCACCACCGGGCCGGTAATATCGGGTTGCGAGGACGCCAGCAACATGGCGGACCAACCTCCCTGACAATTTCCGACTACGGCTGGCTTGGGACTGCCGGGGTGACGATCGGCCACCGTTTGCACGAACTGCGTCTCGGCCGCACAAACGTCGGGCAATGTTTGGCCCGGCTCGGGAACTGGGAAGAAGATGACAAAGTACACCGGATGGCCGGCCTTCAGCGCGACGCCGACTTGCGAGTCTTGTTTGAACCCACCGATGCCCGGCCCATGCCCCGCGCGCGGGTCAATGATGATGAACGGCCGTTTGGCCTCGTCGATTTCGGCGCCGTCGGGCGGAATAATGCGCACCAGGGCGTAATTGACCGGGCGCTCCAAGGTGCGTCCGTCGAGGATCATGTCATAGTCGAACACCAGGAGCGGCGGTTTGCCGGCGCGCTCGTGTTCAACGAAATTGTTGCCGCGCTGGCGGAGCGTGTCCCAGAACAGAACGCCGCGCTCGAAGAAATCGGTCGTATATTCGGACCACGCGCGCCACAGCCCCGTGAAACTGTCGGCTGCGATTGCTGATCGAGCCTCGTGCGCCGCTTCTTCGGCGCTATTCAGGAATGCGTTTTGCGCCGCCAACATGCGGCGCGTGCCGACATGAGTGATATTCTCGGCAAGCTGGAAACAGTCCGTCGCCGTTTGAGAAAGATCTTTCATATGTGCCTCGCGAAAAAGGCCGGAGGGCCGAAGGAGGCGAGGAAGGCGGGGGTGGAATCGTCGAATCCGTCCGCGATTCACCGGCGAGACCTTCGGCTGCGGCCGGTGGTTGCTGAGGTAAGCATTGCAGTTTTGGCGCCATCTGGGCTGTCGCCATACTCCCAATGCTCGCAGTTGGCGAAATATTCCTGTATGTAAAGTGGTTTAATGGTATCTTGAAGAAAAACTAATAAAAATAACTAGATAACCACTTTGTGTTTCATTTGTCTCAAATTCGCACAAATATGTGCGAATTCGGTCGGTGCGCGCTCTTACTCCTGGGCGAACGCTTCGCGGAGTTTTTGCTCTTGCTCATTGGACAAGTTCGTGGCGATGATCTCGAACTTGAATTGCTTCATGGCTTCAACCACGCGATCGGTCACGGCGTCACTCGTCATCAGGAAGAGCGCGGAGGTTCCCTCGGTCACTTCGCTGCGCACCCGCGCGATGAATTCGTCGTTAATGCCATAGTCTTTCAACGCTCCCCCCAAAGCGCCCAAGGCGGCTCCCGCGGCCAAACCAAACAGCGGTGTGAAAAAGATCAGGCCAAAAAGAAGGCCCCAGAACATACCGCTGACGGCGCCGATTCCCACTAGGTCGACAACTTGTTTCGTCCGCGGACTTTTCTTCCCCTGCGGCCAGGTGACAATCGCGGCATCGTGCAACTTCAACAAATGTTCTTTGTGCAGGCTATGTACTTGTCTCAAGGCCTGGGCGGCGCCATCGGAGGTATCAAACTTAAGCACGGTTACGGTGGCCATGGCGAATCTCGAAGGTTAAGGTCCAAACTCGGTGGCGCCGCTGTCCATCAGGTGGCGGCGTCGGGGGAAGGGCGAATCAGAGCCGCGTGGGCGGCATGGCGCGCCGCCGCTTGCGATAACGCGGTGAGCAACACATGTTCTTCAAAGGGCTTATGCAAAAAGTCGGTTGCACCTGCTTGCAGGGCGCGCTGGCGGACCAACGCGTCATCGTGGGCCGAGATAAACACGATCGGAATATCCTCTTCGTCGGCCGCCAACCGTTCCTGCAGCTCCAAACCGCTCATGCCCGAGAGGCGCAAATCGAGCACCAGGCAATCGGGCGATGGACGTTTGGCATTCAGGAACTCTTCGGCGCTGGCGAACGTCTCCGCGATCATTCCCGCCGAGCGAATCAGACGCTGCAGCGCCTTGCGCACCGAGGGATCATCGTCAATGACGAAAACATTCACAACGTTACCGCGTTTCTGTTACGCTGGCCGCGGCTCCGAGCGACGCGCAGACACGGTTGCCGTGGATGGTTCGACGCCAAAACACGTTCGGATCAAAACAAGCATTGCTTAACGTTAGCCCCAAAGCGTCCGAGGGAACATTGGCCTTTGGTCCTACCGCAACGGCTTGATCCAAGCGTCAGGACCGCCGCCTTCGCTTACGCTTTCGGCTCGGACGAGCTGTTTGTTCCGAGCCGGAATGGTGAGCGGCGATTGGCGCCGTTGAAAGTCGGCATCGTCAGCGACGGACTCCTTTCGAGCCGGCGATGCCGACGACGCCATGCTCTAGGCGCTTCGCCGGGAAGGCGTATCGTGGCCTGGTCCACCCTCTTCGGTTGGCCCGCCGTCGATCACCTTGAGCGCTGCGGCGGGACGGGTCTCCGTCCCATTGAAGGTGGTTACCGGCGGCAGGTAGTACAGTTGGACTCCCGGCCCGACATTCAACGGCTGCATCCATTCGAGATTAGCGGCCGAATGTCGAATATCCTCCAGTCCGGCGGCCCAACCGGCCACTACCGTGGTCCGAGAAAAATCGGCATCCTTCGACTGTCCGGCGTGTGACGGACGACGATTGTTCACATGGGCGATCGTCCATTCGCGCTTGTCGCACAGCGGCATCAGTCGCTGCGCGTCCGGATCGGCCTTGATTTCGGGCGGCAGTTTGTCGAGCAGTCGAGCGAGCGCCGCCCGCATTTCGCCCAGTTCGCGCGCGCGCTGATTGTTGAGCCGCTGTTTGCTTGAGAATTGAATATCTTTGACCCGCTCCATGGCTTCATCCAGGTTGCGCGGCAGTTCTCCGTGCGAGTTAAACAGGTTGACCTGGATAATCAACGCCGTGGTCAAAGGTTTTTCGTCCCACACGTAGGTCAGCGGCGAGTTCGACACAATACCGCCGTCCCAGTAGTGCTGCCCGTCGATGAGAATGGCCGGGAACCCCGGCGGGAGCGCGCCGCTAGCCATCACGTGTTCGGGGCCAATGCGCGTCTTGAAGTTGTCGAAGTACACCGACTCTCCGGTGCGCACATTCACAGCGCCCAGCGACAGACGCACCTTGCGGGAGTTAATCAAGTCGAAGTCGACTAGCTCCTCCAGGGTACGTTTAAGCGGTGAGGTGTCATAAAAACTCATTGCCTCGGGGCTGCCGCTTTGCGCCAAGTGCGGCAAAATCGAGCGCGGCGAGAAAAAGCCCGGAATTCCAAACGTGGCGATTGAGGCGATGCTCATCCGGCCCATCATCGGCCGCAGGAATTCAAGAAAGGACGGGGGTTCGAAAAAGGTATCGGTGGACACCCGATCCCAGAACGTACGCAAGCGTTCGATGCGGCGTTCCGGCGGGTTGCCCGCAATGATGGTCGAGTTCACGGCCCCGATCGAGATGCCGACCATCCATGTCGGCGTGACTCCGGCTTCGGCTAGTCCTTCGTACACGCCGGCCTGATAGGCTCCCAGCGCGCCGCCTCCCTGGAAGAGGAGGATTTCGTGATCAAAAGTTCGTCGTTTCATGGCGTCACCTTTATGGAATGTGGATTTCCACCCCGCGGTCTAAGCCGCAAACCATCGGCCCAAGGCCTCGGTGACAGCCGCCTGCGCCGCCGACCCCTCGAAAGGCGGCAACAGGATATGGTTCTCTAACCTTTCTCGGCCGGTAAATTTCCGCACCAGTCACGGACCGGTCCGTCAAAATCCGTCGAGGGACTATTACTTTCTGGCTAAAGCGACTCCCCAACAAGACGTGTTTTCCGTGTCGTTCAACTGGCCGTACTTGTCGTTCGCTATTCTGCGCCAATCCTCCACATTCAAGTCTACGAAAGCCGCGAAAAAAAAGTATTGGCCTTTGGTCTTAACGTCAGAGCCTCAGAGCCGGAAGCGTCAGCGACGGCTCAGCTCCCGTCTCCCATCTCGGCGCCTGCACGGCAAGAACGCGGTTCTACGAAGAAGGCAGGTCATCGGCGCGATGCGAACCCGTATCGCCGGGCCCTTCAATGCCAATTCTCTCCGCCATGCGCACGAGTTCGGCCAGCGAACGGGCTTGCAACTTGTGCATCACCTGGCCCCGATGCACCTTGACCGTCTTTTCCGTCACGCCCAACAGGCGACCGATTTGCTTGTTCAACTTGCCACTCACGACGTGCGCGAGAACTTCACGTTCGCGGGGCGACAGCAATTCGTAACGCTGTTGAATTCGCGCCACATCCGACTGCGCTTCCCGGTCGTGAACGTCCTTGGCGAGCGCCTGCTCGACGGCGCGCAGCAACGCTTCATCGGAAACCGGTTTCGTCAGAAAATCAACCGCCCCGGCCTTGATGGCTTTCACGCTCATGGGAATGTCGCCATGCCCCGACACGAAGATGACAGGCAAGGCGATATGTCCCTCATGCAGACTGCGTTGGAGCGATAAGCCGTCGACCTCAGGCATTTGGACATCGAGCACGAGACAACTCGGCGCGTTGGGCCGTTCGTAGTGCAAGAATTCGGCAGCCGAGGCGAACGCCTCACTGTTCCACCCTTGCGAGCGCAACAGCCGCACCAAAGCTTTGCGAAGAGAGGGGTCGTCGTCAACTACAAACACCCAAGCCGGACGATCGGTCATGCGGGCGCCTTTTTCGCAACAGGCAACTTCACATAAAACGCGGCGCCTCGCCCCAACTCTGATTCGACCCAAATGCTTCCGCCGTGCGACTCAACAATCGAACGGCTGATGGCCAACCCCACGCCCAACCCGGTCGGTTTGGTCGTGAAGAAGGTTTCGAACACCTCGTCTTGCAGTTTGCAATCAATCCCAGGGCCAGTGTCGCTAACGACGATGATGACGCTGTCGTCGCTGGCGCATTCGGCGTGAATCGAAAGATGACGTGTTTCGCTCTCGGGCTGACTCATGGCGTCCAGAGCGTTCAGCGCTAGATTGAGAATCACTTGCTGGAGTTGGATCCGGTCGCCCAAGATCATCGGCAATTGGGGCGAGAGATGCAGCGCGACGGAAACGCCCTTTTGCAGCGAGGGGCCATAAATGAGTGAGACAGCCTCACGAATCGCGTCGCCCAAATGGAGCGGCGCGTGCTCGGGCGTTTGATTCTGCAACATCGAGCGGATGCGCACAATCACGTCGTTGGCGCGGCGGCTATCGGCGGCAATGTCGTGCAGCGTCTCGCGCACTTCGTTCACGTTGGCGTGTTCGGCCGAAAGCAAGCGTTGGCCGGCCTGGGCGTTGGTCACAATAGCGCACAAGGGCTGGTTCACTTCGTGGGCAATGGCCGCCGCGAGTTCGCCCAACAGGTTCACGCGGGTCATACGCGTTAAATGGTCGTGCAACTGCTGGGCTTTCAATTCGGCGCGTTTGCGCACCACAGCGTTCGCGAAAATCTCGCCAATGAGCCAAAGTCGCTGCACGAGGGCGTCGGGCCACTCGCGATGCTTGTGCATCGTCGCGAAGGTGATAACCCAGTTCAGCGTTCCCGCGGCCCGCAGCGGAATGGCAAGGTTCGACTTGACGCCGTTTTGCAGGCAGTATTCGCGCTCTGCGATCGCCTCCTCCGGAAGCTGATCGGGAAGACGAGAGAAACGGACGATTTCGCCGTGACGAATTTTCCCGGCGTACCAGGGAAGCTTCCCATCGACAATCACGCGCGGGAACGGCGCGATTCCCGGCGCTGTGTAACAATGCAGCACGACCATGTCGCGTTTGTCTTCCGAGAATTCCGCAAAGCTACTGCGATCGATGTCCAGAAATTCCCCCAGGCGGCGCAACCCTTCGCCAATCTGATCGTCAATTTCATGGATCGGCAAGTTGACGAACTTCGCGGTCAATTCAAATAATAGCGATTCGAATTGTAGTTGATCATCCCGCGGATCGTCGGGTAGACAATTTTCGACGGTCAAAGCGCTGGACGCCTCCTGCACAAGGTCATCAAGACTCTGCGCATCTCCGCCCTCATCCGCCACGCGACAGCAATGTTCTTCGCCCTTTCGAGTTTTCACGGCGCTAGGCGCGTTGGATTGGAGATCAGGTTGCAAAGGAGAGGAGGTCACGTCGACTCCGGCTCATAGGGATTTGACTCTTGATGGTTCGCCACGAGACGAAAAACCACAACTGCCCCGAGAAGGAGAAAAGTTTGGGTGACGAAATACGCCGTCGCGAACACGGCGAACTCGACCTGACCAAAGACAATGACCGCAATCGTCGTGGCCACGCCTACATTGCGCACGACGAACACCATCGCCAGGGTGAATCGGTCGGTCGCGCCCGCGTGCGCCAACCAGCCCGTAGTATACCCCGCCAAGAGACCAAGTCCAGTCATTGCGGCGGCCATGACCGCAATCTCTGCAAGATGGCTGGCGAAGCGGTCAGCTTCGGCCGCCATGACCAACCCCAATAGCAAAAGCACCAACAGCAGATTCAGACGGAACAGAACGAGCTGGTAACGAGCGACCCACGCCGGCTGAAAGGTTCGCACGGTCATACCCACAAGCACCGGCGCCACAATCGTAAGCAGCAATTGGGCCAAAATCTTGCTCGTTGGCGGCGCAAACGAAGTCGCCGCGCCCAACACTTCACGATAGACGGCAAAAATCGCCGGCATCGTCGCCGCCGCCACGATGCACGATAACATATTCAACGTGACCGCAAGCGCAACATTCGCCCGCGCCAGATATGCGTAAAGATTCGCCATCGTTCCGGCCGGACACGCCGCCACAAGCAACATGCCTTGAGCAACGAACGCGGTGACTTCGAAAATTTGCACCAGCACCAACGCAACGCCGGGCAAAAGCACGATTTGACCGATCATGGCCGTAATCACAAGGCGCGGCTGTCGCCACACGCGCCGAAAGTCGTCCACGGTCAGGCCAAGACCCACCACGACCATCGTCACGAAAACAATCGCAGGAACCGCGACGGTAAGTACCGACTTCAGCATGGGTAGGCGAAATCAAGGGGGCGAAGGTCCGCCGGTTGTGGACGGCGGCTGATTAGGATAACACGCCGGAAACTCGAACGTGCGCTGCGCTCGGCGTTTCAGCTTCTGAAATTAAAGGCGCCGTCAGGTTTTGAGGTTGAAGGCGCCGTCGTTGACGCTTCCGGCTCGGAGGTCCCCGCTTCGTTGGAATGCGCCCATTTCGTTGGGAGGTTTGTGCGATGGGGTTTGTGAAAAATGGGGGGAACCCATTGCGTAAACATCGCCCTAAACGAAGTTCGTAAGTACGATAGTAACTCGTTGCGTCTTCATCGTATCGAGATTTCAACTTATGGTTCATTGGCTCAGCCGCTGGCTCGGGCGTTCGGGCTCCGCCGCGTCATCCGCGCAAAGTCCCGCTCAGGCTCACCTCACGTTTGGTCAATCGACCATCGGACGCACTATCTCGCGCACCAGCTTGTTGCTGAAAAAGCAACTTTGGATTTGGCCGATTATTGCCGTGGTGGTCTTGGCGATCGTCGGTTACACCATTCGCGCGGCCATTGAGCAAACGATGCGCGACAACTTGCAATCGGAATTGCAAACGCTGCTCAACGTCGAACGCGCGATGCTGGAAACCTGGCTCCGTGTCCAAGAAGCGAATGCCGAATCGCTCGCCAACGACCAGCAGACGCGCGAACTGACTACAAAGCTTCTCGCTGCCGAGCAGTCCGCGGCCATGGCAGCCGCCGGAACCAACGGCGTAGCGCCGGAAGTTGCGCCCGAAAGCTGGGAGACGCTCAATGCTCAGTTGGCGCAAGAGCTGGGGCCCGGGATGTCGGCTCATGGCTTTACCGGCTTTTTTCTGGCCGATAAGAAACAGCAAATTATCGCAACCTCGAACCCGGAACTGCGCGGGCAAACGCTTCCCGAGTATGAAGACTTTCTGGGCCGAGCGCTGGAAGGGCAAGTGGTCGTCAGTGCGCCGTTTTCCAGCGTGGCCATGTTGAAGGATGAGAAAGGCCGCATTCGCACGAACGTTCCCACCATGTTCGTGGCGGCGCCGGTGCGCGACGCGAACTTTCAAGTCGTCGCGGCGCTGGGACTGCGCATTCGCCCCGAACGCGAATTCACTAGAATTCTGCAACTGGGACAAACCGGCGAATCGGGCGAGACCTACGCGATCGACAAGACCGGCCTGATGGTCTCGAACAGCCGCTTTGATGACGAATTAATCCTGCTCGGGCTGTTGCCCGATGTGGAGGACTCGCGCTCGATTCTCAATCTCTCGGTGCGCGACCCCGGCGGGAACATCGACGAAGGCTATCGGCCGAAAGTCCGCCGCAGCGAACTGCCGCTCACGAAGTCGGCCGCGGCGGCGATTGCCGGGACATCCGGCGCGGACCTGGAAGGTTATAACGACTACCGCGGCGTGCCCGTGGTGGGCGCCTGGCAGTGGCTGCCCAAGTACGATCTCGGCCTGATCACCGAAATCAATTACTTCGAAGCGTATCGCCCGCTGACGATCTTGCAATGGGCGTTCTACTCGATGTTCGGCTTGCTGACGCTCACTTCCGTGGCGATCTTTGTGTTCACGCTTGTTGTAGCGCGGCTTCAGCGCGAAGCGCAAAAGGCCGCCATCGAAGCTCGCCACTTGGGACAGTATCGCCTGGAAGAGCGCATTGGCGCCGGCGCCATGGGCGTGGTTTACAAAGGTCATCACGCCATGCTGCGCCGCCCCACGGCGATCAAACTGCTCGATGTGGACAAAGTCAACGAAGCCTCCATCGCTCGCTTTGAACGCGAAGTGCAAATCACCTGCCAATTGAACCACCCCAACACCGTGGCGATTTACGACTACGGCCGCACTCCCGAGGGCGTGTTCTATTACGCCATGGAGTATTTAGACGGCATCGACCTGCAAAACCTGGTCGATCGTTTTGGCCCACAACCCGAAGCGCGCGTCATTCACATCTTGAAGCAGGTTTGCGGTTCGCTGTACGAGGCGCACTCACTTGGATTGGTCCATCGCGACATCAAACCCGCGAACGTGATGCTCAACCGTCGCGGCGGCGAGTCGGATGTAGTCAAGGTGCTGGACTTTGGGCTGGTCAAAGCGCTCAACGACTCCCGGCAAGCGCGCGAGTCGGGCGGCATGTCGGGCACGCCGCTGTATATGTCGCCCGAGGCGATTCAAACGCCCGACCTGGTCGACGCCCGCAGCGACTTATACGCCGTGGGAGCGATCGGCTACTTTCTTCTGACGGGGCATCCGATTTTCAATGCGTCGTCGTTGGTGGAATTGTGCCAGCATCATTTGTCGAGCATGCCGGCGACTCCCTCGCAACGCCTGGGGCGCGAGGTGTCGCCCGAGTTGGAAAACGCTTTGCTCGCTTGCCTGGAAAAAAGCCCCGCGCGTCGCCCGCAAACGGCGCGCGACTTGGCCAAGCGGCTCGATCAGGCGATGACCGGACTCCGCTGGACGCTGGACGACGCCGAAGCCTGGTGGGTCCGGCAAGAGCGGTCGCGCGTCATGGCCGGCAACTTGCCCGGCCTGGGATCAGGTTCGACTTCCGGCGGCGCGCTGCCGTCTCCGCCAGGATCAACGCGGGGCGGTCAAGGCGACTCGACCGGTTCAGGCGGCTCCAACACGAACGCCGGCTTGGATCAAACCTTGTTGATCGGCAATCAAGGCGACGCTTCCCCGGAATCGCCTTCGGCGTGAACTGCGGCGGGACATCGCGGCGGCGTGCGGAAAGGAACACTGGCATGGGCGACAGAACGGGCCTTTGCTAACGCTTGCGGTTCTAAAGAGTTGGGCGACCTCCGAACCGGAAGCGTCTGCCACCGCTCCCTACGCTCCAAGCACTAGCGCCAAGATTTGTGCGATGAGAATGCGCAGCACGGTGCTGAGAGGGTACACCGTGGCGTAGGCAAGTGTGGGAGCTTCGGACCGGCAAAGGTTGTTTACGAAGCTCAGAGCCGGCGGATTTGTCATTCCACCCGCCAACAACCCTCCCAGGGTAACAAAGTTCATTTTCGCCACATAGCGCGCCCAAACGCCGACGGCCAAG
Organism: Planctomycetota bacterium; assembly: GCA_963204915.1. Taxonomy (GTDB): domain Bacteria; phylum Planctomycetota; class Planctomycetia; order Pirellulales; family Pirellulaceae; genus JAHWKS01. Next base: position 147,932 of record CAUJHS010000074.1, on the reverse strand, counting down.
AGCGGCGCCACCGTAATCACCAGGCCCGTGACCAACCAGGTCAAACCGCGAGGACTGAGCGCCGCGTCCAAGAATTGATCTCCCGCGGCCAGGCCCAAAGCGGCGAAGAACAGCGCGACGCCAAACTCTCGAAAGGCGCGGTTCGCACTGAGCGGCATATGCCACACCAGGCCGCCAAGATGTCCCAGACGCCCGAGAAGGAGCCCCACGATCAAGGAGCCTCCGGCCAGTCCTACGCGTACCGGTTGCGACATTCCCGGTATCGCCAGAGGAAGGGAGCCGGCGAGAACGCCGAGAAGAATGCCGGCGAACAAAGGGATGAACTGGGTCTCGTTCAACTTATGCAGAGAGTTTCCGACCCGCTGGGCCGCCTGCTCCAGTTGCTCCTGGTCGCCGACGATGTGAAGCACGTCGCCAAAGAGCAGGCGCAGGTGGGGAACCGCGGTCATTTCGGAATCGCCGCGCACAATCCGCGTGACCATCACGCCAAGCGTATTTTCCAGGTCCAACTCGGCGGGCGTTTTGCCGAGAACCTCCTTGTTAGTGACCACAAGACGGCGAAAGGTGATGTTGCCGGGAGCCGTCATCAAGTCTTCGTCGCTGGAGCAACCGGCGAGGCGCTCTAGTTGGTCCAGGTGTTGCGAATCTCCTACACCGAGAACCGTGTCGCCCAGCGCCAGTTTTTCTTTGGGAAGAGCAGTGCGAACCTCCGTTTCTCCCCGGCGCCGCATGCGAGAGATTACGACGCCGGCCCCAGCGCGCCGAGAGACTTCGTCGAGCGTCAGGCCCGCCAGTTCGGAGTTCTCGATGACGATGCTTCGTCGCACGAGGGGCTTCCTTGTTTGGCGTTGCTCGGCGGCGTATGTCTCGGCTTCTTGCACCGGATCGATACGAAAAAGGGCCTTCAACAATAAGAGGACTCCTAGCACACCAGCGAATGCGCCCGTATAGGAAACCGCACACGCCAGCGCAGGCAGCGCCAACCGCGCCGAGTCCACGCCGGGCAACGCGGCGAGCGACTGCTGCGCCGCGCCAAGGGCCGGCGCATTGGTGGAAGCTCCGGCGAACAGGCCCGGAACGACGATCGGGTCGAGTTTCACGAGCCAGCCCAGCAGCGGCGCCAGGCCGCCAGCCAGCACAACCAGCGCCGCGGTGAGTAAATTGAGTTTCAGCCCTTCCGCGCGCAGAGAGGCGAAGAATCCTGGCCCCAGCTGCAGGCCGATGGTGAAGACAAACAACACCAGGCCGAACTCTTTGACGAAGTTCAAAAGGCCTTCATCAATGGGCTGGCTGAACTGCGCGATCAAAATCCCCATGAACAACACGCCAGCCCCGCCCAGGCCGACGTTGCGCACTTTGATGCTACCCACCGCCATGCCGGCGGCGCACACGAACATAATCAACCCAAGGGCATGGGCGACCGGACTGGTCTGCGGTAACTCAAAAATCCAGTCCAGCATGAATGACGCCTTGACGAGCGTAACGAGGAAACAGCGCGCCGCCGTTACGGAGCCGCCGTGAGGATCACCGTCGACCGGACGCCCACGCGTATCGCGTGTTGATTCGCCAACGGAACTTCGTGTCCTGGCTCGACAATCTCGTCGGGCGGCGCTGCGGCCGTATCGGCGAACCGGCGCCACGAACCGATCGCGGGCTTGGGCAATTCGAACTCCAACGGCTCCCAATACATGTTGAATGCGGCGTAAATAATGTCATGCTCGCCGCCCAAGGTGCGGCGAACCATCATCGCCAGGGTGCGACTATAGGACGCCCAATCGGGTTGCCAGGCCCGAGTTCCGTGCCAACTGATTTCCAAGGTATCGCCTGCTTGGTGTGGGATACCGGCAAAACTACCACTGCGTAACGCCGGATGCCGATGGCGAAACGCAATCATCCGTCGGCAGAACTGGAACAGGTCGGCGTTGGAGTTTTTCAAGTTCCAGTCGAGCCAGTTCAACTCGTTGTCGTGGCAGTAGGTGTTGTTATTGCCTTGTTGCGTTCGGCCAAACTCGTCGCCCATGAGCAGCATGGGAGGCCCCTGGCTGAGAAACAACATCGCCAAGGCATTCTTGATCTGGCGGTGTCGCATGGCCAAGACGTTGCGATCGTTCGTGGGACCTTCGACGCCGCAATTCCAGGAGTGGTTGTCGTTGGCGCCGTCGCGATTGTCTTCGCCGTTGGCTTCGTTGTGTTTGTCGTTATAGCTCACGAGGTCGGCCAGCGTGAAACCGTCGTGACAGGTGACAAAATTGATCGACGCACTCGGGCCGCGCTCGTAATACATGTCGGGCGATCCCGACAGCCGCTGCGCCATTTCCGTGACTTGCTCGGGGTCTCCTTTGAGAAACTTCCGGACGCTGTCGCGATACTTCCCGTTCCATTCCGCCCAGCGACCATAAGCGGGGAAATGCCCGACCTGATACAGACCGCCGGCATCCCACGCTTCGGCAATCAACTTGGTTTTTCCCAAAATGGGATCCATGGCCAGCGACTCCAGCAACGGCGGGTTCGCCAGGGGCGTTCCCGAGGCGTCGCGGCCGAGAATGCTGGCCAGATCAAACCGAAATCCATCGATATGGTATTCGGCCACCCAGTATCGCAAGCAATTCAGCACAAAGTCGCGCACCACGGGGTGGTTGCAATTGAGCGTGTTCCCGCAACCGCTGAAATTGAAATAACCGCCATCCGGCGTGAGCATGTAGTAGGTGCGATTATCCAAACCGCGGAAGGAAAGCGTCGGGCCGCGTTCGTCGCCTTCGGCCGTGTGATTGAACACGACGTCGAGCATCACCTCGATGCCGTTGCGGTGCAGTTCGCGGACGAGTGTTTTGAACTCATCGGCCTGCATCGAAAGGCCCCCCGTCGCCGCAAAGCCGGCCTTGGGCGCGTAAAATCCGAGCGTGCTATAACCCCAATAGTTGAAGATCGGCTCGCCCGTGAGCGGATTGACCCGGTCGTACTCCATTTCGTCGAACTCGAAGACCGGCATCAGTTCGACGCAGTTCACACCCAATTCTTTGAGGTGCGGAATTTTCTCGCGCATTCCTGCAAAGCAACCAGCGTCTTTGACGCCCGACGAGGGACTGCGCGTGAATCCGCGGACGTGCATTTCGTAAATGACGAGGTCCGACAGGGGCAATCCCAGCGGTTGATCGCCTTGCCAGTCAAAGTCTTGCGGAGTGAGAGTCGCGCGGTAGGTCCGCTTGCCGGAGGGCCTGGCGCCCCAGGTTTCCCGGCCGCGAACGGTGTGCGCCATCGGGTCGAGCAACACGCGCGATGCGTCGAAGCGATGTCCTGCGGCGGCGTCCTGCGGGCCATCCATCCGATAGCCGTACTCCAGGCTGTCGGGGTCGAGATCGAACACGATCATGGCGTACACATCGCCCACGCGAAACTCGGGCAAGAACGGAATCTCGGCGTAGGGTTGCTCTTCGCCAGCCCGATATAAAACCAGGCTGCAGGCCGTAGCGTGCCGCGAGTACACGGCGAAGTTCACACCGCGGCCCACCAACGACGCGCCGAGCGGCATCGGAAAACCCGGTCGCAACGCAAAACCGGCATGATGATGCGTCGGATACGCGTCGACGCGTACTGGCGCGCTAGACGGAATGACGGCGCCAACTGACGCAGGCGACTTGCGGTACAATTCCAGGAATCCCGCCGCCTCCGCCGCTTCCTGCATTTCCTGCGGAGCATTTTTCGCGACCATCGCGCCGCCGACGGCGTGAACCTCACGAGTCAACAAAAGCAACATTCGCAGTCCCGTGCTGGTGACCGACGTGACGCGCGAAAAATCGATCGTTAGCGCGCAGCCAGGCTGAACCAACTCCAGCACGCGGTTGCGGTCTTTCGCGGGAAGCGAACTATCGAGCTTGCCCACAAGTTGAATCACCGCCGACTGGCCATTCGACTGAATTTCGACGTTCATGGTGGAAAGCCTAAGAAGAGTCGCGTTGCAAACCGTAGGGTGCGCGTCAAAGTTGGGGCCGTCCGGCTCGGATGCTCGTTGTTGAAAAGCCTCCGAGCCGGAAGCGTTAGCGACGGCCCTTCCCTCCCTTGTCATTCACAAAGCATTTACAAAGCTTCCGCGTACGCTCCAGGACCGTTTTATTCTTGGTTTAGCTGCTCGCGCGCTGCGTTGATGGCTTGTACCTGCTCCTCATTCAGTTCGGGGTATTTCAAATCGAGCCCACGAATGGCCGAGGTGACGACATCGGCCACCACGGCCCGCGTGATCCACTTGTGATCGGCAGGAACGATGTACCAGGGCGCCCATTTGGTGCTGGTCGCGCTCAGGGCGTCTTCGTACGCTTTGACGTACTCCTTCCAGAAGCCGCGTTCGTGAAGATCGGCCGTCGAGAACTTCCAGTGTTTTTCGGGGCGTTCCAACCGCTCCAGGAACCGACGGCGCTGCTCCTCTTTGGATACGTGCAAAAAGAACTTGAGCACGACCGTGCCGTTGCGCACCAGGTGTCGCTCGAACGCGTTGATGTCTTCGTAGCGGCGCTTCCAAAACTTCTTGCCTTGATCGTCCTCCGTAAGCCGCTGCCGCTCGACGAGTTCGGGGTGAACTTTCACCACGAGCACGTCTTCGTAATACGAACGGTTAAAAATTCCGATGCGGCCGCGCTCGGGGAGCGCTTTCATGTAACGCCACAGGAAGTTGTGATCGAGTTCTTCGTCGGAAGGCTTCTTGAAGCTGAACACCTGGCATCCCTGGGGGTTCACGCCCGACATGACGTGTTTGATGGCTCCGTCCTTGCCAGCGGCGTCCATGGCTTGAAAAACCATAAGCACAGCGTAACGATTGTCGGCATAGAGCAACTCTTGCACAGCCGCCAGATCGGCCAGGTTTTCCGCCAAGATTTCTTGGGCCCGGTCTTTGATAACGTCTTTGCCTAACTCCTTCATTTCCTCGGTTTGCGCCCAGCCGGAGTCGTAATCCTTCAGCCGGACTTTCGTTTCCGGCGGAACACGTAACAAGGCTAGAATGTCGTCGCGAATCATGGTTGTTACTCTCGGGGTAAAGGACGCGGAGCATGTCCCACTTGCCGCCACCAGGCGTTGGCTTTCGCCGTGCTCCAAAGCTGTGCCGACTGACACGACTTGAGCGCGTCGGCAAGTTCAACCACATCGGAAAAACGGTCCTCAGGCCGCTTCGCTAAACAGCGCACGATGATTTGGTCCAGATCGGCACGAATGGCCGGATTAATGGTCGAGGGCGGAACGACCGGATGCGTCGCGTGGGCGTTCATGATCGCCAGCACGCTCGGGCCCGTAAATGGCGGTTGCGCCGTGAGCAGAAAATACGCCACTCCGCCAATCGCATAAATGTCGCTGCGGGCATCGACTTCGTCGTACTTTTGCGCTTGTTCCGGCGCCATATACAGCGGCGTGCCGCTGAAGGCGCTGGTGGAAGTCGTCCCGTCGGCGGCGCTGGTCTTGCGTTCTTTCACCAGTCCGAAGTCGAGCAACTTGGCGACATCCCAAAGGCCTCCACGTTGCGACGCAAAGATATTCGCCGGCTTAATGTCGCGATGCACCAGCCCGATGGAATGCGCCTCGCGCAGAGCGTCACATACTTGCACGAGCAAAAAAATCACGCGCTCCGGCGGCAAGGGGCCATGTTTTTCCACCAGGTCTTCCAGGCTCATGCCGGGAAGCAACTCCATGACGTAATAAAACGTCCCGTCGTTGGTGTAGCCGTAATCGAAAATCTCGACCGTATTCCAATGCGTGAGCCGAGCGGTGGTCTTGACTTCTTTTTCAAACTGGGCCAGCGTGCCGGCGTCGGTCTCTCGTTCGGGTCGAATGGTTTTGATGGCGCACGGGCGTTTGAGCAACATGTGCTCGGCGCGAAAGACATCGCCCATACCGCCGCCGCCTAAACGTTCGCCCAATTTATATTGTCCAAATTGCCGAGCTTTGTACGCTTCGCGACGGGCGGCGTTAATCACATGCGTGCCGAACACCGCCACCGCGGCCGCCACGAAGGTTAATGGAATGGGAGCCGTCGCATGGTTCTGAGCCAAAGCCGCGTCCACTTCCGGCGACCACCATCTTTGGATGGCGATCAAAAGGTACGGCAAGCAAGCGACGGGAATCAGGACGGCCGCGCCGCGTCGCCAGGTGTTTGGCAAGAAAACGCCATACGTCAACAAAAGAACGCACCACGCCGTCATGTACGACTGCTCGGCGGCGATGGCCGAGGCCGCATCGCCCGCGGCGGCATGACGGGCGGTTTGCACCAACATCATCAAAGCCAGTTGAGCCACCACGGCGCCAAACGCGGCCGCTTCAATCCCGCGCAGCCAACCCAGTTTCAACTTCTGACCGGAACGAAGCCAAACGAGGCTGCCCACGAGCACAGCCAAAATGGCCGCCCGCAACCAGACTAACGGCGCACCGGTGAACAAGTTGCCGACAAAGGCAAGGGCAAACACCGCCGACAAAACCGACGCCAACGCCGTCAGCCGCGTACGAAGCAACCCGGCCGTTTCGTCGGCAAAGCGAGGTCCGGTTCCCGCGACGAATCCGACTTGAGCCTGCGACACGTCCGGAGCGCGATTGTTCTTCGCGGGCGACGACGGCTTCCCGTCGAACACGATGGTCGGCTGCAATAAATCCTGCGGGTCCGGCATGCTTGGGTCTGTGTTCGGCGGAGGAGGTCTTCCTGCAACGTTGCGCGCTCGCCGTTGCGTTTTGAGCAGCCCCTTAGTTGAGGGCGGTGCGGGACCTTCATGTTACGACGCCTAACCGAGGACAGGCATTGGACTTTCGTCCCAGTGGCAAGAATCGCGATTGGGTGCGCCCAGCTAGAAGAGATGATCGCTTTTCCAAGAGCCCGCGGCACCAGCGACATCCTTGGCGGCGAACCTCACAAGCGAGGCAAAATTCTTGCCGTTCGTAAGCTCAAGCAAGGATGGTACTTATGACAATGACCTTTAGGAAGACGAATCGATTTTCAGAAAAAAATGATTACCAATTCTTGATTTTGAACATATGTTCAGTATAATAAAGGCATGCGGACGAGGACGTCACAATCCCGGGGTGACGGCTCTTCCTGCGATTGTCGATCGCCAGTGCTTCCTACGGTGCGTAATCCGCGAATTATTACCGGTAAACACGTTCACCGCAGGTAAGGCTGGACCCGGTCTTCCTCCCCTCACCAAATTTCGGGGAGTGTTGACTCGAAGGATGTCTTCTACGCCACACCCCTCGGTTCTGCTTTGCAATCCGAAGAGGTGTAATCCCTCCCAAGCCGGAAATCTCCGCCACGGGCCCTTTCGCTTGGGCCTTACACCTTGGGACCGGCCTCGCGAACTTCGGGGCTCACTTTATCTTCATACTGGCGAAAGTTGTTGGAAAAGAGTTGGGCTAGCTTATGAGCGGTGGCGTCGTACGCGGCGCCATCGCTCCAGGTATTGCGCGGAATGAGAACTTCCGCGGGGACGCCTGGACATTGCGTGATTACGTCAAACCCGAACACGGGGTCGGGCTGACTTGGGGCCTGGGCCAAGGCGCCGGAGTGAATCCCGTCGATCATGGCCCGCGTCATCGCGAGTTTGAGCCGTTTGCCGACCCCATACGATCCTCCACTCCAGCCGGTGTTCACCAGCCACACGTTCGCTCCGTGGCGCCGAATTTTGTCGGCCAACAGTTCGGCGTACTTCATAGGATGCCAAACGAGAAAAGGTCCGCCAAAACAGGGAGAAAATGTCGCTTGCGGTTCGGTTACGCCCATTTCGGTTCCCGCCACCTTGGCGGTGTATCCGCTGATAAAGTGGTACATGGCCTGAGCTGGAGAAAGTCTGCTAACCGGGGGCAACACGCCAAAGGCGTCGCAGGTAAGAAAGATCACGTCGGTCGGATGGCCGGCGATGCACGGAATACGCGCATTGCGAATGAAGTCGATGGGATACGCCCCACGGGTATTCTGCGTAATGCTCGTGTCGGCGAAGTCGACGCGGTGGGTTTCTTTTTCGTAGACCACGTTTTCCAACACGGCGCCGTAGCGTAAGGCTTGAAAGATTTCCGGCTCGGACTCGGGCGTCAGGTCGATGGCTTTGGCGTAGCAGCCCCCTTCGATATTGAACACCCCGGTGTCGGACCAGCAGTGTTCGTCGTCGCCAATCAGTTGTCGTTTCGGGTCGGCCGAAAGTGTGGTCTTCCCTGTGCCCGATAACCCGAACATGAGCGACGATCGGCCGGTCTCCGGATCCGCCGTGGCCGAGCAATGCATGGTCAAAATGCCGCGCTTGGGTCCAAAGTAGTTCATCAAGGTGAAGACGCCTTTCTTCATCTCTCCGGCATACTCGGTGCCCAGAATGACCATATCCTTGGATTCCAGGCACAAGTCGACGCTCGTCTTGGAAGTCATTCCCGCGGTCAGCCGATTGGCGGGAAACTCGCCCGCGTTGTAAATCACGGCGTGCGGCTCGCCGAAGTCGGCTAACTCGTCGGCCGTGGGCCGAATGAGCATGATATGCATAAACAACGCGTGGTAGGGTCGCGAGCAGATCACGCGAATGCGGGCCCGGTTTTCGGGGTCCCATCCTGCGAACCCATCGAAACAATACAGATACTTTTTGAGATTGAGGTAATCGCGCGCGCGTTCCAGGTTAATGCGGAAGGCGTGCTCGTCAATCGGAATGTTGACGGGCCCCCACCAGATTTCATTCTCGGTGGCGGGGTTCTTCACCACGCGTTTATCTTTCGGCGAGCGGCCGGTCTTCTCGCCCGAATACGCAATCAGCGCTCCCGAGTCGGCGATCACGCAGTTGGGGTCTTCACGAATCGCTTCGGCGTACAACTTGGCAGGCGCGACATTCCGCCGAATGTCTTTCACGGTGATGCCGTGTTGTTCCAGATGGAAAAAATTCATGGCGACAGTCCTGAGGGAGAGGAAATCGAATGATTAACCGAGTAATAGTGACGAGAAACGGCGGTCGGATAACCAACGTACTGTCGGCGTGCGTATCGAAAAGCCGAGTTCCCTTCGGCGCACCACGACCCTCCTCAGAATAAGTCGGTCCGAGAACGCGGGTTATTGGACTTTCGTCCCAATGTCCGGCATTTGGAGGACAAGTTACGCTTCGTCGTAGCGGCACCATCCTCGTCGCCGCTTATCGTGGAGCATCCTAAACCTCAACGGGTTGACCCGATGTCGACAAACGCTCAAGCTGCGGATGATGATGACGCTTTGGCCATTGGCTGGATCACGCCGGTCCTGCACAAGATCGCCTACTGGGCGACTTACCCTCGGCGTCTTTGCATTGGCGACCACTTGCTGATTGACCTTTCCCACGCCGACGCCGTCGCTGAGTCGCATCGCCGCGCGCGACGCGCCGATGCGTTTGTCGCCACTTGTATGGTCTTGGACCTAGTCTGCATCGGCCTGATTGCGGGGTTGCCAGACCTACGCGTGTGGTTGGTCGTCCCGTTCTTGACCTGGAGAGTCACGGATGTGGTGTTTACGGCCTTACACGCTTCGCTGTTTGGCGAGTTTCTTCAGGCGAACCAACGCCTTGTGAAATTGGCGCCGTCGCGCGTCGTCACCTTGGGGCTGGTTAGCTACCTGGAGCTCGCGTTGTGCTTCGGCGGGATTTATTCCTGCTGGCCCGAGTTGGTTCAGTCGAACCAGAAAGACTTTCTGACGCCCTTTCACTTGAGCTTCATCACGCAACTCACGATTGGTTACGGCGACGCAGCGCCGCTGGGCAACCTGCGTATCGTGACTTGGCTGCAAGGAATGTGCAGCATCATCCTCGTGGCGTTCTTGGTCGAAAAGTTCGTGGGCGAACTGCGACGCTCGGGGCGGTGACGTCCGCGGGCGAAAAGCCGTCGAATATGCGTCCTAAGCCAAGGCGCCTGGTGTCGCCTGTCCGTCTTAAGCGCGGGCGACGAACATTCGGGGAGTGAAACGCCCGGTGTGACGGCAATATTCGGCGTACGATTCAGGGTGCGCACCAAGGAGAAATTGTTCTTCGCTGTGCGCCTTAAGATGAAGCAAAACAATATGCATGGCGCCCACCACGAGCATGAACGGCGAGGGAAGGGCGATCATCGTCGCCGACATAAGCACCATACTCAATGCGTAAATCGGATGCCGCACTCGTGCAAACGCTCCCCCTGTCATGAGTTGGGTCTTCTTGCTAGGCACAATCGCCATGCTCCAGTTCGCGCCCATGCTCAACCAACAGGGAATGGTGAACAGGAGCGCCATGACCGCGACCACGGCCGCCAGCCATGGGAGCATAGGCGCGCTGGGCCATTTTGTGAGCGGCGCCAGCACCCAGTGATCATTGTGCAGGGCGGCGTTCGGCAGAATTTGCCACAGCACAATCACAGGCGCCCAAACCCGCCACATGCGGCGTTCCAAGCGAGTGCGCGGCTTGCTGCCAGTCGCCGAACGAAACTTGATGCGCAAACGAATCGCCAGCGCCAGCACGCACAGCCAATAGATCCAGACGGTAGCCACGACAATCACGTATGGCGTCTGCATCACCTCGCTCCTTCAACGTCGAAAACGGTCTAGCGGCGGAATTGCGGCCCCGAATCCGCCTGGCGCGGCGGTTCCGGAACACGCGGCGCCTGATTCGCGTGCGACGATTTCACCGCTTCGTTCGGGTTCGTGTTTTCTGCGACGCTCGATTCACAACTTAAACGCACGGCCCGAATCACGACTTGATGAACCCAAGGCGATGCGTCAATGGAAAAATGATCGATTCCCTGCGATGGCGCGCGGCCCGGCAATGTCCCCAGATCAATATTCACGACTTCCGTGCGGTTGCTTGACGCCGAAGTGGCCCGCCCGCCAAGCACTGGAGCCGACCACCCCCGTGAGTTGTAAATATTCACACACCGCTCCACGTTGCCAGGCACCGACGACGGCAACGGAGAATCGAGCAAAACGGCCAACTTTACGGGAATTTGGCGGCTTTCAAAATAGCGCGCCAAGTGCGGCGTCAGGTCCCCTCCCAAACTGTGGCCGATAATAACTAACGTTTGCCGACCGTACAATTCAAACTCGTGGGCAATTTGTGAAGCGGCTGAGGCGGATAAACTGGCGGGCGCCACATCGACCTGATAACCCAGCCGTTCAAGTTCATCGGCCAGAGTGTTCAGGCCCAAGGAAAAAACGGTGAAACCGCCGCGGACCAATAGCACGCGTGCGCGGGGCGGCGGCGAACTTCGTTGTTGGGCCGAGGCGCTAGGGGCGCAAACTGCAATGGTTCCGAGGAGTGCCGCAAGCGCCACGACATAGTGCCGGGTCCTTCGAAATTTAAACGAGGAAGAATGGTGCATTGGCGCAGCCGTGGGAGAATGGGTAGATGGTAATTGGCGCCGTAGGTCGTGTTCAATTCTCCGTTGAGGCCTAGGAACCGGGTTTATATCGGCTTTCAAATAATTAAAACTTTTAACCCGAGCAAGCTGCATAACCGGCCAAAAAGAGAGAACCGTCAAAGACTTATCGCGAAACTCCACTCCGGTTTGTCGATAGAATCTCGCTTTTTCTCATCCCCCAAAATCGCTACAACCGATAAACTACACGCGACTATCAGAGGCGTTTCATAAAACACGTCTTGGCCGAACGACGATGGGTTTTCATCAGGTTCCGCGTGGGCGACGTTTGCGGCTTTCGCCGCCGCGCCGTGTCGTCGTCGATGTGCTTGCCCACGCTGTGCATGTTCCGCTCGTGCCGGTCGCTCGCACGATGGACCTTCGACCGATTGCAGCTGCGCGGCGCCAAGCGAGTGAAAAACTGTCTTGGACCACGTTGTTTGTTCGCGCGTTTGGGCTGCTGTCGAGCCGGCATGCTCCGTTACGTCGGGCGTTCATGCGGTGGCCGGTCGCACATCTGTACGAACATCCGGAAACGGTCTGCGCTTTGGCGGTTGAGCGGATGTGGAGAGACGAACCCGCCGTTTTCTTCGGGACGCTGCTGGCGCCGGAGCGGCAAGGGGTGTCCGACATTCAACATGCCATTCGCAAATATAAGGAACGACCGATTGAGAAGGTCGGGCAGTTCCGGCGGCAAATTCGGTTGGGCCGATCTCCGTCGTTGGTTCGGCGCAGCTTCCTTTGGAGCGTGCTGAATCTTTCAGGCCGCCAGCGCGTGTACCGCTTTGGAACGTTTGGCGTTACAAACTACGGACAATGGGGCGCCGAGTCGTTGCGACCGCTGTCACCCACCACCACGCTTTTGACGCTCGGCCCCATTCAGGATGAAGGCCGCGCCGTGGTGAAGATCGTCTACGATCATCGCGTGCTGGATGGCGCCTTTGTTGCGCGTTGCCTGCACGAGTTAGAGCAAACGTTGAATACCGAAGTCGCGTCCGAGTTAGTCGCAATCCAGACTAATCAAAACGCAACCGCGAGGGACCAGCGCGCCGCGTAAAACATCCTTTGGGATGCGCTCCTTCGGCGCGTGTTATTGAGTGGCGATGTCCGTTGCGAACTTGAAACGCCCGAGGTCGCAGTCTCCGATTTCCTCTACATGGTCGGCTTCCGCCGCCTATAAGAAATCGTAGAGATGCAGGACCGTCGACGATTGATTGAGTGCCGGGCACGTTCTCTTTGGACCACCGCCTTTCATGAGTTATCCGCCACGATGCGTGGTTGCCAACAGCGATTGCTCAAAGACGGTACCCTTCGGATTGAGCAACAGCCAGCAAGTTGCGGCGGCGATACAAATGGCGACGAATAGGAGTAATACCGCATCCCAACTTCCCGTCCACTGTTGGAAAAGAGGAACAATGCGAATAAACGCCATGGCGCCGAGATTTCCCACCATGTTCATGGCGCCAAAAAGTGTGGCGACGTGACGACCGCCCATGTCGATCGTGATGGAGTAGGCGCACGGACCTCCGACGGCGGAGCCAAACATTCCAAGGCTGATGACGATCACCGCCAATAACGGGTTCTGAATGAAGTAGGCTAACCCGACAAAGAGCGCGCAGACCAACATGCTTGCGCCGGCGACTCCCGAACGGGCCAACCAGCGACTTCCCGTGATGTGCAAAACACGGTCAGAAACGGCTCCGCCGATCAGACTCCCGGCCACCAGCGCCAAGAGCGGCAGCATGTTCAGTACGCCCGAGGTCTCGACCGTGACACTGCGCGACTCCTGGAGATAGGTGGGAAACCAACTTGCAAAGAAGATTTGTCCCGCAGCTCGAAAGAACTGTTGAGAGCAAATCCACCAGGTTGCGGGACTACTAAGGAAGGCGAGCCAGGGGATAGCCGCCTTTCCCGACAAATGCTTTGCCTCATGCTCGCGGCCTTGTTCGATGAGCGCAAGTTCGGCGTCGTTCACCGCGGGGTGGTCTTGGGGAGTATCGCGAAACCATAAGTAGAATCCAATCGCCCAGACGATTCCAAGCAAGCTATAACTCGCAAACATCAGCCGCCAGCCGATCCAAGCCAGGAGCAAACCCGTCAACGCTGAACCGATGGCCCCTCCCACCGACATGAAACTTCCCAGGGCGCCGCTTGCCGTGGCGCGACGCGAAATGGGGGCCCACTTGGATAAGGTGTTGGTTGCACAAGGAAACAATCCTGCCTGAGCGACACCGTTCACCACACGGGTCAAAATCAGCAGTGGCATTCCTGTCGCCAGTCCCATAGCGGCTGTGGCGGCCGACCAGCCGACGGCCAAGACGGGCAGCATTCGGCGACTTCCAAAATGGTCGCCTAACCATCCCGTCGGCATTTGCGCTAGCGCATACGCCAGGAAAAACATGAGCATGATATAGGACGTCTGATCCGTCGTTAGCGCCAAGTCTTCTCGAATGGTGCTTTCCGCGACGCCGATGCTGTTGCGGCAAATATAGGCGATGGCCGCAGCGCTACAGAGCCAAGCTAACACCCCATAACGAGCATTGGTTGGACGGTCCTCATTCGCCGCCTCCCCAGGATGGGCGAATGGCGATGTTTCTTCATTTACGGAACGCACTTCTTCAGTCATCTCATTGACAATAAGATAAATATGTTTAACTGCAGAGTTTAAGAAAACGTAAAAAAGTAATCATAGCACATCATGCGACGAGTACGAGGCAACATCACGTGCCATTGCGACGGCGCCGTTCAAAACTTCCGAGTCGGTTACGGAGGGCACGGGATGGATGCAATGTAACCGATATATCACGGCCTGTTTCTTATCGATGCGCATTGCACGGAGTGGGGGTCTTTGTCGTACGGGGGCAATCGAAACACAAGGGGCGGGCGTCATCGTTCCACACGATTCGGCGACGTTCAAGCCTGTTGCCTGGCATTTGTTCAGTGAATGCCACTTTGAACCCAGCGGCGTCTGCTTCATCTGCAGTTGCATTTGGCTTTACGATTTCGCGTGCGTAAGGCCATCCCTTCGGCTGCGCCTTGTTCGTGAGCCGAACGCCGGCGCCAATTCCCTATCACATCGGAAACAAAATTGTAGCTACGCCGGCGCGTGCGCGTGTTTCAGATCGAACTTTGTGTCATGTAACAGGTAAACCTTGGAAGCGCATCCGCCATTGTTTTGTCAATTTCGCAACCGCCAACGGCATCGTCAGAGTCCAATCTATGTAGCAAACGGCCCGATCGATGACGATCACCGCTCGGGAGCCCACTTTTCGGATCGTCGTGCATGCGGTAAAGAAGCCAAGGGTGTTATGCGCCGCCGTTCACAACACGCGTGCGTCGCTGATTCTGGGCGAACGACCTTACGACATTTCGATTAACTCGTTGGAAATTCACGGGGAGACACCGTCATGACACAATTCGCACAAGTCGGGGTGATAACCGTTTCTGATCGTGCGAGCCGCGGAGAATATGAAGATCGAGGCGGACCCGCGATTCTCGATTACTTATCCGAAGTCTTGACCTCGCCGTGGCGTCCCGTGTCCCGCATTGTCGCCGACGAACGATCGCTCGTTGAAGCCACGCTCATTGAGTTGTGCGACAATCACCGCTGTTGTTTGGTCATCACGACAGGGGGAACGGGACCTGCCGTGCGCGATATCACCCCTGAAGCGACGGAAGCGGTGTGCGATAAGATGATGCCCGGTTTCGGAGAGGCCATGCGAGCCGTCTCCTTGACGAAGGTTCCCACGGCGATACTTTCGCGTCAAACCGCGGGCATTCGCGGCGGTTCGCTCATTGTCAATTTGCCGGGGCAGCCGCGCGCCATTCGCGAATGTCTCGACGCCGTGTTTCCCGCAATTCCTTACTGCATTGATCTCTTGGAAGGACCTTATCTGACGACCGACGAAGCCAAAATCGTTGCGTTCCGTCCGAAGAAGTAAAGTCTGCCGGCTTGCCGATTGGGCAACTTCGCTTTCCGAGAGCGCGTTTCACGCAGCTGTGACGCCCCCAATGTGGCGCCATCGCTGCGCAAGTGCCGGAAACCACTCGCGGAGCGAGTGAACCACACGGAACAAGTCATCACACCTGGATGAAATACGCGATAACTCACCGACTTTCAACATCGTGGTGAGGGTCGCCAGAAAGGGCGGATTACTGTAGATCGCAATCCGCCGCGTCTTGCCAGTCACGATCATCCGCGACCAACACGTGCGATTGTCTATTTGGCCCGTGTTGACCGTAGAATGATGCGATCCGCCAGACTCGGCCAAAGTTGCGCGAGGGCGAAAAGCAAACGAGCCTTTCCGGGGACGACAAGCTCGGGCTTGCGACGTTCACAGCAACGAATGATGCGGCGCGCTAACTCGTCCGGCGGAATCGCCTTCACGTTCACGCCGCCTCCGGGCCGCTTCGCAGATTCAGGTAAGTCGGCCGCTTGTTGCGCATAACGCGTCTCGGAATCATCGCGAGCAATGGGGCCAGGACAAACGAAAAGCACATGCACGCCTTCTGGCGCCAACTCGAGTCGTAGCTGTTGGCTGTATCCGGCCAGCGGAAACTTGCTCGAAGGGTAAGCGCCCATGAAGCGAACTGCGGATTTGGCGCCTAACGAACCAATGTTGACAATGTGTCCGCGCGTCGCCAACACGTAGGGCGCCACGGCTCGCGTCATACGCACCGCAGTCAAAAAGTTGATGTCGAGTGCATCGCGAAAATCCTCAACGCTGACATCAAGTAGTTTGCCCCGGCTGGAACGTCCGACGTTATTCACCAAAACATCGATTTGGCCGAAGCTCTCGATCGTCCGCGCTACCAACGCGTCGACATCGTGTTGTTGTTGAATATTGGCGACCACCGTCAGAACGCGACCTCCCTGTCGACGGAGTTGTTCGCCTGTCAGATCGAGACGCGCCTGGTCGCGTCCGCAGATCACCACCTTGGCGCCATGGGTTGCAAAGACGGCGGCAATCGCTCGTCCTAATCCTGCTGAGCCGCCCGTAATAAGAGCGACTTTATCGTTCCATTGCGTCATGGTGCGAAAGGGAATGGCGGGAGACGTGCAATGGATTTACTTGCGATCCAACAAGCCTCGGCCACGTAACCAGTCTTGGCATAACTTGGGCCACAGCGATACCGCCGGCACGTCTTTGGCTAATCCCAGTCCGTGCCGACCATGCTCAAAGATATGCAGTTCCGCGGGGACGCCCGCCTTCCGCAAAGCAAGGTAAAACATCACGCTGTTCTCGGGTGGGACCGCCGTATCTTCCGTTGTGTGCCAAAGAAACGTCGGAGGCGTCTGGGCGGTGACTTGTTTTTCGTTCGATAGACTTTGAATTGTGCGCGCGTCCGCGTTTTCACCGAGCAAATTGCGTTGCGAACCTTGATGCGTAAACGGCTCGCCCAGCGCGATCACAGGATAACACAGCACGGCAAAGTCGGGACGACAACTCTGGCGCTCCACGACGTTCTCCGCTTCTGCATTACCAGAGTCAAAATGCGTTGCCGCCGTTGACGCCAGGTGGCCGCCCGCCGAAAAGCCGAGTACTCCGATCCGATCGGGCGCGATGCCCCAATGTTCGGCACGTGCGCGCACCGTCCGGATGGCGCGTTGTACGTCTTGCAGCGGCGCGGGATGGCCATAACCCTTGCCGCGATGACGATATTCGAGGATTACGGCGGCGACTCCGAACGAGTTGAGCCATTCCGCGATTTGACGGCCTTCATGATCCATCGCCAATCCGCCATAGCCGCCGCCTGGACATACCACGACGGCGGTTCCCACGGCAAGCTTTTCATCGGGAACGCTCACCGTGATTTGTGGCTTGTCCTCGGGTCGTTCGCCCAAAGCCCCGGGGGCTCCTTCCGGCCAAAGAAGTAAGACCTCCGGTTCCGCGGCGGGAGCGCTGCCGGCGAAGGAGACGACGCAAAGCGCTAAAACGATATGGCGGAGGCTTACCATGAGTGTTGGTTTGATTTTGAACGTTATTGAAGGGTACAAGTGCACTTGGTGGTCATTAGTCTAACTTTAACCGCTAATCTGGGCAAACTGCGCTGTGCGTAAGTTCCCGATTAGGACGTCCCGGGGCGAACTGCGGAAACTCCCACCTTTATCTTAAGGTCGCTTTCGTGTACGGTGAGCGGATGTGCGCGGGCGGGTGGTTCGTGTTTAGTCGTTGGTCTGTCGGGAGTTGCAACATGGCGGTTTTGGAAACACGCGATCTCACCAAGGTATATGGCGACGGCGAAGCGCGCGTCGAAGCATTGCGTGGGGTCAGCGTGCAAATCGAACCAAGTCAAATGGTTGCGATTATGGGGCCTTCGGGTTCCGGTAAAAGCACCCTGTTAGCCCTCTTGGGAGCCGTCGATAAGCCGAGCGCCGGACAAGTTTTGCTCGAAGGCATTGATCTGGCCACACTGAATGACGACGATCGTACCCTGATCCGTCGCCGACGACTCGGCTTTATCTTCCAAGCGTTCAATTTGCTTCCCACCCTGACGGCGGTAGAAAACGTGGCGCTACCGCTCGAACTGGATGGTACGGCGACCGCCGAGGCCAATCGACGCGCTGTCGAAGCGCTGGAACTGGTCGGATTATCTGGCCGGCAGGATCACTTACCAAGCAAAATGTCGGGCGGCGAACAACAGCGGGTGGCCGTCGCCAGGGCGCTTGTGATTAAGCCGGCGCTCGTCCTGGCCGATGAGCCCACGGGCAACCTCGACAGTGAGAATAGTCGGCGTGTCACGCAGTTATTGCGTCGCCTGGTCGATGAGCAAAGGCAGACCGTAGTTATGGTTACCCACGATCAGGGCGTCGCGAATGCAGCCGATCGCGTCATCCACATCAAGGACGGCTTGATCGAGAAACAAGTCAATCAAACTGCGGCGGTCCAACCCGCGCCTCCAATTCGCACCAACGCGCCTCCGCAACCTCACGCAAGACCCAACGCAAAGAAAAAACGCAAGTAGTGTTCCATGCGCATTACCTTGGAGTATGGACGATCGGGTTTGCAGGTCGAACTACCGGACGAGCGAGTCGTGCGGACGCTGGCCTATAAGAATGCGCCGCCGCTCAAGGATCCAATCGGGCAATTAACGCAGGCGCTGCTCCATCCGAGCCATTCACCAAGCCTGCTCGATGTGGCGCGCGGACGAAGGACCGCGTGTATTGCGATCTGCGACATTACGCGGCCCGTACCAAACGCGCTGATTCTTCGCCAGGTATTACGTACCTTGGACGATGCTGGCATCGCGCGTAAGGACATTGTCATTCTCGTTGCAACGGGCCTTCATCGCCCCAGTACGACGGATGAGCTTTTGGAAATGGTGGGCGAGGAGATTCTGCGTGATTACCGCATTGAAAATCATGACGGTCGCAACCTCGAGGAGCATACTTCATTAGGCGATAGTCCTCGCGGAACCCCCATTTGGATTGATTCGCGTTACCTTGATGCCGACCTTAAGATCACCGTTGGATTGATCGAACCGCACTTTATGGCGGGTTACTCCGGTGGGCGAAAACTCATATGTCCGGGTTTAGCCGCCTGGGAGACGATCCGTTACTGGCACTCGCCCGCCTTTCTTGAGCACCCTCTTGCGGATACGGGAATACTAACCGGCAACCCGGTCCATGAAGAAAACTCTTGGATCGCGCGTCAAGCTGGCTGCGATTTTATCGTCAACGTGGTCATCGACGCACAGCGCAGGCCGCTTAAGTTTGTCGCAGGCGATATGGACGCCGCTTTTTTAGAGGGCGTTGAATTCGTGCGTCATGTCGTCGTCGACACGGTGCCAGAACCCGTGGACATTGTCGTAACTTCGAGCGCGGGCTACCCCTTGGACACCACGTTTTACCAGGCAGTCAAGGGAATGAATGCCGCATTGCCGATCATCAAAGATGGCGGCGTGATCGTTCTGGCGGCAAGTATGGGTCAAGGCATTGGCAGCCCCGAGTTTGCCGATCTGTTTCAGCGCTATGCGAATTTGGATTCCTTTACGAAAGATATTCTTGGCAAGCCCTGCCACACGCTGGATCAATGGCAATTAGAGAAATTAGCCGCGGTGCGCCGAAAGGCGAGCGTTAAAGTGGTGACCGATGGTTTACCGCGCGACGTGGTGAATCGTTTATTTGTAGAGCATGCCGAAAGCGTCGAAGAAGCCGTGGCTGAAGCTATTAGGGAGCGTGGGCCAGACGCCACCATTGCCGTCATACCCAAGGGGCCGTACGTCGTAGCGCGGGTGGCCTAATTCCGACATTGTTAGAAAGGCGCCGGCTCGCCGGTGGGCGCCAGCGCCAGTTCTTTGAGCGAGTCTAACGTTCCCAGCATTTCATCTAACGAGATGTCCCGCCAATGCTCCCGTTTATGACGTAGGATCACCAGTTTATACGCCTCAAACGCCTCAATCACGTCGTCAGGCAGACTGCCGATTCGCTCGAAGGGTCGCACGACCTGTTCAGCCGTTGACGCATTTTCTTCAGAGGGCGGCGCGACGGCGTCCGAATCCGAAGGGGGCTCATCGTAAGAATTTTCTTCGTCGCCAAAGTCGGGGCCCTCAATGTACGGTCCTTCGGCGTTGCGAGCTTGCTCTCGCACGGGGGTGAGTGCTTCGGGGGCGGCCCGGTCACGCGGCATCGGCTCGCTATCCTCGTCAACCTCGGTTTCGTCGGAGGCGACCTCTTTGACTCGCTGTTCCGGGGAAACCCCCAGGCGGTCCCAACGGGCGTTGCGCATTTGCGCGACCGACCATTTTTTCGCAGCGGCCTGAGATAGCCACTCCTCGCCATCGGACCAATCCAAGGCGATTTGAAAGTGGCTCCAATAAAGGCCTTCATACGATTCGTACGACGCGCCAAATTGTTGGTAAACCCGGCGGAGTCGTCCAATGTGCTGGCCCGTTACGCCCGTGACACGACGCGCCCAAGCTTCGTCCGAGTATTCCGTCACCGGAGCGCCTGAAGCCATCATGGCTTCCCGCCACTGTTGGATGATGCGTCCTTTCTCCCAGTTTGTGGTGGTAACGAGCTTGTTCCATCGCCCTACGAAGGGCGAAGAAGCTTCGTCCAACTCACGTTCCACATCGGTTTTTGGATCCGCGATCGACGTGCCTTGCGTTGTGATCATCGCCTGCGAAATGGATGTCGAGGAAGGGAATGCCTTGGAAAGGCGACTGCCTTGTCCTGCATATCATCCTCTCGCGATCCTGTTACTCTTCAAGCCCAAATCGCCTCGGTTCAATCATGACATGCAGAAACGCAACGGCGCCATCGCTACGTGTAATACATTCGGTTCGTACTGCAAAATCGGCGAAGGTCGCAAGCATCGGCTACGTTGTCGCACGCGCCGGCAATCAAGTGACCGATTTCTCGTAACCGAGTTCCTTAATTACGCTCAGGATTTCTTCGAACGTCACGAAACGTCGGCGGTGAACCAACTTGTATTGGTCTACGGCCGTGGCTAATTCACGCGCTTCGGGCGACAGGCCGTCATGACTATTGGCGAATTGGCGTCGTTCGTAATCTGGCGCCGGACCCACATTATCGTGGTTTCGACGATCAACAAACGGTGGCGCGGACGTTTGAACGAACGATGACATTCCAGGTGCTCCCAAAGCGGTGAAAACCAATACGCAACCACGCTTGGCGCAAACCTAGGCCGCCTACGACAAAAGTCAAACCAAGGAATCTCCCACGATTGATCCCTGGAGGTTTATTGGGTTAAGGCAGAGGGGATAGTACGGTTGTAACGTTACTTCCTCGCACGCCAAATAGCACAGATGCGCGTTCGTTACTCCACAGCAAGGGGTAACTCCAAGACAAAGCATGCGCCATCCGATGCAGGCTGATAATCGAGTCGCCCGCCAATTTCCTTGGCCAAACGCCGGCAAAGCGACAACCCCAAACCCACGCCTGGAGCCGTAACCGCGGCTTCGTGTACCGTTTTGCAAAACGGCTTGAAAAGTTGCCGGCGTTGCGCGACGGACAGTCCCGGTCCAAAATCTTTGACTTGAATCACGAGTTTTCGCTTCGCAAGTTCACTTGATATCTCAATGCGACGATTGCCCGCGACGTTCGCATACTTTGTCGAGTTGTCGACCAAATTCGATAAGATCTGCCCCACCGCTTGCGGGTCCGTTGTGACCATCGCCGAGGCGGCGTCGGGCTTCATATCAATTGTCAACACGAACCCTGCCTGAGCTGCGCGTTCCGCCAATTGCGGAGACCATTGTGCGAGAAGTTCTTCAACCGGAACTGAGATTCTTGGAACGCTACGTTTTCCTTTCTCTAGTCGAGCGTAGGACAGGACGTTGTCAACCAAGTGCGTTAAACGGTTCGCTTCGGACTGTAATATTCTCAGATAATCCTGACGCCGGTCCACCGGAGCCATATCATTAGCCAGCATTTCCGAATACATACGAAAGGTCGTCAAAGGGGTTCGCAATTCATGCGTAACTGCCGCGACAAACGCTGCACGACGCTCGCTTAACGTCACGACGCCCCAAAATAACAAGGCAAGTGCGAAAAATGCGGACGCAATGCACGCCCAAGCGGTTGCTAACGCTAGTTGGATTGGCGTCCAATTGCGCTGTACGACGACCGCTTGCGGCGCGATCACGCGTACGGGTAACGTCGCAAGAACTCGCCCCTGATTCACCTCCTGATCGATCAACACAGGCGCGAACGTGATCTGTGGGACGAGATCGCTCGTCTCCACTTCTAGTTGCTCTTGTATGCCCTGCCAGTTGAGCCAACACCCCTGCACGAAGGTTTCGTCGTTCACTTGAGCACGGCGCACTAACAGCAGTTCATTGCCGACCCAAATCGGACGGCTGACGCCCACACTAACGGCCGACACGTGAGAGAGAGGCGAATTCGCGCTAAGCGGCGGCTCGACAACCTGCGTTTGGGCATAGGCCTGAAAAGCGCGATTCCGTTGAAATAAATCGTTTTGACTTTTCTCCTCCCAAGAGCGTTGTGCATTCCCTGTTTGGGAAGCGGACACATATCCCTCGGCCGGAGCCGCGGCGGCATTGGAATTTCGTGCGGCGCCTGGGGACCGTGCATTACTTTCGTAGGCATTGGTCACGACCGGCGAGACGCCGCCGTGTTGTTGACGCACAAGTTCATTTCCAGTCGACAATTTTGCGTCAAAGGAGGAGTTCACTTCCGCTGGCGCATTCCGCAAGAGCGTTTCATAATCTAACGCTCTCTGCAACTTGTGGAGCAACGCGTACGGAGTCTCCGCCGCGATCCGATCGTCCAAAATACTTTTTTTCTGACTTCCGATTTTTTCATCGACTTGGGGCGATGTACAACGACCGTCGCTTGAAAGCTGAAAATAGAGTCGCACGAACTCGAACGACGCCGCGCGTTCCGATTCAATCGCAACATCCGGATTTGCCTCGCCGGCCAGCTCGAAGGCGCGCGTTGATTGGTACATAAGCGGCGATCGGGCCGCCTCTTGCGCCAAAAACGGCATTAAGAACGTGTCCATGCGCCATAACGCGACGCTGATGTTTTCCTCCAGCGCGGCCTGGTGTCGCGCAAGCGATTCGGCATGGTCCAGCTGTAAAATTCGAAGCGATAACCATGCCACCGACGGCAGCACCACTGCCGTGCATAGTGCGAATAAGGTCCAGATTTGCCAGGGCCGTTTCATGGCGGCGTCCTGTTACGAAGATTGCGCCGAAGCGAACATATAACCCTTGCCGCGGACCGTTAAAATGACCTGAGGAATTGTCGGATCGTCACGCAATTTTTCACGCAGACGGGTGACGTGCATGTCAATCGTGCGAGTCGAAACTCCGCGCGGACTAATGCGCCACACGTTCGCTAGGAGTTCGTCGCGCGAAACCGCTCGCTTGCCATGTATGACGAGGTATCGCAACAGTTCGGCTTCACGTTCCGATAACTCGCTTCGCCCGCCATCATGAAATCGGACCTCGCGCCGGGCCAAATCGACACGACCTTCCGGCAAGTCCACATAAATCAAATCGGAGGGACGCTCCGGAGAACGTCGCAAAACCGCTTCCACTCGGGCTAAAAGCTCCCGTACGCTAAAGGGCTTCACGATGTAGTCGTCAGCTCCTAAGCGTAAACCCGCGACCCGATCGTCCTCCGCCCCACGAGCGGTCAATACGATCACCGGCTGCGTTGGCCGAACCTTGCGAACTTCCTGTAAGATACTCCACCCTTCGACTCCTGGAAGCACAAGGTCGAGCAGTAGGAGTTCATATTCGCTTCGAACCGCCAATTCAAGACCTTCATCGCCGTGAGCTGCTTCAACGACTGAGTAAGCTGCATACCGCAAGGCATCGACTAAACCACGGCGAATCGCGTAATCGTCCTCGACTACTAAAATGCGCGGTGCCTTCGTCATCGGGTGGTTCAGGTCCAGGAGGCCGACTTATTGGTCGGCGAGCCACTTATTCAGTTGCTTACGTACACTTTCCAGAGAGAGTTTCACAGGCGGAATGAGAACGTCCAGGCTAACCTGCCGATCGCGGCTTTGAATGCGATCGACGGCGTCGTCAACTTCTTCTTCCAGCGATGCGAGCCAAGGAGGCGTGTCGAGTCCTACGCCAGACGGTTCTTTCGTCAGTTCGGCAGTTTCGATTAATAGCTGCTCGAAGGCTGGCTTCGGTCCATCGTCATCAGCCTCACGGATCGCCGGTTCGACAAGCGAACAGGTCCGATCAATCACCATAGGCCGCACGAAACGCTCGTTGATACGGTCGGCGACGGTGGGCATCCGCATCGCATATTTTTTCTGAAGTTGTGCGAGCGCCGACAGGTATTGGTGCGTTTTGCCCTGGATTTCGCGAGAAAGAGCTTCCCGCCAGCGATGCGCCGCTTCTAACCGACCGCGACGAACGAGAATCTCATGCGCCAGCACCACCGGCTTCAGGTTCCAGGCAACCCGATCATAAGCCGTTCGGAGCCGCAAGAAGTCCAGAAGCGTATACAGCATATCGCCGCGGTCGGATTGGGTTGTCGTGCTGTTATAGTCTCGATACTCGCCATAGTTTTCAATGACCGCCTCCAAAACCAACGACAGTTGTTCGGCGGCATGGCGCCGCGGGATTTTCGATTCTAAATCGTCGAGTAAACGCAATTGACCATCCCATTGAAGATCATTTGCAATTTGCTCTAACCAGGCCTCGGTCCCTTGATGCAAGATCGCGCGAATGTTGCCTAAATTAAGAAAGCGTTGGGTGAATAAGTCAGATCCATACCGTTTGATAAACGATACCAGTTTTTCCCAAGCACGTTCATCTTGAACTTTTTCGAGAACGGACAGCCGCAAAGTCTGACTGTGAGCCATCCAGCTTTCCAGAAGGGACCGGGTCAGGTCCTCAAGACAATCCACCAACGCGGCGTCATCCGTTCCATTTGGCGTCGATGGAGTATTCCAGCTATCCGCCGCCGTCACGAGGGACTCAACCAACGCCTTGTAACCCGTACGAAACAGATCGTCGAACTCGGTGACCGCGCCAGGACCTACCGGGTTGTTGCGCTCCATTTCTCGTGCGGATTCGATAAGTCGGCGCGTCTCCGTCAATAAGCCTAAACGCGGGAGCCACGCCAACAAATCTTGAATTGTGCGCTGTCGAATGCGTGCAGCGACGATTTGGCAGGGATTGCCCCCCTTCGAAAGCGGAATGTAAAGCAGAGGCTTGGGCTCGAGCGACTTAATCAGTTCGTTGAAATGTCGCTTAACCAACTTGGGGTCGCCGCGCAAAATTCCGGCGAAAACCATAACGGCACGCCGCATGTCGGGGTCCCATCCCGGAGTCTCGGGCAGCACGTGTTGATCGCCCACAAGACCGCACGATGCAGAAAGCAAATGCCGCGCGGCGTCGGCCGTCTCGACGACGGTGGCGATCACGCGCTCTAACAAGGTTTCCTTGATGACACGTTGGCGGTCATATTCGACCATCGAGTCGTGATCGCCCGAAGGGGTTAGCAACGTGTATCTGTCGATGGACTGAAGCAGATCGAGCAAATCGCGCCGATTTTTTTCGGCCTGAGAGGCCCAGCGCGTGAGAGAGTCGAGACGCCGTTGATCGTCGTCCGGATGCGCGGTCTCGCCAGGTGTTCGGCGCGTGACGAGGAGCGCGGCGAGGCCCCACATGCGGGCCAATCCTAAATGAAACGCTAAGCGATCCGCAATTCTTCTTGATTCGCGCTCCAGTTCGTCATCCGTCGCTTCGCCTTCGTCGAAGATGGATCCTTCTCGGCCATCCGCCGTACTATCGATGTAGACCATCTCCTCGTAGGCGGCACTGAACAAATCTTGATCGTCGTCGTCTTCGGGCGTGTCAACGTCAACATAAGCGTCGTTCGGGGCGTGGAACTCGTGCGAGGCGCCAAGTTCAAAACGCGGAACGCGCCAGTAGGTTTCGGCGTTTGCTTCGAGATAGTCGAGAAACTTTCTCGCCAGCGACCACTGCGCGGACTCGCGAAGCCAGCGTTCGGCTAGTGCGTGAAATGAACTGTCGGCCTTTTCCAAACCGACGGATTCGGCGTGGCCAAGCCAATGGACGAGCAGCGCCATGGCGGCGACGAAGTCGCCCTTATCCAATACCGCATCCACGACCAATGAATACGCCTTCGGTGAGTCGAATCGCTCGGCATGGGGCGCCCAGAAGGCGACATTTCCCGCGGCGGCGCCCCCTTTATGCCAAAGATTGAGAACTTCGGCGACGTGTTTCGCCGCGCGGTAGATGTCAAGTACGTCGACCGCCTCGACGCTGCTTACTTCATGGGCGGCGTATTGTCGCCACCATTCCGCGACCTCGTGAAACTGGCTCGAGATTTGTTTACATAGCGCCCCATTGTCTATCGCGGCCGCTTCACTCCAAATGCGAGAGTAAAGCCCGAAGATCTCTTCCATGAGCAATACCAGCTCATCGACGCGGTGGTCATGAATGCTGTTTTCCAGCGCCGGAAAGAGGCTAAAATTTGCGTCGAATCCCAAAATATTCCACGGGTCGACAATCGCGCCACACTCAATGGCGCGATGCAAGACCGCAATTATCTCCGGCAAGATCAACGCCGCTTTCTCGAGGCGTCCTTTGCGCAACGCTTGATGCCCGGCGGTTAATCGGCAGTCGATCCGACACAACATGCGGGCCGAGGCGGTTGGAGCGACATCCGCTTCGCGCTCCGCCGCCTCAAAGTAACCCATTCGCGCGAACAATTTTGCGAGATGAATGTGCTCAAGTTGCGAAGCTCGTCGGCGCGCTAACTGAGTGTTTAAATGTTGCCTCGCGCCGCCAAATGGCTGCCGGAGTTCGGCGGCTTCTTTACGAAGTCGAACAGCATGGGCCCCTTCGATGCGCGCAAACAACCGTTGATAAAAAGCGTCGCGATTCGCGGCGATCTGCGGCAAAAGCGTACCAAGCGAGGTATTCGAGTCATGGGTTTCCGGCCCGCGCCCGCTAATACCGGAGGCCATCAAAATGGTGCCTGTCAACACTGCGGCCGCTTCGAGTAAACGCTCGTGCTCGGGGATATCGGACGGTTGAAGCACCCGGTCTAAGAGAGCGTCGAGCGTTACCTGTTGAATCACGAATCGACGATAACGTCCCTGATTATCGATGAGATGCGGATCCCACTGCCCAAAGTGATAATTGGGACGTTTGTTGACAGGATGATCAA
The DNA here is from genome assembly GCA_963204915.1 of Planctomycetota bacterium. GTDB lineage: Bacteria > Planctomycetota > Planctomycetia > Pirellulales > Pirellulaceae > JAHWKS01. The sequence continues at coordinate 120,931 of CAUJHS010000074.1, read as the reverse complement.
AATCGTAGGCGCGCGGATCGAAGGCTAATTCGTCCAAGAGCGCGGGATCGAAATACGCCTCCTCGAGCAGGTCCTCGTCCGTCTCTTTGAGTAACTGCAAGGAATGTCGAACGACTGCCTCATAAGGACCGAAAGAAACACCTGCGTCGCGTACATACAACGGTACAGGCCGAACCCATTCGTGGGCGTAAGGCTCAAGCCGCCGATTCTCGAGCACGGCAACGGGACGATGTCCGATAAAGTCATTTAAGGTGCGGACGGCGCCTTGAACGATCCGCTCGGCTTCTTGCCAGGGTGCGCCTTGAGTCAACGTCGCTTCAAAGACACGTCCCAAAAAGAAAGGAAGAATGAGTTCGCCCGATCGCTGATGGAAAAGCAGATCTCGATGAAAGTCGAGATAACCGGGAATGATCGCATTTTCAACCAGGTCAAGCACGGCCAAGGCTTGTCCTACATCGCGAAACGCATCGGACGACGCCGAAAACTGCCTTGCGGTCTCCCGCAAAACTGTCAGCACATCCGGCCAAATGGTTTCGTGCGGGGTGTCGCCCGATAACGCCACGGACCGGTAAATTTTATCGACGCCTGCAAGAAATACCGGATCGGCGGCGCCCGAAGAGAAATTCAAGTAGCCGAGAAGGTGTTCCAACGTTTTCTGGTGTTCGGCGATTAGCCTACTCAAATCCATGGACGCCGACTCCCACGGGACGCATTGGGGGGCTTTCTACCAGTTTTATGGTAGGCGCCACAATGCAAATGGTCTATGGGGTTGTCGGACGCCAAGCGAAATGCGTTCCCTGGCCCTTCCGCCGCAATCATCCGTTTGTTCGCGACTTGACCCCTGGTACGGCGCCTCGCGGCGAGGCGGTTCTGGTCATCGAGCGTTTGCAATTTCTTGGATGCATCGAGCGGATTGTTTGATTATGCTGAACTTGTTCGCGCGTCCCTCCAGTCTTGCCAAGGTCGATTTATCCGTTGGAAGCCGCTATGGTCCGTTGTTTCTTTTGCTGCCTGGGAATGCTCCTGTTTGCGGCCTGGGAAGGAAATGCCCTGGGGCAGGCCAACTCCGGCTTGATTCCTCCGCCGCTCATGGCTCGATTTGGGCTCGTTCGCGCCTGGCATGCGCAGGTCGAACTTGATTCCGCCGTGACGCGTGTCACGCACGTGACGCAACATGTTAGCGCTACACGCGGCGTAACGATCATTGACATCGTCGCTGCCGACAACGAACGTCAACGCATTACGACGATCACCAATCTACAATTGGACGCGTTTGGCAAACCCCTGGGACATGAAGGGGCGAAGATTGCCGCCGAACGGCGGATTGCCGAGTTGCAGGAAATTGGCGTCGCAGCGAAGGCGTTAACGCAGGTTGTGCCCGAGATCACGCTTTATGTTTCTACCGGTAATGGCCTCTTGCATGCGATCAATGGCGAGACGGGCGCGTCACGTTGGGCGATTCAGGTGGGGAATTCAGATTTCCCCAGCTTTGCGGCTGCGGCGAACGACGAGTTTGTCGCCGCGATTAATGGCATTCACCTGTATGTTTACCACGCTGCCGACGGCCGACTGGCGTTTACCCGACGTTTAATCCACTCGCCGGGAGCCGGTCCGGCGCTGACGCAATCGTACGTTCACGTCCCCTTGGCCCCGGGCCTGTTGGAATCGTATCACTTGCTTGATCCCAAAGTGCCTGACCGTATCTATCAGTCGTTTGGGCGCGCCGTTTTGCAACCGGTCGTTTCGCCAGCAAGCGTTATCTGGGCCACAGACCGCGGGTTCATGTACGTCGGCAATGCCGATCAACCTGGAGTTCGGTACCGATTGGAGACTCAGGCTGAAATTTCCGCTCGTCCCGCATGGCTGGCTCCCAATCGAGTGGTGGTGGCCTCGCGCGACGGCGACGTGTACTGCACGGATGAGTTCACGGGCGCCTTGATTTGGCGATTCTCAACGGGAGAAGCGATTGGGAGTTCACCCGTCGCCGTTGGCGATGATGTTTTTGTAATCACAGACAACTACACGATGTTTCGATTGTCAGGGCAAAGCGGCGGTTATGGTCCCTCGTCGGTTTGGTCGACACTGAACATTCGCAAGTTTTTGGCGGCAAGTAAGAATCGTTTATATTGCCTTGATTACACCGGAAGAGTCGTCGTACTCGATCGCGCTACGGGTGGTCGCGTAGCGACCTTGCCTGTCGGCTTTTTAGAGATCGATGTGCTGAACTACCAGACCGACCGTTTGTTTTTCGTTACGCGATCTGGATTGCTGCAAAGTTTCCGCGAGGTGGGGAACGAGTACCCGATAATTCACAACGGCCCCGGCATGGAGGCGCCGACAACGCCTCCCGTCACACAAGAAGGCGAGGCTGATCCCAAAGCGAAGCCCGCTCCGGAAGCTCCTGCCGGCGGCGATCCGTTTGGCGGCGCAGCTGACCCATTTGGTGGAGCGGCAGACCCGTTCGGCGGTGGCGGCGGCGCCCCAGGTGAGGCGCCGAAGAAGGAGCCCGAGGGCGATGATCCCTTTGGCGCTGCGGCCGATCCTTTCGCCACGCCTTAAGTCGTAGAGTGCGTATTACTCCGACGATGGGCGAGAGAAGTTGATTTTCGGGCCCCAAGTTGCGCCACGGTTCACAAGGATCGCGCATAGCGAGCCGTGACGGTCCGTGGCCACAAGGTGTTGGCATTGGCCATGAAAATCGACCTCGATCGATTGTCCGCGCGCGAGACGCGCCTCGTCACGTTCTCCAATCTGGAGTTGCGGCAAATGCCTTACGGCATCGAGGGGGGAATGTAGCGACTGTTGAATTTTTTCAACCGATAATGCTTCTGTCGTAAGGCTGTTGTCCAGCGTGAAGGGGCCGACCTGGGTCCGCACTAATCCGGTCATGATTGCCCCTGTTCCTAACGCAATGGCAATATCTCGCCCAAGAGACCGGACGTACGTCCCCGAACCACATGCGATCTCTAACGCCATCCGCGGGTAAACATACTCGCCGAGTTGAAGCGAATGGACTTCAACGGGCCTTGAAGCCAAGGCAACGGATTTGCCCTCGCGCGCTAGATCATAGGCGCGCTGCCCCTTGACCTTGAGCGCCGAATACACTGGCGGCCTTTGTTGAATCATCCCGAGAAAACGCGGCAAGACCGCTTCAATCTCCATGCGCGATGGCTGTGGCGCGCCTGCAAGGACGCAAATCTCGCCCTCAACATCTTCCGTATCGCTCGTATGGCCGAGCAAAAATTCGCCGTAGTAGTGCTTGCGCGATTGTTGAACAAACTCAATCAGTCGCGTGGCCGGGCCAATGGCCACGACAAGCACTCCCGTCGCCAACGGATCGAGCGTGCCGGCGTGTCCCACTTTTGCGGGCCGCACAATCCGTTGGATTTGGTTCACCACGTCTCGCGAGGTGATGCCTTGAGGTTTGTTGATGTTGAGAAAGCCAAACATAAGAGCGGCCTCTTGCGACGCTGCAGTTCTGAAAACCTACGAACGTCCTCGCCCAACTCGAAGCTCTTGCTCAGCCCAAGGGACCAACTTCTCCCGAAAAATCTTGGCGTTGTGACGAATGTCTACCGGTAGCGACGGGTGAAAAAGAACTTTTCTGATTTGCCGCGTGGGTTGGTGTTTCTGAGCTAGTTCAAGTAGATCGCTTCGCAACGATTCTGCGTCTTGCGGCGACTTCAATCGGTGTTCCGGCCACGTTTCAACAACCAAAACGGGTTCTTGATCGCCACGCGGTCCGATGCCCACCAGCGCCGTTCGATATACCCGGGGATGTTGATTGAAAATTGCTTCGCAGGGCTCAGTGAACATGTCACCTTCGGCCGTTTGCACGCGATGGGCTTTGCGTCCACAAAACCAGAAGCGGTCTTGCTCATCCAGATAACCCACGTCGCCAATCCGATGCCATACCGTGTCGCCGTCTTGAATCTTATGTTCGAGATTCGCTTCTCTGCGGGTAACGTACTCGCTCGTCACGACGGGCCCACTCACAATGATTTCCCCAATTTCACCTTGCCGAACCTCCACAACTTGGTCCATCGTTCGAATGGGTTCATCGCAAATGCGAATGATCTTCCAACGAATTCCAGGAAACCGTGGTCCTACACAAGTGCCGGCGCCGTGCGTCGTCCTCTCCGCTGTTTCGCTTAGTACCTCGCTTGCTGCAATCGACGCCACAGGGAGCGATTCCGTTGCTCCATAGGGCGTGTGTACGTCCCCATCAGGCGCGATGGCATCCTTCATCCGGCGCAACACGTGGGGCGGGACCGGGGCGCCAGCCGAAAGTACGCGTCGCAGTGTCGGAAGACGCACGCCGCGGGACTCGCAATACCGCCCCACAACGTTCCAGACCGCGGGGGAACCGAACGCTTGTGTGACCTTCCAGTCACAAATTGCGTTAATGATGTTTTGAGGATTCGCTTTCGCTGGCCGCGTCGGATCCATGTCAGGAACGACGGTCGTTACCCCCATGGCGCAATTAAACAGCGCAAAAAGTGGAAAACACGGCAAATCGACTTCACCGGGCTTCACATCATAGAAATCACGCAACTCGTCCACCTGGCTGCTGAAGTTGCCATGTCGATAAAGCACGCCTTTTGGCGGCCCAGTGCTGCCCGTAGTAAAGATGATCGCCGCAGGATCCTCTTCAGAAACTGCTGGTGCAACGAACTGGTCAGGGTTGGCCTGGCGCAAGTCGCGAATGGTTGGCCCGCCCCAGAACCATCGGCGTCCGACGGTTACATTCCATCGTGCATGGGGAAAACGATGACGCAACAGCGACCGAATTGCTTGGCCTAACGGTATGGCAATGAAACCATCCGGCTCAACATCCTGGAGACAGCGTATTAAGTTCTTGCGACCCATGCCCGGATCAATCAACACGGTCACCATGCCGGCCTTGAAGAGCGCAAAGGTCAGCGAAATGAAGTCGAAACTTGGCCGCACCAAAAGAACCATGCGAGAGCCGCGGGGAACGCCTAAAGCATGCAAACCTGCGGCCAACGTCGTACTGTCTCGGTCGAGGTCACGAAACGTCCACGTCGTATATTTTCGAAGGTCGCGGCGCCGGTTCCCAGGAGTGACAACCGCGATCGCATCAGCCATCTCGTGAGTAATTGCGGTTAGTCGAGCCCCGACATTCGCGGAGCGAGGTGATGCAAACGACGAAGTCACGTGATTTTTTGCTTCTTGCGCGGCATTCACACGCCGCCACCAAAACGCTTAGGAATTGTCCAGTCTCAACTCTACCGCCATCACATTCGGGCGACAAGCGACCCGAGAAAGTCAAGCGCTAGTGCTGCAACATCGACATCGAGTGCGGCCGCCAACCCTCTCCAACCCGGCACGGCGTTCACCTCGAGGACATAAGTGTCGCCTTGCTTCGAGGGAAGCAAGTCGACACCAGCCCAGGGCGTTCCCACGGCGGCGGCGGATCGTCGAGCAAGGTTGGCCAACTCCTCGTCGTGAATCCAAGGTTCTGCAACTGCTCCACGGCTCAAATTCGTACGCCAGTCGTTGCTATTGCGGCGTCGAATTCCGAGTACGCGGTCGCCTAGCACCATTAAGCGCAGGTCAAAACCTTCGTGGGGAATGAACTCTTGCAGATAGAGCACAGCCTGGAGCTGCGCCAGCATTTTGAAAGCACGTAACGCCAACGCCTCATCATTCAGTCGCGTAATGCCGCGCCCCTCGCCGCCGAACAGCGGCTTTACGACAACGTCGCCGCCCAGCGCCGCGAATCCCGACATCGCGTCGTCGAAGGTCTGACAGATCCATGTTCGCGGCGTAGGTAGGCCTGCCGCCTGCAAACGAGCGGAAGCGAGATACTTATCGACGGCGATTTCTAAACCCTTGGGAGGATTAAGCACGACATGCCCGCGCCGCTCAAGCTCGCCCAAGACATCCATGCGAAAGACAACTTGTTCGAGCGAGCCCGGCGGCATGGTGCGCACCAGGACGGCGTCAAATTGTTCTAAAGTCTCGTTTCGAGATCGCGCATGAAATGCCGACTCGACATTCAGCGTTGACGTCAGGTGGCCAAATGAGATCGCGGTGAGCTTATACCGTTGGGCTGCAGCGCGCCGCAAGTCACGGAAATACCAACTATCTGGCGACGTTAAAACGGCGAACCTCATGGCCTGTCACGCGGGCGCGAAGGATCGTTGAAGCACGTCGGGCCGCAACTCCCCGTACCGATGCGTGCCGCCGGTCGCAAGATTACAAAATGTAATTGCCGCGGGACTGAATAGGTGCGGATCGATCCGATAGAAATCGTACTCGTATCTCGCAAAAATCGACTCAAAGGGATCGCCATAATCAGGGGACGCGGCGCTGGGAACTTGCGGCCCCAGTTCATGAATCAATCGCTCCTCGGTACGAACCCACAACGTTACTTCTCCCCCATAAAGTACTGCGTCATTGGTACGACCGATGCCCTGGAGATCGTTTTTTGCAACCGGAGGCAAAGGCGCGGCGCCCCACGCACTGTGGATTGCGGCAAGATCAAAACCAAGTTCGCCAAGTTTATGCAAGGCTGTTTCCACACTGCGCGCTACGACTTGCACTGTGCCGGCTATGCTCGCCGTAGGTGCGAACAACAGGGTTAGTTCGTGCGGAGAAACCCCGCAAGCAGCTGCCAGATACGTACACACGGCCTCCGTTGGCCGTTTCGATGTTTCTAGAACTCCCACGGCGTTGCCTGCAAATTCCTGTGGCGCAAATCCGTCGAATAACTTCTCCGTTCGTGCTAACGCGCGCATCGGGCCTGACGCCATCGCGAAATAGCCGTCAATGTCGATTTTCCACCCCGCATATTGCGACGCCATGCAAGCGAGTCGAGGATGGTCGGTCATAACGGCGACGCTCGGCCCTGACCATAACTCGCGAGCACTAGGAACATATCGAACTTCCCCCAGACCGCCCATACAGATCTCGGCAAGGGCGCGCCCTGCCGCCAGTCCACCGCGGCACTCCGCTCCACAATCAATCAGACGAGTTCCGCACGCAGCATTCGATACCATGATCTGGTTTAGGTCTGCGGTTCGCACCAAATCGTTACAAAGGCGAGCTGCATTTTCGTTGAGGTTCAACAGAACGGCTCCTCATGACTACGCGTAACTCCTAGCAGGCGACATCTTGTCGAAAGTTGCGATAGAATGCAATGGGCTGCCCGACGGCGCCGCTAAAGCGAGACTTTCAGGAAGGAGCATTCCACGTTGCCGAGCCTTACCATTGAGAATTACGTAAAGACGATCTATCAGATCGGCGCTCGCCAGAATGAGCGTCCTGCGGCGACAGGTCAGATCGCCGAGTCAATGGGCGTTGCGCCCGGCACCGTTACCAGCATGCTCAAAACACTTGCGGAAGCCGGACTTGCCAGCTACACGCCGTACGAAGGAGTAAGCCTCACGGAGTCGGGGAAAGCCCTCGCGCTACGCGTCCTCCGCCGACATCGGCTCTTAGAGCTTTTTCTGGCACGAACGCTCGACCTTTCCTGGGACGAGGTTCACGAAGAAGCTGAGCATATGGAGCACGCGGTTAGCGATCGACTCGTCGATCGAATCGACGCCTTTCTCAGCTTTCCTGAGGCTGATCCCCATGGCGATCCGATTCCAAAGGCGGATGGCACGATGATCAAAACGCGAGGAAAACGCCTTTCAGAATGGGAGGTTGGTCAAGCCTTTCGACTCGTGCGCGTGTTTGATCAATCGCCCGATTTTCTCCGATACCTGAGCGAATCCGGTCTATCGTTGGGGGCGGAAGGCGAATTAATCGCCAACCGTGTTGAGTCAGGTGTTGTTACCGTGCGAGCTTCGGGCAGCGACATCGCAATGGCTCGTGACGCTGCCGAGAAACTCCTTGTCGAAAGAACCGACGGCGAAGAATCTCGGTAAGTTACGATTGCGCTCAATGCTTTTTGCGCTGCGAGCAAGATCGCTTTGCAGCTAGCCCGCATTTCTCACCAACCCAATAGAAACAGGCCGCTGGTTGTGGCATAAGGTGAGTGTCAACAACATCTTTCGCCAGCAACCAGGAACGGCTTGATGAAAATAGAGTGTACTCGACGGGCGATTGCGTTTCACGGGGTGGGAAGCCGAGAGCTGGCGGGCCGCTTTGATGGCGGGAAAATCACCTCCGACGGCGGCGGACTCTGGCTGCGGAAGCTGGAAGCGAAGCTGGGGCTGATGGCGCGTTTCACCGCCGGTTTCAGCGATCAGTGCGATCCGAAGCGCATCGAGCACATGGTCGAGGAGCTGGTGGCCCAGCGGGTGTACGGCCTGGCGTTAGGCTATGAAGACCTCAACGACCACGATCACCTGCGGAGCGATCCGGTGCGGGCGTTGAGCGCTCCCGCCAAGTACTGCTTCTCGTTCTGGCCTGGCGTGAGCATCTCCTTCTGCAGGCCCGGAAGTATCCAGTCCGGGCCGATCTCAGGGTTGAGGTGGATGTCCACCTCGTCCACATACAGCACTACCTCGTCCTCCGGTGCCTCCTGAACCAGACGCTGGATTTGCCGCAAGCGCCTCCAATGCTGTACGAGAATCACGAACGGCTATTTCGCTTCGCAATTACGTTACTGTGTATTCAAACAAGGCGACAATAGCGACTTGGATTTATCGACGTAGCTTTACGTGTCAGGACGCGACAAGTGTTATTGAGAAAGTTTATGGGACTGGCGTCGCAGGCGAGTTGCGAGTTTGCGATACTCATCCGCCGACCCGAACGACTGACTATCTTCTAAGCGATTGGCTTTTTCCTCCAATAAGCGAGCCGTATGGCGAAGAGCGTCGATCAACGCGACGTCAGACACGTCCATGTCAGCAGTTGTGGCGCTTGGAATGCCCGGAATTTGATTGTTAGGCGCAATCTTTGGAGCCTGGGCGGCGATTCTCCTTAATTCTCGGAGAAACTCTTGGTTCTGAGCAGCCTCGTTGGGTGAATTTGGATCGTCAAGGAGTGACCCTTTGAGCAGTCCCGCGCCAAGTTGCCGGCGGACTTCAGTAATCTCTTCCAACCAACTGGAAGGTTGTGGGTCTCCGTCGTTTGCATGCGTCGTCTCGGGAGCCGCTTTCGACTCCTGCGACCAGATCACAGGAGTTGCAATGAACCAAAACCATCCGGCTAGAGCTATTTTCGCCACACAACGTGAATCGATCATAATTGTTGGAACCTCCGTGTTACCCGTCGTTCGATAACCTTGAACCGGCAATTATAGAAGGGGCGCGAAGGCAAGGGAAAGTCCAATTGAACGCGCGCATGCAATGAACTGCCATGACAACGCGCGAATTTTCATTTACATTGCAGGCGTTTACATTGCGGCAAAGATTCAAGCAAAACAGCGATGCGCCGTGCTTCGTCCACTGAGATATAGGAGTTGATAAGCGTGCGAATCAATGCGGTTTTCCTTTGCTGTATCTGGACGTTATTCAATGGTTCTGGAGGAGTTGAAGGAAGCGACAAGACAATCAGTCGCATAGCTCTGGGCTCGTGTGCAAAGCAAAACCGTCCTCAACCGATTTGGGACGCTATTGTCCAATCGAGCCCTGACTTGTTTCTCTTCCTGGGAGACAATATCTACGGTGACACGGATGACATGGCGATTCTACGGGCGAAGTATAGAGAACTTGGAAGCCAACCGGGTTTTCAGAAACTCCGGGCAGTTTGCCCTATTCTCGCAACGTGGGATGACCACGATTACGGAGTTAACGATGGCGGGGCCGATTATGCAAGAAAGGCGGAATCGCAGGAGGTGTTTAATGATTTTTTTGACACGCCGAAAGACTCGCCTCGTCGTGCACGTCCTGGCATTTATGACGCACAGGTCTTCGGTCCGCCAGGCCAACGCGTGCAAATCATCTTGTTGGATACTCGCTACTTCCGATCGCCGCTTGTGAAACGTCCAGAGGCCGACCGCAAACTTGGGCCATATCAGCCGAATGAAGACCCGCACACAACAATATTAGGCGACTCTCAATGGAATTGGCTGGAAGAGCAACTTCGAGTGCCGGCCGAACTGCGTATTGTGGCCTCCAGTATCCAAGTTGTTGCGGATGAGCATCACTGGGAGAAATGGGGTAATATGCCCCATGAGCGAAACCGACTGTTTGAACTAATTCGTAAGAACGAGGCGAACGGCGTAATCTTTGTCAGCGGCGACCGGCACCTCGCAGAAATCTCTTGCATTGAAAATAGTTCATCTGAAAACCGAGGCGGTTATCCACTCTACGACTTGACCTCGTCGAGCTTGAATCAACCAAGCGGCGGGGGAAATGACAACGAACCGAACGCCTATCGGTTAGGAGATAATTATCTTCAAGTCAATTTCGGCGCCATTACAATTGACTGGCGGCAAACCGACCCTGTCGTCGAATTGGCGATCCACGGTCTGGAAGGCGAGGTCGTTCAAAAACAAGCAATCAAATTAAGCCAACTTCGTCACCAATAGATCGCCTTAGGCAATGTTTAGTGCCTCTCGCAAGAAGCGACCTGTATGGCTCGATGGAATCGCTGCGATATCTTCAGGAGTTCCTTCAGCGACAATTTGGCCGCCACCGTCGCCGCCTTCGGGCCCTAGGTCGATGACCCAATCGGCGACTCGGATTACGTCCAGGTTATGCTCGATAACCAATACAGAGTTGCCGCGGTCGACCAAGCGATGTAGCACGGTCAACAGCCTTCGAACGTCCTCGAAGTGCAAGCCTGTGGTGGGTTCATCAAGTATATAAAGCGTTTTACTTCCATCGCTACGAGATAATCCGGTTGCCAGTTTGATCCGCTGCGCCTCGCCGCCTGAAAGTGTCGTCGAGGGCTGCCCCAACGGAAGATAGCCAAGCCCCACATCATGAAGATTTTTGAGAACTTCCTGAACTTGCGCAAAATTGCCAAAGAACTCGACCGCGTCCCGAACGGAGAGGTTAAGAACGTCGGCAATTGATTTGCCGCGATACCTAATTTGGAGAGTTTGTCGATTGAACCGTGCGCCCTGACACACTTCACAAATCACGTAGAGATCGGGCAAAAAATTCATCTCGATCTTTTGCAGGCCTTGTCCCTGACACGCTTCGCAACGACCTCCCTTGACGTTGAAACTGAAGCGATTGGCGCGGTATCCGCGGCTACGCGCTTCGCGCGTTGTTGAAAAAACTTTGCGGATTTCATCGAACACCCCAGTGAACGTCGCCGCGTTGCTGCGCGGTGTACGGCCAATGGGCGATTGATCGATGACCACGGCGCGCTCCAAATGATTCAAATTGCGGAGGCTCTTATAAGGCCCCGGTTTTGGCGCAGCGCCTCCCAACCGCCGAATTATGGCAGGCGCTAACGTGCCGCTGACGAGCGAACTTTTCCCCGATCCGCTAACCCCCGTGATACATACTAGCGCCTCGAGCGGGAACACCGCGCGGACGTCTCGAAGATTATGAGTCGAGACGCCTTCCAGTATCAGCGACCGCGTTCGCGAGATCGCCCTGCGGGACTTGGGCGTTGCGATCCGCAGCCGGCCGCTGAGGTAACCTCCCGTGCTCGATGCTTCGCATCGCTGTATTTCCTCTGGCGTACCTGCTGCGATGATACGACCACCGCCGGCGCCGGCCTCGGGGCCAACGTCGATCACAACGTCGGCTTGACGCATTATGGCCTCATCGTGCTCAACAACAATGACCGTGTTCCCTTGTTGTTGGAGATCTCGTAAGGAGTCAATCAATTGCTGGTTATCGCGCGGATGTAAACCAATGGAGGGTTCGTCGAGTACATAGCATACGCCTACCAGCCCCGATCCGATCGCGGTCGCCAATCGAACGCGTTGATGCTCGCCTCCGCTCAGCGTGTCTGCTGCGCGGTCGAGGGCAAGGTAAGGTAGTCCTACTCGATGAAGGAACGTCAAACGCCGAGAAATCTCGGCGACCAACGGTTGACCAATTGGCTTCTCGTGGGACGCGAATCGCAATGAATGGAAGAACTCGACAGCTCGCGACACCGCCATACCGGTAATCTCGTGGATCGCTTTGCCGGCAAGCCGAACACTAGCCGCCTCTGGCCGAAGCCGTGAACCACCGCAAGCGGCACACACCGTCTGGCCACGATACGTTTCTAGTCGATCACGTAGCGATTCCTCCGTCGCCGTGGCCAACTCTTGATTGAGCAAGGTCATCACACCCGGAAAATCGTTTCCGTTGCCATAAAGCAGATGGTGATACGCTTGCTCGGATAACGCACTTAGCGGAGAACTGTCTGTGACGCCATGAGATTCGAGAAACCGTCCGAAAGTTCGTTTGTGTTTTCGCCATGTCGCTGCGGAGTTTTTCCAAGGCGCAATGGCCCCATTCATCAGAGATTTCCCTCGGTCTGGAATAACCACATCAGGGTCGAAATCTTCTAATCGCCCCAATCCGCTGCAAGTGGGGCACGCTCCGTAAGGGCTGTTAAAGCTAAAAGTGCGAGGCTCTAACTCTTCGTAACTCAAATTGCAGGTTGGGCAAGCGTAAAGCGTGCTAAAAAGCTCATCGCGCCACTGACCACGTCCAGGGGCGTTCTCGCTCGGCTCGAAATGACAGGCGATGACGCATCCTTGTCCGTATTCAACAGCAAGTTGCAGCGATTCCATGAGCCGCGATTCGACACCCTTTCGAATGACAATACGATCAACAACGGCCTCAATGTCGTGCGGTTGACTGGCTCGGAGATCGGGAGCGTTGTCCAAATCATAGACCTCGCCGTCGATCCGAACTCGCACCAGTCCTGCTTTGCGGATTTGGGCAAGAATGTCTTGATGTTTACCTTTGCGCCCTCGAATCATTGGGGCCAGTAACAGGAGTTTTGTTCCCTCCGTTAACGACACAAGCCGGTCGCGAATCTGTTCGGGGTTTTGTTGGCGAATCGAAGTCCCACAGCGATAGCACAGAGGTTCGCCAAGCCTCGCCATCAATACGCGGAGGTAATCATAAATCTCTGTAACCGTTGCGACCGTACTCCGAGGATTTTGCGAGCCAGGACGCTGGTCGATACAGATGGTGGGCTGAAGTCCCTCGATAAAGTCGACGTCGGGACGCTCCATTTGATCGAGGAATTGCCGAGCAAAAGTCGACAAACTTTCGACATATTGTCGTTCGCCCTCGGCAAAGATCGTATCAATCGCCAGACTACTCTTGCCCGACCCGCTTGGCCCCGTGATAACGACCATTCGGTCGCGTGGAATATCGACATCCACATTCTTAAGGTTGTGCACGCGCGCGCCGCGAACACGAATGAACGCGTCGTGATCGTGAGTGAAAGGTGCGGGCGCGTTTGATGGGGGTTGTTGCATCCGAAGCGACAGCAATAACGTTAATGGATTGCCATGGCGAATCCCTTAGCGTATCAAATGCGGATTCGACGCAACACGGCATTGTCCGGCGTCAACGTTATTCATAACGCCACTTCAGTTCCCAAGGATCTTTGGTCGTCTTCTGAAACTCCTGTAACTTCGCCTTCAGCGCCTTAAGACGGTTTGCATGCTCCACGTCATCGGCAAGATTATTGACCTCATCAGGATCAGACTCCAGATCGTAAAGCTCGAATTCTGGACGGTGAATATAGTCTCGCACACTCCGCTTTCCGTATAACGCGCCCATGCCGCGCGACCAACGTTCTTGCCAGGTTGGCGCTTCCCAAAGGTCGCTTGCAAACGGGTACGGTAATTCATGCGCAAGGTTCCAAATCAACTTGTATTGACCCTGCCTAACGACGCGCATCGGGTAATACATGGTGATCTCATGAAAAGTGTGTGAGCCAAACGTGACATTCCACTCTTTGTGTTGCTCATCATTTAGTACCGGCAGCCAAGAACGACCATGAAAGGCGTGATTGGCCTCGAGTGCGCCGGCGAAGTCGAGAATCGTAGGCGTAAGATCGACGTGGCTCGCCATGATCTTTGTGACGCTGCCAGGTTTCGTGACCGGCGGACCGTGCACGACGAGTGGAACGGTCATACCTGGTTGATACAGCGTCGTTTTTCCTCCGGGGAAGGCAATGCCATGGTCAGAGGTAAAAATGATGAGCGTGTCGTCAAACACTCCCGCGCTCTTGAGATGCTCTACAAGTCGGCCGAGCCCTTGGTCGACACGCGACACCGATTGGTAATACTGCGCCAATTCCTCACGACACACGGGGGTATCAGGAAGAAACGGCGGAACGATGACTTCCTCAGGTTTGTACTTCACTTCGGTGACGCCAGGGTAGCCCGCAGGTCGGTTGCCAAATGAATTGGGATTGTGGAGCGCGTCGGGCACATGGCCTGCCCCGCGGTGTGGGTCGGCGGTGCAAAAATATAGAAAGAACGGGCGCTTATCGCTTGATTTTAGGAACGATCGGCAATTATCGGCCATTTCAACGGGGCTTCTGGCGTTCCCAGGTAGCGCCGTTTCGAAATGAAAAACCTCTTCAGGGCCAACGTGCAGTTTGCCAATACGACCTGTACGGTAGCCCGCTTTCGATAGGCGAACCGGCAGAGACTCGATCGAGTCGTAAGCGCGAAAATGATGATATGAGTGTTCGTGCCCGTAATGCCCGTTCGCATGGTTGTGCAAGCCGGACAAGATCACGGAGCGACTAGCACTGCAACTTGCCGTCGTGCAATAAGCGCGGTCGAAACGCACACCCGCGCGGCAAAGAGCATCTAAGTTCGGAGTTTGAATTACCGGGTTGCCATAGCAACCGGCGTCGGGGCTATGGTCGTCCGTCACAAACAAAACGACATTACGATTCGCGCCGTTTGTGTGATCGGCCAACAAAATGGAGGCGAAGACGGTGATGTATAGAAACCAACGCATTTCAGCGGCTCCGGCAGAAAAGAAAAGGAGCATTACGAACGTAGACTGCCACACCGCTTCGTCGATCTCAAGACAAATACGTCGGTTTGGCGGTTGTCCATCCCGGAATGAGTTTAGAGGCCAATTCTTCGGCGTCAAGCGCAAAGCCCGGCCCGATCTCGACCGGCACATCATCGGCGACTTGTGCGCCGACCGCCTTGAGCCAGCGTTGATACAGACTCAACATCGCGGCTTGGGCGCATTCGGGAGTATCCGACGCTTCACCAGAAGCGTTCTTCACTGGCGCAAACACTTCGCGCTTGGCGGCTTCAACGACGATAGCGTTCTGTGCAAGGGGCAACAAGTCAAAGATGAATCGCTCAAACTTTAGGGCATTGAGAGCCGTCGGAGTTATCCATTGCCCGTCTGCAGCGAGGTGTGCCGTCACTTTTTTCGCTCGGTGATAAGGCAAAGCGCCGGGCGTATCGGCCATTCGACGCAAGAACGCGACATCGAAGACGTGGATCGCCGTGTTGCCCGCCCAAAACTTTAGCGATCCGTTGGAATTCACTTGGGCGCCAACGTCCTCCGGCAATTCACTGTATTCGAGAATGTACACCCGACCGTCAATCGAAACGATGTTGCCAACCCGTTCCAGCGGTCCTGTTTTTGCAACGGCGAGCGTAGTCATTTCGGAGCGTTGCATGAGGTGATGCCCCAAAAGTTCCGGATCGCAACACGGGGCAAGGGGATTATCAACCTGGCAATAGAAAAATTGCTCAAGGCCACGATGACACGCATCATCGAGTCCACCACTCGACTTTAGCGCTTCAAGCATTCCCCCGTGACCGTTCGGCGCCAAGCACACCGAGTCGCGGTCCGACATCAGTATTTGCCCTGTGGTGGCGCAAATGGCTGGCGTCACGCCTTGACAGAAGATGTGCAAATCGTCTTCTGGAAGCCCAAACCGCGCATGCTCGTTCAAAAACCTCTCGGTAGCACTATGCGTACTGGGACTCGTCATTAAATAAAGAGGAATTCGAGCTTGGTGCCGCCGTCCCACGGCCAACATGCGTTCAATCAAGATCTGGAATAACGATCGCTGTGATACGGGCCCCAAGGGCAACATGCCCTTGGGCTCCTCGCGACCGAGTCGTGTTCCTTGTCCGCCTGCGACGAGGATCATACCGACCTTACCAGCGCGTAGCGCTGCTTCGCCCGCCTTTCGCGCTGCGGGCGCCGTCGCTGCGCGATGGAAATCCACCAATCGCAAAGCTGGCGGCGGCTCAGCACGATGAGCCAACGCATCGACGCGCCTTTCGGTTGTAGTTTCGGCCGATAAACGCGCTAGCAATGAGAAGTCGATCGAGTCAATTTGTTCCACCAAGCGCCGCCGCTGGATGTCGTTAAGTTCGTCCCAATAGCGCAACAAATACGAATGACCGTAATGTGCAACACGCATTTCCAGCGTGTGTCGGACATTCAAGTGCGGTTGCGATGAGACTTGCGAGAGCGGCACGGCGTTTTGTAGGTTTGGAGTGATCAACCTGAGTACGGGCGCAAGCAGAAATCGGGAATAACGAAAGCACCAGGCGGAAAGTTTCGCTGCACCTTTCCTAATGGCTAGGATTCGTCAAGCTAAAACCCACCGTTTACCCAGACATATGCAAGCAAGCACAATAGTGGAAACAGGATGAAAATTGCGGCGTACGTAAAGATCGTTGTCCAGACGCGGCGCGGCCAACGGGCCATAACGATATCCACCTTCATCGGGCTGCGACGCCTTACCATGGATTGACGCGCTACCCCTGTTTAAAAACATAGGATATGGATAGAACCACTCGGCAGTATAGCCGACATTACTCCTTAAGAATTTAGTTCAGTTATTTGACACCGAACACTGGACGGGGGGTGCGAATTGCAGCAAGTTCTCCCCTTACAATACGTATCGGGGTGTTTCAGTTATTGCTTCGCAGCCTGGCGATGGAGGTGTAAATGCTCGAAGGGCATTGCGCCTATCGCGAAACGAAAACCTGCGATGCGAACCAGAGTAGCTACGAATGTGAGGTAAAAACCCTCGCAAAAAGTAACGAATGCTGCAGTTCCAGCGAAACCTTCAAAGGCGCCGGCTAGACTGCCCATGCCGGACGCGACACTAAGGAAAACTAACCACGCCAGCCATACGCCACGACGAATGTGCAACATTGCAACCGCAAGCCACGCAACGACGCAAAACGCAAGGCAATAGAACAATACAACATACATTTCAGTCCACGGGAAATTGCTGGCTTGGAGTATCCCCGCAACCGCGCATGCCACCGTCGTCACCTTGAAAAGGTCTAAGACCGAAAACTGCCGTCGCTTGGTGAGAGGAGCAGACCGACTTACCTGAATGTTTTCTAAGCGAAGGCCAAAACAAGTTCGCATGATGAGAAGCGGTACCGACTCAAGAATCGCAGTTATTAAGAAGATCGCTAGGAGTTCGGCGTTCGAAGGACTGACCTTCGGTGATACGACCGTCGCAAGCACGAGACAAACACCAAGTAAAGCGAGAAACCGGACAAACCAGTCCATCCAACCAAGGGCTGTCCAAACAGCAAGGACCGAAATCTGTCCTAACGCCACTCCAAGCAACGCGGCCGCGAAAATATTAGGGTAATGTTCGGCGCAAGTAAACAACACGCCATTGCATACGGCTGTTGTCAACACGCCGAGCACGAGAAGACAACGTCCTGCCCGGGTGTGATCACGCAACAACTGCGTCGAACCAGAAGACGCCCCTGTTTGCATTGCCTAACCACGCATTGTGAACGATGTGCACTGCGAATTCGAGGATGTTCATATCAACTTCCAGCGCAAGTAGCGCTGTGCCGTCTAAACTCCTCGTCACCTTAGGAACCAGTTAAGTTGATACTACTACTCTACATTACGGTGCTTGGTGAATTTTACTTCGACGGTTAGTGCACGTTGAGTTGTGTTTTGGCAATGCATGGCATCAGTAAGAAGCCCTCCGCGTTTAGTTCTCCAGGAGGCGAAACGCCTCAATGACTTTGTCGCGGTGGCGGCTGCCAAAGACGAGCACCATAAGTTGCGTCATGAGTTGTCTTTCGTCGCGTGTAAGAAACGCCTCGCCTTTGCCGGCTCTCGCGATTTCGTAAAACTCGGGTAAAGGCGACGCGCTACGGCACGTGATTGTGCTCACGACCCCGCTTTGTTCACGATTAAAATCGTTGGCCAGAGTAAGGCAGAACGGCAACATATCACGGTGGGGCGGAGCGTCGCCGAAGATGAGAATCACTTTGCGTGCTTGCGGGCGAAACTGGTTATTGTTAATGGCCCACTGGAGGCCGCTGTGAACCGCTTCGGGATGATCGCCGCCTCCGCCTGCGTCGATTGAGTTTAGATAGTATTGTACCTCGCCAATATCGCCGGTCAGCGGTAGCCCTTTCGCTACGAATTCATCGCCTTCGTCACGATAGGTGCAAAGGCTGATGCGAGCTTTGGGAATCAGTTTGACCAGTGTATTCCCTATGCGAGTAATTTGCTCTTTCACTTGGTCGATCTCGCCGGACATGCTCCCCGTGCTATCGAACGTGATCACAATATCAAGGCCATGGCGGCGCAGGCTTTGAACCATTCCGTCCCAGCCGCCGTCGCCGCCGGAGGCGCCGCCGATGCTAACCGCCCCTAAATCGAAGCCGCCGGTGTCGCCAGAGCTCGGCGAAAGCGAAGAAATCGCTAGTTCGCCGAGTGCTTCTGATGCGGCCTCCGGATTGATTGGCGTTTCGACTTCAAGCGGTTCATCAAACTGCTCCGCTTGCGATGTCTGCTTAATCACTTCCGCCGCGTCGAACGACTCGTCTTGATTTTGTGTTAACTGTTCGGAGGGAAGTGAGCCGATTAGGACCTCTTCACCTTCGCCTGGGCCAGTTCGTCCGCCATAACTGATGACGGCCAACGCGAGAAATAAACCCATGTGAATAACGCACGACGTCAACGTGGAAACCGAGCCCGACAACCATCGCTTGCGGCGAACAATTACGTCATGTTCGTGAGTGTAGTCGTCAGAATTTGGCGAAAGATCATCGGCGGCGGGCAAATGGATGGTTTCGCCGCAACGCGGGCATATTCCTTCGGTTCCCAACTGATCGGCCGTTACCGTGAACCGCCAACCACAATGGATGCACGAGAGTTCCATAGTCTGCCTGACGGGAAATTGCGGGAGCGCAACAACGGTCTTACCCGGGCGCAATTAAGGGCGTCGGCTCGGCGCCGCACTGTTCGTTCGTTCGAGGGTACGCCGCTCGAACGCCGTAAGAACGTCAAAATCACTCGGATATGGAGACGCGAGCGCCGTACGAAACGGGATGGGGAAATCCGTCCAACTAGTAAGCCGTCCCGGGCGCGTTGATCTCATACGTCTTAAAAGTAAACTCGATCGCTTTCGCCAAAGGCGCAGGCTGCCTCAGCTCTGTCCGGACAACCGCGATTGATACATCAATTCTACCCATTTAGGCGGTGACTCGTACACCATTTCCGTCCGAGAGTCCTCGACGTTGTAAATCTTCGACGAACATTTGGAGCAGATTGATCGCTTCCCTTTTAATTGGCGCCGAATTTTCCTTGACTGATGTTGCAACTTGCCGACGGATTCGACCGAGAATCGGGATGAACGCTTCTGACACGGATTACTCATAAAATGAAATCCAGACATAGTTTAGGACATCTCGTTAGCCCGTATTGTGCATTTTGCTTGGCATTGCGAGCAGGAACGGGCGGCGAAAATCCGGTAAGCAATTCACGCCGCTCCGACGAGCGACCTTGGCGGCAAGCCCTGCTTTTGCTAGAACATCGCCCCACAATCTTTTAAGATGACCGCTCGGCCACGGACAGGCTGCTCATGAACAACTTTGCCCGCGCCATTGCCCTTTCGCTTCGGCACCGCTTGGCGCTGTTTTCCGCTTTTCTTTGCTCAGTCGTTGTCGGCCTGCTTTGGGGAGCAAATCTCGGGGCGGTCTACCCAGTTGTCGAAGTTGTGTTCCGCGGAAAGTCGCTGCATGACTGGGTCGAGGGACAAATCGAATCCACAAGACAGACAACGGTTTCGCTCGAAGCCTCCATTGCCGAACTCCAAACGAAATTAGCTGATGCCTCTCCAAACCAAACTGGCGACCTGCGTCGGCGATTAGCTTTCGAACAAAGCCGGTTAGACGCAGAGAGACAGGCCCATGAGCGCGCCGTCTGGTTGCGCCCGTGGATTCATCAATGGCTGCCCGATGATCCCTTTCAAACTGTTTTGGTAATCGTCGCGGCCGTTCTTGTGCTAACGTTGCTCAAAGATTCATTCCTGGCGTTCAACGTATTGTTGGTCGAGCATTTGACGCAACGCACCGTTTACGACTTGCGCACGCAGGTGTATCGACGGGCGCTTGATATGGAGTTGTCGGTTTTTCAGAAAGACGGGGCGAGCGGCCTCATGAGCCGACTTACTCATGACATGAACTGCCTTTCCAACGGAATTCGTGCCTTATGGGGCAAGTGCGTACGTGAACCATTGAAGATGATCGCCTGCTTGATTGGCGCCAGTCTAATCTGTTGGCGGCTGCTTTTGCTGACGTTGTTCCTCGCTCCCGTGGCGGTCTTTCTGATTCGGCGACTCTCGAAGTCGCTCAAGCGCGCGAACCGACGCGCCATGGAGGAAATGCAAGAACTCTTCGCCGTACTCGCTGAATCGTTTGGAGGAATTCAAGTGGTCAAGGCGTACACCATGGAACGCTACGAACGGCGACGAGTGCGGGAAACGTCGAAGAAACTGTACCTCAAGTCAATGCGTATCGCCATGTATACAGCGCTGGTTCGCCCCGCCAACGAGATGCTTGGAATTAGCGTGATTTGCGTTGCGCTCGTGGCCGGCGGTTATCTTGTGCTTTCGCAAGAAACGCAACTTCTTGGCGTCACCATGTGCGAACGCCCTCTCAGCTTGGGCGCTATGGCGGCGTTTTATGCACTGGTAGTAGGAGTTAGCGACCCAGCTCGCAAACTTTCCGACGTAATCAACTATTTACAACAAGCGGCAGCTGCGGCAGATCGAATCTTTCCTGTGCGTGACCGGCTTCCGGAAATCGTGGACGTGGAATCGCCACAGCCTTTCGAAACGCCGCATCGTGAACTCGTCTTCGAAAATGTTTCCTTTCACTACCGGGCTGATGAACCTGTAATTCGCGGATTAACCCTGCGAATTCCCTTTGGCGAGCGACTGGCGATTGTCGGTCCAAATGGCTGCGGGAAGAGTACACTTGTCAATTTGATTTGCCGTTTTTATGACCCCGTGGAAGGCGTCGTTCGGTTGGACGATGTTGACTTGCGGCAGGGACGCATGCGCGAATTGCGGCGCAAGATCGGAATCGTTACGCAGCAAACCGTGCTCTTTGACGATACCGTGTTCAATAACATTCGTTATGGCACTCCGCACGCAAGTGATGAAGAAGTTATTGCCGCGGCGCAAAAAGCTCACGCGCATCGGTTCATTGTTGAGAAGTTAGAAGACGGTTATCAAACGATCGTCGGTGAACGCGGGGGACGACTTTCCGGTGGACAACGCCAGCGCATCGCGCTTGCGCGAGCAATCTTGCGTGATCCCGAAATTCTGATTCTCGATGAAGCGACCAGCCAAATCGATTTGGAAAGCGAACAGCTAATTCAACAGGCTCTTAAAGACTTCGCGCGCGATCGAACCACAATCATGATCACCCATCGATTATCGACGCTCAGTCTGGCGGACCGAATTCTCGTGATGGACGCCGGACGCGTAGTCGATGTCGGAACTCACCACGAGTTGCTCGGACGATGCGACATTTACCGTCGCTTGCACCAAATCCACTTTCGGGAGTCCGCCTAAGCGCAACACGCCAATCGCACATGCTGGCCGCCACAAGACCTGGGGTAGCGCCGCGCCTGACGGTTGCAGCGTCGTTCGTCCCTGCTAGAATCTCTCCCAAGTTGGTTGCCGCTGGTGATCATTGTTGGCCCCGTTTGCGATGGCGCAAGTCGTCGCACGAAGTCGCGATTGAGAAACAACATGCCGACCCCTGCGACTGAGTTCGGTTATGTTCCAGATGCCTGGACCGAACGACATTTGCTGGATTTGGAGCGTTTGTCGGCCGAACAGTTACGCCTGATTCTGGACACCGCGGTTCGATTCAAAGCTGCCACCGATGGCTGTCGCACGAAGTTGCCACTCTTAGCAGGCCGAACACTTGCCAATTTGTTTTTCGAAAACTCCACCCGCACTCGCAACAGTTTTTCGCTTGCGGCACGGCGGCTTGGCGCCGACACTGTAGAATTTACGGCGTCGGGTAGCAGTGTCTCTAAAGGGGAATCGTTAATCGATACGGCGAAGACCATCGAAGCCATGAACGTGGATGTGGCGGTGGTTCGGCACCATACGCCTGGAGTTCCACACTTATTGGGGCAGGCGCTACGCTGTTCGGTTGTGAATGCAGGCGACGGTCCGCATGAGCACCCCACACAAGGGTTGCTCGATATCATGACCATTCGTGAACACCGAGGCGAGATCTCCGGGAAAACCGTAGCGCTCGTGGGCGATATCGCCCATAGTCGAACCGCCCGCTCGAATATTTGGGGACTGAAAAAACTCGGCGCGCACGTCATCGTGTGTGGTCCGGCGACGCTTGTTTCTCGCCGGTGGGAAGAACTAGGCGTCGAAGTCGCCTATCATTTGGATGAAATCTTACCTCGTTGCGATGTACTCAATTTATTGCGCATTCAGTTTGAGCGGCAGTATACGCGGCCGTTTCCGTCCGTGCGCGAGTACGCTTTGTTATACGCGATGAACGGGAAAAGGATGGCCCGTGCTAAGGAAAACATTTTGATCATGGCGCCAGGGCCCATTAATCGCGGAGTCGAGATAACTCCGGATGTGGCCGACGGCCCGCACTCCGTCATTTTGAATCAGGTAACGAACGGATTGGCGGTGAGGATGGCGGTCGTTTGGCTGCTTTGTGGGCCACGGCAACTGCAAACGACCGGGCAATTCTGATGACTAGGCCGATTTTCCCGCGTGGTCGTGATACGGTATAATCAACGAAGCTCCATGCGTTTAGCTCGTTAAATTACCTGCGGCTTCGCCGGAACAATCGTTGTGACAACGTTGCCTCAAGACCATCGGCCGGCGTTGCGCCCCCCCCAGTTTCGGCTTTCCACTTTAATGGTCGCGATTGGTCTTGTTTGCGTTGCGACCACGACGCTGAAACTCGTTGGCCCCATCGGCGCATTCGCGGTGATCTTGTTGATCTTGTCCGTATTGGGGCATATTACAAGCACGGCCCTGGGCAATCGTTTGCGGGCTAACGGCGATTGTCCTGTAGATGAAAAGGATCGACCTCTTGGTCGATCGTCTCAAACCCGGGCGACGTTACCCACGACGACGCCGACGCGTCTGCAACAACGTGGGGTGGGTGTTTTCCTGACGGCGTTTGTTGTGTTAACCGTTGCGGCCAGCGCCGGGGCAGGGGTTGCGTGGATGGTTCACTCCGGTACCAAGGATCCATCCGCGCAAGAGGTAATCTTGGCGGCAACCGCCTTTGGTGTGCTTGGCGGTATCTGGGGATTAATAGGCGGCGGTTTTCTGATCGTCGCATTTGGGGCTTGGCGCGAAGCGTCGTGACGCCCTTCGCCATCTGTTCCGTCAGGATGCATTAGCTAACAGATGCCGTTTTTGAGCATTGCCGCTCCTCCCTCGCTTGGGTGTATCTTTGCTCGTTCGTATATGGTTTTTTGACAATCTGTTCGTCCAAAGGTGGTTTTCTAGTGTTTTTTTCTGCTATCATACCTCTTTCGACTCGGCGCCCGTCATGTAACACGCCACCATCGTGGGACGCCCTCCGCCCCCTTGCTCTTGCAGGAAAGTCTTTTATGGTTAAGCGCACACGTCGGCAATTCTTGGAGGACTCAATGTTCGCCGCGGCTGCTGCAGCCGCCGTTGGTTCGTCCACTCCGCTATGGGCGGACGATTCAGAACCACAAAGCACTAGCCCCAATGAGCGATTGAGTGTCGCAGTCGTAGGCGTCAATGGCCGGGGCAATACCCATATTGGCGCATTCGCTGGTCGCAAGGATACCGAGATCACCTTTATTTGTGACGCCGACCGAAACGTTGGCGAAAAGCGGGCGAAAGAAGTCGCCAAACGTCAAGGTCGCGAACCCCAGTTCGTGGATGATCTACGCAAGGTTTTGGAAGGCAAGAATGTCGACATCGTAAGTATTGCTACGCCAAACCATTGGCATGCGTTGGGGGCTATTTGGTCGATACAGGCCGGAAAAGACGTATATGTCGAGAAGCCCGTCAGCCACAATGTAAGCGAAGGACGGCGGATTGTTGAAGCCGCGCGAAAATACAAGAAGATTTGCCAGACGGGCACGCAATGTCGCGCCAACCCCGGCATGCGAAACGCCATTGAATTCGTTCAAAGCGGCGAACTTGGCGCTTGCCGCGTTGCTCGGGGACTGTGCTATAAGCCGCGTGGCTCCATCGGTCCTCGCGGCGAGTACCAACCTCCCAACACCGTGAATTATGATTTGTGGCTTGGCCCGGCGCCGATGGCTCCGACCACGCGTCCGCAGTTTCATTATGATTGGCACTGGCAGTGGGCTTACGGCAACGGCGACCTGGGGAACCAAGGCATCCACCAGATGGATATCGCCCGTTGGGGTTTGGGCGTGAATGAATTGAGCCAAGCTGTTTTGAGCTACGGCGGGCGCTTCGGCTATGAAGATGCGGGCGAAACGGCGAATACACAAGTTGTCGTCCACGACTATGGCGACAAGTCGTTGGTATTCGAAGTACGCGGACTGAAGACCGACAAATTGCGAGGCGCCGGCGTGGGCGTCATTTTCGAATGCGAAAACGGTTACGTCGTGATGTCGAGTTATGATTCCGGTTCCGCCTTCGACAATGACGGGCAGAAGATTCGTGATTTCAAAGGCGAGGCCGATCACTTCGCCAATTTCCTGAAGGCCGTTCGCAGCCGTAAGCATGAAGATTTGTTTGCGGATATTGAGGAAGGGCACCTCTCAAGCGCCTTGTGCCATATGGGAAATATCTCTTATTTGCTTGGCTCCCCGGTTCCCGTGAATGAAGCCCAGGAGCAAGTTGCCGCCATCGACACGACGGATAACGTCAAGGAAACCTTTGAACGCACGATAGAGCATCTCAAGGCGAATAACGCAACGCCTTCGGGCATCACCGTTGGCGCTCATTTGAAGTTCGATCCTAAGACGGAAACATTCCCCGGGAACGAAAAAGCGAACCAACTGCTCACGCGCGAATACCGCCGTCCGTTCGTTGTGCCCGAGGCCGGTCAGGTGTAAGTTGGTTGCGGAACGCATCTTCAGGCGCCGGACTTTCGTTCGGCGCCTTTTTTGTTACCTTGGTTGAAACAAACAGATCAACGCGGCAATTACGAAACGTCAAAAGGTTGACTTCGATGGGCGAAGCCAAATCCGCTTGAACGGCAGTTCGAACGCAATTCGCGGAAATTAGCAACGCAAAGCGATAAAACGTGATTTACGGCAGTTGTTTGGTTACGCATTAATACCTCAGTTGTAGTTTGATTGCCGTTTGATGTATTGGCGAACGTGGGAGAAAGTATCTTGGAAATGGAATCTGCGCCACCCTCGGCTGAAGTTCGCCCCCAAACACTGCGGGGGTTTCAAGACCTTCTGCCGCGAGATATGTTCGCGCGCGAGTGGGTAATCACACGCATCAAGCAGGTCTATGAGCGTTACGGATTTCAACCGCTCGATACTCCGGTCCTTGAATCTTTAACGACCTTGGTGGGCACGGGCGGTGAAGAAACCAATAAGCAACTCTTTCGCCTAAAAACGCCCGAAGGCGAACCGATTGCGATGCGGTTTGATTTGACTGTGCCGTTCGCGCGGTTAATTGCACAATATCCTGAGCATTTAAAGCTGCCGTTCCGCCGTTATCATATTGGGCCTGTTTTTCGCGCCGACGACCCGGCTCCGGGGCGCTTCCGGCAATTCACGCAGTTCGATATCGACGCTGCGGGCTCGTCATCGGTGGCGGTTGACGCCGAAATGGTTTCCGCCATGTGCGAGGTCATGCGCGCCATCGGCCTGGATAATGCGAAATCGGCTCCGGGCCAGCCTCAAGAGTATCTAATCAAGATCAACAACCGGAAGGTCGTCGACGCGTTGTTACAGGGGTGCGGCATTCAAGAGTTGGAGCGTCACAAGCACGTTCTGCGCGTAGTGGACAAGCTCGACAAAATTGGACATGAAGAAGTCCGAAAGGAGTTGGGCGCGGGCCGCATCGATGCCTCTGGCGATCGCATTCGCGGCGTCGGCTTAACCGCCGACGTCATTGATCAAATCTTGGCCTTTATCAGCATCGTCGCTGATACGCGTGAAGCCATCGTCGAAGCTATTTCGAATCACTTGCAGGATTCAACCACCAAGGATCAGGCTCTGCAAGAGATGGACGAATTGGCCGGGTGCTTGAACGCACTGGGCGTCGCGCAGCAGGACGCGGTGTTTGATCCTAGCTTGGCGCGCGGTTTGGACTACTATACCGGGCCGGTATATGAAGCGATCCTGCCGGCTGCAAAAGTTGGCTCCGTCATGGGCGGCGGACGCTACGATGGACTGATTGGCCGGTTCTCGGAACAATCAATTCCCGCTGCGGGCGTATCGGTTGGCCTGGACCGTTTGATTGCTGGTTTGACATTGGCCGGCAAAATTCAAACCTCCGTCACATCTGTTCAAGTCCTGATTGTCTCGATGGGCGCCGTGCCAACCGGCGAAGTTTTGCGCCTCGCCACAGAACTTCGACGCGACGGAATCATCGCAGTTCCTTATTTTGGCGAAGGCAAACCCAAACCGCGCGACCAGTTTTCGTACGCCAACACGTACGACATTCCCATCGCCGTGATCCTCGGCGAAGACGAGTTGCAAAAGAATACGGTCTCGGTCAAGAACCTTCGATTGGGCGAGCGCCTTCGGCGTGAAATTACCGATAACGAGGAGTATCGTCGCCGTGCACGCGAGGCGCAGGTGGTTGTGCCCCGCGAACAACTTCTGCATACCGTCTGCCGCATGTTGCAACAACCGTAGGCGGTTGGGGAGCACACAAATCTTAGCTCGCGATGTGATTCATGCACCCACCACACCCGGCTAGACGCCAAGCTCGTTGCGCCCCCGCAGAGCTATATGGACGTAGCGATCTTCTTAAGCGTTTGCACATACCTCTCGGCCAGTCGTCGAACAGTCTCTCGTCGGTGGCGGTTACGACTTGTTAGCCATTGCACATGGAGTTGCCCATCCCGGATGAACGCAATAATCTCAAACAGGTAGGGGCGTATCGCATCGGAGCATTGGGCAGGACCGTCGACCTCCGCGGCGCGCTGGAGCGGCATACCGGCGCCAAGATCCTGATCGAGCTGACCGAGATACGTGAACATCACCTCGGGTTGAGGGTTCTCGGCCAATGTTTGCGCGACTTCATCATCGCGCATCCATCGCAGCAGCCCATAACCGAGCCCATGCCGAGGCACCTTGGCCAAAGTCCTTGTTACATCGCGAGCACCTGCCTCGGGCGTCCATGGCGACGGAGTGCTTATCATCACCGGATACACGTTGACGAACCAACCCACGGTACGCGACAAATCAACGTCTTCAAATAAGTCTTCGCGGCCATGACCTTCAAGGTTTACTAAGAGTCGATCTTTCCCAGTCCAAGCCGTAAACGTTTCCCCCAGCGCTGCGAGCAACAACTCTTGCATCGAGGCTCCGAGCGTCTTGGTCGCTTCCTTCAACAACCTTTCGGTAGTGGCAAAGTCAAGGTCAGTTACGTTCTCCTCCATCGATGCGAACGTGTTAGCACCCGTCTGATCGACAGGCAGGGGCTCCGAATTGGCTCCGACTTCTATCCAGAACGACGCCTCATCCCGTAACTCTTGGGTATTGGCGAACGAGACCAAATGTCGCGCCCACGCTTGGTACGAGGTTGTCTTGGGTGGCAATGAAGCCCTGACTCCCGCACCCAACTGGTGATATGCGATAAGTAAGTCTTCCAATAAAATTCGCCACGAGACAATGTCAACCGCCAGGTGATGCACAACCAAGAGCAGCCGACTGGCGCGGTCTTCCCCTAAATCAAAGTACACGGTTCGCAAAAGCGGACCCGTTTCCAGATTGAGGGACGCTTGCGCTTCAGCCGCACACCGAGAAATCTCGGCAGATGCCTGTTCCGCCTCGAACGCATGCAAGTCGACCGCGCGAAGCAAGTCGGCTAGTTGCGCCTCTTGGAAAGCTTCGCAGGTTTGCCGCCATCGCCCGTTGACGTACTTGAATCGCAACCGTAAAGCGTCGTGGTGGGCCACAATTTCTCCGAGCGCGTGCGCCAAACGCTTTGGCGACAATTGCTGTGGAATTTCCAACAGCAACGACTGATTAAAGTGCGACCGGTTTGGCGACTCCTGGTTCAAAAACCAATGTTGAATGGGCAGCAGCTCCACATCGCCGGTGACATCGCCCTGTTCCGCCACGCGGTCCTTCTTACCAATGACCTTCGCCAATTCCGCAATCGTTGGATATTGCAGCATGTGAATCGGGCGGCAGGAAAAGCCTCGGTCTGCCAAGCGCGAGACAACCTGGATACTCAAGATTGAGTCCCCGCCAAGCTCAAAGAAATTGTCATGCACGCCGACCCGTTCAACGGGCAACACTGACGTCCAAACTTCGGCGAGTACCTCTTCCATTGGGGTACGTGGAGGAATGTACTCAACTGCGGCATGTGACAACTCAGGCGCCGGAAGCGCGCGGCGGTCGACTTTACCATGCGGCGTGAGTGGGAACTTTTCGAGCACGACAAACGCCGCCGGGATCATATGCACCGGAAGCGACTCTCGGAGTTGGCCCGCCAAATCGGGCGCGGCGATCGCTTGCCCCGGCTTAGGAACTACATACGCAACCAAGCGTTTTGCATCAGGTGAGTCTTGACGAGCCAAGACAACCGCCTCATGCACGTTTTCGAGTGACATCAAGCGAGCTTCGATTTCGCCCAACTCGATTCGGAAGCCGCGGACTTTGACTTGATGATCCTTTCGGCCAACGAATTCTACATTACCGTCCGGTAAATAGCGGCACACGTCGCCGGTGCGGTACAGCCGCGCCTGCGGGTTGTTAGCAAACGGATGCGCGACGAACTTCTCCTGCGTCAGAGCGGGATCATTGATATAGCCGGCTCCCACGCACACGCCACCCAGGCACAATTCGCCAATCGCACCGATGGGGACCGGAGTCAAGTGATCGTTTAGAATATAGAATTCCGTATTGTCGATCGGCCGTCCTAACGGTACGGCGCGATGTCGATACAGCGCGGCATGACCCAAACGGTGGAAGCCAACCACATCGGTACATTCCGTCGGGCCGTAGCTATTGATAATATGCGTCTTGCAAGATTTGCGCGACGTCCAGCGTGAAAGTTTCGCCACATCGATCGGCTCGCCGCCTAGCACCAAATTTCTTAGGCCGTCGAGCGCTGTCAGCCCTTGTTCGCCGGCTTCGCTCACCAGCGAATAAATATGACTAGGCGTGCAGTTCAGCAACGTGGCGCCGGCCGCAGCAATCTCGGCAAGTAAATGTGAGGGATCGTAAACTTGACCTGTGGAAAGGTGAAGTTGGCCCCCAACCATCAAGGCGGCGTAAAAGTTCTTTTGCGTCAGGTCAAAACCATGCGACGTGATCAGCAACGACCGATCTCGGTCGGAGATTTCCAACTCACGCAGATACCAATGCATGAGATTCGAAAAGCCGCGATGGTACACGGCCGCACCTTTTGGTTTACCCGTTGAGCCGGATGTAAAGATCACATAGATCAGGTTTTCGGGGCCGCCAACGGGCGTCGGATTCTTCGGCGAATATTCCGCCAGCGACACGTTCGCATCATCCAAACACACAATGTGTTCGCAGCAGTCGCCCAAATGCGGGCGGTGGGTCGTATGCGTTAACACCACATGCATGCCGGAACTGGTTGCGATGTCCGACAAGCGCGACAACGGATACGCGGGGTCAAGCGGAACGTAGGCGCCTCCGGCCTTGAGCACGGCATATATCGAAACAACAAGGTCTACCGACCGGTCAAAGCACACGCCGACACGTGCATCAGGGCCAACGCCCTTTCTTCTGAGAAAATGCGCTAGCCGATTCGCTCGCTCGTTCAATTCGCGGTACGTTAACGTTTGGTCTCCGCACACCAGCGCCACGGCCTGTGGCGTTTGGGTTGTCTGTTGCTCAAATGCTTCATGAACGCGGATATCGGTCGGATTAGCTTGAGCGGTCGAATTCCATTCGACCAATAACTTGCGTTCTTCGGCCGCGGTCAGCATGGGCAGCTTCGAAACACGCGCGCTAGGATCGTTTGCCGCGCCGTCGAGGAGCGTCTCAAGATGCTCTAACATCTCGCGAATTGTTTCCGCGTCGAACAAGTCGGTGTTGTACTGCAAACCCAACGATACGCCGCCTTCCGCCTCGGAGGCTGCGAGCGACAAATCGAACTGCGCAGCCCATTGGTCGAGCGTCATCGACTCAAAAGCTAGTCCGGCCAGATGCATCGTCGCGCCGGATTGCCCCATCAAGAATGGGGTCAGGCCTTGCTCGTGCATGATCTGAGCTTTTTGCATCACGAACATGACCTGCACTAACGGCGAACGACTAGGGTCGCGCTCAACGTGCAGTTTTTGCACGAGCATCGGGAACGGATAATCCTGATGATCGAGCGCGCCAAGCATTTTTCCCCGCATTTGTCCTACGAAATCGACGAAACGCGGATCGTCGGAAAGATTTCCGCGAATGACCACGGGATTAACAAAGTAACCCGCGACATCGGCGAACTCGGCGCGCGTCCGTCCTGACGTCGGAGCTCCGATCAAAATATCGGTCTGGCCGCTGTAACGGTGGAGTAACGCTTGCCAGCCGGCCAGCAACACCATGTTGAGTGTAGCTCCGTTGGCGTCGGCAAGAGCTTTCAGACGCGCCGTAAGCGAGGGCTTCAACCGATGGAACGCAAGGGAGCCGTTATACGTTTGAACCGGCGGGCGCGGCCGGTCGGTAGGCATATTGAGCACGGGCAACTCGCCCGCCAATTCCTGTCGCCAATAGTTCCAATGCGTCGCGCCCTCCGGACCGGCAAGCATTTTTGTTTGCCAACGGGTAAAGTCCGAATACTGAAGCTTTGGCGGCGGTAGTTCGAGCGATTTGCCTTGCGCGTACGCCTCGTAAAATTGTTGGAATTCGC
The DNA here is from genome assembly GCA_963204915.1 of Planctomycetota bacterium. Taxonomy (GTDB): domain Bacteria; phylum Planctomycetota; class Planctomycetia; order Pirellulales; family Pirellulaceae; genus JAHWKS01. The sequence continues at coordinate 89,806 of CAUJHS010000074.1, read as the reverse complement.
TCGTGCACATCACCAAGGACCAGAAGTCCGAAATAATATGATGCACAGCAAAGGTCATGAACCAATCGTCCACACCGGCTTGAAACAACGCGACACGCCATACCGGACCCTTGGCCAGGTCGAAGGGGCGTTGAAGTTCGTCGTTAATTGCCGCATGGAGTTTATCTTCGCCCCAAGTGGTGGCGTTTTCGACGCGCACCTTGCCGGTCCAAACATCATGCACTACAGCCCGGGCGATGCCGTGTTCGTCCGGGAAAGTGGTGCGGAACACCTCATGCCTTTGAGCCAACGACTGCACGGCATGCTCCAGCGCCTCTAAATTCAAGGGGCCGCGCACGCGAACGGCGTCGACCATGTTGTACGCTGTGCCTTCGGGCGCAAGCCGCTGAATGAACCATAACGCCTGTTGCCCGCGCGAGAGCTCGCCGAGTCCTGCATCGTCCGGCTCGCTCGATTTGACCGTCGTAGCCGCATCTTGGACCAACGTTTCGGCCACAGCTGAGGCCAGTTTCACGACGCTTGGGCCTTCCATGAACCGCGCCATGGGAATAACCACTTTGAGGCGCGTTTCGATGTTATTCTTTAACTCGATCGCCATCAGTGAATCGAGCCCGAGCGTATTGAGCGGCTGCTCAACGTTTAGGCTCGCAGGTTCAAGCCCCATGATTTTGGCGAGTTCCTTGGTGAAGTAATCGCGCAGGATCGCCTGGCGCTCTTCGAGCGAAGCCGACAGGAGGCGGGAGCGTAGCTCGTGGTCGACGCGTGCATCGGCGGCTTCCGACGAGGCGCCTTCTTCGGCTTGCGGCGCTACCTCGCGCAAGATTGGCGGAATGTCGCCGCCGCTTTGTCGTAACAAGTCGCCCCACCGCACCGACATAACCGCCGCCTGCGGCTCCTCCGATTGCAACAGTCGGCCAAGAATCGACAAGCCGCGATCTACGGGAATAAGGTCCATGCCGCGGCCGGTGAGCTGCGCATCACGTCCGGCTTCGGCCGCCATACCCGAGTCTGCCCAAGGGCCCCAGTTAATGGCCAGGGCCGGTAATCCGAGTTTGCGGCGATAGCGAGCCAGACCATCAATCGCGGCGTTTCCGGCGGCGTAATTGCCTTGTCCCGGGGAACCGAGTAAGCAAGCAATCGATGAAAACAACACGAAGAAATCCAGCGGCGCGTCTAACGTAGCCGTGTGCAGGTTCCAGGCGCCTTGCAGTTTTGGGGTTATAGCGCGGTCCAACCGCGCGAGGTCCATGTCGTAGAGCACGCCATCGTCCAACACGCCCGCAGCGTGTATGACACCATGGAGCGGCGGAAATTCGCGAGGGATCTGAGCGAGTGCTTTCTTTAGCGAACCGGCGTCGGCGACGTCGCCTTGAATTGCCGCGACGCGAACACCTTCTGCTTCGAGCGCCCCGATCGTTTGAACGGCCGCCCCTGTCGGCGCACGCCGGCCGAGTAATGCTAAATGGCGAGCGCCATGCGCTGCCAGCCATTGGGCGACTTGCAATCCCAGCGCCCCTAAACCGCCGGTGATGAGGTACGTTGCATCGGTGCGCACCTGCCGTGGCGCATTGGGTTGCTCGTCGCTCGCCTGCGGTCGATCCTCGAACGAGACGACGACTTTGCCGATATTCTTCCGCTGCGCCATATAACGGAACGCGTCGACCGTTTGATCCATCGCGAACCGCGTCAGGGGCAAGGGGCGAAAATGGCCGCTCTCGAAGAACTTCATCATTTCCGCGAACATGTCCCGGATGTAGTCGGGGCGCTGCCGCAACATGCGATCTAAGTCAATCGCGAAGTATGACAGGTTGTCCTGAAACGGCGCCAACCCGATCATGCGGTTTTGATAAATGTCGGTCTTGCCGATTTCCAAGAATCGACCGTAGGCGCGCAGGGTTTCAAGGCTCTTGGTAATCGCCTCGCCGGGGAGCGAATTCAAGACAATGTCGACGCCTTCACGTCGCGTGAGTTGGAGGATCTCCTCGGCGAATTCGGTGGTGCGCGAACTATGAACATGCGGCACGCCCAAGGCGCGGAGGAATTCGCGTTTTTCTTCGCTTCCTGCAGTGGCGAATACCTCAGCGCCCAAGTGCAGCGCGATCTGAATCGCAGCGATGCCAACACCGCCAGCCCCAGCATGAATTAGCACGCGTTCGCCAGGCGCGAGATGAGCTAAACGCACCAAAGCGTAGTACGCAGTTAAAAACGTAATCGGAATGGTGGCCGCTTCTTCAAAGTCCAATTCTTTGGGCTTTTTGACGACGGCATATTCGGCTGTGAGCGCATGTGTGGCGAAGCTGTACGGGGCGACGCCCATGACCTCGTCGCCAATTTGAAACCGTCGGGCTGCTTCTTCGCCAACCGCCGTGACGACGCCCGCGCATTCAATTCCCAAAGGGACAATTTTGTCGGTAATACCGGGATAAAGCCCCATCGCTTTGAGTACGTCGCTGAAGTTCAAGCCGGTGGCGCGAACCTCAATTTCAACTTGATTCGAGTCTGGCGCCCGCCGTGAAAACGAGCTGTAGTACAACGAATCGAAACTACCCGCCTCACGAAAGCGAAGCTGACAAGCACCTTCCTTGGGAATCGTCAGACCGTGAGCTTGCTCGCTTTCGTCCGGCAGGAGCGCTGGGGCTTTTGCCAGACGCGCAACGAAACGGCGATGATCCCGATGCGCAATCTGATCTTCCTGCGGCGAGGAGATTAATTCGCGATCGAGCATTGCGACGTCGGCGCCGTCGGGCGACAGGTCCAATAGCCGGCAGTGAAGCTCCGGATGCTCCAGCGCGGCGACACGGCCCAATCCCCATATTGACGATTGGCAGAATTCAGCTCCTTCGTGGCTTGTCACCGGTTGAGCGCCCTGAGTCACCAGCCATAACGCCGGTGGTCGCGCCGTGGTGACGCGCGCGAGCTGTTGGACGAGTTGTAACGCGCTGCCACAACCCAGCCGACGTGCGTCCTCGAACGCAGCTTGCCCGCGAAGCGCGGGATCTTCGATATCGAGGCACCAGAAATGGATTGCCGCACGAACCGGCGCGCCGTCGGCAGCGACTTCTTCGAGTAGGCGACGGTAGTGCTCGCCGGACAATGGGTTAATCGCAAAGGAATCCTCGCCGATGATTTCAAATTCGTCGCCAGGTCGGACGAGAACGCATCGCTCGCCAGCTGTGCGGCGCATTTCGGCGAACGCGTCGGCAACGCCTTTGTCATCGGCAAAGATGAGCCAGGGCTCACTTTGGCCAACGCTCCGCGCATCACGGGCAGTCGCTCTGCTGAAGGATTGCTCTTGCCATTGAACCTCATAAAGCCAGTCGCGTACCTGGGTTCGTTCGTCAGGCCCGGCCGCGCGGCCCACACGTTGAAGTCGCAACCCCAGCGCTTCAACTAAGATGTTTCCTTTGGGATCTAGCAGGAAAATGTCCGCTTCGGCCTGCTCGGGACTCGGCGTATTCTCGATCGGTTCTGTCCGACGCACACAAATACGCAATTTTTCAGTCAATTCGGTTAGATCGCCTCGTATGCGCAACCGGCGAAGCGAGATCGGCATATACGTGTACGGCGAATCGGAACCGTCTGATTCCAACGGCATTGCGCCCGCCACGGTCTGAAAAGCGCCATCCAAAAGTGCGGGGTGCAGAAGATAGTTTGCGTAATCTTGGAAGACGTTTTCCGATACTTCCACGTCGGCGACCGCTTCTTCCGCCGTGCGGTACAGCGTTCCCAAGACTTGAAACGCGGGGCCATAGTTCAGCCCACGCTGACTGACCGACGCATAATAGTCGTCGCGCGTGCGCACATCGATCGCTTGATCCACGATTCGTTCAGGATCCGGCGCCAGTGCTCCGTCGTCATGCCGCGCGGCGTCGGCGTGGCGAATGCGAGCGCAGGCATGCAAGGTCCAGTGCAATTCGCCGTCCTCCGCATCGGCAGGACTGCTAAAAATCTCGACCGTCGATTCGCCGCCCATTTCGGGCGACGTGGTGGTTTGCACAAGGCGCGCCGAGCCAGGCGCAACGTACATCGCCTTCTGGATGGAGAGATTTTCCACCACATGATTACCTTCGCCAAATATCTGGTGCGCAGCGGCCATCGCCATTTCCAGGTACGCCGCTGCCGGCGTCACCACGGAACCTTGCACCTGGTGGTCGGCCAGCCATTTCGGCGTGCGATCACTGAAGCGTGACTGGAAAATCTTTGCATCCAACGCGGAAGGGACCGCACTGCCAAGCAACGGGTGAAGCTCCGGACCGAACGTTCCGCCAAAGGTGCGTTTCTGGAGTCCTTCGATTTCGAACCAATGCCGCGTGCGTTGAAACGGATACGCGGGGAGCGACACGCGACGGCGCGGCCACGAAGCGTCAAAACCGCGCCAGTCGATGTTGGCGCCTAAGACATGCAATTCGGCAACACTTTGGAGTAACGTGCGCCAGTCGTCTTGTCCCTTGCGCAACGAAGGAAGCCACGCCAGGTCGGACTTGTTCACAAATCGCCGCGCCATTCCCATAAGGCTGGGCGTGGGCCCCACTTCGATTATGGCATGGACTTCCTCTTGCACTAATCGCTCCATCCCTTCCGCAAAACGCACCGCCTGGCGGATGTGGCGCCGCCAGTAGTCCGCGTCGGGCGCCGTCTGCTCCAGGAGCTCGCCGGTAAGATTCGAGACCACCGGAATACGGGGAGCATGGTAACTTACCTCTCGAGCCAGTTGCTCGAATTCATCAAGCATCGGCTCCATGAGCGACGAGTGGAAGGCGTGCGAGACGGTGAGCATTTGCAAACCTACGCCGCGCGACTCAAAATGTTGCGCCAGTCTTCTGATCGAGTCGGCTTCGCCGGAGATGACCGTGTTTTGCGGTCCGTTGGCCGCGGCGATCGCAACGCGATCCGCAAAGGGCTCGATGGCGCGTTCGACGGTAGCAGGATCTGAAAACACCACCGCCATCAAACCGTTACGCGGCAATTGCTGCATCAGTCGCGCTCGGTGGGCGATCAACGCGAGACCGTCTTCCAAGTCAAAAATGCCTGCAAGGCATGCCGCCACATATTCGCCAACGCTGTGGCCGAGTACGATGTCGGGCTGCACGCCCCAGGATTGCCAAAGTCGAGCAAGCGCGTACTCCAAGGAGAACAGCGCGGGTTGAGTATAGGCTGTTTCGTGTAACGGCGAGGAACTGTCTTCCGAGAACAAGACCGAAAGCAAAGGTTCATCCAAATGTTGACGCAGCAGGTCGTCGCACTCGTCTAACGCCGCGCGGAACACGGGGTGCGCTTCATAGAGCCCCTTCCCCATGCCAGGGTATTGTGAGCCTTGCCCGGTAAATACGAACGCTACCTTGGGGCGACCAACAATTTTGACTTGGCCGGCGACTACGCCTTGCGAGACTTCCCCTTTAGCGAGCGCCGTGAGCTTTTCCTGCAAATCCTGCGGGCTGGCCACGACTAATGCGGCTCGATCATTGAAATGCGTGCGATAGACGTTTGCCGTGTACGCGATGTCGGCCACGTTCGCCGAGGGGCTTTGCTGAACGCACTGAAGATACTCATCTGCTAAGGCGTGTAACGCCGCATCATTCTTGGCCGATAATGTCAAAACGTGCAAAGGACGATCACGCTCGGGCGCGGGGGGAGTCTCCTGTTTCGCAAGCGTCGCTTCTTCAAGCACCACGTGCGCGTTGGCGCCGCCAAACCCGAATGAACTAATTCCCGCGACGCGCGGACCGTCGGAGTTAGGAGCCCAGGCGATCGGTTCGCGCGGGATCACCAAGCGCGTCCCTTCCAAATTGATGTGCGGGTTCAATTCCTTCAAATGCAACTGGCCGGGGATCACGCCATGTTGCAGCAAGAGCACCGTCTTGATTAACCCCGCCATGCCGGACACGGTTTCCGTATGTCCGATGTTCGCTTTCACCGAAGTGACATAGACCGGCGAATCTGCTTCCGACTTGCGGCGAAACAGTTGCGTCAATGACTGAAACTCAATGGGATCGCCCAGCGGTGTGCCTGTGCCGTGCGCTTCAATGTAGCTGACGCGTTCAGGCGTCATGCCGGCCTGTGCTAACGCGGCGCGAATCACTTGCTGTTGCGACTGCGCATTGGGCGCCGTAATGCCGGAGGTGCGGCCGTCTTGGTTGATGGCAGAGCCGCGAATGACCGCGAGCACCTGATCGCCCGACTTGACGGCGTCGGTCAAACGCTTCAGAAGAATGAGCGCGCAACCTTCACCGCGAACGTAACCATTCGCCCCCGCGTCGAACGGGCGGCACTTGCCATCGCTCGACAACATGCGCGCCTTGGAGAACGCCAAAGTCACTTCCGGTGAGAGGATCAAGTTGACTCCACCGGCCAGGGCGGCGTCGCATTCGCGATTGCGTAGACTCAGCAAAGCGCTATGCAGCGCCACCAGCGCCGACGAGCACGCGGTGTCGACGATAAAACTCGGTCCCTTAAAATCAAAGATATACGAGATCCTATTCGCAGCGATGCTGAGCGCATTGCCGGTGCCAACGTGCGCATCGATATACTCGTAATAGTTCTCGAACTGCGAAGGAATCTTCGAGTAGTCGGAACCGCCGATTCCTACGAACACGCCCGTCTTGGAGCCGCCGACTTGATCGGGGGGCAATCCGGCGTGTTCGATGGCTTCCCAAGCGGTTTCAAGCAAGAGGCGCTGCTGGGGGTCCATGCGCGACGCTTCGCGCGGCGTGATCCCGAAGAACATGGGGTCGAACAAATCGACGTCGTCGACAAAACCGCCCCATTTGACCGACATCTTGCCAGGCGTTTCGCCCGTCGGGTCATACAATTCTTCCAGGCTCCAGCGCGACGGCGGAACCTCGCTCGTCGCGTCGATTCCCTCGCTGATCAGGCGCCAGTAATCCTCGAGATTGCGCGCACCGGGAAATCGGCACGCCATACCGATGATGGCGATTGGCTCGACCGATTGCGGCTTTTCTTGGAGGCGTTGTTCGAGAAGTTTTCGTTTCGCGGGAGAAAGGTTGGCAAGCCTTTCAGTCAGCTCGATCATCGGCATTCTCGTCCTGTCGCGGATGAGTCGTTAAGCAGAAGAGCGTTTGGGTGAAGATTGGTCGGGCGAAAGGGCATCCTCAGCTTCGCTTTCGCTCAAGTTTTCGATCTCGGCGAGAAGTCGCTCGAAGTCGTCGGCATCATCCTCGGTCGCCGTCGCCGGCTCCTCAGAATTTGCTTCGGCGCCGCCTACGGTGCGAGCAAGGTATTGCGAGATCTTATGAGGGGTAGGATAGTTCCAAGCGATTACCGGAGTCAACTCGACACCGAGCCAGTCCTCCAGCGAATGGCTCATTTCCACGGCCGTTAGCGAGTCCAAACCATACTCGGCAAATGGCTTATGCCGCTCGATCTCGGAAGGATTTACCGCTGCGTGTTCCACAAGCCAATCCAGGATCCACTTTTCGATGCGCTCCGACAGCCGGTCGATTTCGTCGGCCGCGAGTGGAAAGTGATCGAACTGAATTCGCGAGATCTTGAGCGTCTTACGCGGAAGCGACGAAGCCCCGGAGCCCTGGTTCATATTCTTCGAGCGGCCGTCCGCAGGATGCAGCGAGCCATTTTGGGTCCCGCCGTTTGAAGGCCGGCCTGCACCGCCCTCCGCGCGTGAAGTTCCGTTCGCGCGAGCGTGATGGGACGAAGCGTTCAACATCTTGCCGCGTCCGATGTCGTGTTCGTTAGTTTGAGGAGCCCCCGGCGAGGACGTTCCATTCGCTACCATGGGCAAAACACGGGCTTTTGCGTTGCCTCCGGCGTTCTTGAATGGAGCCGAGGCGCCATTGGTGGTCGACTTTTCATGTCCCGCGCCGTTCAGGTTTCCGGCCCCGTTTCGCGACATCGAGATCGTCGTATATTGCGGTGCAACCCACTCTTCGAGCACCTTCAGGTCACCCGCCAAATACAACCGCCGCGCTAAACTGCGCTGAACCTTCCCGCTGGTGGTTACAGGAAGGCTCGCATGACGGATGAGCACAATCGCGTAAGGGCTGACTTCATGCTCGTCGGCGATCGCTCGGCGAATGCTGCGCGTGATTTCGGTCAAATCGAGGTCACGATACGCGCGATCGATTTCATGGATTACCACGAGCGACTCTTCGCCGTGAATGTCAATCGCCACAGCGACACCTGCGTTGGCGCGCAAGGCCGGATGGCAACTCTCTACCGTTCGTTCGATGTCTTGGGGATAGTGATTACGTCCCCTTAAAATAATCAAATCCTTCACACGACCGGTGATGTACAGGCGGTCATGGTCGAGGAATCCCAAGTCTCCGGTGCGTAAAAACGTTCCGCCGTCTTCCCCTTCCAAACGAGCATTGAACGTAGCCGCGGTTTCGGCCGGGCGATTCCAATACCCTTGGGCGACGCTACGTCCTTGAATCCAAATTTCGCCCACCTCGCCCATGCCCCGAGCGAGCCGAGTGTGGGGATCGACAATCACGATGCGTTGGTTCAGCACCGCCGCACCGCAACACACTAACTCTTGAACGGCCTTGCCGGGATCGCCATTCGGCTCGACCACTTGATTTTCCGCCAAGGCGTCACGCAACACCGTTTTTACTTGAGGAATCGAAGGACCTTCCCCTCCGGCGGCCATTAAAGTGTTTTCAGCAAGGCCGTAACACGGATAGAACGCCTGGCGGCGAAAACCACACTCCCGGAAGGCCGCAGCAAACGCGCCGAGCGTCTCGGCGCGAACGGGTTCGGCGCCGCAGAAGCCTACGTCCCAACAACTCAGGTCCAGCTCAGCACGCTTTTCCGCGGGAATTTTCGAAACGCACAGTTCGTAAGCGAAGTTTGGCGCGCCGCTGATCGTGGCGCGCGTGTCTGAAATCGATTGAAGCCAACGTAAAGGACGCTGCAGGAACGCCCCTGGCGACATGAGCAAACTGTGGCCTCCCACATACAACGGCGTGAGAATGCCGCCGATCAAACCCATGTCGTGATAGGCCGGCAACCAAAACACACCGCGGTTGCGCGGCTCACCCGGCTGCAGGTCGAACTCGATGCCAAACCCTTGGCGAATCACTTCAAGGTTGTGGAGCAAGTTCGCATGCGATACCATCACCCCCTTAGGATCACTGGTCGAACCGGAGGTGTATTGCAGAAACGCCAGATCTCGGCCTTCAATGCGCGGACGCGACCACTCGTTGGCCATTTCGTCTGGGATATGGTCCGATGCGATCCACTCGAATTCACGTCCGCCAATCAATGCGAAGTCGAACTGCTCCAACGTTTTATGATTTGTCAACGCGACGCGCGGTTCGGCGTCTTCGGCAATCGAGAGCAAACGCGGCATCGGGCGCTTTGGTTTGGGATAGCATACAGGAACCGCCAGAACGCCCGCGTAGGCGCACCCAAAGAACGCGGCGATAAAGTCCAAACCCGCGGGGAAGAGCAATAAGGCTCGGTCGCCTCGCTGACAACGTTGCTGCAGATCCGCGGCGATCGCCCGAGCGCGGCGGTCAAGCGTCGCGTAATCGACCGAGGTTTCGTGGCCATCGTCACGCTGAAACGTGAAGGCCCGCCGTGTACCGCACCGTCTTGCCCAGAATTGCAGCAATTCCACGAGGTCGTGGGGTTCGGTATAGACATTCACATTGCATGCCGTTGCCGACAGTCGCTGGTTCGCCATGATTTTCGGACGCTCGAGTCAGGAGTCAATTCACTCAGGGGATACGCATGAACCGTCGACGCCAAAAAACCCGGTCTTTCTCGTCGCTTTATTCGACGTGAAGCCACAGCGCACAAACAACCTGTCCCGCATCATTAATCTTCATCCAACTGATTTTGTTTTACTATTTTGCCATAGTTATCTTAAACAGGCAATTTAGCTGATAGTAGCCAAATGGATACGCGTACGAAAATATGGGTAAAACAAAAAGCCTGGGATCTTTTGCCTCGCGTAAATTGCAAGTACTTTGGCGCTTCCTTTTTATCGGTGTTTTCAGACAATGACGTACAGTTCCTGTCCTTAATCCCTGCAGACGAGAACTCGTTATAAACAAGTCAGCTTTGCGTAATTCACGCACTTAGATTTGTCATCAGTAGGGGGTGGAAACCCCTATAACGGTTAAGTAGCAAGCAACGCAAAACGGCCGGCGGTGGCGGGATCGGAGTTAACTTCGGGAATCTGCGTGCAATTTACCGGCCAATGGTGAGTTTTCCATTGTTACCGATTGCGGGATGCTCTGCAAGCATTCCCCACCATTTGGTGGATCGAAGTGGGTGCTCTTGACCGATCACGTGGGTCATTTGGAATGTGTCGCCGTTTCCCAATGAAAAACGATCCAACAACATTCGAATTCGTGATTTGAAACGTGTTGGCTAACGCCGGCGCCAAGTTGACCCGTTGTCAGTCAGGGTAACCCTCCGGCATACCCCCTTCGTTCGCCGAGGCGAAAAACGTGACGAATCTTTGGCTGCCTCAGCGTGGCGTCAAACCTGGCGCCCAATTTCGACTGTTTTGCTTTCCCCATGCCGGGGGCGGCACGGGCGCTTATCATCGTTGGTCCTACGAATTGCCGCCGGAAATCGATGTTCTGCCGATCCTGCTTCCCGGTCGGGAACGACGGATCGCAGAGCCCGCATTTCGTGACTTACATCAAATCGTTTTGGCGATTGTCAATGACCTAAGCAATTTGTTTGATGTTCCTTATGCTCTGTTTGGACACAGTATGGGAGCGCTTGTGAGTTTTGAGTTATGTCGCGAATTGCGTCGCCGGGGACAGCGTTTGCCGCAGCAACTCGTGGTGGCGGCATGCCGGGCCCCGCAACGCGTTTACGGTCCCGATCTTCTGCACTTGTTGCCGGATAATGAATTCATCTCCGCCATGCAATCAAAATTTGGCGGCATTCCGCGCGAGATCGCCGCCAACCAAGACTTGCTACAAATGTTTCTGCCAACGCTACGCAGCGACCTGACTGCGGTCGAGACCTATCGTTACGTGGAGGAGGCGCCGTTGGATTGCCCTTTAACCGCGTTAGGAGGCGTCGGCGACCAGCAGGTTTCCGCCGCAGATTTAGCGGCATGGCAGCTGCAAACAACGCAGAGATTCAGCCACAAACTGTTTCCAGGCGGGCATTTCTTCGTGACCGAATGTGAGAGCGACGTGATTCGCGTGACGCAGCGACAATTGGAACGAGCATAGAACACAAAATGTGCCGTTCGAAGGTGAGTTGTCACCCAAACTTTAACCAAGCTGTCACCCTGCATGGGCCCACTCATAGACTACGGCGCGATCCACCTTTGGGGCGTCCGGCTCGACGCTGGTGCGATAAAACGCCGCCAGGAGTGGGAGCCGTTGCTCACCGAAGATGAACTCCAACGCGCCCAGCGTTTTTACTTTGAACGAGATCGGCATCGCTTCATCATGTGCCGTGGAGGATTACGTACCATTCTCGCGAAGTATTGCCAATGCGATCCGCGCGAACTTCGGTTTGATTACGGCCCCCACGGAAAGCCGATCCTCTTGGCGCCGTTGTTGGATGAATCCTTGTATTTCAATGTTTCCCATTCCCATGACCTGGCGCTGATCGGGCTCCAAGCGGGGCACGAACTGGGGGTCGACGTCGAACACGTGCGTGAGATTCACGAAATGGAACGGATTGCGCAGCGTTACTTCACCCCTCGGGAACAGGCCATGCTGCAGCAAATGCCCCCTTCGCAACGAACGTTGGGATTTTTGCGCGCCTGGACACGCAAAGAAGCGATGCTCAAGGCGATTGGCGTGGGACTGTCGTTCGGTTTGAATGAGGTCGAAGTAACGGTTGACGCGGACGGTCCTGCGCGGGTGCTATCGATTCAAGGTCAGCCTGCCGAAGGGAAACATGCGTGGCGTTTGGAGCACGTCGAGCCAGCGCCTGGTTTCGTCGCGGCGGTAGCCACTCAGGGGGATGTTGCTCAGGTCATTGACCTGCAATGGGTCGAATAGTGCGTGACTCGGAAAAAAATCCATCACGACACGTCTCCGCGATTTTGTTACTATGCTCGCGGTTGGCGTTCTCTTGGCCACCGTTTTACGGGGACGGATTCTGACATTTCACGGATGAGGTGGAGTTGTGAACTACTCGTCGTTCCTGACCGGAGCGCTTGGCGCGTTGTTCTTGCTGACGCTGGGATGTTCGAAATCGTCCGATCAGCCGGCGGCGGTCACGGCGTCTGAATCGTCGACCGAGGCGCGCATTCCCGTCTCCGCCGAGGGGGGAGGCGTCGCGCTTGCTTCGGCGACAGCGACGGTCGACGGACCACCGCCGCCTAAACCGCCGGCCCTCCCACCGGCCGACGCAACAGCAATGACCGTTGAACAATTGCACGAAAGCATTCGCCGCGCAAACCCGAATTACAATGGGTTAGGCCAGTTCCGAATTCAAAACGGACAAGTGCTGGCTATGTCGCTGCGCGGCGCCGACGTGACCGATCTTGCGCCCATCGCGGGACTGCCCCTTTTTGCATTGGACCTTACCGGCTCCCCGATTGCTGACTTATCGCCGCTGCGCGGCATGAAGTTGCAACACCTGTTTCTTGGCGGGACGCAAGTACGCGACTTATCGCCATTGGTGGGCATGGCTTTAGAAACGCTTGACGTCATGGATGCGCCCGTGACCGACTTCTCGCCGCTTCAGGGCATGCCGCTTCAGCAATTATTCATTGAGGGCGCGCCAATCCATGATTTGTCCATCCTGCAAGGTATGCCGCTACGATCACTTTATCTAAGCCGCACGCCCGTGAGCGACATTTCGGTGCTCCAAGGGATGCAGCTTGAGCAACTCAGTCTCGCGGGAACTCAGGTTCAAGACATTCGCGTACTGCAAGGCATGCCGCTCACGATGCTTTGGTTAAGCGACGCTCCCGTGACGAACATCGCCCCGCTTCAGGGCGCGCCGTTGGTAAGCCTGACGATGAAAGGTTCGCCCGTTCAGGACCTGTCCCCATTGGCCTCGATGACGGAATTACGACGACTGCACATTGGCGAGTCAGCCGCGACGGACCTCACGCCGTTGGCGGGTCTGCAATTGATGCAACTGGTATTCACACCGGCCCGAATTACGCGCGGAATGGAAATCGTGCAACAAATGGCGTCGCTGCAGGAAGTGGGAACGAAGTTTGACGATCCCGAAAACAGCAACGTGATTCCCGCGGCGCAGTTCTGGGATCTGCTTGCCAAAGGCCAAATTCAATAAGTGAGGATTACGACGCATTTCGCTCGCCGCGCTTCAGGCGAGCGAGAATTTCCCGAAAGAGTTGCTGAACGGCTTCCTCGTCTTCGTCCCACAAGGGTTCGGCATGGTGGAACGGAAGCAGCACCACGTCTTCGACGCCTTCCAGACGGCCGCTTTCAACCGACACAACGCCATCGCCCAGCCCCGTTTGAAATTCAGGCAGGTCAAACAACTGGGGCTTTACGCGATCGCCCACCCAACGGGTCCAGCGCCACTTCCGATCGGACTCGCTTAACCCAAGTTTCAGTGCTTCGGCCCCCACGCGGGGAAGCGGCGCCTTGGTTCCCAGGAAAATGCTGTAGCGCACCCGGGGATTTCGCGGACGCGCATTGAGCGCCGCCAGGTACTCCGAGTCCGTCCTTACCTGGGCCGTAACTGGGCCAATTGCCGCAAGTAACGCGGCGCGCCCCCAAGTTGCCGCCTGCCGCTCATCCGGCTCGTCCAGGGCGGGGGCCGGGTCAACGTCTAAACCAAGGTTCGCCAATTTCGACCCGTGATTCGGAGGCGCTACCATAATCAGTTTCACCACGTTGCCTGGATCTAGCGCTGAATCTTCGATCACAGAGCGCGCAACCACCCCTCCCAAGGAGTGCGTGACGAGCGCTACCTGGCGTTCGGGTTGCTCGCGTTTGATTTGTTTCAAGCGATCCGAAAGCAAGCGCACGGTGTCTTCCAGCGGTTGTTCCGAAGCATACTCAAACCGCCCCACGGGGTAACCGTCCTCGGCCGCGCTGGTAAGCAACGCCGCGACACGGTCGCGGTTTGAGTAAAACCCATGCACGGCAATCACCAGCAGACGATCTTTGGGCGCGCTTTGCCAGTTATCTTCCAAAATTAATTCGGGAGTTCGGCCACGGCGCGCCAAAGCACCAGGATGCCAACGTCGGAACGACTCTCGCGTTTGCGCGAGAAGAAACTCGCCAGCGCCTCGTTGCAAAGCCCGAATGGCATTGACGCTCTTGGAACGATCAACCGTAGTGTCATCCTGCGCGGGCACAGGAACGGCGACGGCGAAGATCACAACGATTAAACCAAACACGGTTTTTCGGTTCATGGCTTGAAACGACGAACACCAAGAGAAAAGACTCTGCAACGAAATCAAACCCAGAAACCGCAATCGGAGGCAAGATTACAACAGCCGATTCAGGCCGCTATTTGCCAGCGGTTTTTACAGCGCTGATCAGGAACGTCGGATTCAGCGATTCGAACCGCATGCGTTCCAGTTGGTATACGCCGCGCGAGATTTGCACCATCCTTACCGACGCGTCGCCCGATTTGGCATGCAAGATCTCGCGCACCGCGGCGATGCTTTCGATACTGCTCACGTTAACCACCATTCGCCCGCCTGCGCGCAACCGGTCAAACGCGAGTTCGGCAATGCGGCTCACGGCGCGGCCAGTTCCGCCCACAAAAATGGCATCCGGCGCCGGAAGTTTCTCCCACGCCTCGGGCGCCTTACCCAAAACCGGTCTGAGGTTCATCACTCCGAAACGTTGCGCATTGGCGGCTATCAGTTGATGATCCTCGGGGTCCATCTCAATCGCAAAAGCCATTCCGCGTCGTGCGATTTGAGCCGCTTCAATGGCGACCGAACCGCTTCCTGCTCCAACATCCCACACGATGCTTTCCTCGCCCAAGTCAAGCTCCGCCAAGGCGATGGCGCGCACTTCTCCCGGAGTTAACAGCCCCCGGTGAGGCTGACTTTGCAGGAACGCGTCATCGGGGTTGCCGAACAGGCGACGTCCCTGCATCGAAGCCGGTCGATCCGGCGGTTCGGGTTTGCGAATCAGAATAACCACGTTCAAAGGCGAGAACTCTTGCTGCGCCACTTCCGCCAATTCGCCTTGGGTCACTCGTTCGTCGGGCGAACCGAGGTTTTCACACACGTAAGCCGTGAAATAGTCGATCTTTTGATCTAGCAACGCCGCCGCCAACGCCGCGGGCGGCGCCGAATCGGTGGTGAACAGTCCGGCCTTTTCGGCAAGGCGTATCTTTTCAATCACCCGGCTTAGAGGATGATTCGCAAGATCGGCCAGATACGCTTCATCCCAACTCTCTTTGACACGGGCGAACGCAAGTTGCATCGTGCTAACGCCGGGAAATACTTCGCAGTTTTCCTTGCCTAAACGTTGGACCAGGAACCGGGCCGTTCCATAAAACAAGGGATCGCCCGTGGTCAGCACGACAACGCGCTTCGTTGGCGCCGCCTCGATTTGCTGAATGACCCGATCCAGGTCGCCTCCCATCGCAACGCGTTCGACGTTCTGATCGGGAAGATTCGCGAGCAAGTTGGGGGCGCCAATGATGATTTCAGCCCGTTCCAGGGCTTGGCGCGCCGTGGCGGTCAAACCTTCCAAACCGTCGTCGCCCATGCCGACAATGCAGATCTTTTCGCGCGTCGCCAAGTTCCCCATCCTCATCGTTCGTGATGAATTGCTGAATCGCTTGGATTGTATGCCAACCGCCAACCTTGGGAAATAGTCGCCCTCGACAGGAGGCGCGAATCACCTCGGACGCTCAAAAAACCGTGAACGTAACTGTTGCGTTTTTCGCCGTACACCACTACCCTGGACAAGGTTAATGTCCCAACGCGCTGGGGGGTTGTACTGCAATTCTCCAGTGCTGGTTGAGAACCCCCTTTCCTGCAACATGTTTCCTGCAACAAGGGCATGGGGCGGTAAGTCCCTAGCATCCGTACGGACGGCAAGGTTGGAGCCGCATGGGCGAATTCGGTCGGATCGAAGTCTTCGACCACCCGAGTAACGGTCGAACCGTCACGGTGGTCCGCGTGCGCGATTCAAAGCTTTCCGGCCCTACGCTCATGCAAGAGTTGGCTCACGAATTAATGGCGTTGATTGAGCAGGACCAGCGGACGACCATCGTGCTCAACCTATCGCGCGTCGACTTTATTTCCAGCGCCGCGCTAAATCGTCTCATTAACTTTCAAAAACGCGTGGTCGACGCAGGCGGCAAACTGAAAATGTGCTGCTTGACGCCCCAGGTCGAAAGCGTTTTTGTGGCCACGCGTTTGATCCAGGTGTTTGATATCCGGCCCACCGAGGCCGACGCATTGTCGTCGTTTTGATGATGTTTTCACGCCAGCGGCGCCGCTGCTCGTAGCATATTCCGCTGTTCGCCGACCCACCGCACTAACTCGCCCGCGTGTTTTGATTGCCGTCTCGCAGTCGTCAGGGGATCTACGCGCATGGAGTCGAACTGGGAATCTCGCCAACGTCGGGCTGAAGCGCGCGACGCGCATCTCGCGGCGGTCACGAACTTCCTCCCGGATGAAGTGGCTACGCCCGCCCTCACGATGGACCCCGTCCAGGCATTCGCCACGATCGCGCGTCAGGCTCCAGAGCTAAAACCCAAACGGGAAGGCGGGCTGCATGGCGAGGAGGGCGTTCATCCTGTCACCGCCGACGATTTTGTGCGCTTACTGCTGACCAGTGGTTTGCTGGATGAGCCGCAGCTTGAGGCCTGGATTCAGTCGCACACGCAAACCATGCTCGCCGACAGCGGCGTGATGGCGTCGGCCCTGGTGACCGACAAGATCCTTACGCCGTACCAGGCACAGGTTTTGTCCAGCGGGCGGGCGCGCGGCTTGATTCTCGGCAAATACGAGTTGCTCTGTCCGCTCGGCGAAGGCGGCATGGGCATGGTGTTTCGTGCGCGGCATCGACGGATGAAGCGGGAGGTCGCGCTCAAGATTCTTCCGCGCGACGTGGTGAAATCGGAAGCCACGGTGCAAAGATTCCATCGAGAGGTTCAAGCCGCCGCCAAACTGCACCACCCAAACATCGCCGCGGCTTACGACGCCGACGAAGAAGACGGGCTACATTTTCTCGTCATGGAGCTTGTCGAAGGGCCGGATCTAGCCAATTACGTGGCGGAAGCCGGCGAATTGCCGGCACCGGTGGCCGTGCAACTCACCATTCAAGCCGCTCGTGGGTTGGCGCACGCACATTTGCAGGGCGTTGTGCACCGCGATATTAAACCGGCGAACCTAGTGGTCAATGTCCAAGGCACGCTGAAGATTTTGGACATGGGCCTCGCGCAGCTTAAGGCCATCGGCGGCGAGGACGCGCTCGAACTGACCCAAATGGGCCAGGCCATGGGAACAATCGACTACATGGCGCCCGAACAAGCGGTCGATGCACACTCCGTCGATCATCGCGCGGATATCTACAGCCTGGGCTGTACGATGTTTTATCTGCTCACCGCGCGGCCCATTTCGCCGGAAGGCTCGATGGTGCAAAAACTGTTATGGCACCAGACCGCGCCGCGCCCTTCGCTGCGCGACCTTTGCGCCGACGCCACCGAACGTTTGGATTTGATCTTCCAGCGCATGGTCGCTGCGAATCCAGAGGACCGTTACTCGCTGATGCGCGAAGTGGTCGAGGACTTGGAGCGTGTCCTGCCCGAGCTACGACTGGGAGAAGGCGAACTACCACTCATTGGCGACGATCTCGCGCTGTACATCGGTATGGAGGCGGTGTCGCCGCCTACGTCGGCCCATTTGAATGCGGCGATCGCCGACGCGCCGCTGCACGCCACGCTTCCGCCCCAGAAGGCGATCACACCAACTCCCGCGCCGTCCGCTGCTCCGTCGGCCGGACCCATCGAACAGCAACTTGCGGCGGCGGCCATCATGATCGGGAAAGAAGTGGCCGCCGAAACCGCCGATGGCCGCAGCATTCGCGGTGTAGTGAATCGCCTGTCGGTGGAATGCCAAGGCGGCGCTGGAGTGCGCGCGGTGCGTTTGCATGTGGGCGACGCTGACTTCGCCTTGCACGAAATTCGCGAGGTCTTCTACGGAAACAGCTCTCAATTTTAGTTCGTCGCGGTAATCGCCTGCCTCGTTCGCTCGATTTAAAGCCACGCTCTGCAATGCGTCGCTTGCGCGTTGAGCGAACGTTCATTCTGCAAACGATTGTGCTTGCCTCCCAGCCGCGGTATTCTGAGTACAAGCACTACGGCGGGCGAATGTTGGGAGGATCTCTCCTCAGGAGGCCCAGTCATGTTGGAAGACTATCAACGCGTGGCCGTTTCAATGCTCGCAGGGACGGCAGGCGATATTGCCATGGTGGAGGTCTTGGATCGGCAGGTTTTCGAGCCGCAAGTGGTGAGGCAGTTATTCGGCGAACTCGAATCGATTCTTCACGCCTGCCGTTCGAAAAATCTCCTCATCGATCTCTCGCAATTGCAGTATGTGTCAAGCAACGCGTTGAATCGGCTGATCGATCTGCAGGCAATGATCTCGGCCGCGGGCGGCCGGCTCAAACTTTGCGGCTTGCGGCCCGAAATTGCAGAAATCTTCGCGATTACCCATTTGGACCGGCACTTTGAAATTGCCCCAGATCAATCTACCGCTTTATCGACGTTTTAACGCAGGTTACGGTCCGCCGCGTTCATGAATGCTCCTGTCTCTTCTTCGTCGAACGCTGCGGTGATCGAACTGCGTGACCTGTCCATCACTGCCGGCCGGCGCCCGCTTCTGCGGAATGTCACGGTCCGGTTTCGTCCTGGCGGAATCACGTTGATTGTGGGTTGTAGCGGCGTGGGCAAGTCGCTGTTATTACGCGTCTTGGCCGGTTTGCATCGCCCCTCGGATGCGGGCGTGGAGGTTACGGGCGCCGTAACCATCGAAACAGGCCAATCGGCCGAAAGCGGCGACAATCAGAACCGTCGCGCCTCTGTCGGCGTGGTGTTTCAGCACTTCGCCTTGTTCGACGAATGGAGCGCGGTGGATAATGTCCGCTTCGCTTTTGCGCACCGCGACCGCCAGCGCCAACCTTTGCGGCCGCTTGAACTGTTGAACGAACTTCGGGTTCCTCCACACACGCCCACGGCGGTATTGAGCGGCGGGCAGCGTCAACGCCTGGCGATTGCGAGAACGCTGGCGTACGACCCCGACGTCATCTTGTACGACGAACCAACGTCGGGGCTCGATGCAGCGACCGCGGCTCAAGTGGCTGAGCTGATTCGTACGACCCATTCGGCACACGCGAAAACGTCGCTCATCGTCACGCACGACTTCCACTCGTTGGCGCCCATTGCCGACGAAATCTACTTGCTCGACTCGCACACGCAGTCGCTGTTGGCGGTTCCGCAAGACGACTGGCCCGACTTGCGGGAACATTTGGAGCCCCCCGTCCGCGACGCCACGCCAGTCCTCGAAACAAACGGCGCGACGCAGCAATTGGCGAGGGTGGGACGCACGACCGGCGACTTCCTGGTCGCTACGACGCGCGCCATCGAGGCCGCAGCCACGATACCTTGGCGTTTGCTGCCCCGCTGGAGAAGCGTCGCGTGGGGGTTGCGCTGCCTTTGGCACTATTTGGGACTCGCGGCAGGTCCAACGGCGTGGATCTATATCGCGCTGGCGGGCGCAATTCTAGGATTTGTAACCACGTACTTCACGTTTCGGTTCTTACCGTATTCCCGGTATACCGAACCGCTGCTCTTGGAAGATTTACTCGAAGCGACGGGATTCGCCCTTTATCGAATCCTGGCGCCCATTTTGATCACGATACTGATTGCGGCGCGGTGCGGCGCTGCAGTCGCTTCGGATGTCGGGGGGCGCGCCTACGGCCGCCAACTCGACGCACTTCGCACTTTTCGGGCGCCCCCTAAGCGGTATTTGCTCACGAACATTCTCTACGCTTTCCTGATAGGCGCTCCCGGACTGGTCGCCCTGGGATACGTGACAGCTGCAATCGTCAGTGCGATCGTGTTCACCGCGACACACCCCCAGCACGGCCCTGACTTTTGGTCGCTGCACTTTCACCACCGTTTGCGCGACCCAGCCATGTGGTGGTATGACGGGACGTCGTGGCTGTTAGCGAAAACGCTCTTGTGCGCCCTTGGCATTGGCTCGATTGCGTATTACCGCGGCGCTTCCACAAAAAACTCGGCGCGCGACGTGAGCCTCGGCGTCACGTCGACGGTGCTTTGGGGCACCCTTTACGTGCTGGTGATCCATTTTCTGTTCGCATTCTTTGAATTCGAAGCCTACGCGCCGCAATGAACTCCGCTCAAATTCAAGAATTGCTAATACGAGCGCGGCAAGGCGACGGCGCCGCGTTGGGGCGCCTTTTAGACCATTACCGCGCTTATTTGCGATTGCTCGCCCAGCGGCGTTTGGAAGGTCGAGCGCGAGGCCGCGTCGATGCGTCGGATGTGGTCCAACAAACGTATCTGGAAGCGCATCGTGACTTTGAACGGTTCTTTGGCCAGGGCGAGGCGGAATTCCTCGGTTGGTTGCGTCAAATCTTAGAGCACAACGCCGCAAACACGTTGGAACGCCACGTTTTCACCCAGAAAAGGACCGTCGATCGGGAACAGTCCTTCGAGTTTGACCATGACGAGCCAGGCGCCATCGTCCCGCAACCTGCGGCGCCGAACACGTCGCCCAGCCGCCGCGCCATGTTAGGAGAAGCCGCCGTTCGGTTGGCGCAAGCACTGGAAACCCTACCGGCCGAACAACGCGAGGCGATACGTTTGCGCCATTTGGAAGGGTGGAGCTTAGCGCAGCTCGCCGCACATTTCGACCGTAGCGAGACCGCTGTAGCGGGATTGCTGAAACGCGGACTGCGGGGCTTGCGAAACGCCTTCCGGGGCGACGAAAATCAAGACGCGCTCTGAACCGCCCCGCGCGCTTCGGCCGATAAGCCAACCATCCCCCCGTTTTTTCGGGTCCTTCATTTCCGCGTCCTGTTCGCATTCGCTTATGTCTACGCCGGCCGATGATCCGCAGCGCGAAGCACGGCTCGATCAGCTCTGGGCGGAATTCTTGCAACGTCGCGACGCGGGCGAACCGATCGACATTCAAGATTTTCTCGCGTCGTACCCCGCTTTCGCCTCCGAGTTGAAAGAGTTGCTGGACACGGCCGACTTGGTCGACGCCATGGCCGGTCCGGCCGAGGAAGAGGCCCCGCAACACAGTCCAATTCCTCGCACCCGGGGGGATCAGGCGTCACGCCATGTGGGCGAGACGCTCGCCCTTGATCCAAACGCCACGCCGCGCGTCGATCAAACACGGGCCGCGACGCCGGAACGCCTGTACGCGGGAACCGATTTTGACGTCGCGCTGGAATCGGGGCAGTTTTGCATCTTTGGCGACTACGAACTATTGAAAACCCTGGGGCGCGGCGGCATGGGCGTGGTATTCAAGGCCAGGCAAATCAGCCTGAACCGCATTGTCGCCCTGAAAATGATCCTTGCGGGCAAGCTGGCTTCGCCGGCCGACATTCGTCGCTTCCGCGCCGAAGCCCAAGCCGCGGGAAAACTCGGTCATCCGCACATCGTCAATGTGTTCGAGGCCGACGAGGTCGACGGCCGCCACTACTTCACGATGGAGTATGTCGAGGGCCATACGCTGGCGCAAATCATCAATGGGCAGCCGCTGCCTCCGCAACGGGCGGCGCGGTACTTGGAATTGATCGCCCGGGCGGTCGATTGCGCGCACGAACAAGATATTTTGCACCGTGATTTGAAACCGGCGAACGTCATCGTTGATGAACGCGACGAGCCGCAAGTGACCGATTTCGGCTTGGCGAAAGACATGACCGACGAGGCCAATTTCACGACCTCGGGCGCCGCCATTGGAACGCCCGGTTACATGGCGCCCGAACAAGCAGCGGGACGCCGGGGGGAGATTAGCCCCGCCGTGGATGTGTACTCGCTCGGGGCGATCCTGTATGAAATGCTCACCGGCCGTCCGCCGTTTTCCGGAGATTCGGTGGTCGACATCATTTTGGACGTCATCCACAAAGATCCCTTGCCGCCACGTGTATTAAATCCCGCTGTTGATCGCGAGTTAGAGTCGGTTTGTCTCAAGTGTTTGAGGAAAAGTCCGGCCGAACGGTATGCGTCGGCGTTGCAAGTGGCCGAGGAAATGCGTCGATACCTCGAAGGGCGACCCGTATTGGCCCAGCCGCTAAGCCTTACCCAACGCGCAGCCCATTGGGTGCGTGACGTTCCGATGGTTTCCGCCATTTTGGGGCGCCGCGTGTACGCTCCCAGTCCGTGGCAGGTGCGCAGTCAGTGGTTGGCTCTTGCGTTTGCTGTGGCTGCGCTTGCGGCCTTGGCGGTTTGGTTCGCCAGTGAGAAACCCCTCCCACCGCAAATTCGCATTGCCTCAGGCGGCGCCGGGGGCATGTACTATCGCGCCAGCACCGCACTTGCCGAGCCGCTCGAATCGGTCACGGAGCGGCCTGTCACAGTGCTTGAAACTGCGGGTTCTTACGCCAACCGAGCGTTGCTCGAACAAGGGGCCGCGGAAGTCGCACTGGTGCAATCCGAGGCGCTCACCTCTCGATCGTTGGCGGTCGTCACGCCGCTTTATTACGAAATGGTGCTGGTCGTCGCCCGTGATGGCCGCGGAATCCGACATGTAACGGATCTGGAAGGCCGGCGCGTCGCATTGGGAAGACATGGTTCCGGCATGCGCAGTACGGCGCTCACCATTCTGGCGCATTATGGAATTGACGGCGAAACGATCAATGGTTCGCAAGCGCCGTTCTCGGAATTGCTTACCGATCCTGACTTGGACGCCGCCTTTGTCATCTCGGGATTTGACAACGAAATGTTGAAGCGGGTGTTGGCCAACCCAACCATTGTGCTGGTGCCAATAACCGAAGCATTGGAAATCGCCGATACCGAGCCAAGCCTCAAAGCGACAAGGCTGACCCCTTCTAACGTGCCCAGCTATTTGCGCAATAAGGTTCCAGAAGGTGGAATGGCCACACTACGCACTCCGGCGTTTCTCACGGTTCGCGCCGATGCTTCCCCCCAGCTGGTTCGCGCCGCCCTTCGCGCTATTTACCGGGACAGCGACTTTGTGTCTCGCGAACAGTTGATTCCTTTGGAGCAGGCCGCCCGTTGGCCATTACTGCCGCTGCATCCCGCAGCGGAGGAGTTCTTCCAGGCGGTGCGAGAAGCTAAAGATCCGCCCAATGGGACGACGGGAACACCTCGCAAATGATTAGTGAGTTGACGGTTGATTGACCAAACCGACAAACCCAAACTTTGCCCTTACAGCGCTGCCAGATCCGTAACACGGCGCCGCCAACCTTGATTCAGAGTGCTAGGTTAACGGGGTGGCGTCGTCGCCTTCGGCGTCAAAGTCTTTCAATTCTTCGAGCCACATCCGTAGGTCGTTGCCGTACTCGCTGGCCATATTGCCGATGACCAACTGCCGGTGAAACGCCGCGGCCCCTTCTTTGAACAAGTCGGCCGCTTCAGCGCTAGGGAACCGCTGGCTCGGTTGGGGGGCGATCAATTGTCGGCAGAACGTCATCAACAATTCATTGCACGTCACTTCGCCGGGTAACAAATCGTACAACCGCGATGGCAAATAGCGTTTTGCTTCGAGAAGTTCTTTGTACGTGGTCTTCCCGGCAAAGGGCGATTGTCCCGCGAGCAACTCGATTAGCATATAGCCCAAACTCGCCAAATCGCTTCGCGGAGTGCAAGTTTCACCTTCCAGTACTTCCGGAGCGGCGTAATAGGGGGTGCATGTTCTGTGAGCCGGGGGGTTTACCACTTCAAATGCCGACCCAATATCCACAATCTTAGCGCTTCCCGTGCGCTTGAGCATGATATTCGAGGGTTTCACATCGCCGTGGACCACGCCCTCCCGATGCAACGCCGCCAAGGCTCCCAGGCAATCGCGCACAATGGCAACGGCCACGCCGGGTTTTAAGCGCGGGTGAACCGGTCCCGGCGTAACGATTACACTGTTGATGTATTCCCACCTTTTGGGGCTAGCCTGCGTCCGCACACGCTCTAGGCGTTCGGGAACGAGCAAATGCGCTAAGTCGTAGCCGTCGACCCATTCCATGAGCATCATGCGAATGCGGTTACGATCGACGAAGTCCTGGACATCGAGCAAATTATCGTGCTGAATTTGGGCGACGAGCGATGAGACGCGGGCTACGCGTCCCATATCGGCCTCGTAATCCTTCACCGCAGGATAACGCTCGGGCGAAAAAATCTTCAACGCCACGGGTAGAGTAAATCCGTCGGCGCCGCGCCGCTCGGTCAAATACACAACTCCTTGGCCTCCCGCGCCCAGCAATTTGAGGAGCCGCTGGTGCGAAGTCCAACTAAGTTGCTTCTTATCCAAAATCTCCTGATAGTGATCGACCAGTTCATTCGGCGGTTCGATCTGCGGACGCCCCGGCGCCTGGGTGTGCGTAACGTCGTGACGGGTGGTCGTGAGCATGGGGTGGGCCTTCCTCGGCTGCTTGTATCAGGCGGGCAATCCTTTGACGTGATCGTTTAATTTTAGTTGCCGTGCGGTAACGCCGTCCAGTCCGAATGCAGGCGATGTACCAACGTACGTTTTTCTTTGCTGTCACGAATCGCACGGCGACTGCGTTTCAAGCCAAGCTATTCTCGTGAATCGCCGGTTGGTATTGCCGATTTTTCCGATTGCGCCGTTGGCTCATTCAATCGCAGTGGTTTCCCGCGGTTTACGTTTTCACACGGGATTGCCCATCTTTTGCCATCTGCCCGGTTGCCGCTTTGGCCATCTTGCAATCCGATTCGCAAGGGCGAAGATGAAGGCATGTCTCGGCCCGTCGATCTGTTAGGACTTTACCTCCACTTAGCCCGCGCTAGTGAACAACGCCGGCGCCCCCTCGTGCGAGACAAACTTCTCTTGCTGGCAGGAGTCATTGCCGCACGGATGCGCCTGGCGCACATCGCCGCGTTGTGCCGTAAACGGATTCTCGATCACAACCCCAACCATATGGTTCGGCGGTGGACCTCTTTCGGAGAGGCGTTGGAGGACGACGATTTTCTGTCGCTGCTCAAGCAAGCCCAGCGCCGGTACCCGCAAGAAAAAGCGGAGCGGATGCTGGCGACGCTCGGCATCGACATGGCGCAGGAACGCGAGGCGTATTACTCAGACAACGAGTACGCCGCCGCCTTGTTGGGAACTACCCCGGCCGAACTAGAAAAAATGTTTGGCGCCGCCTGATCGAACCCGAGTGAGGCAGAGCGAGCGGATACCATTGGGCGTCGATTGCGGCGTTTCCCACAACGCACCGCGGATCCACGACGAACGCACCGTCGGGGCCTAATCATTCCCTGAATTTGTCGCCGTCTTCGCAACGCGCCAATCGCGAATCGCCTTGGCGAGGGATGCAAGTTGTTCGGGGGCGTCCTCGGTTTCAAGCAACGCCAAGATCACTTTGCGCGTCGCTTCTGGTGTTTCCGCAGAAAGGAGGATGTCGAATGGTCCGGCCGGTTGTCCTTGTTCCAGACGACGCAAGTACTCCATCGCGATTTCGTGCGCGAGCTTGGGGTCATGTCGGGCCGTGGCCGAGAGAGCTTCGAGCACCGACGTCCGAAGCAACCGAACTCCTTGGCGGTTAGGATCCGCGTTCGAAACGGCAGGGGCCGTCGCAGCAGCGACTTGCTTGTCGAGTTCTCCCAGCATTTCGCGAATCTTCGGGACCGCCGCAATGGCTACGTCGGGGGCCAGTTCCGCGAGGCGCAGAATATCGACGCGCGCGATCTGCCGCGACTTCGCAACATCCTGGTCCGAGGCATGCCAGTAACCATCCTTGTCAAGCAGGTCGACAAGCACGGACAAAACCTCCGCTGCGTATTCTGGCCGACGCATCGCGATTTCCGTCAAAACCTTCCTCACGTCATCGCGAACGCCAACGGATTCATTGGGTTCCTGACACATGCGCAGCAATCTTGGGAACGCAAACACATCGGCGGCTTCGTTTGCCGTCCATTCCTCGCGGGAATAGAAATGGCTTGCCCCTCCATTGGCAAAGGCGGAAATGGTGTTGAGTCGGATGAGGCCGTCTTCGTGCACTAACAAACGATCTAGTTCGGCCTGGACTTCTGGCTGGTCAATT
Source organism: Planctomycetota bacterium (assembly GCA_963204915.1). Taxonomy (GTDB): domain Bacteria; phylum Planctomycetota; class Planctomycetia; order Pirellulales; family Pirellulaceae; genus JAHWKS01. The sequence continues at coordinate 63,674 of CAUJHS010000074.1, read as the reverse complement.
CCATAGAGAACGAGCAAGATCGGCCCGTAGTGGTAAACGCAGGATTGTTGTGAGTTCTCCGTCGCCCGCATCACATCCAGCAGTTTGGGCAGATCGCGCGCGGTGAACTTCTCACGCGCGAATTGACGCACGGCGGTAGGGTCAACTTCCAGACTTTTCTTCTGAAGTTCGCGAACGAACTCGTCAGTGGAGGAAATTACCTTGCTTTGGTCCTGCCGTCTGTAAATTGCGAAGGGGGATGGCGAAGCGAGGGGATGACGAACCATGGGCCCCCAGCCATCGATTGTCGCGCGGCTGCCCAGAATCTCGGCCAGTTGAGAAGTCTGCGAAGCATTGAGACCGACTTCGTCCACGACGGCTTCGACTACCCCCGCCAGGCTATTAGCCCACGGGGAACCAACCTCCCACATCAGGTGACCGTCACGAGAGCGGCCGAAGATGCTGGACCCGTCCCAACCGGACAGGAGTTCAAACGCCTTACGTCCTCCGTCGTTGGCCGTCTCGACTTCGATGTTTTCCGGTTGCATGGTCCGTAAGACGTTGACGCTTTCGGCGGTAATACAAGAATCGTCGATCCGTAGCGTCTTGAGAGACCGCAATGGCTCCAACAGCAGCAGCCCCTTAGGAGAGATTTGCGTATTCGCGATATCCAAATGGGTTAAGCGTTGCATCGCCGCGATATGCGACATGCTCTGATCTGTGATTGCCGTCCCGTTCAGTGACAGGTTCGTAAGCTCCAGTGGCAGCTGCGAAACACCAGCGTCGGTAATGTTCGTTCGCGCGAGCGACAGATTTTGTAGCGTTGCCAGCTTGTTAAGCGGCGCAAAATCGTCAGGTCTTAGCTTGGCGCCGTCGAGCGTCACCCGTTCGATCGATTTAAACTGACGAAGCGTTTGGACCAATTCGGCGTCAACCGTGGCGAGACTCAAATCGACGCTGACCACATCCGGCAGAAGCTCGTCGTTCGCGGCAGAACGGAAAATGATAAAACCGCCGCGCTCGCGAATAGCTTCCACGGCGGTACGTTGTTGGAAGTAAGCTCCCAACAAGATCACGAGCGGAGCGACAACCGCCGCCACGACAAGCCCGACGAGAAGCCAAACCAACCTACGAATACGGCTTACAGGAGTCATCTTTTCAACAGCGGGCCGAAGGAGTTATTTGTTGGTCGCTTCAAAAAACCACGATCAACAATGTACCCACGTCGCGCTGTCGGCGCCAATTTGTCGAAAGGTCGGTCGTCGGCGCCATTGGATGAACCGACGCGCGCGAGCGTGCGATTGTTGCATCGACCAAGCTAACGGTCGGATAGCTTCGGGCGTCCCCTTGGCACAGCTTGCAAAAGCACCCGCTACGAATGCGTCAATTGGTGGGGAACGTCATTCTTTTGGCGGCGGTTCGGGTTGGTGCGCTAGCGCCAGGTCAACCACTTGTTCCGGCGTCAAATCCTCGCCGCCAGGGGGCCAATAGATCAAATCCGATACGCTCGGGTGGGGTACGTTGGCTTGCACTACATCGATCAATTCGTCCAACTCCCCTTCTTCTCCCTCAACCTCCATGATCCGTCGCACGGTTTCGATCAACTCCGCGCGGCTGAGCTTGGCTTTCACCGGTTCGTACTTGGCCAATCGCACCGCCACTTGCTCAAGGGGCAAGTCGCCGGGAAAGAACGCTTCTTCGAGGTATTGCTCCAGATCGGGAAACGCTGTTTTCTCCGCCAAGTAGGCGATGTCGTCGGCATAGTCCTCATTCATCTCGCGGGCGCGCCAAATTTCACTGAGGACCGTTTTGATTTGTTCTTTCGTGAGTTTTTCAAGCATCGACCGATTCCCCGGGCGGCGTTTGACGAACCAACGCGCTGATTTGCTTGAACTCGGGCGTCCCGGCCGCTTCGCACCACTCGAATAAGGCTGCCTCGGTCGTGGTCAGAACCGCTCCGCTCAACTCCATACGCCGCAACGACATTTCGTAGTCGATGGCGTAGCGCGAGCCGATCGCATCGGCAGCGACATAAATGCGGTAGCCTTCGCCAAGCAGGTCAAGCACCGTCTGTTGTACGCAAACATGAGCCTCGATTCCGACCACCAAGACTCTTGTAACTCCGCAGGATCGCAAGTCGCTCAATAACGACTCGCACCCGAAGCAACTAAACACGACTTTTTCGGGAATGGCGTGCGCGCCGGCGGAAGTCAGCCGCTCGGCCAGGTCCTTCACGGTCGGCCCGAGGCCTTTGGGATACTGTTCCGTCACAAACACAGGCATGTTCAAAAGTTGGGCGCCGTCGATCAATCGTCCAACATTCCAGACGATCCGTCGATGGTTTCGCACGGCGCCGATCAGTTTTTCCTGGACATCCACCACCAACAAGGCGGTGTCATGCCGAGACATCAATTCCGGACTGCGCGCCCGAGGGAAAGAAGGTTCCATGCGATCTGGTTGCTGGAAAAACTACCGGGGTTGAGGATTGTCCGTTCGAACAGTCACGACGCCGAGGGGAACAAGGGCGTAACCGACGTTATCGCACAGTGGGGCCGATTCCTCAACGGCGCGATGCTCCCTTCGAATCGCGTACCCCGCAGCGCACCGGCAGCTTGACAGACGGCGCGGTTCCCCGGCATATTGCCGTTCTCCCAATCCATTCCAACTTACCCCACGTGCGGGAAGGGGACTTCCGTTGATACCTTTTGAGTATGTGGCGCCCACGCGTCTGGACGACGCGGTGAAAATCCTGGCGGAGAAAAACGGACAGGCGAAAGTCTTGGCTGGCGGAACCGACATCTTGGTTCAGCTCCGCGAAGGGATGCGAAGCGCCGAACTTGTGGTTGATGTCAAAAAAATACCCGAATTGATGGAGCTTTCGTTTTCGCCGGAAACCGGACTCCGGCTTGGCGCGGCCACTCCGTGCTACCGGATTTACGAGAACCCCGCGATTGCTGCGGCGTACCCAGCTCTGGCCGACGCGACGCATATCGTGGGCGGTTGGCAGATTCAGAGTCGGGCCAGCGTCGGCGGAAATCTGTGCAACTCTTCGCCAGCCGGCGACACGATTCCGTCGCTCATCGCGTATGACGTAAAGTGTCAGATTGTCGGGGCCAAAGGAACGCGAGAAGTTTCCGCGACCGAATTTTGCACCGCGCCAGGGCGCAACGTATTGCAACCGGGCGAATTGTTGGTTTCGTTGATCTTTCCGCCACCGGCGCCGCACGCGAATGCGGCTTATCAACGGTTCATTCCAAGGAATGAAATGGACATTGCTGTGGCCGGCGCTGCGTCCTGGGTGCAACTTGGTGCCCAAGGGCAAACAATCGAACGAGCCCGCATCGCGCTAGCCGCCGTTGCGCCGCGGCCGGTGTTTGCCGAAGAAGCAAGTCAATGGCTGGCCGGCCGTCCCGCGAACGAGGAATCGTTCGCACAAGCGGGCGAGTTGGCGAAGAAGGCGGCGTCGCCCATTGACGACATGCGCGGAACCCGCGAATACCGGATTCATTTGGCTGGCGTGCTGACGCGTCGCACGTTGGCCTTGGCCGTCGAACGGGCGCGCGCATAAAGTCGCCTGCAACCAACGACATATCTCACCGGGAGTTTATTTGTGCCACGAAAATCGCACGTCGCCGCAACTGTTAATGGCGAACCCGTTGAATTCCTGTGCGAACCACGCCAAAGCCTGCTTGAGGTTTTGCGCGATGAGCTTCGCTTGACTGGCGCCAAAGAAGGTTGCAACAACGGCAACTGCGGCGCCTGCACCGTCATGATGAATGGCGTGCCGGTCAATAGCTGCATTGTGTTGGCGGTCGAAGCTGAAGGCGCCAATATCGAAACGGTCGAAAGCATCGCCCAGCAAGGACATTTCCACCCGCTCCAGCAATGTTTTCTCGAAGGTGCGGCCCTGCAATGTGGCGTTTGCACTCCCGGTTTCCTGGTGGCCGCAAAAGCGCTGTTGGAGAAGAACCCGGATCCCAGCGAGCACGAAATTCGTTTCATGCTCGCCGGAAACCTATGCCGCTGCACGGGGTACGATAAAATCGTGCGTGCCGTGCAAGACGCCGCCGCGGCGTTACGCGAGTCGGCCGTGACCCAATAAATCGTGGTCGGCGCACTTGGCGACCGCAGACCGCAGTTTTCCTCATTAACGACTTTTGGATCGAGGCATTACATCATGGACCAGCGCGCCGATACGGCCGAGCCGCAACAATACAAAGTGATCGGCACTCGTCCTATTCGTCCCGATGGGGCCGATAAGGTTACGGGCCGCGCCATTTACGGCGCTGACGTTCAAATGACGGGCCTAGCGCATGGGCGGATCTTGCGCAGTCCTCATGCGCACGCACAGATCAAGTCGATCGACATATCCGAAGCAGAGCGCATGCCCGGCGTTTTGGCCGTGGTCACCGCCGCAGATTTTCCTGACTTGGAGGACAAGATTGCCAATTTGGGCGAAGGCTCGGTCAATTTAGCGCACCTCGGCGCCAACTGTCTCGCGAAAGGTAAGGTGCTCTACCGAGGGCACGCCGTAGCCGCCGTGGCCGCGGTCAACACGCATATCGCGGAAGCGGCGACTAAAAAAATCAAGGTCGAATACGAACCGCTGCCGTCGGTGACTTGGGTGCTGGACGCGATGAAGGAAGACGCGCCGTTGCTGCACGAAACGTTGCATACCGACGCCATGGGCCAGAAGTCGGCCAAACCGAGTAATGTGGCCGTGCATCTGCATTTTTCGCAGGGCGATATCGAGAAAGGTTTTTCTCAGGCCGATTTGGCCATCGAACGTGAATTCCGCGTGGCGAGCGTTCATCAAGGCTACATCGAGCCGCACGTCGCCACGGCGCATTGGAATTCCGACGGTCATTTGAAAATTTGGGCGTCCACGCAAGGCTCGTTCACGTGCCGACAGCAAACGGCTGAGTTGTTGCAAATCCCCGTTTCGAAGGTGACGGTGGTTCCGTGCGAAATCGGCGGCGGCTTTGGGGGCAAGATCGCCGTGTACTTAGAGCCGGTCGCGGCAATGCTCAGCCGCAAATGCGGCCGACCGGTGAAAATCGTCATGCAGCGGAATGAAGTGTTCGAGGGAACAGGTCCTACGCCGGGCGGCTTCATGCGCGTCAAACTGGGCGCCACGAAAGACGGTCGTTTGACCGCGGGACAAGCTTGGCTCGCTTATGATGCGGGAGCCTTCCCGGGCGGAGTGATCGGCCCCGGCGCGATGTGCGTGTTTAGCTGTTATGAAATACCCAACGCCGTGGTCGACGGTTTCGATGTGTGCTTGAATAAGCCAAAGACGCAAGCCTACCGAGCGCCGGGCGCCACGCAAGCGGCATTCGCATGCGAAAGCGTGATCGACGAGTTAGCGGAAACGCTTCGCATCGATCCCTTAGAGTTCCGCCTGAAGAATGCGGCCAAGGAAGGCACGCGTCGTGTCGATGGACCTGTTTACCCGCGCATCGGTTTCGTCGAAACCCTCGAAGCAGCCCGCGCAAGCGAACATTGGAACGCGCCATTGGAAGGCAAGAACCGCGGCCGCGGAGTCGCCGCGGGGTTCTGGTTCAACATTGGTTTGAAATCAAGCGTTTCGGCGCATGTGAACCCCGACGGCACCGTGAAACTCTTGGAAGGATCGACCGATATCGGCGGCACACGTGCTTCGATCGCAATGCAGCTGGCGGAAGTTTTGGGCATACCCGGAGAGGATGTTCATCCCCAGGTGGTCGACACGGATAGCGTGGGCTACACCGACGTGACGGGCGGAAGCCGCGTCACCTTCGCCACAGGTTTGGCGGCCTACGAGGCCGGGTTGGACATACGCCGTCAAATGGCGAAGCGCGCCGCCATGCTGTGGGATTGCAAGCCCGAAGACGTAACGATTGAAGGCGACGTGTACCGCGCCCACGGCAAGTCGATGAAGTTCAAACAAATCGCCGCCGAACTCCATCATACCGGCGGAGGGATTGTGGGACGCGCCACGGTTTCGCCCGAAGGATCCACGAACGGGTTCGGCTGCCACCTTGCCGATGTCGAAGTCGATCCCGAAACCGGCAAGGTCACCGTCTTGCGATACACGGCCATTCAGGACGCGGGGAAGGCGATTCACCCCAGTTATGTCGAAGGGCAAATGCAAGGTGGCGCCGTGCAAGGAATTGGCTGGGCGCTGAACGAAGAGTATTTTTTCGATTCGGCCGGCGTGATGAAGAACGCCAGTTTCTTGGATTACCGCATGCCGACGTGTTTAGATGTGCCGATGATTGACACAATTATCGTCGAAGTTCCGAATCCCGCGCATCCTTACGGCGTGCGAGGAGTTGGCGAAACGCCCATTGTACCGCCTCCGGCTACGATAGCAAACGCGATTTATCACGCCACCGGTGTCCGCATGCGTGAACTTCCCATTTCGCCGCCGCGCTTGTGGAAGGCGATTTCGGAAAAACAATCGGCTGGTCGTTGAATTACTCGGTGGTCCGCCCTCGAACCAACAGGGCCATCGACCAACTTGCTGCTCCCCCGGCATCGGCTGTTGCGGCGGCGTCCCGACCCGCGCGGCCGCCGGGGAAAAGGCGCCCACCGTGTTCAACCGCACGCCGCATTCGCTTGCGTTCGATTAACCGACCTCCGTAAAATCGTCGTGAGCTTTCACTGCCGGCGCAGCGCTACCAACATTTCCGTTGCGCTGCAAGCAAACGCAAAATAATGCGTCGAACAATACTTCGCGAAGCTCTACCTCGTGAAGGATTGAAATCGCCTGTTCGAAACCATCCGCAAAACGGGGGGCCTGGAGCACCACGCCATTAGCCGGATGAGCGTGCAACCTCTGCCGGAGGGGACGTTCTTACCGAAGCTCCATTACCAGAAACGGCCCCGGAAGAAAGTTTGCCAAATTCCTCCGCCACGGCGTCCACCGTACGACGAATTTGCTCTTCCGTATGACGAGCGGTAATGAAAAATCGTAGTCGGGCGGCGCTTTCCTCCACCGCGGGGTACATAATCGGTTGGACGTTGATTCCCCGCTCGAAAAGCCGCCGCGAAAGCGAAACCGCTCCATGCGAGCTACCCACGATCACCGGAATCACGGGAGTATCGCGGCTCATGCCGGTATTCAGTCCACGTTCTTTGGCCAAGGTAAGAAACAGGCGTGAGCGATCGCGCAACTGCGCCACACGCTCCGGTTCGTTTTTTAACACCATGAGCGACGCCAGCGCCGCAGCCGCGTTGGAGGGCGGAATGCCCACGCTATAGACGAATCCTGGCGCGGTGTACTTGAGGTATTCCACAAGTTCTTTTGTACCGGCGATGTACCCTCCGCAACTGCCGAACGATTTGCTGAGCGTTCCCATCCAAATGTCAACATCGTGCGGATTGACGCCAAAATGTTCGCCGACCCCCCTCCCCTGACTACCCATCGTTCCCATCGAATGCGCCTCGTCCACCATAAGAAACGTTTTGTGGCGTTTCTTGACGTCGATAAAACGGGGCAATTCGGGGTAGTCGCCGTCCATGCTGTAGACGCCTTCGATCACGACAAGTACGCGGCGATAGTCATGTCGCACTTCCGCAAGCACGGCGTCTAGCGCTTGCCAGTCATTATGCGGGAAGGGGCGGCGCCGGGCGCCCGAGAGTATGGCCCCTTGAATAATGCTGTTGTGCGAAAGGCCGTCGTGCAGAATCAAGTCGCCGTGGCCAAATAGATGGCCAATCGTCGATTCGTTTGTTGAATGACCGCCGACGAAAACAATCGAATCCTCAACGCCAACGAAATCAGCAATCGCTTGTTCGAGCTGCCGATGAACCGGCTTTTCTCCCGAGACCAAGCGGCTCGCGGAAACGCTGGTTCCCCAATGTTCAATCGCGTCTTTTGCGGCGGCCATCACCTCTGGATCGCCCGACATACCCAAATAGTTGTACGTGGCGAAACTGAGTAGTTTTCGGCCGCCAATGACCGTGGTGTCCGCCGTAATCGATTCATGTACGCTGAAGTACGGGTTCTCAAGACCGGCCGCGTGCAGCGTTTGCATGGTCGCCCGCAGTTGCAAATATTCGGGCATCTGAGCGAACTGGTAGTCGCCGCGCGGAATTTCTTTCTCATCCCGTTGCGTTGCACCCTCCGCTCGGCGTGTACCGAGATACTTCTGCACCGCGGCGGCCACTTCACGGCAGGTTTCGATGTGCGGCAAAACCGTTTCAGGGAACCGGCCGCCGAACGCCTCCTCCAAGTTGGCGACGATTTCCATGCGTTCGAGCGAGTCGAGTCCGATTTCGACGACATTGGTATCCAACGTCAGGTTTTTTGCACGCTCTTTGGCGATAGCCCGAACATGCTCCATGACCGTTTGAGCCACTTCGGCGTTGACTCCCGCCAACTCTTCCGGCGTAAACTCGCGCGAGGCGAAGCGATTGTCCTGAGAAATGCCGCCCGTCGCATCGCTGGACGCTTCACCTTCTTCCCAACCGCGCCAGGCGGCGATTTCTTTTAACGAATTATTGAGGAAATCGGCTCGGCAGGCGTGGCGCTGGATCTTGCCGCTGGAAGTCTTTGGGATCGAGCCGTTTCGCACGAGAATGACCGCGTCCGGCGGAATGTCGTGCTCAAGCGTCACATTGCGACGCACGGCATCGAGCACTGGCCCCCAGTCTTTGTCTCGGGTCCGCGCGGCTTCACTCACGATGATCAAACGCTCACGACCGAGAATTTCCGCCGCGAAGGCCGCTGTCGAACCCGGCGGAATCCGCTCATCCGTATGTTCGACCGTTCGTTCGATATCCTGCGGGTAGCGGTTCACCCCCCGAACGATGATCAAGTCCTTCAGCCTTCCAGTGACAAACAACTCTTCATCGTGCAAGAATCCTAGATCGCCCGTGCGAAGGTAAGGACCCTTTCCTGCGGCGCCGGGGTCGGAAAGTTTTGCCTGGAACGTGGTTTCCGTCGCTTCGGGATTATCAAAAAAACCAACACCCACACTGGGACTTTTGACCCAAATTTCACCGATCTGATCCGACGATAATCGGTGGCGCGTGTGTGGATCGACAATCAAAACTTCTTCTTCCGGCAAGACGTGTCCGCAGCCCACAAGATACCGCGCTCCTGGCGCGCCTTCGGGCAACAGCACGACCCGACGTTCATCGATCGCCTTTCCGTCAAACGGCACAAGTTTCGGTTTTTCCCACTTGTAACCGCCAGTGACAATCAACGTTGTTTCGGCCATACCGTAGCAGGGATAAAATGTTTCGGGCCTGAACCCGTACGGCGCGAACTTGTTGGTGAACGATTGGATCGTCTCCGGTCGCACAGGTTCGGCGCCGTTGAACGCGACCTGCCAACGGCTGAGGTCCAAACCCTCGCATTGATCCGCGGTGATTTTATCCACGCATAAATCGTAAGCGAAGTTTGGGCCGCCGCTGATCGTAACGCCGTATTTGGAGATAGCGCGCAGCCAGCGCACCGGTTTCTGCAGAAACGCTAATGGCGACATCAGGACGTTGAATCGTCCAAAAAACAACGGGTTCAACACGCCACCGACGAGTCCCATGTCATGATAAGTGGGCAGCCACGTCATGCCCGAACCGTCGCGCGTAAAGTCAAACGCCATCGTGATGAGTGAGACGTTGTGCATCAAATTGCCGTGCGTGAGCATGACCCCTTTGGGGGCGCCCGTCGAGCCCGAGGTGTATTGCAGCACCGCCAAATCCGACTTTTTCAATTCGGGCCTTTTCCACGCATCGGCCAGTTCGTTGGGTACATGTTCCGTGGCGATCCAATCGAGAGCCTGCAAATGCGGCGTTTCCCGCAGCAGTTCCGAGGTGCGGTCGATGACGTCTTGCACGGTCAAAGCCGCCTTCGCGCGGGCCGCCTCAGAAATGGTGTCGATGCGCTCCATATTGCGGTTGCGACGCGGGGGATACGCGGGAGTCGCCACCGCCCCCGCATACAGACAACCGTAAAACCCTTCAACAAATTCCAGACCCGGTGGATACAGTAGGAGGACGCGTTCGCCCGAAAGACCGCGAGCCACAAGTTCGGCGCCAATGGCGCGTGAACGACGATCCAACTCGGCGTAGGTGATGCGTCGTTCGTCGTCTTCGCCGTCCGCCAGGAAGTAGAAAGCGACTTCGTTCGGTTGCTCGGCCGCCCAATATTGCAGGCGATCAACCAGATGGGTCGCAGGGGGATTAAACGGTGCAAAATAGTCGTCAAGATTCACTGCAAACGCGACTCCCAATACCACAAAGGGACGAAAACGATAGAGTTTACCTACTATCCTACCCGCAATTCCGCCCGGTTTTCCGTCCCAAGGCAGTTGAATTCGAGAGTCTTTTTCCGGCCGCAGTATACCCGGCTAGGAGCCAGGAAACGCGGAACAACGCCCAATCACAGCGTTTTTAGGTTATCCGATGTCAATTTAGACAGCGTCCACAGTAGCATTTGCCCTCTGTGAATTCAAACGTGCTAACTCATGGAGTTCGTCGCCTAGCTGGAGATAACTTCGGCTCCGGATCAGGAATTCTGGAAGGGATCCCCGATCGAGGAGTGTCGTCGACGTGGCCAACAACCGCGAAACCGCACCCTACGTTTACCCTGCGCCGCCGTATCGGTTGCAGGCGAGCACTGCGTCCTAAGTCTCTAGTATGACTATACTTAGTGCAAATATTATTCCACGCCGTGAGAAGGGTTAACCGATCGCTTTGCTAAAAATATGCAAAAAAGACGGTAAAAACGCGCAAGGCAGGTAAACAGCAGAGGATGTTATGATGGCGCCAAGAGTGGATCGCCGTATTTCTGAGAATAGTTGGGCTTGGTGTGGCGCTCGTTACCCGAACCGGCCGGTGATGTAGTTTTCCGTTTGTTTCTTTTCGGGCTTGGTAAAGAGTTTTTTGGTGGGTCCAAACTCGACCAAGTCGCCCTCATAGAAAAAGGCGGTATAATCGCTCGCCCGCGCCGCCTGCTGCATATTATGCGTGACAATAATAATCGTATAATCTTGCCGCAATTCCATAATTAAGTCTTCAATCGCCGCGGCGGACCGAGGATCCAGCGACGACGCAGGTTCGTCCATCAGCAACACTTGCGGGCCGACGGCGATCGCGCGAGCAATGCACAGTCGCTGTTGTTGGCCGCCGCTTAATCCCAAGGCGCTACTGCGCAGGCGGTCTTTCACTTCTTTCCACAAAGCCGCCTTTTGAAGCGACCATTCAACGAGATCGATCAATTCGGCGCGTGTTAACTTCAGGTGGAGTCGAGGTCCAAAGGCGACGTTATCAAAAATCGATTTGGGAAACGGGTTCGGCTTTTGAAACACCATACCCACGCGCCGACGCAGCGTTACGGTGTCCAAATGGCGTGCCAGCACGTCCACATCGTGCATGCGCATCACACCTTCGGCTCGGGCGCTTTCAACGAGGTCGTTCATGCGGTTTATCCACCGCAAGAAGGTAGATTTACCGCATCCGCTGGGGCCAATGAGCGCCGTAACGCGGTGCTCAGGAATGTCCATACGCAAGTTTTTGAGTACGTGAAAATCGCCGTACCAAGCATTAAAGCGGTCTACGTGCAAAGCAACTTGCGCGTTGGGTTCACCCAAATGCGGTGCATTAATGTTCGAGTCTAATGCCCGCTGATACGGAGACGCCCCACCTTCGGCGGCTTTGTTGGGAAGATTCTCATCGCGCGTTTTCGCCGGGGCAGGCGGGTTACTCATAGGGTTGCCTGTCGGAGCGGCCATACGAGCCATACGAGGGGAGGGCAAGGCCACCGAGCGCCGCGGGCGCGGTGGCTCAAATTAGGATAACGGTTTCTGAAATCGCTGGCGAAGGAAAATTGCCAGCCCATTAAAAGCTAACAATACGACCAGCAACACGATAATGCCGCTCGCCGCCACTTGATGAAACGACTCCTGAGGCCGTTGCGCCCAATTGTAAATTTGCAACGGCAGGGCTGTGAAGTCGTCCATCAAATTGTCCGGGGCGAACTTGATAAACACAATACCCGCGATCATGAGCAACGGAGCCGCTTCGCCAATTGCCCGACTCATCGCGAGGATCGAGCCGGTCATAATGCCTGGCATGGCCGCGGGCAAAGTGATCTTATAGATCATTTGCCACCGGGTGCATCCCATGCCGAGCGCGCCTTCCCGCAGCGAATTCGGCACGGCGCGCAGCGCCTCTTGCGTCGAAATGATCAAGACCGGCAGGACCACCAGCATCAACGTTAGCCCACCTGCCAAGACGCCGCGCCCAAAGGGCAAACGAACGTAGTACCAAGTGGTGTCACTGATGCGTCCCCCAGTGGCGTCAGAGCGTAGCGTCCTGCGGAGCAACTCCTGATCTTCGGGAAGCGGGTCTTCTGGACCGATGACGTTTAAGACCATGTCATTGCCGTTCGCATATTCCGCCGCCATACCCGTTTCTAATGGGCGGCTTGGAGCGCTGGGACCTTCCGCAGGAACCAGAACTACTTCGTCGCCGGCAGTGAGGTACTGGTCGGAGTACACGACTCCAATTTGCATTTTCGGGTTGGCCTCGCTCCCGAACAGACCGAACATGTTCACAAAGGCGGTCAGCCCGAGAATTCCGTACACGACGGAAGGCACTCCCGCGAGGTTGGCGATGTTCAACTGAATGAAACTGTGCAGTTTCTTGGCCCACCAGTTGCGCGGAGGATACTCCTCCAAGAATATCGCCGTGGCCACGCCCAAAGGCAAAGTGACAACCCCGCAGATGGCGCATAGCCAGACCGTTCCCCACACGGCGGGCCAAACGCCGGCTTGGTCCGGGTCGGGGTGCGGCGGCGCATACAAAAACCGGATGTCGAAGTGCTGAAACCCCTGCCAAAAAATCGCGGAAAGCAGCACGAGAAGAATTAACAACGACAGCAACGCCGTGACCCAACATGTCGTCAGGAATATTTGATTGCGACGTCGACGCCCCGCCACAGGACGCTCGACCGCCTTCATCCGCTCATCGTCATGAATGACGACGTTTGCCGCCGAGGTCATCTCATCGAACGGCGCCATGGGGCTCATTGGTACGCCTCGCGAAATCGTTTGCGAATCATATTGCCAATAACCGTCAGCACAAATGTCATAGCAAACAACATGGCGGCGACGGCGTACATCGACAAATACTCAACGCCAAAATTGCTAACATCGCCCAGCGCCATTTGAACCATGTAGCCGGTCATCGTTTGGATTTGTTCTCGCACGTCCAACGTCAATTTGGGCGTGTTGCCGGCCGCCAGGGCGACGATCATCGTTTCGCCTACGGCGCGGGCAATCGCCAGCAAGAAAGCGCTCACGATGCCCGAAAGCGCCGCGGGTAGCACTACTTTGACGGAGACGTCAAACTTAGTGCCTCCCAGGCCGAAGGCGCCTTCGCGCAAACTCTTGGGAACGGCGCGGAGCGCGTCCTCGCATAACGAACTGACGATCGGCAGACTCAAAATACCGACGGCGATGCCCGCGGAAGCCGCGTTGTAAATACTGAAATCCTTGTTCGTGAAAGCATCGAGGAACACATCATTCAACAGTCGCAACCCCGGGGTAATCACCGTGAGTGCGAAGAAACCGTACACCACGGTCGGGATGCCCGCGAGCACTTCCAACGTCGGCTTAAGTACGGCCCGTACACGAGTTGGCGCGTATTCGCTCAAAAAGACCGCCGTAATCAATCCCAAAGGGAGCGCCACGATCATAGCGACGCCCGCCACGAGGAGCGTACCGCTCACAAGCGGCCAGACGCCAAAATCCTTCTCGGCGCCCAAAAGAGGCGACCAGGACGTGGTCAGAAAAAATTCGCGCAGCGAGACTTCGTCGCGCTGGAAAAAGCGGAACGTCTCTGTAAAGAGCACGATGATAATCGACGCCGTGACGACGACGGAAAATAACGCCGCCCCCCCCAATAGCACTGCAATGAGTCGATTCGAAGCTTTTTGGAACCGCCGTGACTTCACACGTTGCCCACGCGCGACGCTGCGCAAGATTTCAGGTGTGGCGTTGTCCATAGTTATTTCGTACCAAACCACGGTTGGGAGCACCCGCACCGCGACCAACAAACACCCGAGGTAAACCGCCCCTCATACGGCGCGTCAATCCCGCTGGAAAACGAATCGGTCACCCTTGCACGGGAACGGCGTTCTCCGTAGTAAACACCTCGAGAAGGCCTCCTTCTCGTTTTTCACCCTCAGGCGTCCAGAAGTGAGTGCCTATCGTCTTCTTGCGAAAATGTTCTTTGACGCGTTCGGACACATCTTCGGAAAGGCCGACATAATCGACTTGGACAGCAAATTCCGCGGCGCGGTCTAGATAAAACTCAACGAATCTTTGCATCTCTGGACGCTTCAACGAATTCACATTAACGTAAATGAACAGGGGCCGACTTAATGGCGCGTATTCGCCGCTTTCTACCGCCTCCGGCGAGGGCAGCACGGCCTGACCCGACGACGGATTGACCACGGGAACGGCCTTAAGCTTTTCTTTGTTATTGAAGTAGTACGAAGCGCCGAAAAACCCAATGGAGTTCTTGTCGCCCGCTACGCCCGTTACGAGCACGTTATCGTCCTCATTGGTCGACATGTCTTTGCGCATCGACCTGCCCTCGCCGCTGCCGATCATCACCTCGCGAAAAAAGTCAAACGTACCGGAGTCGGTCCCTGGCGAGTAGACCTGAATCTTGCCATCCGGCCAAGCAGGGTTGAGGTCTTTCCAAGTTTGGACGCCGCCGCCTTCGAGATAGATTTCTTGCAGTTGCTCAACGGTGATTTGATCGACCCAATCGTTCGCCGGATTAACGACAATGGTCAATCCGTCATACGCCACGGGAAGTTCGAGGTATTGGACCGTCGGGCTGACTTCGGCGCATTGCAGGTGCTCTTCCCATTTGATGGGTCGCGAAGCGTTCGAGACATCAACTTCTCCGCGCACAAATCGTTTGAAACCTCCGCCCGTACCCGAAACACCCACCGTCGCCTTGACGTTGGGATATTTTTCGCCGAACGCACTCGCCGCGGCCTCGCTGATGGGATATACGGTACTGGAGCCATCTAGTTCCACGCTTCCACGAAGTGCGCTTGCTCCGCCTCCGCCACTACCGCCGCCGGACTCCGTGGTCGACGTGTTGCATCCGGTCAACCCGGCGCCGCATAAGAGGCTAACCATCAACCCTTGCCAAACTACAAGCCTTTTGCGTGGCGCCATCAAACGTTTCCTTCGCAAAACAGGGACGCGTCGACCCAGTCAGGATTATCCAACGCATTCCTTTGTATGCCGAATGGCTACTACACCTCAATCGTTCGCTCCCTAAGAATAACCGAACTCCAAGAGATTTATCTCCCCCTTCACGATCTCTTAACCTTTTCTTAACACAAGCCGAGCGGGTGCGGCGGGGCGCTGCCGCCGTTATAATCGCCCCACATTGAACAACCAAAAAGCTATGCATCTGGAGAACGCTATGAAAACGTTGCGATACGGTATTGTCGGCGGGGGGTTTGTCTCGGCGTTTCATTTGCGGGCTTTACGGCAGGTCCGCCATGTGGAAGTGGCCGGTTTGTTCTCGCGCACGCGCCCCGAACATTTGGCGCGCCGGGTTCGCGACGAAGGGCTTGGCGAAGGCGTCATTTACAACTCGATTCGCGAAATGATTCCGCATGTCGACGTGGTGGCGATCTTTGCCCCCAATTTCGCCCGGGTCGCCCATGTGGAGGAGTTGTGCGATGCGGTTCGCTCGGGCGTACCGCTTCGTGGGGTGATTTGCGAGAAACCTTTGGCCCGTAACCTGGCCGAAGCGCGGCGCATGGTTGAATTGGTGGAGAGCGTCGGACTTCCCCACGTTTTTTTTGAGAACCAACTGCATATGAATTCGGTTCAGGCGGGACTACGGCAACTGCGCCCTGTGATCGAAGCAATGGGACCGCCCGTATTGACGCGCTCCGGCGAGGAGCACGCAGGTCCGCACTCGGGCTGGTTTTGGGATCCTGTTCGCCAGGGCGGCGGGGTGATGAGCGATATGGGATGTCACTGTCTCGCTGTGGGGTGGTACGCTTTGACGCCGCCCAACAAACCGGTCGATTTTCTCGAACCCGTTTCCATTTCCGCAGACCTCTCGCTCTTAAAGTGGGGGCAACCCAATTGGCGGCAACAACTTCTGAAAACGCACGGCGTCGATTACGCCAAGACCCCTGCCGAAGACTTCGCCACCGGCGTAACGACGTTTCGCAACCCTGAAACAGGCCAACTGGTCAAAAGTCAGTTCACGGTCTCTTGGATGTTCGACAAGATTGGCTTGCGGCTCGGTTTAGACGGGATTGGTCCCGGGTACGCATTTGATATGAATACTCTCCGGTCGCCACTTGAGGTCTTTATTGGCGACGCGGCCGCAAGCGGAGCGGCCAACACGGAGTTGGCGCTGGAAAAGTCCCAAGCGAGCCGCGGTCTGTTGACCGTTCAGCCGAACGAACCGGATGTCCTTGGCTACACCGATGAAAACGAAGACGCGGTGCAGGCGTTTCTCGCAGGTCGCCGGGCGATGCTCGATTGGAACTATGGCTTGAAAATCGTGCGATTAACGATGGCCGCATACCTTTCCTCCGAGCGACGCGCCGTCGTCGATCTCACGGACCAGGCTACGAACCAGTTTCTCGAAACCTATGTCCCCAAGATTCAACAAGGCCACGGCGCCGAGGTGCTGGGCGAAGTGCGATGAAGTTTCGATCGTGACGAATTCGGTGGTCGCTGATCACGCGAATCCAGCTCGCGCGCCTAAGTGTCCATCGAACTTGGCAAGAACCGCGTTAATCCGTAGTGAGTACGGGGTTCGTGCGTATATTTACATCAGCGGCTTTGCTCTCGCATACGGCCCTCGCCAGGAACAAAGGGCTTGCGCCCAGCGGCTAATGGCCGCAGTTGACAAAAGCACCGACGTCCCAACGACGGAGCGAGTTGCCTGGCGCGGGGCGATCCAAGTATGATGTTGTTGGGGCGCATGCGACGCCTCCCTCGTTTTTTTGCCGTGTGTTCACACGACCATCCAAACCCTGATGTATGGCGCCGGTTTATCAATCCGACCCCATTGCTCGTGGATAACATGCGGCGTATTGTCGTTTCTTTCGTTCGTTGGTTTGCCAGCTGCGGGCATTGCTCAATGCACTCCCGAGACGGTTCTTACGGGGCAATTTGGGCTATCGTGTCGACCCAATAGCACGATTTGGATCACTCCGCGCGAACACAGTTTACGACGCAGCCTTGATCAATTACCGGGCATGGTCAACGCCCTGCGCGATCTCCATACGAAGATTTCCGAAGAACGAGCTCGCAACGCGTTAGCGCAGGCGCAGCGTCAGGCCAAGGAGAAGGCGGGCAGAAAGAAATTCAACAAACTCTCTCCGAATGATCCGGCCCGCAAGACGTGGGAAAGGCAGCTTGACAGCATCGCGGTTCCGCCCGATAAGCTCGGCGGCGCTCCCGTGATGCAACGATTGCTCATAGATGCGTCAAATATGCAAAACGCAATTCTAATTACCATCTCGAGCTGCCGAACCGACATTGCCACACTCCCGAACGAATACACGACTCTTCAACAAAACGCAGCCGTAGCCGAGGCGATAGGCCAACTTGGCGGCGGTCACCGCCTGGGCCCCATTAAGGACTACTCGGCCGACCTGCGCCTGGTAAACCAGTCTGAGGCGGTTGTCGTTACGTTACCCCACGTGATTTACCTTCAAAGCGGACAGGTTCGACTGGGAGCAATCATGAATGACCGGACGCCGTTGACGTTCACGTGGCGTCCCGGCAAAACGCCGACATTGATTACCTCATCGATCGCCCAATCGGCGGGAATTCAGATTGATCCCGCGGCGACAACTGTCATGGCGCCAAACACCCCCGGGAGGCAAATACCAGCTCGGCAGGTGACGCTCGAGTCTCTAAGATTTGGAAAACACGTGCTCACGAACGTCACGGCGTTCGTGCTGCCGCCGGAGGCGGAAGACTATGGGGCGCAAATTGGCCCAGAAGCCTTCGCTGGCTTTGAGGTAAAACCCGACCCCGTGCTTTTGCAGTTGACGATCCAGGGTGCGCCGTAAATAAACGGGAGTGTTTACGGCGCCACCCAAGCACCGTCGCGAAAAACACATTGGCGAGGATCAAACTCCGCAATCGTCGTCAGCGACAAGGCCGGAATTGGTGTGGTGGCTCCGCTGCGTTCAATTTGCGACCAGGTAATCGACGCCGTCTGACGGGCCTCGCCCGTTTCTAATGCGAGTTCTAGTGCGACGATTTTCTTCACCAGGTTATCGCTTAAGCCGATTTGCGAGAATTCTTCGAACGTTAGCACATCGCCGAACCTGGCGAACTCTTCTTGCACGTCCGGGCGGTTGACGTTCAGAAGCGCCGCCCGACGATTCCCTTGCCGGCGCAGTTGTAACGCTCGCAACAAGGCGGCGCGCGTTTCTGATACAGGAGTTGTCGTGGCTGAAGTTTCGGTCGTACGCAATAACCGGCGGTCATGATCGGAATCATACAGATACGCCATCGCGCGAAAACGTTGTTCTTCAGCCGGCGAGCGCGCCAAAGCCGTCATTCCTAAGAGGCAGCTCTTCGCTAACTTCTCCGGAGAAAGATACGCCGCAATCAAGTACAGACGAATTGCCGCCGCTTGCGCATCCGGATCGATTCGCTTTTCAGCAAGTTCCTCGGCGTAATTGCGATACGCTTGCGGTTGTTCGGGGGACAGTTCCACAAGCCGAGCCGGATCAACGGGATCGATGAGATCCTCAATATTCGTCCGAGCAATGGTGCGTTCGCGCGGGCCGCTTGGCGTCAACTCCGTAATGACGACCTCCGTGGCCGACTGTTTCACCAAGCGACCTCGAGTCGCCTCTGTTTTTCCCCGCTCGAAGATTGTCACAGCCAGTACTGGATTCACGGCCGCCGACAGGGATAAACACAAAGTGATGCAAACCCCACGATTGCACCATTTCCGCCAGCGATGGGACGCCGCCTGGGAGGACCGCTTCCAAATCGTTCGGCGATAATTCGCCATACGGTAGTTCTTCAATTCGAGAATGTTTTCCATTGGCAGCCAATGATTACTGTACTCGCAGCAACCACATACGGAGTAACGCCGCTTGTCCGTCTCGCAATTGCACAATTAAGTCTCCCGCCGCGGCGTCGGAACGAAGCAAGCTTTCCACCAGTTCATGGGCCTGGCCGGCCTGTGGCGAGCGTCGCTCGGCCATTTCACTTTCCAGCAATCGCAACCAAACACGCTCAAGCAGCACATAGCGGCGTAAATCATCCGTGGCTAAGAAGTCAACGACTGCGAGTTCGTGCGGAAGGCGCGCCAGAAACGCCTCGCTGTGTGTCGATCTCTTGCCTGACGCTTTGCGCGAGGCAACCTGGTTGATGATCGCGGTTAACACCTCCGATGGAGAATCGGCGGCGCTGTAGGAATTCAGCGGCGCGCCCAAAGCTTTCGCTTGAGCGATATAAAGATCGCGCAACGCATGTTGTGCTGCATCAAAGGGATGTCGGTCCGTGCTGCCTGCGCCACCGGCGGCGACCGAACGCAACAACCGCTGTCGAAGATTGGCTTTCCAGTCGTCGCCGGGAGCAACGTCAATGGACTCTTCCAACACTCGCCCGACAAGTATCTGAACCACTTCCTGGCGCAGCGTGGTCTCCGCCAACAAGTCGGCGATACCCAGTCGAACCATCTTCCAACGGCCCACCACCGGGATCATCGGATCGATGGCATGTCGTTCTTCTTCGGGCTTAGTCGCCAACAAGTAGCGAGCCAGTGCGGCGCCGTGATGAGGTTCTATCTCGACGACATGTTCCGCATTCTCCACGACACCCTTGAAATAGGAAAGTCGTTGTACGGGATGATTGGATCGCTCTAAACTTTCGATGTATCGACCCACGAGTTTTGCACGAGCGTTGGCTACGGCATCGCCCGAAACAATCTGGGGAGAAGAAGTGTCTCCGGTTTTGGGTAACGTAAAGGGTTTTTGACTCGCAAG
Source organism: Planctomycetota bacterium (assembly GCA_963204915.1). Taxonomy (GTDB): domain Bacteria; phylum Planctomycetota; class Planctomycetia; order Pirellulales; family Pirellulaceae; genus JAHWKS01. Next base: position 43,684 of record CAUJHS010000074.1, on the reverse strand, counting down.
TTCGTCAAACGTCGTTCGCGCCATTTCTCCCTGGGAGAGCGCGCATCCCATGGCCGATAAGCGCGCTAGTTGTACGGTTTCTTCGACCAGCGCCAATGGCTGGTCCGCAGGCTGGCCAAGCGCCGCCAGTTGGGCCGCTGCCGCGGCGATGAATTGTTGCTTGACATCTGAGGTCGTATCGGCAACGGCGCGAACGCCGAACTTCTCTCTGACAAGGCGGGCCACTTCTTTAAACGATTGGGCTTCCGCGGTGACTCCGATGCGGTGCAACAGCCGCGCTGCCAAAAAGTAACGCAAATCATCGCTCTTGCTCCATTCGAGTAATTCAACCGCCTGGAGCACAATACTCGGTTCGTTCGAACTCGTCATGCGCAACAGCGCCGACTGGTGCTGGCGCCAAACCTCTTCGTTACTGGAAAGCAAAGCTTTCAAAAACTGTGCTTCCAATTGCTCGACCACCGCGGCATCTAAGGACCGTGGCGCCTCGGCCGCGACGTAGGCATGCAAGGGTTGCGCGGCGAAGGGCTGAACCTTCGCCCCTGCAATAACCACCTGATAGAGAATACGTGTAAGCGCGCCAAGACATTGCCGCGAAACCGCGTCTTTGGCGGTTCGATCAGCCGTCAGCGTAAACTCTAACTCGCGCTCCAAGGCGCGTTGCATAGCGACCGAGCGCTCCTCGGAAACGCCTACGCGAGTAAGCGCCGCGGCCGCCATTTGAACGGCAGCATACGCTTGTTGAAAATCTCGCGTGTCTTTGGGCAAGGAATCGCCGGATTGCGGCAGATGCTCCAATAACTGCTCTCGCAAACGTTGAGAGGCTTCATCCGACGGATCTAACGCGTAGCATCCGGCGACAATCTCCTGCAGCACGGACGTCGCCGTACGGCTTTCGCACACGCGCGGCAGACCGTCCAAGAGATGTTCGTAAGCCTGAGCACGCGTTTGCGGCGACAGTGAGCGAACATCGGCCAGCGCCGTATTCAGGTAGTGAAGTTCAACCTCAGCGCGCGTCATGGCGACGGAGAGGTCAAAATCCCACCAATCGTCGGGCGAGGCTGGCGAGGCGGCACCTGCCGCCTCGCCGTTTTTTGACGCGCCTCCGATCGTGATGTCGTCAACTCTCGCTACCGTTGACGCCGGATCGCGCAGCAGTCGCCACGCAAACCATGCCACAACCACCGACAACGCGATCGTGGCTCCGATGGCCGCCGCCAACCCCGAGCGGCGGCGCCGCATGGCCAGCGTCTGGCGATTTAACTCGACTTGTTGCGCGACAATCGCCTCGAGTTCCGCAGGACTCAGCCCCCATTGTCCGCCTTCTGTGAAGATGCGGTCGCGATCACTGTGCCGGAGCACCGACGCCCCGGCCATCCGCTTTCGGACAAGACGCGCAATGTGTTCATACGCTCGTTCGTGCGAGACGAAACGCACTTCGAGCTCTTTCGCGATCTCGCGCACCAGCGCATCGCCGTCTGTCGCCTCGACGCCGTGAAAATCCACGCCGGTTTCCACTAACCGGACGGCAACGTCTGGCGTAATAAACTTTCGAGGCAACGCCGCGATCGCCTGATGCAGCCAGGCGCGGAACTCGACCAAACGCTCGTCACGGCGCACTGCTTCACGAGATTGCGGTGATACTCCGTTTTGCAGTAACGACAAGGCTCGTTGTTGTGCTTCATCGTCGAGTCCCAACTCTTGCGCCGCGGCGGATATTTTGATTTGACCGTGCATTGTCACGCCGCGCTGTTCAGCAATAATCGCACGTGCGCGCCGGAGAAATTCTGCGGTCTGGTCGTCTTGTGGCTCGCCGTCGCCCAAGGTTGCTTGCTGCGACTCAATCAATACGCCGCATTGCTCTGCGACATCCGAAAGCAGATGCATGGCGTAGACGGGCGATAAGCCAAGTTTATGCACCCCCTGTTCAATCAGTCGTCGCTCGCGTCGCGAATTGATATGCGGACGGCGCAACTCTTGGATCGCCTGACGAAGGTAACATTCGTACACATCGCGCGGTTTAAGGCGTGGCGGACGAGGCGGTTCAGCGGCTGATGTGCTTGTCAGCGTAGAACCTATGACTTGCTCCGTCGTTTGCGTTTCCAACGGCGGCGCCTCAGGCGCGGCGTCCGATTTTACCAACGGAGATTCGGGAACGACTTCAACCCCGCGTTCGGCGTCTTGAAGAAGGGTCAGGGCCGTTTCCATTTCGCGCCCCGTGACACCCATCGACTGTGCTAGTTGCATGAGCACGACGCGCGTCTTGGGATTCCAACCGCCGTGCTGAGCCAAAACGTACGCGGCTTTGTCGATGAAGTTTTGCACCACCGCGTTATCATCAATCATGACGACGAGCGGCTCCTCGGACGGGGCGGCGCCCAAAGAATCTGCGGCAGTTTTGGGAAGCGGCGGCGGGCGACGAATTTGCGATGGAGGCGTTTGCGACGTACGCGACTTTGGCGAAAAGTCCTCCGTGGCCAGCAACAGGGTGTGGATCGCTGGTTCCGCTTCGCTGCGCCGGATGCCCATTTCGTCGGCCAAGGAGCCGAGCAAGATCCGACTTTTCGCGTTCAATCCGCCATGTTGTTGCACGATCGCCATAGCGCGATCGAGAAAAAGCCGCAACGGCGGATCCTCCGGCGCCTCATTCGGATCGGGCAAAGGTTTCGGCGACGACATTCCAACACCCAGGCGGAAACAGCCCGCCGGTAAACCGTGCGATCATTGATGACTTAGCAGGCCCCTCTGAACCTACGGCGAAGTGAGCCCCAATCACTTCAAACGGCGGGCCAACAATTCGAACTTATCGCGCCAAGGCTCGGGGCCGTATTCGGGGTAAAACAGCTTAAAATTCTCAAACGTCTTACGAGCTTGGGTGGCGTCGGTTTCGATCAGTGATGCGATCTGATAATACTTGGCCTCAAACCAATTGTCCGAGCCGCGAGACAAACCCTGCGCTAACGTACGCCAAGGACCCAGCGCCAACTCGTACTGCCCAGCTTGGAAGTTCGCCAAGCCCGCCAATCGCAAGAATTCTTCGTTCTTCGGATCGACCGACAAAAGCAGGGCGAGGTGCTGCGCCGCTTCCTCATAACGCTCGGTAGCGTACGCATATTCCGCAAGCCGCGCCAGGGCGACCCGCGCGTTTTTTTGCGACTTCAGCGTTTCCGCCGAAGCGCCCAATCGCCCGACTAGTCGAGTGTAGACCGAATGCGCCTCGTTTTGCAGATCGCGGCGATTCGCGTCCGACGCGTTTTCCAACTGTCGTGTCGCCTCACGCGACACCTCGATCAGCGCCGGCATTTCATACGCGGTTCCACCGGCATGTTCCGCCAGCCACTTCGCGTGCGAAAGCGCCGCTTCGCCATCCTTGTTCAAGCGAGCAGTCTGTAGTTGACGGTAGTGAAACTCCGCTTTGGCCGCGCTTCCGTCCAGTAAAACGTCGGCCAACGACGACGCTTTAGCGAGCCACTCCGCAGCGAGCTCAGCGTTCGCCGGGTTGCCGCCAACCGCCGCCGCCACGACCAAGAGCATTACGCGGAGACGTTTTTCCTTGTCGCCCTGCGCTCCGGCCGCGCGGAGATATTCGTCCGCGGCTTGACGCAGCCCATCGAACGCAGCCGACTTTTCCCGAGTTGTTTCACTCTCTGACCACTGCTGATGGAGCAGCACCGACAAGTCATACCGAGCCGTTAAATAGTTTGGGTCGGTGGCCGGAATGCTATTCAATTGACGGATTGACTCCATTGGCGAGCCCGCGGCGCGCTGGATACGAGCAATGTAATAGTCCGCGTTTTGGGCGTACTCGTGCCGGGGAAAGTCGCGTTTGATTCCTTGGAGCACGTCAATTGCCGAGGAGACAAAGCGCGGCTGCTTTTCGGCTAACTGCTGATAAGCGACGAACGCCATCCATGCTGCGTTAACGGCCTCGGAGGCGCCCGTCGCTTTGAGCGAGGTCGCCGCTTGCTGGAATTGTCGAGCTGCCGCTTCAAAATCGCCCGCACGATAATAACACCAGCCGAGTTCATACCGGCACTGGCCCGCGGCAAGCACTTGGGGGGCCGCGTCGGGTTGCTTGAGCGCCGACAACAGAATTTGAGCGGCCGCCAGATAGTCGGCAGGTTGTTTGGACTTTTGTGCTTCCGTGAAGCGTTGCCGGCCGCGCATCCATTGCAGAAAAAACCCATCGCCGTCGTCAATTTGAATGTCGTACTGATCAATCAGTTGCTGTACTGCGTTATATTGTCCCAAACGCGCTAGCCCCGTAATTCCCAACATGCCGAGTTCTTGGCCCTGGTCGGGTTTTGATCGCGATGAGGGGCCAAAACCGGTTCGAACCAGAGCCGCACATAGACTGACTTTGCCCTGCGTAGGATTGCCGGAAAGACGCCCCACATACTCCTGCGCAAACTCGCGCAACTCGCTCCAGCGGCCTGCATTGATCATTCCTTGAGCGCGCCAGTAACTCGCTTGATCGATAATTTCAGGAGGCGTGCTCGGATGCTCGAGGGCGGCAAATAAAGCGCGGCTCGCGTCAAGATTTCCGAGCGACGTCTCGACCAGCCCCAGCCCAATGACGGCCCGGGCGCGCCACGGCACTTCGAGCGAGAGCGACGCCGCGTCCAGTTGACCGTAACTTGCGTCGTCCACCGCCAAAACCTTGCGAAAAATCTCGGACGCTCGCCGATACTCGGTATCCCCCGCGTTTTTGGCAAGTCCTAAGTAGTAGTTGGACCAGCCCGCAAAGTAGGAGGCGCGTCCCCAAATCGCTTGTAAGCGCCGCGCCTCGTTCTCTTTGGCGATCAACTCGGGATCGGTGTCCGATAGTTTTTCAATCTCGATGTACAGGGCCTCAATTTGCGAGTTAAGACCGTGTTGATACTGATCTAATTGCGGGGCAATAGTTTGAAGCGTCTCCCGAGCATCATCTAGGGCGGATTGTTTGGTTGGGTCCGCAAACCACTGCGCAATTTGCCCTTCGGCACGGTGATAGTCGGCCTGAAGCAACATCACTCGCAACGAGGCGGTGTTCGCCTGAGGAAACTTCGCAAGCAACGCGTCGATGCGCTGAGTGAGGTCGCCATAGCGCGCCGGGTCATCGGAAACCTTCATTAACCGCTCGGCGTACAAATCCGCCAGGCGCTCGGCTAACCGTTGCCTTGCCGGTTGGGTCAGCGTGGGACTATCAAGCGACTTTTCCAAGTGCACAATTTGCAGGTCGGCCAGTCCCAGGCGGGCAAGAAATCGCTCCAAAGCTTCCTCGTCGTCCGCTCGCGCAGGCCGAGTCCACGCGAGCATTCCCGAAAGCAGCAGCCAACAAACGCCTAACGTGATAAGACGAGCGCGCAGCGTCTGCGCGCAAAAGAATGACAAGCCCTTGGAGCCGGCCGAAAGCTCGGCGCCGCGACTTGGCCGGATTGGAAAACCTTGCGACAACATCCAACCCAATTATACCGTTCCAATGACAATCGCCATGCGAATTACTCGTTTGGCCGCAGGGGGACATACGTCACGATGGAAAAACCGGCCGATTTTCCGGCTTGAATCGCCGCGGCCGCCATGCGGAACGGCGCACCGTCGCTCACGCGAACGAAGGCGCCGTCAGTCTTGTTGGGAAATTGAGTGAGAATCGACTCGAGTTCGGCCTCGCCTGTCATCTCGCGGTCTCCCAACCGGTAGACATAGCCGCCATCAACTTCCACGATTTCTACGATGACCGGCTCCATGTCGTTCTGCGCTTGTTGCGACGACTGCTTGCGAACTTCAATGGCCGATTCGAGGTTTCGCTCGGTTTCGACGAAACTTGACGTCGTCATAAAAAAAATCAGCAGGAGAAACACGACATCGATCATGCTCGTCATAGGCAGTTCAAGGACTCCGGTTTGTTGGGCACGACGGCTGGAAAGCTTCATCGCGGCACCTGCACGGCAATGCGCACTCGCTGCAGCCCCAGCCGATTGAGCGACTCGACGACGTCGTTCACCGTGGCGCTATCGCCGCGTTCGTCAGCGCGGATCACAACGTTAACCCGGTTTGGCTCGCCTCCGGCGTCGGCCAGTTGCCGCCCCAAAATCGAAACGAGACGCGGCAGGCTGACGGTTTCACCCATGACCACAATCGTACCGTCTTGGGTAACGTTGACGATCAGCTCCGTCGGCTTTTGGTCTTCACTGCCTTTTTGCCGCGGCAGCGGAATCCGTTCGCGGTTGACTTCGGAAACTTGCGTGACCGTCATAAAGAAGATGAGCAGCAAGAACGTCACGTCGATCATCGGCGTCATGTTCATACGCGTTCCGCTTTCACGTCGACGCCGGGAGAGCCGCATCGCTTACTTCCTCCTCCCAAGCGGCATCAGCACATGCTCGATGCGTTTGCCGGCTTCCGCTACGATCGAATCAATGCGACTGCGAAAAAAACTAAACGCCGCCATGGTTGGAATGGCCACCACAAGACCCTCGAACGTCGTTACCAAAGCGAGGCTAATTGCATTGGCCAGTTCATGCGGTTTTGCGGCGCCACCGCTGGAAGCGATCTGATTGAAGGCGATAATCATACCCTGTACAGTGCCGAGCAGTCCGAGCATGGGGGCGATGGCGCCAATGACATTCAAGACCTCCGTCTTGCGATACAACCGGGCCGTTTGATCCTCGCCCGCTTCCTCCACCGCCGTACGGTACTCGGCAAACCCGAACTCGCTGCTTTGGAATCGCTCCAACCCGGCGAGAACAATATCTGTAAATAAACATTGGTTCGCCGGGTCGCGGCACGCCGCAACGGCGCCCGCAATGTCGCCTCGGTGCACCAACTCCTCAACCTCTTGCACGACCGTCTCTGGCATCAAGGCCGATTTGCGAATGGTCATCAAGTGCTCAACAATGAACGCAAGCGCGACCATGGAGAGCAAGATAATCACCAGGCCAATCAAGCCCGAGGCGTATAACTCGTCTAAGAGCGTTCGTTCTTTGACCGGCGCGTTCTCAGTGGAGGAGGCCGATTCTTCGGTCGTTTCGCCTGCTGGTTCGACATCCGACAAATCATCTTCAAGCGTTGCGTCCTGTGCTTGAGCCGCGGGCGCGAGGATTTCTCGATCCGCAAGGTATAGCCATCCACCCGCCAACGCCACCACATAGACGATCAACCGGAAGACGGGAGTCGCCGCGAGACCTGAAGCGGGAAAACGCATTCGGCATCCTCAATAAAGGTTCAGTAGGAGCGAGGAGGGCGGATTCAAAGAGCGACTACTTGGATGACGACGCCGACGATTTTGCCTTGACCAACGCCGCATGGAACGTGTGACCGTAGCGATCCATTAATTCCTTGCGAACTGCGGCGCTTGGCGCACTTGCGTTGCCATCGCTTAGCGCACGCATCGTGTGGTAGAGTCCTGCGGCCGCCAATTCGGGAAATTTGTCGCCAAACACCGCGGCAATGCGCAATAACTGCAACATACCCTCCTGCCGGATACGCTCTTCGCCGCTGGCGACCTGGGCCCGGCCAATCCAATACAATGCGACCGGTTTGCTTAAGGCGCTGTAGGTACTCAAATTATTTTCAAGGTTTGTGACTGCGCCCCCGGCCTGCCCCAGTTGGACTTCACGTTGCGCGAGTGCGGCGTCGCGCAGTTGCTGTATGACGGGGTTCGTTGGCGTGAACCCGCGCAACACCGACGCCGCCCTTTCCTCGTCTCCCGCGGTCAACGCGAGCGTGCCAAAGTAAATACGCGCCGCCTCGGGAAGCGGTTTCGAAAGTTGCGTCATCACTTGATACACGTCGTCCAGCACTTTCTTCGAGGCATCAACGTCGAACCAAACGGGAAGTAGTTCAGGAGTCACGCCGGTGTCGAGATCAACCTGCAAGCGGCGCTCCCCGGGAAGCGAAACAGGTTTGCCCTTCGCCACGCGCAATAACTCAAAACACCTCCAATAGGGCTCTACCGCCTCTTCTCGCCGATGCGCCGCGATGCGTCCCCACATCACCGCCTGACAGACCATATACGCCGTCGCGCTGCGTCGTTGGCGGTAGCGCGGGTAGACCGCCTCGGCGTGCGACAGCAGACCTTCGTAGTCTTCGACGGCAAGTCGTTGCCGAATTCGATAAAGGTTCGTCCCCAACTCATTAAGCATTTGATCGAAAGCGGCCTGTTTATCGGGGGCAACCGTCCCGCGTTCGATCTCATCCCAAGAAACGCTTCCGCCTTCGGAAAGACGGACGCCATCTTCATCGAATGCTGTTACCGTTTTGTCGCTGATCACATTCAAATTGCGCAGCACGAGGCGATCGGCAAACAAAGGCGAAGCGGCCCCCGCCATGCACAAAAACACCGTGAACCGAAGGCCCGCACTCCCGCCGAATACGCGCATGCTGTGCATCCTTTGACAAATCCGGTTGGATCGCGAACGCCGCCTTAGAAATTGGTCGGTCGCTGGCGTTCGAGAAAACCCTTTGATCAATCGTACAGTCGCTCATTTACTATGGTCAACTATTTCGGCGCGAGCGATCCCCCTTCTCCTCAGGTTACGGGAACTTTCCACGTGGACTATGCTCTAAGTAACGGAGGAACGATATGAAAAGTTGGAAAGCGTTCGTGCGAGTTTTCCCCTTTCTGCTTTGCTTGGCCGCAGCGGCGAAAACGCAAAGCGGCGAGCCGCCTGCGATTCGTGTTGGAACGCCAACCTTAGGCAGCGAGGGAATCGCAGCGTCGGAGCGGCTTGATGCAGTCCGCCGCCAGATTCAATGGAACGACATCATGCGCCACCGTGCGGGGTTCCCGCCAGCAAACGGCGCCTTCTTCGCGTTCCCGGCGCCGTATGCTGATCTTTCGAGCGGTTGGAGTTCGAGCGGCCATTTTCCGCGCATCGATCGCGGCGCGCCAGTATCACGTCAACCTATCGGCCGGGTTGAATTGCAAACGGGCCCCAACCGCTGGATATCGTTTCCCGTGTTCGCGGAACCGATGCACCTTTCGTCCCCCTTCCCGCCGGCTACTCCGGTAGCGCCTACGCCAAAGCCGGAAAATCCGGGGCCCACCGTGGGGCCCCAAGAGTTTTAACGCCGCTATTTGTGAGACGTGTGGCAGGCGCCGCATTCCATTGTCCGCTTCAAGAGAATCGGCGCGTTTTCATGCCCTTCGACGGCGGCTTGAGCGGCGTTGACCAGAGCCTCCGTCTTTCGCTTCCAACTGACCTGACTTCCGCGAGGCGGAGCCGACTGGGCCAATGCCTCGTACAAGTTTAGCAACCGCTGTTTCTCATCCTGGGTGGCCTCGCCTTGCATGACTTTCTTCGCAAGTTTTTCCTTATAGGCCGTCACCATCACATCTTTGATCGTGACATCCCGCGATTTCCCCGAATCCAGGGCGCACACCTCATTCTGTGTGATGGTTACGCCAACGCTCACAAACGTAAAAAGCACCACAGCGCGAATGCTCATTGTGTAAACCCTCCGTACTGAAGATGCGTTGGAGGGAGATTCTACATAACCCGAGCGAGTTGGGAAGAAGGGGGCGCCTCAATTCGCCCGTAAAGTTTCCGCAGCCGGTAAAGTTTGACTAATCAGCGACGTCGTATCTGCCGAAAAAATCGGTTAAGGCCGCGTGTCCTCGCGCGAAGATCGGCGTTGCGGGCAGTTGTCGGCCTCTCCCCCTGGATGAAAGAGCGGCACGGATGAAAACAAAACTCGTACTGTACGCGTTTTGCGCGATTGGGGCGACTACGTCCGTACTCGCGGCGCAACAGCAAGCCAAGTCTAGCAAACAAGTTACAGCAAGAGCGGCAGCATCAGTCAGTAGTACGCCAGCGCGGCCTGTCGCATCAGCAAAGGTGGCTTCCACGCCGGTCAAACCCGCATCGGCCGAACATGTGGTTTATCCGCCCGAGCATGACTTCCTCCATGAAGGTGGCGTCGGCTGCGCCGACGGCGCTTGCATGGAGGGTTGTTGCGATGATTCTGGTTACATGTACGATCCTTGGTATTGTCACCCACGCCTTTCCTGGTGGGGCTCAGCCGAATACCTCGTTTGGTGGAGAAAGGGGTCGATCCTGCCGCCTTTGGTTTCGACTGGTCCGCTCAACCTTCCCGCAAGCGAAGTTGTTTTTGGTGACGGACGATTTGATTTCGGCCCACAACCCGGCGGACGCGTGACATTTGGGGCATGGCTGGACGACAACGAATGCATCGGCCTTGGCGCCAGATTCTTCGCGCTAAGCGACGGTCGAATCGACTTCGAGCAGACAAACATCGCTCCTGGAGCTCTATTTCGTCCTTTCACTGGCGTACATACGGGGCCGAACGCTGTTGACATTGGCGGCGCCAATAATGGAATTCGAGGCGCCATCGACATTGAAAACCGTTCCGAGATCTACAACACGGACGCGATTTTCCGCAAACGCATCGAATGTGGCTTTGCAGCGCGGCTCGATCTGCTGGCAGGCTACCAGTTTTCACGGATCAATGAGGATTTGGACATTCGAACCACGACCGATGTCGCCGCAGGTCAGGTGAACATTTTTGACACGTTTGACACACGCAACGAATTCCACGGCGGCACACTTGGTTTGCAAATGGAGCTGGACCGTGGCTGCTTTAGTGTCGACTTCCTCGCGAAAATCGGTTTGGGGAATATGCACGAGACGGTAATCATCCAAGGAGGCGGCAATCCGCCGAATACGGGATTGTTGGGCCTCTTGGCTCAAACGTCGAACGTCGGCGAGTTCGAGCAGGACGATTTCGCCGTGATTCCCGAAGCGAATCTAAACCTAGGCTACCGTTTGACGGAACACATTGAATTATCCGTTGGTTACTCAATGGTCTATTGGAGCCAAGTAGTTCGCCCCGGAGAGCAAGTGGATCTTGTGATCGATGAACTCCCCAACGTCGCTCCCAACCCGGGGCGTCCGGCCTTCGCCTTTGACACGACCGACTTCTGGGTCATGGGCTTAAACTTCGGATGCCAGTGGAGTTATTAGTCATCGTCATTGCTTTAACAACATTCGCAGCACGGCGGGAAGAATCCCGCCGTGTCGGTAATAGTCCAACTCGACGGGGGTATCGATCCGGACTTTTGCTTTGAACTCGATGTGTTTTCCTTCCACCGACGTCGCACGAACGGTCACTTCCGTCCGGGGTTTAAGGGTTTCGTCCAAACCGAGAATGTCGTAGGTTTCTTCACCAGTAAGCCCCAACGACTGCCATGTTTGTCCGGGGGCGAACTCCAGCGGCAAAACGCCCATACCCACCAAATTACTTCGGTGGATGCGCTCATAACTTGACGCGATGACAACACGCACGCCCAAAAGCATGGTGCCTTTTGCCGCCCAGTCACGGCTGCTTCCCGTGCCATATTCCGCACCAGCCAGAATAACGAGCGGAACGTTGTTTTGTTTGTATTTCATGGCAGCGTCGTAAATCGTCATTACATCGCCGCCGGGCAAGTAACGCGTCCAACCACCCTCGGTGCCAAGAGCCAACTGATTGCGAATACGGATGTTCGCAAACGTTCCGCGCACCATCACACGATCATTTCCCCGCCGCGAACCATAACTGTTGAAGTCCAAAGGCTGAACGCCATGTTCCATGAGATAAGCGCCAGCCGGACTTTTCTTAGCGATCGAACCTGCGGGTGATATATGATCGGTCGTAATCGAATCGCCTAGTAACGCCAAAACGCGGGCGCCAGCAACGGGTTGTATCGCCGACGGCTCAAGCGGAAGGTCCTCCACAAAGGGAGGTTCCTGAATATACGTGCTTGCCTCGTCCCAATCGTACAACTCGCCGCCACTAACTTTGAGCGCGTTCCACATTTCGTTGCCGTCGAACGCGTGTGCGTAGCGCGACGAAAACATCTCAGGTTGGACCGATTCGGCCACGGCCTTTGTGATTTCCTCCCGAGTCGGCCAAATGTCCCGTAGAAAAACGGGTTTGCCTTGCGGGTCTTGTCCCAGAGGTTCGTTCAGCAGGTCGATGTCCGTTGTGCCCGCCAAGGCGTACGCCACAACAAGCGGCGGACTGGCCAAGTAATTCGCCTTAACTAAGGGGTTAACCCGTCCCTCAAAATTGCGGTTTCCACTTAGCACCGCCGACGCCACGAGGTCTTGCTCGCTTACAGCTTTGCCGACGGCTTCCGGTAGAGGACCGCTGTTTCCAATACAAGTGGTGCAGCCATAACCGACCGTGTGAAAACCTAGCGCTTCCAGTGATCGCGTCAGTCCTGCCTTGTCGAAGTAATCGCTTACGACGCGCGACCCTGGAGCTAAACTCGTTTTAACGTAAGGCTTTACGCGCAGACCACGTTCGACGGCTTTCTTAGCCAATAAACCAGCAGCCAGCATGACCGAGGGGTTGCTCGTGTTCGTGCAACTGGTGATTGCCGCGATCACCACGGCGCCGTGAGTAATCTCGTTGGTCGACCCATTATTGGGCACCGTCGCAGTACGAGCCAAAGCTACCGGGTCGAGCGCATAGCCGCGTTGCGCGACTGGAGCCTGAAGCGCCGCTTGGAACGACTGCTTCATCTTCGATAAGGGGACGCGATCTTGAGGACGTTTAGGACCGGCCAACGCCGGCTCAATTGTACTGAGGTCAAGCGTGAGGACTTTTGTATATTTCGGCGCGGGATCGGTGTCCGTACGGAAAATCCCCAGTTCTTTGGTATAACGCTCGACTAAGTCCACCTCGTCTTCCGTCCGGCCCGTGCGTCGCAAATAGTTCAGCGTCTCTGCATCAACAGGAAAGAACCCCATGGTCGCACCGTACTCGGGCGCCATGTTCGCAATGGTCGCGCGATCGGCCAGGCTCATGGTAGATACGCCGGGGCCGAAAAACTCGACGAATTTGCCTACCACCCCTTCTTTCCGAAGGACTTCCGTCACGCGCAAAACCAAGTCGGTCGCCGTAGCGACACTGGGGCATTCTCCTACAAGTTCAAAGCCTACGACCTCCGGCAACAGCATATAGAGGGGCTGGCCGAGCATCACCGCTTCGGCTTCGATACCGCCAACGCCCCAACCGACGACCCCCAGGCCGTTAATCATGGTCGTATGGCTATCGGTTCCCACCAGAGTATCTGGTACGCCAACGGGGCCCTTCTGATCATATCGAACAAACACCCCCTTGGCCAAATATTCGAGATTTACCTGATGGACGATACCAATATTGGGGGGCACCACGCGAAAGTTGTTGAACGCCTGTTGCCCCCAGCGAAGGAATTCATAACGTTCACGGTTGCGGGCGAACTCGATTTGATTGTTTAGCTGCAATGCGTCAACCGTGCCAAAGTGGTCCACCTGCACTGAGTGGTCGATCACTAAATCGACAGGGATCAATGGATTGATCTTCTTCGGGTCTCCGCCCAAACGCTTCATACCGGCGCGCATGGCGGCGAGATCGACCACCGCGGGCACACCGGTGAAATCTTGCAATACGACGCGCGCGGGCTTGAAGGGGATTTCAACTTCGGCGGGATGTGTCGCGTTCCAGGCCGTCAGGTTCTTCACGTCCGCCTCGGTAACCTGATAACCGTCGCAATTACGCAATACAGCTTCCAGCAAAACGCGCATCGAGTAGGGAAACCGTCGCACGTCGCCCAAGCCCAGGGCATTGAGCCGTTCGATGCGGTAGATACCGACGTTTCCTTGTCGGGCCGTAAACGTATCTCGAGCGCCAAACGGATCAAAGAGATGCTTCTGCGTCATGGGTCGATCGACAGGCTAGTGAAGTCGGGGGCGAAACGTTCCGTTCGCCCGCATTTTAGCCGCTACGATCGACCTTGTCTGCGGGATAGCCCTTGGGGAAGGGCCACGTTGCGCGAGGTTTACGGGGGCGATTTCCCTAGCCTTACTCTGCGCCACGGGTCCAAAGTTCGCGTCGCCCATTAGGCGCGAAAAATGACCCAGAAATAGACGGCGAGTGCGAACACAAACGCGGTCAGAGCGATCGAAGCCCATACGACGCGGTCCGAAAGTAAGTCGTCGTCCTCACGACGAATCCGGACACCGCCGCCAAAGTCATAACCGCAAGCGGCGCAGCGGTCATAAAAGCCAGGCCTAAACGCTTCTTCGCAAACGCCACACAGCAACAAAACGTCTGCGTCCGGTCCGGAATCGAGCAAGCGGGGGTCGCTGCGACCCCGGCTTGGGAACAGGTCGGCGCCAAACTCTTGATAATCGGCCAACGGGAAATTATCGGCCGCAAAGCCGCAAGTCGAGCAGCGCGCTTGCCGGCGTTGCCCGCAGCGGGGGCAACACGGCCATTCGGTCCATTCCGTGAGTTCTATTGGCGAATCGCCGTCTACGTGTTCAATCATTCCGCCGCTCGTAAGAACGTTCTTCCCTAATTCGGAAATGTCGCGCTCCTACGGCATTTTGGCTCGCTCCCGCGCTCGGCCGCAAGCCACGATCAACTTCAGGACACGGCTTTTCAGTTCCGCATCATTGCCACGCTGGTCGGCGGCCTCCAGAACGCTCTGCGCTGATCGGAGAACCTCCGAGTCGCAACTGGTATGATTGCAGTGTGCAACCTCGCCGCTCCATCGTCGCACGGCTTCCCAATCGTGGGCTAAAGCCGCGTCGATTAGCTGATCAAGTCGCGCGAGAACTTCGTCGAGAAAGGTCCCCACACGGCGATTCTGCGAGGCCAAGTTGCCAGTGATGGCGGCGATGTCGGGCAAATGCCGTGACATGGGATGTTCCTCGAGCTTGTAGAATCGGCCTTGGAATCCACTCATCGGCGCTAATTCCTTAGGCCGGTCAAGCGGCACGACGAGCCGGTGCGGCCTCACGTCGACGGCTTAGTTCTTCCCACAACAGGCGCCGCACGACTTCTTCCGTAGCGCGTTCGACGAGTTGGGATCGCCAGGCCGGTTTCACTTCGCGGTTCGACCGCAATGTTTCATCGACCGCGGGACGCACCACCGCAGCAGAACGAGCCCGAATATAGCCACGGCCCTCCGCCATGCTCAGCGACGCAATACGGCCGTCAATTCGGTCGCGTACAGCCTCGAGGCTTTGCTCGGCAATGGTCTCCGCCAATTCCGCAACGCGGGCGTCGCCACGCAAATGGGCGATAATGCTAAAGATCTCCATTGAAGCATCCTTTCTTTCCTGGAGTCAAACCTTGCGGGTTGTGCCGCATTTGCGGACAGTGGCCTTGTGTCACTCGGCCAAACCTCCTATAAGAATCGAATGAGCGGGACGTTCGGCTTGACCACAGATCGCGCCGTCCGTTCTACTCAATTTGGGCGGAGCTTTCCGATCATTCGGAATGTCGCATCAGGAAGACGAGGTTGAGGCCATGAGGGTGGATAGAAATCGCCCTTGACCTCAAAACCCAGTTTTCTTAATCTTCCCCCAACTTCAACGGGCGCCGTACCCAAATGGCTAAGGGAGCGGATTGCAAATCCGCGACTACCGGTTCGAGTCCGGTCGGCGCCTCTCTTATAAACCGTTGACGGCGAAGGGATTTCCCCCCATCCCCTCGGAGTCAACGGTTTTTTCGTGCGCTAATAACAACCCATCCGGCGCTTCAGATCTCCGAGCACGCCTTTCGCAACCTTTGAGCGAAAGCGCTGGCCTATCCAACATTACACGCCTGACGATTCCGTTGCCCTTGAGAACAGCGAGGCAATGAGCTTATCAATCGCGACATGACGACAATACGACACGAGCTGAACAAAGGTGAGGTGGAGAAACCTTGGTAGGGTTCCGCCCAGATGTTCGTTGCATCGACATCGCCGCGTTTATTTACACACAACGAGCGGTTCGCCAACGCTCCACTGAGACTGATTTTCACTATCTCTTGTAATGCGGCGATAAAGCGTATCGCGTTCGATGGGCTCGCGCCCAGCTTCTGTGATAAGCCGCCGGATCTCATCTACGGACAGAATTTCGGGTGTTGTGGCTCCAGCGTCATGATAAATCAGCTCGTGCCGTACGGTTCCGTCGATATCGTCGGCTCCGTACGACAAGGCCGCCTGAGCCGTGCCCATGCCCAGCATGATCCAGTAGGCCTTGATGTGGGGGAAATTGTCGAGCATCAGCCGACTAACGGCCATCGTTCGCAAATCCATCACCGCCGAGGGCTTTTTCAGATGGGACAATCCCGTATTTTCCGGATGAAATGCAAGCGGAATAAACGTTTGGAATCCGCTTGTTTCATCTTGGAGTTCCCGCAACCGCAGAAGATGATC
The DNA here is from genome assembly GCA_963204915.1 of Planctomycetota bacterium. GTDB lineage: Bacteria > Planctomycetota > Planctomycetia > Pirellulales > Pirellulaceae > JAHWKS01. The sequence goes on along the minus strand of CAUJHS010000074.1, from coordinate 27,507 downwards.
TACGCGATGGAAGGCGTTCTCCAAGTGTCCGTAGAGCATAGTCGCATTGGTATGCAAACCGAGCTTGTGAGCGGTACGGTGGATATCAAGCCATTTTCCTCCATCCGCCTTGTGTTCACAAATGCGTCCCCGAATTTCCGGGTGGAAGATTTCCGCACCGCCGCCGGGCATGCTGCCTAACCCCGCTTCAATGAGGTCTTCAAGGATGGCGCGAACGGGCTTCTTGGTCAGGAATTCAAACCAGTTGATTTCGACGGCCGTCCACGCTTTGAGGTGGAGTTGCGGGTACGATTCGTGAAGGAGGCGAATGATCCTGACGTACCAGTCGTACTTCGCCTGATGGTGCAAGCCGCCCACGATGTGCATTTCCGTGCAGCCATTGTCAACGGCTTCCTGTCCGCGTGCCAGGACCTGCTCATCGCTCATGATATACCCTTTCAGGTCGCGCAAGTCCGAACGGAAGGCGCAAAACACACATCGGTAAACGCAGATATTAGTCGCATTTAAATGCGTATTGATGTTGTAGTACGCGTAGTTGCCGTTTTTCCGTTCGCGAACCGTGTTGGCAAGCGCACCAACTTCATGTAGCGGCGTTGTTGGATCGTATAGGAACAGGCCGTCGTCAAGCGACAAACGCTCTCCGGCCTCGACCTTGTCGCGAATTGATTCCAGCGAAGGTTTGTTGGAACGAATCATGGAATTTGTCAAGGACTTTGCCCAAACAGTAGAACGAGTTCATCCTGGTTAACCGTCGAGTGTAGGCCGAGATTAACACCTTGTCGATGCGGTTTCCACGAAGCGATAACGAAATGGCGGTCGTGAAAACGCTTGCATTGCGAACGGCATACGAGAAAATCACTTATTTACATTCGTCGTTTGTCGCTGTCTGTCGACGTAATCGTTCAACGAACGTGCAACTTTAGGAAACGCGCGATGACGCCCGTTCGATTTTCAATCCGCAACCTTCTGGCCGCGGTTCTTGTGCTGAGTTTGGCGTTAGCGGTGCTTCAATGGAATTCACCGATTGTCGCATCGGCAGCCTATACGCTGTTGCTTGCGGCCTTGGCAATGGGACTCACTGGCGCACTTTGCAGACCCTACCCGCTCCGCGCTTTCTGGATTGGCTTTACGGTGTTTGGTTGGTTCTATGCACAAGCCGCTTTCTCACATGTGGGGGCATCGCACACTGCCGGCGCGGGTTTCGCTGCGTTACTCGTACCGCAGACGAGCTCACAAAACTCGCATGCGGAGGCGCCCCTGCTTCTCACGGAAACTTTGTTCGACGTCGCCTCGATAAATTCGCGTTTTCGCGTAGGCAACAAAGTGATGGCGCAGTGGCGCGGCGGCAGTTTCTACGAGGCGACAATAGCCCAAGCCAACAATGGCCAATATTTGGCTGCTTGGACGGATGGCAGCACGCCTTCGTGGGTGCAACGCAGCCAGATTCGTCCGAGTAACGGGTCAGGGCGTCAGGCGGCGCACTGTGTGATGAGTATCTTTCTGGCTTTTCTAGGCGGGATGTTGGCGGAAACACTGTCTGCACGGAAATCCCCGGAATCGACCACGACGCACTTGGTCGCCCCACCGCGCCGTAACGACCTTGCCAACGTTCCGACGGTTTTGAGAGACGCAAAGCACGGCCAACTTTCAAACACGGACTGGTTCGATCATCATGACCGTGATGGGATGGCCGTTAAACGAATTGTTCTCAATAACCCTCCAGCCCAAGTCGCGATAAAACTGCTCTTGATCGAGCGTAAACAAAAACAACTCGCTCACATTGAGTGCGGCAGCTTCGCCGACAATACGGCGCACGAGTTGTCCGCCAATTCCTTGCCGACGATGCGCAGGCGCCACATACACGCTAGCCAGCCAGGGTGAAAGATGGACATGTGTCGCTAGGTCCCTCTCTACAAGACTTGCCGAGCCAAGGGGCGCGCCGTCTTCGATCGCCACAAACGTGACCGGGATCGGTTCGTCGTTAAGGTGTCGTTGCAGCGCTTCGACGCGTGAAACAAGCGTACGCTGTGGGTTCAGCCCGCCCCACTGCGCGTGATGCCAGCCGGCCAGCAGCGGCACAAACTCCGGATGTTCTTTGAGGTTCGCCAGTTCCATCGGACTCAAACCCCAAACTGCCGCAGCACTAACTCGGCCAAATGGATATCTGCGGTGGAACGCTCGACGAACACTCCCTTTTGTGAGGATAGCAGGACGCCGCGTTGATATTCGTGACTCGCGGGAGCGCCATGCGAACCTTTGACCAACGTAGCGTCGAGCGGGATCGACTTCGTCGCAGGATCAAAGTGCAATTCAACCGGGTCATAGCCCGGCTTACGGTGGATGTCGACGGTGCGTGCATACGCCGGAGCCTTCGAATCGTCGAGCCAGTAATAGTACGCCTGCCAGCTCGTGGGAGACGAGATCAGGATGACGTCGCCCGCACGTTCATGGCGCAAATGATATTTGCCGCGTTCGTCGCCGGACAAAACCTCATCAATCCCTTCAACCGAGCGAAACAATTCCTCTACCTTGACGATCACTTGCCGGTCGGCGTCTTTCACAAACACGTGGGAAAACTGATGATCGACTAAGGCCCATGCTTGGCTCGCGCCAAAATCAAGATGTTCGCCGTCGCCCTCCTCGCGAACCGAAAGCAAACCCGCTTCGCGCAGAATGCGGTTTGGAAAGGCAACATGGTTTACGGGCGTAATGACATACTCACTCGCGACGAGCCACAACGGTTGCGAGTCGCCATAGGCTTCGTGAAAACCGTCCACGAGGCGGCCAAGTGTATCATCCAATTCGCTCACGGCCGCCAGTGCGGCGGGGCTGTCGGGTCCCGACCGTTGCGCGGCGTAGTCCAAATGTGGCAAGTAAAGAAAGAAGAAGTTGGGTCGAAATCGCGCGGCGGCGACAACGGCCGAATCGACAATCCACCCAGTTGATTTGATATTGGCCATCGGCCCCCAAAAATGGTGCAACGGAAAATGTCCTAGCGCATCGCGCAGTTCGCCATAAAGCTCCGTTGGCTTGGTGTAACACCAAAGCGATTCCGAACCGTCTGGGTTATGCACTGGGGCCGGCATGCACACAAAATCGGCGCCGCTTCCCTTGCTCAGCATGGGAAACCAAACCGCCGACGTGAGGCGAGGATCATGTTGATGCATGATGTCCCACACCTGGGGAGCCGTGATTTTCTCGTTCCACGCGGTCCACATCTCAACTTCCTGTCGGTCACGCCAGTAGAAACCATTGGCGATAACACCGTGTTCCTCGGGCGTAACGCCAGTCAGCATCGAGGCTTGCACCGGCCACGTAACGCAAGGAAAACTAGGCGCCAACGGCGCACGATCACCCGCGGAGACGAGTTTGGACAAACGCGGCATTCGCGGTAAGTCTTCGCCGCGCAAACCGGGTACGGAAAGTAATACGACGTGATCCGACATCGATTCTTGACTTGGAAAGGGTTGTTTTGAGGATCTCGTGAATCGCCTCGCATCGCGGCGGCAAGCCTTAACGATTCGCGATCGCCAAGAACAGTAACATCAGCAAGAAAAGGAACGCCGCGATTGCGATCGCCGCCGCCACCTTGGTCCATGAGAACGGCGCTTCGCCCCAGGCCTGGCCCGACTGGCCATTCACGATGAAGCGAAACACCCGGTCTCGGTAACGATACGCCATGATCCACACGGGGACCAGCACAGGTTCGCTAATCAAGTTTTCCAAGCGAACGTTGACTTTGAGATTGCGCTGCGTTCCGGGCACGTATTGTGCGCACGCGTCGCGTTCCAGGTTTTCCAAACCTTGACGCGCGAGCGGACGTGCGTATTTCCGTGGCACCCGAAACTGTTCGACGATCACGTTTTCCAGGTCGACTTCCTCGGGTTTGCGTCCGCGCCCCAGATCAAATGGCCCAAGAGCAGAAGTTTCCTGCGGAGTCAACGCGCTGCTCGCCCCGATCAACACTCCACGATATCGACCACGATGCTCGCCGGTCATCGGAACCCAATCGCCGGCTGCGCCAGGCGGCTTGGCGCTACTGTCGGCGGACCAGAATGTGTGTGTCGTCGCCTCAAACGCCCAGAAGGGCACATACACGGGTTTCATCTCGTCAATCGCCGCCGTGGCGGCTAAATCGCCTGGTCGCCAGATCCCGCGTCGTAACCACTCGCGCAGAACGCCTTGCGCCCGATTCCGATCCAGGGCAAATGGTATCACACGCTGAGGAGCTAATGCCTTCGCATTGTTTTTTTCTTCGAGCTCGCCTGAGCCGCAAAAAGGACATCGGAGCGCACGAGCTGAGGCGTCCCAACTCATTGAGGCGCCACACCCACGGCACTCGAAATTGTGCCGCCAAGTGGCGCCGCTTTGCCCTGCGTCATGTTGGGCCGTATGAGGCGCTTCGGTCCCGCAGTTCGCACAAAACACGTCTTCTTCATCGAGGAGTGCGCCGCACACGCTGCATTTTTCGAGAAGATCGGTCATGTCTGCCTTCTTTTCTGTATCCTCAGCGGCTACCCACAGCCATCGCCACCAGGGCGATGATTGCAATCAACAAGACAATCGCCAAGACGAATGCAGTGATGCGACGCCATGACAATGGCTTGTCGCCCGCCGTTCGACCCGTTTGTCCGTTGACTAAGAACCGATATACCTTGTCTTGGTAACGATAACTGAAAATGAAAATGGGCAGCAGACACAGGTCGGAATTCACATGCTTAAACCAAGTTTCGACCTGAAGCGAGCGATGAGTATCGCCAGGGAGAAACGCCGCGATGTTGCGTTCCTCCTGCCTATGGAACTCGTCCTGGCAAAGTCGTTGTGCTTCGTCCCGATCAATGGAATATTCTTCAGCAAGCCAACCAGCAAGGTACTTCGGCTCGTAACGCGCGAGGGCAGGTAGTTGAAAGGGTTTAATGCGTTCCGCTTCAACTTGCGGTAGGCCCCGACTTCCCGAAACCAAGTAACCGTTGTAGTAGCGATGATGCTTACCCGAGAGCGGCCACCATTCCGTTTCTTGTACCGTGCGAGTCTTGGTGACCGTCTTTCCGTTTTCCGTAACGGTATAGGTTTCGGTTCGATACCAGTATTCACCAATCGAGGCCGACCAGCGACTTTCGGCCAGCATGGAGAAACTCCAAAATGGCAGATACACTCCACGCATTTTTTCCACTGCCGCAGTATGTTGCAAATCCCCCGGGTGGAACCATCCTCCAGCCGCAATCCATTGTCGATACTTCTCTTCCGCTTCGGCTTGCGTGAGTGCAAACCCGATAACGAATTCGGGACGTTGTCGCCCTGTAGCCGCCGGAGAGTATTCGACGACGTAGGTCGAGTCACAAAATGGGCATGCGTAACTACGTTGATTGGGATCGGTGGCTACTTCGGCGCCGCATTTCTCACAGCGAAAAAAACGCCTCATCGGCTCGATAGTATTCTCTGATCCCGCTATCGCGCTTGCCGGAGCGTCGATACTAGCCGCGTCTTGCGGAGCGCCACACGACGTACAGAACTTATCCCAAGACTCCACGGGCGCGCCGCAAGCATCGCACAGACGACCGTGCGGCGCCGGATTCTCGACATCGATCTTCGCCGTTTGATCCAGGAACTCGACCTCGACAGGGGAGCGCGACGCCATGAATGATTTCGCCAAGATGAAATTGACCCAAGCGTTTCGAACATCTGCCGTTAGCCAGTTATTGGGCACGTCATTCGCCGCGCACTTTTTGGTAAATCGCCTTGAGTAGCGCGTCGACGTCTTTGTATTTCTTTTTCTCCGCCAACGCTGCGTCGATTAGTTTGCGCGCTTCGTTCTCGCTGTGACCCAGCATGGTCAGCGCCGCGTAGGTCTCTTGCACTACGTCGTGTTCGACGTCGGCTTCGCGCGCATCGTGGGTAATGCGCAACAAGGCGAACTTAGGCATTTTCCGATGCAGCTTCGCAATGATGCGATCCGCGGTAGCTGGACCGACGCCCGGCAACGCAGACATCCCCTTGGCGTCTTGTTCTTCGATCAGCGCGGCGATTTCTTGGACTGGCCGAACCATCGCCCTTAGCGCTTTCTTCACTCCGACTCCGTCCACGGAGCAAAATAACTCGAAAAACTCGCGCTCTGCTTCGTTTGTAAAGCCAACGAGGCGGGGAGTGACGCGCCCCTGCGCCGGATTGCCATCGAGGTAATGCACCGTATGCAGCTGAATGGTTTCTCCCACCCGATGTTGCAATTGCCTGCGTGCAAACTCAGGAATCAACACCTCGTACTCGAAGGCGTCCACGCCCAAGGTCGCCTGTTCATCGGATAGAGCAACCAGTCTTCCCGTGATCTTGGTAATCAATCCAGTAGTCCTGCAAGGATGAAATCCGCGAACGAACACCCGCGCGGAATCGAGCACGCTCGACGCCTACTTCAGGCCGTTGCGCAAAGCGTTGTCTTTAAGATACAAGTGGCACAGGGCGATCGCCAAGGCATCAGCCACATCGGGCGGATCAGGCGGCGCCGGCAAGCGAAACTCACGTGCAACGGCAATCTGCATTTGAGATTTTGGCGCTCGGCCGTTGCCGGTGAGCATCTTTTTGACCTGGGTCGACGCATACGGAATCACCGGCAAACCCGCTTCCGCCGCAGCAAGACAAATCACGCCGCGTGCATGGCCCATAAGGATCGCAGTCGTCGGGCGTTCATAATGTGCGTACAGTTCCTCCATCGCCAACGCTTGCGGCCGTAGTGAGGCGATCACTTCGGCAACGCCATCATGAATCTCTCGGACTCGCTCCGCCAGGGTATGGCGCGGATTGCTTCGCACTACCCCGCCTTCGACGAGCCGCGGCCCTTGGGGTGTTACTTCAATCACGCCATAGCCCGTGGTATTCAATCCGGGGTCGATGCCGAGTATTCGCTCGGGTTGCGTCATGAGAACTTTGCGAACCGGGGATACGCCGCGTTAGTTTTCGATCCGCCAGTAAGTGCCGTCTTTGCGGTCCTCGAGAGTGACCCCAAGCGCTGTGAGACCTTGACGGATTTGATCGGCGGTTGCAAAGTCCTTTTTTGCGCGAGCCGACTTGCGCAGCTCAACGAGCAAATCGAGCAGCTTGCCGGTTAGCTGGTTCTCGCCCTGAACCGATTTCGCTTGCGGGGGTTGCCGGAACAAACCAAACAACGCGGACAGCTCCCGCAAGGTCGCTACGCCTCGGCGGAACGAGGCAAGACGTGTCACATCGCGAATTGCGGGATCTTCCAGTTGGTTGGCGTCAATGAAACGATTCAGTGTTCGCAGCATGTCGAACAGATCGCTCATTGCGGCGCCGGTATTGAAGTCGTCGTCCATCTTAGCGAGAAAACTCGAACGATGGCGAGCGATGTCGTTCAACAGCGGATCATCGCCCGCGTCAATCTCCCCTTCGGCGCGTCGCGCAATCGGGGCGATCACGTAGAAGCTTTCTCCCGTGATGCGTTCGTAGCGTTCGAAAAAGCGGTAGAAAGTATCAAGCCCTGCGCCTGCTTCGGCAACAGGCTCTTCGCCAAAGACGATTGTGCTGCGGTAATGCGTGCGAAGCAGGAAGAAGCGCAATCGTTCGCCGCCTTGCCGTTCAACCAGTTTGGCAAGCCCCCCGGCGCCCTTGGAGCGGCTGATTTTGGTGTCCGACGACGCCGGAGCGCTGTTCGCGTCGTGATCACGGTCGGCGCGGCCTCCTACTTTCCCCGTCTCCGTGGAAGCCCGCATCAACCCATTGTGGAGCCAGTATTTCGCCATGGGTTTCCCATGGCGGCATTCACTTTGGGCGATCTCATTCTCGTGATGTGGAAATACGAGATCGAGGCCGCCGCCATGAATGTCGAACGTCTCGCCCAGGATTTTACGGCTCATGGCCGAGCATTCGATGTGCCATCCCGGGCGACCGGCGCCCCAGGGACTGTCCCACGACGGCTCATCCGGCTTCGCCGCTTTCCAAAGCGCGAAGTCTCCTGGTGAACGCTTCTTTGCTGCAGCTTCACCGCCTTCACCTTGCTGGCTTTCCGCGGAACGGTTACTTAATTTGCCATAACCAGGGTCCTTGCCGACATCAAAAAACACGTCGCCGCCCGAGGCATACGCATAGCCTTGGTCGATTAAGTCTTGGATAAATGTGATGATTTCCGGCATCGTTTGGGTGGCGCGCGGCATATGATCGATTTGATCGACGCCAAACGCTGCCAGGTTTTTAAGATAGTCTTGCGTCATCTCCTCGGCGATTTGCGCCATCGGAAGATTTCGTTCGCGCGACTGAGCAATGATTTTGTCATCAATGTCGGTGATGTTGACCACCCACGTCACGTCATATCCGCAATACGTGAGAAAACGTTTGATCGCATCAAAGATTACGGGGCCAACCATGTGCCCGATATGCGCCTCTTTGTAAACCGTCGGTCCGCACAGATACATTCCGACTTTGCCCGATTGAACTGGTATGAATGGTTCTTTCGTTTTCGTCAGCGTGCTGTAAACGCGAATGTCGCCAGTAATGGCCGGAGTAGGTTTCTCTTGAAGTTTAGTCGCAGTAGACATTAGGTAATTTGCGGAATAAAGTTTGCGGAACTGAATTAACGGCGGATTGCGAAGACGAGATTTCGGCGTTTCGCCGTAGCACTAATGCTCCTCAACGCGCCAAACCCAAACAAGTAACTGACTCTACATGGCCGGCGCAATCGTCGCCCAACACGGCGTGGATGGTGACTTTCCAATTCGAGCCCAGTTGCGGCACGTCTCGCTCCTTCTCATCGCACAGCTTCCAACAGAACGACACATTGGGCCGAAATCGCTTCCTCACGACCGATTGGGCCCACATGTTCGCCGGTTTTGCCTTTTAATCCGACCGTGTCTGGGTCGATTCTCAAAACCTCAGCAATCCGTCGCTGAATCCGATCGCGGTAAGGCAGCACCTTTGGACGTTGTGCAAACACAATACAGTCAAGGTTCACAACGCGATATCCAGCCATCCGCACGCGTTCGTAGGCGGCCGACAGCATCTCGATGGAATCGCGTCCGCGGTTAATTGGATCGGTATCCGGGAATAACTCACCGATATCGCCCAATACCGCAGCGCCCAAAATGGCGTCGGTAATTGCGTGAAGAAGCACATCGGCGTCACTATGTCCCACCGCCCGGCGATCATGGGGGATGTCGACCCCCCCTAAACGCAGCGCGTCTCCTGGCTCTAGACGGTGTGTGTCATGCCCGATGCCAACGCGATATCCTGTTCTGGCCATGCGCGCGGATTATATCGAATAGGCGATTTCGGGACAATGCGAAGACGCTCTGCGCTACAAGGTAATCCAATCGAAAATCGGTCCAAATTAATACACGCGTCTCTGTGACTTTGGGTTTCGCCTCGAACAAATAGCCCCACCGACGGCGGCGCGCGAATCCAAGATATGGCGTAAGATGGATCAAGGAGACGTCATTAACGCGCCGGACGGATCGAATCTTTCACGGCGGTATTTGCTGGAGCTCAAACATGAAGATCGCGATTATCGGAACCGGCTACGTCGGGTTGGTGACAGGCACCTGTTTAGCCGAAAGCGGCAACGACGTAACCTGTATCGACATTGATGAACGGAAGGTGTTGCGGTTGCGGCATGGAGAGATCCCAATCTTTGAACCGGGACTCGCGGAACTGGTTGAACGTAACGTCGCAGCGGGACGACTGCACTTTACAACGGACTACGCGCAAGGCGTTGGGTCGGCAGCCCTGGTTTTTCTGGCCGTTGGCACTCCATCACGCGCCGATGGGTCGGCGAATCTTGACTACCTGTTCGACGCGGTACGACAACTCGCTCCGCATGTGCGAGCCGACGCGGCAGTTGTTGTCAAAAGTACGGTGCCCGTCGGAACGAATGCGGAAGTTTACGCACTCCTTTGTGAATTGACCGGTCGAGACTGTGACGTCGCGAGTAATCCAGAGTTTCTGAAAGAGGGAGCCGCGGTCAATGATTTTATGTACCCTGATCGGGTTGTCGTGGGCGTTCGCCGCGCCGAGGTCGGAGAGACGCTCCGCCGCCTTTATTCACCTTACCTACGCACGGACAAGCCATTTCTCGTCATGTCTCCTGAGAGTTCCGAGATGACTAAGTATGTCGCGAATGCGCTTCTGGCGACAAAGATTAGTTTCATCAACGAGATGGCGAATCTCTGCGAACGACTGGGGGCCGACATTAACGCCGTGCGCCGTGGCATTGGGCACGACCGACGCATTGGTTTCGCGTTTCTGTTTCCCGGCGTAGGTTACGGCGGTAGTTGTTTTCCCAAAGATGTCCGAGCGCTCGAACAACTGGCCCGACAGGTCGGCGTCGAACCACAAATGCTCTCGGCAGTCGACGCTGTGAACGAGCGCCAGAAACATGTATTGAGCCAGAAAATCGAGAAGTATTTCGGAAGTGAGCTTGCCGGTAAGACAATCGGAGTTTGGGGTTTAGCCTTTAAACCAAAGACCGACGATGTCCGAGAGGCTCCCGCGCTTGTAATGATACGGCGCCTGCTGGAGCGCGGCGTCCACCTTGTGGTTCATGACCCGGAGGCGATGGAAAACATGCGTGCGCTGTGCGGCGACCGCGTAGCCTACGCATCGAACCCGATGGACGTTCTCCAGGATGCCGACGCTCTCGCCATTAACACGGAATGGGACGAGTTTCGTAATCCGGACTTCGCCGAAATGAAACGGCGAATGAAAACGCCGGTTATCTTTGACGGGCGCAACCTATACGAACCGGAGGTAATGCAAAACGCCGGTTTCACGTATCACTCGATGGGACGACAGACGGTGCAGGCGTAACCAGGTTGGAAAGCGCTGCGTGGCGGCCCGAAGCCACGCAACACGTTCCTGAGTGCCCACTAAGCAGCGCGGCGAATCTCCTCGAACGAAATGATTCGGCCGCTTTCCGGCGCAATGGGCGTAACGCTCACCTTCGTGCGTTCCAACTCCTCGATCCGCGCCGACAGTTTTTGCAACAAATTGGCGATTTCTTGGCCGGCCGCGTCACCCAGTTGCACACTGAGCGACTTTCGCGTGTTGAAGGAAAGCGCTGGTCCCTGCATGATCCACTAGCTCCCTAGGAAATTCGAAGAATCAAAATACATCAACTTCACTCATTCGCGGCGTTTTTCGTACGCACGACTTGTCGTGTAGGCGGGAAACAACATTTCCCGCGCGCGTCCAATGTAGGGCGCTATTCGACCGTTACGCTCTTGGCCAAATTTCGCGGCTTATCCACGTCGCAGCCGCGCAACACCGCAATGTGATACGCCAACAACTGCAACGGCACGATGCTTACGATTGGTTGGAGGAATTCATCGACTGACGGCGTGAAAATCACGTCATCGGCAATTTTTGAGGCTTTTGTGTCGCCGTCTTCCACCACTGCGATGACGGGTCCGCCGCGCGCTTTAATTTCCTCCATGTTGGCCAGAACTTTGTCGTAGACAAAGCCTTGCGGGACAATGAACACGCTCGGCGTATGCTCATCGACGAGCGCAATAGGCCCATGTTTCATTTCAGCCGCGGGATAACCTTCGGCGTGGATATAGCTGATTTCCTTCAACTTGAGCGCTCCCTCAAGCGCGGACGGGAAGTTGTACTGCCTTCCGAGGTAGAGAAAGTTTTGCTCATGGCAGTATTTCGTTGCGATTCGACGCACTTCCTCATTGACCTGGAGCGACTGTCGAACTTTGTCTGGCAAGCCGTGCATCGCGTCGATCACGCGGCGACCTGCGTCGTAGCTGATATGACGCAGACGTCCGAAATACAACGCCAACATGGTCAACACGAGGCACTGAGAAGTGTACGCCTTTGTCGAGGCGACGCCGATCTCAGTTCCCGCGTGTAGAAAAATCCCGCCGTCGGCCTCTTGTGCGATCGTACTGCCTACGACGTTGCAAATGGCCAAGGTCGGGTTTCCCTTACGGCGCATTTCGCGCAGGGCCGCGAGCGTATCCGCCGTTTCGCCACTTTGGCTGATCGCAAAAAGCAAGGTGTCATGTTCCACGGGCGGGTTGCGGTAGCGCAGTTCACTGGCGTATTCCACTTCGACGGGCATCCGCGCCAACTCTTCAACTGCGTATTCACCCACCAGGGCTGCGTGCCAACTTGTCCCGCACGCCGTCAACAAAATGCGATTAACTTGACGCAATTGTTGCCGCGTCAAGTTGAGCCCGCCAAACACGGCCGTGGCGTCTTGTTCACATAACCGGCCGCGCATGGCGTTTGTGAGCGACTCCGGTTGCTCGAAGATCTCCTTGAGCATGTAATGGGCAAAGCCATTCAAAGTCGCTTCGGAGGTATTGGATTCCAGTCGCTCGACATTGTGCTGAACCCGTCCCTGGCGACGGTGCGTGACGTGCAACGAATCGGCGGTGATAACCGCGATCTGATGGTCCGCCAAGTACACGATCTTATCGGTATAACCAACCAATGGCGAAGCGTCGCTGGCCACGAAGTGCTCGCCTTTACCAACGCCCAACACAAGCGGGCTGCCCAAACGTGCGGCGATAATTACTTGCGGATAATCACGGAACATCACAACGAGACCATACGTCCCCTGGAGTTGCCCCAACGCCGCTTGGATGGCCGCCACAGGATGGCGATAGGGATCATTAGCGGGAGGAGGTCCCTTTTGCTCCTCCGCTTCGAGACACGAAGCGATCAAGTGCGCCGCGACTTCCGTGTCAGTCGCCGAACGGAAACAATATCCCTCAATCTCCAATCGCTCTTTCAGCGTTTGGTAGTTCTCAATCACGCCGTTGTGAACGAGAGTCAAAATCTGATCGCCGCCGAAATGCGGGTGGGCGTTCTCCTCCGTCGCTGGTCCATGAGTCGCCCATCGCGTATGACCGATTCCAATATTTCCCTCGGGCGAACTGATCATTGCTTTTTCAGCAAGCCCGGCGATGCGCCCTACCGCTTTAATGACGCACGTGGCGCCATGTTGATCCCTCACCGCGAGACCCGCACTGTCGTAGCCGCGGTACTCGAGGCGGCGCAACCCCTCCAAAAGAAACTCCGAGGCATTGCGAGAGCCGACGTATCCAACGATACCGCACATAGAGACGGTTCTCCTTAGAGCCGAACGACGAGCATGAGAAGAGAGGCATGGGTCGAGGCCCGCCTTTACCTGCGGCCGATGCGCCGTAAACCTTCGGTATCGTATCAAACCGTGAGTGGTTTGCGAACGCCAATTGCGACGCAATTCAAAAAAATCCCATGTCAAAGACATGGGATTTCCCTCAGTGTTTTCGTGTTCTGTTCAGACGAGATTCGCGTCGGTTGGCGATCAAAGTTTTGAGCTTTTCCGCAAACAATCGCACGTCCGGACGGCGGCAACTCTTAGTATCCGCCGTAGCTCGCTCCACCGTAGGTCGAAGCGCCGCTCGTGGTTGTTCCAGAGCCGTAGCCGGCGTTGCCACTCGGATTATAGGCGCCCGTTGCGGGCGCCCCGCCCGGTGTGGTGTTGTAACCGCCAAAGCTAGCGCCGGCGCCCGCAGACGGAGTTGCCGAGCCGCCAGGATAGGCGCCGCCGTAGGCGGAACCACCGTAAGCGCCAGAAGCCGCAGTACCGCCATACGACTGGCTCGGGTCGCTCGCAGCAGCTCCCGCACCGTATGCCGCATTGTTGCTGTTGTACAGCGCGGGTTGCACACCCGTCGAACTCGATTGGCCGTCGTACGCAGTGAAATCGCTCGTGCTTCCCGGTCGGTATCCGCCTTGAGCGCTTGCGATTGTTGAGGCCGACGTGGCGGGCGCGCCATAACTACCCGATCCGGCTGGCGATGCCGCGGGAGCGGCGCTTCCGGAGGAATAACCGCTTGTCGAATCGTAGCCGCTTGAACCTTGATAACCACCCGCTCCACTTCCCGCGCCGTAGGAACTCGGGGCGTTATAGCCATAGCTTGCGCCGCCATTGCTGCCGGCAACGCCGCCTGTCGCGTCATAACCGCCACTCATGCCCGACGTTCCCGCGCCGTATTGCCCACTGGAATACTGTCCTGCGGCATACTGACTCGCTGGCTGTTGAGGCGAATATCCACCGCTATAACCGCTGGTCGACATGTCGTTTGTCGCGCTCGCGGTTCGATAACCATTGTTCGCAGGAGCGCCGTAAGGATTGGGAGCGCCGTACCCGCCATACCCCGGCTGTGACGAACTAGCATATCCCGACGTGGCGGGCGATGCACCGGTTTGATACTTGCTGCTGGCGCTGTATCCGCCGTAGGAACTGCCCGCACTGGCGTAGGAGGGCGAGGGGGAATTGCTCGGATACCCTGGATAACTGGCCCCAGGAGTCGTTGACGCAGTGGCTGTGGTGCTGGTTGTCGAGGCTGCCCCAGTGGGAACCTGCGTGGAGGAGGGGGGTTTCGGCGTCGATGACGATGCGAGTTCGGTATCGGTCGGCTTATCTTTTTTGCTAAACCAACTCATGCCCGGCATGTTGTAGCTGGGGCCGCCTTTGCAACCCACCAAGCAGAAGGCCGCCAACGATGCGGCAATCGCCACCGACCATCGAGACTTGCTGATGCGCATAGCTCCCTTGCCCTTGAATAGACGTGATGAGAAGGGGAGCGTCCGGCGCGCCGCAACCGCCAATGCCCTGCCGGCGTCCTCTTCCCTGAGGACTTAATTTCGAACTTGTACGTCGACCCTGTCGCGCCATCCTGGCGCTAATTCGTCAAGCTTGCCCCGCATAATCTATTCGGTCGATACATTCGCGCCAAATCAACGAATCCGCGAAAATTTTTTCAGGAATTGTTGATGGCGCAGCCCACGACCGCGTCGCAAGAATAGGGCGGGATGATAGGCGGCAGCCCACGGCTCGTCAAGGTCGAACGTCGCACTTTCGACTGCCCCAGGTCAAATGATGTTGCCAGACGGAAACCGGCGAAAGACGCGGGGAATCAGTCGTTTTTCGCTCTAGTGGCGAACACGCGTTCATGGCAAAATTCGCCAGCCGTCGAAACAAATCTGAGGAATCCAGTGAAAGATTACCTTCGCACCTACGTTGACTGGATTGTTTACTTCGCAGCCAGGACGCTGATCTGCATCGTGCAGTCATCACGCATCGAAACCTGCGCTTGGTGGTCTCGAGTGCTGGCTTGGCTAGCCTATGACGTCATTCGCTTGCGCCGTCAGGTAATTGATGAGAATCTACGTCACGCGTTTCCCCACTGCGACGACGACGCTCGCAACCAAATCGGCCGCGGAATGTGGGAGCACCTGGTGCTCATGGCGTGCGAAGCAGCCCATGCCCCACGGAAGATTCATGACACTTCGTGGCGCGAGTACGTTACTCTCCATCGTTCGCGAGAAATGGTCGACTTGCTCCTTTCGCGTCGTCCCAAAGTTCTGGTTTCAGGTCACTTCGGAAACTTCGAAATGGCCGGATTTGTCGCCGGTTTGCTTGGAGTGCCTACGTACGCAATCGCTCGACCGTTGGACAACAAATGGCTACACGACTACATCACGAAATTCCGAAGTTGTACGGGACAATTCCTGTTTCCCAAAGAAGGAAGCGCTCCCCAAATACAGGCCGTGCTCGAATCGGGCGGGGCGCTCGCCTTATTGGCGGATCAGCACGCTGGGCGCAAAGGAGCATGGGTGCAGTTTTTTGGTAGGCCAGCCTCATGCCACAAAGCGTTAGCGTTGTTCTCGCTCACGAACAATGCGCCGATGATGGTCTGCTATGCGCGGCGATCGGAAGAGGCGCTGCATTTTGAAGTGGGTTTGGCCGAGCAATTCGACCCCGCGTGCGCTGATCCAAAAATGCAGGGAGTTCAGCCATTGTCCCAATGGTACAGTGAAGTACTCGAACGAGAGATACGCCTTGCTCCGGAACAATATTGGTGGGTGCACCGGCGATGGCGAGGTAAGCCCCACGGAAAACGAAAACCCAAAAATCGACTACCCAGCGCAGCATAGCTTTCCTCTAAGTCTCGCTGAGTTGCTTAATGGAAGGCAGAAACTTGCATTGGTCACGTCAACGCATCGCAATTATCGCGGCGGCGATTTCTGATGCGGCCAAGTCAAGATCGGCCGCCGAAACAACCAGGTAAGGTCCGCGCCCAGGGTGAGTAACACATTGTCGGACTTCGTCGTCGTTTGATTCGCTCGTCCTTGAAACTTCCGGCGCCTTCACAGATTCGAGCAACACAACCAGTTTCGGCACGACGTGCGTTGCCGCCGCGCGAGCCAACTCTTGACTGACTTGGATTCGATAGTCTGGGTCAAGGTTCTTTGACACACGCAATTGCGTTTCATTGATCCAATAATCACTGATAACGCCACTTGGCGATCGCAACAGCGCATTGGCGAGCTTTGTTGCGTGCAATGCCGCCAGTTGCTCCCATTGGGACAGCGCGGTTCTGTCCAGTCCCTGGTAAAACCCGGTGCAATAGCATGTTCCTGTCTCTCGCGCAACTCGTTCTGCCACCGCCGCTCGAATACTCGCATCTCCACCTGCAAGGGCAAGATAATTGGGCGCGGTGTTCAAATGATCTAACAATTGGCGGACCGTCCATCCAATGACCGGGTGCGTTAGTTGGGGCGCAATTTCTTCAACGCTCTCTAACACGAAACGGCGAAACGACATTCGCGGGTGGGGCAAAGTCAGGTTCGGCGTGTCGCGGACTTGCCCATCATAAAGTAGAAGATCAAGGTCGATCCGACGCGCATCCCAGCGTACTTGACGTTCGCGTCCTAGGTCATTTTCAACCGCGTGGAGTACTGCGAGTAATTGAAGCGGATCAAGGTTCGTTTCGAGCAGCGCCGCGCCGTTAAGAAATAGATGTTGCCCGGGTGGCCCTCCTACAGGGAGGGTTTCTTTCCAAGTACTCCGTAGTTTGACTTGCACGCTCGGGTGCGCATGTAACAACTTGATGGCGCGGTCCAAGTTCGTGGCCCGTTCCCCTAGATTTGCGCCCAAGCTAATAAGTGCAATCGCCATGACAACGCAGTCGTTCTCGTAAAACCACCAATACTCTCCCAGACATGTTTATATAATCGTGGCTCGATTGCAAAATCACCTCGCACGCATTTTAGTCGGCGCTCGATTACGTCGAATGTGGGCAACACCCGTCAACAAGACAACGCGGGCGCGCTGCGCTATGCGGGTCTTTCGGCTCTTCAAAAAGGACTGATTCGAAATGATCCCCAACGCCGCGAATTACGCCTCGGCGGCCTCATGCGTTTAGGCCCAATGAATTTTACATAATAGCCCCTCATTCGGGACTACAGTGAGCGATCACGACTCGTAAACTGGGAGCTCAAGTGGTGGAATTAACGTACCGTCCTTCTCCAATGGTTATTGCAACGGCATGAATCACATCGGCGGTTCATGATTGTGATAAAACTCTTCACAGGCAGCAATAAAAAACATTCCTTTGATGTTCACATACAAAAAATGGCCACGGGTTTTGTACCCGTGGCCTTGTCAGTCAAAGGCTTGGTTTGGTTCAGGTTGACGACGAAGATTTCATGTCGTCAATTTCCGCCTTTGTTTGCTCCTTGGCCGTAGCGACTGCACGTTCAGCAACACGCTCAACCTTCTCCGCTAAGGTATGCACGCTTGAGCCAACCTTATCGGCATCGGCTTCCTGCTCCTCAACGGTCCGCCGGACGCTCTCCGCCGCTTGCTGGACTTTCTCGCCGACGGCTTTTGGCGTAAGCCCTTGTTGTTCCGCTTCCTCGATTACTGCGGCAGCGGTAGCTTGCGCTACGTGTTTTGCACGAGAGGTTGCGTCGCGGGACGCCTCTTGAGCATAGCGTTTTACGGAGTCTGATTGCTCGCCCATTATACGGTCTTCATACCGCGTTCGCGGCATAGCAAGACCGAGCAGCAACCCCAAGCCGACAAAAGCAGCGCCTGCAGCAAGAGGGTAGTCGTCGATGCATTCCGTCACCGTGTCTCGGCTATGGCTAAATCCTTGACTTAACGCGTCGCGGCTCTTGGCGTAACCTTGCGTCATAGCGTCTCGGCTGTAGTCATAACTCTTGCCTGTTTGATGACGGACGCGCGAACCGCCACGACGGGCTTGCTCGCTCACGAAGCGGGCTCCACGACTAATACCGCGGCCCGCCTTCGAAGCGCGACGACTAAGCGAGCGGGCAAACCCCGACGACATTTCACGAGTACCGCCGACAAACTCTCCAACTTTCGAAGCAAGCGCTTGAACCTGCTCTTTGGCGGAGCGTGTAGCGTCGTTCAGCGAGTCCTGCATTTCATCCAAGGCATGTTGGGCCTTTTCACTCCAACTAGCTTCTTCTTCCGCTGACCATTCACCGGTTGCGCAATAGTCGCACGCCATCATCGCTTCCCAATCACGGGCTTGGACAGGATCGTAGGACTCGCCTGAGCGCACATCGACCCATTCACCCCCGTGAGATCGTAAGTTAGCCCAACGTGCATGCATTTCGTCACGTTGGTGGCCCGAAAGGCTCGCCATATGTGCGGCAACGTAACGCATTTTGTCACGCGCCGACTTACTTGTATCGCCAAGCATAGTACGGACTTGACTCAAACTACGCTTCGCACGCTCAGACCAGGTTTTTTCGTCTTGTCCAGAACGCGACCAGTCGTAGCCTGGTCGCCACGCCGCCGCCTCTTGACGCCATTCGGCGCCATAGGTTTCAAGATTGTAAGGCTCGCCGGTTCGAGCATCGACGAATGATCCGCTATGTTCCGGAATGTCAGCCCATTGGCGATGGAACTCACGTTTCTTATCGTCGTCTTCCACGAACATGGCGTACATCACGCCTGCACCAATCAATAGCGAAGGGATCGGATGTTGCTTGATTTGTTGGGCTAAAGTTTTGCCCACACTTTTCGCTCCGTCCGCAAGATCGTCTCGGGAGACAGTCGTATTCGAACGAAAGTAGTCGTAAGCCACATCCATCAGGTGCCGCGGATTCAACCGTTCGCTTAAGGCATCAATGGTCTCATCCATTTCACTTCGCGTACGTTCAATGTCGTGTTGAATCTCACGCGGATCGCGTTGCCTGTGACCGTTGCCATTAGCGGCAGGACGTTCGTTTTGATTATAAGTCGCCATGTTAGCTCACCTTCTCCTTAATCCAGTTTTTGTTTTCTTGTAACGTTTCAACGGTTCGTTCGGGCGTTAAAGACTCATGTTTCAGCGTGGCCAGAGCCTTCTGAATCATGGAATATCCGATACCCGCAACAACAAGCCCTACGGCAAGCGGAGCCAGCCACCCAGCCGTCGCGTGCGACATTCCCAAGGCGACTAATCCGACGTAGAGCCCAACCACGCCCGCCAGCAGCAGGATGACGCCGCCTGCATAGGCAACCATGCCGCCCACGGCGAGATACCCAACGTTGCGGCCAGCCTTGGATGCCTTTTCGGTGACTTCGACCTTGGCCAGAGCCACTTCCTGTCGAAAGAGACGCGTTGATTCATCACGCAACTCGCGAATTAAATCGGCGAATGAACGGCTGTCGCCGTTGTAATGTTCGTCGCGAATGCGACTACTCGAATCAATGTGCATAATTAAGCTCCTACCGTTTATTAGTGGGGCCCAACACAGTCAAGGCTTGCCTGCGGGCCAGAGTGGTTTAGTGATACGATAAAGGGTCGTTCATGGGGCTAAGCTTCGACGGCTCGTGCGATTCCGGCCACACTTGTTCTTCGGACGTCCGGTGATGCGGTTCGCCGTAGGACGGATTCAACGAGCTATTTCGCTCTTGTTGCACAAGCGACAACTGCTGATAGCCCCCTCGGTTTGCCTCTCCGTAGTATCCGTAGTCATGATCGAACTCGTCATAACTATCGCTTGGGAAATTGGCGTTTTCGAAGTTCTGCCGACGTCGCGGCGGACTCGAAGCTTTGAGAAACCGAGCAATACCTAGCCCGAGGAGCAACATGCCGCCGAAGAAAACTTCCGGACGACGTCGGGCAAAGTTTTCTGCATCGCCAACAAGATCGCTAAGTTCTCGTGTTCGCAGCCAATCGGATGTAGCGTGCAGTTCATCGGCTACCATGGTGGCGTAAGATGCTACACGCTGATCGTTACCTTCATGCAGTCGATCGGCTGCACAGGTGAACGCAGCGCCGAACGTTTCTAACTCGCCTGCCAAACGCTCCTTTTGGCTTTCCACAAAGCTCGTGGCGCGCCGTTGAGCCGCTTGAGCTGTGTCGGTAGCCGTTTGCATTGCCTGGTCAGCTGCTTGGCGGACCGTTTCCTTCGCTTCACTCGCGACATGAGCGCTCTTGCGGCGAAGATCTTCTGCGGCGTGCTTTGCGGTCGCCTTTAGCTGTTCAGCTTGGCGAGCCGCGTCCTCCTGATGACGGCGCAGTTTGTCCGTCGCCGTTTCTGAAGTGTGAATGTCAGACAACGTATCGTTGACCACGGTTTCCGATGCAAATGGGACATCCGGCGCCTTTGTCGGTCGGCTGGTATCGCCGAGCACTTGGCCCTCAAGCGTCTCCGAGTTGCATTCACATGCCTCATGGCATTCTTGCTCAGACTTCGGTGACGTAGATTCCGGCCTATTTTGGTACCTTTCGTCAGCCATAACTTCCTTCCTCACTTATAGCGTGTAAAACAATGCGTTCTCGGAACGAGCAATGATGCTGGTTCGCCCACGCGGATAAAGCCCGCATAGAAGTAGGTTGGTCGCAAAACCGGCGCCAAACGAGTAAAACGCAAATGGCGCCGAAGAGAAGTGGCGCGAGGTGCGTGTTTGTAAGCCAACCTGCACGGGCGCGGAACGGACTGAGGCAGGGCGCGGGAGCAACCGAAACACGACGTGCTTACAAAGGCAAAAAATTTTCGTTGCCCGATATTTGGTTTTATCAAACACAGTATAATGGCGGAGCGCGTCGTCCCAACGGAGACCCCCGACCCATCTCTGTTTCATTACGAATGGGGCGTCTTTTCGAAATTGAAGCCAATTCTCGGCCAATGATGGAGTTGTTTGTGGGTGCTTCTCGCGTCAACGTTAGCCGGCGGTTCACATTTTGGTTCTGCCTTGCCGTTTGCCTTGTAGTTTCTCTGCCAGGTTGCCGCGGTTGTCTTGGGGTTGACCCCACGGCGGAACGAGAGAAGCGCAAGAAGGAAGTCGAAGAGCTCGCAGAAAAGAAGAAAAAGAAACCTAAGGAAGATTTTGAGGTTCTCCCACCGGAAGTGCTGACCACCGATGAGACGATCTTGCAGAATATGGTGAAGCCGGGTCATTGGGTTTCGGCGACGCAAAAGATGGTCGCGAACAACTTCGACTTCCAAGCCGATCTCGAAACAGCCACCGTCGATCGCGGAGGGGCGCCCATCGAACTAGAGCACGCCCCTTTCGGATTGCGCATGTCGCGTCCGGCGGCGCTTCCCAAAGGTCAAGCCAAAAGTTTCGAATCGCACTACTACATTCCCCGACGCATTGGAGTTACGAGTCAGGCGCCTTGGATGGAGTCGAAACTGCAAGCGAGGCGAACGGGTCGCGAAGTTTTCACCACCAGTAAACCGACCCTCGCCATGCCGAGCTATCAGTACTATTTGCTCGTCTTGTCGCGCAATCCCGATCGCTATGGTTATCTAAAGGCGCCGTATATGGCGTCGATACGACCTCCGACTGATTCGTTTGAGGAAGACTCGTTGTTGTACTATCGCGTCATCTTGCCTCAAATTGGCAAGGTGGCGCCTGTACCGTCGCATTCGTTGACATGGACTTCCATTGCGTATGTGGTGTGGGATGACTTGGATGCGACCGTTCTCACGCCCGACCAACAACAAGCCATGCTCGACTGGCTTCACTGGGGCGGACAACTCATCATCAGCGGTCCAAAATCGCTTAACCTCTTGCGCCGAAGCTTTTTGACCGACTACCTTCCAGCGGAGGAAATCAAGGCCGCGGATTTGACCGCGGCGTCCTTCGCGGAAGTGAACGAGCATTTTGCTCTCGAAATCGCGTCAGAGAAAACACGTCCCAAGCTCGAACCTGCCGAGGGTAAACCAATTGCTGGAGCGGAACTACAGTTGAACCCCAAAGCCCGATGGGTTCCCCACACGGGGCAGATGTTGGCCGAACGGCAGGTAGGACGAGGACGCGTTGTTGTGACGGCCTTTCCCTTGACCGATCGCGCGGTCGTGAATTGGCCAAGTTTTGACAATTTTTTTAATGCTTGTCTTTTACGTCGTCCCGCGCGTGAGTTTCAGAAGGGCGACAGTGAGATGCTCACCGTTCGCTGGCGAGATTACCCCGATCTCACGCGCGACCCTCGTTTGGTCGCTTCGCTGCGATATTTTAGTCGCGATATCGATTATCCGGCCGGCCGCGACGCCGACAAAAACATAGAGCGTGAGTTGACCATCGCACGCGAGCGGCAAGAGGCCAGCGGAACCGGCCTTGGTAGCGCACTGCTGGGCGTCGACGTATCGTCCAGTTACTCACAACCTGTGCATTTGCCTAACCGCCATCCCGATTCCGACGATGTCCATTTTGGAGGCTTTTTGGGACGCACCCAGTCGGGCGTCGCGGGTTGGACTGACTTCAGCGGCGCCGCGCACGTTGCGCGAACAAGCCTGCAAGAAGCGGCAGGAATCGACGTGCCGGAGTCGGACTTTGTGCTCAAAGTTATGGCGGTTTATCTGTTTGTGTTGGCGCCTTTGAATTGGGCGTTCTTTCGCATTCTAGGTCGCGTTGAATGGGCCTGGGTTGCGGCGCCGATTTTGGCGATCATCGGCGCTATCGCTGTCGTGCGCGTGGCTCAGTTGGACATTGGATTTGCGCGGAGTCGAACGGAGGTCGCCATTCTTGAAACGCATGGCGGTTATTCCCGTGGTCATTTAACGCGATACACCGCGTTATACACATCGCTATCCACCAGCTACACGCTCGCGTTTGAGGATCATTCTGCATTAGCAGCGCCGTTTTCGGTCGATCCTGAATACGCTCGTTTGCGGCATCAGTCGGTGACTCCAGTCTATTTTCAGCGAGGCCGCGACGTTCGCCTGAGCGGGTTTCCTGTTCAATCGAATTCGACCAACATGGTGCATAGCGAGCAAATGTATTCGCTCGGCGATGGCGTCAAACTTATCGAGGAAGGCAGTGGCGCTTGGAAAGTCGAGAATCGAAGCGAACTACCACTTCATGGCGTCGGAGTCTATCGGCGTACTGAGAACGGTGAGATCGAGGCGGCCTGGATCGGCGAACTTGGCCCCAACATGGTAAAGACGCTGACTTTTCGCTCGACGCCAGGGGAGCCGGGGCGATTCAAACAATGGGAAGAATCCCCAACGACCGCAACAATTACTCCGCAAGGCGAGGTGAGCCTTTCGCCGTTGATAGACTTGGTGATTCAACGACTTCGTCTGCGGCGCGGCGATGTCCGATTGCTTGGCTGGACCGATGCTTCGCCCGAAGGTATGGAGATAACACCAAAGGCGTCGCAACAGGTCTTTCGCACCTTGGTGCTTTCACACCTCCAGCACGGCGATTGGCAGCCGCCGCAGTCCGACGTAAATCATCGCAAAGATGTTGTATCGCAAGGCGCACGTGAACCTCTGACCGATGCTGACTTCGAACGCGACGAACAGGAGCTTCCCGAATCGCTCGGCTTGTAATTACCGTCCCCACTTCGCTGCTGCTCCACGGATGCAGGGGGGGAATCTAGGTGGAAGAATTTAAACGCGACGAGAATGCGACGCATCAAGATTTGATATCGAACCCATGATTGAACTGATCGACTTTGGAAAAGATTACGGCGACTTCACCGCCGTAGAACGCCTCAATTTGACAATCGACGCGGGTGAGATGTTTGGGTTCATTGGACCCAACGGCGCCGGCAAAAGCACCACAATCCGCTTTCTCGCAACGCTATTGAAGGCGAGCCGAGGCGAAGGGACAGTGAACGGACATAGCGTCACGCGAGACCCCATGAGCGTGCGTCGTAGCGTCGGCTATATGCCCGATGACTTTGGCGTATACGACGGCATGAAAGTTTGGGAGTTCCTCGATTTTTTCGCCGTGGCGTATCGTATACCGCGTGCGCGACGAAAACAGGTCATTTCGGATGTATTGGAGCTACTTGACCTGGCTCACAAGCGAGACGACTATGTCAACGGACTTTCCCGCGGCATGAAACAACGGCTCTGTTTGGCGAAAACGCTTGTTCATGACCCGCCTGTGCTAATCCTTGATGAACCTACCAGCGGACTTGATCCGCGAGCGCGCGTCGAAGTCAAAGCTCTGCTCAAAGAGCTGAGAAGGATGGGGAAGACCATTCTCATATCCAGCCACATTCTGACGGAATTGGCTGATTGCTGCACCTCGATTGGCATCATTGAACGAGGCCAATTGCTCATGCACGGGCCAATCAACGAGGTCTACCGGAGGATTCGCGGCAATCGCATGATTCATATCCGTTTCAATGAACGGATGGATGTTGGACTTTCAATTATTCGCAGCTCGCCCTATCTGCGCGACGTGCAGGTTGAGGATCACAGCGCCTTGTTGGAATGGGACGGCAACGACGAGCACGTGAGCGATCTCCTCCGTCAATTAGTGCAACAAGGAGTGGGCGTTCGCTCGTTTGCCGAGAAAGAGCCTACGTTGGAAGATGTATTTATGCTCGTGACGAAAGGCCTTGTATCGTAAGAAATAGGTTCACATGTACCTTGTTGAAAATCCCGTTCTTCAGCGCGAGTTGCTGGTGAACCTGCGTATGCCGCGGGCCTTCGTGCTTTTGTTTGTCTATCAGGCGCTGCTGGCCGTGGTTGTCTACTTCGCTTGGCCGCAAGAAGCGCGACTCGACCTCACCAACAAGCCAGAAGAAGCGAAACGTCTTGTCAACATGTTTTTTTTGGGGCAATACATATTGGCGTCACTGATGGCGCCTAGCTTTGCCGCCGGCGCGATCACAGGTGAAAAGGAACGCAAAACCTATGAAATGATTCTGGCCAGTCCCTTGCGTCCCGGCGCCATTGTGTTGGGTAAACTTATCGCTTCGCTGACGCATTTGGCCGTCCTCATCTTTGCGTCCCTGCCGATCGTCATGCTGTGTCTGCCTCTCGGCGGCGTATCGCTTTATGAAGTGCTGGCTGCTTACCTGGGCCTAATTATTTCGGTCGTCGCGTTCGGCATGATTAGCGTCGCCTGCAGCAGTTTCTTCCAGAGGACCGCCTCAGCACTGGTGGTTTCCTACTTGCTTATATTGCCTTTGGCGTTGTTGGCCGTGCTTTTGTGGACATGGCTTGAGAGTTTCGGTGGTTTCCGCTTGCTGCTCACGGTCACGGTGCTGCCTGCTGTGGGCGCTGCAATTTGTATCGCGTTGTTCGTTAACACGAGCGTTCGATTATTGCATCCGCCGGATGTGGGCAGCGAAGGCAAGGAGGTAGTCGATCTCGAGCAGGAAGCACAACAAGCCGTGGGTCTTGTGATCCAGCGCGATCAGTTTCCGGATCGACTATTCGCTCCTGCAAAGCGTACGGATCTGCTCGAGGACGGGGCAAACCCGGTATACGATAAAGAAGTTCGTAGCGAGATCTTTAGCCAAGGTACGCTCATGCTCCGCTTGGTGATCCAAGTGAGCATGTTGTTAGCCATTCCCTTGATGGCGTTTTGTTTGTACATCATGCCGCAGTTCGCGGCCTGGTACATTGGTTATGTGATTGTTTTCAATATGCTGGTTGGCCCTGTCTTCTCGGCCGGCAGTGTAACGAGCGAACGCGAACGGCAAACCTTAGACCTTCTCCTAACGACGATCATTACGCCGTGGCAAATTCTCTGGGGCAAACTCATCGCGGGGCTTCGGGTCTCCAGCGTGTTGACGATGTTTTTGCTTTGGCCTGTCTTGCTGGCGTGCGTGATGGTGTCATCCTACTGGACAAACCTTGGATCGGTAGCTGCATACCTGGCGATTGTCTTAATGACGTGCCTGACAACGGCGATGATTGCGTTGTTTTGTTCTGTGGTGTTTCACAAAACGTCGCATAGTTTAATGGTGACGTATCTGATCATCATCGCTTTGTTTTGTTTGCCGCTTGCCGCGAGCTACTTTGCCGATACGTTTTTCCCTAACGACCCGGCAACGGAGGTGATTCAAATTGTCGGAATCACGAGCCCTTTTTCCGCTGCATTCCATGTGCCCCTCGATATGGATGTCGGGGTTCGAGTTGAACAACCGGCAAATACGATCTACGGCTGGGTTATGTTCGCATCGTATTTGGTAATCAATTCCTCACTGAACGCGGTATTGCTGGCGAGCATGATATGGCTATTTAATGTGCGTTGGCGTGTTGCTGGCTAGCAAAGTTTTTTATGGCGTCCCACACGGCGCCGCCTTGGTTTTCCGCGAGTATGATTGCGCTAAAGGCGAATCGGTTTTCCAAAGTAGGATCGGCGTCTAGCTCAAGCAAAGCCAAGATTGCATCGGGGTTCATTCGCGCCACGGCGGTATGGAGTGGAGTATTGCCGTCTTCATCACGGGCATTCACATCCAATCCACGACCAACGAGTAGTCGAATTAGCTCCACATTGCCGCCCATGGCCGCCAGATGAAGCAAGGTTAGATCGTACCATTCCCTTTGCTCCAGCGGCGCGCCGGCATCAATTAAAAACTTCGCCATTTCGAAATCGCCGCGTTCGGCCGCCATACCGAGGAGGGTCGGCTCTTGTCCGGGACGCGCGGCGTAATACGGCGCGCACCGCTGCTGCAAAAGGGACGGATCGCTGAGTACGAGCGATTTGACTTCCTCGATCCGATTGAACGCCACGGCCTCGCGCGCTGTATATGCGGCTCCATAACTACGCAACAAATCGCCTACCTCGGCTTGGGAATGCCGAACGGCCAAATCCATGGCCGTTGACGACGATGCAGCCTGCACGTTGACACCGTGATCCAGGAAGACGCGAATCACGCTAAGTTTGTCCGCGATGTCCAAGGGACTCTCAATCGTACCATGTAAGGCTCGTACAACTCGATCGGTCCGACTTGGCGCGACGGCGGCGTCCGGTTGATTGCAGAACTCGAGCAAGAGATCGACCGCGTCTACATCTCCGCGAGTGGCGCACCGATGTAACACGTCACCTCCGTAGACGTTGGCGCCAGCTAACAACAGCAACCGTGCAGACGCCAAATCGCCATTCTCAAGAGCCGCCGTTAAAGGTGGAATATTGTCGGCGCCAAAGATTTGATTCGGATTCGCGCCCGCATGGAGCAATAACTCGACAAGTGGAGCATCGCGCCGCTGGATTGCATACCCCAATCCCGTTATGCCGTTCTCATCCCAGATGCTCAAATCAGCCTTCAAGGCAATGCCTGCCGCCACTGCGGCATGGTCTGCTGTCTTCGCGCCCGACAGCACTTGCGCGGAGCCCGAATCAGAACGTCGCTTCAAGTATGTCATCGGGCGAATTGAAAGCGGCCAGTAGCGGGCGGAATTGGGGCAGCCTGGTTAGTGTGGTGACACGGCAACTTGATCTTCGTTAAAGCTGATAGGATCGGCAAGCCGGCGTGGCGATTCAGCCACGCTGTGGGCCGC
>CAUJHS010000073.1 GCA_963204915.1 Planctomycetota bacterium | reverse complement strand
AAAAATAGTCGGGGTGACAGGATTCGAACCTGCGACCTCTTGGTCCCGAACCAAGCGCTCTAGCCAGGCTGAGCCACACCCCGGGATTTTAAATTGTGTTGGAAGTGGAGTATTGTAGGGAATCCTTGGTTCCCGTCAACTTCACTTTGTCCTTTAGTTCTAGCCTTGCCGACCCTCTTCGATCAAGGGGACGAAGCGGCAGGGGGTTAGGACTTCGCGGTCGAGTTGGTCGCCCCGTTTGTGCAAGACTTGCAACAGTTGGTGATCGTCCACGCCTAGCGGGATGACCATGCGGCCGCCATCGGCCAATTGCTCCACTAATGGGGGAGGGACTCGCTCGGCGGCGGCGGTAATGATGATCCGGTCGAACGGGGCGTGGGCGGGGGCGCCTTGCGTTCCGTCGCCCACCAGAAGATGGACGTTGGCGCAGCCCAATTGGTTCAGGATTTTTTCCGCCTGCTGCGAAAGTTCGGCGTGGCGCTCGATGCTTACTACCTCGCGCGCCAGGCGCGAGAGGATCGCCGCCTGGTAGCCGCTGCCGGTGCCAATTTCGAGCACTTTCTCACTGCCGTCCAGGTGGAGCGCCTCGGTCATCAGGGCCACAATATAGGGCTGGCTGATTGTCTGGCCGCAGTCGATGGGCGCGGCGCAGTCGGCGTAGGCTTCGTCTCGCCAAGTGTCGGCCATGAACATTTCGCGAGGAACGGTTTGCATGGCCTCCAGAACGCGCGGAGAGGAAATGCCGCGCGCGACCAATTGTTTCTCGACCATCCGCCGCGCGGCTTCCCTGTGTTGGTCCGAAGATTGAGTCATGAGATGGTTTGATTGCTCCTTCCCACCCGCAGCTTCGATTATAAAAACTCCCGCAGTGGACCGTAACCACGGCCATCGCATCAAATTCTGGCGTAAGGATGCGGGTTTGGGTTGCCTGAGTCGAGGTTGGCGTGAAAGATTCGTTGGTCGAAGCGGAATTGCTCGGTCTTCCAACGGAGTGTCGCATGCCGCAGGCTCAGGTGTTGTCGTTTCAGCAGTGCTTTGAAGTGATGGAAGACCCGCGGGTCGTCGGTCGCTGCTCGCACCCGCTGAATACCATTTTGTTTCTCGTAGTTACGGCGGTCATTGCGGGAGCGGACGGCCCCTCGGAGATCGAAGAGTTTGGCCGCGAGAAGCAGGACTGGCTGTCTCGCTTTGTCGATCTCTCGGCGGGGGTTCCTTCGCACGACACCCTGGGCCGCGTCCTGGCGGCGATTGATCCAGCCCAGTTCCAGCAAGCGCTGCTGGAGTGGCTGGGGCGCCTTCGCCGGCCCAGCGACGGGGCAGGGCCGATCTTCGTGCCGATAGACGGGAAGACCGCCCGCGGTTCGTACACCGACCCCGGCAAGACCGATGCGCTGCACGTGGTCAGCGCCTGGGCCAGCGAATACGGTCTGACGTTGGGCCAGGTCGCCGTGGACGCCAAATCGAACGAAATCACAGCGATTCCTGCGTTGCTCACGCTGCTGGACCTGCGCGGCGCCCTGGTCACGTTGGACGCCCTGGGCTGCCAAAAGGCGATCGCCAGGCAAATCCTCGAGGGCGGCGGCGACTACACCTTCGCCGTCAAAGGCAATCAGCCCAAGCTGTACGCCGCGATCGAGGGCGCGATTATGGAAGCCTACGAAGCGGGGTTGGTGAAGTCCCGCTTCCGCGCCGCGGGCCACCAGGCCAAAGGACATGGGCGCTTCGTCGAGCGGCGCTACGCGGTCGGTCCGATTCCCGACTCGCTGAAGAAGTTGCTTTCCGCTTGGCCCGGCGCCCAAAGCATTGGGCAAGCGATCACCTTCACCACCCAAGGCGAAACGCATACGGACGAGGTCCGCTATTACCTCAGCAGTCGTCCGCCGAAGGTCTCGGAGTTCCAGCGGAGCATCCGTCAGCATTGGGGCATTGAAAGCATGCACTGGGTGTTAGATGTAGTATTTGGAGAAGACGCCAGCCGTATTCGCACCGGCCACGCCATCGAAAACTTGAGCTTCGTTCGCCGCTTTGTGACCAGCCTCCTCAAGCAAGACACCTCGCGCTCCAGTTTGAAGACCAAGCGCAAACGCGCCGGATGGAATACCGCTTTCCTCGAAAAGCTCTTGTTCGGCTAAAATTTTGATGCGATGGCCGTGACGTTGAAGTTTAGCCGGGTTGACCATGACGATGCTTAGGCCGGTCACAAATCGCCTCAGCAGCGGATAAGACGCGGTCGGAACTGCCTCGGGTGGTCGGCTCCAGCAGCAGATTGGGTCGACCACCCATACTTTTAGCACGATCGTTTCACGCCGCCCTCCGCTCGAATGATTTCACTAACCCGCCCACATACGACTTCACCTCGATCTGATCCTTGGTTAGCGTCTCAACTTCATCCGGCTCCTCGCGAACCGGCGGCAAATGCTCCCGTTCCATGTGGCTGCGATGATGATTGTAATAGTCCGTGAACTCGCTGACTAAATGATCCAAGTGCCGTTTTCCGAAGATGATGAACTTGTTCAAGCACTCCAGCTTGATCGACTATGAAGCGGTGAGGGAGTCAAGGGACGGCGAACATTTTTCTTCTCTCTCGTGGATCTTTCTTCCTTGGGTCGGGG
>CAUJHS010000072.1 GCA_963204915.1 Planctomycetota bacterium | reverse complement strand
GTGAACTGGATTCGACGGTTCATTCTGTTTCATCAGAAGCGGCATCCGCAGGAGATGGGCGCACCGGAAATCGAGGCCTTTCTGACCCATTTGGCGATCGCGGGAAACGTGGCCGCCAGCACCCAAAACCAAGCCTTCCATGCGCTGCTGTTTCTGTACAAGCACGTGCTCCAGATCGACCTGCCGCCGATCGACGCGCTGCGGGCGGAAGGCCAGCGGCGGTTGCCCGTAGTGCTGTCGCAGGATGAGGTGCGGCGCCTGTTGGAGCAGGTGGAAGGGGGCGAGGGGACGTATCGCCTGATGGCCGAACTGATGTACGGCGCCGGTCTGCGGCTGATGGAGGCGGTGCGGCTGCGGGTAAAGGATGTGGACTTTGCCCGCCGGCAAATTATGGTGCGGGAGGGCAAGGGGGATAAAGACCGGGCTGTCCCCTTGCCGCAGCGTGTGGCAGAGGAACTGCGGCGGCAGGCGGAGCGCGTGCGGCGCTGGCATGAGCGGGATCGAGCGAACGACGTGCCGGGGGTGTATCTGCCGCAGGCGCTGGAGCGGAAATATCCGAACGCAGGCCGGGAGTTAGGCTGGCAATGGTTGTTTCCCTCGAAGCGGCTCAGCCGCGATCCGCGGCGGCCGGACGTGGTCCGGCGCCATCATGTGAACGAGAACGCGGTGCAACGGGCCGTGACCGAGGCGGCGCGGAAAGCGCAGCTCGCCAAACGGGCTACTCCCCATACGCTGCGACACAGTTTCGCCACGCATCTGTTGGAAAACGGTTACGACATCCGCACGATTCAGGAACTATTAGGACATGAAGACGTGCGGACCACCATGATTTATACCCATGTGGCGAAACAGGGGGCGTGCGGGGTGCGCAGCCCGCTGGATCTGATCGACGCGGCAGAAGCGCCGAGCTTGTGCCCGCGCGAGTGGTAAGGCGGGGCTGACGGGGCGCAGCCCGCTGGATTGAGAAGAGACGAGAGCGGAGAGACGAGGAAGAGAGGGGAAGAAGTGGGGTGGGGGAGATGTCGGTTTCGCGCGTCGCTGACGCTTGTGGGTCGGAGGGGGTGAGGGGTCGTTTGCTGACTTTCGGCGGCTCTTGTTGCATTTTACACTTGCGGCATGGACGAGAAGCCTTCTGTAAAGTTGCGCGCCCTGGCCGCGGCGCCGATTGCCGTGTGGGGAGGCGTGTGTCTTGTATTCGGGGCGCTCAATGGGTTCCACGCCTTGGGCTTTATCAGCCAGCATTGGGCGGGCGAATGGTTTTTCTCTGGCCGGCTTCCCGGTGGGGATGACTTTGGTCTGCGCGCCATGCTGGCCGGATTGGCTTGCCTGTTGATGGGACTGCTGTGGCTGTGGACCGCACGCTTGGTGTGGCAAGCCAGGTGGCGTCGTGCGGCGATCGTGGCGGGGGCCACCGTCGTCGTGACGCTGGCGGTCGGCTATGGTCTGCGCTGAAGGCGATGGGCAGCCACGTACGCCACGGCCGTCCTACTTTCAAAACAGCCCACTACCAGCCGTCGCTTACGCTGGCGGCTCGGAGGGGGTGGAACGGTATCGTTCGCGAAGCATGAAGTTCGATCTCCTGGAGGGGGGAGTGCGGCGCCAACGTCGGACTTTCGGAATCTTTGCTAGAACGATGGCCGGCGCCACGAAGGAGAAACACAGATTCCGGAAGAACTGCGCGCTGCGGAAAAGGGCCCTTTTTCCGCGGAGCGGGGAGCCTGGCGGCGCTGGCGCCTGCGCGCGAACGGCGGCAGCGCGGACCCGGCTCGAAGAGAAGAGCTTGCGGCAGAGGGAGGAAGCTGCGGGGCGAACCCTCCGGTTGAGGAACGGAGCAACGAAGGCCGTATCGGTCGGCTGGTTCGCCGCGGCGCCTGCTCTGGCCGCACGTCTTCATTATAATGAACAAATGTCATAATCAACAAGACCGTGTACACTACCGACGTCAGTCGTTCTGACTTACGTCAAACGAGTGCGCAGATCAGGCGATGAATTCATTGGTAATTGCTTGGTTTTTTACCATGAGAGCGGCGCCGGCAGTTGACGTAAGTTTTTTTGGAAAATTTTCTTATTCGCGTCTTCCGCGCGCAACTTTTTGACCGCGGGCCGGGGAATTGGCGCGAAGCAGCCGAGGCGGGCCGCGCCTCGGCGATCCCACGCATGGTCGTTATGGCGATGTTCTTGGGACACCGAATTTCGCCGCGCGCTTCGCTTGCTCCGCGGTTTCCCGCTTCGGGTCAACACGGCAGAAAGAGCGAAGCGTGACGCCTGTTTGGGATCCGTCGCGGCGGGCAAGCCGGCAAGACCGAACTACGGCGCGAGGAGTTTATCCATCAGGAAGGCGACGGCGTTTGGGTATTGGTCGGACTGCGTAACGCCGGGAATCACCAGGTGACATTCGTGCCCGGCCTGGTCGGCCTTTTCTTTCATCTTCACGCCATACACGGGATGATGAATGCCGTGGCCGGCGTCTTGCGAGGGGAGCGTCATGTTGCCGCCGTAAGACATAAACAGCGGCGGGTCGTCTTTATCCAGATGATTGTACGGCGAAAACTCAACGTAATTCGCTTTATGCTTGTCGTAATTCGCCAGGGCTGCTTCCATGGTCGGTTCGCCGACGGCCATCCAAATCATGCGGTGCTTGAGGACATTCGGGCCGAGCCAGTCTTCGATGACCTTGGGGTCGATCGAGGTTTGCCCGGCCGTCACGGCCGCGGCGGTCACGCGCGTCGACTCGCGAAGCACCGGATCTTCGGCGTTCGGATCGGCCAGGTCATCGTGGAGCAAAAGCCACATGGAAGTGCAAGCGCCGGCGCTGCCGCCGGTCAAGGCGATGCGCGACGGATGGATGTTCCATTCCTTGGCCTTGGAGCGCAGGAATTGAATGGCTCGTGCGGCGTCGTGCACGGGGGCGGGCAACGGCGCTTCGCCCGTGAGGCGATAGTTGATCGACGCGTACGAGACGCCCTGATCCAGATACGGTTTCACCACGGCGCCGCTTTGCCGTTTGTCGCCGCCGACCCAACCGCCGCCGTGAATGTGGACCAGTAGCGGACGCGGACCTTCGCCTTCGGCTTTCCAAAAATCCAGCACATTCATCGCATGGGGGCCATACGACACATCGGCCGCCGTGGGCGGCAAAGGCGGCGCGGCCTTGGCTTTGGCTTTCGCCTTGGACTTGGGTTTTGGCTTGACTTCGCCTTCTTGCGCCCAGGCGGCGGTGACGAACACGAAACCGATCAGCACAACGGCCAGAAACCGCATCATCGGAAGCTCCTCAAGGAAGGAACGGTGGGAAACTTCCGAACATGGTAGACCGGCGCACCGGGCTTGTCATCTTTTAGCGAGGGGAAAATCGGTCGGTTACGAACAAGCCGTTTTAACGCGACGTTGGCCGCGGAGTGGCGCAGCGGTTTAACCATTGGTAGGCCAGCCCGGCGGCGACTCCGCCGACCACGTACCAGGCGACGGTCATCGCTTGCGTGGCTCGGGTGCGATTGCTGGGCGCTTCGCCCAGTCCCATGGGCCCCGGCAATAGCACGCCGCCGAGCCCCGCGGCCAGACCGAGCAAGGCGCCGTTTCGCACCGCGTTTTGCGGACCGCCTAAGCCGATCAAACTGTAATACATGGAGTTCGACACCAAATCGCCGGCCAAGGCCACATCGTGCAAATGTCCGTCAACGGGCGGCTTCTTGCCCATCGCTTCCATGCCGCGCGCAATGGCCCGCATGCCGAGAATATCCATGCGCGGAGCATGCGGAACGGTGCGTCGGGCCGACTCGTGCAAGGCTGTTAAAGCGCAGGCGCCGGCCACGCCGCTGGCAACCGCGGGAACTAAGGTTTCGGTGGTGTTCATCGGTCCGTCCTTTTTCTCTTCATGAATGGGGTCTTCGTGACGCGCGGCGCCCTGCCGGTAGGGGAAAACGGTCGCCTCGGTCTGGTTTGGCGTTCCAGGTTCAAATCCTGGAGCGGTGCAAACTATAGGTTCGGTGCAAATCATGGGCCGAAACAAAGGCCATGAAGTGAAGCACGAATCCTGCCGGTTGTGCGGCGCCAAGAAGCCGCGGTCTAGCGAGCCGTCGTTGCGTGAGGGCTTTGCCACAAGACCGGCGGCGCGGGCCACGTGGCGACTTGGGCAATTAACGCATTTCGCTCCGTTCGGGAAGGAACCGCACACGACGGACGAACCGGCCGTTCGTCATAGGTGCGGTCATCGAGCAACCGGCCGGTTTTCGACTTATGGACGCCTCCCCATTGTTTGAAAAAGAACGGCACGCCCGCCGCGGCGCATTGCCGTTGCAGGTTGCGCACCCAGTCGATGTGCAGCGGCCGCGCGCCGTGCCCGCTTTCTCCGCCGACGATAACCCAATGAATGCCGGAAAGGTCCACCGCGCCCAGGTCCTCCAACAACGGCTCGATGGAAAGGAACCGCACCGCCGCAGGGCTGTGGCGCAGGGCGTCGATGCGCGGCAGGCCGTGCTTGCGATTCTCCACGCTCACGCCCCACCAAATGTGCTTGTGCGTCGCCGCGAAGGCCAGGTCCGAAGCGAGCGCATCGCGCAGTCGGTCGGCTCGTTTGGTAAGCACCTGGTAGGTGTGCCAGTGAGCCATCGTCATCACGCGAACGACCTGCCGGACGTATTCGCGCGGCACATCGTTGTGGAACAGGTCGCTCATCGAGTTGACGAAGACCATTTTCGCATCGCCCCAACGAAGCGGCTCGGCCAACTTCTCTGGCACGAGACGCAGGTCGAAGCCCTGCTCATAGGGATGCCCCGGCACACCGCGGAACCGTTCGGCAAAAGTCTCGGCGTAGCAGTGGGTGCAGCCAGGGCTGATCTTGGTGCAACCGCGCACGGGGTTCCAGGTGGCGTCGGTCCATTCAATGGTCGAGTTCGCGCTCATGCCAAATCCTTGAGGGTTTCCCTTCCAACCGCCGCTGCCGGTCCCTGGCTAGTCCAACTTTTGCCGGGGCCAGGCGAACATGTTGACCCATTCATTGTCGCCAAAGGCGTAGGAAAGCATGGCGGCGACAACTTCGTCGGCCGAGACGGGTTTGGAAACCCCGTAATGGCTGGAGGTGTTCACTAACTGATGCTCCAGCACGTAGCCGTCCTCAATACGATAGGTTTGCATATAGGTTCCATCGCCGCGCTTGAGCACCGCAAAAGGATTGTCGTCGTCGGGATGAATGCCGCGCAGGAATCGCTCTAAGTTTTCGTGGTTTGGCGTTCCCTTGAACTCGAACGAGGGACAATCGAGCCACGGCGGTGACGTTTCGGCTGACAGGTCAATCAACAGGTGGCCTGCGAGGTTCTGGGCTTGGGCGTCGCCCACGATGATCACAAACGTTTCAGGCATGCGTCGTGGATACGCTCGAACGTGAAATAAGCATTTTTCATGGGCGCCGTGCCGGTAGGCGTGGGCCAGGTCTTTCCGAGTTAGCTTGCGCGGCTGGAGTTTCAATGTTGGCCATACCTGGTTGGCGTAGCGCACCACGCGACCGGCGGCGTCGGGCGTGACTTCGAACGCCTCGGCAGGATCGCCCAAGAGCTGTAAGTATTCGTGTTTGTCGAGTTGTTGCATAAGCCGAGAATCTGGTAAGCCGAGAACCTGAGAGCAAGTTGCGTGCAATCGCTTCCGCTTACGTTATAATCGCTCCACTCGGTTTCGTTCTACCAACATGGCCGTTTGCCTCTTGCACTTTGGAAGGCGAATTCATGACCCAGCCGCGATCTTCAGGTGTTTCTCGTCGTCAGTTCCTTGCCAACACGGCCGCCGGCGCCGCCGTGGCGATGGCCGCTCCCGCCATCCTGACCAGCAAGACCCGCGCCGCCGATGCGCCGATCATCACGGGCGAAGGCGCCCATCGCTTCGAAGTGCTGCACAACTGGGCGCAACTTCCTTCGCAGTTCACCTGGCAAACCACACACAATGTGGCGGTCGACAAAGACGGCAACGTCTATGTGATTCACGAAGGCCGCGAGCAGATGAAGGACCATCCGTCCATCTTCGTGTTCGATCCGGAAGGCAAGTACATTCGCTCGTTTGGCAGCCAATTCCAAGGCGGCGGCCACGGCATTGAAGTGCGGCAAGAAGGCAATGAGCAGTTCCTCTACGTGTGCGCCTACCAGCAGGTCAAGTCGTTCGCCAAGATGACGCTTCAAGGCGAAACCATCTGGCAAAAGTACGCCCCCATGAAGTCGGGCGCCTACGCGACTGGGGAAGACACGATGCCGAAGAAAGTTTGGGGGCGCGACCGCTTCATGCCCACGAACTTCGCCTTTCTCGACGACGGCGGCTTCCTGCTGGCCGACGGCTACGGCTCGTTCATGATCCACCGCTACGACAAAGAAGGCGAATACTTAACCTCCTTTGGCGGCGCCGGCGAAGGCAATGGCAAGTTCAATACGCCGCACGGCTTGTGGATTGACCGGCGCGCTGGACGCGACCCGGCAGTCGTGGTGACCGACCGCGCTCATCACACGTTGCAATACCTGACGCTCGACGGCAAGTACCTGGAAACGATCAGCGGCTTCGGCTTGCCGGCGAACGCCGATATTCAAGCCGACTTGATGGTCATTCCGGAGTTGCTCGGGCGCGTGTCGTTGTTGAACGCCAAGAACGAGGTTGTCGCGTATCTGGGTGATGACTCGGAGCGCGTTCGCGCCGACGCCAAGCACGCAATTCGTGGCGACGAAAGCAAATGGCAGCCCGGCCGCTTTGTGCATCCGCACGACGCGTGCTTCGATCACGATGGCAGCATTTTCGTGGCCGAGTGGGTCGCCACGGGCCGCATCACCAAACTGAAAAAGCTCGCCTAAATGTCGGCGCGCGTGGCTCGCGCCGTGGTTCTCTCCGAGTCGCTACCCCGCCGCTCCCCAACCGGGAGCGGTGACGCTGCTTGTCTGCCGGAAAAATCTTCCGGAATCTTTTAACCTCCGGCGAACATTCCGCCGAAAATACCGTCTTAATAGAATGCGAACCGGCGGCTTACCCCGCCTTAAAAAAATTTCGCACTGGGTGAGATAAGCCCCTGGACCTGAAAACGAAAAGGTGCTAATCTTACCCTTCCGCCACCAATCAACGGTGATGGAATTCAAAAAGTGATGAGCAGCCGCAAGGCTGTTTCTCATATCCTCGCCCTCACAGGCGGATTCGTTCGTGAGTAATCAGCGAGGTGATGCGGGTCAACAAGGAGTGTTTTGCGAACTTTCGCAATCTTCCATCCGTATCAAATAAATGTGAACATACGTTCACTGCGATCTTTGACAATTTGGTTGCGTGTAATGGCATCTAAGAATTGGAGCAGTCAAGATGCTTGGCTGAGCTGATGCTGGATTGTGCTGGCGTGGATTTTCTGCGTCGGTGGGATTGAGTGGTCGGCTCATCTGGGTATGTT
>CAUJHS010000071.1 GCA_963204915.1 Planctomycetota bacterium | reverse complement strand
TCTTCCAATGTCGCGCGTTCCTGGTCCGTGAGACGGACGATATACTTCTTCTGCATGGCAACCCTCCTTGGTTGCCTTAAATCATCGCCGAATCATGCTTGGCGACCAATCCCAATATCGAAAGGTGACAGAGCACTAGCCTAGTTCATGAACATCCGCGGCGGGATGCATCGGTTGGCGCATGTTGAACCGAAATGTCGCGTGATCGATACGCGTGCTTAGGGCGGTCAAAACTGCCACCCACCCTTGAAAACATGACCAAGGTATCCTTGGCGTTCTCGGAGCAGGAGGTCAAGTTCAAGCTGGGACCTTTGACGTGGTGGGACCTTTGACATTCTAGAGTGGCCTTGTTCGCCTGAACAACCGTCAACTAAAATAGGCGGTTTGGGTGAACGAGCTCACCTGCCCTCGCTCCGCTTTTTTCCACGGACGGCGCAATGCCTGCCTCGGATATCGTAATTCGTGGCGCCCGCGAACATAATTTGCGGGACGTCAATCTCATTCTTCCTCGTAACCAATTGATTTGCCTGACCGGCGTTAGCGGGTCTGGCAAAAGTTCTCTCGCTTTCGATACCCTGTACGCCGAAGGTCAACGACGTTATGTCGAAAGCCTGTCGAGTTTTGCCCGCCAATTTCTTGGGCAAATGCCCAAGCCCGACGTCGATTTGATTTCGGGACTGAGTCCCTCGATCTCGATCTCGCAAAAGTCAACCGGTCATAATCCCCGCTCGACTGTGGGCACGGTCACGGAGATTTACGACTACCTTCGCGTCTTGTACGCGCGTGTGGGAACCGGATATTGCCCTCGCTGCGGCCAGGAAATTACGGCGCAAACACGCGAGCAGATCATTGCGCGCGTGATGCAGCTGGAAGAGGGCTTGAAGTTTTCGGTCCTGGCGCCACTGATTCGTGGGCAAAAAGGCGAGTATCGCGATTTATTTGAAGATCTGCGCCGCCAGGGTTTCGCACGAGCACGAGTCGACGGTGTCATCGTCTCGTTGAGCGACGATTTGCAGCTCGACCGCCAGATGCGTCATGACATCGAGGTCGTGATTGACCGTCTTGTGGTCAAACCCGAAGTGCGTTCACGCCTTGCTGAAGCCGTCGATATAGCGCTCAAGTTGGGCGAAGGCGGTTTGATCATTTCACCGGAACAAGCGACTCCTGAAACGCCAGACGAACCATCGCCTGAATCGAACCGGCGGAGAAAAAAGGGAGCGGCGCAACCAGGCGACGTAATCCTCTCGGCGCATTACGCCTGCACCGAATGCGGCATTAGCTTTGAACCGCCCAGCCCGCAATTATTTAGCTTTAACAGTCCGCACGGCATGTGCCTCCAGTGCGACGGGTTGGGGCAACAATTCTCATTTGATCCCGAGTTGTTGATCCCCGATCCGTCGAAAACGTTCAAGGAAGGCGCGATTGAACTGGTGGGCCCCTGGCGCGAAATGGGACGCTGGCGACGCCATATCTATCAGGGCGTTGCCGAGACGATGGAGCGCGTCCTTGGATTATCCACGGGCGCGTTGCTCGACACTCCCTGGCGCGACTTATCGACACAAGCCCAAGAACTTTGGTTGTGGGGCGCTGGCGATCGGCACATTACGTTTACCTGGAAGGGAGGTTCGGCGCCCATCAAGTATGGCGGCCAGTTTGAAGGCGTGGTGCCAAACCTGCTTTCGAAGTACCGGCAGGCGAAAAGCCGGCTGAAGCTTCGGCAGTTGGAAAAGTATATGCGGTCGATGCATTGTCCGGCATGCAAAGGAGAACGCCTGAACCCTCAGGCTCGCGCCGTTCGCATCAAGTCGGCGCATCACCTGTTTCAGGCAAATCCGTCCAAGACTTTGCCCGAAGTTTGCAATCTTTCTGTGGCAGACGCCTCGGAGTTCTTTCGCGAACTACACTTGGACTCAACCCGCCAGTTGATTGCGGAAGAAGTTCTTAAAGAGATTCGCGGCCGGCTGGGTTTTCTGCTCAACGTTGGCTTAGACTACCTGACTCTCGACCGCACCGCTCCTACGTTATCCGGCGGTGAATCGCAGCGTATTCGTCTCGCAGGTCAAATCGGCTCGGGGCTCGTCGGGGTGCTGTACATTCTGGATGAGCCGTCCATCGGCCTGCATCCTCGCGACAACGACCGGCTGCTTGAAACGTTGCACCGGTTGCGCGACATGGGTAACACGGTCGTCGTTGTCGAGCACGATGAAGACACCATGCGCGCGGCCGATCATCTGATCGACTTTGGCCCAGGCGCTGGCGTGCGCGGCGGTTATGTCGTTGCGGAAGGTTCTGCAACACAAGTCTCGCGTAAAAAGGAAAGCGTCACAGGACAGTTTCTCGCAGGAAAGCGCAAGATTCGAACGCCCACGCAGCGCCGAACACGAACCGACAAAGTTGTGCGCGTGGTGGGGGCGCGACACAACAACCTCAAAAACATTGATTTTGAACTTCCTGTTGGACAGTTCGTGTGCGTCACCGGCGTGTCGGGTTCGGGAAAAAGTTCGCTCGTCAACGATATCCTGGTGGAAGCACTCCGGCGCGACCTGAACGGCGGCGAAGGCGAACCCGGGCTGCACGAGCGAATTGAAGGATTGGAGCATCTGGACAAGTTGATCGCGATCGACCAGTCTCCCATTGGGCGCACTCCGCGGTCTAACCCCGGCACCTATATCAAGGTGTTTGACGACATTCGAAATCTGTTCAGCCAATTGCCGGAGGCCAAACGGAAGGGGTACAAGCCTGGCCGCTTTAGCTTCAACGTCCAAGGCGGGCGCTGCGAAGCATGCGAAGGCAACGGCTCGAATCGACTCGAGATGGACTTTTTAGCGGACGTGTGGGTCACATGTCCGGTGTGTGAAGGTCACCGCTTCAGCCGCGAAACGTTGCAAGTGCGGTTCAAAGGCAAATCGATTGCCGATGTGCTGGAGCTTGACGTGCAAGAAGCGCTCGAGTTGTTCGAGAACCAACCGACGATTCGTCATAAGCTCCAAACCCTGCACGACGTTGGCCTGGACTACGTGAAGATTGGTCAACCTTCGCCAACGCTCTCCGGTGGCGAGGCGCAGCGTGTTAAACTCGCGCGGGAGTTGGTAAAGAAAAGCACAGGCAAAACCCTCTATTTGTTGGATGAACCAACCACGGGGCTCCACTTTGCCGATATCGAGTTACTGCTCAAGGTTTTGCATGGGTTCGCCGACGCGGGCAATACCGTATTGGTCGTAGAGCATAACCTCGACGTGATTAAGACGGCCGACTGGCTCATCGATCTTGGCCCCGAAGGAGGTCACGCTGGCGGTCGCATTGTTGCAGTCGGCACGCCTGAAGAACTTGCGAAGTGTACGCAGTCGCACACGGGACGCGCCTTGGCGAAACTTTTTGCGCAGGAGAGTTCGAGGGGCCCAGGTTCGGCCGCGACGAAAAAAACTGCGCGGCGCGCAAAGAAGACCAACGCGCAACTCGCCACCAAGATCTCCGTGCGGGGCGCCAGGCAACACAATCTTAAGGATGTGAACGTCGAAGTCGCGCGCGACAAGATGACCATCTTTTGTGGTCCCAGCGGCAGCGGCAAAAGCTCGCTCGCGATGGATACGATCTACGCCGAAGGGCAACGTCGTTACGTTGAGAGTCTCAGTTCGTATGCGCGACAATTCGTCAGCCAGATGCAGAAGCCGCAACTGGAGCATATCGATGGGTTGTCGCCAGCCATCGCCATCGAGCAGAAAAATCTCGGGCACACGCCTCGTTCGACCGTTGGAACGGTTACGGAAATCTATGATTACCTGCGCATTCTCATGGCGCGGCTGGGAAAACCGTATTGTCCCGACTGCGATCGGCCAATCGGCTCGCAAACGGTCGATGAAGTCGTAGATAAGATCATGGCGGAGCCGGAAGGAACCCGGCTCTACCTCTTGGCGCCCATGGAAGTGGAAGTGGGGCGGCAGTACGAAACGCTCTGGGAGGAAATGCGGATTGCGGGATACGTTCGCGTTCGTGTCGATGGTGAAACATTTTCACTTGATAAACCGCCAAAAATTGACCGGCGCCGCAAACATCGCGTGGAGGTGTTAATCGACCGCGCCGTCGTCCGTGCTGACGCACGATCACGCATTGCCGAGAGTGTGGAGAACGCGTTATCGCTGGGGCGCGGCGTTATGAGCGTCTTGTGGCCCGACGATCAACTGCCGGAAACCCGTTGGCGGTCTGCGGTCCACAGTCAGCATTTGGCTTGCGACAAGTGTGGCCGCAGTTTCGAACCGCTTACGCCCCATAATTTCTCATTTAATAGCGCATTGGGTTGGTGCCCCGCCTGTGAAGGGCTCGGCGTGCAAACCGGCGCCAATCCGGCGGCCTTGTTGCGAGACCCCAAGTTAACGTTGGCCGAGGGCGCCATCGAACTGTGGCCGCGCCTGGAAAAGACCGTTTCACGCTGGATGCTCGAAGCCTTGGCGACCGGCGCTGGACTGCCGCTGGACGTTCCGTATGAGCAACTCAATGCGCGGCAACGTCGTGTCCTGATGCACGGAGCGGGGGATCAATGGTTTGATGTGATTCCCGCCAATCAAAGAAACAAAAGCGATGTCCGCGCCCTTTTCCGATTTCAGTTCAAAGGACTTTATCCCGCGCTTGAAGAAGCATCGCGGCTCTCCGCCATGTTCCGCGTCCGCCTAGAACACTTGGTGGATGAAGTCGAGTGTTCTGCATGCAGTGGAAGCCGATTGCGCGACGACGCTTCCGCGGCGCGCTTTCGCGAAAAGACGATTGACGACCTCAGCCGGTTGCCGTTGGGCGAATTGCAAGTCACGGTCGAGAATTGGAGCCTTACGGAACGAGAGCAAAAAATCGCGGGAGAGTTGGTGCGTGAGGTTTCGTCGCGCGTGCAATTCCTGAACGACGTCGGACTTTCCTACCTCACTCTGGCTCGCACCGCCGCATCGCTATCGAACGGTGAGGCGCAGCGGATCCGGCTGGCGAGCCAATTGGGCAGCGGTTTGTGCGGCGTACTGTACGTTTTAGATGAGCCAACGATTGGATTGCATCCCCGCGACAATACACGCCTGTTGAAGGCTCTCCATAAGTTGCGCGACTTGGGTAATACGCTTCTCATCGTTGAACACGATCGCGAAGTGATCGAGGGCGCCGACTACTTGTGCGACTTTGGACCAGGCGCCGGCAAATTGGGAGGTCGCATTGTAGCGCAAGGTCTGCCAAAGAAGATCGGCAAACAGCGCGACTCGGTTACGGGCCCATTTCTGAATGGCAAAAAGGCGATTCCGGTTCTCACGAACCGGCGTATGGGCCTCCCAGCGGCAGGGCGAAAGACGCGCGAGAAACGCGGTTCGCAAGGCAAAGCAACCGCGCCACGCGAACAAAACCCAACTGCGCTGTCGCCTCCAGGCGGCGGATGGTTAGAAATTCTTGGAGCGAGACAAAACAACTTGCGGAATGTTTCGGCGCGCATTCCGTTGGGCACACTAACGGCGGTCACCGGTCCAAGCGGAAGCGGCAAAAGTTCGCTGATTGATGATATCCTGTACCGCGCGTTGGCTCGTACCCTTCACCGCGCAGCAACGATTCCTGGCGCGCATGACGAGATTCGCGGGCTAGAGCACATCAATAAGGTTATTCAGGTCGATCAGCAACCGCTTGGGAATTCACCGTCGTCCAATCCTGCGACATACACGGGCGTTTTTGAGTTGATTCGGTTGCTCTTTGCGCAACTTCCGGAAGCAAAAGTTCGAGGCTATTCGCCGCGCCGCTTTAGTTTTAACGTTCCTGGCGGGCGGTGCGAGGAATGCGAAGGAATGGGCCAGAAGTGCATCGAAATGCACTTCCTGCCCGATGTGTGGGTCGAATGCGATGCGTGCAACGGCAAGCGTTACAATCCGGAGACGCTCGCCGTGTGTTATAAGGGCCGGTCCATTGCCGACGTGCTGGACATGACCTGCGGCGACGCGGTCAATTTGTTCCGCAACATCCCCAAGATTCGGCGTATTTTGCAAACCTTGTGCGACGTAGGACTCGATTACCTCACGCTCGGGCAGGCCGCGCCGACGCTCTCGGGAGGCGAAGCGCAACGCGTTAAACTTGCCGCGGAGCTTTCAAGACCGGATACCGGACGCACCTTGTACTTGCTTGATGAACCCACTACGGGGCTACACTTCGAAGACCTGCGCAAGTTGCTCGAAGTCCTACATCGATTAGTCGACTTGGGAAACACGGTGGTTGTCATCGAACACAACCTTGACGTGATCAAACAAGCCGATTGGATGATCGAGATGGGGCCGGAAGCCGGTGAGGGCGGCGGTCAACTCGTGGCGGAGGGAACACCTGAGGAGATTGTCGCCCACGCCCGGCGCGCGCTCGAGGGCAATGGCGGCAGCGGCTTGTTGCGATCGCACACCGGTGAGGCCCTGGAAGCGGTGCTCGCGGCGGGGCCGCACGAGGTTCGGCCCTGGCATGATTTTGCTGCTGCTGAACAGGCCCGCGAAGACGATCTGGATATTACCGAGGTTGGCCGTGATGCAAAGATGCCGTGGGAAGTTGATGGGCGGCGCTGGCACACGCATGACCGGGTCGATCGCAAGGGTCAACCCGTGAAATGGGATGGTCGCATCTTAGAGCGAGTCGTCGATCGTATTCAAGAGTTAGGAGAATTCAGTCCCGTTAACTGGAACAATCGTAGCGTCGTCGAAATTGCCGCGACAACCAAAAGTGATGGTTGGTTCTTCCACGCGATTACCGCGGAAACCTGGTTGCTAAAAATGAAGTTCCGGGTGGCGCGCAATACGTTCAAGCGAGACGAACTGCAATCAGCGTTGCCGCTCAAAACGCTGAACCAAATGCATGAGATTCAGGCCTATAGCAACGAACCCCGCGTGAAATGCAAGAACCTGCGTGGACCATGGCAAGAGGTGCAAATACAAGCCCACACGCTGGATGAGATCGAT
The DNA here is from genome assembly GCA_963204915.1 of Planctomycetota bacterium. Taxonomy (GTDB): domain Bacteria; phylum Planctomycetota; class Planctomycetia; order Pirellulales; family Pirellulaceae; genus JAHWKS01. The sequence goes on along the minus strand of CAUJHS010000071.1, from coordinate 125,987 downwards.
ACGCCGGTGTTTTGGAACATTCTCGAACGTGCCGTGCGCGGGTTTGGCAAGATCGCCGACCAGCCGGAGTCGCGCATCGAAGATCATATGCCCTGGAAAAAGCTGGGACGTGTTTGGCACTTGTCGCGCAAGGGATTCCCGCCGGGGCGTAATGTGCGATGGGAAACCGAAGTCCTCGAGGAACTCTTAGAAATCCTGTCCGAAACGGCGCCGGCGGGCCAGTTTCTTTGGAATAACCAGCAGTTGGTGCATTTAATTCCGCCAGGACGACGCGAACCCTGGGCAAGTATTCAAACGAAACGTCCCGAGTGGATCAACCTGGTGCTCGCTGGTCCTAAGGGCAAAATGGCGTTCGGACGTGCTGCTGACTTAGGCTGCGACCGAGAAATGGACGGCTCGCGTGACGATCGTGACTTCGTCAAGATCCGGTTCCGCACGGTGGAAGACCTTCAACGCGGCGATCTCCGCCGTTTCCTTCAGGAACATCTCAACAGTCTGAATGGCGATGAAAAAGCGGTCCGATAATTCGCGGCCATGAGCGTTTCTTGCTCAGACGCAGGGCGTGCGCCTCGGCTCGATCGTCCGAGGCGATTTCACCGGGTTGGACATCAGCAAAACGTGCGATGTTCCGAAGTCCGAAGTTTAGATTACCGGTTATTTCTCGGGTTGCACGGCTTGAACCGTCAGGTCCTGCAACGTCTTGCGAAGGTCAGAGGCGTCGCTGTTGCCGAATTCGGTGCGTTGGATCATCAGTACGAAAATCATGCGTTGCTGCGGATCAACCCAACCTTGAGTACCAAACGCGCCGCCATGTCCAAATGATCCTTTCGAGAGCATTTGGCTAACTCCCTGCGGCTCACGCACCACACACCACCCGAGCCCCCATCCGTTGCCAGGCGTAAAACCTGTGGTCAACGCGCCGGTTTGCACGTTGGTCATCTCGCGAACAGAATCAGCCGATACGATTCGCTTTCCATTCAACTCGCCTCCGTTAAGAATGGCTTGGTAAAACGTCGCCATGTCGGACGCCGTCGAGAAGAGTCCGCCCGATGGGTTCGGCGTCCGTTCGCCCGAGAGGTCATTGATCCAGTGTTTTGCCGGCGCCAGCGAGTTCTTCTCGGCGCCTGGCTTATAAAGGGTCGCTAAGCGTTCTTGTTGTTTTGCATCAGGATGAAACGTCGTGTCTTTCATCCCGAGTGGTTGAAAAATTCGTTCTTTCAAAAAAACTTCGAACGGTTGACCTGATACGACCTCCACCACTCGTCCGCAAACCGTCAGTCCAGGGCTGTACTCCCACTTGTCGCCAGGCGCAAACGCCAAGGGTCGTGCGGCAAGTTGCTTCGCGGTATTCGCTAGCGACCTATCATTCTGTTGGCTTCCTGTAAGACCCGAGGTGTGCGTCAATACGTGCCGGAGCGTAATTTCTTTGTCCAACGGCTTTCCTTCGAGCTTCGCGTCTTTGAACTCAGGAATGAATTTCGAAACAGGGTCGTCCAACGAAAGTTTGCCTTCATCGCGTAAAATCATAACGGCGGTGGCTGTAATCGGTTTTGTCATCGAAGCAATCGCAAAGATCGTGTCTTCACGCATTGGGCGCTGTTGTTCGATGTCGGCTTGCCCGAGGGCGGACAAGTAAAACACCTTTCCGTCCTTTGCCGCTAATCCTACGACGCCCGAGATCTGCTTTTCGTCGATGAACGCCTGCAGTTGTTCATCGAGCTGTTTCAATAATTCAAAGCGCACGCCGTCGGCGCGGCGCTCCAAACGAGGCAAAGGTTGTGTCGCATCTTGAGCCGGCAACGCCTCCACGAACAGGCACACGACGCTCAACGAAAATCCAATCCACGGGCTGATTCGCTTGAACATGGTTTTTCCTTGTCTAAAAAATAGAAGTTTCACGGTATCAGCTGTCGGGATCGCCCCTAACACATTTCCCTATTGTCGCGCGGCGTTTCAAGATTCAAGGATGGGCGTGAACTCGCCTCCCCGATTGCGGTTAAATTCCTGGGATCATCGTGAAACGCCTAGGCGATCTCGCAGGCGTTGCATTATGATGAGCCAGAAGGAGTTACTGCAACTATGAAGATTATTCTGGCAAGCCCTCGGGGGTTTTGCGCTGGCGTGAATATGGCCATTGAAAGCCTTGATTTAGCGCTAAACGCTTTTGGGACGCCCGTCTACGTTTACCATGAAATTGTTCATAACCGGTATGTGGTCGAGACCTTTCGCGAAAAAGGAGCGGTTTTCGTTGACGACCTGAACGAAGTACCGGAAGGCGCAACGCTGCTCTTTTCGGCGCACGGCGTGTCTCCGGAAATTCGGCATGTGGCCAAGGCGCGCCGTTTGAGGGCGATCGACGCGACATGTCCCTTGGTTACTAAAGTCCACTTGGAGGCGATCAAGTACGCTTCCCAGGGGTACACCATCGTGCTCATCGGGCATGAAGGGCACGACGAGGTGATCGGCACGATGGGCGAGGCTCCCGAGGCGATCGTGCTTGTGGAAACGTCAGACGATGTCGACCGTCTCGACTTGCCCGAGGGAACAAAAATCGCGTATCTTACGCAAACCACGCTCTCGGTCGATGATGCAAATCGCGTCATACGGCGTTTACGCGAACGGTTTCCCCAAATTCAGGGCCCCCCAAAAGAGGATATTTGCTACGCCACCCAAAACCGTCAAGAGGCGGTTCGGGTTTTGTCGCAGGAGGCCGATCTGGTGCTCGTTCTCGGAAGTCAAAATAGTTCCAATAGCCAGCGGCTCAAAGAGTTAGCGACCGAGCGAGGAATCGCGGCTTATCTGATTGATGGCGCTTCCGATATCGACCTGGCGTGGCTCCAGAACTGCAAGACCGTACTTATCACCGCCGGGGCCAGCGCTCCTGAGTCGGTGGTGGAAGAATGTGTTGAGTTTTTGAAACATCATTTCCACGCTACGGTTGAGGCTCGGACATTACGCCGCGAGGAAGTATATTTCCCCCTCCCGAAAGAACTCCGGATGCTCGCCAAGTCGTAATCTGTTTGCCAGATGAGCGATTAGTTCGCTTGTCCCGTCGATGAATTAGTTCACTCGCAGGCGAGCTTGACGGTTCGCGTTTCCGCGGGTACCCTCTCCACCGCTTGTTGGTCTATTCGTGGTGTACGGCGTGAGCGCCGGCACGTTCCTTGGGCTATTTCATCGCCAACTCTTGCAGGGAAGCAGGTTAGGGCATGAGGCCGCGTTTTCTCGCTGCAGTCGACATGTGCTTGGCGGGCTTGATTGCCATTGCATTGCTTGCGCCGCACACAGGCTGTCAAGCGCCGTGGATGAAAAAGAAAAAACCGGAAATCGAAGTCGCCCAGCCTGACGATCTCGAACCGGAAGTTCAGTTTGTTGGCGACCTGACGCGCGGCTGGGGTCTTGGCTATATGAAGGTTGAGGGAATCGCGCTCGTCACCAACCTGCGAGGCACGGGAAGCGATCCGCCTCCGAACGATCGACGCGAGTCCTTGCGTGAGGAAATGAAGACCAACGGAGTCGCGCACCCCGATGACATTCTTGCCCTTGACAGCGTCTCGATGGCCTACGTGAAAGCGTATTTCCCGCCGGGAATACGTAAGGGAGAGCGTTGTGACGTGATCGTCGAAGCTCCCCCGCGCACCGAGACGACGAGTCTTCGGGAAGGGTGGCTTATGAAAACTCGCCTGCGTCCCGTCGAAGTGTTAGGGAACCGCTTACGCCAGGGAAAAGTGCTGGGGATCGCCGCCGGACCCATGGTTGTCGATGCCGCCTTTAAAGGCGATACCGACAAAATCAACTTGCTACGTGGGCGCGTGCTTGGAGGCGGCGAAGCGCTCATCGACCGCCCGATCGGCCTGGTAGTAATCGGCGAGAATCATTCAATCATGACCAGCACGCATGTGGCCGCTGCCGTGAATCGCCGTTTTTCGGCGTTTATCGATCGCAAGAAGGTTGGCGCTGCGGAGCCGATGGACGACGACTACATCGAACTGAAAGTCAACGATACCTATAAGAACAACCTGGGACGTTACCTGCGCGTTGTGCAAAATATCGCCGTTCATGAGACTCCGCAACAAAGGATCTCGAGGCTGTCGCGATTGGAATCGCTCTTGCTGGAGCCAATTTCGGCGTCACGAGCGGCCATTCGCCTGGAGGCGATCGGACCCGAGGCGATTCCCGTACTTCGCAAAGGAATGCAGTCGTCCGATCCTGAAGTTCGTTTCTATTCCGCCGAGGCCCTTGCGTACCTCGACGACGCCGAAGCGCCGGCCGTATTGGCCGCGGCGGCCGCTGATTCACGGGCGTTTCGATGGCATGCTCTGGCCGCATTGAGCGTTGTGACGCATGCCTCGGCTTACGATGCATTAACTTCTCTATTACATGTTCCTAGCGTCGAGGCGCGTTGCGGTGCGATCCGCGCCATTCGCACCCGCAGCGCGTCGGACCCCATTGCGGTGGGGCAAGTGCTCTCCGATCCTGAAAGTCAGGCGAACATTCCGACCCTGCGTTTAGTCACGGTTCCGTCTCCCAGCGAACCGATTGTGCACTTTATGCGCTATCGCGAAGCGGAAATGGCGATTTTTGGGCAGGACGTCCGCCTGCGGGCGCCGTTTTCCGTGTTCGCCGGCACGGAAACGATCGTCAAGAGTATCGATGGCGGCCGGGTCCGAATCACGCGGTTTGTTCCTGGTAAAGATGAACGACGCTTGGAATGCAGTACTCGACTGGATGATATTGTGCGTACCTTGGCGGCAATTGGGGTGCGTTATCCAGACATTCTGCAAGCCGTTCAGGAAGCTCAACGAACCGGCGCGCTAGCCGCGAGAGTCGAAATCAACGCGTTGCCAACGCCCGATCGGCAGTATGAGGGCAGCGAGGACTCTTCCACGAACGATGATGCAGGGCAGGCAGCGGCAAGCCCGCTTCCCGGTTTGTTCTTTGAACGAAATTCCGAACGCGATGATGCTCCGATGGAAGACCTCGAACCGACGGACGACGATGCGAGTGAGAAAAAATCTTCTGGAATGTGGAGCAAGATGAAAGACTGGCTCACACCTGGATAGTGGGGCCTCGCCAAGATCACACCGGCGCCGGGTAGTCGCGCTGGGGTAAATCCTGGATAATCGAGTAATTGCCTCAGGAAACGGATTCGTCGCGTCGGATTGCCATGCTCAAGGCTTTGGAACTCGCCGGCTTCAAAAGCTTCGCCGACAAAACGCGGTTCGAGTTCCCGCCGGGCATTACCGTCGTCGTTGGTCCGAACGGCTCCGGAAAATCCAACATTGTTGATGCGATCAAGTGGGTTCTTGGCGAACAAAGCGCCAAGAGCTTGCGCGGCAAAGATATGGCGGACGTGATTTTCAAAGGAGGCGGCTCGGGCGGCCGCAAGCCTTTGAACACGGCCGAGGCCACCATTATTTTCGACAATGCGGCGCGCGATCTTTTATACGACGCGGACGAGGTTCATGTCACGCGGCGCGTCTATCGTTCGGGAGAAGGCGAGTATCTGATTAACGGCCAGTCTTGCCGACTGCGCGATATTAAAGATCTCTTTCGCGGAACAGGACTGGGCGCGGATGCTTACAGCATCATTGAGCAAGGCAAGCTCGACGTGCTACTCCAAGCTTCGGCTCGCGAGCGCCGCGCTATTTTCGAGGAAGCCGCAGGCATTAGTCGGTTCAAGGCGAAGAAAATTGAAGCGCAACGCCGGTTAGAGCGCGTCGACCAGAACATGCTTCGCCTGTCGGACATCGTCGAGGAGGTCGAGAACCGACTTCGCAGTGTTCGCTCCCAGGCTTCGAAGGCGCAGCGCTATAAGGAGTATAGCGAGCGGTTACAGCAACTGCGAACCTCGGTTGGTCAAAGCGATTGGCGACGATTGAGCGAGAAGCTCGACGCCATTCAGCAAGAGTTGGCCGAGGTTACGGAGGCGCTGGCCGCTGCGAACTCGGAGGCGACGTCCGCGGAAAGCGCCGCGAACGATCTCGATGTCGAATTGGCCCAGATCGCGCAAGTCTTGCGTAGCCATGAGGGCGAAGCAAGTCGCACCCGCGAAAAAATCGTTTCTTTGGAGTCCTTGGTCGAGAACCAAAGAACGCGCCGCGACGATTTCGCTTCTGAGGCGGAGCGTCTTGGGCGGCAAATTTGCGATATGCGCCATCGCACCGGCGACCTAGTCGACCAGGTACGCCGCGCACGAAGCGAATCGCAAGCGGCGGCAGGCGTATACGACCAAGCCCAACAAAGTTTGGAGCGTTGCCGAGGGGCTGAACTCGCGCACGAACAAATGCTCGCCCAGGTTCGCGAAGAAGCCACGACCGCGCGAACCGCGTATGCGACCGTGGCGGGAATTGTCGCGGAACTTGCAGAACTCGCGCGCGAGGCTCAGTCGCGTTTTTCTGGCGCCAAGGCGTCCGCGGAGCGTTCGCAACGCCAGGTTGCGCTGCTTGAGGAGGCGTTAGCACAGCAAACGCAATGCATTGACGAGATTGAGGCTCAAGAGCAGCAGGCCTTGGTCGCCATGCATGAGGCGGATCAAAATGCCGATGCGGCCGAGTCCGTATTCAGCGAGTTGCAGCAGCGGCTGAATGGAAAAAATACGAAGCTGGCCGAGCTGCATGCCCGGCGCGGCGCCGCGCGCGAGCGCGCTGCCTTGCTGGAAGACTTAGAATTGCGCCAAGAAGGCGTAAGCGCCGGAGCGCAAGAGGTTCTTACACGCGCTAAGAACCTGCCTGATAGTCCCTTTGGCGATGTCTGCGGACTTGTCGCCGACTTGATCGAAGTGAACGTGGCCACGGCGCCGCTGATCGATGTCGCTCTGGGCGATCTGGCCCAGTATGTGGTCATCAAGGGCGATCGACTGATCGAGCATCTGCAACACAACCGCGAACGTTTTACCGGTCGGGTGGGATTGTTTCCGCTTTCCGGTGCGGGGAACTCCGTTCGCGCGACGGAGCAAGAACTGGATGGTCGGCCCGGCGTGATTGGTCGAGCCGACTTGTTAGTCGAGACGCCGCCGTGGTTTTTGCCGCTAGTACGGCGTTTGCTCGGCGAGACGTGGTTCGTGGAAAGATTGTCCCACGCCATGGCGCTGCGGCGGGAAGGCGTCGAGAATGCGCGATTTGTCACCTTGGCTGGTGAACTAGTTGAACCCGATGGCTCGTTGATCGTTGGACCTCCGCGCGCCGCGGTTGGCATTATTTCGCGCCGTAGCGAACTGCGTGCGCTGCGTGAGCAGATTACCGAGTGGGATGGAGAATTCGCGCAGCGCGCGCATGAGGTCGAACTGCTTAAAGTGGATGTGGCGCAATGCCAGGAGCACTTGCGTCTCATGCACCAGAATCAAAAGACGTCGCATACGCACTACGCGGAACAGCGTGCGCTGGCGCACAGCGCTCGGCTGCAAGGCGAACAGCTAGCTCGCCAACGTGATGCGGTCCTGGAAGATGTTCGCGTTGCGCAAAAGGAAGCATCGGCAATTGAGCTCGCATTGGCGACGACGCATGAACAATGGAATCGTGAACGCGAACGTCGTGATGCGCTGCAAACCGTTTTGGGCGACTTGGAACAGCGGTTACAGAGGCTAGAGAGTCAGGGACGAGAACTGGTGGCTGCCTCGACGGCGGCGGAGATTGATCTGGCGAAGGCCGAGGAGCGTCGCGATAGCCTGCGTCGGCACCTTGTACAACTCGAACGCGAAGAGACCGAACGAGGCCGATCGCTGCAAGAGGTCTTGCACCAAGCCACGCAATGTGTCGCTCGTGGCGAAGAAGCGGAACGGGTGATTCTTCAGGCAACCAGTGAATTGGCCTTGCTCTACTTGGCTAGTGAAGCCTCTGCGGTGCAAATCTCCGAACTTGGGCGCTCCGCCGAACAGCGGCGCGCGCAACGCAAACAAGTAACAGAGACTTTCCAGAAGTTGCGCACCGCGATCCATCGACTTGAAGAGCGTCGGCACCGTGCGGAGCTTGCGGCTGGTGAAATTCACCATGAGCGCAACACCTTAGCGGAGCGATTGCGCGAGGATTACGGTATCGACATTGCGGAAGTCGAGCGCGCGCCATCGGAAGAGGAACAGCGTCAGCGCGAAGAGGTGGATGAGGAAATCGCGCAACTCCGGCGAAAACTCAGTGGCGTGGGCGCGGTCAATTTGGACGCGTTGGCCGAAGTGGAGGAATTGGAGCAACGATTTGGCAAGCTGTCCTCGCAGTACCAAGACTTGTGCGATGCGAAAGCCGCTCTGGAGCGTATCATTGCGAAGATCAACGCCGACAGCCGTCGTCTCTTCGCGGAAACGCTCGAAACGATTCGCCAGAACTTTCAGGCCGTTTTCCGCAAAGTGTTTGGCGGCGGCCGGGCCGACATCGTGTTGGAAGAAGGAGTAGACATCCTCGATGCAGGAATCGAGATCATCGCTACTCCTCCTGGAAAACAGTCGCTTAGTATTTCGCTCTTAAGCGGCGGCGAACGCGCACTGACGGCGGTGTCGCTGATGCTGGCGATCTTCCAGTTCCGGCCCAGCGCCTTTTGCATTTTGGACGAAGTAGACGGCCCGCTCGACGAAGCCAATATCGGCCGCTTTTTGGATCAACTCAAAGAGTATCTGGCTTGGACAAAGTTCGTCATTGTCACACACTCCAAGAAGACAATGACGGCCGCAACGACGCTCTATGGCGTCACGATGCAAGAATCGGGCGTGTCCAAGCGGGTTTCCGTCAAGTTTGACGACGTTTCGGAATCGGGGCACATCCGCCAGGAAGCGCTCGACCGGGAGCCCGCGCCATCGAACGAAGGCGAACAAGCCGCCTGATCCGTCGACGTGCGGGTTACTTGGCTCAACTGCATGCTTCGCCCATCCCGCACGCATTCTTGAAAAACATTCAGCCGGACCACGCTTCCCCATCCGGATGCGTAAATGCGCAGTTGAATTCTCTACCTTTCCAGGCGATCAAGCAACGCCGTAAGGAAGCAAGACCGATGAGCGACCTGCCGACTTTCCACTCCAGCGCTTTGACATTGTGACTTTCGCCAGAATGGCTAAAATACCGCCCCCGAGGAGCGCAAACGCGTTTCCGGGACTCACATGTTGTTTTGGACAGGGCGATCGACGGAGAGGTTTTGCGTCATGAAGACATGGGCCTTGAGTTTTGCGGCGGCCGTGGCGTTAGCGGCGTCTGCCGCTCATGCCCAGCCCTTTGCGCCCGTGACAAGTCACGAAGCAGCTGTTGTTGAGTCGGCGTGCGTGGTGTTGGATCAAATCATGGCGGTTCCCGCAAGTGCCATCCCGCAGGCGCTGCTGGCTGATGCTCAGGGAATTGCGATCGTGCCGGGCATGCTCAAAGGGGGATTCGTGATCGGCGTGCGACATGGCCGCGGCGTGGTGGTAACGCGCGACGAATTAGGGAATTGGACCGCGCCGATGTTCATCACCATTACCGGTGGCAGTATCGGCTGGCAGATTGGCGTGCAAGCAACGGATCTGGTGCTTGTTTTCAAAACCAGAAATAGCGTGCAAGGATTAACACGAGGCAAATTTACCATTGGCGGCGATATTGCCGCCGCGGCAGGCCCCGTGGGAAGGCAGGCTCAAGCGGCAACCGACACGCGCCTTAAGGCCGAGATTTACTCGTATTCGCGCAGCCGCGGTCTGTTTGCCGGCGTATCGTTGGACGGCGCCGCAATGCAGGTCGACGGCACGGCTACCGCAGCATACTACGCGCAGGTGGGCGAAGTCGTTCCCGTGGGCCAGCCACAACCGCTGCCGCCCTCGGCGCATCATCTGTTGGAGCAGGTGTCGAAGTACACCACACCCCAAGTTGTTGTACTTCCGGATACCGCAAGCGTACCGGCGCCTGAAATGGTTATGACGCCGGCGCCCGCGCTCGGTTTTTCGCCTCCGGCGCCGCTTGCTACGACGGATGCGCAGCAACAACTCGCCGCTTCCTCGCACCGGTTGGCAAGTGTCTTAGACGCGTCATGGAAGGGCTACTTGGCGCTTCCTGCCGAAGTGTTTTTGGCGCCTCAGCAACCGCCCGTCGATGCGATGCGGCGCGCCTTGGAGCGGTTCAAGCACGTCGCAACCAATCCAGAGTATCAAGCCTTGGCCCAACGTCCTGAATTCCAAGAGACACATGCGCTCTTGCAGCAGTGGGTGAACTCTACAATCGCAGCCCCGACAATTCAACTTCCTCCGCCGCCCGACGTAAATCGGTAAGTAACTTGTACGACGGTAAGCCTGGTTAGAGCGTTCTTGAGTCGGGCGATGAAATCATTCGCGTCGGTCTCAAGTAGAAACGTCCCGCGCAGCCGATGGCGCGGAGTCGCCGTCGTCTAGCCTTCAAGAACACAGTGGCTCGAACCTAGGCATCGTTGCGTTACGCCGGTAGGTTCACATTCTCGCCTCGACGGCGCGCAACACTCGGATTCATCACACGCGGCGTGAACGCCGCTTTATTCGGCAAGATCTCGAATGACGCGACAGGGGTTTCCTGCGGCGAATACCCCTTCCGGAATTGTTTTCGTGACTACGCTTCCTGCCCCAATGACCGATTTCGAACCAATCGTTACGCCCGGACAAATGATCGCACCTCCGCCGACCCAGACGTCCGGACCGATCTCGATCGGTGTGCCAAATTCCTGCGTTCGACGTTGCGCCGCGTTCATCGGATGCATCGCCGTATAAATCTGAACGGCAGGTCCGAATAAGGTGAAGTTTCCGATCTTCACCTCACACACATCCAATACGACACAGTTGAAATTGAAGAACACTCTTTCTCCAAGCAGAATGTTTTCACCGTAGTCGCAATAAAAGGGAGGCTGCATCCATACGGAGTCGCCCCCTGTGCCGAACAATTGAATCAAGATTGCCCGGCGAATCGTTTGATCGTTTTCGCGCGTGGCGTTAAGGCTTTGGCACAAGTCGCGGGCTCGCGTTCGCGCCTCCACTAGCGCGGGGTCAAGTGGATCATACAACTCCCCGGCAAGCATCTTGTCGCGTTCACTGCGCATGGGCTCTCCAAGCACCGGTGTGTTCAAAAAGCACTTTAAACGAACGTTCGCAGCTCGCTCTTCATTTACAGGCTATCTGCAATCGGCAGGAAATAGGAATACGGAAGTTAAATTCCGTGGTTGTTCGGCCTTAATGGTGAAGTCCCTCAACCTGCAACCATCTTCCATCGGTACGATGTGGCTTCGTCAAGGCAATTCGTCAAGGCAAAAGGATCTCGATTCCGTAACTAGGAGCAGCGGCCAATAACTTGTCAATTTCCTCCTTGGAGGGAGGCTCGACCGATGATTCTCCCGGCGAAAGGGGTTTCCCAATCTCCAAGAACATCTGTTCCAGGCCAGCCGGCGCCACGGAGATAAGCATCTTGGCAGGCGTGGCGCCTTCATTCTTGAAAGCGTGCGGCGTACCCACGGGCATATTCACAAACGTGCCTTGCGAGGCGACAAGTCGTTCGCTCCCTAACACGAACGTGATTTCGCCCTCAAGTACATAAAACCCCTCTTCTTCCCACTGGTGTTTGTGGAGCGGCGGTCCGCCTCCGGGATAGACGACTGCTTCCCATAGGGCGTAACGACCATTCGTTTCCTTGCCCGTTGCAAGAAAGGTATAGATATCTCCAACGACCGAAACGCGAAGGCCTTCGCCTGGTTCTCTCAGTGTAAGCGGAGACGTAGTTTTCATCGAATCAGGATTCCGAGTTGGAGTATTCGTGCGGTCGTCGTAGCATTGCACCACGTAAACGCCAATTCTTAATGTCACTAATTACTCGCCTTGATAGGCAATCGCCATACGCGCGACGAATTGGTCAGGCATATCGGTGGCCTTAGAGTAAGTGTAGCCGCCCGCGACGATGTTCGGTTCGGTAACGAGCGGCTTAGGAAGGCGACCTGAGGGAACCCCGCCAACGGATATCGGGTCTGCGGCGATGGACCGTTCACGCTGTCCCTCTCGCTTCACTTTGAAGCTTCTTGCATCTGACGTAAATGTCGGGCAATGGCTCGTCGAAGCAATTGAGAAATCGCCCAAATCAACGGCCAAGACATCCTTGAAAGTGGAAACATTTCGAGCGAACGGCGGACTCGCGTTCCGCCATCGACTAACTCAAACTCCCATTTCTCTTCCATCGACTTTGCGAGATAGGACAGCGGTGCAGAGAAGCTATGCATGTGCAGCCGAAGTCGCCGTTCCGGTTGCCATTCGACAATCTCCTCCACATGGCTCGAACCGTCGGTATTCGTCACGCGAATTCGCGTTCCCACAATATCCGTCGGTCGACATTCGAAAACCGCGGTTCGGATACCCGGCAAGACGCCAAAACCCTGAAACTCAGGCCATTTCTCCAGATCGAGAATTTGCGCGGCGATTTCTTCCGGAAGCAATGGCAAGTTCGCCACGCAACAGCAACGAATGGGTTTCATGCCGACCAACGACCAAGTACACCGTCAAGTCACGATTGCAGCTCTCCGATTATCAGCCGCAGCTTAAGGTCACACAAGCGCTGCCATAACAAGAAAGCAAGCACCTTGTGACCTTGCTTTCCCGTTCAAGCCGACTTCTTGACTGCGAAGCTCGGCTTCGGTCGGCCCGTAACAAGTCGAAGTACGACGCCGTTGGTTTCGCTCACAACAACGTGAAACTTGAAAACACAGTCAACTGAGCATTTCAAAAAAACATCTCTGCGAGAGCTGCGAACGATGATCTGGGGGGGCGAGTTGATTCAGGCGGAAAAGAGAATGCCACCGACGAGCGCTGCGAAGGCGGTTGTGGTCATCAAGCCTGAATTACCAAGATCCCATCGGGACAAACGAAATCGGCCTGAGCTGCTAACATCGAGCAACTTAGGCCAGAAGGAACTCAAATCGGTGAATGGGAAGTAGCGGCGGAGGGACTCGAACCCCCGACACGCGGATTATGATTCCGCTGCTCTAACCAACTGAGCTACGCCGCCCCAAGGTGGTGGGGAAAGACCTTCGTTGAAGGTGTCTCCATGCCACGCGCGATGGGTGGATTATAGCGTGAGAAAAATTTTGGGAAAAGGCCCACGCCTGGTAATCATCTCACACTGCGATGTTCTCATCGCGGCGCCGCTTGGTACTCTCCTGCAGGACCGGACAACACGTCGCGGGAAGCTGCAGCAAGAAGGTTTGTTAGTTTTGCAGGCAACGACGTTCCTGGTGGTTTTTTGATGCGGTACGTGAGCCTTTGATTGTCTGCGGCGAGGAAATTACTGCTATTCTTTGTCCTCTGAGTCCTAACACCGGATTGCGATGGCCAATTTGCTGCGCGCTTGGATCGGTTGGGTCAATGCCTTGCGGTTATGCACGTCTACGGGACTTTCGAAAATCGACAACCCTGGATCAAGCATGAGTTCCACGTTCCCAATTGCCATGGCTGAAACTGCGTTTATGACTTGCTGGTCCTGAGGACACGGCGGCCTTTAAGGATGTACAACACCTGGCCAACGACACGGAGGCTCCGCGTCTTGCCAGACCTATCCACAACGCGCACGACCACACGACAACAAGCAACGGTTACAATCGCCAGAGTACGCTGCTGGTCGCGGTCTTTTCTCCTGGCGCATGATAAGCCGTTAATTGCGCCGCCTTGCTACCCCGACGAAACGGCGCTAGAATTGCGAGTCCGTAGCGGAGTAGCGGTTGGTCCCCTCGCTACGTCTTAAAACTACGTATTCAAGAGCAATCTGGGCCGGCGGAGCCTGTGCCTTGCGTCTTGCTAGGAGTGCCATGCCTCGACTGTTAGTGAGCGACTTGCGCGAAGGAGACGACGTCGATCAAGTCTTCCTTGTAGCTGAAAAGCAGCTTCGCACCAATCGTAGCGGAAACCTGTATCTGCACTTGCGGTTGTCCGATCGCACCGGCGCGATTTCGGCCATGATGTGGAACATCACAGAAAAAACCGCGGGGCGGGTACAAACCGGCGATTACGCCCGCGTTGAAGGCGCTACGCAAATCTACAATGGCGCGATGCAAATCATCGCCACGCATGTCGAACGCGTCGATCCTCGTAGCGTCAACGAGTCGGACTTTTTTCCCTTGGGCGCTACGGACATCGATCAACTCGCGGGTCGGTTAGCCGAAATGTTGCGCAGCGTGAGGAATTTCTCGCTTCGCAACTTGGGCGAGTGCTTTCTGATCGATGAAAAATTCATGGCCAAGTTTTCGTCGGCGCCCGCGGGTGTGAAAAACCACCATGCGTATCGCGGCGGACTGTTGGAGCATGTTGTTGACTTGATGGAGCTCACTCGTATTGTGGCGCCGCGTTACCGCGAAGTTGACGGCGACCTACTCCTTTACGGGGCGTTTTTGCATGACGTGGGCAAGATCGACGAATTGAATTACGAGCGGCAACTGGGATACACGGATGAAGGCCAGTTGGTTGGTCATCTTGTCATGGGAGTCAGCCTACTCGGCCGCAAAATTGACGAAGTTGAAAAAATGTCGGGCGAGCCGTTCCCGGCCGAATTAGCCGCGCGGCTTAAACACATGATCGTGAGCCATCACGGGCATTACGAATTTGGGAGCCCCAAACTCCCCATGACGCTCGAAGCCGTCGTATTACACTACTTAGACGACCTCGACGCCAAAGTGCGAAGCTTCGCGCAAATCATGCAGGACGATCCGGACGCCGAGAGTCGTTGGACTACGTACTTGCCTCAGCTAGGCCGTAAGCTCTTTAAGACATCATCCATGCGCGAAAGTCAATGAACCACGCACGAACGCGTTGCACGCGCGGGCGGAAAGGATAACGCGGATTCGCGCTTGGTGTGAATGTGGTAAACCGGCTTTCAGGGCAGCAACTGGTCTAATTGCGCCAAGGCTTCCGCCCATGGCAACGAACGGTTTCGACAATCGTCGCGCCAGGCCGTTAGTAATTCCACCGTTTGTGTTGCGTCAAGTGTTTCAGGCTGCGGAAGGCGCCAGGTCGAGAACATTTGCAATAGGGTTTTAGAATTGCATTGGGCCCATTCGACGTACTCGGCCGCTTCGAGCACGATATACGACGACGCGAGACTAAGCACCAAATTGCGGCGTATTGGCGAGGTCGATGAATCCAAACCTTCGTGGCTCACTCCCAATTGAGCAAGAAGCCAGCCCAAACGCACGGTCTCGGGAATTGCAGGGTAAGGATGGGCTAACACGGCTTCAAACAAGGCGACATGGTAAGCGGGATAAACTGCCCCGCCGCCTCCAAGACATGGATGTACAAGCACCACGATTGCGTCCACCGACGCCAACGTCGAATTGGTCAGTTTTGCAAACTGACGCAACAATCCTGGGCCGCGCGATTCCCATTGTTCGCGAATAGGGCGTTCGCGCAGACGCACCTCCTGTGGTAAACGAGGCCAGTAGGCCAGGACGGCGCTCTCCAAGGCGAGAAGGTCCATCGCGATGGAGTGAATTCGTGGTGGGTTCACGACGTCGGCGCCGCCGGCCGCCTTTATCGCCGTCGTGACGAGGACATGGAGATCATTGTGGCCTATCGAGCAGGGGATGAGCGATTCCCAAAAGCGAGCCGGAGGAACCAAGCCTGTTAAGGTTTCGTTAAGGTCGTGCAAGATGTCGTGCAAAATGTCGGCAATGTCGCTGTCAATAAGCGGGAGTTTACGGCGGACAGCATCCGCCACATGGAAACAACTCACGCGAGGCTCGAAAACCCAATGGATTTGCACCGTCATCTACTACCTAACCTTCGTTTCGCGCATTCGCCGAGTTATTTAATCGTTACAAGGCGTTCCGACCCCCGCAATTTGTCGTATTTGGGCAAAAAGGGGATTATCAATCCGGGGCACAATTGAATAAAATTGCGTGTTTGGCTTTTCGCCCTTGGGGCGCGTTTGCGATGTGCGGATTGGGAAGTCCAATCTCCCAGACCTTCCCTAATTTCATCCACCAAGGCAGGCCGAACGGTTGCAGATGCATCGTCGGTTTGATTGGGGATTTCGGCATGGACCATTAACCCCACGTTTTTACAAACCGGATATCGATGCTGTTAAAAAACGACACCCGCTGGTCCGCGCGGTCTGCTGCTGAATTCTACCAAACACCCTATTGGGGCGCCGGTTACTTTTCTGTGGGCGAAAACGGCCATTTGATGGTTCATCCCACGAAAGACCCAAACAAGTCGGTCGATTTGAAACATCTCGTGGACCGATTGCAGTTACAGGGGGTCGACCTACCTGTACTTTTGCGATTTAGCGGCATCTTGAACCATCGCATTGGCGAATTGCACGACGCCTTCCAGCGCGCTATTGGCGAGTATGGTTACAAAGGGCGCTATTGCTGTGTTTTTCCGGTGAAGGTGAACCAACAGCGTCACGTCGTTGAAGAAGTCATGCGTTTTGGCCGTCCCCATGGCTTTGGGCTGGAAGCAGGCAGCAAACCCGAACTGCTGGCGGTCGCCGCGGCGGCGTATCCCGAAACGCCGATCATTTGCAACGGATTTAAGGACTCCGAGTTTATTGAAATGGCCATGTGGGCCAAGAAGATGGGACGGCCGATCATTCCCGTCGTGGAGAAATACACCGAACTTGGATTGATCTTAGAGCACGCGGAGCGGATTGGCGTGCGGCCTGCGATCGGAATGCGCGTTAAACTCGCTTCGCCCGGCGCGGGACGGTGGGCCCTCTCAGGCGGTTATCGTTCAAAGTTCGGCTTGACGGTAAGCGAGATCCTTCGCGGACTGGAGGAGCTGCGCGAACGTGGGATGGGCGACTGCCTCAAGTTGTTGCACTTTCATCTTGGCAGCCAGATCACCAACATTCGCCACGTCAAACGCGCTTTGCACGAAGCAACGCGAATTTACGTTGAGTTGGCCAAACGCGGCGCCGGTATGGAGTTTCTCGACGTGGGCGGCGGCCTCGGCGTGGATTATGACGGCTCGCAAACGAACTTCGATTCGAGCATGAATTACACGTTGCAAGAGTACGCCAACGACGTCGTTCACCATATTCAAGCGGTGTGTGATGACGCGGAAATCCCGCATCCGACGATTATCTCGGAAAGCGGCCGGGCGCTGGTTTCCCATCACAGCATGCTTATCTTCAGCGTGTTGGGAGTTTCGGCCGAGTCGGCCAACGGCCGCGACGATGACCAGTCCCCCCCAGAGTACGCCAGCGGCGAAATGCACGTCCGCTCGCTCCTCGACAAAGGCGAAGTGGAAGAAGCCGAAGCGCCTCTTAAGGACCTGCTCGAAACCTACCGCGAGCTGAAACCGTCGAACCTGCTCGAAAGCTACCACGACGCGCAACAAGCGCTCGAAATGCTCATTCACATGTTTAATGCAGGGCGTTTGTCACTTGAGTTGCGGTCGGCGGCCGAAGATCTATTCCGCGCCATTTGCCGGAAAATCCGCCCTCTGGCTGGCGAACTCGAACGGGTGCCCGAGGAACTGCACGCTATTGACCAAATGTTGGCGGATACCTATTTCTGTAATTTCTCGCTGTTTCAATCGATTCCCGATAGTTGGGCGATTGGCCAGTTATTCCCTGTCATGCCAATTCATCGCTTAAAGGAGCGGCCCACGCGCCCGGCGGTGCTGGGCGACATTACGTGTGACTCGGACGGCAAGATCGATCACTTCATTAGCGCGGTCAACGAAAGCCGCGAATGGCGCCCGACCTTGACGCTCCACACATTTGACGGGTCGCCCTATTATCTGGGGGCGTTCCTCGTGGGAGCTTACCAAGAGATTTTGGGTGACTTACATAACTTGTTTGGCGACACGAACGCGGTCCATGTCACGTTGAACGATGAAGGCGAGGTCGTCCTCGAAAACATCGTCAAAGGCGACACGGTGCGTGAGGTGCTCAGTTACGTGCATTTCAATACCGACGAACTGATGCACAGGTTGCAACTCAACGTCGAGGCCGCCGTACGGCAAAACAACCTCGATCATAAGGAAGCCGGGCGGCTTCTTCGCTTTTACGAAGACGCCTTGCGAGGTTATACCTACCTGGAAGAACCGGAAGCTTAGGTCGCGGCCGATTCGGCCTTTTCCCGGCATGGCTGGAAAACGGCTTCGTGAAGGACCAGTCGCACCCCATCGCACTGTCAAAGATTACGTAGGAAATCATCCCTTTAACGAAAAAAGACGCTCGCATGGCGAGCGTCTTTCGTGTTTACGGATGACCGCGCGACCTTACACTAGCTCTCGCAACGGCTGAACGCCGGAATCGACCAAGTTATACGGTCGACCTCGCAAGTCGAACTCTCGTACCGCGTTCAAGTCCAAGCCTAAATTCGTGTAAAGGGTGGCGAAGACTTCTTGGAACGTGACGGGGCGCTCGATCGGGTGCTCTCCGAGGCGGTTCGTCTGACCAATCACTTGGCCCGTTCGCATTCCACCCCCGGCCAGCAGAGCACAAGAGACTTGCGGCCAGTGATCGCGTCCCGCGTCATTGTTGATTTTGGGAGTGCGACCGAACTCGCCCCAAACCACGACCGATACGTCACGATCCAGGCCGCGTTCATGCAGGTCTTGCACAAGTGCAGACACCGCAGCGTCGAGTAGGGGCATTTCGACCCGGGCAATTTTGAAGTTCGACCCGTGCCAGTCCCATCGGCTGAAGTTCAACGACACCACACGCGCGCCGGCTTCAACCAACCGTCGTGCGATGAGGAAGTTACGAGTCATTCGCGGCGCCCCGTCGGCGTGGAACTGCGGGTTCTCGGGACCATAACGCTCGACGACTGCAGGGTCTTCCTTGGAAACGTCCATGGCGTCGGCCAATTTGGACGATGTGAGAATTCCAATGGCTTGTTCGGTAAAGCTGTCGAGCCCGTTCATAGCGCCCGAAGTATCGGCTTCGCGGCGGAATTGATCGAACGACGTGAGCAGCGCGCGCCGGTCTTGGAGTCGTTCGAGAGTAATCCCTTGAAGAACCATGTTCTCGGTCTTTGACGTCTCATTGCGTCCGCCGACGAGATTGAATGGCGCGTGCGCTACACCCAAGAATCCGCCTTGGCCCGGGTAACCCCACGGCGCGTGATCGGACTTGTAAAACAACGATACATGGGGCGGCACGGCGGGTTTCACCGGACCTTGAAAGCGAGAGACCCAAGCGCCCATAGAAGGCCAGCCACCCGCTGGAGCTGGGTTTTCTGGGCGGCCAGTAATGCACTGATGGGAATAATGAGCGCCATTCGCGCCGACAATCGTACGGATCGGCACGAACTTATCCATCATCGCCGCAATGCGTGGGAACAGTTCGCAGACCTCGATACCCGACACGTTCGTCTTGATGGGTTGAAACTCGCCTCGGACCTCCGAAGGGGCATCGACCTTCACGTCCCACATGTCCTGATGCGGCGGCCCACCGGGCAGGAACACGTTGATGATCGCCTTATGCGACCTTCCCACGCCAGCCTTCTCCTCGGCTGCAAGAATTTGCGGCAAAGTGGCCCCGCCCATCACGAGACCGCCAATTTGAAGAAAGTCGCGGCGTGAGACGCCATCACAGAATCCGCTTCGCTGATTCGGTTTGCCGAGGATGGTGAGCATGCAGTTTTCCTGGAAGGCGGGAACAAACCGTCGAGGGCCTAATTTTAACCGGCCATCAACGCCGAATCATATCAAAAATCGCTGATTTGTACAACCTTCCTTCTAACATGAGAGAAGAACCCCCACAGAACCCGACTAGGGGGAGGCCAGGTTCAGTAGCGGAATTAGATCGAATAAGCTGTGAATCACTCCGGATCGGTCCTCTTTGCACGTGCGATCGAGAAAGACGGAGCGCCAACCCGCTGCGGAGGCGCCCTGCACATCGTTGCGCCAGTCGTCGCCAATCAAAAGAATTTCATGCGGCGGCAGTTTGAGCAACTGGCTGACCGAATTGAAAAACCGGGGATGTGGCTTGGCAAAGCCAACGTGCGATGAGTGAAAAACCTGGTCGCAAGTATCCAACGGTGGCAAACCGGAAAGCACGCAGCGAAGCCGTTCGTCGAAATTGGACGCAATGCCCACCCGGTAACCGGCTGCTGTGACTTGACGCCAAACAGGCGCCGCATCGGGGTAGAGACGCCAGCTTTCACTCTGACCAAAGTGCCGCCAAAGATCAGAGAACAATAAGTCGACTGGCGCGGCGGCGTCTGCAAAGACTTCGCTAACCACGGATCGCCACTTGGCGTATTCCGTCGCATGACTTGTCGCGGCGGAGCGTGCATCAGCGAACGCTTTGGCGAATGCCGCCCCAAAGCGTTGGCGAACGACCTCCATGGGCAGGTCCACACCGTGCTTCTTGCCCATTTGTTGATACGTTTGAGCTGCCGAGGGATGCGGTTGGATCAAAGTTCCCACCGCATCGAACAGCACAGCTTTCACATCGTGGAAATGTGCGTTGATGACTCCCTACCTACATGCGACGTGGCTCGGGCGTTCCTAGGGTGAACGCTTATTGCACAATCCCGGCAAACCAGCCAATGTCCATCGTGGTGACGAATACCATCAAACCTAGCAAAAAGATCAACCCTGCGAAGGTCAGACGCACGATCCATTTTTCGGAGACGGGTCGGCCGAAAATTCCCTCCCACATAAGGAAGAAAAAATGACCGCCGTCCAAGACCGGAATCGGCAGAGAGTTGACCACGGCAAGGTTCACACTCAAAAACGTCAAAAAGATCAATAAATTGCCGATGCCTTGAGACGCTTCTGCGCCGGCCACGTAGGCGATGCGACCCGGACCGGCCAGGTTCGTGATCGACAATTGACCGCTCACAAGCTTCCACAAGACGGTCACAACTTCCATGAGTCGTTCTTTGGTTTCTCGATAACCAAGCCAGAGCGCGTCACCAAAGGAGGATGCAGAGTGCGTGTCGAATTTATACGTCAAAACCAAGCCACGTTCCGGGTTGAAGTGGTCAGGTGAACTGGTCGGCGACACGATAACCGAGTCGGTTTTCTGGTCACGATCGAACGTTATTTTTACCTGGGTGTCTGGCAAAAGCGACTGCACCATCGAATGCACGTAGGCCCAATTTCGGTGGTCGTCATCCAGCGGAATAGGTTCGACGTAATCCTCGCCCAAGAAACTAGCTTCTTTCTTTGCTTGCTCCTCGTTTGATGGAATAAACTCAACTCGCTTCAGCCGGTCTCCTGCCGCCAGGCCCGCCTTTTCTGCAGCGCTGCCCGGTTCGACTCCGGCGATCTCGTGCAACACATGAAACGCAACACCGATTTCTTCGATGCCCACGGGATAATTGGGGGCGTAAGGTCCTGCGGTTTGCTGAGGTTCGCGCGGCGTAACGGTAAGTTGAACCTGCTGTGCGCCGCGTTGAACCGTTATCTTGACTTCTTCACCGATCCGCTTCTGCAAACGTTGGCCGAGCGTCATGGGATCGCCGATCGGCTGATCGTCGATGGAAAGGAGAATATCCCCCGGCTTCAATCCCGCGCGGTCGGCGGGTGAGTCGGTTTGCACCGCGGTCAGAGGACCGGCTTGCATTTCCAACCCGAACGTGCGAAGCGGATTCGGCGCAACGGAGATGTCGAAACGCTCGATCACTTCCTTGCCATCTTCCGCGTTCTCATTCACGCGCTCAACGGTCAGCACAAGGGGCTTATCCAAATGCCGCGCTAAGAGGCGTTGGAACTGAGGATAACCTTCAACGGCTTCTCCGTTAACGGCCACAATTTTGTCCTGTGCGGCAAAGGCTGTATCGGTTTTCGCCGCCGGTAAGTGTTCGCGTGTCGGAGGGGTTCCTAACGTCAACGCGCGAGGCAACTCGATGCCGATCGTGGCGCGCGGTTTTGCGACGGTTTTGTCGGCCACGGTTGGACGAACCGAGGCCCACTCGCGTTTGCCGTCGCGGTCGATGAGCAAGTCGAGATTCTGATCCGCTCCATTCAGAAAGATGTGTAGCATCACATCCTTATCGAACCGCAAATGGTCGTACGGTTCGCCTTCACGGCCGATCTGCACGATTCGGTCGCCAGCTTGAAGGTGCGCCAGCTCTCCCCATTGATCGCTCCCGATCCAAGCGGGGCTGCCTGGCGCGGTGCCCGCAATAACGGCAGGCATTTCCGCCACGCCCAAACCGTACGCCGCGGCGCCCATAAGTACCGCGAAGATGACGTTCATAATGACGCCGGCCGAGATGATTAGCATGCGCTGCGGCACGCTCTTGGCGGTGTAGCTGCGCGGGTCAATGGCGCCGCGATCCTCTTCACCGTGTTGCCCGACTGCTTCCAAGGGTTCAACATGTTCGCCGCGCTCGTCGCCCCGCATTCCGACGGCGACCATTCCCCCGTCGATTACATCTTCATGGCGATGGGACGGAAGTTTGGTACGTTCGGCTTCCTGCTGATAATTCGAGGGATTATCGTCTTGTCCTAGCATTTTCACATAGCCGCCCAGGGGGATCACTCCAATGGCGTATAACGTTTCGCCCCATTGCTTCCGCCAAAGTGTGCGCGGCAATTCAAACGGCCCGATTTTGATCGGTACGTCAAACCCGACGAGAAACTTCTCGACTTTAACGCCGCAATACTTGGCCGCGAGGAAGTGCCCTAGTTCGTGCACGAAAATGACAAAACCTATGCCCAACGCCACTTTGGCGATAACCCAAAGTAAGTTCAATGCACTCAGCAGGAACTCGGGAACTACGCTATCCACTTGGTAATCTCCTGACGCGCCCAAGCGTCCAACTCTAGCAAACGCGAGAGCGGAGGCTGAGCGTCGTATGTGTGTTGTTCAAGAACCGCCCGGCATGCCGGAACGATCTCGTGAAAAGGCAGACGACGATCCAAAAACGCAGCAACAGCCGCTTCGTTCGCGGCATTCAATACAGCGCCCGCGGTGCCGCCGGCCCGCGCTGTATCATATCCCAACAGTAACGCAGGAAAACGCTCCAGGTCGGGTGGTTCGAAGTCCAGCGACCAAGTCGTGGTCCAATCAACCCGTGCGGCCGGTCCAATCAAACGTTCCGGCCAGGACAATGCATATTGGATGGGGAGTTTCATATCGGGAGGGCTCAATTGCGCCACCACCGAGCCATCGATAAACTCAACCATCGAATGGACCACCGATTGGGGGTGAACCACGACGGCGATTTGTTCGGGGGGGAGGTCGAATAACCAGCGAGCTTCGATGATTTCCAGCGCCTTATTCATCATGGTAGCCGAATCAACCGTTATCTTCGGACCCATCTCCCAATTCGGGTGGTTTAGCGCTTGTTCAACGGTGACCTGACGCAATTGATCTTTCGAATATCGACGAAATGGTCCGCCACTGGCGGTCAACACAATTCGCCGCACTTCGCGTTTCTCCCCCGCGCGAAGGGCCTGAAAAATAGCACTGTGCTCGCTGTCGACCGGCAAAAGGCAGGCCCCACGCCGTTGGCACAAATCCATCACCAAAGGACCCGCCATAACCAACGTTTCTTTATTGGCCAACGCGACCGTTTTTCCCGCATTTAAGGCGGCCCAGGCGCCACGAAGTCCAGCGCTGCCGACCATCGCCGCGACAACAATATCTACCTCGGGCGCGGTTACCACCCGTTCAACGCCTTCCGCTCCAACGATTAGTTCTGTTTCACACGGAAGATTCGTGAAATCGAAACCCTGTGCCGCGCTGGGTGACGTGGCGACAACCCACTTCGGTCGGTCCTGTTGGGCTTGGGCCACCAATTCCGCCAACTGCGTGTGTGCGGTCATGGCGATCGTATGAAACCGCCCTTGCGAAGCCCGGATCACCTCGCGCGTGTTGACGCCAATACTGCCCGTGGAGCCAAGGATGGCGACGTTTTTTGCCTGCAAGCTCATGCGAACCCGCCGCCTGGCGTCCTCGAACTTCACCTAACTGGCACAACCGATTCAACTTCCGAATTCCGTTGCATTCTAGAATTGCGCATCGCAAACGACAACCCGAACCCCGTGACGACGCCAAGACTGGTTCAGTTTTCGATTTCGCCAATTCGTTGCCTCTTACCGTAGGCAGCCGTCAGGCGGAGACGTTAAGCAGGGTTACAATCCTTGAAAAAACCTCGTCAAACATCGGCTCAGTCAAACGCCCCGTGAACGTGTTTTGTTGACTTGGATGGTAACTTCCTGCCAACCATCGTTCCTGGACA
This sequence comes from Planctomycetota bacterium, assembly GCA_963204915.1. Classification (GTDB taxonomy): domain Bacteria; phylum Planctomycetota; class Planctomycetia; order Pirellulales; family Pirellulaceae; genus JAHWKS01. The sequence goes on along the minus strand of CAUJHS010000071.1, from coordinate 101,897 downwards.
AGCGGCGTTAAAGCCCCATGACGGAACTTGGGACGTTTGCCCGCCAGCCATCCGCATCGCAAGAGGTGCGATACGGTTTCATTCCAAGCGATTTGCCCCAGCGCAAGCAACACGCGCGGCTGAACGAGATCGAGCGTTCGCTCCAACCAGAGCTGACATTGGGCAAGTTCGCCTGAGGTGGGTTTATTATCTGGCGGGGCGCAATGACAGACTGCCGTAATCGCGCAGTCGTACAACGTCAGCCCGTCGTCCACCGAGGTGGCATCCGGACGATTGGCGAATCCGGCCTTATGTAAAGCCCGATACAACCAGTCGCCGCTCCGATCGCCGGTAAATAGCCGCCCGGTGCGGTTCGCCCCGTGGGCGGCCGGCGCCAAACCCACGATCAAGAGTCGGGCCGTAGGATCACCAAAATTCGGAACCGGTTTTCCCCAATAGTCCCAATTCAAGTATGCACGGCGTTTGACCTTGGCCACCCCTTCGCAATACTCCCGCAACCGCGGGCACTTGGCGCACGCGACGACCTGCGAGTTTAAACGCGACCAACGATCCATCAACCACGTAGTTTCAAGTCAAAGTGACGTGTGGCCAGCTCGGGAGACTCTTGTTCCTCGTCCCGAATGTAAAACAAGGTACGATCGCGCGCCGCTTGCAACTGGCGGCGAATGTCGCGAACCTCCCACAAAAATGCGACGCTGGAAGCGGCCAACCAGATCACTGCCTCTGGAAAAACGCGGCCGGTCAACGCAAGCGCCGCCGTGGGCAATACGATGAACGCCCCTAACCCCGCGACGTAAAGCCAACCCTTTCCAACGACCGGCGTTACGGCTCGGCAGCATGCGGTTTGTTGAAACCATTCCGGTTTACCAAACATAATCAATTCCTTGGCACGGGATTCTTGGGTTTCGATAATGCGCCTATTCTCCGGCAGCGCTACATGTTTATTCGTTAGGCGCCCGACGTAATTGTTTCTTCGTCGAAGCGGCTTTTTTTTCGCGCAGACGCCGCTCTTTCGAGCCTCGCGTCGGTTTTGTCTTGGTTCGTTTTCGAGGAGGCGTAAGCACCTCAATGATCATGGCTCGCAGCTTGTCCATACAGTCAGCCACGTTCCGGCCCTGATCACGATACCTTTGGCTGACAATGACGACTCGCCCTTCGCTATTGATTCGTTTGCGGAATTTCTCCTTGAATCGTTGTCGCACACCCTCAGGAAGTTGGATGGATTTGTCCACCGACCAATGCATCGTAACTTTCGAGTTGACCTTATTTACGTTCTGTCCGCCCGGCCCGCTACTCCGTGAGAAGGTAAAATCCAACTCTTGCAGGGGAATGGCGATTTGCGGTGTAACTTCCAACATTAGAATTCCATGGGGCGCATACACTTATGCGATTTCGCCAAGCCGCCCCAAAGGTTATTCGCCTTCGCGCGGCGAATCTTGGCCCGGCGAACCAACAATTGGCTCACAAAACGTCACGGTTTATATTAATCAGCATCGATGTTTGATGCTGCGCCGTCTGTCGCAAGGATCTGCAAAGTGAAATCAACAATACGCGTGGCGTTTATCTTGGTGTTCACGGGCGTTTTCGGAACCATAGGTTGTGCGGTCGAAAATGGACCAGCCGAATCTGCAGAACCGAACAACACCCTTACAGGATCCACACCAGTAAGGCCGCAAGCAATTACCTCGAGTGGGGAGGATGACAAAAGCCGCCCATCGTCTAAGGGGGGCGATTGGCCAGCCTTTCTGGGACCGACAGGTGATAGCAAATCTGCGGAAACGGGCATAATCACGCCTTGGCCACTCAAGGGTTTGAAAATCGTCTGGCAGCGACCTCTACGCGAGAGCTATGGAATTGGCTCAGTCGCCGAGGGTAAATACTATCAATTTGATCGTGAAGGTAATCAATCAAAGCTGTATGCACTCAATGCGAAAACCGGAGAGCTGTTGTGGGAATTTGCCTATCCAACCAATTACTCAGACTTTTACGGTTACAACGGCGGTCCGCGGTGCTCTCCCGTCGTTGATGGTGATCGCGTTTATCTGTATGGCGCCGAGGGGATCTTACATTGTCTTGACGCCAAACAGGGAAAGCTAATTTGGAAAGTTGACACGGTCGTCAAGTTCGGAGTCGTGCAAAACTTTTTTGGCGTGGGAAGCACGCCGGTGATCGAGGGTGACCTGCTCATTGCAGTTGTTGGCGGAAGTCCCGACGAGTCGCAAAATCTCGGACCAGGCGCGCTCGATCGCGTTGAGGGCAACGGTTCAGGCGTCGTCGCGTTCGACAAGCATACGGGGGAGGTAAAGTACCAAGTCTCGGACGAGTTGGCTAGTTACGCCGTGCCGCGGCTCACGACGATTAAAGGCCGCCGATGGGGCTTCGTATTTGCGCGCGGCGGTCTGATCGGATTTGAACCGACGACCGGGAACATCGATTTTCATTACCCATGGCGTGCAGAAATCCTCGAAAGCGTCAATGCGAGTACGCCGGTTGTGGTCGACGATGAGGTCTTCATTTCCGAAACGTATGGTCCCGGCAGTTCGCTGTTGAAGGTTCGCCCTGGGGGATACGACATTGTTTGGAAAGACGACGAGCGGCGCCGCAACAAGGCGATGCAAACTCACTGGAATACCGCGGTCTACCACGAAGGTTATCTTTATGGCTCGAGCGGTCGCCACGAGTACAACGCGGACCTCCGTTGCATTGAGTGGAAAACAGGCAAGGTGATGTGGTCTCAGCCAGAACTGACGCGGTGTTCGTTGCTCTATGTCGACGGCCATTTCGTTTGCCTCAGCGAAGATGGCGTTTTGCGACTGCTTCGCGCTACCCCGGTAAAATACGATCTAGTGTCAGAGTGGAAGCCGGTAGCAGCCCGCGAAGGTGACAATCTGTTTGGATTTGGACCACACTCACTCCTTAAACCGCCAGCATGGGCAGCGCCAATTCTTTCACATGGCTTGATGTACGTTCGCGGCGATGATCGGCTGCTTTGCGTGGAGCTTATCCCTCAAGCCGATAGCCTGCGACAATAGCTTTTTGGGCAGTCGCACTGGCGGCGATTCAGCAAGTGTTTCCCTTTTATTTTAAGAATCTTCGAACCACCCCTTTTGACTAGTTGCCTTTCCCAAACTAAAATCTATTTTTCCCACCTTAACATCCTTCACCGCATCCCTCCCGAAAGATTCCTTCCGTGTTGCAACGAGCATTGCGCCTTTTGAAGGCGTGGGCGCTTGTGCTTCTTTCAAGTCCGCTTCTTGCCCAAGAATGGGAGCCGCCGTCATGTGGCTCGCCTGCCGGCTGGAGCCGCTCGCAGTCGGTATTTAACTCAACCGCAAGCGGCTTCCGCCGCGTGGCGGGTCACAGGTATTTCTCGCCGCCTTCAAGCCAGTCCTCGCGACACGGCCCTACTTGGTCACAAGACCCCGGATTGCGCAACGCGCGTGACGGAGAACTTCTTGCACCGGCGCCCATCAACTACCGTTTGCCGGGTGAATTCGAGCGGCAGGGAACGCTGTTCTTGGGTTGTGGCGAGTTGGCTACATTTTTTCCCGACGTGCTGGCCGACGTGGTCGACGCGGTACGCCACCGCGTCGATGTGGCTGCCCTGGTGGTCGATGATGCGGGTCGACAGGTCGTCGTCGACATTTTAAGAAAACGCGGCTTGCCGACGGATGCCGTGCGCTACGTTGAAACGCCGCACGACACCATGTGGATTCGCGATTACGGCCCCCTCTTTGTACGGAGGACCAGTGACGGACAAGCCGTCGTCATTGATACCGACTATCAACGCTTCGCCCGTCCCCGGGATGATCACGCACCGCACATTGTCGCCGCTCAATTGCAAGTAGCGACCGTTAAGGCGCCGGTCGCAATGGAGGGCGGTAACCTGTTGTCAAACGGACAAGGCGTTTGTCTAAGCACGACGGTGCTGCTTGATTGCAACCAAAAGCGAGGTTACACGGAAGATCATGTGCGTGACTTGTTACGCGAGTACTTTGGCGCCGAACAAACCTTGTTCTTAGAGCCGTTAGTCGGGGAGCCGACCGGGCACGTTGATATGTTTGCGGTTTTCGCCAATGCCGACACCGTTCTCGTAGGCGAGTATGACCCGTTTGTTGATCCCGTCAACGCGGCGCTTTTGGATCGTAATGCGGCACGGCTTGCTCGAGTGCGGCTCCCACGGTCCGCTTAAGGTCGTGCGCATTCCCATGCCGCCGCGGTCTGACGATCATTGGCGAACCTACACGAATGTGTTCTTCGCGAACGGTCTCATTTTGGCCCCGGCGTACGGCGATCTCGACCCGGCCGGACAGCGAAACGCCCACGCGATTTTACAACGCCACATGCCGGGTTGGCGTGTTGTCGGAATCGAGGTTAGCGGCCTGATTGCCAATGGCGGGGCTCTCCACTGCATTTCGATGAACGCTCCACGCTTGACGCGTTGGCCGACGTTTCGGCTTTCACCTGCAACGCCGACGCGACCGCCCGGGCCCGTCGCCACCTTGACAAGCACTCCGCGCGTTTTAGGCGGTTAAACACCGGGCGAAGGCTCCATCATGGGAGGAGTTAACTGCCTGGTTGAGACGCCGTGACGTCCGGCAAGGGTACCTGCGACTGGGTGCGCAGGTACGCAATCAGATCGCGAACTTCCTGAAGTTGCAGCGTTTCGAACTGTCCTTCTGGCATCATGGATAGCGCGGTAGGTTGCAGTTCGTCGATCTCGTCGCGTGGCAGCGTTAAACGCTCATTGACGGTTTGAAGCACCACCGCCTCGGGCGCCTCCTGAATGACGATGCCGGTCAACACCCGTCCATCGGCCGTGATGACGGTGTTCATGCGCCATTCGCGAGGAATCGTGGCGCTGGGATCAAAAACATTCTCCAAGATGTAATCCAGGTTTGCGCGATTCGAGCCAGTGAGGTCTGGTCCGATCTCGCCCCCTTCGCCGTATAAGCGGTGGCACTTCTGGCAGGTGCGGGCATATACAAGCCGGCCATGCGACGGATTTCCCGCAGCAAGCGTCTCTGGCGTCAGTAGTCCCTTGTACCGAGCGATTTGTTGTTGTCGATCGGCGCCCATCGAACGAATCTCGCCCCATGCTTGCTGGAGCCGCCGCGTGACGTTCTTGTCGTTCAATGCCGACAACTGCCGTGCGGTGACCACCGAAATATCCCCACGGGCGACAACTTTCGTTTCAACGGCTTCAAGCAACGCCAGGGCGAATTCCGTACGTGAGGCCAAAGTTTGAATGGCGTCTTGCTTCTCGTCGGTCGTGAAGGTCGCGTAGCGATCCAACAAAAGCCGAGGAGTCGCCTGATGCGGGTAAGCGGCGAGGGCGCGAATCGCTTCACCTCGAAGGATCGGATCGTCCAGTAATCGTTGCAGCAGAGGCGCCAGGTCTGTGGTTCGGCTTTCCGCCAAGACCTCGACGGCCCGTTTCCTTGTCGCCGCGGGAACCGCCTCATTTTGAATCGTCCTGCGCAAGGATTCGGCGGCTTGAGGATCGCCGAACGTGAGCGCCAACGCCACAGCGAGTTCTCTCACATTCCCGTCTTGGCTTTCGCTGAGCCGGGCGTACGCCTTCGCCCAACCGTCGGGCATCGCCACGCGTTTGCGTCCTCGAAGTCCGTCGCGGAGGCCGAGCAACACATCACGTTGCAGGGCCGGATCGTCGCTTTCCGCGAGTAATTGCACGAGCGGAGCGAGGTCCGAGAGCTCAAGGGCGGGCGCCGAGCGCACATCGCCGAGAAACGTCAGACCGACGACAATCGTAAGGAAGATAGCTCGAATCATTTTGACTGGGTGGCAGGTGATACTATTGAACCGCGTTCGTTGAATAGCATAATGGGGAAACGTTGGCGCGACAAACTGGCGAGTTTTCGAACGCTCCCAGTGTGTTACCCTTGTGTACCATGCAAGCGCCTACGACCGGCTACGGCCGTTGCACACCTGTGAACGCCGTGGCGCCGGTCAAGCATCCATTCCAGTGATAGGGCGCCCCGCCCGAGATTTCGGTTCGTTCTCTTCCAGGATTATTCGTTATGAAGATTTTAGCAACGTTCGCGGTGTTAGCCGTTGGCGGTTTGACCTCGGCAAGTGCGTTTGCCGAGGACATTACCGCTCAAGTATCGGCCGAGGTTCGCACGAAAGTCGCCGAAGCCATGCCCGATGCGGCTCCTGGGAAGCCGAAGAAGGACCGCAAGGTTTTAATCTTTACCAAGACCAACGGTTTCCGGCACAGTTCGATTCCTGTGGGCGTGCTTTCGCTCATGATGCTCGGTGAGAAGACGGGCGCCTATTCGGCGACGCACAGTGAAGATGAGGCCATGTTCGAGCCGGAGTCGCTCAAGCAATTCGACGCCGTCATCATGCTCAATACGACGGGCGACGTTTTTCGTCCGCATCCCATGCCGCAGGATCCCGCCGAGCAAAAGAAAGCCCTAGAACGTGAGCAACGTTTGCAGAAGAGCCTGGCCGACTTCGTTCGCAGCGGAAAAGGCCTTGCCGGAACGCATTCGGCGACCGACACCTATCATAATTGGAAGGAATATAACCAGATGATGGGAGGCGTGTTTGCTGGCCATCCTTGGCATGAGGTTGTGCCCATTCGCAACCTGGATCCTGATCATGTAATTAACAAGCCCTTTGCGGGCGAGGGGTTCAAAATCAACGACGAGATTTACCAATTCCGCGGCGATACCGCCTTGCCGAGCGACCGCCACATGCTGCTTTCTTTGGACCCCGAGCAGATGGATCTTTCTAAAGGAAATCGGCAAGATGGTTTCTACCCTGTGAGCTGGCTGGCCACGCACGGAGAGGGACGCACGTTCTATTGTTCACTCGGCCACCGGGACGAGATCTATTACAACCCCAAGGTGTTGCAGCACTATTTGGCTGGGTTTCAATATGCGTTGGGCGACCTGGAAGCCGACGCTTCTCCCAGTAAGTAAGCGATACTCCCAACCAACCTCAACCTTACGCCGCTGGCGGCGTTGATCTTGAGTCAATCTACTTCCTATTTGAAGAACGGATGGTGCGTCATGCGTCGGTCAATGATTATTGCTTCGTGGCTAGCCTTGATCGTGGGGGCTGGGTCTTCCTGGGCGGCGGCTCAGGAGGCCAAAGAAGTTTGGACAGATGCGAAAGATCCTTCACTTCCGAAAGATTATCAGATTCAAGGCGAATACGCGGGACAAACTCCCAACGGCCAAGGCGTGGGTTGTCAGGTCATCGCGTTGGGCGACGGCAAGTTCCAAGCCGTGTTGTTCCCTGGCGGATTGCCTGGCGCCGGCTGGGACGGTCAGTCCAAGAGCTTGTTGGATGGACGACTCGACGGCGAGAAGGCAACGTTTGAAGCCGCCTCGGGCGACAAGCAGTACCTGGCACAACAGCCTGAACGTTTTTCCGCAACTCGCAAGTTTCCTCCGCAGGGGCATAAGCCGTACTCTGCGGTGATCGAGGGAGAAACCATGACGGTGACGGGCGAAGATGGTGGTGCAATGAAACTGAAGAAGACCCAGCGCGAAAGCGAGACGATTGGGCGACAAGCGCCGCAAGGAGCGACCGTGTTGTTCGATGGAACGGCCGAAAGCATGGAACACTGGAAGGGCGGCCGACTGGACGGACAAACGGGTTTCCTGAACACCGACGGCAACGATATTTTGTCGAAGGATAAATTCAACAATTACACCATGCACATCGAATTTTTGCTGCCCTATCGACCGAACGCTCGCAGTCAAGGCCGCGGCAACAGCGGTTTTTACCAGGTCGATCATTACGAAGTCCAAGTGCTCGACTCGTTTGGCCTGGATGGTGTGAATAATGAATGCGGGGGAGTCTACACCAAGGCCGACCCGACGGTGAATATGTGCTATCCGCCCCTTGTATGGCAAACGTATGACGTCGAGTTCACGAACGCCGTTCGCGATGAACAGGGCAATAAAGTGAAGAACGCGAGAATGACGTTACGTCATAACGGCGTCGTCATTCACGACGACATCGAGATTGCGGGCCCAACCGGCGGGCACCGCTCAGACCCGGAAGGCACACCGGGTCCGATCAAGCTGCAGGGACACGGCAACCCGGTTCAGTATCGGAACATTTGGGTCGTTACGAAGTAGTTTCGAGGCCCGCTGGTCGGTTAGGGCGTCTCGACATAGTCATAGAACTCCCGGCGCGCGGTGAACTCCGTTGCGCCGTGGAGCGAACCGAGGTAACGTTTGCGCCTTCCAACTTCGCTGTGAATCGTTCAACTATTGGGAGCCGAAATGGACTTTACGATTACCGGAGAGATTGCCCAAACCGCGAATTTCACGTTGCATACGGGCGAGTACCTTTGGGCGAGCAAGGGCGCGATTGTCAGTTACTCCCAGGGGATCGACTGGGATCTGAAAATTCCCGGCGGCGTGGGCGCCGCGATTAAGCGTTCGTTGGCGGGCGAAGGCATTGCATTGACCTATGTGCAATCGTATTACGACCATCAACGGCTGGTATTGGCGGCGAACGCACCAGGACATATCGCGGTGTGGGATCTCGCCGCCTCGGGTCCGGTGCTGGCAACGCGAGGGGCTTTCTTGGCGGCGTGGGGAACAAACCTGGACATCACGGCCACCATCGCACGCCGCGCGGGCGCGGCGGTCTTCGGCGGCGCCGGGCTGTTACTGCAAAAGGTAAGTGGAGTCGGTAAAGTGCTGATTCACGGCAGCGGAGATTTTTTGGATCATGAACTTGCCGCAGGCGAGGAAGTGTTGGTCAGCACCGGAAACCTGGCGGCATTCTCGGAGACCGTGGACTACAACATTCGTGGCGTTGGCGGAATTAAGAAAATCGTGTTTGGGCGCGAAGGCATTTTCATGACCAAACTCACGGGTCCAGGGCGCGTGATGCTTCAATCCCTCAAGCGTGGTTTGGCGGCAGGCGCGCGGTGATCATCGGGCAGGTTGTACACGCTTGCCTCTGATTTTGTCTGCGGGAACTAAACGCGTTGCAAATTCAGGAGATCGCCAACTGGCGGATCACGGTAAATAAAGGAAAGAGAAGACTCGCCGCCACGACCGCCATCACACCGCCAAAGAGCAAAATCACGAGGGGAAACACGACGTTAAGCAGCGCTCGGTAACGGAACGCCAACCTCCGCAAGTTGCTTTGGGCCATTTCTTCTAAGGCCCATTCAAGGTTGCCAGCGCGCTCCGCGGCCCGCAACACGGCGGCGTCGCTGGGGCGAATCAATTTCCTGGCCACGAGCGCATCACACCATGGCTGCCCCGAGGCGATGAGGCCGGTCGCGATGTAAAGCCGTTGCGCAATGTACGCGGCCGGATAGTTGGACGAAAGCAAACGCACGTTCTGCTCCATGGGGCGCCGTTGTGCAACGAGAAACGCCAACATGCGCAAAATCCAAGCCGTGTGAACTCGGCGCCACAGCCGCCGTACAAACAACGGCTCCCACGTGATCCAACCCACGTAATAGAACACGACGGTCGCCATAAAACAAAGACTGGCGACGATAATTAAGTCCGTGAGCGACACCGACAGACCCAAAATGGGAATAACGATGACGGTTAACTGGGCGCGTAACCACAAAAAGGCGTTTGACAGCGAAATGACAGCGATCGTCAGAGACGGTAATTCGAGATCGAATTCCACAAAAATCATTTCGATGCGCGGCACAACGACCAACAGCAGGTAAAACATGCATCCGCTTAGCACGCTGGCCAGGAGCGCCAAATAAAGAAACTTTTCCAAGACAGCACGGAGGTGCGATTCAAATTCCTCTTGAAACTCAACAACTTTCCGCAGCGCCGGGCCAAGACAACCGGCTTGCCATCCCACGCCGCACGCTAGTTGTGCATCAAACGGCAGAAAGTTTCGCGAGTTCTTTATGGCTTCAGGCAAGGAAACGCCCTTCTCCAATTCATTGGCAAAGCGCGCCACGCGAAGTCCGGTTTCATCGTAGCGCTCATCTGCGAATGCTCGGACCGCTTGCTCGATTGGCGTCGCCCGTTCCGCCGCAAGCGCCATCGACCATAACAAGGCGCGTCGTTCGCTATGTCGGTAACGTCCAATCGCCATCGAAGAAATCAAAAGAACCACTGGCCAGACGACGACGGCCACGGGACCAACCAGCGCAGTCAATAAACCGAGCATTCCCAGCATAAGAAGCAGCCACCCGGCGATGGTCATGCCGCGCTGCATTAAGTCATCGCCTTCGGAACTCCTCCGCGCAAAGACAAGCCGCACCGTCACGAGCCAAGCTACGCCGAGGATCAACAATCCAATCAGATTCACCAGACCCAAGGATTCGGTCATGAGTTTCGACGACTTAAACGAGGTTTTGAAGCATCAAGACGACCGGACCGAAAAACCCGATGAATAAGGCCAAGGCCAGCGTAGCGACGGCGATAAACACGAACGGCGGCAGCACGGATTTCAACAGCGCCGCTCTGAGTTTGACGCGCCCCTCGAACATCTCCGCGACGCACAAGAACGCCTCGTCGAGTTTTCCCGTCCGACTGCCCCAGCGCACGATGGGGCCGGCGCTAACCGGGATACGGGACGACATGACGATGAGCGAGCCAAGGTCGCCGCCCTCTTCAACTCCTGCGGCTAATTCATGGCACGCCAACGCAAGATTGGCGTCTCGTAAACTGGCGCCGGTCAGCCGAAGCGCCTCGGGCAAGGGAACCCGATGGCGAACCAAAGTCGCGGCTAACCGGAACATTTCGGCGACCGCCGACCAAAGCCACAGTCCGCCAATCAACGGAAGTGCGCCAATTAACCGGCGCCAAACCGCCGCACCAAACGCCAGGCGAATTGTCAGGGCAGTTATCGTGAAGAGGACCAAACTGACGACGATTACCGTCGGTCCCCACTCGCCCACAAAAACGAGCCATGACGACGCGACCGGCAGGGTGAAGCTAAAGTCGGTAAGCAATGTGCGTAAAACCGGGGCCAGAAAGACTGCCATCGCCACGTACAACAGCAATGTCAATGCGAGAAGTAGGATGGGATACGCGATGGCCAAAGCGACCTCTTCGCGCTGGCGACGCGCCGCCCGGCGGTGTTGAATCAGGTCGAGCAGCGCTTCTCCGATGCGGCCCGTTTGCAGTGCCGCGTAAACCAACACGTCCAAATACTGCGGAAAACCCCAATTGCGTTTTTGCAACACCTGTTCAAGCGGTTCGCCCCGATCAAGGGCGTCGGCCATCGAGTTCAACGGCGTGGCAAGTCGCCCTCCTACTTCACTGGCTGCAGCACGCAGGCCGGCCGGCAGGGGCAGCCCGGCGGCGCTCAATTCGGCCACATAGACTGCTAGTTTTTCGGCGTCCTTGTCGGATAGCCGCGGGTGATGGGGGTGAACCGAGGGATAAGAAGCCGACATGCCGCTAGGGTTTCCCCATCTCGTAAAACAAATAGAACACCGGACCGAGCACCGTCAAGCTGTAAATGAACACGGCTCCTCCGCCAAGTACCGCCGTAAAAAGCAGGGGAAGATAAATTGAAATCCATTGCTCGAGTTGAATCGCCTCCTGGCGGTAGGAGTGCGAGAGATGCTTTAGTGCGGACTCCAATCGCGCTTCGTTGGATTGATCGGCTAACAGCCACAGCAAGATGGGCGAAATCCCAGCCTTGGCCGCTTCGTCCTTCGGCGCCAATTGGCCTTGGTGTAAACTTTCGGCGATCCGACGCGCACTTGCAGCCAACGACGCGTCGCCACTTGCGTTCGCCGCCAAAACGAGCGCTTCGGGCAAAGGCACGCGATGTTGAATGAGCAGTCGTAACAACTCGGTAAACGCCGACATTCGTCCGGCCTTGGATAATCGCGCAAGCGAAGGCAAGGGCCATTGCCAAGCCATGCGGCCCGAGACTTGCGCTCGCGCGACGCGATTGCTGCGCCGCCACCAAACGCCGGATAGTGCGAGGATCGTCAAGAGTATTCCCGGCGCCCACCACCAACGATATTCACCCAGTTGAGCCATTCCTCGCAGTAAACCAAATTCGGCAATGCGCCAGTTTTCAAAAGCATCAAAAAGCGGCTGCGCCCAATACTTCGTCATCACGGCAAATAAAATGATTGCCAGCATCAGCACGGCGACGGGATACATCAGAGAAAGGCCAACTAACCGGCGCGTTTCGCGCACGCGACGCAAGGTTGTAGCCAGTCTTTCCAGAGCCAACGGCAGATTTCCGGATCGGACGCCCGCTTGAACGATGGCCTGCACGATCGGTGGAAAATGAAGTTTTGGGTCCGCCAAGATCTTGTCCAATGGCTCGCCGCGATGCAAACGCTGGGCCACCACCGAGGCGGTCGCGCCTAATCGTCCGCCCAGATCGCGCCCGAGATCGGTCAGCGCGCGATCCAAGGGAACCCCGGCGCGCGCAAGAGCCGCCATTTCTTCATTGAGGGCGATCAATTCATCGAGCGTGAGTTCGTCCGACGCGGCCATAAATGCGCTTGCGTCATCAAGAGTGGAAGCGTTTGCAGCAGCGAGAATTCCGTGCGTGCCGAGGCGTTCAACGAAGTGCTGGGGGGTATTGTACTAGGTTTGTTCGGTTTGAACATCTAAAAAACCAAAAATCCTGCGTACTTCCGCCGGACTGGTCGATCCCGCCTCGACGGCGCGAAGCGCCCGCTGACGAAGCGTGGTCATACCGGCTCGGACCGCCAAATCTTCGAGTACGGCAACGGCTTCGCGAGATAGAATGGCGCGTTCTACATCCGAGGGGTGCGGCGCCAGCATTTCTGCGAGAACCATCCGCCCACGATATCCAACCCCACGGCACTGATCGCATCCTACCGGCGTATGCCAAGACGCAACCGGTAAACCAAGGCGGTCTCGTGAATCTTGTGAGGGACGTTTACACAAGCACAACTTTCTGACTAAGCGTTGGCATACAATAGCGAGTACGCCGCTTCGGAGGACATACGGCTCAATACCCATGTCCGATAAACGGCTGACCGCGCCTGCTGCACTACCCGAATGAAACGTCGTGACGACCAAATGTCCGGTAAGAGCCGCTTGGAACGCTGCTTCGGCCGTAGAACGGTCCCGGATTTCACCCACCAGGACAACTTCAGGATCCTGACGCATCAGCGACCGCAAGCCTGTGGCGAGCGTAAAGTCAACGCTGCGATTCACCTGAGCCTGCGCGACGCCCGGCAACGCCGCTTCAATCGGATCTTCGAGCGTGACGACGCTTCGTCCTTGACCTGAGGAACGGACCACTTCACGCAGGCAAGCGTAGGCCGTGGTGGTTTTTCCGCTTCCGGCAGGTCCGGTAATTATTAACGCTCCGGAACTTTCGGCCATCAGGCGGATCAGAGCGATTTCAATCTCCTCGGGCAGTCCGAGTTCCGCCAGATGCAGCAAGGCGCCGTGAGCTGCAAAGATTCGCACGACGGCCCGTTCGCCGTATAGCGTGGGAAACGTGCTGACGCGCATTTCCACGCCCTCCTCACCGTATCGAATGCGTCCTTCCTGCGGAATATCGGTGCGGTAGGTTAGCAACTCCGCCAGGACTTTGAGTCGGGCCACAATGTTTGAAGCATCGCCGGGAGAGAAACGCCCCAGCGTTTGAAGCACACCGTCAACACGCCAACGAATCTCCAGGAACGCACCGACTGGTTGGAGATGAACATCGCTGGCGCCAACGTGTTTGGCGGCGGCAAGCAAGTGTTCGACAAAATCACTCGCGTACGTTGCACTTGTAGGTTTGAGAGCCGAGAGATTCTGGAGTTGAGACGCAAGGTCCATATAGCCAATCGATGGATGACCACGCAAGCACGCGGAGTGATCAGGAACCGCCAGCTACCAAGGATAATAGCTGCGAGGACGTGCGCCGAAGTGAATGTCGGCGCCTATCGTGGCGGAAACGTTATCCATCGTATCAAGATCATCCGAGCCGAAGGTGACATGATGGGTAATCTCAGCCCGCAAGGCCAGCCAACGGTCGTGCAAGAATTTGACGCCCACGGTCAATGGTACTTGAAACAGCGCGGCATCGTAGCCAACCCCGACGGCGTCGTCGAATTGGAAAGAGGCGAATCCGCCGCCAATTCCCAAAAAGGGACGCCATTGGGCGTCGCCCCAGGGATAAACGTGAACCGCGGCGTCGGCAAACCAAGTATCCGCGCTTAAAGACAGGGTCTCATCCTGAGCGTCTTCGATGTCGATTTCGCCAAACGCGAAGTTGATTTCCCATCCCCAGAAATGGTCAAAATCGTAACCAACGCGATAACCTCCGATAAAGTCCTGCTGCAATTCAATATGGTCGTCGATGAGATCGTCGCCGGAAAGCACGCCAAACAAAACGCCGACATGCCAAGGGCGATTGAGCCAACTCGTGCCGGAAAGCGGATTTCCACGGCCCATATGCCGTGCCGGCTCCATGGGAGAAAACAGAGGTTCGCCCCAAGGCGAGGCGTCAGGAGGGGCTGGCGTCAACAACTCCGGCTCACTAAACGGAACAGGTTCCTCCGGCCAAGCCTCGGATGGCGTGTCGTTAAGAAAATCGGCTAGCGAGGTATGCTTTGCGGTCCTCGCCGGGCTCGTGGGATTCGTCGCCCAAATGGCGCGCGGCAACCCCAGCGTTATCGCCACGACGAGGATCATAAGTCGCCCCAGTTGCCACATTGCAAGATTTGCCTAAGTCGTTTTACCGATTCAACCGATAAAACTTGCGCAGACGTAATTCACAGCCAATTCGTTCGATCGCGGCGCCGGAGAGCATTTTGTAGGACCGAAAGGCGCTAAATCGAAACGGGAACAAGCGTTGCGTCGAACTTCGACCCACGGGGCCTGCCGCCCCTAACGATCGACGAAGATGAACTCCGCGGCGCGGATTATTGCTCTCGTAAATTGGCGAGTCAACGCCAGTTACAACACATCGAGGTTTCCCATTGACGCCGTGGTGCGGCGCCGGTAACTTTCGCTCCCCATGTTCCGACCCTTATTAATGGTTGTCGCCGTTTCGTGGCTGGCGGCTTCCGCGTCTTTGGCGCAGGAGTCTGCGCTAGCGCCGCGCAACGGGGTGCTCGTGTTGCGCAACGGGCACGTGGTCAAGGGGCGAATCACGCGGTTAGGCGATCGCTATGTCGTCGCCGTGGGGCAGTCCAGCGAAGTCCGATTTCCCGTGGGCGACGTCGAATTCGAGTGCGTCAATCTGGAAGAAGCCTACGGTCGCAAACGCAACATTCTCGATCCAGGCAGTACGCGACAACGGCTCGAATTAGCCGAATGGTGCTTACGGCATGACATGCCCCATCGATCGGCCGATCAATTGCTCGCCGCGATGGCGATTAATCCGTTCGATGCGCGAGCGCGTGCGCTCCGTCGAAGACTGCTCCATTTGGCCGATGCACGGGAAATGACCGTCCAACCGCAGCAAGAACCGATGGCGGAAATTGACTGGCAAGCGATCGAAAGTGCTGTTGCGACGCTGCCGCCTGAAACGGTGGAGACTTTCACGACCACGGTTCAGACCCTGTTATTAAACCGGTGCGGCACCAACGCTTGCCATGGAAGCCAGGTAACATCACGTTATCATTTGATGCGACCTTTCAAAGATAAGGCGCTTCCACGACGTTTAACCCAGCGCAACCTGTTCGCCACACTCCAGATGGTGGACCCTAATGACCCCGATAACAGTCCCCTGTTGACGATGCCGAGCGGTCCGCATGGCGGCCAACCCGAGGGATTGTTTGATGCCCGACAAGGTCGTCAATGGGAGCAACTGCGCGATTGGGTTCATTTGGCTGCGCGTCCCGTCGTCGCACCGGCCAAACCGCAGTCGATTTCAATCGGGATGCCGGCCCAGTCCCCTCGGACGGGGATGGTGCTTTCGAATGAAGTTTCGGCATCGTCAATCTCTCCACACGACGAGATTCATCGGAGCGTTGTATCTCGTCGGCCGTCAACCGAGAACGACGGTGAGGTTCGTTTCCAGCCACGCGACGCGTTTGATCCTACCATTTTTAACCGGCGCTATTTTCCGGAAAACGGTATCCCGTCGATGACGAACGCCTCGGCAGAGCCGGCCTCCAAGAATTGACGGTTGCTTTCGAGCAGGTGCGGCAAGCGACGGATCTCTTCCGGCGTGTACCAATGAAAAGATTCAACCTCGCGCGCATGCGGCATGACGATCGCGTCATCGGAAAGTCGCACGAGCCACCACGTCAAGTCGACATTCCAGGATGTGACAGCCTGCCACAAGGGCCGGATCGGTTCGACGACGACGCCTAACTCTTCGAGAAACTCGCGGCGAAGTGCGTTTTCGTCCGATTCTCCACCTTCCACGGCGCCGCCGGGAAAACAATAGGCGCCGGGCGCCTCAACCCATGCCGAACGGCGAATGACTAAAAGACTGCCATCTCGTGCGGCGACGCCGACGACGCCGCGTCGCAGGCCGCGCTGTTCACCGACTCGATCCACCGCGTGTCCTTGTGTTTCCTCGGTTCGATGGCGGTGCTTGCTAAAGACACGCCGACGCCAAATCAAGCGCCCCGTTCACTTACGATAGTCGATTGAATTGCGTCCACAAGGGAATTGACGGAGAATTCCTCAGATAGCGGCGCCGTCTTCGAGACTCCAAATTCATCGAGTCGAACATGCATTTGGGGGACCGCGCCCACATGTTCCAAGACTCCCAGAGCGCACTGGAGGGGACAGCCGTCAACAATCCACAGCGGCCGACCTTCGGCCTGACGGACGAATGACTTTTTTCCGCACGCCAAGCCAGCCAGACAAGACATTTGCGCCAATCCGCGGCGATCAAGTTCTAGGGCTGTCTCGTACGCGATGCGCCCCGCCTGGGAACAGCCAGCGCAAGCGTAGACAAGAGGTAGATGAGCGCGACCCACCGTCATGAGTTAAATCCTTGATATTGGATATGTTTATCCAAATTTACTCAGCCTGGACATTTTCGGCAAGGGGCAAAGAATTTCGCAGTGGGTCGCGACCTCGTGTACATAGGCAAGATGATTCCGCCGCCCTCGTCGGCGTTGGTGCCTAGGACGCGCAATCCTATAATGAACCCCATGGCAGACGAGTTGCACGTCGATCTCAAGCAGTACCTTGAACGGTTTAATCTTTCGTCCTTCCGCCGCGGCCAGAAGGATGTGATTTCTGCTGTTCTGGCCGGCCACGATTGCCTCGTGGTAATGCCTACCGGCGGCGGAAAAAGTCTTTGCTACCAACTACCTTCGATCGCCCGCGAGGGGGTAACGCTGGTGGTGTCGCCTCTTATCGCCCTGATGAAAGACCAAGTCGACGCGCTGGAGCGACTTGGGCTGCGAGCCACTTTGATCAACAGCTCCCTATCGCTTCAAGATCAGCAGCAACGACTCCAGGACATGGCCGCCGGCCGATACGACCTCGTTTACGTTTCGCCGGAACGCTTCCGGAATAGCACATTTCGCGATGCGGTGGCCCGGACACGCGTTCAGTTGTTGGCGGTCGACGAGGCGCATTGCGTGAGCGAATGGGGGCACGATTTTCGCCCCGACTATGCTCGGCTTGGTGCGTTTCGCCAACGAATCGGCAATCCTCAAACAATCGCGTTGACGGCCACCGCTACGGCGGGGGTCCGCGACGATGTGATCGCATCGTTGCATTTACGCGATCCCCAAGTGTTCGTTACGGGGTTTGCCAGACCCAACTTGCGGTTTGAAGTGGCGACGCCCGGGAGCCAACCCGAGAAGAACGACCTGCTCTGCCGATTTCTTGATCAAACGGATGGCGCCGGGATCATCTACGCCGCGACGCGCAAACGGTGCGAAGAATTAGTGACCGTGGTTTCCGAACGCACGAATCGAAGCGTCGGAGTGTACCACGCAGGCATGCTCCCCGACGAACGCCGAGCCATGCAAGAGGCGTTCATGGGGGGGCGACTTGATATCATTGTCGCGACCAACGCCTTCGGAATGGGTATCGACAAATCGGACTTGCGGTTTGTGATCCATTACAACATGCCCGGCACCCTAGAGGCGTATTATCAGGAGGCGGGGCGCGCCGGGCGTGATGGGAACCCCTCGCGATGCCTGATGTTGTACTCCCCGCAGGATCGGTTTATTCAAGAGTTCTTCATCGAAAACGCTTATCCGGCCCGCGAGCTGATTCGCCAAGTTTACGAGTTCCTTCGCACGCTCGACGAAGACCCGATCGAACTGACCATGGAGGAAATTAAAGAGCGGCTCGGCATGACTTCGGGCGCCGAAGGTATTGGCGCCTGCGAGCAGATTTTGGAAAAGTGCGGGGCCATCGAACGCATTGACCCGCGCCAGAATATGGGCGCCGTGAAAATCGACAGTGAACTAGGGTCGCTCATCGACTTGATTCCGCCGCAGGCCAAGGTGCGCCGCCGACTGATGCACGCCATCGAAAATCTGGTAGGCGACCAACGCGGCGAATGGGTTTATGTGCTTCCGAACCACCTTATGGCCGCCGCAGGGATTGACCGCGAGGCGTTCCAGCGTGCGATGCGCGAATTGACGAGTCTCAAAGCGTTCGACTACGTGCCGCCCTTCCGTGGAAAAGCAATCCATTTGCTTCAACGCCATGCTCGCTTTGAAGACTTAGAGATCGATTTCAAGACGCTCGAAGAACGCCGAGCCGCCGAATACGGCAAGTTGGACCGCGTCATGGCGTATGCGCGGACGATCGGTTGCCGCCAAATGGAAATCCTTGATTACTTCGGTGATCCCGACGGCGAACCGTGCGGCGTGTGCGATAACTGCCAACGAGCCGGAGGAAAACCCGGCGGAGTCGCGGTGCGAACAACGGGTGCAGTCACGGACGAAAACGTTCTACGCGCCGTACGAATTGCACTCAGCGGCGTAGCCCGCACCCACGGCCGGTTCGGAAAGAACATTGTGGCGCAGATGCTATGCGGTTCAAAATCGTCCAAGTTGAGCAAATGGAAACTTGACCAACTGAGCACGTACGGGTTACTCGGGAATTTGACGCAGATCGACGTGTCTCAACTTTTGGACGTGTTGATGGAAAAACGGTTGGTCGAACAAATTGACGTTGATCGTCACCGGCCGATTGTGCAGCTTACGGACTACGGCGTCGATGTCATGAAAAGCAATCGTTCGTTGGAAGGGCCCTTGCCGCTGCCGGCGAGTTTGCTCATGAAATTACGATCGACGTGGCGCAGTGAAAACGCGCCTGATCTTGACGAGGAAGACGCGAGTCTACCGCCGCCGCATTCCGGTTTGCTCGACGCCTTGCGACGATGGCGGCGGAACCGGGCTGATACCGCCGGCCTACCGGCCTTCCAGGTGCTACATACAAAAACATTGGAGTTGATTGCCCGTTTGCGACCGACTTCCCACGAGACACTTGAGGAGATCAAGGGGATCGGGCCATCGAAGTTAGACCAGTACGGAGATGAAATCATCCAGTTGGTTTCGCAATTCATGGGTTCACCCATTTCGAAGTTACATCAAGGCCCAATCGAGGGATCGCCGAAGCAAATCGAACGTCCCGGCCCCCGGAAAGAACCCTCACGGCGACAACTATTTGAAGACACGCCGCCTGACGAAGAAACGTATATTGATGAAGCGGTTGCGTCGGATGTCGAACTGCCAGTCGATCGTGAGGGGGGGGCCGGCGTAAACCACCCAATAAACACGAAAGAAATCCCCTTTGCGTCACTCCCCATGGATCAGCGGCCGGGGTTTTATTGGACGTGGCGGGTTATTTCACTGGGTGCTTCGCTTGAAGAATGCGCCGCCATCCGCGGAATATCACGAGAAAAAGTGATGCATGATCTCATTTGCGCGGCCGACCAGGGGCTATCAACGGGGCCTCCTTTGGGTGTTCCCATAGTACCCCGAGATGATTTGGAAGGTAAACTGTCCGTAGCAAACTCTGCAGCGTTACAGCGATTGCTTGACGACCTTCCCAACGGCGCTACGAGACAACAAGTCGAACATTATCTGAAATCCTGCACCCCCTTGAATTCGGGGGGTAACCAAAGTTGATGGAATACGCAACAATTCCCTTGGAACAATTTCCCAAGGTTTGGCGAAATTTTTGCTAGTAACGGATTCGGCCGCGCCTCCACGTCGCGGTTTCCCCATACGTGGGATACAATTCCCACACACGGTTTATTGATGACCGTAACGCCTTGGGTGACATGATCCGCCGCTGGCAATTCCGATGACCTGCTGCTGCACCGGGTGGTGCAGGGGCTTGGCGACTGCCGAACGAGCCGTCGCTTGAAATGTGGGAGCATTCGATGGAGAAGCAGAAGAAGGACGAAACGCGCCGCCCTGCCAATGGGCGAGCCCCCGTGCGTCCCGTCAATCCGCATCTATGGTTGTTGCTGATTGCGTTTTTCGTGCTCCTGGTGCTTTTTTTGAGCAACCAGCAGCAAGGCGTATCCGAAATCAACTATTCGTTCTTTTTGGAACAGATTGAGCAAAAGAACCTCAGCAAGGTTCAGTTGGGCGATACGAAAGCGTATGGCGTGTTCGAAAAGCCGCCCCCCGCGCCGCCGGATCTGAACCCGTTGGGCGAGCCAATCAAGCGAAAACCCGGCGAAACTCTTCAAAAAAGATTCGCCGTCGATCTGGGTAATAGCGGCGAGAGCCGCGCCGCCCTGGAACGCCGATTGTTGGATAGTGGAGCGATTGTTGACAATCTGCCTCCCTCGGACAGCGCCCAGTGGTTGACGCTCTTCGCCGCCGTGATACTTCCCGTGGGGTTGTTTATCTTTTTGTTCATTATGTTCCGCCGGGCCCAAAGTCAAATCATGGGTGGCGGGTTTCTCTCAGGATTTAGCAAGAGTCCTGCCAAGCGTTACGAACCCGACAAGCGCCCTGTCACATTTAAGGACGTGGCTGGCTTGGAAGGCGTTAAGGCTGATTTGCAGGAGATTGTGGATTTCCTCAAGGATCCGAAGAAATTTCAGAGACTGGGCGGTCGAGTACCCAAAGGTGTGTTATTGAACGGACCGCCGGGCACGGGCAAAACGTTGTTAGCCCGCGCCATCGCTGGCGAGGCGGGGGTGCCGTTCTACTCCGTTAGCGGGTCTGAGTTCATTCAAATGTTCGTGGGGGTGGGGGCGAGTCGTGTACGTGACTTGTTCAACACTGCGAAAGAGACCAGTCCCGCCATCATTTTTGTTGATGAAATCGATGCGGTCGGACGTCAGCGCGGGGCAGGTCTCGGGGGCGGTCACGATGAACGTGAACAAACGTTGAACCAAATTCTCAGCGAGATGGACGGTTTTGAGGTCAACGAGACGGTCATTGTCATTGCCGCCACGAACCGCCCCGACGTACTGGATCCCGCCTTGCTACGTCCCGGCCGTTTTGACCGACACGTTACCGTGGACCGGCCGACGCTACGGGGCCGCGAGGAAATTCTCAAAGTCCACGTCCGCGACGTTCCCTTGGCGGACGATGTGAACTTGCGCCGGGTGGCGGAGGGAACGACCGGACTCACAGGGGCCGATTTGCGCAATATCGTGAATGAAGCCGCGTTGTGGGCGACCCGTCATGAACACGATAAGGTGTACATGGAGGACTTTGAGTTCGCCATCGACAAAGTGCTGTTAGGCGCGAAACGCGAAGAGGTTATTCAAGGTAAAGAGAAGGAAAAGACCGCGTATCATGAGGCAGGTCACGCTCTGGTCGCTTGGTTGTCGAAGGATGTTGAGCGAGTGCACAAAGTTACCGTCATTCCGCGCGGACGCGCCCTTGGCGTGACGCAAATGGTGCCTGAGGAGGATCGATTTAACATCAACGAAGCCGAACTCCACGCAAGACTCGCCTATTTTCTGGGAGGTCGCGCTGCGGAAGGACTTGTCTATGGCCAGTTTAGCGCGGGCGCAGAAAATGACTTGGAAAGGGCCACAAACATTGCCCGGCGCATGGTTGGCCAATGGGGCATGAGTCGGCGGTTAGGGCCTGTGAGCTACAAAATGAGTGATGAAGATCCGTTTTTAGGCCGTGAAATCCACCAGCAACGGCACTTCAGCGAGCATACGATGCAGGTAATTGACGAAGAAGTCACCCGAATCTTGCACGAGGCCTCGGTCCAGGCGGAAACGATTCTTCGAGACAACCGGTCGAAGCTCGATAAACTTGTCGAGGCGCTGCTGGAAAAGGAAGTTCTTAGTGAGGGGGAGATCGTCGAGTTGATTGGCCCTGCGGCGCGCGATAACTCGCAAACCAACGGGAAAGCGGATAAGCACCTCTATGGTAAGCCGTCGCGAAAGGAAGAAGAGGCGGCGGCCGTTGTCGACGGCGCAGCAGGCGACGAGCAGTAACCTGCGGGAGAGTTGACGTTTGGCGCGGCGAGCGCTTGTCATTCGCTGGACCGCATCAATCGCCCCGAAACGAGCTTTGTCAGCCAGCCTCGTCGGGCGTTTGCGGCAGCAATTTGCGATTCAACAAGGGCTAGCCGCTGCGCGAGTGCTTCACAGGCTTGCGTCTGGTGAACGAGTATTGCTTGTTGCTCCGCCATTTGAGCCTGCGCGTTAGCCAATAGCTTTTCCAGATGGCGTTGACGCTCGTCTTGCTCACGTCGGCGATGTTCGGTTTCCGATTCCAATTGACGTCGATTTTCGACGATCGCGGCATCCAACTTTGCGAGCAAGTCGCGCCGCGTCTCTGCCACGGTGTGACGTAATGTGGCGAGGCGGTGTTCCGTGGTGCGGAGCAATTCAGCCCGTTCTTCGATGTCCATGTGTCGGTTCTCTCGCAACGTCGTTAAATCTTCATGCCAAGATCGCCGAAGTTCGTCGATAAGCACGTGGTTCTCACGCCGCAGTTCCGCCGTAGTGTCGGCAAGGTTTGTGCGAAGCGATTCGACTTGATCTATCACCGCCGTCGCTCGATCGCGCAAATGGTGCGCCGCCTTCTCCAAACGCGCGATCCGCTGGGCGGAATCTTCGGCGCAAGCGCCAAGTTGTTCGCGCTGGTCGCGCTCGGTTTTCATGGCTTCGGAAAACTGTTCGCGCAGAAGCGCAAGTCGCTTCTCCAATTCGATCACATGAGGTGCAGCGAACTCTTCAACCACCGCCGGCCCCATATTCAATAAGCAGTCTTCAAACAGACGCTCCAGTCCTTCGATGATTTGCCGTTGGGCGCTAGGAGGCGCCACCGGTTGTCGCTCCACCTCTCCATTCTTGAGCCGATCGCTCGCCTCCATGTCGGCCGTACGCTGGAGCCAGTCAGAAACAGGCAAAATTTGGTCGGGAGAGCTGCGCTTGGGAAGGTTTTTTAGAAAGGTCTCTGCTTCTTGGTGCTTACCAACGTAGAGCAAGGTCTGGACATCGCCATCTTGCTCATACATCAGCCGAATCGCCCGATCGACTCGCACCCAGAATACGGCCCGTTTGTGTTGCTTCCATGCCAGCGTCAGCTTATCTTGCTGGGGTAAACCATGTCCGTTGCGCGCAGCTCGAGCCAGAGTCTCACGGATCATTGTGGACTTCTTGCGGAATGCTTTACGCAATCGTTCAAACGCGGGAAGAAAACTAGGGTCAATGCGTAACTCCACAACGCGTCTCCGAAGGGTGCCTGGAACTCCCCATTTTCGCATCGCGGGGCATCCAGAACAAGAATCGCGACGTAAGTGACTCGACAGAACGAAGGCAGATTTGCTCGAAGACGTTAAACGGTCAACAAGCGTAAGCGGATCCTGAAGGAATCATTGCCATGTTTGCCGGACGTTCATGGAGCGAATGGCTACACCAGTACGCCCAAAGCCATCAACATCCGATAAACCAGTGGTGTCACATGTTTGGCATTCCGATGATCGCAGTGGCCCTAGCGTTTTTCGGCGCCGCAGTGTTCGTACCGAAATTGTGGATCGCGGGGCTTGTGCTGTTTCTGGGCGGATGGACGCTCCAGTTTGTTGGCCATTGGTTCGAGGGGAAGCCGCCCGAGTTCTTAAACGACTGGCGGTTTTTATTCGTCGGCTTGCGTTGGTGGTTTTCGAAAGTGCTTCGAAGATCTTAACCATTCGTAACGATTTGAATTGGCGGCATCGTCGCTGGTGTTTTCCGAAAGTACGAACGTTCCATTTGGAGCTGAAAATGGACACTTCTTCAATATTGTTGTCGCGACGTCGATTTCAACAGTGGTTGGGTTCCGCCACCTTAAGCATGATCGCCGGAAAGACGGGATGGGGAGTTGAACTCGCGCCGTCAGGTGAGTTTTTTGACATGCACACGCACCTAGGTCAAACATGGAACACCACCGCGCCACTTACGGCGGAGGAATTGCTGCGCTGGATGGATGCCCACCAGATCGCGCAGGCCGTTGTCCTACCGCTTGTTTCGCCTGAGGCATCCAGTTATCCGCTGTCGAGCGACTTCGTGCTGGAGCAAACAAGACCGTTTCGTGATCGTCTGATCCCCTTCTGTTCGATTGATCCTCGAACGTCGTACTCGGGAGGACATAAGGGAGCGGTGGATATGCTCAAGAAGTATCAAGACGCCGGCGCTCGCGGTTTTGGTGAACATAAACCTGGCGTCCCCATTGATCATCCCGGCAACCTCACGCTTTTCGCTGCGTGTGCGGAAGTTGGGCTGCCGATTTTGTTCCACTTGGACAATCAGCGAAATACGGACAAGCCGGGCCTGCCAGGATTGGCGAATGTACTGACGCAAGTGCCAAACGCCGTGATGATTGGGCATGGCCCAGGTTGGTGGGGTTCCCTGTCAGGTGATGCAACGCAACAAGATTTGGGAGGTTATCCGCGTACGAAGCCAACACCGGGGGGCGCCATCGACACATTGATGGAAAAATTTCCGAACTTGTATGGTGAACTCTCGGCCGGAAGCGGCGCTGGCGCCATCAATCGAGATCTCGACTTCGGCCGCGAGTTCTTGATCCGCCGATCCGACCGTCTCATGTTCGGAACGGATTTTCTCTCGCCAGGCCAAGCCGTTCCTCAATTTGAACTATTCGCCAAGATCGAGTTGCCTGTTGAGGTGCGGGAGAAAATTTGTTTTCGCAACGCGCGGCGGGTGCTTTCACTTGCCTAAGGTCGTAACCTTGGGATGTTTTCACAATCAGCCGCTTGATGAGGGAGCGAGCCGCTTGCCAAGGTGCACGCCTTCTCGCTCCAAGAGCATTTTTTTGACGTCCAGCCCATTTGGCGCGGAAAAGCCCCCGAGTTTTCCCTGAGCGGCAATAACACGATGGCACGGCACGATGAGAGGCCACCGATTGCGAGCCATGACTTGCCCTGCGGCCCGCGCCGCGCCAGGCGAGCCCGCGCGGGCTGCCAATTGTCCGTAAGTCAAAACTTGGCCGGGAGGAATTGCCCGGCACGACAGGGTGACCTTCCGCTGGAATTCGGTGAGGCAAGCGATATCTAACTCGACGTCTTGGAAGTCGATGTCGTCCCCGCCTGCGAAGACTTGCAGCCGTACCACGAGGGAGGATTGAACGCCGGTAGGCTCGTCCTCAACGACGCACGAGGTTAAAATACCAGAACGTTGGCTTTCCAATACTCGAACAACGCTTTCCACCGCGGATTGGGGATTGGAATGATGGAAAGTCAGGGCTGAAAGTTTGTGGCCGCGCCATGCGCCGGCCATCCAACCAAGGGCAGAAGGGAAACTGACTATGGCTACGCGAGTTGAAGTTGGGGTCATGGCCTGTTTTACGTGGTTTGCTCTGGATCAGTCGTGCTGAATTCCGCGTTTGCCGTACTCTGAATGTTCTGGGGCGTACCGGCCGTCCATTTTGACAGTCTCGATCGGCCCGACCTATACTGGATTGACGCACTCCCCACGATGTGGGGCGTGTGGTTCCCAGGCACGAGGCCAACTTCCTCTTCTCTTGGGAAAGGAAAAATGCCAATGACGCGTTACGCATCGTTGAGCGATGATTATTACGTTAATATGCACCTCCATACGGAGATGGATCTCCCGAATAACCGTGAGGCGATTCTTCATTATTTTGAGCGAATTCAAAAGCAATACCCCTCCATGCGGAACTTTTATTCGCGTGAACGCAATGAGTTCGTATTGGAGGAGGACAAGGAGCGGGGCGATTACCGTTGGGCGAGCGTCGAACCACGCAGGATTTGCTCCGGAGCTGTCAACGCTCCTAGCTTGAAAGATGCATTTGACCAACATCGTTTAGTATTGGATGTAGCTCCCTATGCGTTGACGTTGAGCCCCTTGGATTGTGATTCGCTCAATGTAATGGTCGGGTTTGATTACACGTATCGCGGCAATCACAGCGCCCTGGTTGCTGAGGCCCTTGGCATGACGCCAGCCTTGGAACGCATGGCTGATATTCCCGGCGCGACGGTACTGAACCATGAGCCGGCTCTACAACTAGCCCTGGATGAGGATTGCCGCACCCAATGCCGTCTCAGCATTGAGACGCGCACGAACGCCTATAACGTGCGCACGGGTGAGTTTCCTGAGGATCAGCTGTCGGTTTATCTAACGGTCCGTCGGTACGGCAGCTTAGAACGCGATGAGACCTTTTCTGGCGTAATGACACGACTGGCGGAAATTTGCACGGAGCTGATCGATCAACACATTATCGATCAAATTTTGCGGCCATTGCAAAAAGCCATTGCGATTAAGTAGGGAATTGATGCACGCAAAGCGTGGCGGCGCTTGGGTTTGCTGCTGCCATGCCAATCCTGCGATACCTTATAGGACTACCTGCAAACATCAAGCTGGTTGAACTGGGCTAATGCCACAACACCCTGATTGGCACGCGTGGAGTGTCAGAGTGTAGTCTACTACCGTGTTACGGACCCGTTTTGGGCGGTCTTGACCTCGCGTGTCGTCTCTTTCGCCCTTGGACCGCCACGCGCCGCGTTGGTTAAGAACTCGCGTAAAGCGGCGAAAAGTGAAGGCCGAATCGTACGCCGGTACGGCGAATCTACAGGCAGTTCGCGCATTAACCTGCGGTGGGCTTGTCCCATATTGTGGTAAGGCATTGAGGGCAACAAATGGTGGAGTGCGTGGTATCGCATGCCCAACGGCGCCCATAGTTCGGTTAGTACCGGGTGACCCGTAATCGTGAGCGAATCAAGCATCTGTTCAACGTAAGTCATGGGCTCCCACTCATTGACAAACCAATGAGAAACCATGCCTCGCGTGTAGTTCAACGTAGTCACTACGGCGAACACGCAATAGAGCTTGACGAGGATCATCCATGGCAAAACGCCCGCGATAAGTAATCCGATGATACACGCGGCGAAGAGAAAACTCCCCATCTCTTGCAATGCCCAAGGCAGTTTTTCTTTATCCTTTGGTGGGGGGCGGCGGTAGTGAGGGTTGATCATTGCCAAGGATGAGGCTTGCTCCCACACCCATCGCCGGATTCGCGGATGCAGCAACGACAAGGGCGCCAGCACCAAGAATCGCAACACAGCCAACACCGGCAAGATGATCATATTAAACACGTAAACATAAATCACGCGCAGGGGACCGCGCCCCAGAGGATAGTATTCCCCATCGGCCTTCGTGCCATAGGAGTGATTCACATGGTGAGCGCGGTGATCCGCGTACAGGAACGACGGCGACATTAGCGGAACGCCAATCAGCAAGTTCCATACAGTCCTAAACATGCGGAACTTATGGGCGGGCAAGTGCGATATTTCGTGTGTGAACACGGTCGCCCGGTAAAACGCCAGCCCGGCAACTAGGCACGTCGTAAACTGCGTAAAGGACCACGGTTCGACCGTTAGATAAAAATAGAGCGATGTGTACGCGATTGCGGTCGTCAAGAGAAAGTCGGCCCAATAAATCGCGGGCTTGGGTTCCATCAGATCCCGGACGATTTCCCGAACTTGTCGAGCGAAAGCGGCATTGCTCGCCCCGATGCCTGCTTCATCTGAGGCGGAAGTTGATGTTTGCAAGACCGCTTCGCTCATGGGCCGACTCCGAGGGAAATTCCCGTTTGAAACGACGCGTCAATTAACCCACATTAGTCCCGGCGCGGTGGCCATGAGCTTTGGCGCCGCGGTATAGCTCACGAATCGCGGAGAACAAGCTTGGACGCAGCGTTTGATGGTAAGGCGAATTCGGCGGTAGGTGCGCCATGAGCCGTCGGTGGGCGATTCCCAGCGAATGATAGGGCATGGACGGCATCAAGTGGTGCAATGCGTGATAACGTTGTCCTAACGGCGCCCATAATTCGGTAATTAACGGCCGACCCGGTATCGTGGTTGAGTCGAACATCTGTTCTAAGTACGAAATTTCGCTGCCTGAATTGCCATACCAGTGATTGCCCAAAGCTCGCGTGTAGCTAACGACGGACATCAGCGCGAACATGATGTACAGCTTGACGAGAATCGTCCACGGTAACACGCCTGTCAGGATTAACCCGGCCAAAGTCGCACAAACCAGGAAACACCCGGCTTCTTGTAAACCCCAGATCCATTTGTCACGCCCGTGCGGGAGCGGACGGCGATAGCTGAGGTTGTTTTGCGCCAACCCCGAGCACTTTTCCCAAACGAAACGGCGGATTCGCGGATGCAACAGCGACACCGGCGCCAAAACCAGAAATCGGATGACGGCTAGGACCGGCACGAGTAAGGCTTGACCGACGAACGCATAGACAAAGTACACCGGTCCCAGCCCGACGGCTGCGTATTCCCCGTCCCCCTTGGTGCCATACGAATGGTTTACATGGTGCGAACGGTGATCGGTATAAAGAAACGAAGGCATTAGGAAGGGAATTCCTGCCAGAAGATTCCACATGAAGCGAAAAGCCGTAAAACTGCCTCGCTTCAAATGAGCGAGTTCGTGGGTGAACATCAAAACCCGGTAAATCGACAAGGCGCCTACGATGCAAGCCGCAACTTGAGTTATCGAAAAGTTGGGCGCGCTCACGTATACGGCCAACGCGATATGCCCAATCGTTACGGAAGTGAGAAAATCAGCCCAATAGATCCACGGGTTGGGCGCCAACAGATCCTTCACAAGTTCGCGCACCTGACGTGCGAAAACCGCATTGCGGTCTGATGCCGGGACGGTTGATTCCGCGGGTATGCCCTCAACGGAATGAGGGTCGGCAAGATTGGCCGGCGACATGATGGTAGGGCGTATAGGAGGGTAGGTGGTCTACAAGATTGTCGCCCAATAACAATCCAACCCCGTAATTCTTGGCCGTCTGGCCATTTGTGTCAAGTCGGTTGGGTAAAATGTGGCATCAAGGGCGATTGGGTAGATTGTGCGGCAATGGCGACTGATATCGTTCCTCTTCTTTTATCGGTTTGTGCGACCCTATAGCGTCGGATTTCGAGAACGAACATTGTCCAGGAGCCTTTCCAAGCGAGACGTTGTGCGGAATATCGCGATATTCCGACTATAGGGCCCCTATGGTTGTTTGACATGCATACTTCGGTGCAGACCGATGTTACCATGGTCTCGCGAACCATTCTCCTGGGGTGAAAGCTGCTCCGTCGAAAGGCTGACGGATGCGTTCACGGCGCCCGTGTAACTCGCAATCCAACAGATCTTTTTAGTGCGTTTAACCCGGATGCATTGCGAACGATTTTGACCAGTTTCGGCAATTACCGGTGGCAAGTGGCCGGGGATTCGTTTTCCCAGAGCGCGACGGACTTACAGCGTCGCGCCGGTGGTATAACACGGCGGCGAGACGCGTATCGCGCGATGAAGTAGGCCCATCATGAACGAGGAACGCAGTGCGTTCGATGGACCAGAAAGGCGGCAAATGGCCAATGCGCCGTCCGACCAAAGGCGGAAGTTACTTCTTACGGTGGCGGATCTTCGCCCGCATCCGCCGTTTTTTGCGGCCCACTTTACGCCGTCCCTTTCCCGTCTTTTTCGTTCCCACGTGGTCCTCCGTTCAGGGTATGATTGCAAAGCCAAGAATTTGTCTTTGATACCGGCGGATATCCGGCAAGCAAAGCAAGAAGTGATGTTAACACATGAGGCAAGTGACCGACAAGGGCGAAGAAAACCAGGTCTTGGTCGCATTTGAATTCGCAGCCAGGCACACAGACGCTGGACCACGCCCTTAAACATGGCAGCGGTCGTGTTGACCGTTGAGGCGCTGAGGACTATTCTTGTGTTAATTGCAGACTAGTTCTCGAGCGTTTTCATGCCTTGCGTCATTTTCCCAACCCGCTTTGCTCCTCCCGTCGCAGTATGCGGCGAGATTGGCATTATTATTTGCGGCGCACGGGTCTAGGGCGCACGGCCACAGTTTGCCAAGCCGACGTAACAAGCCCTGAGGCCCCACTGGCCCCAGGGCTTTTTTTGTAAAGTGGTATCATCATGCGAACAGTCCAAATCTATGACACAACCCTGCGCGACGGCGCCCAAGGCGAAGGCGTGAACTTCTCGCTGCAGGATAAATTGGCCATTACGCAACGGTTGGCCGAAATGGGCGTTGACTATGTCGAAGGCGGATATCCGCTTTCTAATGAGAAAGACGCCGAGTTTTTCGTTCGTGTCCGAGGACTAGACCTGGGGAAAACCAAAGTTTGCGCCTTTGGCATGACGCGTCGTAAAGGCTGCTCCGCTGCAGATGACCCTGGCATGAAGGCGTTGGTTGATTCGGGCGCCCCGGTTTGCACCGTAGTAGGCAAAACGTGGGATTTTCATGTGACCGACGTGCTACGCGTGTCGTTGGAAGAAAATCTCGCGATGATCCGCGACAGCCTGACGTATCTCGGTTCGCAAGGCCGCGAACTAATTTACGACGCAGAGCATTTTTTCGACGGTTGGAAAGCGAATCCAGCCTACGCAGCTCGCACGATTCAAACTGCAGCGGAAGCGGGTGCGCGACTCGTCGTTTTATGCGACACCAACGGAGGTAGTTTGCCCGAGGAGATTGCCCACTTAACGACCGAAGCCATTGCGGCGCTCAAATCGTATGGAGTCAACGTCGGCATTCACTGCCATAACGATTGCGAACTCGCGGTGGCCAATTCGTTAGCTGCCGTGGACGCCGGCGCCGTCCAAGTTCAAGGCACCATCAACGGCCTGGGTGAACGTTGTGGCAACGCGGACTTGATCTCGGTCGTCGCCAACCTGGCGTTGAAAAAGAAAACCGGATACCGCGTCCTGGATGGCGGACAGATCGAGCATTTGACTGAGCTATCACGCTTTGTGTACGAGACTGCGAACCTGCACTTGCGCTCCAACCAACCGTTCGTGGGACAAAGCGCTTTCGCTCACAAGGGCGGTATGCACGTGCATGCAATTGCTCGAGCGACTTCAAGTTACGAGCATATCGCTCCCGAGCGCGTGGGCAACGAACGTCGCATCTTGGTGAGTGAGCTTTCGGGGCGGTCGAACATTATGGCCCTGACTACTCGGCACAAGATCGAACAAAACCGAGAGCTAATGGATCGAATCTTGGCCCAAGTAGTCAAATTGGAAAATCAAGGTTATCAGTTCGAAGCGGCCGAGGCGTCGTTTGACCTTCTCGTTCGGCGCTGTGTTGGCACTTTTCAGCCGCATTTCGAACGGTTGAAGTATCACGTTGAAGTTTCAGCGGAGGACGGGGACGGCTTGGTGACTGAGGGCACAGTCAAAGTGCGCGTCGGCGATCAAGTGCGCCACGAAGTGGCTGAGGGCGACGGTCCTGTCAACGCGCTGGACGCGGCTTTGCGCAAGGCGTTGTACGGGGTGTTTCCGAACCTCTGCCAGATGCGGCTTGTCGATTATAAGGTTCGTGTGGTGAACAGCGAGGGCGGCACCGCCGCGCGCATCCGTGTCATTATCGAAAGCGCTGATGAACACGATGTTTGGGGCACCGTCGGGGTGAGCGAGAACATTATCGAAGCAAGTTGGCTCGCGCTTGTTGACGCCATTGAGTACAAGCTATTCAAAGACGAGCTGAAAGCGGCGAACTTGGGTTCGTCGTTCGAGCATGCTGCGTTGCCGGTGGTGCCTGCGAGTCGCTAGAATCTGCAGCCAGAATCAGTCGTAAACAATTCACGTTGTAGCGCCTTGGTCTTTACGGATATCCCATGTTTTCTCCCGATGAGTTTCCCAACCGGTTTGATCACGCCGAAGCGCGGCCGCGCATTTATCGTCAATGGGAGGAAGACGGCTACTTTCACAGCGAACCGGACAAATCCCGCGATCCCTTTACCATTGTCATTCCGCCGCCCAATGTGACCGGCGCGCTGCATCTGGGCCACGCCTTGAATAATACGTTGCAGGATATCCTCATCCGGATGAAACGGATGCAAGGCTACAATGCTTTATGGATGCCTGGCGCCGATCACGCAGGAATCGCCACCCAAGCCGTCGTCGAGCGTCGGCTTAAAGAGGAGGAAGGCAAGACTCGTCATGATTTGGGGCGCGAAAAACTCGTGCAACGAATCTGGGATTGGAAAAATCAGTACGAGAACCGCATTCGCGATCAGCTTAAACGCATGGGTTGTAGCTGCGACTGGGGGCGGTGGCGGTTCACGTTGGACCCCGTGTGCGCCCGGGCCGTGCGGCACACGTTTTTCGATCTTTTTTCGAAGCGTTTGATCTACCGCGGCAAACGGTTGGTCAACTGGGACACTTTCCTGCAAACCGCCGTCAGCGATGACGAGGTTTTCCACGAGGAAGTGGACGGCCACTTCTGGCATTTCCGTTATCCGGTGATTGAGCCACAGCCCGGCGAACCGGCGTTCGTCGTCATCGCCACGACCCGGCCCGAAACGATGCTTGGCGACACGGCGGTCGCTGTGCACCCTAATCCGGCCGCGGCGCTGGACCAGGCCGAGCGCGATCTCACAGAGCGACTCACGAAAGCCCCGGCGAAAGAAAAAGCCGATATTCAGCGCGACATCGAAAACATCCAAGAGCGTCGGCATACGATGCTTCCGCAGCTTGAAACATTACGAGATATGGCCCTCGCGGGGCGCAAGCTGCTGTTGCCGCTGATGGAGCGCGAAATTCCCCTCATTGCCGATGAATGGGCGAAGCCGGAGCTAGGCAGCGGATGCGTCAAGATTACTCCTGCCCATGATCCAAACGACTATGAAGTGGGCCGAAGGCAAAACTTGCCGCGATTGAACATTCTCAATCCCGATGGGACGCTCAATGAAAACGCCGGCGCGTATCGCGGCCTCAAAATAATGGAAGCGCGAAAACGCGTTGTGGCCGACTTGGATGAGCGCGGACTCTTGGTTGAGGTCGAAGATCGCAAGATCGATCTCGCGCACTCGGACCGCAGCAAGACGCCAATCGAGCCCTACTTGGCGGATCAGTGGTTTGTCAAAATGGACGAGCTTGCTCAGTCTGCAATGGACGCCGTGACGGACGGTAGGGTGCAAATCTTCCCCGCGCGCTACGCCAAAGGGTATCTTGACTGGCTTGCCGAAAAACGCGATTGGCCCGTGAGCCGACAGCTTTGGTGGGGGCACCGGATTCCCATTTGGTCGCTCGTTTGTCAAGACGAAGCTACGCAGTCCGCTTTGACGTCCGAACTGGAAAGCCACCCTGCCGTCGAAGAAGGAAAGGTCGCCTTTCGGGTCGAATGCGGCGAGGCGGACTCCGACGCGAACTCCACAATTCAAGTTTGCATTCTTGAGGAAGATGCTGAATTAGAGCGTGAGTTCGAGAGCCGCGGCTTCCAGCAGGAAGACGATGTTCTTGACACTTGGTTCAGTTCGGCGTTATGGCCGCATTCCACTTTAGGTTGGCCCGAAAAAACGGCGGAGTTGGAGTATTACTATCCCACCAGCGTGCTCATCACCAGCCGAGATATTATCACGCTGTGGGTGGCCCGGATGGTCTTGACCGGTTTGAATAACGCGGGCGATGTACCTTTCCGAGAAGTTTTCATCCATCCGAAGATTCTCGACCGCTACGGCGAGACGATGTCAAAGTCGAAGGGAAACGGCGTCGATCCGATCGACGTGATTGAAAAGTTCGGCCCAGACGCCTTGCGGTTTGGTCTTGCGTATCTAACGACCGAGACCCAAGACGTTCGAATGACGGTGCAGTTTGAATGCCCGCATTGCGAGACGTTGATGGACCAAACCAAAGAGAATCGTCAAAAGCCTCGCGTCACTTGTGCGAAGTGCGGGCAGCCGTTTTCGACACAATGGGCCGAGAAAGTTGACGATAAGGCCTTGCCCCGCGGCGCCGTGGTGAGCGAGCAGTTTGAATTGGGCCGCAACTTTTGTAACAAGCTCTGGAACGCGGCGAGGTTCGCCCTTCTAAACTTTGGCGACTTTGAACCTGCACTTGTTTCGGATGATGAACTGACGGTTGAAGATCGTTGGATCTTAAGTCGGTTGGCGACCGTGACGGAGCAAGTAACTGACGCCCTGGCCCGCTATCGATACGCCGATGCGGCGCGGGCCTTGTATGATTTCGCATGGGATGAGTTTTGCAGTTACTACGTCGAGATGGTCAAAAGCCGTCTTCAAGACGATGTGCAGCGGCCGGTTGCGGCGCGCGTCTTGGCGCATTCAATGGATAACTTGTTACGACTCCTGCACCCAATGACGCCGTTCATTACGGAAGAAATTTGGCGGCTTTTGAACAAAGCGGCGCCTCGTCGCGGCCTAGAGGAATTGGTCGAGCCTGTGGAAAGTCTCATCGTGGCGCCATGGCCCGAGGCGGATTTGCAACGGCGTGATGAGGAAATCGAGGCGCGGTTCGCGAGATTCCAAACCACGTTGACCGCGGTGCGGGAAATCCGCGCGCGCCAGAACATTCCACCCCGCAAGCCAATCGAATTCGCCATTCGCTGCGATGAGCGTGACGCTGCGTTGCTGCGGCCGATGGCTGGTTACTTCGCGTCCATGGCGCAAGCGAATTCCCTTGCGCTGGGACCCGGGGTGACGCCTCCACCCACGCATGCCAAGGCGAACTTGCCGGGCATGGAGATTTACGTTAACATGGAGGGATTCATCGATGTGGCCGCAGAGAAGCAAAAACTGGAGAAGGAGCAAGAGAAAATCGAAAAGTTGATCGCGGGAAAGGAAAAGAAACTGAGCAATCAGCAGTTCGTCGACAAGGCGCCGATTGACGTGGTGCAAAAAGAGCGCGAAGGACTGGCAGAGCTAAAACAACAACTTGACTCGATACGCGCCACGCTTGCCACCTTGGGCGGCAAAACGTAACCACACGACTTGTCGCTCAGCCGTTGCACCCGTTTTACGTAGGTATTGGACCCGGCGCCTCGACAAGGTGTCAACTCGCAAACATAAATAAGTTGACATCGTGGCCTTCGAACGACGAAACACGTATCAGTTTCGCAGCCTTTACCACCGGACCGTTGCCGAGAAGGAAGAAGAGTTCGTTATCAACGCGTTTCGACCGGATCAAGAAAGCATTTTGGAAATTGGGCCGGGAAGCGGGCGCATGACCCGTCATCTTTGCCAATTAGCTGATGCGCTAACCGTGTGCGACGTTGACTCGGAAACGATCTTCAATCTCAAAGAACGTTTTCGCGCACAAGGCCAATTCGACTTCCGCGTATTGCCGTTCGAATCGATCGAGCAACTGCCAGGCTATGGGCGATTCAGCGCCGCCGTGGCGGTGCGCGTAGTTCCACATGTTGCCGATTGGCGCGGGGCACTACAGCGGTTGGTTCGATCGGTGCGTCCTGGCGGACTGGCGATTTTCGATTTGTGGAATCGCCAGTCGTTTGTAGGGCTTCTCATGAAGGCTTTTCCTAGAGCCGAACCTGTTGTGGTACATCGACTCTCGCGGCGAGATATTAAAGAAGCACTCGCCGGATTGCCAGCGCAGCCGATTGCTGCACTGCGCTGGGGCTATCCGCGCGTTGGTCCATTTCATCTGGATGACTTAGGCGCCAGTCTGTTTCCGTCCTTCGCGTATTCGACCATGTTCTGTGTACGTCGTATCGACGCGTGAACCGCAGACGTCTACTTGGCGTAGGGAGCCCGCGAATAATTCGTCCCGCGCGCGTTGGTGGTCACGCGACAAAGATAATCGTCGGCAGTGATGTAGAGTGTGCTGCCGTCGGCGCCGAACGCGCAATTGGCGGTTCGCTCATTGGTCCACAAATTGCCCAGCAACTTACCTTCGGGTGTAAACACGTAAATGCCGCCCGGACCCGTCGCCCAAATGTGGCCATCTTGATCAACCTTCAAGCCATCGGGCAAACCGGGGCGTTTACCGACGGCGTCAGTCGCATCATACAGCAAGCGGCTTTTGCCCAATGTACCGTCTTCATTCACCGGAAATGCTTTCCAGATGGCGGCTGCGGGATCGGATTGCGCCACGTAAAGTGTTTTTTCATCGGGCGATAATGCGATTCCATTGGGGCGCGTCATTTCTTTGGTGAGGAGCGTGAGTTTGCCCTGCTTCGCGCCATTGGCTGGTGGATCAAGCCGATACACGCCAAACCAGTCTAGTTCTCGACCTGGGTCGTTCTCGCGCTGAGGCAAGCCATAGGGAGGATCGGTGAAGTACAGGCTGCCGTTCGAGTGATAAACCAAATCGTTCGGGCTATTCAAGCGTTTACCTTCGAATTTGTCGGCGAGTATGACGATGGAGCCGTCCTTTTCAATGCGTTTCACGACGCGGTCACCGTGGCAGCAAGCCACTAAGCGCCCTTCGGCATCTAAGGTTAATCCGTTGGTTCCCGGCTCTGGGCCCGTGAACGGAGCGTTTCCGGTGTAGCCGATACGCTCTAAGAAGATGCTCGTCCCCTGATCCTCCTTCCAGCGGACGATGTGATTTCGCGGAATGTCCGAAAATAGCAAATGCTGATTGCTGGGTATCCAAACCGGACCCTCGCTCCAATCGAATCCATCGGCTAACACTTCGATCTTCGTGCCATTCGGAACCAATTTTTCGAAGGCAGGATCTTTGCTGACGATTTCTCCGAGGGTCTTGGGCGTTTGGCTCGAGGCGTTTGACATGGCGCACACCGACAAAAACATAGTTAAAAGGCCAACCCAGCACGTCGATTTCTGCTTCATCGTTACTTCCTCATAGCGGCGGGAATTGATGGATCAAGAACGCCGCTATGGTAACGAGCGAACCATGCGACTGCAAATTCTTGTTTGCCAAATCGCACGAGGCGCGGCAAACAATGCCACGAGCCAACAATTCCATGCAGGGATTCCAGAAGCCACGTCATGCCGAGGTTCGTTCACTAGCCATGGTCGCGAGGGCGTGCTGTGAAGCCGTTCTTTAACCGCCCGCGAATGTAGATGTCGTCATCGCACCGCTCAACTTGATAACTTTGCAAGGTGGATGCGACCGGAACTTCTTCGCAACCGACACCCGCTAACGCTGAAGGTGCGCCTCCTCCGCCAACGAGCTTGGTGGCGACGAAGACATGGACTTCGTCGATCGCGCGCATGTCCCAAAGCGAACCGAGCACGCGAGCCCCACCTTCGACAAGGATATTCGTCATCCGTCGAATTCCAAGAACGTCAAGCAACTGCTTAAGTCGTTGGGCATGTGACGCTCCCTCCAGCGGCACGACCTCGCAACCAGCGTCGCGTAGCGGCTGCAAACGTGAGGTGGGCGCGGACTGACTCGTCGCAATAATCACAGGCGTTTCCTTTGCCGATTGCACCAACTGGCTCGAAAGAGGTGTTGAACCTTCCGAATCCAACACGACGCGAGCCGCAGTTCGTGGTCCGGGAGGGCGCGCTGTCAATTGCGGATCATCGCGATTCACGGTTTCGACGCCGACCACGATAGCATCCATGCGCCCACGAATCTGGTGGACGATCGCGCGCGACGACTCGCCAGAAATCCATTGGCTGTGTCCGGTATGCGTGGCGATTTTCCCGTCGAGTGTGATTGCCCATTTGGCGACGACCCAGGGACGACCGCATTCGATCAGTTTGAGGTACGGACTGTTGAGTTCGCGGGCTTGACCTTCCAGCAGTCCGACCTGCACTTCTACTCCAGCCTCGCGCAAGCGGGTTAGCCCGCCGCCGTCAACCAGGGGAAAGGGGTCTCGTTGTGCGATGACAACACGTTTAATCTTTGCGCGAATGATGGCGTCGGTGCAGGGCGGCGTCTTACCATAGTGACAGCAGGGTTCCAATGTCACATACATCGTGCTGCCAGCCGCCTGGCAACCCGCCTGGCTCAAGGCCTCAATTTCCGCATGCGGGCCGCCAAAGCTCTGGTGCCACCC
Organism: Planctomycetota bacterium; assembly: GCA_963204915.1. Taxonomy (GTDB): domain Bacteria; phylum Planctomycetota; class Planctomycetia; order Pirellulales; family Pirellulaceae; genus JAHWKS01. Next base: position 63,841 of record CAUJHS010000071.1, on the reverse strand, counting down.
CTCGGCGACGAGATGGCCCTCACGGGCTATCACGCAGCCCACCATAGGGTTCGGTTCGACGCGGCCTTGTCCGCGACCGGCCAACTCCAAGGCTCTGGCCATGAATTGCAAGTCGGAGGGAGCGTTCAAAATGGTTTCGGCGGGTGGCATTTGCCGCTCTTCGAATCGTGACCTACGCTTGGGATGGCAGTGACATTGCAGCCCCGTCATGTCACTCCCGTTTTGCATCTTATCATATGCAATTTCCTTTTTCCGCGCGTGCGCGGGGGTACGCTGCTTGCGATTATGACGAACCGCGCCGCCCTGCTCCCCTGGGAGCCAATCGAGGAGACCTTGGCGGCTTTCGGCGCTGAATATGCCGCGATTGACGAACTCGTCGATTCATTGTTTGCCGAACTGGAGCGACTACGCGCCGAACTTTCGCAACGGGCCGCCGAATTGGAGCGACGACGTGCTGAAAATGAGGCCCGTTACGTCGAACTCCAGCAGCAGCGCGAAGAAAACTATGTTTTGGCGGCATCCTTTGAACAACAGGAACGGCGCCTATCGGACGCCCTAGCACTGTTGGAACAAATGAAGCAAGGAATGGACGAGGCGCCCGTTCCTGAGAATTCTTTTGGTGAACTTGCACAATTTCGCGCCGAAGCGCAGCATCTTGCCAGCGAACGAGATACGATTCGCACTGACCGGGACGCCATTGCGGCCGAACGCGATGCACTGCGCGCCGAACGCGATGCACTTCAGACGGAACGCCTCGCCTTGGGTGCGGAACGCGACGGGCTGGTCACCCAATGCGATCGTCTGCGTACAGAAGTCGAGGGGTTGCGCTCGCAGGCGCCGCAATGGTCCCAATTGGTCGCTGAAATGGAACGCTTCGGAAACAATCTTGAGCAGCAACGCGCCGTCGTCGGAGGCGCGTCTGAGGCGAAGGATGATGATCGTGTATCAATCTTGCAGCAGGAACGTGCGGCGTTGACGGCCGAACTGGAGCAAGTGCGCGCCCGCTATGCGGACCTTCACGAAGAACTCTTGGCGCGGCAAACCGAACACCGTGAACAGAATGCTCAGTTAGTCGACGAAGTCCAACTGTTACGACAATTCGTTGAACGGCAGGCCGAGATCCTCGAAGCATGGCCGCATGCGGGTGGCTTGGGCGAGAGTGTTGCGTCCGAGCCGCATGACGTGGAGCCAGCGTCCACGTCGGCGCCCGCCGCCGACCCTGTTGTCAGCTCGGTCATGGCGCAATTTGCACAACTTCAACGCGACGTCGCCAAACGGCGCAAACGCAAATAGTGAGGGGAAGAACGATGCAGGCCTTGGGTCCATGCCGCGTCTGGCTTTCATCAACGGTGTTGCGATTATTCTCGCCCACGCGCCGCGTGTCAACGAACACCTCCGGTCGCGTCGTGCGCGAGTCGCTCGCGTTGACGCGCCCTGCGTTCAAACCCAGTGATCCACCGGACGAAATGGATCCCTTGGTTTTGCAAATGCTCGCGCAAAACCGCTATACGCTCCTGTTGCGCCGTCAGATAGCGGAGAGTCTTAATCAAAGGCAGTTTGAGGCCGCCAGTGAAGCCTTGTTCGATCAGACTGCGTTGGCGCCGGAGGGAGCCGTCGTCGTCGAAGGCTGGCGAAGCGACGAAGATCAAGCGAGCGCTACGCGGCTCGTCCGTGTCGAGGCGTTTTATCTCGATCGGTTCGCGGTTACGAATGCCCACTACCAACGGTTTGTCGAAGCGGGCGGCTACGAAGACATGGCGTTGTGGGATGAAGAAATTTGGCCGGGCGTGCTGGAGTTCGTCGATCAAACGGGCGAGCCAGGACCGCGTTTCTGGCGCAATGGCGAACCTCCTGCAAACAAATTGAATCACCCCGTGGTTGGTGTTTGCTGGTACGAGGCGGCCGCTTATGCGCGTTGGGCGGGCAAACGCCTGCCAAGTGACGCCGAGTGGGTTCGCGCCGCCAGTTGGCCGATCCCGGTCAGCGAAGGTCGCCCGACTCAACGAAAGTTCCCCTGGGGCGACGCCATGGATCATGATCGGGCGAACCTATGGGGGACCGGGTTAGGCGATACCGTGCCTGTCGATGCATTTCCTGCCGGCGCCAGTGTCGGTCAGGCATATCAACTCGTGGGCAATGTGTGGGAATGGACGGCCAATAACTTTACCACGTGGAGCGCGCCGCCGGCGCGCCTGGAGCTTCCGCGAGCGCTCAAGAGCCTTCGCGGCGGCGCATTTGACACGTACTTCAGCAATCATGCCGCATGTCAGTTCCAAAGTGGCGAAGCGCCGCTTGCGCGGAAGCACAATATTGGTTTCCGATGTGTGGTGAGCGCTCGCGAGTTATGCACCACCTGGGAGTGTCGCGAGACCGAAGAATCGCGAGCCAAGGACGAAGTCTTAGCCGTACGGGAGTAACTGTGATGAACCCCAATGCTGTGTTGCCACTCGACTCGTATCGCTTAGCGCAGTACGCCGTGCAAGCGCCTTGTTACATTTGTGGCGAGGGAAATACATTCGACGCGGAAATGTGCCGTCATTGCCATGCTCCAATGGCCTTGGCCCATCAGTCGAAAACTCAGAAGGTGCAGCCGCTGATGCTGTCGGTGGTGGGGTCGGCAGGAGCCGGTAAAACCGTCTATCTAGGCATGCTGGCCGACATGCTGTCCCGTCCGAATCAGGATTTGCAATTGCTGGCGCGCGGGGCGTTTTCGATCACCTTACAACAAGCGACGATGGCCGCCCTCTCGCAATGCGAGTTTCCTGCGAAAACGCCGAGCGAACCGGACCGGTGGAACTGGATGCATTATCAGGCTCATGTTAAGGGGCGCCGCAATACGCTCGAGTTGATCATGCCCGACATGGCTGGTGAGGCGATCCTAGAAGAAATCAACCATCCGCACGCGTATCCCGTGATTCGTGCGTTCCTCACTCGTTGTGTGGGCGCGATGCTGCTTGTCGACGCCGAACGCTTGAACTGCGGCGACCAACAGCAAGACCTGCAAACGATGAAGATCTTAAGTTATCTCTCCGAGTTGGAGAACGATCGGCGTCGCGGCTGGGGCAATCGTCCGCTTGCGGTGGTATTCACCAAGGCCGATCAGTGTGACGACGGATTTGCGAATCCCGAGGATTTTGCGCGGCGAAACTCTCCTGGTCTTTGGCAACATTGCCGAGAACGCTTTCGTCGAAGTCGATTTTTCGCCGCCGGAGTCGCCGGAACGTGTGTTTATCGCCGCGACTTGGGCGGGAAACTGCTCACGCCGTTACGCATTGAGCCTCGCGGTGTCGTCGAGCCGTTTTTGTGGCTGGTAAGCCAGTTTAAGTAGACATGTTGTGCGGGCGCAGGCAATTGCTCGGTTAACGCCCCGTTTCATCAATGGTTCATTCCATTCGCGCATTATGGATGGCTCACTGATCGATCAAGCGATCTTCACATCGATCCGAGGCCGCGCGATGGACGGCTACCAAGTGGCGGTCGCTAGTCCGGGCGTAACCGCTGACGAAGCCAAACAACTGGCGGTTTGGGGGCCGGCGCATGATTCGTTGCTTGATACCCGCGTGCATGCGCAGAGCGTAAACTTTCATCCCTTGACGAGCGGACGATATTGCGTCTCGCTCTCGACTGCGTTAGATGCCGAGTACAGCGGTCGAGGCGGATGCCAAATTTATACGCATAGCCTCCTGGTTTCGCGGGAGACGTTTCGTCGATTCGCCAACGACGCATTCCGACTTCTTGAGGCCGCTCTCGCTGGTGGAAGACTCACAATCGGCGCCGCGTTGCCGGAACGACTCGAGTCGTTCGGACTGATCGGCGCCGCCGGAGCGCTGAATGCGGCGCTCGTGACGCGCTTAGCGCGCGATCCTGGTGCAACGATCATCGCTCGCTTCGTCGATGCGGCTCTCAAGCATCGCACGATTGCCGTGAAATCAAACAGCCCCTTGCGGTGGCTTTGCGCGGGCCTGCTCAATTTGTTGCCCGTTGAATGCCGTTGTGAAGTGTCTTTTTCCACGGGGCTACGAGTTTCGCCTCGACGCGCCTTTCGTATCTCGGCGCTATCGGAGGACTCCGAAGAACAGCGCCGAACAACGCATGGAGCTGGCGCGCTGGCTGTCGATTTGACGGAGCCGGCAGAAATTCCGATGGAGTTAGGAGGGTGGAGTCAATTCCTCTTTGAGATGTTGAGCGAGCGGCGCTTCTCGCAATTAGCCGCGGTGTTGAGTGAGCCGCAGCCCGGCCTTACGCTTGAGGGTTTGTCGGCGCTCGCCGATTCTTTGAGCTCTCCTACGCGCGTCTCGATGGCAACGGTAAACTGATTGCGACGTTCTACCACAGCGGCGCATGTGCTTTCGAGAATTTCGTCGAAAACACATGTGAATTCGCATGCATAGATCGTTGACTTCAAGCTCGGCGTTGTCACCTGCGGCGCTGCCTTTCTTTTGGAATGCGCGTATGGAAAAAAAGAAAATCCTCATGCTCGTAGGCGACTTTGTGGAAGACTACGAGGCGATGGTCCCCTTTCAAATGTTGCTTATGGTGGGGCATGACGTCCATGCAGTTTGCCCCGGAAAAAAGTCAGGCGAGTTTGTCGCGACCGCCATTCATGACTTCGAAGGAGACCAAACGTATAGTGAGAAACGCGGGCATAACTTCCGATTGACGGCGACCTTCGACACGATCGACCCTGCCGGTTATGACGCGTTAGTGATTCCTGGCGGACGCGCGCCGGAGTATCTCCGGTTGAATCCCCGCGTGTTGGAGATGGTGCAAACCTTTGATCAAGCCAACAAGCCGATTGCGGCGATTTGCCATGGTGCGCAAGTTCTCACGGCGGCAGGTGTTTTGCGGAGTCGACAGTGCAGCGCCTATCCAGCCGTGCGCCCCGAGATTGACCTGTGCGGAGGAAAGTATATCGACGCCAGCGAGCAATTCGATAACGCACACGTTGACGGGAACCTCGTAACGGCTCCGGCATGGCCGGCGCATCCGGCTTGGATTCGGGCGTTTCTTGAAGTTCTGGGCACACCCATTTGTCGTTAGTTAACGCACTAAGATTCAGGTACGAATTGGTGCGTATTATGCTTTGTATAGTTTAACTTGGGGCCTTGATGAGCGTACTCGATCGATTTCGCCTCGATGGACGTCGCCTGTTCATTACCGGAGGCAGCCGCGGCCTGGGGCGCGTGATGGCTCTGGCTTTGGCCGACGCCGGAGCGGACGTCACGTTAGTTGGTCGCGATCAAGCAAGCTTGGAACAGACGGCAGACGCTATCCGACGTATGGGGCGGACCGCAGTGACGATTCAATGCGATGTATCCCGACCTGAAGACTGCGAACAAACCTGTTGCGACGCCTTAGAGAATTACGGACCGTTCGACATTCTCATTAACAATGTCGGCGGTCGCCGAGTCGATGTCCCCACGAGCGAAATGCCGCTTGCGACTTGGCGCGAGTTGATCGATCTGAATCTCACGAGCGCCTTCCTATGCACCAAAATCATCGGGGGCGCTATGGTGAAACGCAATTATGGAAGGATCATTAACATCGCCTCGATCTCCGGCATGGTGGTGAATCGCGACATTGGCGGACGAAGCTACGAGACGAGTAAGGCGGCCGTTATTCAGTTTACGCGCACGGTAGCTGCCGACTGGGCGAAACACGGCGTAACGGCTAATGCGATTTGCCCCGGCGGGTTTATGACGGAGCCGAACCAGCGTTGGTTGCAGGTGAATCCGCAAGCAATTGAAACGTTTCGGCGGCAGATTCCCGTAGGTGACTTGGGCGACCCTGACGATTTGGGGCCGTTGGCCGTTTACCTGGCCAGCGACGCCTCGCGATACATGACCGGAGCCGCTCTTGTGATCGATGGCGGTTATACGCTTTGGTAGTGCAATTGAATGAATGCTCGAGACGAGATATTAGCCGCGGTACGGTCCTGCAACGTGCCTCCAACGGATCCTCCATCGATGGAGCAGGATTGGATCAAGTACGATCAACCCAAGCAGCAGTTCGCTGAAGTTCTGGCGAGCGTTGGAGGGCGTTGCGTCTTTGTTGAAAACCTCGGCGAACTCCAACAACGTCTGAACGAAATCGACACCTGGGCAAGCGCGGCCAAACGGCTGATTCTATGTACCGGTGTTACGGGCGGTAATGTCGTTTTGTCCGCGGTCGAAGATCCTCACGACTTGCACGACTTGGACTTTGTGCTGGCGCCGGGCGAATTTGCCGTGGCCGAGAATGCCGCGGTATGGGTTACCGACGAACAGGTTCGGCACCGGGTCGTATACTTCTTAACGCAGCATTTGGCGCTTGTCGTTCGGGGACAAGAGATCGTCGATAACATGCACGAGGCATACGCGCGGCTGACATTCGACAGTCCTCGGTACGGCGTTTTTATTTCTGGCCCGAGCAAGACGGCCGATATCGAACAATCGCTCGTGATTGGTGCACATGGCGCCCGGTCGCTCACGGTCTTTATCCTAGGGTAGCCTAATTATCGATTTCCGAGTGCTTGGACTACCTCGACCGCCTTTTGCGTTGGCGTAAGTCCCCCAATTGGACGAAAGTACGTGGAAGTCGTCGATGCACGCGGTTTGGAGCGCGATGGCGCTTCGGAAATCATCAAACATCAGGGATAACCGACGCGACACTCGAAGGCGCTTAGTGCAATTCGTACTCCAGATCCATTCCTAAGCGAGTTTTGAGTTGATCGAACTCGCCGAAAAATCGCTCATTCGACGAATGGACGTGCTCGGCTTCGGTGATGAACCGAAGTTGCTCGTTGCACGAGAGGCCGCGCTTTTCCAATATCGCTTCGAAGCGTTCGAGCGGGCTTCCGTAAACAATCAATAACTTGTGCTCGTCGAACTGCACTTCTTGCGGACGATTAGGATTTAAGACCGCTATGCCCATGCAACCATCATTGAGCAACAGGTCTTCATAGTCCAAGAGCGTGCTTTTCAGCACGGGCATATCGATGCTTTCTCGATATAAGTCGACATGGTGGCCCCCACCGTGATGGTGGCTCGTTTCCAAGACAACGTCCACCTCGCGCCCCAGTGGTTCGATAAGTTCGAGAAACACGTCGAATAGCACCTCCGCCGAGGCGGCCGCCATAATCACGGGGACATTGTTGCCCGAGGCTTCGTCGCGGTACAGGTCGTGCCGATACCCTTGGCGAGGCTGTACTTTCAGGTCGTACGACGGCCGAATCGCATCGGTCAAGGTGAATTCGCCATAGCGCGCCACCTTTAAGTGTGTTTCCAAGGCTTCGGGCGTTAATTGCTCAAAGCTACTGGCGGCGCTGACGGTTTGCAGCTCGTCGTGAAACACATTTCGAAAGAATTTCTTAAGAAAACCCATGAGCGTGATAATCTAGTATGCGTCGGCGAGGCGCTTGGGAAGCTCCCTCGCTCAAGGAAGTTCTACGCAATCGTAGGTCACGTTTTGGAATGGCGATCTCACGCAAATTCGCACGGATGGATATGGCTCCATGGAGAAAATAACGCTGGTCCGACAATCGCTTCGTTACGATCAATCGGTCTTTCCGCACTCTCGTTAATTCATTTGATATACTGGCGTGCAAGCGTTTGAATTGTATGGAGAAAAATGGAAGGACCAATGATGCGACTGGGAACGTCTGGAACGAAAATGGGGGCACGAATCGCTCAACGGTCTTTCGCGTTGCTGACCTTTGCTGCTTTTGTCGCATTGGCGGGCTGCAACTCGACCGCAACGTCGGATGCTCAGCCGTCGTCAACCTCTTCTCGCGATACACCGGAGTATGACTCACCGCCAACCCCCGGACCCGATTCCGGCGAAGGGGCTGGATCCCCCTCAACCGCTTCGGGGGCGCCAGGGAAGCACCCGCGCGAAACGTGGCAGGTTCATTACATTCAAGACGTGAAAGTTGGTTTCGGCCACTTCAAGGCAGTCCCGCTTGACGACGAACTGGTTCAATATCAAAGCGAAGAAGAGATGACGATGAACCGAGGCGGGTCGACCGTGACTCAGCGCGTCGCATTGATAAGCATTGAGTCCAACACGGGTGAACTTGTTCGATTTGAGTCGCGCGCGAACTTGGGACCGGTCGAGACGGTTTCGCGCGGCGAAGTCACGAGGGATGGAAAGCTCGCAATCGAAACCGAAACAGCCGGGAAGGTGATAAGGGACGCGATTCCCTGGCGAGCAGACTGGGCTGGGTTTTTCGCCGCCGATCAATCGTTGCTACGGAAACCAATGAAACCGGGCGAGACGCGCAATCTCCAGGCGCTGCAGCCACTCGTGAATCAGTTGGGCGAGATTCGACTTACTGCGCGCGATTACGAGGAAACACAACTTATCTTGGGGTCGCAGCGCTTGTTGCACATTGATGGCCGAATGACCGTTGCAGGAGTTCCCATCGATCTGACGATTTGGGCAGACGAAAGCGGCGAAACCTGGAAAACGTATCTCCCTAACCTTCAGCAAACGTCGTATCGCGCAAGCGAGGAACTGGCGCGAAGCAAGAATTCCGAAGTCAAGTACGACCTGTTTGACGACATCACGGTTCGCGTCGACGTCCCACTTGATCAAGGGCACAAGTCGCAGCGAGTTGTTTACCGGGCGCGGTTAACGCATGGAAATCCAAGCGAAGCGTTTGTTTCGGACGCAGCTCAGTCCGTCCGCCCTTTGGATGAGCAGGAGGCAGAGGTCATTGTAAGAGCCATTCGTCCCCATACAAACTTGGACGAGAATGCGCTCTCGCAGCCGCCAACCGACGATGATTTGGCACCGAACAGTTTGATTCAGAGCGATGATGTGCGCATCAAGAAAATGGCCGCCTCGGTGGCCGCGGATGAAACAGACTCTTGGAAGATTGCATTGGCGCTTGAGCAGCTCGTCCATCAGGCGATCGCCAAGAAGAACTTTAGCCAAGCATTTGCCACGGCGGCGGAAGTGGCGCAGTCGCGCGAAGGTGATTGCACGGAACACGCCGTCTTGTTGGCGGCGCTGTGCCGGGCCAGGAAGATTCCCGCTCGTGCCGCGATGGGACTTGTCTATTTTCCGCAGCAACAGTCGCCGGGATTCGCCTACCACATGTGGACGGAAGTGTGGGTTAATGATCGCTGGATTGCACTGGATGGAACACTCGGACACGGTGGTATTGGCGCTGGGCACCTAAAGCTCGCACATTCGAATTTAAAAGGAGCTGGACCTTACGCCGCGTTTTTGCCTGTGTTTCGGGTGTTAGGTCAGCTCGAACTGCGAATCATCTCGCAGGAATGAACGCCAAATCGCTCGCAAGTTTGAACGAGACTCAATCGCGAACTTTTCACTTCCTGCATGTGTCCATTTGCTGGCGCCTTGAACGAGTTTTCACGATCGGCGAATTTTCACCAGCGTTAGTTGATGAAACAGACTTATCCTCCTCGGCTATCGACGGCGCGATTGCATTTGCGCCCGTTTAATCGCGATGACGCTTCGGTCGTCGCCGCGTTAGCGGGACATCGTGACATTGCTTCGACCACTTTACGAATTCCGCATCCCTATCAGGAGGGGATGGCGCGGGCATGGATTGATTCGCATGAGCAATTGATCCTCCAAGGCAAAGCAATTCCGTTAGCCATCGAGCTTTCCGAGCGTGGCGAACTAATCGGTGCGATCGGACTAGAGATCGCCGCGATCCATGAGCGAGCAGAAATCGGGTATTGGATTGGCGTTCCTTACTGGGGAAAGGGTTACTGCACGGAAGCCGCCCAGGAAATTGTTCGGTATGGGTTTGAGGTCTTGCGGCTAAACCGTTTGGTTGCGCACTATTTTGAGAGAAATTCAGCTTCCGGCCGAGTAATTGAGAAACTCGGTATGCGGCGGGAGGGGGTACTCCGGCGACACGTCAAAAAGTGGGGAGAGTTCGAAGACCTTGTTGCCTGTGGCATATTGCGCGAGGAGTACGTCGCAAGTCGGAATGTCTCTTGAGGTTACGAGAGACTGGAATTGCTTGGAATCCTCCGCAAATTCGGCTAAGATTGGGGAGTTCGCAGCGAATACCTTTTCAGACGAACATGCGCCGGGGTTGTGCGCACGCTGTCTCTAGTGGTCTTGCCCTTATTTACTTTTCGGGAAACGCGCGATGGCCGAGCAAGAACGTCGTGGTACGCGGGTCACCTTTCTGGACCAAACCGGCGCGAAAAGCGTTGAGGCGGTGATTGCCGACAGTGTCACCGTGAAGCGAATTCTACCGAACATCATCACGAAAATGAATCTGCCGGTCATGGGACCGGACGGTCAACCGATGAGCTATAGCCTTGACCATAAGGAGGGGGGTAAGCGGCTACGTGAAGATCAGACCCTGGTCGAAGGACGGGTCAAAGATGGGGACCATTTGATCATTTATCCGGAGATCGTCGCAGGCTAATCGGCCTTTTGTTCCGCGCCGTTCCCCATTTTGCAAGGATTGTCACGCATGGTCAGACGCGACTCGCCTCGCACTCGCCGCCTGCGCACAGACCGTAATTCATTGGAAAAACTCCACGCCGAAAGCACCATTTTGGACTTTACGCCGTTCGGAGACCCCGCCGAATCGTATGTTGTACGGTTTCATGGCAAAGGCATTTGGCGTCCACCGGGAGGAGGGCGGCTGGCCATGCGCGATCTCCACGAAGTCAGCATCAAACTCGGGGCTTCCTATCCGCGCATGATGCCAGAGCTTCAATGGAAAACCCCAATCTTTCATCCGAATATTTCCGGCGGCGGCGTTGTTTGTCTGGGCGGGTATGGTACGCACTGGGTGCCAAGCCTGAACCTGGATGAATTATGTGTGATGCTATGGGATATGATTCGCTACGCAAACTACGACGTTGATAGTCCCTACAATCGCGAGGCCGCGTTGTGGGCAAAGACACAAAATGAGTTCCGTTTGCCGCTCGACTCGCGTCCCCTGCGCGACAAACTGGCGCGCGATTCGGTGAATCGACCTTCCACTTCGCCCGAACTCCCAACGCGCCCTGCTATGACGGCCAGTCAGCGGCCTGCGATGGCCGCGGAAGTTGTATTTTTGGACAGCGGAGAAATTATCGAGGCCGAGGTGATTGAGTCAGGAGACTCCGAGATATTTTTCATCGAATAGCGCTCGCTTCTCTAGCGGCGCCGGGCATTGGTTCGTCACGTGGCTATTGCTCCGGATTTTTAATCCATGCTGCATCCTATTTCCAAACCGGCACCTGCTCGGCAAGACCGTTCGCAAGGAAAGGTTATTGGCACCATCCACGACGACGCCTATCCGATTTTTCTGTACGAGTCAGTCCTTGAGGAGATTCTCGATTACTCAGAAGCGGATCTGACGCGCGAGCTTGGTGGGTTCTTACTTGGCGGAGTGTTTGAAGATCAGCGTCCTTACCTCGAAATTCGACATTTCCTTCCGGCGGTCGACGCGCGCTCGAAAGCAAGCTCCTTGACCTTTACGCACGAAACATGGTCGGCCATGCATCGCGAGCGCGACCGTCGTTACCCTCAAGACATGGTTGTGGGATGGCATCATACGCATCCCAATTTTGGCATCTTTTTGTCAGAACACGACAAATTCATCCATCGCAATTACTTTAGCGAGATATGGCAAGTGGCGATGGTGGTCGATCCGCGGCGCCAGGAATTCGGTTTCTTCCAATGGCGCAGCGATGAAATTGAAAACTGTGGTTTTATTTGCGTTTGGGGGCAACCAGCAGCAAAATAGCGGAGCGAGTGCTACAATACCCCGCACACGGCAAGCCCCTGCCCAGTGCAAAAGGTAGCTAGATACAGGTATCGATTCCTAGCTGGAAAGCTCCGCTCATGGCCGACGACGTTTTGTTCATTGATGATGACGACCGCTATGCACGCTTTCGCCTCATCGCCTGGTGGGACCAGGAAAAACTATCGCGGGCGAAGATCCTCGTCGTCGGAGCTGGAGCGCTGGGCAACGAAGTGCTGAAAAACCTCGCGCTCCTGGGAGTTGGCTCGGTCTATATTGTCGATTTTGACGAGATCGAGGCTTCCAACCTGACTCGTTCCGTTTTATTTCGCGCGCGCGATCAAGGCCGATCGAAGGCGGTCGCAGCCGCGGAAGCGCTGGCCGATCTCAATCCGGCACTTAAGATTCACGCTCTCCCGGCCAATATCATCACCGATGTAGGATTGGGTTTGTTTCGCGACGCCGATGTGGTGATCGGCTGCCTCGACAATCGCGAGGCCCGCCTATGGGTGAATCGACAGTGTTGGAAAGTGAATACTCCTTGGATCGACGGGGGCATTCAAGAAATCAATGGCGTGGTCAAGGTGTTCGCTCCACCCGATGGCGCTTGTTACGAATGCGCCATGACGGAGAATGACTATCATCTCATCAACTTGCGGTATAGCTGCCCATTATTGCGTCAGGAGGATATTCAAGCTGGCAAAGTGCCGACCGCGCCAACCATTTCCTCGATGATCGCGGGATTGCAAACGCAAGAAGCGCTCAAGTTGCTGCATTCAATGCCGGTCTCCTCGGGACAGGCGATGGTGTACAACGGATTGGCGAATAACTTCTATAAGACGGACTATCAGCGCCGTGAAGACTGTCTGAGCCACGAAACCTACCCCGATCCGATGGAAGTTCCGCTAACGGCTAACGGGAATACGGCGCAAGATTTATTCGCCACGGCGCATGCGCTCGTAGACGATCAAACCAACATGAGGCTTTCGCTCGACCGCGACCTCGTGGTTTCGTTGGACTGCACCGAATGTGGGAATAGCCAGGAAGTCTTTCGGCCGTTGCAACTGGTAGGTATGAAAGAAGCCCAGTGTCCACAGTGCGGGAAAATGGCGCGACCGACGTTAGAGCACACCATTGAAGAAAACTCATCCTTGGCCGGTAGGAAACTTCGAGAGCTAGGCATACCACCCTACGACATAGTTCGTGTGACCACTGATCAAAGCGAACAAGTGTTTTTGCTGGGGGGCGACCGCGCGCTCTAGTTAACACTTGCACGCTCAACGCGTTTAATACCTTTGCGCGGCTGCCAGCCAGCCCGCTTGCCGACATGACTTCTTCTAGCGAATCCGACGAAATCTCGTTCGGCGATGTTCAGCAAGTCGAGCGGCAAACTCAACGCCGCCCCGATGAGAACAAGCATTTCGCCGTCGTGCCGGTTTTCTCGCCGGATGAGGAAGATCTGCGCGTATACGTCGACGTCGATGCGATGCGAGACATGGAGTCCCACGCACAATCGAACACGGGTGTTGAATTAGGCGGCGTACTGCTTGGAGGCCAGTATGTGGATGAAGACGGTCGTCCGTTTGTAATTGTGACCGACAGTTTACGCGCCCAACACTACGAAAGCACGAAGGGCAGCTTCAAGTTCACGCACGACACCTGGAGCCAAATCACGCGCGAACGGGACGAGTTTCCCGAAGAACTGCAAATGGTGGGCTGGTATCACACACATCCAGATTGGGGTGTGTTTTTGTCGGGAATGGATATGTTCATTTGCGACAATTTTTTTAACAAACCGTTGGATGTCGCGTTAGTGATCGACCCATGTCGTGATGATCGCGGCTTTTTTCAATGGACGAACAACCCGTCCCAACGTACGCGACGCACCAACGGTTTTTACTTAATCGGCTCAAGGTTTCGCGCCCAGGAATTGGAATACTACGCGGCTCGATTGGAGGGCGAAGCAACAATGGCTCACGATCCTCGGTTTGGTGGGCATTCTGGTCCTTACCCCGCGCCGGTGGTCAACATTTCCGATAGCCGCGGCGCGTGGCAAGCGCCGGCGATCATGGCCATGCTGACGGTGCAGTTTTGTTTCCTCGCGTTGGTCGCTTGGAAAACTTTAGCGCCGCTGAGCGACGCTGAGTCAGCAACGGCGCGGGACAAACAACTACAAGCGATCGAGGAACGCTTGGCCGACATTGCGGCCATCCGTTCAGAACAAGCACGGCTTGATGCGCAGCGCGCAGTCCTTGACCAAGTGCTGGGCGAAGTTAACGTAGCGCCCCAAGGTCTTGTCACATCGTTGATGGAGGAACGGCAACGCGTCGCCGAACTGGAAAGTTCAGTGCTTGATAAAGGTTCTCGCGTGCGGGAGGCCGAGGCGGCCTTACGGCGCGAGCAAACCACACGCAAGCAGGACAAAGCTGATCTCCAGGGTAGGATCGCGCGGCTCGAGTCTGACAATCGACGATATCTCGACCGTAATGAACGCCTTACCGCGTTGCTTTCCGACACCGAAAAGCGTCTGGAAAAATATGAGCCAAAGGCAAAATCGGAAAAAGAAGATACCGCCGAAGGCAAAACAGAACGCAATTGGACGTGGTACGCCGCGATCGGCGTTGCTGCTGCGTTGCTTTTGATTGTGGGCGGTGCGTTGGTCTTTACGTTTGGCCGGCGTGACGACGAGGAAATGTTTTCCGAGGAAAAGAATCCGCCGCCGAATAACCCTTCAGGCGGACCTAGCGCGAGCTAACGCGAGCTTATCTGTTGACCGTCGCGCGCGGTGTCCGAACTGGTTCGTTTGTAAAGCGCAATGAGGAGTTTGCCGTGTCCGATTCCGCCCGCAACGCGCGCCTACAGGCCGATTTGGAGGCGTTAGAGTCTCTGAAGCGGGATAGCTCTATTTTTGACTTTGAAGCCAGCGGACATCCGCCCGATCGTTATACGCTGATATTTCGCGGAAAGAGCATCAAGCGGGATCCCGGCGTAGGGATAGAAGTCGAGTATTTAGAGCTACATCGCTGCGACCTCCGGCTGCCCTATTCGTATCCCGATCGGCCTCCTGATGTGCGGTGGATTACTTCGATCTTTCATCCCAATATCTCGTTTAGCGGATTCATCAACCTGCGTGATGTAGGTCTACCTTGGCAGTCAAGCATCACGCTCGATGAGGTTTGCGAACGATTGTGGGACGCGACACGGCTAGAATATATCGATATGGATCGGGCCGTTAATTATACGGCTCGCAATTGGTACAAAGATCAGAAATCCGTGGAATTGCCGACCGACGAACGCGCCTTGCGTGACCGGGTGCGAGCCGTCAACCCTAACGTGATTCGCTATGAGCGACGTGGTGCACAACGGGCGATTCGACCGGTAGTCATTGACCAAGGCGAGATTTTGTACATAGGCGACGAAACCGCGACGTCAAACGCGGTACGAGAAGATTCAAGCGACGGCGGCGAAGACATTTTGTATATTGAATAGCATGGAATGTGTGGCGTTTTTTCTCTTTATGCTCATGGTCTTAGGCGTGACGATGAGCATCGCGTCGCAAGGGCGCCCAGGCGCCAATCGCTGGCGCCGCGCCTTTTCGATCCTGGCGCGACGCTTTAACGGACACTACCAATCCGGCGGTTGGTTTGGGCGCCCCAACGTGCGATTCTATTACGGAGGCGCAATTGTCCTGGTTGATGCGATCAACAGTGGGCGACCGCGGCGAACGTATCTCCGGGTTCAAATCAGTTATCCCGATAGGGAATTAAAGTGTGAAGCGCTTCCACGGCGGACGCAAGTAAACGATTACTATCGGAATACACGGTCATCGTCGGTTGGCCAAACGGGGGCGATGGAATCCGAATACGTGCTGCGAGGCGAGCCTGACTACGAGACAAGACGTTTCTTTAGCGATGGCGTGCACCTTCAAATGAGTCGCATTCGATTTCTGCTGGGGAACGACGATGTCGGCGTCTCGGTTAGCCAAGGTCAGATGTTAGTGCGGAAAGAGTTCCCCAAGCATGGTGTGGTTGAGCACGTTGGCGAGTTGGTGAAGCTCTCGCTTGAGTTATACGATCAGGCGTTGTTGTCGCGATCGCAAAGCATCGAGTTCTTGCAGCATCAAACGGTCGAGTCCATCGAGGACTGTATTTGCAAGGTATGTGGCGAAGGTTTGACGGAAGACGTCGTGTTGTGCCGCCGCTGCAAAACACCGCATCATCGCGATTGCTGGATGTACTACGGCGCGTGTTCGACATACGGCTGCCGCGAACCGGAATTCGTCATACCACGCGTCGCCATGCCGTTGGTCAGCCCCCCGTCGTCGGAAACCTCGACCACCTTGGACTAATGTTGTGGAAGATGTCTTTTCGTTGCTTTGGCTCATTATCATCGCAGGAATTATTTTCCTGATGATGTATCACCATTCCCGGGCTACGGCTCAGCGGGATGGGACATTCCAGCGCATTGCACGTCGGTTTAATGGCCGAGCTTTTCAAGGTGGAATGTTCGGCGGATCCCAAATTCGCTTCGAATGGCATGGCGCATCGGTATTGGTTGATTATCAGTCTACGGGAGGAAAACATTCCGTTCATTACACGCAATTAAGTATTTCGTGGCCCGATATGCACACGCGCTGCGAGATCTACCCCGAGCGATTCGCCTCGCGGGTGGGAAAAATGATGGGCATGCTCGATGTGGAGATCGGCTCCCCCGCCTTTGACAAAGACTTCATCATTAGCGGCAACTCCGTTGGTTCACTCCGGGATTTACTGACTCCAGATGTTCAGGCCTCAATCTATCGCCTGCGCCGCCTTCATGACACCGACGATGTTTACGTCGCGATCGGTGGTGGACGAATGCGAGTCAAGAAGGAAGGGCTTCTGCGTAGTGAGCCGGAACTGACGGCGTTTATCGAGGCGGCGCTCGACCTACATGACCGCGCTACGTCAGAGAATACATCCGGAATCGAGATCATTTCTACCGTGTCAGCGTCTTCGGCGGAGGATGTGATCTGCCAGATTTGTGGCGAAGGAATTTCCGAAGAGCTGGTCCATTGCCGACGTTGCCACACGCCTCACCATGAAGATTGTTGGGTGTACTTCGGCGGTTGTTCGACGTTTGGTTGCGGTGAAAAGCGGTATACGTCGCGCGGCGTTTGACCAGCTTGGTAGAATACTGGCGAACGACTCAGTCAAAGGAATGCATGCGACCTGTGGAAAAGTGGCTAACCATTATCTTCTTTCTGTCAGTTGTGGTCGCCGCGTTAAACGTGGTCGTTGCGATTGCGCGCAATGCTAGTTTGGTGGCGTCGTGGCGCCAAGCGGCCAATTCGTTACAAGGGAACGTCATCACGGGCGGCATTTGGACGCCTCCGACGCTCCATCTGGTCCGACGTGATACTACGGTTACCGTTCGCTTGGTGCGGTCGCTTGGTATTTTGGGGACGGCATCAACGCAAGTCGTAATTCATGAAGCTCCTAATCCCGTATATGTTTGCAGCCCGGGCATCCCGATTGATGGCGAGTCTCGGGCAGTTTTATCCACGACCTGCGAGATCGTTCCGGCCCAGTTTTGGTCGCGTGTGGCTTACCTATTCGGAACCAGAAAACCATTAACGGAAACCCCGCAGTTTGACTTAAATTATGAGGTGATCACCGACGATCCACGTGCAGCCCGCCAACTTCTTACACGATACGTTCAGATGCAGATCGACCGGTTGCGTTACTTCCAAGGTGGAAATGACGTGCAAGTGCGATTTCGCCAAGGTTCGCTCACGATTACCCGACGCGGTGTCATGCGCACCGACCGCGTCTTGCGGCTTTGGATCGAACAATCGCTTGAGTTGCACGAACTAGCGGTTGCGTCGTTCGCGCCGGGGATTGACTTTGGTGAAGAAGTTATGCAAGCGACGGTCGGAGCCGTTTGCAAGGTCTGTGGAGACTCGCTCGAAGGCGGGGAGGTTGTTTATTGCCGGGTTTGCGACACTCCCCATCACCGCGACTGCTGGCGTTATTTTGGGGGATGCTCGGTGTATGCCTGCGGCGAACACAAGTACAAGTGGTCGCCACGCTTGGCGCGACCGAATGTGTGAATTATCGTCACACATTGCTACACCAAAACGCGACAACGCGCTCTCCCCACTTTGGAACCAATGGTATGTCGCGCAGAACGCATGTTGTTTGGTTAGGCTTCTTTGCCTTTTATCTAAACGCCGCGATCGCACACGCTGGCGAGTGGACGAAGATGTACGAAGCACGTACTTGTGTCGATGCGCAGGGCGATAATTCGCCCTACCGCCTAATGCGCCCCAGCAAATATGACCCGGCTCAAAAGTATCCCCTCGTGGTCTTCTTGCACGGTGCGGGAGAACGGGGCAGCGATAACGAAGCACAACTCAAGTGGGGTATGGAGGATTTTGCTGCTCCTCAACTGCGCGAGAAGTATCCTTGCTTTGTTGTCGCGCCGCAGTGTCCTTCTGAGGAAAAATGGGTCAATGTTGACTGGACGCTTTCAAGTCATTCTATGCCCGAAAAGCCGGCCAATGCGATGCGCCTCGTCCTTGAATTGATCGAGCAGCTGCGCAAGGAATTTTCGATTGACGGCGATCGTCTTTACATCACGGGTCTCTCGATGGGCGGGTATGGCGCCTGGGATGCGATTCAACGACATCCGAATCTGTTTGCCGCGGCGGCACCGGTTTGCGGTGGGGGCGACCCGGCTTTTGCCAACCGTATCGCGAAACTCCCAATTTGGGCATTTCACGGGGACGAAGATACGGCCGTCAAACCTCAACGCTCACGGGAAATGATTGAAGCCCTCGAAGCTGCAGGGGGAGAACCAAAGTACACGGAATATGCCGGGGTCGGTCATAACTCATGGAGTCCTACGTACGCGAACCCCGAGTTCTACGTTTGGCTATTCGCCCAAAAGAAACAACCCTAGCGTCGCGAGCCAGCGCCGATCGTCTTAAGCCATTTGGAGTACACGGTTGGCCAGGTCGGTCGTCGCTTGGTCGTCATTGTCTCGTAATCCGCGTAAGTTGTGTTGAATCCGTCGCTCGGCCGTTTGTAGGAAATAGCGACCGGTCGCCAGTTGGAATCGCTGCGTAACATCATCAAGGTGAGAGTCACGCAGGAGAAAATCAAGCCGATTTATCACGCATGCGCTGGCGTAGAGATCGATGGCTACATCGGCAATCCGGCCAAGTAAGTATTGCTTATCAACGATTTCGCGTTGATGCACGCGTAATAACCATTCGACTTGACGACCGAATTTCGCAATAGTTTTCGCCAATCGGACAGCTTCCGGTTCTAATTCCGTGCTTCGTACGGGTACTTCGGGCGGCGCCAAGATGCTTCCAATTTTGCGTCCGATGAATCGTCCTAACCGACCAAAGTTACCGAGCGGATACTTGATTGCCTCAAGCACGCTTTCCAGGTGAAGTCCCACATCACGCATTCCCACCGCCGCCGAGAAGACACGCAACACGTCATTCGCGCCTTCCCCGATCGTGTTAATGCGGGCGTCACGGAGCATGCGTTCGAATGGTTCATCGGTGAAGTATGCTTTTCCGCCGTGGATCTGAAATGTGTCGTTAATAATTCGCCATAGCGTTTCCGTCGTAAATACCTTAAGCATGGCGGTTTCCAACATGAAATCTCCTTCGCCAGAATCCATCAGTGCTGCGGTTTGATAGGTGCAGGCTTCCATAGCAAACGCGCCGGCCTGCATGAAGGCGAGTTTCTCTTTCACCAGTTCGAACGATCCTAAAGTTTCGTCAAACTGCACGCGCGTGTTGGCGTGATGCGCTGCGCGTTGGAGACAAAATTTGGCTGCCCCAGTGCAACTGGCGCCAAATGTCGTGCGTCCGTAATCAAGCACCGTCAACGCAATGCGTAATCCCTTGCCGAGCTGACCAAGGACATTTTCTTTCGGAACAAACATGTTACGGAAAGCGAGCCGACTGGTGGCGGTCCCACGGACACCGCATTTTTCCATACGCTGTTCGACAACCTCAAAGCCCGGCATATCTGGCGTGATGAGAAAAGCCGTGATCTTGGTTGTATCGTTCTCCGCAGGAGTGCGCGCCATCACCGTTAACACCTGGGCGATTCCACCGTTCGTGATCCAGCGCTTCTGCCCGTTAAGAAGATACCCGCGTCCATCCTCCGTAGGCGTTGCGGTCGTTTGAACATTCGCGGCGTCGCTACCGGCTTCGGGTTCCGTCAACGCAAAGGCGCTTAACGATTGGCCGGTCGCCAATCTGGGAAGCCAGCGTTGTTTTTGTTCTTGCGTCCCGAACAATACAACCGCCCGCGGACCAATTGAGTGATGCGCATTTACAAACAGCGCGGTACTGCCGCACCAACCCCCCAGCACTTCCAGCAAACGACAATAGTCAACTTGCCCAAGTCCCAGTCCTCCGCAGTAATTCGGTAAGCATGCGCCGAGAACGCCTAGTTCCCCGAGACCCCGAATCACACTGGCCGGAATTTCGGCTTGTCGATCAATCGCGACCGGGTCAATGCTCGTGCGGCAGAATTGCTCCACTCGCCTGACTAATTCAGTTACGGTCGAGTTCTGGTGAAGATCGGGGTATGGCAAGAGTCGTTCATGATGAAACTGACCAAAAAATAGCCCTTTGGCAAAGCTTACCATGTCTAAACGGTCGCCGAGGATATCTTCGGCCTGCTTCATTTGTTGTTCGCGATGAGAATCGTTCATGTTGTTGAGAGTAGGCGTAATGGAAATGCTATGGACGGTTTTGCATTATTGAAATTTGGCCGATTTTCGACAACCTTGTTTGCGACAGAATGGCAATCTATAGTGAACGGGTGGATTGCCGCGCGTGGAAATTGCGCCGCTGGTTGAGAATGAACACATGGTTGTGATCACACTTCTGGGAGGTGTTGACAACGTAAAATCTTGCGCAGCGTGATCATTACAGCGACGAACAGTTTTCATTTCCGTGGCCATCGTGGTGAGAGAGGCTGTCATGCCGGCGGTACTGGTTGTTGATGACGCGGCCGTTGATCGAAAGTTAGTTGGCGGGCTGCTGAAGCAGTCGCCAGGGCTAGCTGTCGAGTATGCGGGCAACGGCGCGGAAGCACTTGAAGTCTTACGTTGGGCCTTGCCCGACTTGGTGATTACCGACCTGCAAATGCCCGAGATGGATGGACTCCAACTGGTGCGGGAAATTCGTCAACGATACCCCGCAACGCCCGTTGTTCTCATCACGGCGCATGGAAGCGAGGAGCTTGCATTTCAAGCGCTCGCATGCGGCGCGGTAAGTTACGTTCCAAAGTCGCAGCTCGCGGAACGTTTACTTGCCACGGTTCAACAAGTCTTGACGGTCACAACCGATCACGCCTATGAGGACCTGGTGCGATGCCTTGCCAAGTTTGACTATACGTTTGAATTGACAACGGATCCTGCGCTCATCGCACCGCTGGCCGAGTTGGTTCAGAGGTTCTTGGCAAGCATGCACCTGTGCGACGCGACGGATACGTTACGGGCTGGGCTTGCGCTGGAGGAGGCGGTTCGCAACGCACTCTATCATGGCAGCTTAGAACTGGGGGAGCACGCGCGCGAGACTTCGTGGCGTCGCGGAAGCGTAGAGTTTGAACGACGCCGTTCTCAGTCGCCGTTCTGTGATCGACGTATCCGCGTTGATGTGCATATTTCGCTTGCGGAAGCGAGATTCACGGTGCAAGATCAAGGACCAGGATTTGACGTCGCGAAACTTTCGGATCACCGCGATCCGTCGGCCTGGGAGCATGCTGGGCGAGGATACCGGTTAATGAGAGCGTTCATGGATGACGTCATCTATAACGCGACGGGAAATCAAGTTACGCTCGTCAAACAATTCCACCCGCAGCCGATAGGGCACAACTCAGACTCCGCTTGAGCCATGACCGAGTTCGACAAGTTATGTAGTGCTTGGTCGCGCTAGGGCTTCTTATCCGATGAACGCTGCGACATTTTCGATGAGCGTAAGCCAATTGTCATTTGCGATACTTCAACTCGAGTTTCCAGGTGTTGTACGGCCTTTTTGACCTTGGGAACTCCTCGAACGAAAGCATTTGTTAGAATTTTATTGACTTTTATTCCTGATTTGTTAGATTACCCCAGTACAAACAGAGTCCTTCTATCAAGTTTATTGATTTTTAGATTCTGAATTCTCGTCACTATCGTTTAGTTAATGTACTGGGAGAGACTGCTGACGAGACAAAGTTCCTCTCTTCTTCTCGCTCGGGGCGGAGCGGTGGTCACACATCCAACTATCTAGCCACCATGAAACTGTCGCGCACTGTGGCCTATGCATTGCAAGCCACGTTGCTTTTGGCGCAAGACACCTCGCGCATGCCAGTAGCGTGTAGCAAGCTAGCCGCGGAGGGCAAAATGCCTGAACGGTTCTTGCTGCAAATCCTCCGGAATTTGGTAAATCACGGCTTGTTGCGTTCCACCCGGGGCGTGGACGGCGGCTACATGCTGCTCAAGAAGCCGCATGATATTTCAATCCTTAATATTATTGAGGCGATTGAAGGCCCGGTGGACGCAGGCATAGGAGCCATCGAGGGGCTACCGCCAAATTCCCGGCAAATCTTGGAGGAAGCCCTCTCGGATGTCGCGTTGACGACGCGAGAACGTCTCGGTTCTGTGAAACTGTCGCATTTGCTTGAGGCGTGCCAAGTTTAGTTCGTTAGCCTTGCTAACGAAGGTTGGTTGGCTCGACGCATCGGCTTCTTTCTCCTCGCATGGCGGTTCATACGTGCGCCTTGCGGTTGAAACAATTGTATCGTCGAAAATTATTTCCCTCGCTCTTGCACCAACGCCCGATTGTTAAGGCTTCGCGGCTTCATTACGGTTTAGTTGAGTCAACCGTTCCTTTTGATCATTGCCGCGCTCTTTCTCCATGCACGACTCTGCCTCATACGGTCGGGTATTTCTGACTTTCGCGCGTAATAGCCTAATTCGCGACATGACGTTCCGTGTGAACTTCGTGATCGAATGCGTGTCGTCGATTTCGTGGACCGCGATGAATTTTGGATTTTATTTGCTGATCTATCAGTACACAGCCCAGATTGGACAAGGAACCGGCTGGGGCAAATATGAGTTTTTTGTATTTCTCGGCACAACTTGGCTAATCAATGGCGTAGTGCAAGCGTTTTTCATGCCTAATGCAGAAGAGTTCAGCGAACTGATCCGCACAGGCGGCCTAGATTTCGCATTGCTCAAACCGATTGATACTCAGTTCCTGATTTCGTTTCACAGGGTTGATTGGTCCTCACTTGCGAATTTTGCATTGGCGCTATTGCTGCTGGGATATAGCGTGTGGCGCCTGATGACGCGCGAGTTGGACCCGCTGACAATTTCATGGGCCATCGTTCTGCTATACCCGTTCTACCTCGCATGTGGTGCTGCGATACTTTACAGCCTGATGATTACGCTTGCCGCGACGAGCATTTGGCTAGGACGTAATGAATCGCTTTACGATTTCTGGTTCTATATTACCAATTTCTCGCGATACCCTCGGGAAATCTACCAAGGTCGATTTGGTACGCCGCTTCGAGTCGTGTTCACTTATCTAATTCCCGTTCTTATCGTCGTTAATGTGCCCGCGCGCCTCCTTGCGCGGCCGCTGGATCCGCGAGGAGCGGGAGAATGGGCGTTGGCGGCATTTGCAGTCTTGGCCACATTCGGCAGTCTGTGGGCGTCGCGTTGGATCTTTAATCGGGCGTTGTTAAGCTATCGGAGCGCAAGCAGTTGAGTTACGCCAGCGCCGGCTGTGGACCACTCAAATAAGTTCGTTCTAACCGAGTTACGATGGTCGAAGAACTGTTCGCTACGAAATCGTCGCGTTTCTTTGCATTTCTACAGCTCTTTCGGGCCCCGAACGTCTTTACTGCGATCGCCGACGTACTCATGGGGTTTCTGTTCGTGGTAGGGCTGCCCCAACCGGTTGGCGTATTGGTGGTACTTATTGCCACATCCTGTTTGTTATATACCTCAGGCATGGTGCTTAACGACGTCTTTGACTTTGACGTCGATGCAAAAGAGCGGCCCTACCGCCCTCTCCCATCGGGAAGGATCTCGCTTTCTACTGCAAAGCGTGTCGGGTACGCGATGCTGGTGAGCGGAGTGCTGTTAGGATGGTGCGCTAGCATACTCCAGGGAGACTTTAGCGCACCTTGGCGAAGCGGCGCGATCGCAACAGTCTTGGCGATTTTTGTGGTCCTTTATAACGTATGGGCGAAGCGCACAGCGTTTGGCCCAATATTCATGGGGGCTTGTCGGTTCTTCAACGTTTTACTCGGAATGAGTATCACGACCGAGAGCTTTTACGGTCATCTGTTCGCCGGATATAGTGGAGCCCAGGTGATCGTTGCAGCGGGCATCGGCGTTTATATTGTGGGGGTCACTTGGTTTGCGCGAACCGAAGCGGATGAGAAAAGCAGCGCCGCGTCTTTGTTGGCAGGCGTTGTTGTGATGACCGTGGGCATTGCCTTGCTCGCGGTTTTCCCGCGATTGTCTTCTTCCCCTCCTCTGCAAATTGTCGGTCGGTTATTTGGTGACATGTCGGCAGAGAATGTGTGGGTGATACTGCTTGCAATGCTGGCCTTCCCTGTCATTGCGCGCTGTCTAACGGCCGCAGCCGACCCAACGCCACACCGAATGCAGATGGCGGTGCGGCGATGCATTCTATCGCTCATCGTCTTTGACGCCGCGATTACCTTCGTAGCGGCTGGGCCGTTCTGGGGAATTGTTGTGTTGTCGCTGCTCGTTCCCACAATGATCCTTGGCGCGTGGGTTTATTCCACATAATGTCCTTCATTCACCAGCGCCGAGTACAACGGGAACTTGCATTTCACGGCCTTGTCGAACCACAGTCACCGTGATCTCTTCACCGGGCTTCTTGTTTTCCACGACCGTGAGTAATTCATCCACCGTACGGCATTTCTGACCATCAACGGCAATAATCAGGTCGGCTGAGTCCGGATCAATATGCGTTTCTGAAAATACAAACGGTCCGCGACGATTCTCTTTCCTAACCAAACGAAAGCCTTGTAGTCCTGCACGTTCGGCAGGACCGCTTCGCGTTGTCGAGACGATGAGCAACCCTTGTTCGTTTTGATAAACTCGCGTTATGCCAATATCCGCGCGAATCATCCTTCCATGCTCTAAGAGCTGCGGCGCTACGCGCCGCACGGTGTTGACCGGAATGGCGAAGCCGACTCCCGTATTCGCGCCGGTTTCACTAGCAATGGCGGTGTTCATGCCAATCAAACGGCCTCGACTGTCTAAAAGCGGTCCCCCCGAGTTTCCACGATTGAGAGCCGCATCAATTTGGATGATTGACTTCATCGTGCGGCCGGCTCGCGAGGGCAATTGTCGGTTGAGACTCGAAATAATTCCTGTGGTGAGCGTGCGTTCCAAGCCAAAGGGATTTCCAATTGCGTAAACCTTTTGGCCAACGCGCAGGCGCTCCGAGTCGCCCAACTCAACAGGGAAGAGTAACTCAGGCGACACGTCGACGCGAATCACCGCGATATCATTCGGCGCGTCTTGTCCCACGAGTTTGGCGGGAAAGGTATCGCCGTTGAACAGCGTCACGCGGATCTCACTGGCGCCGTCGACGACATGGTGATTCGTTAGGATATTTCCTTGTTTGTCGATGATCGAACCTGATCCGGATCCCTCTTCAACCTGAGCTTCAAGTAGGAAAAAGCGTTCTGGTTGGACGCTTCGCGTCGTTATATGGACGACGGCCCGGTTACACTTCTCGTACACGGCAATGTTGACTCGTTCTTCAGGGGTATAGTCGTCGACCTCGCCAAACGAGGGGAGCGTCCCTCGAGGCGGCGGAGCCCCCTCAGGTGCGGGTCTGGCGGCTTGGACGGGAAGCGGCCCTGGAACGTGTTGCACGCCATTCTTCAGTGGTTCTGAGGGTGGTGGAAAAAAAATCTGCGGCGCCGTAGGTTGTTCGCCAACTCGAGGAGTAAGCGCTCGCGGCGCCTGTTGGCCGTAGACCGTCGCCCAATGCAATTCCTGATACAAGCTTAGAGCAATAAGGGTGATAAACAGCGCTGAACCTCTGCGAAGAATGATTAAATGATTCATCGACGGATTTCCCCACGTTGACTTTGGACACGCGTATTGAAAGCACCGTGAAGGCAGGGTCCAATTCGTCCGGAACATAAACAAATTTGGTCGTCACGACGAGAGCGGCCATGAATATCTCCATAATTATCCCAGCCTTGAACGAATCGCTCAACATCGTTCGGGCAGTTCAGCAGGCGATAGCGTTGGGCCCAAAAGAAGTGATTGTCGTCGATGGAGGAAGCGACGACGATACAGTCCAGTTAGCGCGAATGGCCGGTGCAGTCGTCCTGCAAAGCCGACGGGGACGCGGGGTGCAACAAAACGTGGGCGCGGCGCACGCTCAGGGTGACGTATTGCTGTTCCTTCACGCTGATTGTTGGCTTGCGCCTGGCGCACTAGCGCAAATCGAGTCGGCCCTCGCCAATGATCAGGCGTTGGCGGGCGCGTTCCAGCATCGTATTGACTCGCCAGGCATACTCTTCCGACTGATTGAACGAGGCGATACTTTGCGCGTTCGATGGTTCAAGCTGCCCTACGGAGACCAAGGGATTTTCGTCCGTCGCCAGGCATTCCAACAACTTGGAGGATTTCCCGATGTGCGCTTGATGGAAGATGTGCTCTTCATGCGCCAATTGCGAAAACTCTCGCCGATCCTTTTGTTGCCGGGGCCACTGTTTACCAGCGCTCGCCGCTGGCGACAAATGGGAATTATCCGCCAAACCCTTCGAAACTGGGCGATACTTGCCGCCGAGAAGGCTGGCGTTCCTTCAGACCGGTTAGCCAAATTCTATCGCGTTATGCGTTGAGCGGTTTGCAAAAGCCCAACCGTTGACCTTGACATCAACTTCGCTAAGCCGATATACCTTCCCCCGAACTATGTCGGGGCAGAAGGCGGCGCGGAAACTCCGCCTTAGGCGATCAGGCAATCATTTGGCAGGAAAGTTGGGGCGATGGAGCCGCTAAAACCGTTCGTCGACATTCATTGTCATCTCGTTCCCGATATCGATGATGGGGCCAAGACGTGGGAGGAGTCGTTGGCCATGGCCCGTATGGCCGTGGCGGATGGCACGGAAACGATTGTCGTAACTCCCCATCAGCTTGGCGCTTACGGCCACAACACGGGTGATGAAATCCGGGCGAGAACGCGTCAGTTGCAACAGTTTTTGAATGAACACAATGTACCGCTCAAAGTATTGGCTGGCGGTGACGTGCGGATCGAGTCTGACATGATTGCAAAATTGCGGACAGGCGAGGTTATGTCGCTGGCGGATCGACGCAAGCACGTGTTATTGGAGCTTCCGCATGAGCTGTATTTCCCGTTAGAGCCCGTGCTGGATGACTTGAACTCGCTGGGCATGGTAGGAGTGTTGTCTCATCCCGAGCGGAATCAGGGCATTCTAAAACAACGTGAGGTCTTAGAACCGCTCGTCGCGAACGGGTGTCTCATGCAAATCACGGCGGGCAGTATCGTTGGTACGTTCGGGCCTCACTGCCAGCATTTTTCCGAATGGATGTTAGAGCAAGGATTGGTGCATTTCGTGGCGACCGATGCACACAGTCCAAAAACTCGCCGACCGCTTATGGGGCGCGCGTTTGAACGAGTTGCAGAATTGGTGGGATGGGATTCCGCAGTTGAGTTTTGTTGCGAGAACCCGGCGGCTGTTGTAGCAGGAAAGAAAGTCGCGGCGGGGCGACGATCACCGCCACGCAAGACCGTTTGGGGCGGATGGTTTGGACGACGTCGCGCTGGTTGAATCGTTGAAAAGATCTTCAAGGGAAGTCGAGTGATTTCTTTCGCAAGGCCGCGTCAGCTCGTCGTTGTCGTTCTCCTGTTCACCTTAGGTCTCGCGTGTCGTAATTCATACGCTGCGAATCGATGGCCGGATGAGCGCATGGCAGGATCGTTCGTGTGTCATGCCGATTTTTCGCTTCAACCGTACGATGGACTGCTTGCCGAGTTGACGCGTCTCCAAAACGATCTCATTCGCGAATTAGGCGTGCCAAGCGCCCAGGAGGTCACCCATGTGTATTTGTTTGCCAAGTCGTCTACATACAAGCGCTATTTGACCCACTATTTTCCCCAAGCGCCAACGCGACGCGCCTTGTTCATCAAAGAGCGCGGGCCGGGAATGGTCTTTGCGTATGAAAGCGATGAACTCGCCATTGATATTCGTCACGAGGGTACTCATGCGCTGCTTCACGGTGCGCTGCCCATGGTGCCACTGTGGTTAGATGAGGGGCTCGCCGAGTATTTTGAGGTCGCCCCGCAAGATCGGCATTTGGGAAATGCTCATTTGGCGTCCATTCAACGTTTCCTTTGGTTGAAAGGCCCGCCAAAGATTGAACAACTTGAGCAACTCGAGCGACTTGAAGAAATGGGACCTGCCCAGTATCGCGACGCATGGGCATGGGTGCACTTCATGTTGCACGGTCCGCCTGAGGCTCGCGAAGAATTGACGAGTTACCTTCGCGATATCGCCGCGTTAGCGCCTCCGGGGCAGCTAAGCGTGCGTTTGCGTCGCAGGCTGCCGCAGTTAGAGCAGCAGTTCATCGCGCATTATCAACAACTTCGACGCTGAGTATTCGACATGAAGCGTCGCAAACTTTACCTGTTTGGGAAAAATTCAGTTTTTCGGCGTGTTTGACTTTAGTCCACTATTCCATTGACCGATAGCTAACTGCGGACAACCAATGCGCCCTGCCGGACGAAGTAGCCCGTAGGTCTACGAGGCGGCCGGCGACGCGGCATTTGCCGGATCAGCAAATTTTTGCTCGTTGTTATTCGACGCCACTCGACTCGAAACGGAGTAAGCTCAATGAAAAAGATGGGATTCATTCAAGGAGCGGCCGTCGCTCTGGCGTGCCTTGGCATGTTTGTCGGGCAAATTGCTCGGGCCGCTCAACCGCTCGTAACTGACGTTGCCTTAGGGCACGGCGGAGTTCTCGTTGGCAAAGTGGTGGACCGTCAAGGCGCCGCGCAAACCGGCGTGGCAGTGCGTGTCGCTCAGCAGGGCGAAGTTATCGCAACCGTAGAAACCAACGGCCAAGGCGAGTTCCAAGTCGCCGACCTCCGTGGCGGCGTGTACCAAATTGAAACGTCGCAGGGCGTGGGCGTATATCGCCTTTGGGCCGAACAGACGGCTCCTCCCTCGGCGAATGACGGCGTGTTGATCGTGAGTGGCGATGATGCTGTGCGTGGAAACCAGAATGGCGGCGGCTTGTTGGGCGTGCTGGCCAATCCTTGGGTCTTGGCATTAATCGTGGCCGCTGCCATCGCTATTCCTTTAGCGCTGGATGACGATGACGACGACAGCCAAAGCTAATTCGATTGCCGAGATAGGGTGATTGAAATGCCCCGCCGGATTTACCGGCGGGGTTTTTTCGTTCGTTATCGTGTGTCGCGCAAATAACTCACGAAGTCGCGATCGAGAGCCTCGAGGTTTTCGCCAAATGCCGTATAGATAGCGGTGAGCCGATCCTCATCCGTTTCGTTCATTAGGGGTTTCTTCGCCGACAAAGTCTGCAGGTATGCGTGATACTCCGCGGAGCGTCTACGTAAGAGATAATAGTTCAAAGCCCAAGCTTCGGCATACGCGTCGGGAGCGGTTTGCGTGTTACGAAAGCGCTGGCTATTAGAAAGCAGCGTGCGAAGTGAATCGGACGGGCGATTGCGCAGGTACATGCGGAACTGCAGCAAGCGTTCCCGGTTCACGCCCCCGATCTTACGCCATCCCTTCGAGCTTTCCAAATCCGGCGTTTCAAAGTAAACAGCCAACCCTTCACTTACCCAAAGCGGAATATCCGCGTACCGTTGCTGCAATCCGCAATTGAACGCGATCTGATGGGTCGCTTCGTGAATGATTGTTGCAACGGTGCGTTCGGTTTGCGGTTTGGAAAGAATGCGATTGATATGGCTTGCGGTTGTTGCTAAACCCGTATGGTTGGTAATGCCGTCAACGCCGGTCAAGTCATACATCAACACGCGATTGGTGCGCATGTTGTAGTACCCGATTACCGCTTCGGCGCCTTCACCAAGATCGGTCTTGGCATACTTTACAAAGGACGGGCGATCAGCGAATACGATCGCCACGAGAGGCGCCTCGGGATCACGCAAGTCGAATCCACGTTGCGACCAATAGGTAAAAAAGGCGCGGTACAAACGTTCATACAACGCACCACACCACTGTGCGTAAGCTTTTGATGTGTTGTAACAGATCAAATAGTGAGCCGTGCTATAGGTTTCGAATCCGGTTGGAATTTCCTGCGAGACTTTTTGGGCCAGCAAAATTCGATCAAAGAGTTGAAATGGTCGCGAGTCGGTGCGGCGGCGCACGATCTCGTCGGGCTGAATCGCCCACAGAACGCCATCGGGCGACATGAGCAGAATTCCGCCGTCTTGCGATTCCACGACGACGTTGCCTTCTAGATGTTGCTCCTGACCGTCGCGGCGAACCGACACCTGCTCAAGGCCAAAAACCTGGGCCGACTGTAACAGTAAGGTTCCTGCAATTACAACTAGCCAGCCGTTTGAGAACCTAAAAGCGGGCATCAAAACAAACTCTCCAGGGGTTAAAGATGCGCCAATGACGACGGTAATCGATCGGATGCCACCGGTGTCGTTCGGGGCTTAGGACTGCCCAACCACAGCCCGCTCGCGGCAATCGCTAAACCTATGAATGCCGGCGAAAGCCACAACCACCATCCGACTCCAAGTAATGCAAGAAAGAAGGGTAGGAATCGGCAAGTCCATTCTGCTTTCTGGAGGCGATGACCAACTCCGCAGATTAAGGCAACAACCGTAAACAACATGGCTACCTTTTGCCATGTGGAGATACCGCCGTTGCGTGATGTGCGTTCCACGCGGACAGATAACGCATCGCCTTCGCATTCGACGAAAACCGATGGAAGCAAGTAATTGTCGTCAAATGCCCCCCGGCTCGCAGCAGACTTCTCAGCGACCCGAGGTGAGGATTCTGCAACCTTGTATTTCGTATCTAATCCGGACTTAAAGCGGTCCAACGCGTCGAGTGATGGAAATGCCACGGCCCGACTGGTTTCACTTATTTGGAACTTGGACATATCTCGCAACGCGATCCAATGCTGCTCCCATCCGGCGTACCAACGCGCCAACTCTGCAGGTGAACGCTCGGCTTCAATTTCTGAGGGAAGTGACAACGTTTTCTCTAGCGACTTTAGGCGCAAGATATCGTATTGCCGCCGAGAAAGCGCCCGATGACGCGTTAGGATCCTAGGCTTCTCATGCGAATCGTGGGATGTGACTGCCCACAACGTCCTTGCAGCTGGAATATCAAGTAACTTCGGAGCCAATAGCGTGAGATAACTTTGATTGTCCTTCGAACCCGATCGCCCTTCATACACAACGGTCAGACGCATGGGAAGTCGCTCGCCTCCGAGGTCAAATCGGTAGTGCCTATCCCCCAAGCGGAGCGGCGACGCCGTGAGCCCCTCCTGCGCAGCGTGGACAAGCGAAGCTCCCTCGGGCAATTGCAGCACACATTGCCGTAATCCGGCCGGCGTTAGGTCGTACGTCGCCTGAGCAACAAATCGCTCGTTACCGTGAAGCATTGTGTGAATATGGGCGAGATGTACTATCGGCTTCCCCGGCACGGTTTCCACATATCGCATCGTGGCGCCGTATCGCGGACGATTTACAACACGATACGAAATTGTGGCGCCATATGATGGATCAAGGTTTACGTCGGCAGGAGGATCTTCGGCTCGCATGCCATAGGTGGTCCATGCCAAAGGTTCTGAACCTAACACAAGTGGAAGTACAAGAAACTGTGACGCGTCTGAAAAGTCAAGGAGCTCGACATTTGGAGCGCGCAGCGATTCTCCAGAGGGAGCTTTAATAATGCCGCTTACTCGGAGTTGACGACGGCCGGTAAGCGCCGTTTCGGGACGCAGCAGCAAAATCCGGCGCTGAAGGTGTGGCAATTCATAAACCTCCAAATGGCCTGGAGGATCGACCACAAAGGGACCCGCGATCTGCTCGGGCGCCTCCAATCGAATCAAATCAATCGCGCCTTTGGTCACTTCGATATCAACAATGCTCTCAAAGATCCATTGGTCGTCGTGCAGCCCTACACGCGTAACGAGATGCTGAAACGTAGTTTCGGGCTGATTCGGTTCAAGATCCAAAGTAACTTTTCGATGGTTCTTCGATGTATTGCTCAAAGGCGCTAGCACAGCGACAAGCCGACCTTGCTCAGGGTGAGCATTGTCAACTGGCGGTGAAATGGCGTGTTCCGAGA
This sequence comes from Planctomycetota bacterium, assembly GCA_963204915.1. Taxonomy (GTDB): domain Bacteria; phylum Planctomycetota; class Planctomycetia; order Pirellulales; family Pirellulaceae; genus JAHWKS01. Next base: position 31,756 of record CAUJHS010000071.1, on the reverse strand, counting down.
AGCCTTCAATTTGGTTGATCTTGACCAACGTATCCGGACCGCGAAATATACGGTAGGTTTCCGTGATCTGGTTCGCCTCGTCTAATTCAATAAGAGGAAGTGAGGGTTGATCTTGCTCATCCAAAGCCATGCGCCCTTGCACCTGAATAATCAAGTCAGCGCTAGATCGCCCGTTCAAAAAAATCGTTAGTTCTCCGGTCGGAAGCTGCGACCAATGATCGACTCGCTCGACACCTCCCTCCGAAACCGATACATGTTTAATCTCAAACGATACCGGCAATCGTAACCGCAACAAAAATATTGAGCCTTGCGAGGCGTCTAAACTCGCGCGATAACTCAGCCAAGCGAAGTTACTACGACAAACAACGTCCAGGTTGGACGACCCGGTCAACATGCTCGGTAGGAAATGGCACTCGGCTGACCAATGCCACTGCGCATCCGATAGTCGATACGCCAGTTGTGGCGTTGTCTGGGCTTCTGGCCAGTCGCTTTGAAACGCAGATTCTGTAATGGACTCAACGCGTTGAGTTTTTGGCGCACTAAGTTCTAAGGTGGGATCCACAGATATCGCGAGAGTCCGGCGGGCGATATCCGAATTCTGAATTTCGATGCGAGGCGCGGTGCAAACGCCCACCCCCGCGCCACCTTGCACGACGAAAGATGCTTGAAAATCAAAAGGTGTTCGGCGCGGGGCGTCAAACACGAGACGCAGAGCTTGGAATCCATCGCGGCGAGCTTGCGAAAAGCTTGCCAAGCCTCGAGCTGTCGACGGTAAGAACAGGAGATTATCGTCGGCCACGACGTCAATCGCAGTGATGGTTTCATCGTCTCCTAAAAACTTCCAGTTGACGTCGGTAACGAGCGCATCAGGCTGAATATGGAGCCACGCGTATTGTTCAACGTGGGGTTGCCGAGAGCTTACTACATTCTGGGGAAAAACGTGCGGCCAGCTGAACGTAATTTGATCGACTGGGCCAATCGCCGCTTGGAGAACGCCACCCTGCTCGTCAAGTTCAATCGCACCGAGCGTGTTCCCGACCTCGACGGTTTCAACCGGGCCAGGGTAAAGTACCTTTAATCTCGCATTACCTACGCGAGGGACCGCGAATTCAATCCGGCGGCGAGCCCCATCGAGACGGACTGCAGGCAGTACGTCAAACGTGAGGCGATAGATTCCGGTATGTTCGAACGTTAGCCCGAGTTCGTCACCTGGACGAGCCGCATCAAATGAGATTGGCGAACCGTCTAATCGTACCGATTCGTCGTCAATTTCCGCAGTCCGCCAAACCTCTGGCGCCACGAAACGTGTTGGCGACGCGAGAACTTCGATTTCTAACCCAATCGAGATTCGTTCACAGCCGATCTCGGCGCCCGCATTTGTCCAACTGCATGTGGCGCGGTAATCGGCCGAACGAATCAACCAAGATCGAGGCGACGCCTCAAAACGCTTCGCCGCCTGGTGCAACGCCTTGAAGAGTGATTCGGTAACGTAGACATAACGGTCCGTTTCGCTGATCTGGCCCTCGGAATCAAGCGGAAAAAAGACGGGTTGCCAGCCATATCGAGTAGGCGGGTTCGGATCTCCCTTCACGACGTTTCGTCCCAAGACTCCGCTGGCGAGCAATCCAATGATGATCAGTCGCGTAATGGGCGATTCCAAAGCACTCGATCGCGCCGCCTTCCGATAATCACGATCAACATAGGAAACCGACGGCGACACCAGCCGCAGAATAGCCGCCGCCAGGAACGCCAAAAATGCTGCGGCCGCAAGCTGGAAATAGGGTGGAGGAGCAACGAGTGCCGCGGCGGCGAAAAGACCGGAGAGCAGGACAATGCCTAAAAATCGTTTCGAGAAAAACCAAAATGCGATTGCCGCTACGGCGATGAAAACGATTATTTCCAAAACGGCAACTACATCTCGCTGATAAACGACAATTTGCGCCGTTTCGTCTTTCGGCAATGAAATATGTACATTAGACCATCCCTTTGCAATCTCTGCTTGTGTTGAAGAATTGTCTCTCTCAGGCCGTGTCGCAATTAAACCTTCGGGCAGTTCGAACGCCGGATGATCATTGGACCAATTCAGCAATGGCCCAAACATTCGCTGGCTCCAAGTTGCGTTGGCATACGTTATTGAGTCGCCGCGATGCAGCTTAGCTACAGCCAACGAAGAAGGTGTCCGGACATTCCACTCACGCGAAAGCACAGGGACATCGAAATCAGGAAAAGGAGGCTCTAGAATACTTGTTGGTTTGGTTGCGCGAGGCGGCGTTCGATACTCCATGACGACTTCCGGATGGCGAACATTGTCGGGAAGCGGAATACGTATCGATGAAGAATCATAACCGGTCGTGTGGACATCGGCTCCGTCCACCAGCACGCGCCCTAGATTTGCTGTCGCCGGCAGCGTGACGTCAAGCGATTTACGACCCGTATTTTCAATCTCGATCGTGACTATGTGGCGAGGCGCGCCAAATTGGGGATAGTCCGAAGTCAGTCGGCAGTTCGGCAACCAGATCGTCCTTGGTTGGTACGGCTGTTGAGACGAATCAATCCAAAAAACGCTCGCCTCCGGACTTTGCGCGGGCTCGAACCGGAACATTCCAACGACCGAAGGATAAGTTCCAAAGTTTGGCGGACTAGGCGGAATCGCTTTGAGTCCTCGCTTGTCTAGGGTAATTGCGATATCGGGCATCGCACTCACGACCAATTCGCCGCTTTGCGCGTGAGCCTGCGGCGATGAAGCAAAGGAAAGTTTGCAGTCGCGCTCAACGGCGGTAAAGCGTTCCGCAACAAGCGTGAAGCTCGTATCGCGTGAGCGATCAAGAGATATGTCCCAGGTTTCGCCCTCGGCATCGTCACCCTCGACGCGTTCAGCGGTGAGCTGTTTTTCTGGCGATTCTTTCCAACTCCATCGAAGTGGCTGTTCACGCCTATTCGAAAAATGGAACCGCAGTCGATCGACGTGCGATGATGTGGGATTAACTGTAATCGTGTAGGTTTCTCGCAGGGAGGTCGAAGCTGCGATCGCCTCCATCAAAAACGTTGCGGTGAACGAGGGCGCCGCACGTGTCAACGACGCGCGAATACCGGTAGCCACTGGATTGTCCGCAAAAACTACGCTTGCACCCGATGTGACAATTAGGTGTTTTGCATCCTCAGGAAGTTGTGCAGGATTCAACAACCTTATATCCGATTCATTGGACAACGTGATTCGATACGATGCTTCTGGTTGCAAAGCTATGTAGCGTTTTTCTTCTTCCACATCGCGCAATTCAACGACACGCAGATCTTGCCGGAAAAGCGACGCATTTTCTCCGGAAAGACGACGCCGAGCCTTAACGACGAGACGCATCTCCTCGTTGGCGCGCAGCGCCCGTTGGAGTCGCACCTCCATCGTCCTGGCATCCGATTCGGCCGATGGAATTACTTCTCGTTCGATCAGATTCTGCATCGTATCATCGTTGAAGGACGAGGCGGTGATCGAGTCGACCATCCAATCGGCCGCGAGATCGATTAAGAAGATGAATCGCTCGCCTTGAATCGCACGAAGGTCGAACGATGTTGTTGCCGAAGCGCTGTTTAACCCAAAATCAACTTGCGTGGCCGAAACACATGCAACGCGCGAATGGCGAGGTTTGAGGGTAAGCGTCAGCCCTGCGTTTGCAGAGTAGTGACGAAAGGACAGTGCTCTTCCCAGAGATGAGGCAGCCAAAGGCGCCGACTGAACTTGCACGCAATCGCGCGTAACTAAGTGTTCAAGCACTAGCCCTTCGGAAACTCGTATTTCGCTTCGCCCGGATTGCCAATCGACGTTACTGACGCGTACGGCGGGCAAACGCCAAGGAGCACCAACGTGGCATGGTGCGATTGCCGATAAACGAAGGATGTGACCATCGCCGTCGATGGCTTCGGGAAACCGCAGGGTCACGCGTGATGGATCGTCTGCAGCAACGCGCCAAGGCACGGGCTGATCGTCAAGTCGCGCCGCAGTGATGCGTAGGTCGTTACCGACATTCAAAGTCAGTTCACTTTGTTGCGACCCCTGCACAAAGAGGCGAATATCTTCCGATAGAGATACCGACTCGGGAGACAAATCATAGATGCTCGAATGACGTACCGAAGTAACGACAGAGGTTAAGTCTCGACCTCGCGAGCTAACTCGCAGCACCAACGTTGTCTTTCCGAAAACATCAATGCGCCACCGTCGCGTGCCGGGATCCGGAGGAGGTAAATTGAGTAAGGTAGTTGGCGAATCATGAGTCTCGAGTTCCTCACTCAAACCACCGGACGCCTCAATCTGCAACTCTTGGGGTAAATCAATCCACACGCGACGTTGGGCCGCTTCGGGCAACTCTAACGTAAAGTCCGTTGCGCCGAATGGATCCAGAATTCCCTGCCGTGACCAGCTAAATGACAAGCGTTGTTCTCGGCGTGTTAAGACAACGTAGTCTCCCTCGCGGTCGACGCCCGCTGTCGCAGGTAAGTTCGTTTCCTGCCAAAATGGAGTGGTCAGTGCGAGATTTAAAGGTTTTATAGGAATCGCCGCAAAACCCGTGGCACGACGTTCGATCTCCAGAACCGCTTGTCCTCGCAGCGCATCCTCGCCGTCTAAGGTTGCGTAATAATCTCCGCGAAGGATCGCAGCTTCCGAAAATTTCTCGGGCGACTTATTATGCCGGTCTAACAGTTCGGTAACTCGCTCGAAATCTTGTCGCGACATTGGCCGGAAGCCCTTTCCGGCGACTTCGACCAGACGATCCGATGGAACATAAACCCGACGGAACTGCAATGGATGTGGAACCTCGGCGTTGAAGTCTCCTGGAGCGACTTCAACCGCGGACTTTTCCACTGCGGGTTGCGCCGAGAGAAGTTCCGTGAGGCCAAAGATCAAGGCGATTGCAGAAAACCACCGCATCAACAAACAACGAACGTTAATCATGAAGCCGATTCACGAGTGAGTGAAGGCGAAGGCGCCGTCGCGGTCGTCGCATACGAAGACTGGTTTCCATTCCCATTGGACGGTTCGACTGTCACAATGCGAACTTGCGATGAAGCACGAGGCAAACGAGCGTTCGAGTGCGAGGCGTTCTTTCCCGCCACAATTTTCGATACGAGCCACGCAAAGGCGACGCCAACCACTCCTAGCGATGCGCCTTGCGCTGCCAGCAACGCCAAGTCGGTTGCGACGGCCATCGCAAGCCCCAAGAGAATCATTGCGGCGAAAACGCCTGCGGCAAGAAGGCGCTGGCGTCCGCGACCTGCCGCGCGCACCCAAATAAGTCCAAAAATCAACACTGTACCCGACAACGCGAAAACTGCCGTGTGACGCCGGACCGAAACGACGCGTAAAGAATTGGGCTGTCCGAAAGTGCTGAAAAGGTATACCTGTGCGTCTGAGGGCGCCGGTTGGATGGAAGCCCCAATCCATTGCTCAAGATCGTTTTGTTCAAGATTGGGCTTCCTTTCCCAGAACCAACCGGTCCAATTCCATTGCGTTTCGGCGTTCATATCCGCAGTGGAGTCGATTAGATGCTCGTCGCTAGGAAGCACTAACTGCCAATACAATTGACGCACCCACGAGGCGTTTTCGATCCGTGGAGACTCCAGTTTCATTTCCAACGATTGACTCCGATGTGCGGTAAAACCATACCAGACTTCAATCGTATATTCACTCTTATTCAACGCCGCGAGGTTAAGGCTCACACGCGCGAAGCCAACGCCATTTCCTCTCGATTGAGTTGCTGGTTCGATAGATAGGACTTCTCCCCGCACCACTTCCTGGCCGTTTACAAATGCGAGGACCGAGTTTGTGTCGGCGTCAACCGGAAGTTGTACGTGCAACCAATCTTCATCCGTTGTTAGACGCAGGGTTATGCGGTCACGACGATGTAGGGGCGTCAACCAGCTTTGCAGCCATGCCTTATCAACAACGATTTGGCGCGTTTCAGCGCCGGTGCGCGTCACGCGGAGGGGCAACTCGGTGACTGTTGAGTCGCCAATCAGTTCAAATGATTCGACGTCCGTTGGTTGCGAGTCGGCAGACATCAATGCTTTCCATTTGCTCTGACCCATCGATAAACGTAATGATCCACGAGTCGAAATGCGCGCTGTAAACCGACGGTCCCGCGCGGATTTGGGCGACGAATCGATCTGCCACGGCACGATCAAGGGAACGTTGTAATCGACAGTTTGACGAGACCGCGTTTCAGGGAGTTGCAGGGAAAAGTTTGCTGTCAGGGTCCGACGTCCCACGGCGAGAGGAAGCCTGAACTTCAATCGGACGGGATCGTCGCCGTTGCCTTCCTCTTGCGAAGGAATGATCGTTTCTCCTTCATGCTGAAAATAGAGTCTGCCATTTTCAAAAATTTTGCGTGGCGCCACGAGAATCAATTCGTCGAGCGGTTCAAACGCGATGGTGTAGGTGAACGCCTGCCGCACATCAACACGGGTTTCGTTCAAAACGACATCAGCCGTTGCGTCGACGGCAATATGGCGCGCTTTCACCTCATACGTGGCGCTAAGCACGGGGCCCGCGTCTCCTGCGCGCGAACGGAAGAAGTAGCCCGCGGGACGTTCCAGGGGCAAGCCCTCTACCGAAGTTGGAGGCTCGGAAATCAGCCCATGCGATTGTTCAAGTTGGGGGATGAGTTCGATATTCTCGCTGGGAGCGACGGCGAGCATCGCCGACGCCAGGAAGTCGCCGGAGGGATTGGGAAGCGGAATCCGCAAAGAACCACTGGGGCCTTGGACGATTCGGCGTGCGGTCACGCGCACGGTGACATCACCTGCGACTGCCGTGCGAAAGGGGATTTCCAAGGGGGCAAGTTGATCAAACTTCAATCCACCGCCGTTGACAACATCGTCGCCGCCGACCGACTCAACTTCCCATCCCTGTATGTCCACGTGAACAAAACTTGCCTTAGCCCCTTGGATTTGGTATTTGAAGGTTGCGGTCAACTTAACCTGGTCAGAAAAGACTTCGACGAGGTAAACCGGTTCAACACGGATTCGCGTCTTCTTTGGCGAAGCCTTGATTTGCAACGAGAAGGGCTGAGCAAAGAATTTGAATCGTGCCACCACGTCGTCACTTCGCCGCAAGGGCGGGGGGGCTTCATTCACTTGGGCGATCTCCGGCGATTCAACCCAACTTATGGAACGATCTCCGGAGGAAATCAGCAAAACGTGTCCCCATTGCTCCACAGCGTCAGTTACTTGAAAGCCTGCCACTTCAATGAAGGATGATTGTGGCGACTGTCCTAGCGAAACGGCGTCGAGGCGCACTGTAATTGGTCCTACTGTCGCTTGCCGGAGACGCACTTCGACCACGCGAATACCGTTATCATCCGGCGATTCGGGCGTTTCAATTGGTTCGAGTTCATACTCGGTTGTAGGGTGCGGCGCGAGGCGCATTCCCGGCGGCAACTTGACCCGAAATGATTCAAACGGTTCGCTAAGACTGCGTACCGTTAAACGAGCGCTGCACTCGATACGATCGTTTTCGTCGATCGCCACCTCAAAAATACCTTGTGAATCGAGAATCGGCGCCGGAGGCGCTGTTGTCGCGCGCTGCGGACGCCACGTGGTAATCCACTCGCCGCCAACTCCTTCGATTTTGATTCGTGTATTAGCCTTCGTGTCATCTTGAGTAGTGACTAAAGCGTCGCCGCCAATGACGTTGGCGACCGCCTCGGGCACATCGACAATTAAGTCCATATGCGCCTGTGATGCGCGCGGGACTCGCAACGACAATCGATGTTCTGCCCCGTTAGAGACGACCGGCGCCAAGACATGCAAAGTTAGGCGCCGTTCGACCAATTGTAATGAGCGAATGGCGGGCATCATCATTTCCCCATCGGGATCGCTCGGGGATGGCTTGGCCTTGTCTTGGGCAAGAGAATTTCGATCCGTCGGTTCGATCCAGAAGACGAAACCATCTTTCTCGTCGTATTCCAAAAAACCTCTACTTGTTGCCTCGTAACCAGATAGGACCACATTGGATAATCCAATTGGCGCTCGCACCCACCGGTGCGCTGAAGCAAAAAGTGTCAATTCGATCGTCAAATCGGCTCGTTCGCCTTGCGCGGAGCCGGTAATTGAAACTTCGCGGCATGTTACCCGAGGACCTTGTTCATCCGCACTTTGATCGAGTAGTTGATCGATGTCCTCCCACGTCATCACGTGCTGCTTCAATTCGCCGTCCGTCGTCGGCGCAAAAACAGGTACCGGAACTAGCTCGCCTGACTTGTTCGGTTGGAGAAGGGTTTGGAGTGGCGCCTCGCGAACGTCGGACAATGAAGATACTTCCTTCGGCTTTACCGCATTCTCGAGGGGGGCGCGTGGCGCAACTGGGTTGTCCGTCGTCGATTCTTGCGCCATTGCAACGGACGCGGAGATCGCAATTACCCACGCGAAGGAAACATTCCATTGGGCAAACTTCGTCCCCATCACAAGTTCCTCGAACTTTCCCTCATTTGGGTAACAACCTCAAGAATTTTTGACAACGACCGAGACTTTTTCCTTGAACGGCAAATTGATGAGAATCACCAACTAATGCCCCATGACAAGATTGGTTTCAATCCCGAACGGGATTGGTGTTGACTATACATTCAACGTGGTCTTTCCGTGCCGGTTGGCCATCTACGCCTGCAGCCTTCTAATTGGCCGTCGTCGTCTTGTTCATCCGCTAAAAACTAAAAGCACCTTGTTTAGTCTAGCTGGGGTAGACCGACTATCCAAGCAATTCGTACACTCCTGGTGTGATCTTCAATAACGAAACCAACGCATTAACATGAACGGCGCCTCACTTGAGTAACAATCATTGAGTCTCACTCCGCGCTCGAGTGAGGATTTCGCAAAGTTCTCGCTGCAAAGGTAATGTTGCTGCTGCGGCAAAGTGGGGACGATCTAAATCCACGGGCCCTCCTGCGAGTGATGCTACAGCCCCTCCCGCCTCGCGCAAAATTAGCATGCCGGCGGCGATATCCCAGATTTTTACACTGGTCGCCCAATAAGCATCCAAGCTGCCTTGGGCCACGTAGCAGAGATTGAGGGCTGCCGATCCAAGACGCCGAACTCCTTGACAGGCATGGATGGTCTCAATCATGCGGGCGATCTCCACCGATCCTCGGGGGACGTTCGGCGGCAAACTGACCGCTACGAGGGCGTTCTCGGCGGATTGACATCCGCTAGTCTGAATTGGCGTGTCATTGAGAAAGGCTCCGTAGCCCAATTCGGCGTGGTAAAGTTCGTCGAGTTCAGGATCGTACACTACTCCGGTGATGATTTGTCCGCGCTCTTCTAAAGCGATAGAAACGGCAAATGAGCGTAACCGATGCACGTAGTTCATCGTCCCATCTAAGGGGTCAACAATCCAACAATATTTGTGGCGTCGACCGGCCGGGGGCACGATGGACGTATCCTCTTCTTCACCCAAGAAGTCGTGGTCGGGAAAGTTCGTGTGAATAATGCGCCGGATTTCTTGCTGGGAAGCCAAGTCGGCTTCGGTGACTAAGTCTCGATGACCTTTTTCGCGAAGCTTTGCCTTGCCTTTCCAGTTCATCAGGACTTGGCCTCCGGCACGCGCTGCAAGTTGGCACACGGAAAGGAATTCGGACATCGTTACCAACCTTCGTTGAACGAAGCGAAGTGGAAGTTTAGGGCAAGAGAAAACTCTGGAGCCCTCTTGTCTTACGCATCTTGACAAAATCAAGGCGCCAGAAATCTCGGTTTTTTGAGCCCAAAACTATGGACAGAGAACGCGATCCTGGTAATATCAGGGGAGAGATCAATTAGCGCTGGTCAATTCAAATATTCAACTTTCCTTATATTTCCTTTTACGTTTTGCGCTTTTGGCCTCTTCTCTGTTCCGGCCCCGTCGTTTCGCCTTGTGCGGACGACGGGGTTTTTTATTGAGTTTTGCATGGTTGAGATCACGGAATCATGGATTCGACCTGGCGACTTCCCGCGGTATCGACACGACTTGCTCCCATTCTTCCTGCTCAACTGGTAAGCAACGAACTCACAGCGGATTTGAATTTGCACCGCCCGCAAGACGGGCTGCGCCGCTGGCTCGTAAGTGGTACGGCGTTCCCCGCCAAGTCACTTCTTGGGGTGTTGTTTGAACAGGGACAGCAAGGAGTGGTTTTGACCGATTGTTATACGCGTGGGGATGATTTGATCGCCACGTACCATCATGAGCCGGATGACGCGGTATCTTCGCAAATCTATTGGCGCTGGCTACGATCCAGCCTTGCTCCAGGGAGTTTGGGCGGCGTTGAGATTATCGTTTCAGTGCAAACGGAATTGCTCCATTCCGAGCCCCACTTAACCCTTGCGAGCCATGTGGCGGCTGAGGAAATATGGATGCTCATGAACAATGAAGAAAATGGGTTTCAGCAGGTATTCCCGACTCCTCAATCCGAAACACTATTTGATCAGAATCATGGGCTTGGGGCGTTTCTCATTCGTGGGCCAGCCCGTGGACTGAGTTATCTCCAAATAATTCATCCGAGCGATTTGCACAAGTCGCGCTTAAGACAACAGGGAGAAGCACCAGCGAGCGATGTCCAAATACTTCACGAGCTATTTCCGGACCCGTTGGAGAAGGGCGTAATTCGGCGAGGACGCGCACGAGGTTGGTTTCTCGAGCGCGCCGCCGATTTTGCCTCCGCAATCGCTTGTTACCGTCAATGGCTTGCCGAGCCGCCTCCCTTGACCACGTAAATCATGTGATGCCGCTGTTACATATGCCCCAGGCGAATGTCGCGCGCTTCGTTTCTCGCCACTCGGGCGATTCAACTGCCACGCATAAATTGGTCGATCAAATCGCGGTCAAAGTAATTTATTGACATTCCTGCATCAACAATTACGGATTGTGCGTTGATTCCGGAGGATCGCGGACTGAGCAAAAATGCAACAACATTTGCAACTTCTTCGGTTTGCACGGCTTGTTTTCGAGGAATCACGTGTTCGGCGTACAGATATGAGTCGACGTAGCCGGGAATGCCGGCTGAGGCGGACGTTTTTAGCAATCCGGGAGCAACGGCGTTAAATCGAACGCGCGAAAACCGACTAAATGATTTGGCCAAAAACGCTACTGACGAGTCGAGCGCAGCCTTGACGGGCGCCATGAATCCATAACTTTCACTCGCCATTCGTGTAGTAGAAATAGAAATTGTCACCACGGAAGCCTCTGGATCCAGCAACGGCTTCATCGCGTTGCTAATGGCCAAAAGGGAATAGCAGGAGACATCCACGGCCCTTAGAAATTGCGTTTTGGTCGTTTCGTGAAACGGCCTTACAGCGCCCTCGTAGTCCGCAAATGCGATCGAATGAACCAAGCCGTGGAAACACTTGCCATACTTCGCAAGTTGCTCCGGCAAATTGGCCACATGTTCTTCGTTTTCTACGTCACAGATGTGTATTGGCGCATCACCTAGGAGTTTACGAACGCTGTCACGGCGAGCTTCATTTCGCACCACATACGTGACATGCCCGCCCGCCGCGCGAATGGCATTGGCTGTGTGGAACGCCACACTCTTACGATTCGCAACGCCAAAAACGAGATAAGACTTATCGGAAAACTGCAGAAAATCCATGTGTTTTTAGCACATCAGGTGAGAGGGATTCGCATCCCATCGTATGCCAGCGCCATACGCTTGGGCAGCCGGGCGTTCGTTGCGGTGTAGTCCAACTCGTGCGAAACGTGCGTGAAATAAGTTTGCTGTGGTTTCAACGTTTTGGCCACCTCGACGGCTTCATCCAAGCTAAAGTGGGTCGCATGAGGGCGAAGCCGCAGTGCATCCAAGATCAAGACATCTAGGTCTTCAAGCAGGGGCCAACTCTCCGTCGGGATTTCGTTCGTGTCCGTACAATACGCAATATTCCCAATACGAAATCCCAGAACCTCGAATCGAGGACCGTGTCGCAGGCGAATGGGAACAATGGGAACGCCTAAGACTGAAAACGGCGTCGTTGATATGGAGCGAATATCCAAGGCTGGAGCCGCGCCCACGTGGGTTGGTTCTTCGTTGGAAAACGCGTAGTCGAATGATCGTCGAATCCGCCGTTCGACGATCGGCTCACAATACACGGGCACCGGATGGCCCAGATAAAACGGAAACAGCCGCAGGTCATCCAATCCATAGAGATGGTCCGCATGATCGTGAGTATAAACGACTGCGTGAATGATCCCGATGCGCTCGCGCAGGAGTTGCGTCCGCAAATCGGGGGAGGTGTCAATTAGTAGATTTCCACTTGGTAAACCAGCAACGACACTACATCGAGTACGTTGGTTACGGGGGTCGTTGCTTCGGCACACATCACACCCGCATCCAATGGTCGGAACCCCGACGGAAGTGCCAGTACCTAACAGCACCAGTTGTCCGCGAATGTCGGTCGTATATGGCGTTCGCGACACAGTTAACAGACGCGCTTGGGGCATAAAGTGGGAGAACGCGACACCCGCTGCAACTTGGCAGATTGCCTAGCAATTGGCAAGCGGACGCGGTGTGCAAAAACATTTCCTTTGTCGCAGGAATGACAAACCCATTCCAATCGCCGGGAAAAAATCTGGGCAAACAGTTGTGCCGCCGTTGTCCTGCCGCTCGATTCCGGTTGACCAAACCCCGCAATCGTTATAAACTGCTGTGAATTATGGTGTTGCGCGCGTGGAACGGCATGAGGCCGGGGGGCGCATCGCCTTCGATCCTCCCAATAGGCGCTGGTTGCGCGTCGTCTCATGGAAACTCTGGAACGCATCTGGGAAAATACGGGACTATTCTTCAACGCCATTCTCGGCGGGTTTGAGAAGGGTGTCACCTCGTTATTCGGCTCCGCCAACGCCAGGACGGTACGACGACTACAGGCGAACATCCAAGCGATCCAAGATTTGGAAGCTCGGTTTGAGGCGATGAGCGAGGGCGAACTGCGTGAACAAACCGCAATCTTTCGAAAGCGACTTGCTGCCGGTGAAACGGTAGACGACCTGTTGATCGAAGCATTCGCTACGGTGCGCGAAGGCGGAAAACGCTTCCTCGGCATGCGCCATTACGATGTGCAGATGATCGGCGGCATGGTATTGCACAGTGGCGCAATTGCAGAAATGGTTACTGGCGAAGGCAAAACGCTAGTAGCGACACTTCCGGCCTATCTGAACGCACTTGAAGGGCGTGGCGTTCACGTTGTCACGGTAAACGACTATTTGGCGCGGCGAGATATGGAGTGGATGGGCCCCCTCTATATGGGGCTTGGGCTGACCGTAGGAGCGATTCAAAGCGATATGTCGGTCAACGATCGACAAAAAGCTTATGCATGCGACATTACCTACGGCACAAATAACGAATTTGGCTTTGATTACCTTCGCGATAACATGCGGCCCGCTGCTCGAGGCGACGATCGATTTCCGAAGCCGTATCAACAGTCGCAGGGGCCTCTCCATTACGCCATTATCGACGAAGTCGACAATATCCTCATTGATGAAGCGCGCACGCCGCTCATCATTTCCGGTCCGGCGTTTGACAATCCACAAAAGTATGCAGACGCCGATCGCATTGCGAGACTGCTCAAAGAAGGGGTTCACTTCGAAGTCAAAGAAAAGGAGCACTCCGCCCACCTCACGGAAGACGGCGTTCGTGAGGCAGAGCATTTGGCTGGCGTTGAGAGCTTTTACACGGCGGGCCATATGGACTGGCCCCATTTGATCGACAATGCGCTCAAGGCGCACTACTTGTACAAGCGTGATGTCAACTACGTCGTCGAGGGCGACAAGGTCGTTATCATCGACGAATTCACCGGGCGCAAAATGGAGGGACGCCAATGGAGCGATGGTCTCCATCAGGCGGTCGAAGCAAAAGAACGGGTCAAGATTAAAGAAGAAACGCAGACGCTTGCTACGATTACATTGCAGAATTTTTTCAAACTCTACAACAAAATTTGCGGCATGACCGGAACGGCCATGACGGAAGCGAATGAGTTCTACAAAATCTATAAACTCGACGTCGTGGCTATTCCTACCAACCGTTCGATGCGGCGAATTGAGCACCCTGACGTGATTTATCAGTCAGAGCGAGAAAAATATAATGCTGTGGCCGACGAAATCGAACGCATGATCAAATGGGATGTCGTTGTACACAAAAACGGTGAGACCACCTGCGGCGAACTGGTAAGTGAAACAAACCAGGAGGTTACCGTCTCCCTTCCCGAGAAAAAAGGCAAGTCTTCGATTCCGTTGTCCCAAGTGCGTTCAATTGAACGTAAAGGCCGGCCGGTTCTCGTTGGTACGGTGTCAATTGAAAAAAGCGAGCGTCTGTCGCGTCTGCTCACTCAACGCGGCATTAAGCATCAGGTGCTCAACGCGAAGTACCATAAGCGAGAAGCGGAAATCGTCGCACAAGCTGGGCGACTGGGCGCAGTCACCATTGCCACCAATATGGCAGGTCGTGGAACGGACATTATCCTTGGAGGAAATGCCGAAACGATGGCATGGGCGCTCCTCCAGGACAAATATGCAACTCGCCTCGATGTTCCGCGGGAAGAATGGGATGCCTTGGTTGACGAGATTGAGCAGCGCGAGGACATGAAGGTCCAAGGTGAGCAGGTCAAGGAACTGGGTGGACTGCACGTCATCGGCACGGAACGGCATGAGTCTCGGCGCATTGACTTACAGCTGCGCGGACGGTGTGGTCGCCAGGGCGATCCAGGAAGCAGTCGATTCTTCCTCTCCTTGGAAGACGACCTGATGCGCATTTTTATTGGTAAAGACTGGGTGCGAAATATTCTGCAACGCCTTGGTATGCAGGAAGGCGAAGCAATCGAAAGCCGCCTAGTGACGCGCCGTATTGAAGCAGCCCAAAAGAAAGTCGAAGAACGTAACTTTGAAATCCGAAAAAATCTGCTTGAGTATGACGAAGTCATGGACTTCCAGCGCAAGCGCGTTTATGGCTATCGCCAGCAAATTCTCGACGGCGCCGATTGCAAACAATTAATTTTGACAATGATCCGCGAACAGGTAGACAATTACGTGACGCGGTTCCTTGGACCGCTTTACGGGTGTGAAACTTTCGCGGCATGGGCGGCCAGTCAGGTGCACATGAGTCGTCCGCTCGACCCCCGTATGTTCCGCGGTGCAGACATCGGCGACGCCGAGACGATGGTTCGAGATGAGGCGCTGCGCGAGGCCGAGTCCGATATTTTCGAGAAGATTGAAGAAAATCTGCCCGAAGGTGACGACGAAGAAGATACGACGCAAGAATGGAATTGGGAGGCTCTGGCCCGATTTTCAAACGCCCGTTGGGGCACAAACTTCCGCGATCGCGACCTGAAAAAGATCGGCCGCGATCAGCTGGCTGAGACGCTAATCGCCGAAGCCGAAAAGTTTATCGATCATCAAGACCTGCGACAAGGCGCGCCCCTGCTCCAAGAGGATTACGGGGTCCGCACGACAGTCATTTGGGCCGAGCAAAAATACGGCGTCAAAGTGGATTTGGCGGAAGCCAAAAAGTTCGAGGCGCCGGAACTCAAACGTCGAATTGTCGAACTCGCCACGCGCTCTTATGAGGATAAGGAAGCCGAGTATCCAATTATGGCAGGATTGTACCGCTACAGCGTTCCCGGTGGAGGCGGTCAGCGGCGGTTGGATCGAGAGAACCTGATTGCATGGGCGAGTGATCGTTTTGGGTGTAAGCTCGATCTTGAGGAGTTTAAAAACAAACAGCGAGACGAAATTCGCGCCGCGCTCCTTAAGTACAGCCGGGAAAGTCAGCGTCAAAGCGCGGAGAAACTTCGTGTTGTCAAGAAAAAGATCAATGATCTCTTTTCGAACGCAGAGCCAGGAGCGACCCTGGGGCAACTTGCGGGGGGTAACGGCTCGCTGCACTCGTTGGATGCATGGTTGAAAATGCACTTCAACGAAGAGGCTCCCCAGGTCGACGAGCTAAAAGGCATGGAAGCCGGTGAGGTTGAACGCCGCTTGTGCGATTTGGTGCAAGAACAGTTTCGACCTGAAATGCGCCGTATGGAGCGGCAAGTCCTCTTGCAACTAGTCGACGGAGCTTGGAAAGACCATTTATTGGCGATGGACCATTTGCGTAGCTCCATCGGTTTGGTCGGATATGCGCAGCTCGACGCAAAAGTTGAGTACAAGCGGGAAGGCATGCGCATGTTCGATGAAATGTGGAATTCCATCGGCGACCGAGTGACGGAATTGGTCTTCCGTATGGAGCAACTTGACGAGGGATTCGTAAGTTCAACCTGGGTCGAAACGGCCGCAGTCCATGACCAAGCGCCCCGGCAAAGTCTGGAGACCGCGACTGACGAGCAGCAAGCCGCAATTGACGCAAGCCAGTCAGGAGATGCGCGCCAGGAACCGATCCGTAATCGAGAGAAAAAGCCCGGCCGAAACGACCCCTGCTGGTGTGGTAGCGGTAAGAAGTATAAGAATTGTCATCTACGGCAGGACCATGCCGCTCAAGGCCTCTGAGGCCTTGCGAACCGGTGGGCTGAGCCTTTATTGAGTGACGCGACAAATTCGCATTTTGAATAGCGTCGTTTTTCAATTCGCACTGATGGGAAGGGATTCCCGTGGCGTATCTGCTTAATCTTGCGTACCTTATCATCCTCGCGGGAACCTCACCTTGGCTGTTCTTGCGAGCTTGGCGGCAGGGCAAGTATCGCGAGGGCTGGTCGCAAAAACTTTTCGGACACGCCCCGCTGCGAACGAGCGACAACCCGTGCATGTGGTTGCACGCCGTAAGCGTCGGTGAAGTCAATCTTCTCGCGCCTCTCCTAGAGCGACTCACGCTCCGATATCCCGACTGGGACTTCGTTATTTCGACAACCACCCAGACAGGCTTTCAATTGGCAAGAGCGAAATATGGCGCAAGTCAAGTGTTCTATTGTCCGTTAGATTTCAGTTGGGCCGTGAAAAATGCCCTGAGGCGTATTCGACCGAACGTCTTGGTTTTGGCTGAATTGGAATTGTGGCCGAACTTGATCCATGGGGCAGCGCGTCAAGGCATTCGGGTTGCCGTCGTCAATGGGAGACTGAGTGATCGAAGCCGACGCGGATACCTCTGGATTCAGCCGCTGATTGCTGCATTACTCCGTCGAATATCGCTTGTTGCGGTTCAAAGCGATGAGCACCTCCACCGATTCATCGAGCTTGGAGCATCGCCCAACACAGTATTCTCCACAGGTTCATTAAAATTCGATGGCGTCGAACTGGACCGCCACAATCCGCATACGCGTCGACTTGCGGCATTAGCGGGAATTGAACCGAGCGACATCGTGTTCTTGGCAGGTAGCACGCAACCGGTCGAAGAGAGGCTCGCCGTCGATGCTTACCGCCACTTATCTCGTGAGTTTCCGCAATTGCGACTCATACTGGCGCCTCGCCATGCGGAGAGATTTGATGAAGCGGCCCGCATGCTTGACGCATCACGGTTGCCGTGGCAGCGCCGGAGTAAACTGTGCGCACGAAGCGCGACCGCTAAGTCACAAATTCTTCTCGTCGATACGATTGGCGAGCTCGGGGCATGGTGGGGGACAGCGCATATCGCCTTTGTCGGCGGAACGATGGGATCGCGCGGAGGGCAAAATATGATCGAACCTGCTGCCTATGGCGCCGCGGTCGCATTCGGGCCGAATACGCAAAATTTTCGAGATGTCGTGCGCTCGATGCGCGCCGCACAGGCGGCAGTCGTTGTGCATAATGGCGACGAACTTACCGCGTTCGTGCGGCAGTGTTTGGAACAACCGCATTATGCCGTCGAGTTGGGTTGCACGGCCCGGGAATTGGTGCGCCGTCATCAGGGCGCCGCCGACCGAACGGTTGAACTCATTTCCCAGTTAATTGACCCTAACCCTGGAATACACGGGCGCGCCGCTTAGGAACTTACCAGCCGCCGCCTTGATCAAGGTATTGAGGACAGGCTTTCCTCAACATCGCGGATTTCCGTATCTCTGAGGTTGTAAAGGCGATATACGGTTTCGTCGATCTGTCGTTCTAACTCTGCTGTCGCGTCGCTCGATACATTGTCGTCTGCATAGAGACGCATCAAACGGCGTGCTGCGTTACAAAGTTCGTGATGCATTTGTACCGACTTGCGATCCTCTGGATCAATCCATCGTACCGGCAACGAGTGCAATTGCGCCTTGTTCACGGCAAGATAGCCGCCTGCCATTTGTTTGCCCTGGAACCGATTGCGATAGACGAACGACATGAACTTAGAATTAAGCAAAGCCACGAGAAAGTCTGGAACGCACTTAAGTTCAGTCGCGGCAAAAACCTGAACCCCCAATGCTAAACCGGAATCGTGCCATGCAGCTTCCAGACGACGCGACATGCCAGCCAGGATTACCTTCGGCGCTTGATAAAGTTGACGTTTTCGAGAGGTCAGGCACGAGGCGTGATAGGGCAAGACCGGAGCACGGTAGCGACGTTTCATGAAGCGCACGTCGCCCAATCGCACGCAGAAACGATCGATATTGCCAGTGGTGACAAAATTCCAGGCTGGTCCTGAAGCCTCCCCCTTTTCCGCGAGCGCCTCAGCAATTCGTCTGGCCATAAAACCAGTGGCGCCGCTATGGAGCTTGGCGATATGCCCCAATTGGCGCGTGGGAACGCGCGACTCTACGGCGATTCCTTGGTTCAATGAGAATCCATTTTCAACCCTCAACGCGATTTGGGGGACAAACCAATGGTTCGTTGAATTGATTGCATCGAGTGACGTTGGTCTTGTGATCCTTACCTTGTGATTGTCACGGGCAACCGACTTGACGCCGCAAATGGCTACAGGGTAAACGTGTTTCGAACCAAATGCATTTAGATGGGAAATATCATCTATTCGCTCGATACGCGCCTGGCGGAAAAGTAATTCACGGGCCGAACGCGCATATCGCGTAACAGAAATTTTGTTCGGGACGATAACGCCAAACCGTCCGCCTTCGGTCAATAATTCAAAGATCCTCTCGACAAATACTACGTACAGATCGCCGCAGGATAGTGTCGAGCGACGCTGGGCTAAACGACGTGCTCCGACAAATGGCGGATTCGCAACGATGACGTGAAAACTGGCGTCTGCGAAGGGCCGTTCTCGGAGCGAGTCTCCAGTACGAATATTCTTCGCGAATGAGTCGGCAACCGATCGTAATTTTCGCGACTGCGATTCAGTGATTCGATCATCCTCATGAAGCCCAAGTGCACACCGGGCGAGCCGTTGACGAGCCTTCTGTACTGCCGCATCGTCGATGTCGATTCCAAAAATATGGTCATGGACAAGCCGCACACGGCGTTCCAATTCTGAACCCAATACCGGTGTTGCGCTTAAACCTGGGGATTCGGAGTAAGGCTGGGCGTCGTGATCGATGCGAGTGCGCTCGATGACCAAATGCAACAGCATGCGTAACGCGTCAACAAGAAACGCTCCGTCGCCGCACGCAGGGTCCAGTATGCATAGCGAATTGTGCGGCGCGCCACGTTCTTCAAGCCAAGGGCGTAACGAATGCGCGAGGATGTGACGGACCAACGCCGCTGGCGTGTAAACCACGCCGTGAGATTTGCAATTGGAATCGCTTAAGGCCATGTACGCTCGCACGGCAAGTTCGAGAGATGTGCTGAGCACGTGAGCTTACCAGACCTTGTGTCCGACTTCAAAGACACGAGCCACATTGGCATTGAGGATACAACGCACGAACGGCAGTATACTCTGCGTGCCTAATTCGCAAGGTTAGAAACCTTCGCCCCCTTCAATCTGGCCGCGATAGGCGTCGCGTTCGCGACGAGTCGCCTCCAAGTCAAACATCAGGTACTTCATGTCCAACCGTAATTGACTTAACGCCTCCTGAACCAGCGTCAGGATACGGCGGCGCCGACGTGTACTGTCGATCACGCGCTCCATCGCCGGTTGTAAGCGTACGCGGTGAACTTCAGGGAGTGTAGCCACAAGAGACGATAATTCGATTAGTTCGACGGGCAGTTGAGCAGAATCGTTGGCAGCGGCGTGTGATGCGGTGTTCATCATTTGCTCCAGTTGTGGCGGATTGATGGTTAATTACCAAGCAGAATGTGCGCCGAACTTGGCGTTGTTGGAGCAAGATGCCGTATCTCTTGACCGGGTAACAACTTGCGCGCCGATGGCGATTTGCCTCAAGCGAGCGATTTATTGGTCGCGTGGCGAAAACGCCACAGGGTTTGCTCTCGTTTTTCAACCTAAATCTTGATACAAGACGGCTTTGCGGCGAACGCACTCGAGTTCCCATTATTGGGGACTTGTTGCAACAAGTTCGATAAGCGTGTTGACATCGAGGTTCCGCGATGCAGCGAGGCGACAGCGCCGGTTGGAAACGCAAAGCGCAAGCGGTTGCCTTGCGACTCATGTTGCGCCTTCTCACGATTGGTTTTATTGTTTCGTTAAATCGCTCTTTGCCTGCTGCGTATCGTGATGGGTTCGATACACCCACTCCGACGTGGCGACTTTTCGACTCCGATTGCGGCGCCCGGCTACTTCTCCAGGAGCGTACTTTTCAGCCTGGTGACGCGCGGTCTGGCCCTGGCGCGGAACGAGTGCGAGTTATGGGGGGACAAGGCACCTTCGCCTTGCTTGGTCTGGATGTCGGCCGCGCGCGGGTGATTCAGGAGCTTCGCCCCACGGTTTGGGTCAAGGCGAATCGCACGGGAGTTCAAATTGCGGCGCGTGTGGTGTTACCCCGCAGCCGCGACCCGCGCGACAACCGCCCAATTACCATACGCGTCGATGGCGATGTGTATCAGGACGCTGGAGTTTGGCGCCAACTAGCCATTCGCGATCTTCCACTCCAGGTCCAACGCAAAACTCGTGTTCTGCGAGGTCAGGCCCCGTTTCAGGGAGGGATCGACGAGCGAGAAGCCTATGTCGACCTCGTGATGATCAACGCCTACGGCGGCGCCGGCGTAACGGAAGTGTGGCTGGATGACTTGGAGATTTACGGCTACAGCGATGCGTCTTTACCGCCCGAGTCATTAACATACGATGACAACCTTGCACCGGAATCATGGCGCGCTGCTGGTCGAACGGCTGAATCGGCGCGGAGTTTATTAGGTGTTTCGGGACCAAACCAGTCGTCGCGCTTGGAAGGCGCCACGTTGGTAGCGGGGCAAGGTCCCATTGCAGTGCGAATGATTGACCATCAAGGCGAGTCATTCGCGTGGCTTCAATCGATTGGCTTCAATACGGTGCGCCTTACGCGGCCCGCAACCGCGCATGAACTCGCGTTGGCGCGGCAACTCAACTTGTGGCTTGTGGCGCCGCCGCCACACGCTACGGGACGGTCGGAAATCACTGACGAACACCGTCAAGTGATTTGTTGGGATCTGGGCGATGATCTCGGAGCGCGGGACCTAGACCACGTGCGAAATCTTGCGAACCAGGTCCGACGCGACGATCCGCAGACGGAACGGCCGCTTCTTGTTGCTCCGAGCGATGAGATCTGGAGTTATCGACGCATTGCCGATGTTTTGGTTATAGGGAGCGAAACACTGGGAGTCAGCGGAGGTTTTACGCAATACGAAGCGAATCTTGCGGCGTATGCACGCTCAATGGCGCGTCCGGCTCCATGGTGGGCCAAGATCCAGTCCGAGCCGTGTCATAAAACCGTTGCACAACTCCGGTCGCTTTCGACAACGAACGTTGCCATCAGCTTGGAAGCAGAGCAAATCCGTTTGATGGTTCTTACGGCAATCGCCAATGGAGCATCCGGCATTTACTTTAATTCAAGTGCGCCCCTAGACGCGTCGGAGCCTACAGCACAACTTCGCGCTGCGGTCCTTTCCGCGATTAATCAAGAGTTATCGTTGGTTGAACCTTGGCTCGCAGGACCGTCCAAATGCGAGACGATGGAGACCGGCGTCAAAGAAGTTTATGCGTCGGTTTGGAGTACAGAGCGATCGAAACTCATTCTAATCATGCAGCGTCATCCCGACGATCAGTTTTCGCTCGCTCCTCGAACCTCGCAGTCGGTGCAATTATTGTTATCGGGCGCACCGCCCTCGTGGCGAGCGTATCGCGTTCTGCCCGATCGCTTAGCCCCGTTACGCGCGGTCCAAACCGGAGGAGGGACGCGCATCACGGCGCCAGAGGTGACCTACGCAAGTTGGATCGTGGTTACGGACGATCCCTTAACCACAAATTTTCTCGCTCACCGCCAACGCGTTGATCTTGGTTCTCGAGCCAAGTCGCGGCATGAGGTGATTTCGCGCGAACTTTCGGAAGTCGAACGTGTTTTGGCCCACGGGCCAGAAGGGCTTGCCGCTCGTCCAGAGTTGGCTCGTCCTCTCGAGGAAAGTCGCATCGCCACACGCCAATGTCAAAGGTTGCTTGATGCGACGGATTTTGCCGGAGCGGTTGCTATGGCCGACCAGGCCGAGCACGCGTTGGCGCGCGTGCGCCGTAATGTGTGGTCGGAGTCGGTCGGCCGTTTTTCGAGTCGCACATCGAGCCCGGGGTGTACACACTTTTCCACCTTGCCATGGCATTGGGAGCTCATTCGCCAAACGAGTTCCGGCGTATGGAGCGCCAACATGCTGCCGGCGGGCGAGATGGAAGATATTCGCCACATGCACAATACAGGATGGCGGCAACAATCCGGCTCGCCGCATCAAAATCAAACGATTGTTGAGTTGTCGCCAGATCGACCCAAACAGGGACGGTATTCGCTTCATATGAAATGCGGGCCGACCGAGAATGCGATCGAGAAAAACACGACAGTTCAAATCACGAGTGCGCCAGTTCAAATACCAGTCGGCGCTGTGACGCGCGTGTCGGCGTGGGTTCGTGCCGAATCAACGAATTCGCAGAATCGCCCTATCTTACGGGTTCGCGACTCTGTGGGCGGCGTCTCACTTGCGGAGGAAGTTTTACCATGCAATGACTGGAAACCCGTGACAATCTATCGCGTTGTGCCCGAGGCGGCGCCTCTCATAATTACCTTTGAACTGTTGACCGCGGGCGATGCGTGGATTGATGCCGTAAACGTTGAAGTACTGCAACCTCATACTGCGAGGACAATGCCGGACACTGCGTTACCATACTGACCGGTATTCCAAAAATCTTTTGATGGTCGAAATTGGCGATCTAAGTCGCAGGCGGACAAGTTATCGCGGCAATCGCGTTCGCCACCACATCAACGCAGCCAGCGCCTCACTACCGGTCAGGCCTAGGCCATCGCAAAGCACGCCAAATGCTTGGCTGAGTGCGTCGGCGTGAAGATAATTGTGTAACCGTACGGCATTTTCGAAGTACGCGGGGTCATGCTGACAATGCATATGAAATACATGAATGCAAGCTATTGCCCTCATTCGGTTCAAGCCGAACGCTGATTCGAGCGATATGGCGGCCGCGTCAATATTGCCGCGGCGCAAATGGAAGCCGAACATCGCAAGGTTAGCAATAGCGGCATTGCCTGCTCGTGTATCCCCTGGTGCGGGCAAGGCGAGAAATGACGTTGCGGCACGTTGCGTATTTGCTGCGTCCGAAGTTGGGACTGAAGCATCGCGTGACGCACACGATTGCATTCCAACCGAAGTCCAGTGAGGCGGCTTTTGCGGCGCTTCGGTCTCGGCTGCTGCCGGCAAATGCGAAAGCATTTGATTTACGTGCGCCAAGCGAATGCCAATTTGGTCGTAAATTGTCTCGATTTCGCTGAGGAACGATTCGCCCTCTGCTTCCGCCAGAATCTCCTCCTCAGCCTCCAAAATGCGCTCGGTAAGACGTCGCGCAAGTGCATCCCGGGTTTGGCGAAGAATACGAATTGCGCGCCCGCGTTCATCCATAGCAGAACCTTGGTTGGTGGAAGTTGGAGGGGCATATGCCTTGAGGCGCCCTGACGATTGCTCCATTCTTAACATATTCAGAAAAAATTGACCCGCAAAGGCATTCTCGGTGTCGAGTTTTGAACACCTTGTAGTTGCGAATCGAAACGCGTCAGGTTTATTCGCCGATGACACCTCTAGTAGCGGGCGACATCTTTTGCAACTTGTTCACCTCGAATTTTAACCAACGTTTCCTGCGCCTTTTGCGTCATCATCCGCAAGTCGCTTCCGATGGCAAGAAACTGCATGCCTTGATGAGCGCGAGCTAGGGCCGACTCTGGATCCATTGCGTGTATTCCTGTCGGCACTCCTACCTTTTTTCCGACCTCGACAACTCGCTGGATCATTGCCTCGTGCTGTTCAGGCGTTGGGAAGCGGCCTTCCAAAGATCGCATTTGGAAACGCAAGTCATTCGGGCCGATGAAGATCGCATCGACACCGGGCAACTGGTAAATCGCTTCAGCATTCTCGACTCCGCGTGGACTTTCCGTTTGCAACACGACGAGGATTTCCTCGTTGGCGCGCTCGTAATACTCGCCTGCTGAGGCCGCAAAGTTCATCGCGTTCATTCCACCGCCGACACTGCGGTTGCCTTCTGGCGGGTACTTCGCTGCGGCGATGGCGACTTTCGCTTGCTCGACCGTGTCAACCATGGGTACAACGATACCCCAGGCGCCAGCGTCGAGCACGCGTTTGATGTAATGGTGATTACCTTCAGGAACCCGCGCCAACGGCACGCAACCTGCGTCGGCAATTGCGCCAAAGAGCATTGTCGCTTGCGACCAGTCGATTGCAGAATGTTCGATATCCAGAGTTAACCAGTCAAATCCAAGGCGAGCCAGGATTCGCGTTGCGTACAAATCGCCCAACGAAAGCCAAGTTCCAAAAGTTGGCTCGCCTTGTGCGAGTTTTCGCTTGACGGGATTTTGTTTCATGTTCGTCTGTCTTGAGTTGTAAAGATTGAACGGGAAGAAAAACGCATTGCCGGCGATCCAGAGGCAGCGCTCCAGGCGAGAGGTTAGAATACGAGAGTCGCCGCCGCTTCTGCTTGATGTGCATGCAGTTTTCCAAACGCCTGCACTTCCCGCAAGCCCCGGAATCACACTTCGTGCTACGCGTTTATGCGATTTATGTTGACGCTCCTAGCCATACTTTGGGCCAGTCCGTGGACAATCGTCGGACTGACATTTGGGTTATTTGGACTCATCACGGGCGGACGCGCGCAACGCATTGGTCGGGTCATTGAGTTTCACGGCGGACACTTGCCCCACTGGCTGGCCTTAGCGCCATTTGTTTCAGGGGCGGCCGCGATTACCTTTGGACATACCGTTCTCGGCCGGACATTGGCCGACTTGGAGTTTTGCCGCACGCACGAACTTGTTCATGTTCGCCAGTACGAACGGTGGGGCCCCTTCTTTATCCCTGCCTATGTTTTGTGCAGCGTTGTTTTGATGCTACGACGAAAAAATCCGTACTGGGACAATCCCTTCGAGCGAGAGGCCTATGAGAAAGAGGGGCGTACGCAAAATTAGGAATCCAAATCGCTGTTAGGAGGCCATTCCATTGGGTGTACTGGTTTGGTTTATAATAGCGTCGTTCGTGTTTTATTCGCATCAAAGGAACGCCGCCCATGTCGCAGTGTCGATTTGTGTTAATGGTAGCTGCTTTGGTCATTGTTACCTCGTCGTGCGATGGCCTCGCTCAAGATGACGGCTCGCCGTCACGCACGCCTGACGTCGTGTACGTTCCGACTCCGAACGATGTGGTCGCCAAAATGTTGCAATTGGCCAAGGTAAAGAAGGACGACGTGGTGTACGATCTGGGGTGTGGCGATGCACGGATTCTGGTTACCGCCGCGAAGAAGTAC
The DNA here is from genome assembly GCA_963204915.1 of Planctomycetota bacterium. Lineage (GTDB taxonomy): Bacteria > Planctomycetota > Planctomycetia > Pirellulales > Pirellulaceae > JAHWKS01. The sequence goes on along the minus strand of CAUJHS010000071.1, from coordinate 6,044 downwards.
GGGTGTCGCGGAGTAGGTTTTGAAATCCATCCGGGCCGCGCCAAGCTGGCGCGAGATAACGTCAAGAGGAACAAGGTCGAACATCTCGTTGAAATCCGTGAACAGGATATTTTCGAAGCGGATTTGACGCCAGCCAGTGTCATAACGCTTTATCTTTTGCCGGAACTTAACACGCGACTCATTCCGCAGTTCGAGCAAATGAAAGAAGGATCGCGCATCGTTTCTCATGAATACGATATGGAAGGCGTAACACCCGTCGAGACAATTTCGATGAGCTCAAAGGAAGACGCCGATAATCATCGCATCTACTTGTGGTCAGTTCCGCTCCAGCGTACGGAGTGATGGAGAATTACTGTTTTACGAATCAGCGGCTGCATGGTGAAGGGCAACGGGAAGTGTGCAGGATCTGTTTGCCCGCATCGAGAGTCCAAGGCGCCGGTAGCGCACCCCTTGAGTGTCTCAGAGCTGTTGTAGATCGGCGCATTATCCAATCACCACTCAATGTACAGCTTTATGATTCACGGCCGAATTGTTGGGATTACGCTACTGGGCGTATTCGTAGTCCATGCATTGCTTGGCGTTGCGGACGAAGGGGCGATCGATCGGCAGGGTGTCGAGCCAGATTCGCAGTTCGCGTTCCAACCCGACGACTGGCCATGGTGGCGGGGGCCTGCGAGAAATGGTGTTGCAAACTCGGACAATAATCCGCCGCTCCATTGGAATGAAACCGAGAATCTCATCTGGAAAAGCCCCATTCCCGGACGTGGTCATGGCAGCCCAACGGTGGTGGGAGATCAAATTTTTCTGGCGACTGCTGACGAAGTGCAGCAGGTGCAATCAGTGCTTTGTTACGATCGGCGAACGGGACAGCAGCTTTGGAAAACCGATATCCATCATGGCGGCTTGGACCTGACTGCGAATAAGAAGGCTTCACAGGCGTCGTCTTCGGTCGCGTGCGATGGCGAACGAGTCTTCATCAACTTCTTGAATGGGGGAGCCGTGTTTACCACGGCCCTCGATCGAGATGGCACGCGGCTTTGGCAAACGAAGATCACTGACTATGTATTGCACCAAGGCTATGGTTCTTCGCCCGCAGTGTATAAGTCGCTGGTGCTTGTATCGGCCGATAATAAAGGCGGCGGCGCTGTTGCGGCTTTGGACCAGAAGTCCGGAAAAATCGTGTGGCGCAATGAACGACCGAGCAAACCGAATTATCCGTCTCCAATTGTGCTTCACGTTGCCGGCCGCGATCAACTAATACTCACCGGTTGCGATTTGGTTTCGAGTTTTGATCCGCTGACTGGCGATAAGCTATGGGAGATCGAGGGCGCGACAACTGAATGCGTCACTTCTACCGTGACCGATGGCCGCCACATTTTCACGAGTGGCGGATACCCTCGTAATCACTTGGCGGCCGTTTTGGCGGACGGGTCGGGCAAGGTCGCTTGGGAAAACAACTCACGCGTTTACGTTCCGTCGATGTTGGTCCACAAAGGCTATCTGTACAGTATCGCAGACGCCGGAGTCGCCACCTGCTGGAAATGCGACACTGGAGAGGAAATTTGGAAGGGCCGCCTGCGCGGTGCTTTCACAAGTTCTCCAGTGTTAGTGGGCAATCGCATTTACGCGGCGAACGAAGCCGGCGATTGGTTTGTCATTAATGCGAATCCTCAACAATTTGAGTTACTGGCCGAGAACCGTGTTGCGGGAGAAGTTTTTGCTACGCCAGCGATTTGTGGTGGAAGGATCTATCAGCGAGTGGCCGTCGATCGTGAGGGACAGCGACAAGAGATGTTATATTGCTGGGGCGAGAATAACTAACTCCCATCGGAACGTTGCAGATCATCCCCGTGGGCTGCTCAAATTGCCTACGTCGCGCCGTGTCGCAACGGTCGGTATAGTGCCGAAATGCCAGTTTTTTTCACGAATCACTCGTGAATCGATAGGCGAAGGCGTCCTGCTCGGCATGAACTTCAAGATTTTGTGGCGCTAAGACGCGGCGCAAGACTTCCCCCTCTTCGTCGATTGCTTCAATATGCGTTGGCGGCGGAAGCCTCCACGGCAAACGATCCCAACGGAGCTTGTAACTGGCCTGAGAATTTGCACTTTCGGGAAGTGGAAGCAGAAGGAGAGAATTTTTCGACTGAATCAAGCGGCAACCATCAGCCGTGATCACCGGGCCAAAATCGATCGCGGTGGCCTGAACATTCTGTCGTGCGAGGTGTCGGTCTGGTGGGTCAGTCAATTGCCTCCAACGTACGCCCATGTTTCCGGTTGCATCTTCGATTAATTCAATGACACCCAATCGGATTCTCCGGTCGCCGTCGTCGTTTCCTAGTAACGGCAACCGCGTTCCTCCTCGGCCAGGTGTATAGAGACCGACTCGCAGTTCGAATTGCTCACCCACTTGCCGTTCTGCCGGCGCCATTGCTACTGCTGCGAGCGGAATTCGCCCCGGCTCTTGCGAAAGGAAACGCGTTACATCGTAGGATGCTTGGAACGCGATTTCTCCTTCTGAATCGACAAAATGGAGAAATGGTTGATATCCTTCGGGCAGAGGCGTGTCTGTTTCCCAGTGGATTAACAGATTGAAGCTCCGAGGCGATGACGGTTCGAATGAGGTAAATCTTGGGCGGATTTGTGGCCCCTTGGTAACTGGGCACCGTCCATTGACGTAGATCGCATCGGGAGAACTGGCCGTTTCGACAATGACTCCTTGACGGCGACTGATCGCGGCAGTGACCAAGCCCTCGCGCGTTTCGACACGTGCCGCAAACCCAAATTCGGGCAGGATATAGCCGGCGGTTTCCCAATCGGTTTTGCCACGATTCACCCACACCTTTCCACGGCCCGACCACGCGACCTGCTGGCGGTGCAGGTCGTTTTCAACGTACTCGACCGACTCCATAGTACGGAGCGCTAAGGCGCGCATCAAATCTTGCGTTAACCAGTATTTGCGCACCACGTCGCGCCCAAACGGCTGGCTCACCATGCCCGGATGTCCCGTCAACACTTCCGTGGCGATGTAATCGTCGCTGTAGATCCCGTGTAGCCTATGGTCGAGTCCTGCGGCGTACCGATTTGAATAGCCAGCGCCATGCAAAATAAAACGATCATGATGTGCAAAGTCGAACCACGGAGTACGTTCGGCGTCGGCGCATACAATATTCCAAACCATTCCTCCCTGATCACCGGGCGATGGTTTATCTACACGTAAATGGTTGGTTTGCGCCCCGTCCAGTGCGCCGATCAATTGGTCATGACCGCTTTCGGAGATCTGTGGAGCCCGGTCTCCAAGCAAATCGCGTATCCAATTGAAATGATTCGCCCACGTGTCGCGTGTTTGGACACAACTAACGAACCGGCCGTCGGAAGTCCAGTAGTCATAGGGTCTGGCGCTGGACCAGACATCAATAAAATAGGCTGTTGGCGATAAACCTTCGTGAATGACTTTCAAATTGTTTTGAAGGTGGGATTCAACGCGATCCGCGCGAAATCGATAGGACTGAGCTTGTCGACCTTCGTTAAACCACGCTCTCACCGGTGTTGCGTTCGCATGGAAGGCGATTTCGCGCTCGTAGGAAAATCCTTCGGCATCGGGATACATATCAATGTAGTTGTCATGCAAGGCAAAGAGAACTCGCGCCTCGTGACACACATCACGCATTCGTTTCAGCTCGGTTTCGCTTCCCCATCGAGTGTTTGGAGGGTAAATCTCCGGTAAGCGATAGTCGTAACCCCATCGCTGCCAGTTGTGCCAAACGACGGCGCTATCCGTCAGACCGTACCGGAAAGCACGCTGAAGTTGATCGCAAGAATCCTGATAATTTCCGCCCCATAGATCGAAGACGAACCGTCCCGCAAGACGTTCGACTCCCGGCGCTGGTTTATAACCGTTGCTTTCACGGTTTTTGTGCGAAGCTTCCCAAACCGTCGCCCCAGGGATTAGTATCAATGTGGCGTCGTGCGGAACGTGGAGCGAATAGTGATGAGATGCCGGCTCAACGATAAGGCGCTCGGGAGGAAGATCGACGGCTTGTACAAGAGATAACCCGCCTTCAAAGTCAAAGCCAACATGCGATGTCGCCAAACGATGACCGTCGAAAGTCAAATCGAACAACTCAGGGTTTTGAATCACATTTCCGTGCCCGGCGTAAATCCGCGTTGCGCGTTGATCAAATTCTTCAATGGCAAGTTCCTCGATGTGGGGCGCCACCCAGGGTTGCGCGGGAGGCGCATTTGCCAGACGAAATCCAACACGTAACGTTTCGTCACGGATTTCGACACGACCGATCAAATCAAACGATCCGTGAATGGAATTGCAACGGTGCAAAACTTCATATCCGTTGCTAATGATATTTGACGGGCTTGCTGCAATCGTGATCGGAGAAGCGGGATCATCAACCCGGATCCCCATGACGCGGATGCGAAAGCCTCGGAAATACATTTGCTTTTGACCGTTCGAGATGCCAAATACCGAGTCAAGCAATCCACGCGAGCCTTCCCATACTCGAACATCGAACGAGCTTTCACCAACCTTAACTTTCCCCAAGTGCGTTGAGTTTTCGGTCGTTCCGGGAGGAAACGGCAGGGGCTGCGGCGGTTGGCCAACCACGAGCGTGGGTTCTGCCCAATAGGATTGATCGAATGAAGTGTTATTTGCGGGGCCAGGGTGAGATTCAAGTTGCAACCGAATTGACTGGCCAGCAAATCGGCTCAAGTCGACTTCGCCTTGTTCCCATGTCTTCGCTGCGGAATGGCGTTCGAAAACTGTTTCACCGGGTTTGCCGTCTGGAATGTCGTGCGGCGCTACGCGAACTCGAAAAGTGACGCCGTCGCCATCGCCGTTTGGGGTTACGGCCGTCGAGAACTTCAGAGCGATGGAACTCGCGTCAGGAAGTTTGAGCGGGTACTCAATCCAGGCGGCGCCAACACTCCCTTCCCTCCAGGGCGGATGGATGCTAATGACATCGCGATTCGATTCGCCTAAACGGTGCTCTAGCTGCACCTGGATTGAGGCGCGATTGACGTCTGCACTTCCCATCCACCCTACCGGCATAACTTGGGCCGGTTGTCCATAGACACTGATTACGGCGCGGTGCACCGGTAAACGCAAGATCGCCCACGCGCGGTTCGCTGTTAACGCAAAGGGCTCCCAAGCAAACGTGTTCGAGGACTTCAGAGGCGCGGCTAGTTTCGTCTCAACGATCAAGATGGGATGGACCGTATGCATTTTGCCTTGAAATGGGAACGTCGCAACGGCGTGAATGGGATAGTGCGCCGAGTAGGTCGCATTTCCCGCTTGAATACGAAAATCGTAGCGGGTCTCTTGGCCCGGCGGCGCATGGAATGTTTGCGCGTCGGCTGGCGCAACCTTCCAGTTGTCAATCACGCCTAGTTGCAAAGTTCCGGTGAGTGGAGCTACGCCTAGGTTTTTTAGCACGACCTGAATTGATTGTTCGGTGCTCGTGTCGGTGATGACTTCCGGCGCAACGATGCGCGCCTCAAGGGGGCCTGAGCGATCGACAGGCGGATCGAACGCAAATACGGTAACTGGTGATACGGCAATCCAAAGCGAAATCGCTAGAACATTCGACAGGACGATGATCGCTGGGGAGTTCATCGTGAATCGCCTTTATGATGTATGTTCAAATACTCAACAAATTTGCCTCTCTCGCTATTAGTAGGATAAACTCGTAGACACATGCGCAGAACAGGGCCCTTCAGATTAGGACCCAGAAACTCAAGTTATTGAGCGCGTTTTTCCTAGCGTCATTCGTGGCGCCATCACCACATGAAGCTTCAATTCTTTCATTGCAATTTGCGACAATTGATGCTTCTTGTCGCAGCGATTGCGATACTACTCGCGATAACCGCGCCTCAGGTTCATCGGTTGTACTTGATGTCATCGAGCGGGCAAGAACGGCCAGTGGGGGCGAATTGAAAAGCAGCCATTTTGAAGGGAGCGTTTTGCGCGGTTGGTTTTCATCAACACTTGTTCTGTTGATGGAGGCCGCGCATGGCGCACATTCTCAAGATGGCGA
>CAUJHS010000070.1 GCA_963204915.1 Planctomycetota bacterium | reverse complement strand
TTTCTTGGGAGTCGCCATGCTGGTTCTATCCCGAAAGCCAGGCGAGCGCGTCGTCATTGCTGGCTGCATTACCGTCAAAGTGCTATCGGTCGGGCGCCGCGTGCGTCTGGCGATCGAAGCGCCGGAGAACGTGCCGATCCGCCGCGGCGAAATTGCCGACCTTCGAATCGCTCTGGAACTGGACCCGCACCCGCACGACGGGTTGCTGCTGCACCTGGACCTACCACCCGAGGATGCGCCATGAGCAATCGAGAAAACGCAATCGCAGTAGGCGTTCTCGATCCACGGTTGGATTACAGCCTGCCAGCGGCCGCCGTCGCATTAGGCATAGATTCGGCTGACCCCGTGGAATGGCTGAAACGCCATTTGATTTACACAAATCGAGTTCGCTATCGCCGGGAAGGCAACTACGTGTGGATCACTGGCGAGGAGCTTCACCGGTGGATTAGCAACCACGATGAAAGCGAGGCGGCGCCATGAAAGCGACCGCTGAAACCGTGCGTGGTTTGGACCCGTCGCGAATCTACTCCATCGAGGAAGTTTGTTCGCTGTGGAAACTGACCCGCCGTTGGATCATTGACAACTGGGTAAAGCCGCGTGCGGTTGCATTCACGCGGCAAGGCGACCTGATCCTATTCCACGGACGCAACATTGAGCGTTGGTTGGAAACAAACCAGACCGACGCACGTTAACGACTAGCACTTTGCTCAGTCGCCGACCGGCGTGGGTTTGTCTCACGCCGGTTTTTTTATGGTAAAACAAAAGCCGCGGCGGACCGTCTCAATTGCCCGCCGCGGCTCATAACCCAACATACGGATTCTATCATGATTTCAACGCAAAGGATTGGTGTTGGCTACCTGAGGATCAGCGACCCTCGCCTAGATTCTCTCGATTCGCAGCGGCACGAAATCGAAGCTTACGCCGCCGAACACAATGTCCGCATTGTGACGTGGTATTGTGACGAGCAACCCGGCTGGGAAGAGAACCGCGACGATTTTCAGCGGCTTTTGCGTGACGCCAGCGGCGGCGGTTTCGAAGTGGTGCTTGCCAGGGCGCTGGATCGCTTCTCACGGCTATCGGTCCGCAAGCTATTTGTTTACCTGGATCGCCTTTCAGATTGCGGCGTTACGCTTGAAACCGTGGACGACGGTCCTATCGACAGCGACGAGGGCGACGATTTTGGTTGGATTATCGCCGGCGTGACCGGGCAGGCGAAACGCAAGTATGTTTCGGACCTATCCCGCAACGTCACGTCGGCCAAAATGAAAGCTGCACGCAAGGGACTATGGGGCGCTGGACCCGTCGCCTACGGCTACAAACGGGAGGATGACGGGCACCTTACGCTGGGGCCAGAAATTGAAGTGGAATGCGTGCGGTACATTTTTGAGCGGTACACGTCCGCCGATGTGTCGCTTGTGGAATTGTGCGACGATTTGACGGAGCGGGGGTACCCCTCGCCTTCTGGTAAAGGCTGGACGTCCACGGGACTGCGGGTAATCCTCAAACGTCCGCACTATTTGGGCAGGGCGCCGCAACTACGCCAACACCGCGGGAAGTTCTACAGCGCAGGGACCGATCGACCCGCCAAGGCTCATAAGCAGCGGCGGCAATGGAAACCGGAGAGCGAATGGAGCTATGTCGAATGTCCACAGATCGTGGATGATGCGACTTGGCGACGGGCGCAGGAAATGTTGAAGCAACGGCGGACGCATACGCAACCAAAGTCGGCTGATGGCAAGTCGCTTTTTGGTGGGCTTCTGTTTTGTGGCGACTGCGGTTCTCCAATGTGGGCCGAACACAAGCAAAAGCACGGCGGCGGAATGGAGCGAGTGTATTGCTGCTCGGTTTATATGGAGCGGGGCCCGAAGCATTGCCACCGCAACCCAGTCAAGGAAGCGATGCTTTTGGATGTAGTCATCCCTGAGATACAAGCCCGCGCGTTGTCGGATGTGAATATCAAAAAGCTAAAAGAAGCCCTACGGCGGCGCGTTGAGAAAGGGAAGTCTCGACATTCTCCCGCAGCATTGAAGGAAGCCCGCCGGCGACTTGACGACTTAGATAAAGAGATCAGGCTGGCGATTCGAGAACTACGCCGGGTTGACGATGATCTACATGCCGCCGTGTCCGATGACTTGCGAACCCTACGAGCGGAACGTGCCGACGCCGAAGCCCGCGTAAAAGCCCTAGAGGCAACGCTGGACGCGCCGGCGGAAGATGTGGCAGCGATTGTCGAGGATCGCATCAAGATGCTTTACAGCCTACGTGAACGCCTGGAATCGGCAGACCGCGCCGTGGTTCGCCTAGCGCTGCGGTCATGCGTGGAAAGGGTGGATTGTTTCCACGATCACACCGCCTACGCCACCGAAGGGAAACGCGCCATCACGAAGCACAAGGTTAAAAAGCTGACGATAAAGCTAGTTGGAGGGCTGTACGCTCCTCCTGCGCAGGGCCGCCCCACATGAACAACAGGATACAGGCTTTGGCCCGACCGAAACCGTCGTTCGTCGCGAGCCGTTCAGCGCTGGGCGCTGCTCGAACCATCAACTCGGGAAGCGTGACTCCCAATAAACTCAGACTGCCGAGGCGCAAAAGCTCTCGACGGCTCCAACGTGACTTTCGGCAATCGAACACGCGATTCGGTGTATTCATGGTCGCCCAGATCGTAAACATCAATATCCCTTGATCACTTGCCAAGTATGACGCATTCGCACCTGCAGGGCCAGCGAACGGAGCGCCGCAACCCGTTTTTTGTGCTTGGCGATTTTGGGCCGTTTTGCTACCTTACCTGCGCTGTACGACCGGCATGGCGGGCGTCGTGGCGATCGACATTAGGCGTTCATGTGCAAGGAGGCCGGCATGGGCTTCACAAAGAAACAGGAAGTACGAGTTCACATCCGTTGGATGATTCGTCGGGACATGGCCGAAGTGCTCGAAATCGAGCGCAAGAGCTTTGAGTTTCCGTGGTCCGAAGAAGACTTTATCCGCTGTCTCCGACAGCGCAATTGCATTGGCATGGTGGCCGAGTGCGACGACCAAGTCGTGGGGTTTATGATCTACGAGCTGCACAAAAGCCGCTTGCACATTTTGAACTTTGCGGTGCACCCGGATTACCGCGGTCGTCACATTGGCGCGCAAATGGTCGAAAAGCTGATTGGGAAACTCTCTAGCCAGCGCCGCAACCGCATTCTGTTGGAAGTTCGCGAGACGAACCTGGCGGCTCAGGTGTTTTTCCGCAGCACAGGATTTCGCGCGATCTCGGTCCTGCGAGAATTCTACGAAGATACTCCTGAAGACGCCTACCTGATGGAGTACCGGTTTCGTGCGGAAGAACAAGAAGGCTTCGAGCCTGTCAACCGCATTACCCGGTTAGCCGGCTAGATGCCGACTTTCATCGACCACGGTGGGAGTCATCGAAGTTCGGCGACGGCGCCCATGGAGCGTCTTGCCAGGTGCGCTTCCACCCGTTTCGCATCGAAAAGTTTGAAAGTGCTCGGCTTACCTCATGCGATGCGTCCGGCGGCGTTCATTCCTCGGGGTCGAGATCGCCTTGCATCTTCGCTGCGCGTTCGGAGTCTGGCGCCGCTGGGGTCTTGCCGCTCGATTCGGAAGTCGATTCCGAATCTCCGCCGCTCATCCTACCGTTGCATTCCATCTTCGGGCGACTGCTAGCCACGGAACTTGTCGTCGCTCAATTCACCCCGGCAATGCATATGATTTTTGCCCTATAGCTCGTGACGCCACAGCGTCTACATTCTTGGCGCCATCAGCGATTTTGATCGGGGTTATTGGGCACAACCAGTCCTAGATACGGCACGACTGAAATCTACTACGTGGCGGCAACCTAACCCAATTGCGTACGTACAAGCGGAAGGTTGCATTCGACCCTACGCAAGCCTCGCCGCCGAACGAGACTATTGAACACACCCAGGTCTATTTAGCCCCTCGTAAGAGCTTACACTTCGAATTCTTAGGTTCGCTCGGCGCGGGTAGGTCTAACGTGATTCATAGTTCTCATGCGTTGCATTACGATCAATAAGTCTCTCGCCGATGACGCGCAAGATCTCACGAGCCACGTCCGACTTTGGGCCCGCAATGGTCGCCACAATTTTTCCCGCGCGATCCATAATTTCCACTTCATTGTCCGCAGCATTCATGGCATTCGGACCATTCAAAACCATCAGATCGCAATGTTTACGCTCTAGTTTGACAAGAGCCCGAAAGCGTAAATCCTCGGTCTCCAGTGCAAACCCGACCAACCATTGTCCCGTCGACTTTTCCGCGCCGAGCGTGGCGCATACGTCCGGAGTCTCGATCAAGTGAAGCACCAGCGGCGCGCCCGTCTTGGCGATCTTTTGCGTTTCGATGCGTTCGGGGCGATAGTCGCAAGGAGCCGCCGCACAAATAGCGCCCTCGCATGTAGCGAACACACGTCGACAGGCTTCAAGCATCTCCTCGGTAGAAATCACGGGGATCACATCGGCTTCCGAAGGATAGGTTACCTCGACGGGTCCGCTTACAATCACTACGTCGTGCCCGGCGTCGAGTGCAGCCTGAGCCAGCGCCTGCCCCATCCGCCCGCTTGATGCGTTCGTCAGATAACGTACAGGGTCGAGGTACTGCCGAGTTGGTCCTGAGGTAATCAAAATCCGACTCACGAGCGGTCGCCTTAACGCAGAGTAATACCGAAGACACCAACTCTTCCCGTCAATTTGCTCCATTGTCCCGGCGCGCTACGGTCCACCAGCACGTCCTAGGGCGTCGCGAGTTGCGCCGGCGAGGTCATGGGCCAGTGTGTTCGCCACATCAACCACGGAACTAAGGCTTTTTTGTTGTAAAGCGTTCCAGAATTCCACAACCACCGGATTCCTATGTAACGAACGATGGACGTGAGGACGCTTAAGTAAGAGATGCGCCTGCGCCTCTTCCGGGGTCATTCCCTGCGTCATCAGCCAGCCCATGGCCACGGCAGCACTGCGTCCGCGTCCAGCTTTGCAGTGAATATAGGTTCGCTCGCCTTGAGCCACGTGGGACTCGATGAACTCAACCGCACGCCGGATATCGGCTAGTGCAGGAGTTTGATAATCGATTGTGGGAATATGAAGTTGTTTGATTCCAGCCGCCTCATACGCCGGTAATGGCCCCCGATACTCCCGGCACGTATTGACGACGCCCCGCACACCCGCGGCGACCAAACGGGGAACATCCGATGCGAAGGGGAATGCCCCAATGAACACATGATCGTCCACGGCGTCCCACCATCGCCGTATCTGGAGGGTTCGCCCCAAAAGAACGTTCCAGCCCAGTGTGGGATAAAACAAAGTTTGCGCAAAGGCATATCGTAAGCCGCCCTCGCGCAGTTCGCGCCTATTGTTCCTATTTGGCGGACGGTTCATGTTGGGACGCCTGAGCCGCGGCCAGACATTCCTCTAGTCTTGGAAAACGATCGCGGTAGTACCAACGCTCCAGCAAATTCGGGCGGCGCAACGACGGGTTATTTCGCTCCACAATGTGCTGTTTTCCACGGCGAGTTACCAGCACTAAACTTTCCCCGCGATTTTCACATACGACCCAGAACTTGTCGACCTCGTAGACGTATTCTTCGCCCTTCGCCGCCGGATGCACGTTTTTGGCGCGTGGCCCCGGACGTTCACTGTGCTTGAATTTGCGATAAATCACGGGGTCGCCCGGTTGGAAATCTTTATGCGCCATCAACTCGATCCTCCTGCTTCGCGTATCAAGATTATTTTATCGCTTTACTCAGAATGGGTTAAGTGAAAAAACCTCGAGAATCCCCCACAACTTCGTGTCTAACTCCCTTTGCCACGGCAGTGCGTCACGTCGCTTGGGGAGCGCCTGCTCTGAACACCACCCGTATCCTTAACGCATATTCTTGTGGCCCCGTTTCTTTCGACAAAAGTTTCCTAAACTGCGTATTTGCAATTGCATCGAAGAATCTTTATAATTCGGCAGTTTTACTTGTCATCCCCTGGTGGATTCGAGACGGAAACGCAACACCTTGTTCCTCCCTTGTTGAAAGGTTCGATCCATGGCGAAATTTTCAATGGCGTTCGCTCTTGCGGCGGTTGCCGCCTGCTTTACGTTGTCCCTTCAGGCGGCCGATGAAAAGGAAGGTGCCTTTAAGCCTAAGTGTCCCGTATCGGGACGACCCGCAATCGAGTCGGAAGCTGTAGCTTACAAAGGCGGCAAAGTCTATTTCTGCTGCCCCAATTGTCCGGGCGCGTTCGAGAAAGATACCGCCAAATTTGCGGCCAAAGCCAATCACCAACTCGTCGGCACTAAACAAGCCGTCGAAAAGAAGTGCCCCCTTGCAGGTCGACCACTCAATCCCGATACCGCCATTGATGTACAAGGCGTAAAGGTTGCGTTCTGCTGCAACAATTGCAAAGGCAAGGCTACAGCGGCTGAGGGTGATGAGCAAATCACGCTTATCTTCAACGACGCGGCGTTCGAAAAAGGGTTTGAAGTGAAGAAAGAAGACAAGGAAGCGGTTAAGTAATCGCCGTGTAACGGGGTTAGAAACATCCGCCAGGGCGCTTCACGCGAGGCGCCCTTGGCTGTTTCTTGTGAGCGCAGGAAGATTGATCGTCATCATCGGCCAGACGATCGAGCGTCGGCCGTTTCCTTATCCCTGCATTCCGCAAGGCGCTCTCTTAATGCGCTAACGTCTGGCGGTCAAGCTGAACGCCATGCCATAATCATTGGCTGGCGGAGTATCCACGACCGGAGAATTCTATGGCTCAGTCGTCGCGTGGTGAATTGCGTTTCCGCGATTGTTACCTTGCTGTCGCGTGGTCGCTCGGGCTTGCCGTGTTGACGTTGCCGCCCATGGATTTGACGGCCGAAGAGCCATTGAGCATTAAAGAGGCCCCGATTACGGATTCCGACCGAGAGCATTGGGCGTTCCGTCGTCTGAGTCGTCCAGCACTTCCCCGCGTTGCCGACACGAGTTGGGCCCACAACGCAATCGATCATTTCATTTTGGCGGAATTGGAGCGTAAGCAACTCACACCGCAACCTCCAGCGTCGCGTTCGACGTTGATTCGCCGCCTGACACTTGACCTCACGGGCTTGCCGCCCACGCCCGATGAAGTGGACACTTTTGTCAATGACACATCCCCCGATGCCTATTCGCGACTCGTCGACCGGATTTTGGCGTCTCACGCGTATGGCGAACGGTGGGCGCAACACTGGCTCGACCTGGCCCGCTTTGCCGAAACCGATGGATATGAACACGACAAAATTCGGCCTCATGCGTGGAAATATCGCGACTGGGTGATTGAAGCGTTCAACGAAGATTTGCCCTACGACCGTTTCATTCAACTGCAACTCGCTGGCGATGAACTGGCGCCGGGCGATCCGCAAGCGGCCGCCGCGACGATGTTCTGTCTTTCGGGACCGGACATGCCCGACATCAATTCGCAGGCGGAACGCGCTCACATGCTGTTGAACGAAATGACCTCGACGGTTGGTTCAGCCCTGTTGGGCCTGCAAATTGGATGCGCCCAATGTCACGACCACAAGTACGATCCGCTGAGCCAAGCCGATTTCTATCGTCTTCGCGCGATCTTCGAACCTGCAGTGCGTCTGAAGAAAGATCAATTGGTCAGCACTTTGAATGAACAACCTGGCGTCGTCCCAGCCAGTTTTGTCATGCTGCGCGGCGACTGGAGGCGTCCTGGTCCCCAGGCCACGCCCAGTTTTCTACGCATCGCCAACGCCGAAAATGCGCAATTTGAAGAATGGGTGAAACCTCCCATAACAGGCACCTCCGGGCGAAGGACGGCGTTTGCACGCTGGCTTACGCAACCCGATCATCCGCTCACCGCGCGTGTGATCGTCAACCGGGTTTGGCAACACCACTTTGGCGAGGGGCTGTGCCGAACACCAAGCGATTTTGGACTGATTGGCGCGACTCCCTGGCATGAAGATCTGCTCGATTGGCTGGCATGTGAACTGGTAGATCAGGGTTGGAGCATTAAAGCGATGCATCGATTAATTGTCGGCTCTAGCACTTACCAGCAGGGGTCCATCAGGGCGGAATCCACCCAGGCGACACTTGCGCCTGTCGATGGGGACAACGAGCTGCTTTCGCACTTTCCTCGTAGGCGGCTGGAGGGCGAAGTAATTCGCGACGCAATGCTCGCCGCGTCCGAGTCGCTCGATCGGCGACAAGGGGGCCCCGGGGTGATGCCGCCGCTGCCCGAGGAGCTTGTCCGTACCCTATTGAAAGATCAATGGAAAGAGAGCGCTGCTCTTCCAGATCATTTCCGACGCAGTATTTACGTGTTTGCCCGGCGCAACTTGCGTTATCCCATCTTTGAAGCGTTCGATCGACCCGACGCGAATGCGAGTTGCCCGCGCCGAAATCAATCGACGATTGCGCCGCAAGCGCTCTTGCTTCTCAACAGCCGTTTCTCGTTAGATGCAGCACAGCGTCTGGCATGGTATCTTCGAACGAATGCAACGACCGCGAATGGTCAAATCGTGCTCGCCTTTCGCCGTACCTTGGGCCGTCCGCCGACGGATGATGAACAAAGCGATTGTCTGGCGTTTTTAGAGAAGCAATCTGAGCGATTGCGCATGGAAGGGCGCCGAGCCGGCCAACTTGCGCTCCCTATTCCGTACGAGCCCGACGACGATCCGTGGCGAGCCGCAGCCTTAACGGATTTATGCTTAGCATTATTTAACACGAACGAATTCGTTTACGTCGATTAGCGATGTCAACCTTTGTACGAACATGGCGCACGGCTGGTCAAACTTCCATGACGCCCTCGATGCTGGCCGCTTTGTCCGTAGAGCGTGCGGAGCCTTTCGCAGATCGCCACACCTTCCAATATGCGTGTAGCCGGTCAATCAATTCGGAAGGTTTCTCAGCGTAAAGGCGTTTACCCAAGGGGCGCGCCGTTGCTTGAAGTTCTAAGCGGCGAGCGTCAATCATTGCTAAGATCTTAGCAACACGGTCTTTCTGGCCGTCCAGCTTGATTGTCTCACCGCAGAGTTTTTCGCGCAAGACGATGAGGTCGTGATCGTCGCCCAGAAGCTCAGAAAGCGATTCGGCGGCGTCGCGTCGAGTTTGCATCTCCTGCTTCCACAGGCCGCGCAATAGCCGCATATGATACCAATGGTCTTTCGCTCGTTTACGCCACTCGTGAAAATTTTCGGGCGTGGGATCGGCGTAGGCGTTTTTCATCGTTCGGCGACCGCGACGATACGCTGCCTCAACACCCGCGCCAATCACATCGAACCCGTTCCGCTCAAGACGCCAATCCGCTATTCGCTCTCGCGCCTCAGTCAGCTTGTGAGCAAATTGGTCTAATCGTTCGTTCAGATTTCCGATTTGTTCTCCAAACACTCGCCGGTGCTGTTCCAAGGCGCCGCGCAGGGAGTCGGTTGTTGAAGCGTCCAACTGGCCAGGACGGCACGACACCAGTCGATCGAACGTACGTATCAACACATCGGCATCGCGCACGCCTGAGAGATCCTGGGCAGCGTCTCGGAACCAGGCGTTCTCTTGGCGGTACGTCTCTTCAAATCCTGGGCGCACCAACCGCAAGAGTCCTCGCAGTTTCTTACAGTGCTTTCGCACTTCATGGACGGTACGGTCCAACGGGAGACATTCGTCATCGATTTTGGCGAGCGCCGAACCGATTTCTTGCCGTGCAATGCGCCGCACTCCCTCGTCGACCGACTCGTTTCGACGCAACCGAAATGACATGAACACCTCCGAAACAAACAAGACATGCTCCAACCTCGCATAAACCCAGTAAACTGGCAAGGAAGGCGATTTCGCTTGAAAGCATGACGGTGGCGTTTCCTCATTCTTGCTTGCAGCTTGCTCGGTTTACGGACACACTGACGACATGACTGATCGGATGCATGCCATACAACTGCCAGGTCGCTGGCGAATCATCGCTCCCTTGGCGAATGCCGGTGTGGCAGGTGTCGTGTATGAGGCCAAGGATGAGCGATTCTCGGACGAGAACAGTCCAACCGTAATCGTAAGATTGCTGGAATCGGCCAACACACCTGGCTGGCGCAACCTCCTTTGGGAGCGATTGTCCTCGATCGCTTCCGTGCCGCTGCCTCACGTTTCGCCCGTCTGGGACGCGGGACAAACCGAACAGGCGATTTACTTGGTTTCGCCGCGCCACGAAGTTTGCGTCGGGAGTCTTTTGTCGCAGCATCAGGGGTTGGACCCAGCGTTCGCAACCTACGTGTTCGAACAACTGATCGAGGCGTTAGCGGCTCTTCATCGGCACGGAGCGTCGCATGGCGACGTGCGCGCAAAGAACGTATTTTTGGACGACTCCAAAAGTCAACGCCCAGTAGCTTGGTTGGCCGATACGGCAATTGGACCGCTCACCTGGTGGAGCCGAGGCGAGTTCCTTTCGAACGATGCACGACGTTACTATCCGCCAGAATGGCGAGGTTCTCCACAAGAACCAACACCGCGAGCCGATGTGTACGCCCTGGGGTTGACCGCATGCGAACTCTTTCTTGGCCGTGATGGAGCACCAGCGCGGGTTGGAGAAGCCGCCAGCGGAGAACGAAGCGCCTTTCCGCAGATCCAAGCGGCGCTCACCGCAGTGGGGGTTTCCTCCACAACACAAGCGTTCCTCGATGGAATGCTTGCCATCGATCCTGCCCAACGTCCTGCGGATGCCGAAGAATTGTTGCGACGTTGGCGACGCATCGAACGGCCAGCGCGACGCGGCAAAGTATGGATCGGCGCGGCCGCCGCTGTAGTCATCGCGGCCTCGGCGTTCTTCGCAGGTCATTATGGAAAACCTGAACTGCGTGAACGCTTAAATGTTCTGACAACGTCAAATCAACAGTTGCAGAACCAGGTACAAACGACTCAAACGCATCGCACCGCACTGGAAGACCAACTCAAACAGCAGGAGCAAACCGTTCGTGATCAGGCTGCAACGTTAGAGTCCCGTCAAATTGAAATTAGCGAGTTGAATAATCAAGTCGCCGAGTTAAAGGCAATAGCCGAAGTAGTCGCCGCCACGCCCAGTTCGCCCGTCGCCGCGCCAACAGACACTGTTTCGCCGGAGACAATCGCCCAAGAGCAATGGGGAGTTCTCGCGGCGTCTCTGACGGGTGACGCCGCAGACCGTTTGGATGAGGCGATACGCACCGGCCTTGAACAACAGCCGGAAGATGCCGGACGGGCCGAATACCGAGTCTTTTATCAAGCGGTGCGAAAGTTGCGCGGCCTGCCGCGGTTGACCGCCTGGATGCGAGAAGATCCACAACTCGAGTCTTATGTAGACCAAGTTTTGCGGGAACCGTGGAATCGTGACGCAAGCAAAGCGGCCGAGGCGCGTCACGCTGGCCTTGAAACCGCTGCCCACCTTTGGATGACATGGGCTGATCCGACGAGCAACATGACTTGGGAAGGTATACGAACGCAAATCGATGGCAAGGCTGGCTTGAGCGATGAAACGCGCGGTGTGCTAAAGGGGTGGTACGCCGCCATGGAGGAACAAGCAGCCCGAGGCTGGAGGCTGGTACTGCAACGCGGCGAGGCAAAAGAGGGGTATGGGGTCGACCGAATTGTCCGCGTTTATGTCGACGGTAAAGAGCAGGGGGATGGATACGCCCACACCTGGGACTCTCCAACTGCACATGAATACGACCGCAACGCCCAGGGTCCTAGCTTGGCCTTCAATTGGCGACCTGGGCAAACCTTGGGGCTTTCACTTGAACAGAATGGAACGCTTTACGACACGAACCTTGTAACCGTCCATTATCGCGACCCCTTCAGCGGTCCGCTTGCCGTCTGGACGGCAGATCGAGCCGGCGCCACACGGTCAAAACTGGGAAAATTGGAGTTTGAGATCCGGGCAACCATTGCAGGCGGAAAATTGGCGCCGATTCCCGGACCACCTGACACGGTGCTTCGCAGTTTGCTGGACACCACACGACAAATCCTAGGCGACGAGAAAGATTGATGATGCAGCAACGTTCTAATGTCTTGATTGGAGTGCTTGTGGCCGTCCTGGCGACGTCGTGCGCACTGCTCGTATGGCGTCCCTGGGAAAGCAGGAAGACAACGTCGGCGACGTCGCAAAGTCCAACAAACGTTCCGACGGTGACGGACTGCGATCCCGCTTGGGATGAGCAGATCGTAAAAACGTTTGAATTGCATGATCAAGAGAAGTGGAACGAAGCGGTTGCCGCATGGGATGGCCTGGCGCAACAAACAACCCTGTGCCAGCGGCAGCGCGACGCCGTCGAACGACATCGTCGGAATGCGCAGTCGATGCTCGAAACGTCGCAAGCGGGCGTGACCGAATACGCACCGCCCGAACCTCCTACTCCTCCTGAAAAGCCTGCGCCGAAGCAAGACTTCCTGGCGTACTATCCCGCTGGTAAAACGGTCCGCAGCACGGCCTTCCTTCATATTGATGGAGAGGGAGAGAACAAGTTTTCGGTGCTGGCGGGTCGGGCGTATTTCCTCTACCAGTATCACGTCAATGCGGAAAAGATCATCCAGAAGAACGACGGCGACCAAGCCGTATTTGAAATCATATTCCACGAAGTCAACCAACTTCGGGCCGTATCGCGCGAGGAACTCGCGTTGCGCGGCTGGGAAGACGCAAGCCCGTTGTTACGACTGGTGTGGCGACAACTTGACGAAGAAGTCCTTTCTCATAGCCCACATTACCTGGTAGTCAAAAAGCTGGGACAATTAGCCAACGTGGTCGATCCACGGCTCCAGCGCAGCTTAACCGCATTGCATGAATTCGCCCGGTTCGCGGGGTTCCCACTCGTGGACCGCGGCGATGTGGAAATCGCCGGACAGATAGAACGGTTTACAGGCGCCCGACTCGAAGTAACCTACGTGCGTGAATTCGGCGTTACCAACATTCGCGTGCTGGAAGGCGAGAAAATCTCACGCGATGAATTAGCCGAACTGGCGTACAATAGCAGCCTGTTGATGGACTACTTCATTTTCCCTCAGGCGCAATCAAAGCAGCCGGGAGCTCAATGGGAAGTGAACGCACGCGAAATTGCCGGCGTGGTGAACCTCAACTTCGACGTTAGCGTAGACGGCGGGCTTCTTTTGCAGCTTGGCGAAGACCGCACGGTTGAGGGAAAGAACGTGGCCGAATTGTCCGTGATCGGCGGGGAAGTGGAGGCGTCGGTTGAAACGCCCGAAGGCCCGAAATCAACCACCATAACTCCCAAGGCAGGTATCGTTCTCTATTCGCGAGACGATTTAATGATTCATAGCGCGGAATTGCAGTGGAACATGACGGAAATGCAGATGAGCCGCGATCACTTGTTATTCGGAACGGAAAATGTCGTTAACTTGCGCATTCAAAGCCGCTATGCGGCAAGCGCTGGTAGTCCCTGATGGCAGATCCAACGGGCACCTCATTTCCGCTCCGCCGGCAACGAGATCGTAACCGGCAAGCCACGTACAACCGCGCGTAAACACGGTGAACGGGCCGCGTGCAAAACGCCTGATCGCAATCGGACCCGTGTTAAATCGTTTCCAGACGGCCGGTTGAATCGCCAAAACTCTTCACCGGAACGCCCATGACATTAAGCATGCCAACGTAGAGGTTGGTCATCGGCGTATTTTCGCCTAACTTCACATGGCGACCGGGATTGAGAGATCCGCCGCCGTGCCCTGCAAGAATAACCGGTAGATTGTCATGCGCATGTCGATCGGGGTCGGCCAACCCACTGGCGTAGATGACCATGGAGTTTTCGAGCAACGATCGCCCATCAATGTCTTGAACGTTACGCATCTTTCCCAAGACGTACGCCAATTGCTCCGCATAAAACTGGTCGATCTTGGCGATCTTTTCTAACTTCTCTTTGTCGTTCTGGTGATGCGAAAGTTCGTGGTGACCCTCCGACACGCCAATATCTTTAAAACTGCGATTGCTGCCGTCGTGCGCCAAGAGGAACGTCGCGACGCGAGTTGAATCTGTTTGAAAAGCCAGAACCATCATGTCGCACATCAAGCGGATATGATCGCGATAATTGTCGGGTTGGCCTTCCGGCGCAGGAACGCCAGGATTCGGAGTCGTGAAGTTCTTCGTTTGCTCAAGGCGGCGTTCAATCTCCCGTACGCCAGTAAGATATTCGTCAAGTTTTTGCTGGTCATTACGCCCCAGTTGATGATGCAACCGACGCGCGTCATCTTGCACAAAGTCAAGTATGGAGCTTTGTTTGGCTTGGCGTTGCTCAGCTTCCTTCTTGCGAGTTTCCGCGTCACCGGCGCCGAATAAACGTTCAAACACCAACCGCGGGTTGGACTCCGGCGCGACCGGTGTTGTTTCGCTGCGCCACGCTAAATTGAACTGGTAGGCGCACGAGTATCCCGAATCGCAAGAACCGCTTTTGCGGACGCCATCGCAGGACAACTCCAGCGAAGGAAATCGTGTGAAGCGCCCTACGTGGTTCGCAGCCAATTGATCGACCGAGATGCCCAATCGAATATCGCTGCCAGACGTTTTCTTCGGTCGAGCGCCGGTCAAAATCGTTGCATTCGCGCGAGCATGGTCTCCAGCACCATCGGGTCCGGCCCAGCCGTTCTTATGTTCTAAGCCCGAGAAAACTTGGAAGTCTTGCTTGAAGTCGGCCAGCGGTTCCATAGTGCGATTGAGCTGATAGTCAGCGCCTTCGCCCTCAGGACGCCAGCAATTCACATTGACTCCGTTAGGAACGTATAAGAAGGCCATCCGCAATGGCGCGCCCGTGGGAGTTACCGCCGGCGCCAGAGCGTTAGCTAGCGCCGCCTTGGGCAGCAACGAGTGAAATGCCGGCAGAGCAACGCATACTCCGACACCACGCAAAAAATGCCGACGGCTCAATTGACGCTTCATGAGATTGTTTCTCTCCTTAGGCGAATAAAGTCTTTGTACAATCTAATAGTGCGGCTTTAGGCGCCGTCGCCACGGCGTTTTTGGAAAGGAGCGCTTTCCACGATACCGTAAATCAGTGCGCGGCTGCGGCCTTGGTCGCGCTTTAGCGCGTCGGCAATCTTGTCGATGGTGGGCGCGTCGTAATACTCCACGCCACGGCCTATCGCATAGGTTAACATCTTTTCCGCCACACAACGATAGAAATCTGCTTGGCGCATTGTGGCGATGACCCGCCCTAAGTCCCGCGTATCAGTAAACTCTTCACCCGTAACCAGCTTACCCGCAGTTTCGATCGGCTTGCCTCGATCCTCATCACGCCACATTCCCAACGCGTTGTATTCTTCGAGCGCCAGTCCAAGCGGATCCATTCGGGCATGGCAGGAAGCGCATAACGCATCCTCGCGATGCTTAGCCATTGCTTCGCGCATGGTCAGATTGCTTCCGCGCGTACGGGTTTCCTCTAACGGTGGGACATTCGGCGGAGCGGGCGGCGTCGGCGTACCCAGAAAATTCTCCAGAATAAACAGGCCGCGTTTAACTGGCGAAGTCCGCGTGGGGTTAGAAGTCACAATCAGGAAGCTGGCTTGCGTCAATACGCCCCCACGACGCGATTCGGCTGGTAACGCGACTTTCCGCATATCGTCGCCTTCGACGCCGTCAATGTCGTAAAACTCGGCCAAATCTTCGTTCAAATAGGAATAGTCTGCCGTCAGCAGGTCTAACACGCTCGCGTTTTCGCGCAATACGTGGGTGAAAAGCATTTCTGTTTCATTGCGCATGGCGCGGCGAAGTCGAGAATTGAACACGCGATTAATGTCGACTTGGGATCGAAAACCCAGCACCCGACGTGCGTCAATGCTCACATTCTCAACATCACGCGTTTGCAGCCATTGCCCAACGAAATTGCGTACAAAACGTTCCGACTTGGGATCGGCCAGCATGCGATCCACTTGAGGTCGCAAGTTTTCCCGTAGTTTCCCAGTTCGCGCCAGCTCAAAAAGTTCAGAATCCGGCGCCGAGCTCCACAAAAAGTAAGATAGGCGAGAGGCTAACGCAAACTCATCGAGCGGCACAATCGCGGCGGGATTATTCGGCTCAGGTTGCACCTCGGCGCGAAAGAGAAAACGTGGCGAAACCAGAATGGCGGTGACGGCCTGCGAAAGTCCTTCTCCAAAGACTACGTCGGGCTGTTCATCCCAATCCAACGCCATATCGACAAGTCGGTCCAGGGTGGCGTCATCCACCGGCCTTCGAAATGCTCGATCTGCGATCGTCCGTAAGATGTCTCGGGCAAGGGGTTCTCGCTGAGTTCGACCTTCGGGTGGGTTCCAACGGGCCGGTTGACTTTCGTCTTTGAAGTCCGGAAACCGCGAGGCCCAAACCGTATTTTGAGGACGGTTCACCCCTTCCGCCGTCAACACCTGCGAGACGATCTCTTCTGCCGCCTCAAGGTACTTCTCCATGAGAAGCGGCGAAAGGCTTAACACATCGCCAATAGTGTCGAATCCATAACCTGTATCATCCGCCGGGAAGGCCTCTCGCGCTTCAAATTCAACCCCGAGCAGATCACGCACCGTATTACGGTACTCCTCTCGGTTCAGACGGCGAATGGTCACTCGACCCGGGTCAGGGTTTTCCACGTCTAACCGGAAAACGTCTTGTTCGATCCACTTGACCAGGCGCTGACGCTCTTCTTCGCTTGGCTGCTCCTCATCCGAAGGAGGCATGGTTTGGGCTCGCAGGTTTTTCCATACGGCCAACCAGCGGCTATGGTCGGTAGTTCGATCTTTCTGAGATGCCAATTCATCAAGTGCCAATTCCCCCTCGCTAGCTCCATCACCATGACAGGAGTAGCAATACTTCTCAAACACCGTCCTGACCTCGCCGAACGCAATGGGCGCCTCGCCCCATACAACCGTTGCGGGGACCAGCGGCGCCGCAATGGCCGCGAACGCTCGAATGACCAACTGAGCAAGGTATCGCCGTGCGTGCATCAAAAGACTATGCGATTATGAAGGGGGCAGTTTACGTGGATCTTTCAACCTCGCCACTGGCAAGCCAGCAAACGGGTTGACGAATCCAACGAGGCGAGCAATCACCCTTGATCGAGGGCGAAGTGTACAGGCAGGTCATGAAGTTCTATTCATTTGAATCCAAAAAGACAAGCGCATGGTCACCCAATGTATTAAACCGCACTTATGCGTCCAAGTTTCGCGGAAACCGCGTTACCAAGAAAAACTTCGCAAACCTTTTGCATATAACATTTTATGAAAAATAAACGTCAAGCATAACGGCGCGTTAAACTCTCCTCATCAGTTGTTTTTACAACTATTGTAAATACAATCAACATACCACTTTTGACCAAAAACCACCTCGGTCACGGTTTCCCGCTCGAATGACGCCTATGCGCAAACCACCCCACTTTGATTCTTTGGAGCAAGAGGCGTTTTTGAACCTCTGGCGGACTTATGATCGCTTGCGAAACGAAGAAGACACTCTATTCAGCACTTACGACCTCACAGCGCAGCAATACAACGCCCTACGTTTGCTCCGCGGTGTGCATCCTGGCTCTCTTCCAACCTTGTCATTAGCGGCGAAGCTTATTTCGCGTGCGCCTGACATTACTCGCCTTCTGGACAAGCTCGTTCAACGCGGTTTAGTGGTCCGCTGCCGCCCTCCGCAAAACCGCAGGGTGGTCGAAGTCGGAATCACGCCCGAAGGTTTGGATCTGGTACGTGAACTCGATGAGCCAGTCCGACAATGCCACGTGCGACAACTGGGACATCTCTCACCAATTCAACTTCGATCTCTGATTGAATTACTTCGAATAGCTCGCCATCCGCATGAAAGCGCCGATGGTCCCTGGACGGTAAAACTGGAAAGATTGGTAAAGAGCGAGAACGACACCCCGCCTGGGCAATAATCAGATCTCACACACAGGGAGGGTTTAAGGCGTTTCTAAGGCCTGCTTTTTGACGAGAGCTTGGTTCTAACCTATATGAACGTAGACGGTTCCGTACCCCGCGGAGCCTGCTCGGCCCATGCCGCGCCCGCGTTTTCGAGTGAACATGAGCACCCGGGAAGAACCAGTTCTGACCGTCGCCCCCATGCCAGGCGGCGCCGAAATCGAGGCGCTGCTTGACCGGCAGCGGCGGGCCGCGCGTCAACGGATTGACGAACGCCGCGCCGGCCTCGAGCAATTGCGTCAAGGGTTGCGCGAGCGACTTTCGCACTTGGATGAGCAAATTGCTCATCATCGACGCCAATTTGAACAACAATCTGCTTTGCTGGACCAGCGCCGCATCGAACTCGACCGGCAAAGTGCAACTCTCACGACTCAGCAAGCGGACGCAGATCGCCGAATTCTCCAAGCGGAGGAATTACACGCCCAACTTGCACGGCGGCAGGAATCGCTGTTGGCGGACCTGCAACGCCAAATGGCGGAATTGGAGCAAGCCCGCGCCGCACAAGTTCAAGCTTCTTGCCAAGTGGAAGAGCAACGGCGTGCAATCGAAGAACGCCAGGCACAAATTCAAGATCTCGAAACAAGACGAGCCGAGTTAGAGCGTCAGACCGCCGCTTTAGAACTCCGCGAAACAGCGTTGCGCGATCGCGAGCAGCGTACGGGTCGTCAACGGCACAGCATCGCGCAGCAACTTCGTGCACAACGCGCGGAGCTTACGGCGGAAATCGAGCGACGCCGCAGTGAAATCGAGCGGTTGGCTTCCGGTGAAGAGTCACAGCTACAAGTTCAGCTCGCACAAGCTGCCGTCGAGCAGGAGCGCCTCCAAAAGGAGTTGACGCGTCGCGAACAACAAATTGAGCTGCTCCAGCAACAACTAGCGCAACTGCATGAACGGGTTGGCGGCAACGACGCGGAGCTAACCCAACTGCGCGAACAAGCACGTCAGGCCGCAGAGTCGCTAACTGCCGCCGAAAGTAAACGGCAACAATTGGAAGAAGCGCTCCAGTCGGAACGTATAGCGCTCGCGGCAAAAGTAACGGAGCTGCAAGCCTTAGACGCCGAGCGCGAGCGCGTGGTTGTTGAGTTAGAGCAACAGCGGCAACAATGCGCTGTTTTGGAGTCGGAACGCTCGCAACTTCGGCAGGATCTTGAGCGCCAATGCGGCGAACTCCAGGCGGAACGGGACGCCGCGCGACGACTCGCTGAAGAAACGGCGCGCCGCGAAACCGCCCTGCAACAACAACGAAAGCGAATTGCCGGCGAGTTCCGAGCCCAGCGGGCTGAATTGCGGGCAGAACTGGAGCGCCAAAAAGCGGATCGTGAAAAAAGCGTAATCGAGCAGCAAAGTCGATTGCAGATTGAGTTAGTTGAAGTTCGAGCACAATGCGCAAGGTTTCAAGCTGAGGCGGAACACGCGGCCGAACTGCAACAACAGCTGCTTATAGCGCAACGGCAAACTGAAGAGGCTCAGCGTCGTTTGACCGACTGCGAACGCCGTTTACAGGAACAACGGCAAATTGAGGCGCCGCGCGCCACGGACGTCGCGGCCCACGCGGTTGTGCCGGAGGAATTCGAACACTTGCAGCGCCGCTTTGAAATGGCGGTGCAGGAAGTGCGCGATCTGAAGGCGAAAACCGCCGACTTGGAAAAGCAGCTTGAAAAAGCCCGCAAATCGGGCGCTTCGACCGCGAAGCACGAGACGCTCTCTGGCCTGGACTGGGCTGCGCAGAAAGCAAGGCTTCTCGCGCAACTCGAATCTGACGGCGAACCCACGACGCCGCAAGAGCGGTCGGATCGTTTGGCGATCGAAGAAGTCATTCGCCGCACGGACGAGATTATCGCCACAAAAGATCGCGAAATCGCTGATCTCCAGCGATTGCTTGACCAGCAGTCTTCAACGCTGGGAGATGTAGCCGTTGGCGCTCAAGCCATCGCCAACCTGCTCGATCACGACGAAATCATTCGTCAAGAGCGAGAGTCGCTGCAACATCTCCAGGCCGAATGGCGCGAGAAAGTGCGTCAAGCCGAAGTCGACATTTCGCTGGAACGCGCCAAGCTAGCGCGTGAACGAACGAAACTGGAAGAACTCCTTCAGTTGATCGAAGCGGAACGCGGACGCCAAGACGCTGTCGGCTCACTGGGCGGTGAAAACAAAAAACCCAACCGCGGCAAATGGATGGCGCGGCTGGGTTTGAAAGACGATGAAAAATAGTCGCGATGGCGTTCGCCAGTCTCTAAACCAAGCGCGCCGTCTCGTTAGCGCGCTCGCGGGACGAAAACGTTAGAAGTCGCTCCACTGGCTCGAAACGTCGTCGGCAATGGCCGACAGAACGTCCTCCAGATCCATCGACGCATCCTGGCCGTCGCCCTCTAATTCGTCCTCGTCATCCGAGGCGACCACGGCGCCATGAGTCGAGTCGATGAAAGCCCGTTCAACGACCTGTGGCGGTAGGTCGACAATCTCGTTGCTCTCCTCCGTTGTCACAACGATTGTGTGGCGTCCAACGATGGGATCAAACGGTACGAATTCTGAACTCGAGGCCAACGACGCTTCGCCTTCGGGCGCCGGGCCCTCACTTTGAATCTGGTCGCGCAGCACCGTAACGATCGACAGCAAGTCGCCCACCGTCACTAATGCATCGCCAGAGGGATCCACAAACGGCGCTCGGAATGGAGCAACCTGCATGTGGTCAGGATTGCGCAAGTCATGCACAATCTGGCCCGTCAGAGCTTGGTTGTCACGAATGTTATTCGCCACTAACAGTGCGTCCAGCACAGTGACCAGATCATCGTCGTTAACATCCTGGTTGACGATGGGGTTCTGCCACGCGTTGGGCGGATTGAGAATCGTAACCGAGACCGTGGCCACGTTCGACAGCGCGCCCTCGTTGTCGCGCACCTGATAGGTGAACACGTCGGTTCCGGCGAACTCGGCCTTGGGACGGTATAGCACCGTTCCATTGGCGTTGACCGTCAATGTGCCATTGACAGGCACGGCCACGATCGTGATTGTGGCGTGGTCAATGGTCCCGTCGATATCCGTATCGTTTTCGGTCAAGTTGAACGTCGCGTCGAAGTTGCGGAACGTTTGCTCGACATCGTTTGTCGCCACAGGCGCCTCGTTCCGACCTTCAATCGTAATCGTCACGGTCGCTGTAGAAACACCGCCTTGGCTATCTCGTACGGTGTAGTTGAAGCTATCGCTGGCCGTTTGTCCCGGCCGCAACGATTCAAAACGACGAGCCGGGTTGTAACTGTAGCCGCCGTTCGCGTTTACGGTGAGTAACGCACCGGAGGCTAGCGTAATCTGCGTTCCCACGCGAGCCGCGGCGCCGTTCACAGCGGAGACCGTGCGTGTGTCGCCAATGTCGACATCCAAATCATTTCCCAGTACGCCGGGAGCGGCAACATTCAGCACCGTGTCCTCGTCGGTTGTACCAGTGTCATTCACGCCAACAGGCGCATCGTTGCGGCCATTGATGGTAATCGTCACCGTCGCCGTCGAGGAGGCGCCCTGACTGTCTTGCACCGTATAGGTAAACGTGTCAGAACCGGTCGCTCCTTGCGCGAGCGACTCGAAGGCGCCGTTCGGGTCGTACACGTATCCGCCGTCCGCGTTCATCGTCAGCCGCGCGCCAGATGGCAGCGTGACTTGCGATCCCACGCCGCCGGAAGAACCATTCACCGCAGAAACAATGCGCGTATCGGCATCGTCAACGTCGGTATCGTTGGCCAACACGCCAGACGCCGCGACGGTTAGTAGGGTGTCTTCATCCGTCGTACCGGTATCGTTCAAACCGACGGGTGCGTCGTTGCGTCCTTCTACGACGATCGTCACGGTCGCCGCGGAAGACGCGCCTTGTCCATCCACTACCGTGTACGTGAAGCTATCGGTCGCAGTATCTCCCACCTGGAGCGATTGAAATTGCCCATTGGCGTCGTAGAGGAATCCGCCATCGGCCTGAACCGTGAGCAACGCCCCGGAGGCGAGTGCGATTTGGGCGCCAACATTCGCAGCGGCGCCGTTGATCGTCGCTACCGTCTTTGTGTCTCCGGCATCCACGTCGGTATCGTTCGCTAACACACCGGCAGCCGAAACGGTCAGCACCGTGTCTTCGTTTGCGGTCACGGTGTCGTCAACTCCGACGGGAGCGTCGTTCACCCCATCAATGGTGATGGTGACCGTCGCGGTTGACGTGCCGCCGCGGCTATCCCGCAAGGTATAGGTAAACGTATCTGTCCCCACGGCGCCAAGTCCCAACGATTCGAATGCGTCGTTCGGATCGTAGGTGTAGCTTCCATTAGCGCGTAACGTTAACAAGGCGCCCGAGGCGAGCGTGAACTGCGTACCTACATTGCCAGCAACGCCTTCAACTGCCGACACGGTGCGCGTATCGCCCGCATCGACGTCCGTGTCATTAGCTAGCACTCCCGCCGGGCCGACATTGAGAACCGTGTCTTCGTTGGTCGCACCCGAGTCATTCACGCCCACTGGCGCGTCGTTGCGACCTTGAATGGTGATGGTGACGGTCGCCGTGGCCACGGCGCCTTGGCTATCGCGCACAGAGTAGGTGAAGTTGGCTGTAGCGGTGGTACCTGTCTGAAGCGACTCGTATCGTCCATTGGGATCAAACACGTATCCGCCGTCGGCATTCACGGTCAATAGGGCGCCTGAGGCAAGGGTGACTTGCGTTCCCACATTTGCAGCCGAACCGTTTACCGCAGCAACGACCTTCGTGTCTCCCGTATCGACATCGGTATCGTTGGCCAATATGCCTGCGGCGTCGACCGTCAACACCGTGTCCTCATCGGTGACGCTTGAATCATTCACACCGACCGGCGCGTCGTTGCGTCCGTTGATGGTGATTGTCACGGTCGCGGTCGAACTAGCGCCTTGGCTATCGAGCACGGTGTAGACGAAGCTATCCGTTGCCGTCGATCCGACTTGGAGCGACTCAAACTTGCCGTTGGGGCTATAGGTGTAGCTGCCGTTAGCGCGAAGCGTAAGCAACGCTCCCGAGGCAAGAGTAATGGGAATTCCAACATTGGCTGCAACGCCGTTCACCGCCGATACCGCCAAAACATCGCCTGCGTCCACATCGATGTCGTTGGCCAAAACACCTGCGGCTGCCACGTTCAAAACCGTGTTTTCATCGGTCATACCCGTGTCATTAACGCCCGTGGGTGCGTCGTTCACACCGTTGATCGTAATGGTCACGGTACCGCTTGCCGTCGCGCCTTGGCTATCGCGTACGGTATACGTGAACGAGTCCGTATCGCTGGTTCCGACCTGGAGCGAGTCAAAACTGCCGCGCGGATCATACGAGTAGCTGCCGTCTGCGTTCATCGTCAGGCGGGCGCCAGATGGGAGTGTGATTTCCGCACCGACGTTCGCCGCCTGTCCATTTACGTGTGAGACGACTCGTGTATCCGCGGCGTCCTTGTCGGTATCATTCGTCAACACGCCCGTCGCCGGCACGTTAAGTACGGTGTCTTCATTCGTCAGTCCCGTATCTCCAACGGCCACCGGCGCATCGTTCACGCCATTGATGGTGACGGTCACCGTGGCGATTGATGTGGCGCCTTGGCTATCGCGAACGGTGTACGTGAAGGCATCGGTCGCGGACGAACCAACTTGGAGCGCATCAAATCTTCCATTCGGATTGTATACGTAACCGCCGTTCGCGCTCATGGTCAACAACGCGCCAGAGGCCAAGGTGATGGTACCCCCGACGTTGCCCGGCAAGCCATTAACGGCCACAACGGTCTTCGTGTCGGGAATATCAACGTCCGTATCATTGCCAAGTACCCCGTCGGGAGAAACGACCAGTGTTGTGTCTTCGTCGGTGACATGCGGGGCGCCGGTGTCGTTCACGCCGATCGGCGCGTCGTTACGGCCTGAGACGACAACCGTGACCATTCCTGTGTCTGTCAAGCCGCCTACGACGCGATCCCGCAGGGTGTAGGAAAACGTGTCGTTGGCTTGCGCTCCCGCGGCCAGGGCCTGTAACGTCGCCGAGGCGCGTGGATCGTAACTAATCGAACCGTCAGCGTTCAAAGTGACTTGAGCGCCAAGCGACGAAGTAAGAATTACTGGCTCAACCGAGAGGACATCGCTCGCGTCAATGTCCGTATCATTGGCCAACACGCCCAGAGCGGGGATGTTGAAGACCGTATCTTCATCCGCACCGGTGAAAGTATCGTCGAATGCGGTGGGCGCGTCGTTCAAACCATCAATGCGGATCAAAACCGTGGCTTCGTTCGAGAAAAGCCCGCCAAACGCGGTTTGATCCGACGCTCGGTAGGTGAACGAATCTTGCGAGTTCTCCCCTGCCGCCAGCGTTTGGAAGATGGCCGCAGTGGTAGGATCATAGGCAAACGAACCATCGGCATTGAGCGTCAACTTAGCGCCCGATGCAAGCGTGATCTCTTGTCCTACCCAGGTTTGCTGGCCGTTCACCTCAAATACAACAAGCGACGGTTTGGGATCGGGATCCGCATCCGTGTCGTTGACCAGTACGCCCGAACCAACGGGAACATTGAGCAGCGCGTCTTCCGTGGTGACATATGTATTGTCAACGAACGCCACGGGCGGGCGCTGCGGCAGGATATTCACCACATAGTCTTCGACTTCGCCGTCTTCAGCTAAACCCGTGGGAGACAAACCTCGCACGCTCGAGAAGCGGAAGCGAGCATGCGTCAGTCCTGGCAAGGCGCCCGCGGCGGTTCGCGTTACTAACGAAGGCCCCGCATTCACACCGGGCTCCAGGGCGACATCAACAAAGATGTGCTCGCCGGGATCTTCCCAGTCGCCGTCCTGGTTGTAGTCGATCCACGCGTTGAGATATCCTTCGCCCGACGCGGTGATGGTGAATTGCGTATCCAGGAACTGGTTGAGCAAGCCGTGGGTCACGCCGTCTTCGTCGTCGCGACTGACGCTCACGACATTGCCGGACGCCGTCGGATTCACATTGAATTCCTGCGGCAAGTCCGCAAAAGCCGCGGCTAACGCCGTCGCCAGTGCTTCGGCCGAATCACCTGCCGTAAACACGACCGCGCGATTGCCCAACGCCACGTTTCCGTCTCGATCGTACTCGAAGACGAAGGTTTGTCCGGCGGCTTGGAGCGTAAAGGTGTCGCCATCGGAAACGCCTCCAGCCACTCCAGCAAAGGTAAGTTGTACGAGCGGAGGCACGGTCAAGGAGTAGGCCGCCGTCGAGCCATCAAGTTCGATGGAGCCATTGCCCAAATGTGTGGCGACAAGACCCAATCCTGCCGCGCCGTTAATCGCCGCAACAATGGATTGTGCAATCTGGTCGCGTGTCTGGCCCGCGTTGAAATCGATCTCGATATTCGTTCCAGCAACGCCGCCCGGTCCCGGCGTATTGTCAAACTCGAACACAAACGGCGTGACTCCGTTGTGGATTGTGAACGTATCCCCTTCGGCAATACCGCCGGCTTGGCCGCCCGGTACAAGACTCAACGCAGGCGTACCCGCGAGGTTGACCGTGTGATTGGCCAGCGTTCCAAGGTGAATCACGCCGTCGCCCAGGTACGACGGCGATAAACCGAGCGCAGGCTCCATTTGCAGTGCCGCAACGATCGCGACCGCCAGCGCATCTTGCGACATCGTCAAGGTGTAGGGAATGACCCGGCTGCCAGGAATTTGCGGCACATTGCGGTCGAACTCAAACACCTTCGAAATAACGCCATTGCTGATCGTGAAGCTATTGGGGGGCGATCCGTCGACAATCACCGCGCCGCCGTTGACCGGCACTTGGATCTGCAACGTTTCAGCCAATTGCAGCGAGAAGCCTGCCCCCGGCGTTTGCAGCGACAACGGCAGGTTGGCCGGCAAAGTTATGTCGGGCGCGCCGGTCAAATCGACTACATCGCCGGTTTCGCCGCCGACCCATACTTGACCGCCGCCAAGGTTCACGGGCGTGAGGCCTAATTCTACCTCAGCCGCCATAATTGCTATGACGACGGCATTCGCCATGTCGTTCGCCGTAGCGCCCGCATTATAAAGAATGGGCTTGGCGTTCATATCATTCAGCGCCCCGGGGAGTTCATTGAACTCGAACTTCACAGGTCCACTACCGATGTCGATTGTAAACGACTGTCCGTCCAGCGCCGGCGAAGCCGCGGGAATGGCAATTACGTACGGCGCCTGCGGCGCGAACGTTAACTGACTTCCTACGAGGTTGACGGTGAAGTCATTATCATCGCCCGAAGAGGCGTCGGTTGGTTGGCCATTTGCGTCGGCGTCGACCCGGGCGCCCAAGCGAAGTGGATCGTCTCCAATAATTGCATGCCGGGCTCCGTTGTCGGACAGCACAGTGGGGAAACGATGAGGTGAAACCGACAAGTCGGGCGCATCGCCGTAGTCGAGATCGACCCCAGGCATGACGATTGTGAACTTCGTGCTTCCGTCCGGGCGATTCTGACGAATCGGATTGCCGGACAAGTCCGCAATCGGCGGAATCGCAACGGCTTCGAGGCCAACGACGCCGACCACGCCTTCCACGATGATACGCTGTTCATCCAGCTCGGCCGTGACGCCGGTAAGCAGCGGCGTCGTGTCAATCGCCTCAAAAATGCGCCGCGCCATATCCCGCGCGGTAAAGGACGTATCCGGGACAAACACCACGGGAACCGCGCCTCCAGGAACGCCCTCGTGGTCGATGCGCGTGCCATTCGTATTCAACGTATGGCGCGCCGTCGCATTCAAATCTAGCGAATGTGTGTCCGTCGAAATCGTGGGCGTGAGCCCCAGCCCGGCGCCGATAATTGCCGTTCGAATGGCGGCGAGAATCTGGGCGCCCGTCATCACGTCGGCGAACGAAACTCGAACATTGGTCATCGGCGAATTGTTGTTGTCAAACTCGAACGTGCGAGTTACGCCGCCGTGGGTAATGGTGAACGTCTCGCCATCGCCAATCAGGCCGAGATTCGGCTGGTAAGGCTGGTAAATCGTCGGCGTGAGCGAAGCATCGAGCACCGCATTGACGGGACCTTGCAAATCGATAAAGACGCGGCCGCCTTGGGTCAACTTAACAGGACTAAGCCCCGTGAACGGCGCCGCTGCGATCGCCGCGAGAATGGCGTCCGCTAATTGGTCGTCGGACATGGGATTCGGCGAGGGCGAAATCGGAATCACCGTCGCTTGCGGCAGGTTCTGCGCGCCGTTGCTATCGAACTCAAACACTACGAAGGTCGATCCATCGTTGATCGATAGCGTGTCGCCATCTTTAACGCCTCCTACGGCCGTTCCCACCGACGGCATACGCATCATTTGACCGCCAGGCAGATGCATGACCAGGTTGCCCGAGACGCCCGGTTCGCCGGTCTGCATCATCTCGGTATGGGCCGTGTCAATAATATGCCCCAGGTCCGACCCGCTGGGAGCTCTGCCGCCCAAGTGAACGCGGCCATCCAACAG
Source organism: Planctomycetota bacterium (assembly GCA_963204915.1). Taxonomy (GTDB): domain Bacteria; phylum Planctomycetota; class Planctomycetia; order Pirellulales; family Pirellulaceae; genus JAHWKS01. The sequence goes on along the minus strand of CAUJHS010000070.1, from coordinate 68,319 downwards.
GTTTAACGCAGTCAAGTCCAGCACGCCCGATTGGCCGTTGATTGCCGCAGCTGTCTTGGCCGCAATTTGCAAGTTGGTGTCTTGCGGAAGAATGTTAATAGGCGTGTTCGTGGGATACGTCAGCAAACCATCGGTTGTGAACTCAAAGGTCAGCGTGTTCGCGCCGTTGCGGATAGTGAAGAACTGCCCATCAGCCACGCCTTCCGCCACACCAGTCACCGCCAGCGATGGAGCATTCGTTAAATCAACCGTGTCTTGCGACGTGCTTCCCAAGTGAACCACTCCGCCCGGCAGAGCCGTCGGCGCGAAGGATAATCCGGAAGCGAGAATCGCGTTTACAATCGACGTGGCAATCGCATCGGCCGTGCTGGGGAAGGGCAGCTGGCTGAACGAAACGCGAACGTGCGTCGGCTGGGCAAGCGGCAAATTGTTGCTGTCAAACTCGAAGGTGACGCTGTTCACTCCGTCGTCCAGCACAAAAGTCTGGCCGTCGGTTACGCCGCCCGGAGCGCCGCCTAACGACGAAACGAGCAACTCCAGCGTACGTGGAAACCGCAGCGTAATGCCGCTTTCATATTCGAAGGTGACATTGGCGCTCGTTTCATCGCGAATGGTGAACTGGTCGCCATCAAGTGCGCCGAGCCCGCTCGGAGCGTTCAAGATGAATTCGTCGCGGTTGTTGAGATCAATCGTGAAGAGGCTGTTCGGATTCCAAATTCCCGAAAGCGGCGTGAGCTCAATCATGCCGCTGGACGTGTTGTAACCGAAGTTATAATCTACGCCTTCACGCAAAGTACGACCATCTTGACGCACGCGTATTGCATTGCGTACGACCGTTGCAGGATCCAAACCCGTGCCGCGGAAGGGGAAGTCAGGGCCGATACCGTCACCGAGCAAGATTTGGAACCGCTCGATAAGACCTTCGCGCAGGTGGACGAAGGTCTGGCCTTGATCGATATCGACGCCCGCTACGTCGTTATCTTCCGGCGTGACAATTACCGCAAAGGGGCGATCTACGTCGGCTCGTTCCACGGCGCCGCGATCTTTAAACACCTGCGAGCCTTGACCGGTCGGATCAATGCCCACAATGTCGATGCGGCGTTGACCGTAGACATCGTTATCGGGCGCGCGAATGACGGATTGCGCAATTCCCAGCGGTGTTTTGACGCCCACGATTGACGCGCGATCTTCCAGGCTATTAATCGAGCTGTCGATCGCCACCACATTCGGCGCCAGGTAGAAATTGCGATTGCCGGGATCCAGGAACAACGGCTCGCCCGCGGCCAGGTCGAAATCGTCCGGACCACGACCATTGGCCGCAGTCGGCGCACTTTGGAACAAGTTGAAGTTCACCACCGGCGCAACCCCCGCGTTGACAATGTTAATGCCCGTTTGGAGGTTCGCGAGAACGTTGTTCAGAATCGTGGGACTGGCGTTGTTCGTTACGCTAACGCCTACGCCCGTGGCGACACCGCCGCCGTAAATGGTGTTGTTCAAAATTCGGCCGAACGGCACGGCGGCGCGGGTCACGTTGCCCACATTCGCATCGCCGCTGAATTGAATGCCGCCTTGGCCCGTGTAGGCAATAACGTTGTTTACGATCGTCACGCCCGGCGCCAGGCGTTGGGTGTTCAAGACGTTGGTGTGGCGAGGAGCGCCCGGATACGGCAACGTACCGCCTTCGTCACGCGCGCCGGGATTCACCACGACGCCAAACTGCGCCACATTACTGATCAAGTTGTTCTCGATTTGGATATGGCCTTGATCGCGCACCACGTTCCGGTCGCCCAGGAAATCGATTGGATTTTCCTTGACCAGCCGATCATTCGAGTCAAACCGCTGGAAGATGACAATGTCGCTTTCCGTTTCGATCGGAGGCGCGCCATATTCCGTACCGCGGCGGATCTCTAATTGATAGGGACCTTGCAATGACTGCGTTGGCGCGTCGGGTGGAGGAGGAGGCGTTGTTCGACCGAACGAATACTTGTCAAAGAAAGTGAGACCATCGGGTTGGGCGCCTGTCACCATTTCGCCGCGCTCGGCCAGACCGATGATAATGTCGTCAACGTAGAAGCCTTCGTGGTCGTTGTCCTGGCCACGTTGATTGGAAGTGAAGTTCCCAAACGCATCGCCAGCCAGACCTTCGTTAAAGCTGCCTGCGGTATGGAACTCAAATCGTAGCCGCAAGTTGTTCATGCCTGCGAAGTCGGCCAGATCGATGCGCGCTTGACGCCACTGGCTCGTTTCGAACAACTCTTGTACGTCTTGGCGCGCGTCGCCTAATTCGTCCCGGGCTTCGCTAATGTATTGTGATAGTTCGGCGTCCAGCGCTGAATTGTTCGTCGCCAAAAGCGACCAAGTTATGCCGTTGTTATTGCTGATATACACGCGAGCGCTGTCGCGCATGCCGTTGCCCGTGCTTTCGGCGCCTTGCGTGTCCAAGAAGTAATTGAAGTACAACGTCGGCTTGTCTTTGTCGATGTACGTTTCCAGGCTGAAAGGATTCGTCACCAACGCGCCAAACGCGCCGCCGGGCAGGTTGTAGTTGTTGCCAATGATCGAACTGCTGGCCAGGCTTTCGTGCGTCACGGAACTCAACACGCCGTATTGGCCGCTGGACCCGTATTTGAAGTAATCTTGATTCGTGTTGTCGTTATATTCTTCCAGGCCGAAGTAGTAACTCGCGGCGCCTGATGCTTCATTGAAGGTGCGACCGTTCGGATAGTTATGATCGACATCGCCAGGCGTGCGGCTGTTATCGAGCGCCGGTAAGATGCCGTGCCCTTGATCGCCCGCACGGCGCGTGGTGGGATGCCACAAGTTAAAGTCCAAGGGCGAGAACGCCAAACCACGTGTGCCGCCAACGGAGGCAATGTTGGACGCATCCGCCGTACCGTCCGCATTGGAATCGAACACGATCCGCGGCGTACCGGAGGAGTCGAACGCGTACAAACGACCATTGGCGCCCGTGGCGAAGAACACATTCGCCACAGCCGGTGCGCCGTCCGCAGTTTCATCCGGGAACCCGTCGTTGTTCGCATCGAGGTTGTTGAGTACGTCCAAGTTCTGCGGACCAAGGGTGATTCCGGTCAAGCCAACACCGACAACCGACGCGCTGATTTGGTTCCAACCCCCGTTGCGCACCACCGGCGACATCGAATAAAACTCGCCGGCGTCCGTAACGGCGTACAGTACGTTGCCAGCGGCGTTGAACGTTAAACCCGTCACGTTCGCGGCTGGCAACCCCGCGAACGCCTGCATGCCGGCTGCGCCGTCTTCGTCAATCGCGGCGCCGCTGCCGGTGTTAATGCGGTACAGAGCGCGCGGGAAACCTTGGCCGTTGGCACCGTCATTGTCATTGTCCCGCGTTTCATTGTTGGCGGCAAAGAACTCGAAGGTGCTGGCGTTGTTGATCCGCCGGGTCGCTAACGCGTCCCATTCGCCGCCACCGTCGGGGTTCGTTCCCAAACCATCGTCGCCGATCGTCTGAAGCACTCCGCCGGAACCTGTATTCAGCACGTCGAGACGGCCGGAATTGCCGTTTTGGGGTCCCAACGTTTGACCGAGCAGGCGGCCATCCGGCGTCATGGCCAAGTCGCCATAACCTTGACCTTGCCCCGTGATCGCACCGACATCGGTAATCGTTTGGCCCGTGAACGGGTTGACCGTCCACAATCGGTTGTTGGTGGCGACATACAGCGCGACGTCGCTCAACGTGAACGGAACGACATGCGTGCGAAGGGTGATTGCGTCGTTGATGGGCAACAACGGTTGTTGCGTTGTGCCGGTGGTGGGATTGATCGCATTGATCGTGGCGCCGTTGCTGTTGTACCCCGTGAAGCCGATATGATCTTCGGCCACGCGCTGGACCGAGTTGATCGGCTCCAAGCGTGCAAACACGTTCGTGCCATTCACGCGCAGCATCGCGTCCAATTGCGAGGGAACCTGCCGGTTCGACGAAACCGCCACAAGGTAACGGAACGTTGAGCCGGGGACGCCGGCCGGCATTTGTTGCGAGCCGATGAACGGATCGAGTTTGCCAAATGAACCGCGTGTGAGATCGTCCGTATCCAGACCTTGGCCCGGCGCCGGCTGATCGTCCTGCACGTTCGAGTCGCGACCGACCAAGATCAACCGCCCTTGCTCGTCGTACACCGAGAGAATAGCGTCAGGGCGCACAATCCCGTCGGCGTAGTCAATGTCGAATACGGTTGAGAACGTCTTGCCACCGTTATTCACGCCGCCGATCGACTGCACCAGGTCATATCCCAACTCAAATTCGTACCAATCGATATCGGTCGGGCTGGAGAGCGTGCCGCCAACACTAAGCACATTGCGGTCGCTGAAAAGCAAATTGCCAAGCTGGTGCGGGTTGCCCGCCGTCGCCACGTCGGTGGGCGGTTCGGCCGACTCGCCCAGCAGCGGCGAATGGAACGGAACGCCAATCACCTCGACGCCGTTGGTGGCGTAGCGAATGTCGGCATAACGCACGGTAGAGGCCGCATGGTTGTCCACCTGACGGAGGCGGATATTCAATTGGTATTCACCGCGTGAGACAGTCCGCCCGCGCTGCGCACACGCACAAAATACGTAGCACGCTGCGCGGGGTTCCCTGGCAGTGTAAAGCGAAAGCCTTCGTCGTAAATGATTCCCTGGCCAACGTCATGGCGATTGCTGGTGAAGAAGTCGCCGCCGAATACCGGGTCTTTCACCAAGTCGAGGGCGCCGCCGGTAAGCACGCCGGCATTCGAGCTAGCCACCACGTTGCCGTCAAAATCAACCAGTTCGAGGACGCTATCCAAGTGCATCGCCGTACGGTCGATGTCTAGCCAAACTTCGCTGCCCGGCTGCGCCTCAAAGCTGTACACGTCCACATCGGTCGGATCATCCAGGGCGATGAAACCATTTACTTCAAAGCCCAAGCGGAGATTATCGTCGCCGCTCTTTTCGTCTTTGGCTAACTTACCCACGAATTGGGCATCGTCGGGCACGCTGTTTTGATCGACTCCGTCGGTGAGCGCTTCTTCGCGTTCAAGCACCATCGCGACATTGCGATCGTTGCTGTACTTGTCGAACTTGACGCTGCGCCAGTCGCCTGCGGCGGCGCGATTGCCCGAAATCTGACCAATGATTGAGGAGACAAGCACCTGGCTAAAGATTTGCGCCTGTTGCGCGCTATTGGCGATCAGTTCGATGTCGCCCACGGTGCCGCCCGTGGCGAAGACCATGTCGGCGTAGTCGGGAATCGTTGTGCCGATGCTGCCAGTGAATTGACCGTTGGGCACCACATTAAAGCCGCCGGCGCCGTTATCGGTATAAGCGTTTTGCTGGGCGTCCAAGGCAATTGCCTGCATATTGGTCGGATCAGCAATATCAACGCTAATAATTCCTTGCAGCTTAAAGCCGCCAGCTTGCAAATTGGCCAGCGTGCTGGCGTACGTGAGTGAAGGATCGGTCACATCGCGGTCTTCATCCGAAGCGATAATGACGAACTTGGCCGCCTCGGGTCGGGTAACGTAGCTTTGGAACATCAGGTCCATCGCCAGGTAGCCGTCTTCCGTCGTGCCATTCGTGACGAGCGTTTGCGCTGCGGCAACGTACTCTTGTGCAGTACCCCAGGGATTATTGCCGGGGCCGACGGGGATAACGTGGCCATCTTCCCACGTCGGATTCGCCGCATAAGTACCGCCGAAGCCGAGCAAGCCGTAGCGGTTCCCGCCGGCCGAGGTCGAACCAATGCCTGCGGCCAGAAGGCCCGCTTCAAGATCCAGAATAAATTGTTCGGAGAAGGCCTGAATCGGTCCCATGGTGATGGTTTCATCCATCACCACAATCACGTCGGCATAGGGAACCGCGGCAGGAGAGCCTGCGTCACAACTACCCGAACCGTCGGTGTCAGTCATGGGACGGCCGAACGGATCAAACCCGGCGCCGACCGAGCAATCCAAGAGCGAGGTCAACACCACGGGGTGCCCGCTCGTGCCCACGACTTGCACGGTGCCGCCAATGCGATCGTCAATATCCAAGCGACTACCGTTGGCCGTGAAGCCCGCGTTTGTCCCCATCAGCTTGACCACCAGACTTTCCGTCTCACTGCTTTGGAGGCGCAAACTGGTGGCAGTGTGCAGGTTGTTCACCACGATTTCGTTGCGCACGACATGGACGATGTCGGTATCGTCCCACACGGCGTCAATGGTGATCTCCTCCGCACGTACCTCCATGCCGTTCACGCCATTGCCGCCCAGCCGGTTTAAGCGCACCATCGGTCCACGGTTATCACTTAAACCGTCAAACACGTTGGCTGGGCCCGTGCTGCGGCCGGGATCAGCCATGACCCAGCTTTGCATCGAGTTGGCGTTGATGCTGATGGCATGGCCGGCATTGCCCAGCATGGTGTTGTTCACGATGACCGGTTGCGCGCCGCGAACGAAGATCGTCGCATCGCGATTTGTTCCCAACCCCAATCGATTCGTGGCGGCGGCGCCATCGGCGTTATTCTCAAGGCGCGAGTTGGTCAGTCGTACATCGGCTTGATGCACTTCAATCGTATTGAAGTAGTCGAATCCGCCGCGAATGGCCGAACTGCCTCCAGCGAAACTCATTGTGGCATGATCGATCGAACCGATCGTGTTTGGCCGGAAGACCAAGCCCGACCAATCGGCCGCGGCGGGGAGCGTCGCCGTGCCGTCATTGTTCGTGTCAAATCGATCGCCAAAGCCGTAACGGTCATCCTTGATCGAGGTAAACACGATCGGCTCTGCCGGGGTGCCTTCTGCAATGAGCGTGGCTCCGAACTCCGTTTCAATGCGCGTTCCCTGGAGCTTAACCGTAATGCCCGGATCAATCTTGAGTCGGGCATCCAGCCGTGCGGTCGTCTGGAATGGACCGCCCGGCTCGCCGTTGATAATCAGATTTTCCGAGATGATGTGAACGATGTCGGTGTCGTCAAACCGTGCGAACTTATCCAAGCGGTTCACGAGCTGACCGTCGGGAGTGGCGGTCTCGAGAAAGACGCCGTTCAACCCATTATTCGCCAAGTTGTTGTCATGAAGGTCAGGACCAATGCGTCCCAGCCGATCATCAAAGCTATTGGGCGTGGCCGAGATCGCCGGCCCCGTGTTGTTGGCCAGGGTGCTCCGCCAAACGGCAGGTCGGGCTTCCAGCAAGTGGACGATCGAAACCTGCTCTGTGCCGGAGTTGATTGTCACACCGCCGCCGCCGTAAGTGAGCTGCGCTTGATTGATCGAGTTCAAGAACACGCCCGCTTGCGCTGGCGCACCGGTCCGGTCATCTTCGCGATATCCCGCGTCTTGGCGGAAAATGATTCCGCCCCAGTTGCCCGGCGCCACGACTTCCGGCGCCGCGGAATCGCTGTTTCCGCCCACGCCGTCGTTATGATACGAGGTCAAATGAACATTGTTTTCGGGCGTGCCCAAGACCTGTAGCGCGCCGTTACTGCGATCTAAACCGACGGATGAAGTTCCCAAGTCGATGCGAGAACGCTTAAACTTGAGGACGGCGCCCTCGTCGATCATCATGGTCACATCTTTGGGGATCAGCAAATTGCCACCGTCCACCAAGTCGGAGCTTCCCACGCGACCAATCAGATAAGGCCGATTATCCAAAAACGTCGACAAGTCGCCGTCGGTTCCGCCATTGCCTACGACGCGCACGACGCGGCGCTGCCCCGCATTGGCCGGCAGGGCCAATTGCGCCGCAGCCTGTGTGAGCGCAAAGTCAATTTCATCATACGGATTGGCCAACGTGCCGTTGCCGTCCACAACGCCGCCATTGGCGTCATTGGCTTTATCCACGTAAATCGTGTTGGCCGCAGTGTTGCCTTCGAACCAGAAGTCGAACACGCCGCCGGGAAGGCCATCGGCATCGCCATCAAGCGATGTACCTGTCACGTCCATCAGGCCCGCCGACGTGGTTGATGGCGCAAAGTTGATCTTTAGCTGATAGGCGCCGTCCGTCTCGCCGCCGCCGCCCGAGTTGGACACGAGCGGGTCATAGTCGGAATTGCCCGTGCTGCTGACTCCGAGGAAATACGTGCCTGCGGGCAGGTCTAAATCCATGAAGGAGTCATTGCTAAAGTAGTCATCATTCTGGGCGACCACTTTCCCCGTTGCATCAAACAACTTCAAGACGGTATTGAGATTACTGGTAGGTGTCTGCCGCTCGGCGACGGTTTCAGCCGAGAAGCGTCCCGCTTCGGGAAGCGTGAATTCGTACAAGTCCACGTCGTCGGAATCAGGCCGGTAGAGTCGCTTGAGGTGGACAATATCGTAATCGGTCGGATAGACCTGCTCGCCAGGAAGCCCGCCGCCCATGATGGCCGGAATGTCGTACGCATGTCCCAGACCCAACGCGTGGCCGATTTCGTGGAAAGCGACGCCAAACCAAGGTCCGCCATAGAGTGAATCGGCCGGCCACCCTTCCGCGGCGTCCATAATGACCAGGTTGCCCGAGTTGACGCCGCCGACGCCGCCGGGACCAACTGGCAAGAAGGGACTGGCCGCGCGCAAATCGCCCGTGATGACCCAAATGCCGCCCGCGGGTTGTTCTCGGAACTGTACGCCGAGGATGGCGCTATATAGTTCGAAGATTTCGCGAGCCCGATCCATCTGCTCGGCGGTGATGTCGTTATAAAGCGCGTTGCCCTGATACGATCCGTACGGAGTCGTCTTGTTAAACGTGTAGTTGATGACCGGGCTAGCTCCCGGTGTAAATGGGCCAACGCCAGTTCCAGCTCCATGCGACTCGACAGGAATGTCTCGGTGGCCCGGCTCATCTTCACCGCCCGGTAGGGGACGCATTTGAATGTTGGGCGCCGTGATGGTCGAGTTGATCACCTGCTGAAATGCGCCCAGCGCCCCAATCTCGGTTGCGGTTGCGAGGCTGGAGTTATTGTCGTTCACGGGCAATGAAGCCGTGACATCAACTTCCAACAAATACGAGCCCGTGGTAGTTCCACCTGCTGCGCCGCTACCGTTGGTAATGTCATAACCCGTATTGCCGTCGCTCGAGACGCCAAGATAGTAGGTCCCTGCGCCGGGCAGCGCAAAGGCGAGCGTGTCGGCCACACCCGCACCTCCGTTGTTAGCCCCGGCGATTTGCACGCCAGCGCTATTGAATAGCCGTACAGTCGTATTATGGCCGGCTTGAGGCGCCACACGCGCGTTGACCGTTGTGGCGGTCGACACTTCAAAGCGGTAAAGGTCAACGTCGTTGACGTTGGTGCTGGTCGAAGCCGCATCGCCGATATAGCCCGTCGTGCTAAAGTCCTCGGCGGTGTTGTACAACGTTCCGAGTTTAATCGCCGTGCTGCGCGTGCTGTCGTCGCCCTGCGCAGCGCCGACGCGCAAACGGTAGATCGCCGTGTCGATCGCATTGACAGGGAAGTCTAACGTCGCCGTGTTATTCAAACGGTCATAAACCACCGACGTCGGTAGAATCACGGTATCGTCGTCACCGGTAAGCGTCGCGCCGGTAGCCGCGTTCGTGGTTTTCACCAATTGGTAAAACGCGGGATTTTCCGCCTTGGTGCGATCGAGCGTATCCTCATTAAAGTGAACGACGATTCGGTTCGCGTGCTGCACAAGCGCTCCACCGACCCGTTCAATGGGCTGAGGCACAACGGCAACGACTTGCGCCCCAAGATCCAACCGGAAGTCGATTACGGCGTCACTGTCGCCATCGTTAAACGCCTTGCCATTGACGCCGCGTAGCGGGTTGGCGGTTGTACCAAGAATCTCCAATCGATAATGGTCGTCGGTCAGTGGTTCGGCAAAGCGAATGATGACCACGTTAGCCGTATCGCCCAAACCGATGAAGCCCGGAACAATGACGGTTTCGTCTCCATCGGTAAAGTTGCCGTCGCGTCCGCTCCGCGTGATACGAATGCCGCTGGATAACGTGGCAGGGTTGAGGTTCGATCCGCCTTCAAAATACACGCGCAGTTCGCGCGGCGCCGCATGGCGCACTTGTCCATCAACCACCAAACTGCCGTCGTTCGCCTGCACCGCCAAGAGTCGCGGCGGCTCCGGTTCCGCCATGACCGCGAGCGACAAATTGTACGGTTGAATGTTGTCGCTCGAACTGGTGATGCGAACGTAGTATTCGCCGCCGCCGGGCAACTCCAGGTTTGCAATCGCCTCGACCGCACCGGCAGGGCCGCTGTTAATGGTGCTCATCACGTTGCCGGTCGAGTCCAGCACCGAGATGGTCAAATCGCCGAGGGTATTGCTGTTAAACGGGTTGTAAGGACCGCCTTGCGGGCCTTCGGAGTATTGCCGTCCCGCTGGCGTAATGGTGGCGTTCAGCAAACCGGCGTTAAAGACGCGGAACTTGAAAACGTCGACGTCGCCGTCGTCATCAATCGAGTTGCCTTGAATATGTAGAGGAGCCGCTTCCGCGAGTGTGCCCACATCGGTCGCCGTTACGGAGTTTTCGTTGGGCTCATTTGCGTCGCCATAAAGGCGATGCGCGCCCAGAATGTCATCATGCTGCGGCCCGTCAAAACCAAGGTTGATAAACGGCTCCATCAATTTGGAGCCGTCCACCGGTTCGGTATGGCGCAATCCCAAACCATGGCCCGCTTCATGCATCAGAATGTTGCGCAGCGCAAGATTCGTGCCGCCGGCATTGTTGGCGTAGAAATTGTCGCCCGTGTCAATCATCATGTCCCCCGCCAAACTGCTCGTGGCGGAAGGGAAATAGTTGTACGCCAGAATACCGCTATTGCCGTCGATCAGTTGGCCGCCAATGCGTACGTCGCCGCGAACCCCCAAGACGCCAAAGGAGTTGGCGCCACCCACCGGGGCTCCATCGTCATTCGGTTCGTAGACGTAATTGATGCCCGTCAATGCGCTCCAGCGGTCGTATGACTGTTGGAAGATTGGGAACCAGGGGCGGGTCGAAACCGGGCCTGCGCCACCGCCGTATATTCCATCCAAGAAGGCGATGAGGTTGCTATTCACCCCAGCCGTGTCGGTGGGGGTGCCGTCGGCGACGATGCTCCAGGTCAGCGTCACTTGGTCACCCAAATTGGGCGAAGGGCCGGAAGCCGTTTGCGTCCAACGAATGGGGTTCAGTTGAAATGCATCGTCTTGATGCGACGCGCCTAACGCGTCGTGAACCCGATCGATGTAGTCCGTCGGCGTGCCGGGGGCGAAGATTGCGTCCGCGTGGACATCGCTCGCCATGAGAATGCGCGCTTCCAAGGCCTCCGCTTGGAACTGCCGCTTTTTGGGCAATGAACGCTTTAAACTGCGACGTTTAAAAGAGTTACGAAAAATATCGTGGTGTAAAAACACGCGTCGCTTAGCCATAACCTAATCCTCTAGTTGGCGGCGCCCGCCACATTCCGAAGAAAAACAATGAATGACAAGAAGGAAGCCGAAGTATTCGCGCGCAAAGACAGCGGCAAAGCCTCCGAGTTAAACCCGGAAGGATTGCTCACATACCCCCAAATGGCTGGCCCGGTCGATGTGGGAATAATTTGAGTGCCCTAGATGCTAGTCGTTCCGAAAAAGTTCCGCAATTCTTTGGTATCTGCGGTTCTTTCAATTCTGTGAGCTTAAACGCTTCCGCAAACGTTCAAGTTGCGGTCAGATCGGCCGCAATTGCATGAATTGCGTCCTCCAGCTCGCCTTCCGGCTGGAGCCGCATATTGCCAAAGTTGATATTGGCGACGTCCACGCCAGGTAGGATTTCAATCACGTGAGCGCCGCCCGTATTCAACGACACCAGAACCCGAACCATGCCGGTGTCGACTCCGCCATTCCCATCGCTCACGGTGTAAGTGAAGGTGTCGATCAGAACTTCACCGGGCATCAAATTCTGAAGTTGCGCCGAAACCGTGGGGTTGTAAGTAAACCGCCCGCTGGGATTAACCGACACCGCGGCGCCGAGCGAACTGACGGCCTGAAACCCGGTGACAGCGAGCGTATCCCCGTCAATGTCGGTGTCGTTCGCCAACACGCCTGGCGCCGCAATGGTCAAGACGGACTCGTTGTCCGCGGCAACCGTGTCATCACCGGCCACAGGGGCGTCATTCTGCGGAACGACGGTAACGTTGACGAGCGCTGTTTCAGTGCGCTGGCCATCCGTTACGCGATAACTAAAACTGTCGCTCCCATTGAAGTTGGGGGCAGGAGTGTACCGCACGGCTTGGCCGCCGTTGATGATTTCCACCTGCCCGCCGGAAGCCGTAACGATCGCGTTGGCGTTATTCGGCCCGAGGCCCGCAATGCTGAGAGGTTGCCCCGCCACAAACGGAGCATCGTTTGCCAGCAAATCGAGAACTGGGTTGATCAATTCGCTTCCCGCCGGGCCTTGCAGGTCTTCATTACGAACGAAGTTGTCCGGAACCGCACCCACCGGCGGGGTGATCGTTAAACTGAGCTGGCCAAAATCAATAAAGTCGGGATCAAGCGGCTCAAGGTTGCTCGGTCGGAAAAACACGAATTGGTGGGCAGGATCGTCGGCACGATTCCCCGCGAAGACGGCGGTACCCACAGCGGTCGCGCGGAAACGTGCGTCAAAAAACGCCACGGGGTTAGGCCCAAGCGGCTGCGTATTGATCTCAAAGCCGTTCGTTTGCGCAGCGCCGATTTCGTCAATCACGCCATTGCCAAAGGCGTCAATCGAGACCAATTCTTGATACTGCGGCCCAAACCTCACATCGCGAGAAAATCCATGGGGATTCGTCATCGACGGGACGGTGACTAAGTCCAACAAGGCCTCGGAATACGTGAAATCCAGGTAAGGTGAGAAAACGCCACGGTTTGCGGTCGGCGTGAAGTTGGTACGGTCGTCCTTTACAAACGCCCGCACAATGAATTCCTGTCCAATTTCGACGCTCGAAGCCGGAGTGACGCCATCGCTCATGAACACCTGGTAGGTGAAGCTGGCGTAATCGCGATCGGGCACGACTTCAACAGTGACTTCCGCTTGGTCAAGCGTATTGTCGGACGCGTCGCGAACCTGATAGATAAAACGTTCGATGCCAAAGAAGTCGGGCTGAGGCGTATAAAGGACCACATCGTTGCCTTGGGCGCCTCCTGACTGCACGGTTATCACGCCACCGTGATCGCCTTGTGCCGTCAAGCCCATGATGCCCGTTTCAAGCGTTCCCAAGCCGGTAATGGTCAATGCGCCGCCGCCCGTATCGTTATCCAAGACGGGAAGAACGCGCTGTGTGGTATTGGAAGAAATCGTGAAAGGATCCGGAGTCTGCACTCCAGGCCGATCATTTTGGGCCGAAGCCTCGCCCTCGCCACGCAATACTTCAATTACGCCCAGCAAGTCCGCAATACTGAGGACCGCGTCGCCGTTCACATCGACGAAATGCGACCCAGCGCCGCCTTCTTCCCCTTCCGCCAACGACCGGATTCCGCCACGCAAGCCTTGCACCACGTTCAGGGCGTCCAGCACGGAAACCATGCCGTCGGCGTTAACGTCCGCCGGGTTGGCTGCGTTGTGATAAACCGCTGCAGCGCCTTCCACCTTTGCCGAAAGAGTTTGCCCAGCAAATTGCAGCGCTTGAGCAACGCCGGCCGTTTCCGCCCCCAACGGAAAGGTTTGGACCGTGCCTGCCGGCAACACTTCGCGAATAGCGTAAACCCCTGGCGTCAACACCAAACGGTACGAGCCGTCAACGCCGGTTAAGGTGGACGGCTCGTCGTTCGTAAAGCGACCATCGCTATTCAAGTCAGCAAAAATACGAACACCGGCGACTCCTGGCTCGCCTGCGTCGCGCGCGGCATTGCCGTTCAGGTCGTCCCACTTGACGCCCGATACCGAGCCGCGAAAGTTGAGCGTCATTAAGGTCTCGTTCGCCGCGAGCCGCCCTGGCGGGTTTGGCGCGACGCGCACGTAATACTGACCAAAATCGAGTTTGGCAAAAATGTACGTGCCGTTATCGAGCGATTGACTCAACGCCTCGATTTCCGACACATCGAAGATTCCGTTGTGATTCGTATCAACGGTAAATGTCGCCGGTAAATCGACGGCCATAAGCCGTCGACCTTCCAGCGGCTCCAATCCCCAACGCCGATGCGCTCGACGGGAAGAGCGGAAATGAGATTGTTTTTTCTTGTTGCGCCAAAGGCGCCAGCGAGAAATCGATTTCACGAGTAGAGACCTCTTCCACAACCGAAGGGCGGCGTCGCTTTTGATGGGGTCAAGGCAGGGAAAGCCCCAGGCCGCTTTGCGAACCGACAGAAACGACGCCCCGCGCCACCGAGCAGCGACGGAATGGATTGTAAGCTGGCCCGACGTAAGTGGAGACAAAAGCGCCTGCGCACTTTGCAACACTTTAATTACTCAGAGTAATTGAGCGCAGGAGGGAGGCAATAGAAAAATCGTTAAATTCCTCCCCCACCCAACTGGTTTTCAGAATAAAACACTCAAAAGGGTGGGTTAGATCCAGAACGCCCCGTTCTTAGCCACCGTTGGCGTAAAACGGAGAGCTTGGGTTGAACGCACCGTAATCACAATGCTACCTGCATTAACCAGAAACCCAAAAGACGGGTCTCTCGATCGACTCAATTGCCTTTCCTGGAAGTGCCGATTTGATTACAAACTCCACCGCTTTCGGCCATGCCTAAGACCGAAGCCAGGAAACTAGAGAAGATGCAGACTGCAGGAAAGAAACACAAGCTACACAAAGTGTTTTTCGTCCGCTGCGCCGCGGGCTTGTTACTTGCTGCCGCCGCGCTCGGATCAAGCGGTTGTGCGGCAACCATGGCTGCAAAACAACCCGGACTAAAGGATCTTTCGGTGCTTCAGCCGGGAACACCGCGCGGGCGTGTGATCGCGGAAATCGGTCCGCCGTTGGCGACCCATCCGACCGACCGTGGCGGCATGGATGTGTTCGCTTTCAAGCAAGGGTATAGCCGCACAAATCGAACCGCTCGCGCGCTAGGACATGCAACCGGCACGTTTATGACCGCCGGTTTTTGGGAGATCGCGGGCATTCCACTGGAGTCTTGGTTCGACGGCACCGACGTGAAGATGGAGGTGTACTACGGACAACTCGGCGAGGTCGAGAGCGTGACGGTCTACGAGGGCGGCGACGCCTTTCGAGGAAGGATTCTTGGCCCCCACGTACAACTTGCATCAGCGCCCTCGTTGCCGTCATATGCCGCCCAAGCCCCGTACGCAGGTCCGACCTTAGGGGCGCCACCGACAACGTTAGACAAGCCGAGTATGGTCGCGCTGGCTCCGCCAGAGAACATCAGTTTGCCGCCGCCACCAAGTTCATCACCGTAGCGATTCATCCCCGTCGCGGCGAGAAAAGCACTTCCAAAAACACGTTTGGGCGCCAGCGTCAAACGTTAAGTGCAGACGCGTCGCGCGAAAGGTACTTGAGAATGTCGCGCGCGGAAATCACGCTTGTGGCATGGCCGTCTTCGTCGACCACGGGAATATGGCGGTAACTTCCCACCACCATGTTATGCACCGCAAACGCAATTTTCGCGTTTCGTTTGAGCGTTTGCGGGTTAGGCGTCATAAATTCCGATACCGGGCGCCCTGCCAGCTTCGGCGCATCGGCATTGATCTTCAGCAGGGCGTCCCGTTCGCTGAAAATACCCAAGAGTTTGCCCCCTTCGACAACCAGTACGCAACCGATCCCTCTGTTCACCATCAACTTCAAAACCTCGCCTACGGGCCGCGACGGTGGAACGGCAATCGGAAGCTTTTCGCCGGTGAGCAGCGAGTGAATATGTGCTCGCAATAGGCTTCGCTCGACAGGCGTGGCTGGGCTCGTCAGATGGGAATCGGCCAGCGGTTGCAGGCATTCTTCACACTGATCGGCGCCCTCGATGTTTTCAGCGCTGCAATGCGGGCATGTCAACATGGCGTTGGCTCCCAAGCGAAACGAGGCAAGGATTCCCTTCGCGCAATATTAGCAGACGCGGCGGACCGTGAGTAGCCGCACCGAATCTTGCCGGCGACATCGAAGCGACATCTCAGGATGTCGTGAAAAGGGTAAGATGGCGCCAAAGCGGCTCGAATCATTTCGGTATTCGTCTCAATTCATTGCTTGGCCATGCGCGACTTCCAGCGAGAAAACCTTGTCAGCGATCCCATCCACGGCTACGTAGCGTTTACCTCGAATGTAGGCCTGCCGCCGGGCGAAGTTTCGGAACGGCAAATCATCGACCATCCTTGGGTGCAACGATTACGACACATTCGGCAAGTGCAAACGGCCTGGTGGGTCTTTCCTTCGGCCGAACATTCTCGTTTTCAACATGTGCTGGGGGTAATGCATTTGGCGAGCCGAGCCGTGGCCGCTTTGTATAAAAGTTTACGCGAAGCGTGTCCCGACACGCCCAGTCGCGGTTATGTGGAGTCGTTATTGCGAATGGCCGGGCTATTGCACGATGTCGGCCACGGCCCGTTTGGCCATTTCTTCGACGAACAGTTTTTGCGCGACTATGGCCTTACGCACGAAGCGCTCGGAGCACGCATTATTACCAATGAGCTGGGCGACCTGTTGCGCGCCATTCGTCGCAACCCCAACAGTGAACTGGCCCCTCAAGAAACGCTTGATCCCGCGCAGATCGCTTGGCTCATCCAACGCCCCAAGGCCGGCGGCGAGGCGGACCAACCGCGCTGGCTCACATTCTTGCGCAGCTTGCTGTGCGGCGTGTACACGATTGACAACCTCGACTTTGTCTTCCGCGACGCGTACATGTCGGGATACAGCCAAGAGCCCTACGACTTGAACCGCTTGCTGCACTACACCTTCTTCAGCCATCGAGGTTTAACATTGCATGATCGCGGCCTCGAGGCGCTCGTGCGGTTTCTGGGGGCGCGGGCCGAGTTATTTCGCACCGTATACTTCCACCGCACAGTTCGAGCCATTGACCTGATGCTTGAAGACTTGTTCGCCCACAGCAAGCCTTATTTGTTGCCGGGCAACCCCGCGGAGCATCTTGACGCTTACCTGGACTTCACGGAATCGAGTTTGTTGGTCGATGTTGTGCGCTGGCGCACAAGCGACGATCCCCAAAAACAAGCGTTGGGCGAGCAATGGCGCCGACTGTTGCACCGCGATGTCATTTGGAAGATGATTTACCAGCGGCAACTGATTTATTCGGAGGGGGACTCCGAACAGATGAGCATTTTCAGCGATCGCACACTTGTTGAACACAAACTTCGCCAGACGTTGCCGGCCGACCTTCGTCATCTCCCGCTGCGCGTCGATATTGCACGAAGTGTTCACCGTCCTCATACCGGCGGTCCTGCCGCGGGGCAGAACTTTTTGTTTGATTCGTCCACCGGAAACGTTGGTCCTTTGGTCACTCACGCCCTGTATCGCCGTTTACCTGTCAGTTACCGCATTTGCCGCGTTTACGCAGAAAGCGACGACGGCGCCGAAACAATCCGTGAGGCGATGAATCAACTTTTTGGCGGCGCGACCGCGGACGACGTGACCAACATGTAGACGCTAGTTCCCATGTCTACTTCACCGCGGCCGATTTACCAATTTCCCTACCGACCCAGCCGTCTGAAGTTGGCGACCCTGCTGGCATTGGCGCTTGGCGGGATGGCGGTTTGCTCTTACTTTGCCTTGTACGCCGAAGGTGGCGCACGCAGTGCTCGCGGCATTGAATTAACACGCGACCAGTTCCGCCTCTTGACCGGAATCATCGCGTTGTTTTCACCACTGGGGGCCTTAGCGCTCGCGTTCTACTTAGCGCAGGCTTGCCGAAGCCGGCGTCGCGCAGCCATCGCAGCCGATCGCATTTACGTTCCTCTTGACGGACTTGCTTATGCTTCGACCAATGAGATTGAGATTCCTTTGGAGGCGATTGAATCGACTGGTATCGAGCATTTGGGTGAAAATGACTACGTGCTGGTGATCGTTCACCGCAAGGGAATCGCCAGGCTCCTGAGTAGCCACTTTGCAAGACGTCGCGACTTCGACCGATTCGCAGCACGACTTAGCGAAGCGCGAAAACAAGGACAATCGACTTGATCTGAACTTGGAAGGCGCACTACGTTGCACAGGTCGCTCCTTCGAACGACAAGGCGCTGAATCATGCCCGAGTATCTACTGACCGGTCGTTCTCGCAATGGCAAACAAGAAACGGTGCGTATTGATGCGCCCACGGCCGATCTCGCGTATAAACAATTTCAGAAACGGGGTTACCACGACATCGAACTACACACCGACGATGTCTCGGCGCACTACACCAGGCAAAGCGAATTTGCCGACGAAATTACGCCGGCCGAGTATCTTCAGTTTCGGTATTTCGGCAGTTGGCTTGACGACGCCCTGTTCGTAGCCTGGAAGCTCTATAACAGCGGTTGGATCGTTTATGGCGCGGCCGCCGCGTTTCTGATGTTTCGCCGCATCATGAATTGGCCACAAGGCTGGAGCGACTACGTAGCGCTCGCAATTGCGGCGTTTCCGCTCTTATTCGGCATAGGGTCGCAATTGTTCAACGCCACCCATCGCTACACTCGAATGATTGATGCCTTGGCCTGGGGTCGCTGGGAGCAAGTTCTCACCCGCTTGCCGCGCGTCCGCGGCAGTATTCCGCCTGAGGAAGCCGCGTTTTGTGAGGCGCAAGCTCTCGCCGGTTTGGGTCGGCTCGACGAAGCATTACGTATCCTCAAACCGTTCGCCGATGACCAACAGTTGCCGGCGTGGCTGTATTGGGGTCGCATGGGCGACGTCTATTTCGCCGCAGGAAAGCCTGACATGATCGTTCGTATGCAGGAGAAGGCGTTCGAACTTGCGTCTGACAACCCCACGGTGCTGTTGGATCTTGCCACGTCGGTCATTCGGTGGCAGCGGGACGCGGAGCGTGCGAGACAACTATTGGAGCAAGCGCGCACGCATGTGCTGAGCGACGTGCTGGAGATTTTCGCCAAGATGCTCGAAGGGATGATCGATCTTGAGTCGGGCGATCCCGCCCGCGCGCAAATGCATTTCGAAGATACTTTGGCGGCGCTGTTTCCGCTCCGTAACGCCACGCCATTGATCGGCGCGGCGATCGACCGTACTTACGCGTATCTATGCCTTGCATGCGCCGCCCAAGACGAGCTTCGCGCTGCCCGACGACATTTTCATCGAGCCGAGCCGCGTTTGCGCGCCTTGGGTTCCTTCGACTTGCTTCAGCGTTGCGAAGCGGCGCTGCGGAAAGGAACCTTGAGCACCTAATGCTTGGCGCGTTGTTCGCTTCGTAAGGTACATATCCGCGACGTTCCAATGAACTCAAGTGGCTCCCCGCCTTGTGTCCCGGCGGCATCATTTCGGATGCACGATGATCTCGACACGCTGCGTGGGAGGGCTTTCCTGCTTTTCCGGCGTCGTCGCCTTGGGCGCATCCTTTGGCTTGGGAGCTGGGATTTTTACAATACACGGCCGCAGTTCATCATCCGATGTCTCGTGCGCCAACGTTAGGCCTTGCTCGGAACGCGTCTTGAGAATGCCCATCAATTCAGCCATGGGACGCTTCCACGCTGCATTGGGTCCGTTCGACGTGAGATCAACGCTCATGCCGTCAATCGATTCGGGATAGATTTGCGCTCCCATCAACAGCCCGATATTCATCAACGAAGTCAACAACGCCACATCGGCCGCCTTGAACTCTTCGTACTCGGGGTAAGTTTGATACTTGGCCAACAAATATCGGTACGCCATGACCAACTGCTCGCGCAATTGCCGTTCGTCCAACTCCCATGAGGGCGCCGAAACCGAACCACTTCCCATGGCGATGTCGGGCGCCTGGGGAAGTCCATCGAGCATTCCGCCAATGATGTAATCGAGAAACAGCTGAAAATGTTGCGCCCCGGCGTTTTGTTGCGATTCTGCTAAGATCTCGAGTTCATTGCGATACCACATGACCACGTCGAAGTTGGCGCGCAGTGTCGCCACGTGTTCTTCCGTCAGCGTGACCAAACTAGTGTCGCCCGTGACATTGGAACGCCATTGGTACTGAATACGGGGGCGCAGTTGCAGCTTGGCTTGGGTGTAGTAGCGAGTCCATCGCTTTTGCGGGTCCAATGGAACAGCGTATTCTTTCGGCACATGGGCCACGTCCGTCAGCGGTTTGGCGGCAGGAACCAGCACATTCAAGTATTCTTCGAGCGCTTTTTGATTCAGTGTCGCCTGGACGCGCATTCGTCCCATGCCGCGACCGCGCATCGCAGGCGCCGGCGCAACGGGCGATCCGCCAGTTGTGTTAATCGCTTGCCAGCGGCGCCAATTTTGATCGGCCAGTTGTTGCACCATCCCCACATAGGGGTTGCCGCTCGCCGAATCAACAATCGTAAAGGTTAACATGAGGCCCGCCATGGCCAATTGGGCAAGGTGCATAACATCTCCTTTGTTGCACTTTGAACTTGTTGCACATTGAAAGGCGTGAGGTTGGTGTCGCTCGTGCCGGCGATGCACACTAGGTAGGCTAATCGGGGGGCCGGAAGCGTGTAACAGGCCCAACCTTAGAAACTTTCGCCGGATAACGCAACGCCGGTCTTCTCCTCGCATGCCGCAAACCGACCCCGCGGAATTACACAACTATTACGTGGCAACGCATGACGTCCGCCGACGAACTCCCTAAACTGAGAATATACGCTGTCCCTTACGCTGGACGACTCTTCGTGATCGGAGCTCTCGCCATGGAAAGCAGACCGCATCCCATAATCATTCAAGGTGGAATGGGGGTCGCAATTTCATCATGGCCCTTGGCTCGGGCCGTGGCGCGAGCGGGGCAACTTGGGGTGGTCTCAGGAACTGCACTGGATGTCGTGCTGACCCGCCAGCTTCAACTTGGCGACCCCGGTGAACATTTTCGCCGTGCATTGGCCGCGTTTCCCTACCCCGATGTGGTCGATCGGATCCTCACTCGCTATTTCATTCCTGAGGGGAAATCGCCGAAACAGCCATTTCGTCCGGTTCCGTTACCCAGTCACGAGCCCTCCGCGGAGGCGATCGAACTTTTGGTTGTCGCAAACTTTGCCGAAGTGTACTTGGCCAAAGAAAGTCACCACGGCTTGGTTGGCGTGAACTATCTCGAAAAGATTCAGACTCCTCTGCTGCCCTCACTGTTTGGCGCCATGTTGGGAGGTGTGGATTACGTACTCATGGGCGCTGGCATTCCCCGCACGATTCCGGGCGTTTTAGACCAACTAAGCCATGGCCAGGTCGCGGAGTTGACGCTTGATGTGGCAGGTGCTGGGCCCGATAACCGGTTTGTAACTCGCTTTGATCCTCGCACCTTCGCTGGAGGTGAAATTCCCTGGTTAGAACGCCCCAAGTTTCTGGCCATTGTCTCGTCAGCCACATTGGCCACCATGCTTGCACGAAAGTCCAACGGGCGTGTCGACGGATTTGTCGTAGAAGGGCCGTCTGCCGGCGGACATAACGCGCCGCCGCGCGGCGCCATGCAAGTCAACGCCCGAGGGGAGCCTCAATACGGACCACGTGACGTAGCCGACTTGAGCGCCTTTCGCGCCTTGGATTTGCCGTTCTGGTTAGCCGGTTCCTACGGCGCACCCGAGCGTTTGTGCGATGCTTTAGAAGCCGGCGCTGCGGGCATTCAAGTCGGCACCGCGTTCGCGTTTTGTGAAGAGTCCGGACTGCGTAACGACCTCAAACAACAGACACTTGCGCTGGCGCGCCGCGGCGACTTGGACGTATTCACCGACCCCGTCGCCTCACCGACGGGATTTCCTTTCAAAATTCTGCGATTGCCCGATACGTTGTCCGAGATGGACGCACCTTCCGCCCGGAAACGCCAATGCGACTTGGGTTACCTGCGACACGCCTACCAACGCACCGACGGTTCGCTCGGGTGGCGTTGTCCCGCGGAAAAGGAAGAAGCCTATGTTCAAAAAGGAGGCGCTTTGGCCGATACCTTGGGCCGCAAGTGCCTTTGCAACGCTTTGTTGGCGAATGTGGGGCTGGGGCAATTGCGAGAAAACGGCGAAACGGAAAGGCCGCTCGTTACAAGCGGCGACGACGTTCGCCACATTCCTCGATATCTTCCCACGTCCGAGGCAACGAGTTACTCAGCGCAGGATGTAATCTCTTACCTACTTTCCGGCATGGAGGGCGTCCTGCCATCTCCCCAGGTTTCACACAAGGACGGGCTCGTTTAGAACCAGGAAGTAAGCTGCCGCGAACAGCCATCGCGGCGTACGCTATGACAAGTTGCCTTGCGACTCGGCAATGTTGCGATAGCTCATATTCGAACGGTAGGCGAACTCCATCGCCTCCCAGCGGCCCGTCGTGGCGAGGGTGCGTTGAGCCTTTCGTTTGAGCGTATCCCAATCGTAAATGCGTTTCTGGCAATCGAGGTAAACTTCCCACAACTCTTCCCGCGAATGCCCCACGGGTTGGTGAACCCATTGAGTCAGGTCATAGTGCGACCAATCTTGGGGAAAGTGATTAAAGAGCAAGCGATTTTCACGTTCGAGTCGTTGAAATAATCCAGTTCCCGGGAGGGGCGTCATCACGGTCGCCTGCATAACGTCGACGTCGCTTTCGATCATGTACTGAGCGCGATGTCGCAGCTTTTCGGGGGTGTCGCCGTCCATGCCAAAAATGAATGCGCCCAGCACGGCGATGCCCGCCTGATGAATCCGATCGAAGATCGTAGCGTAGTGGTCCATCCCACGTTTGAGATTGAGCCGCTTGTTGACTTCCGTCAGGGCGTCGACATCTTCCGCTTCGATACCCAGAAAGATCATTCGACATCCGGCTTGAGCGGCCCATTCCAATACCTCTTGATCATCGGCGACGTTCACCGAAGCCTGGCAGAACCACTGCTTTCGCAAGCCTCGTTCGACCATACCTTGAAACAAGGCCAGGGCTTGTTGCCGACTGTCGGTCCCGTACCCGATGATATTGTCGTCAATAAAGAACAAGAACTCGTTTGAGATCGTTTCTAACTCATCGAGCACTTGCTCCACGGGACGGCGGCGGTATCGCCGACCATTGTGCGCCGTGACCGAGCAAAAGTCGCAGTCTAAAGGGCAACCGCGCGACGTTTGGATCGAAGCGAACATATACCCATCGGCATACAGGTCGCGACGTGGAGGAAGAAACTGCTCGCCGCCCAACCAGGCGCCGTCGTATCGACGGCGAAGATTTCCAGCAGACAAATCGTTGAGCAATTGCGTCCAAACCGACTCGGCTTCGCCCACGACTACCGCGTCAACGTGCTGTCCCGCCTCGTCAGGACGCATTGAAGCGTGAATGCCGCCCATGACGACGGGAATTCCTCGAGCCCGACACGTCGCGGCAATTTCATAGGCGCGGTTCGCTGCGGAAGTAAACGCCGTGATACCGACGAGATCGGCATCCCCCAATTCGAACGAAGCGAAGTTTTCATCCGCTAACGTTACGTCCCAATCAGGAGGCGTTAGCGCGGCGACAATGCCTAACCCTACGGGCGGAAAGCGAGAACTTCGATTCAACGAAAACCCGCTCCGTGCTGGATTGACGGGATTCACAAGCAGCAAGCGGCGTCGATTCATAGCCGGTTCCAGACGGTTAACCCGCGGGCCGCTGGCTCAAAATCCGTTCGGCTTGGGCGCGCACCATGGGGTTGGGATCTTGAAGGAGCTTACTCAGAGATGCTTTGGCTTCATCGACGGCATTCACCCGCGCCAGCGACGCAGCCGCTTGCCAGCGGACATCGGCGTCTTGGTCGTTCAGCGCCATGATGAGATTTTGAATTGTGTGCGGGGTGGCCTTATTCGGTGCGCCGAGAGCGCGGGCCGCCCAGTAGCGCACTACCGAATCGGGGTCCTCGAGCGCGTCGCTCAAAGCGGGCGCCGACTGCTCGACAACCGCAGTCTCCTGACTAATCGCCATTGCCGCTCGCCGCCGAGTTGTCACCGAATCATGATCGAGCAAATCGGTCAACGTCTCGGCGCTGTTCATCTTCTGTGCCGCCAAAGCCAAGGCCGCGGACTCTCCCACCGAGCGATCCGTGTCGCTCATCGCTCGCACCAATGCGGGTGCGACGCCGGCAGCCGTAGGCCCCAACCGCTCCAGTGCACACACTGCACCTAGACGAATCTCCGGATCGGAATGTTCGAGCAATCGCGCCAAAACAGGCGCAGCGCCAGGCCCCATTTTTCCCAGCGTTTGCATAGCGAGAGCTGAGAGGCGCGCGTTCTCACCAAACACGAGTTCTCCCAAGACAGAAGCAGCGGGGGTCGCTGGCTCACCAATACCGCGCAGCGCATAGACCGCCATTTCTTGAAGCGGATCTTTGGAATTCCCGGCGATCTGCGTTAAGTCCGCCACGGCGTCTTGCCCTTGAGGCCCCATACGTCCCAAACTCAGGCACGCCGCGTCGCGAACGCTGGGATCATCGCTCTGCAAGAGTTCTCGCAAAACAGGCACCGCGGCTTCGCCAAAGGTCGCCAAGTCCTCTGCGGCCCGCACACGGTCGGGCAATTCCTGAGGAAAACGAATCCGCTCGACGATTTCAGCTATCGAATCCGCTAACAAGTTGGGACTCGCGCCGAGAGCGGGCATGACAACACTACTTGCGGCCAGCGCCACCCAGGAAATCCCCACCACGATCGCGTTTCTCATCTTCACGGCGTCAACTCCTGAGCATGCGGCCCTAATTCCCACGCGAACGGCGGAACACTTCCTTCGCCATCATTCATTTCCATTCGCGCTTGATACGCACTATCGTGAACAAGCATGGATAATTCTCCCGGCGCGACGCGTTCTTTGACGCGCTCAAGCGCCGCCTGCAAGCGTTGCACCGCAGCACGATATTCTTGGGCGGCCGCCTCACTGTCGCCAGCGCCGGACGCCGCCGTTTGCATGAGTTTTTCTCGTGTGTGATTCACCTGCGTGAGCGCATCAGTAAACTCAACATACGATGGCGACTGCATGAACTCGACAAGCGAGTCATTCGCGTGCCGGGCCACAGCCCAAGAGGGATTGAAAAAATCCTCCGATGCGACTTCCGCCGCAGGATTCGTCGGTGCGCCCGCTTGTCCAAAGTAAAGAGCGCCGCCAAGAATCACAACAACGCAAATCGTTTGCGCACAATGCTTTAACATTATACTGCTCCCAGTCATCGCTACCGACGAGCACCAATTCGGCGGGGTAAGTGGCAGGAAGAGCTACCGTGAAAGTAAGGTTTGTTTCCTGCGGGTGGTGTGAACTACTACTGCAAGCGCTGGACCAAGCCGAGGCCTTATAAATGTTTTTTCGTATCTCGTGCGTTGGACCGTGCTTGTAAGTATTGATGGAAACCGTCATTCCGCAGGCGTGCGCGAGTCATCTTTCCAAAGTGTGCGGATAGGCGCGCATTTGCGCGCTCAATCGCGCACAGGACGCCGTTTTGTCACGCGAACGCACAATCGATGTTCCGTCGTTTACTGTGCCTAGCCCGCGTTTGTTTGCCCGCTCGTCGTTTTCTTTGTTTCCACTTCCTGCGCGATGTGCGGCGCGTGGCAGGTGGCCTGGGTTACGACTAGACTTCAGCAAACGTGAATACAGGCGAAGTTCGAGCCATTATTTCTTCTTAAGCCGGAGGACTGCGTTATGAAACAAATCTTAGGTGCTACAGCGCTGCTGGCCATGATCGCGATTTGCTGCATTGGACTTTCCAACCGCGGAACCGCACATTGGCAAGAAGGCTTGCCTGGCGCACGCCCGACGATTGACGCCGCACGCTATCCTTCGCTGCAGGCGGCCTTGGACGCGCTTCCCGAGGAAGGCGGAATGGTGATGCTACCCGCAGGAAGGTTTGAAATCCGACAACCGCTTGTCCTCAAAAAGGGTGATGTCTGCCTGCAAGGCGCCGGAACGGCCACACACATTGTCAACTTGAATGAAGAAGGAAGCCCCGCGCTGCACATTGTTCATCCC
Source organism: Planctomycetota bacterium (assembly GCA_963204915.1). Classification (GTDB taxonomy): domain Bacteria; phylum Planctomycetota; class Planctomycetia; order Pirellulales; family Pirellulaceae; genus JAHWKS01. Next base: position 42,443 of record CAUJHS010000070.1, on the reverse strand, counting down.
GACGGGGCGGAAGATCGCCGTCACGAACTGTGGCGCATCCGACTGGCCAATTTTCGGATCACGGGCAATCCCAAGAGCGGCCACGGCGTTTTCGCCCAACGGATCAATGAGATTTTCATCGACGGCGTCACCTTGAGCGAACACGGCGGCGACGGCGTGCGGCTTGACCAATGCTATGAAGATCCCCGCATCTGCGATTCGTTGATAACCTATAACAAAGGAATTGGCTTGAATCTGCTCGGTTGTCATGACATTGTCGTGTCTGCCAATCAGTTCGAAGAAAACCAAGACGCGCTGCACTGCAAAGACGGATTCAACCTCGCCATGTCCGGCAATAATCTTGACGATCACCTCGGACACGGCGTGGTGATCGAAAACACGTACGGGTCAGTCGTCTCGGGCAACATGATTGAAGAGTGCGCTGGTACGGCCATCATCTTGGACCGCGACTGCTACGGAATTGCACTGAGTGCGAACGTGATCGCTCATAACGGCGCTGGTATCGACCTGCGCGACGCTCATGGGTGCGCCGTCAGCGCTAATGCGTTAACGTTAATGAAGACCGACGCGGTGCGAATCGGTCCGGCGAGCGGACGAATCACCGTGACGGGCAACAGCTTTTCCAACAGCTACCTTGGCGAGGGACAATTAAAACGCGCTACCGACGATTTGGCGGCGGCCGGCGTGACGCTTGCCGGCGGCGTCGACCTGACCTTCGTGGGCAACACGTTCAGCGGCGTCCAGCCTAAGGCGATCGCCTTGGAGCAAGCTGTCAACCGAACCGTGTTTCTTGGCAATACCTTGACCGACACGGAAAGCGACCATGACCAGCTACAGAACTCGGTCATTGACCACAACCTTCCCGCCGCATCTTCGCCCTGATTCACGCTTGAAGAAACTCAAGCAAGACTCGGTTCACCGGTTCGGGCGCATCGTTTTGCACCCAGTGGCTCGCCTCGGGCAGGCGCTCAATGCGCAGATTGGGCGCCCACGTCGCAAGACGCCGGGTCAGCCGTTCGTTCAAGAAGGAATCGCGGCAACCCCAAATCACCAACGTAGGCGCCGTCACGACTTGCGGCGGGTCATTGATGTCTCGCGGATACCGCATTGCGGCGCGGTAGTAATTTAGCGGCGAGCGCAACCCGTTTGGCCCGCTCAACGCGTGCTTGTAAGCGGCAATGTCCTCGTGTGAAAAACATGCGGGGCTCGTCGGTTGCCTACAAAACATGCGCTCCAAGAGTTTGAAATTGAAGGCGCGGATCGTCCATTCCGGCAACCAGGGCAGTTGGAAGAATAGCATGTACGCCGACCGAAACCACTGACCCAGGTTGCGCCGAAGTTCCTCGCGAAACGCCGCAGGATGCGGCGCATTCAGAATGACGAGTTTGCGTACCCGGTCTGGATGCAGCGCCGCCAAGCGCCATGCGATTACGCCGCCCCAATCATGCCCCACCACTGCGGCTTTGCCGTTCGCCGTCTGTCCGATAAGTTCGACCACATCGTTCACGAGCGTTCCAATGCGGTAGTTCGCCACACCGGGCGGTTTGCTCGACTGGTGATATCCTCGCAGATCAGGCGCTACGGCTCGAAAGCCCTCGCCGGCCAAGGCGCCCAACTGATGGCGCCAAGAATACCAAAACTCGGGAAATCCATGCAGCAGGATAACGGGTTCGCCGCACCCCGCTTCAACGTAATGAAGTTGAATCCCGTTACACGTCGCAAAACGATGATTCCATCCTTCCGCGTCGCTCAGCTTCGAAGAAATCGTCTGCATGAGATCGCACGCTTCGAGTTGCCGTCGATGTCGATTCGAGGCAACCTGCCTTAAAAGCTAAGCCTTGGCCGCCGATTTGCGGCGGGGCGCCGCGCGTCGGGACGAACCATTCTGAAACAGCGCGGGAATCGTGGTCAAGTCATGCATTTCCGCAAGTCCTGCTTCGGCAATCTCATGCCCAGTCAAATACCTTCCGGGAACGCTCCAACGAGACAACTGTTCGGTCGAGACGTTGAAAAAACGCGCCAATAACAGGTCCATCTCGCGTTCCAGGTAGGCGAAGTGCCGCGCCCATTCGGCGGCTTCAATTTGCACCACGTGCTCTTCGCTTTGCCATTTCATGGGATGAAACAGCAGTACGCTGTAGGGCGTTACAATACGGCGCTGACAAGCCGCAAAGGGCCACAACGCCGCCGAAGAACACTCGCCCGTGACGATGCCGGTAGCGTGCAAGCCGCGTGTGACGATGAGCGTCATCAGCGAAATTGCCGAGTACGCACTGCCTCCGGGCGAGTCGAAGTAAATGGTGCAATGCCCGCCAGGCGGAACACTGAGCAGTTTCTCGCTCAAGTCCGCAGCGTTGTCCGCGAGTTCTCCTACGAAGGCGATCTCCACGGGGCCTTCTTGATCGTCCTCGCGATCCGAGTCATCCGTACGATGTCGAGCCATATCCCTTAATGATCCTGAGCGACCGAGCAAGCGACGTCTCTCCGCCGAGACATGAAAAGCGGCGTCGCCACGAAGGGGCGATTCGCAGAACTCGCTTGATTCCCTCAAAGCAACGTATTCGCTAAACGGCCGCGCCGCAAGCGTCGCGCGGGACGAGGGCTTTCCTTGAGGCTACGCAAGCTGTTCCGCGGCCTCAACCGTATTGCGCAACAACATGGCCACTGTGGTTGGACCGACCCCGCCTAAGCGCGGCGTAATCCAGCCGGCCACATCGGCGACGGACTCATCCACATCCGAGATAAGACGCTTCCCCTCCCAGGTGATGCCGCCGCCAATCACCACGGCGCCGGGGCGCACCATGTCCGGCTTCACAAAGTTCCCCGACCCCAGCGCCGCCACCACAATGTCCGCCCGTCGCGTGAACGCGGCGATGTCTCTTACGCCCGTATGCACTACCGTGACCGCAGCGTTCGCTCCCGGCCCTTTGAGCGATAACAACAGCGCCAAAGGACGACCCAAAGTAGGGCCACGCCCCAGAATCACCACTTCACGGCCGGCAACGGGAATCTCGTAATGAATCAACATGGCTTGAATTCCCGCGGGCGTGCATGGGCGCGGTCCTGGTTCTTGCAGCACGAGTTTCCCCAAGTTCACCGGGTGTAAACCGTCAGCGTCTTTGGTCGGATTCATCCGGGCGAGCGCCGCATTAAAGTCAAATCCTGACGGCAATGGATGTTGAATCAGATAACCATGGACGCGAGGATCTTCATTAAAACGATCCACTGCCGCGAGCAGTTCATCCTGCGAAGCGTCGCTCGGCACCGCGTGATGAAACGAGGCGAATCCCGCAGCCTGACATGTTTCGTGCTTCTTACGCACGTAGCCAGCGCTGGCGCTGTCATCACCCACAAGGATCGTGCCTAGCCCCGGCGTAACGCCCCGCGCCGCGAGCGCCGTCACGCGGCGCCGCACATCGTCCAGCACCGCATCGGCCACCGGTTTGCCTTCCAGCCATTTCGCCGTCATGCCATTTTTCCACGTTCAAAGAAATCGTATTGGCGTCAAGTTCGGTTATTATAGCCACATCGTTCTCGAATCACCCCGCCAATGTTCCTGCAATCTTGAGCCTGCCATGTTTCGATGTTTTGCGCTATCCACGTTGGTGCTTTGGTGTGCACTGGCGCTCAATTCGGCTGCGGCCGAACCGGTGATCGACACAGTCGCCGGAACCGGTCAGCCGGATCCGAATGGAAATCAGGGGGACGCGCTGAAATTGAACATCGGCGATCCCTTTGGCGTGGAAATCGGCCCCGACGGATCGCTCTATGTGACGGAGGTGCGAAATCATCGTGTCTGGCGAATCGACCGCAATTCGGGCCACGCACGGGTCGTCGCCGGCTGCGGCGAAAAGGGCTACTCAGGAGATGGAGGTCCTGCGATCGAAGCACGCCTCAACGAACCTTATGAAATACGCTTCGATGACCTAGGAAATTGGTACTTCGTCGAAATGCAGAACCACACCATTCGACGCGTCGACGCTCGAACCGGCGTCATCTCGACGGTCGCGGGAACCGGCATGGCAGGCTTCTCGGGCGATGGCGGACCTGCGACGCAAGCTCAAATGAATCAACCCCATAGCATCGCCCTGGATGGCCAAGGCGGCCTGTACGTAGCCGACATCCAGAATCATCGAATCCGCCGCATCGACCTGAAGTCCGGCGACATCGAGACGATCGCGGGTTCAGCCGAACGCCGACTTCCACGCGATGGTCAAACCGCACGCGGTAATCCACTGCTCGGTCCGCGCGCCTTGTTCATTCAGAATGGCGAAATGTGGATCGCCCTACGTGAAGGCCACGCGGTTTACCGCATGAACTTGAAGGAAGGTGTGCTGCATCACATCGCAGGGACAGGAGCCCGTGGTTACAGCGGCGACGGCGGCCCCGCCAAAGCGGCGAAGTTCGACGGACCGAAAGGAATCGCCCTCGACGCGAAAGGCGACATTTATGTCGTCGATACCGAGAACCAGGTCATTCGCCGCATCGACGGTCAAACCCACAGCATTACGACGCTGGCAGGCAATGGAAAACGCGGTTTCGGGGGCGACGGCGGGTCCGCGGTCGAAGGCCAGTTGGCTCGGCCCCATGGCATTTGTGTGGACGCGCAAGGAACCGTCTATATCGGCGACACGCTGAACCATCGGGTGCGCCGAGTGAAGTAAGCGCGTCCTCATAACAACTAACCTTGCGGAAACCTGACAATTTGGAGAAGCCCCGTTAATCTGTCTTGCACCGACGGGGCAATTTGGTAAAACTCGCCGAGGAGGGGCCGGCGCTTTGACTCGCCAGGGCTGTGGGCGGTTGCGCACACATCTGGCGAACGTCGCGTCTCGCCCCGCAAAACACCCGCAGGTAGGAGCCTGCCTAATTTGGGTCGCAGGATGCGGTGGAACGTTTTGAAGCGTAGGATAGTTTGCTGCGCGCTGGGTTTGGCGTGTGCGATCGGTTCGGATTCCCGTAGTACAGCCCAAAACCCCTTGCGTATTGGCGAGGCGCCTCCGTTGTCGGTCGTCGACGAACCCGCGGCGCCGCCGGCTCCAAATACTCCTCCCCCGGTCCCGTCAACGGAACCCTCGCCCGAGGCGGCAGCGCCTGCCGCGGTGGAAGACGTCGAACTCACTCCGCCCACAGTTCAGGCGCGACGGCAGCAGATCGAGGAAGCCACAGGACTGGACGAGGTGGTCAAGACGGAGTCGCTGCGCTTGTACGATCAAGCGCTGCAAGAGTTGACCCTTCACGCCAATTTCATTGCGAAGGCGGCTCAATTCGAAGCGAAAATCAAGTCGGTCGCAACCGACGTACAAACGAACTCCGATGCGCTGAAAAGCCTGCCGCATGACGCCGACGTAGGTTTTCTGGACGACAAAACCGTGGGCGAACTCGACCAGCTCGTTCGCCGCAAGGAACAAGAGCGCGATGAAGCCCGCAAAGCGGTGGAGGATCTCGAAGCCGAGAATGCTCGCCGCGCGGATCGTCGTCAGGAATTGCTTAAACTAATTGAAGCCTCCAGAGCAAGACTCGCGGAGATCGAGCAGAAGCTAGCCGTTCCTGCGCCCGCTGAGCAACCGGCCGAACTACAAACCGCGCGCCGCACCTTCTTATTGGCGCAGCGGCAGGCAGCCCGCTCCGAAATTGTCGCTGCCGAGCGTGAGATTGCGAGTTACGAAGCGCGCGTCGAACTTCTGCCGCTCCGGCGTCGACTGGCCGAACGGCGTTTCACGCTCGCCGAGAAAGCCGTAGAAAAGGTGCGCCGCGTATTCGAGCACAAGCGCATGCTCGATGTGCAACTCCAATTGACGGAGGCGCAAAGCCAGATCGGCGCGGCCCCTAACGAAATTCGCAAACTGGCCGAAGACAACGTTGACCTCGCGCTGAAGCGAGTTGAGCTCGACGAGCAACTGCGGCAAGCTGACGCGGCTTTTGAGAGCGCTCAAGGCCGGCTTGAACTGCAAAAAAGCCAGTTCGAGCGCACCCGGCTGAAGGTGGAAAAAGTTGGCCTCACCGGCGCCATGGGTCTGTTGCTGCGGAAGCAAAAGACCGCCATGGATAACAACATTGATCTTTCCAAGCTTCGTCGCGACGCCTCTTGGCGCCAAGAGCGCATTCGCGAGGCCAACCACGAACTTCTGGAAATCGAAGACCATCGCTCCGAACTGGGACGTTTCGAGCGCGAGGTGCGTTTGACGCTAGCGCAATTGCATCCCCGCCGCCGCGAAGAGTTGGAACCCGAAGTCGAACGCTTCCTGGCCGTGAAGCGAGACTTTCTCGATGCTCTGATCGCCGACTACAACGCCTATGTCGACCAGTTAGTCGATCTGGATAGCGCGGAACGCGAACTCATTCAGCTCACCGAACAGTACCACATTTACATCGAGGAGCGCGTGCTGTGGATTCGCAGCAACGACGCGCTGTGGCTGGCCAAGCCGCGCGAGGCTTGGAATGAGACGTTAGCTGTGGTTGATCCCGACTTCTGGCAGGCCACGGGCCGCGCCGTTTTGAATGACGTACGTCGCAACCCGCAGTACGGAGTGCTGGCGATTCTCGTCTTCGCGCCTTTGTTTCTCTATCAAAGACCGCTGCGGCGGCGATTGTCGAACTTTGGGCATATGGCGGAACAAGGCTCGTGCCGGCGATTAGATCTCACGTTGCGCGCCGTCGCGCTGACGGCCATGGTCGCATTTCTATGGCCCGGCCTGATGGCGACCATCGGGTGGAGGCTGTCGGTATTGTGGGCCGATTTCGACGAAGCGCTTCCGACGGGCATCGCCCAGGGTTTGATGATTTGCGCGTCGGCGTATTTTCCGATCGAGTTTTTCCGCCAGGTGTGCCGCCGACACGGTCTCGCCCTCTCGCACTTTGATTGGCCCGAGGCGGGCGTCGAAGACTTGCGGCGCGACCTGCGGTTGGCGCTCGGTTTAGGCCTGCCGCCGATCGCGCTCGCGGCTGCGTTCGACGTAGGCCACGTGCTGGGCCGCGCCGCATTTATTGTCGGAATGATCATCGCGGCGTACTTACTGCACCGGATTTTGCGTCCCACCGGGGGCGCCATGCAGCACTTTCTCGCTTACGCCCAAGATACCCTGGTGTATCGCTTGCGGTATCTGTGGTACGCCGCGGGAGTGACGGCGCCTTTGGCCCTGGCGGTGCTGACCGCCATGGGCTACCACTACACCGCCCATCAGCTATCTATGCGGTTGAACGATACGGCGTTGCTGCTTTTGGGCGTGCTCCTGGTGCGCTCGCTGCTTTTAAGGTGGTTATTGCTCAACCGCCGACGTGCGGCCATGGAACAAGCACAACGGCGTCGCGCTGCGCAGCTCTCGGCGCCGGCGGGCGATGGCTCGACAATCCTGACTACGCCCCCGGCCGAAGAACCCGGCCCCGATTTGGCCGCCAGCAACACCCAAGCAAATCGCTTGCTGTCCGGCGCTGTCACCGTGCTTGCGTTAACCGGCCTGTGGTGGGTCTGGATTGGCGTGTTACCTGCGTTGGGCATGCTGCGAGAAATCGAACTTTGGCGCACGGCCGTCGAAACCGTCGAAAGTTCGGTAACCGCCGACGGTGAAGTCATTTCGCGCACCACATCGACGTTCCGCTGGGTTACTTTGGCCGACGCCGCCCTCGCCTGCCTGGTGATGATGCTCGCCATCGTGGGCGGACGCAACGCGCCGGGCTTCCTCGACTTGGCGCTGCTTCACCGACTTCCCTTGGAGCCGGGCGTGCGTTACGCCATCGGCACGCTCACGCGCTACGTGCTCACTGTCGTGGGCGTGATCGCCGCGTGTGGTTTGCTGGGCGTAGGCTGGACCAAAGTGCAATGGCTCGTAGCCGCCATCAGCGTTGGTTTGGGCTTTGGTTTGCAAGAGATCTTCGCCAATTTCGTCTCGGGTCTGGTGATTCTCATGGAGCGTCCCGTGCGCGTCGGCGACCTGGTGACCATTGGGGAAACCAGCGGCCGCGTCACGCGCATTCAGATTCGCGCCACAACCATCACGGATTTCGACCGCAAAGAACTGGTCGTGCCCAACAAAGAGTTCATCACCGGACGCGTGCTGAACTGGACGCTCAGCGATCAGGTCAATCGTGTGGTGGTGAATGTGGGCATCGCCCACGGCAGCGATATCTCCAAAGCTCGGGCCATCATTCTCGGCGTCGCGGAAGAGCATCCTGAGATCCTGGAAGATCCCGCACCGGCGGTCACCTTTAACGCCTTTGGCGATAGTTCGCTGAATCTCGTGTTGTTTGCGTGGTTGCCGAACTTAGACCGCCGGTTTGAAGTCATCCATGACTTACATAAGACGATTTACGAACGATTGACCGGCGCCGGCATTGTCATCGCGTTCCCGCAACGCAATCTTAACTTGCATGCCGCACACCCGCTGGAAGTGCGGGTGGTGCATAGCGAACCGGAGGAGCCGAGCCACCTCTCGTTCCGCACCGAGAAAAAGGCCGTGTAACGCTCATCGTACTCGGCCTACTGGTCGGCCAAAACGCAGCGCAGCCCAACCGCATCATCGCGCAGGGCGGCAGCGGCGCCTTGCCGATAACTGGACGTGAGTCGCTCGGCGGGATCTTTCCAGCTTCCCCCGCGCAGGACGCGCTGGGCCGCCTGGTCAGAATTCTTCGCATCCGCTTGGTCCGGCGCGGCTTGTTGGTTCGCGGGCCACGGATCGGCGCACCATTCCCACAAGTAGCCATGCATGTCGTACAGGCCCCACGCGTTCGGCTTCTTCGCACCAACGGGCGGATCATTGCCGGCGGCATTGCCCGTATGCCAAGCGTAGTCATCGAGCATTTTTGCGTCGTCGCCAAAGGAGTATCGAGTGGAGGTTCCTGCACGGGCCGCATACTCCCATTCCGCTTCGGTGGGCAAGCGAATGACTTGCCGCTGGTCGATCAATCCGGCGGAGCGCATCAGTTCCGTCGCTTTGCGACAAAAGTCGTTGGCCTCATCCCAGGAAAGCATCTCGACCGAGTTGCGCGGTCCCTTCCAGCGGCTGGGGTTATCGCCCATCACCGCCTGCCAAAGATTTTGCGGAACTTCGTACTTGGCGATAAAGAACGGCTTCGTCATCGCTACCCGGCGCGCCGGGCGTTCCGCCGCGGAGCCTGCGTCGCTGCCCATCGTGAACTCCGCCGGGAACTTGCCTTCGCCCGGGGTAACCAAGACGAACTCGTCGCGAAAGGTTTTGAACAAGGTTCGCTGTTCCGGCGAGGGCTCGGCGGCAACGGACGCAACAGCAACGAAAATCCACGGAATCATGATTCATTTCCTTCCAACAAAGAGCCTGCACCACGCAAAGGCATGCAGCCAGCGCCTTCGATCAAGAGTAACACTTGGGCGTTAGGCGGGTTATCGATTATTTCAACCGCGCCGCCAAGCCAACGCACTTCGATGCGGTCGGCTTGAGTCGCCTCGCCAAGGCCAAAGTGCAGTATTGAACCGTAGTGCGACTGGTAGCCGCGTCCGCTGTGAACTTCCGCCACTTGCGTTCGCCCGCCCGCGGTGACGCGGACCCGAGCGCCCACGCCGTCGCGATTTGTCTTCGTTCCGCGGAGCAACAATTGCAGGCTGCGCCGATTGGGTGGAGTATCATTGCGAAGAATCGTCGGCCGGGCATTGACGTTGAGCACCACAATATCCAGATCGCCGTCATTGTCCAGGTCGTCAAAACCGGCGCCTTTGCTGCACTCGACTACCGTCATGCCGGTTCCACTTCGCCGGGAGACATCGACAAATTTACCATTGCCTTGATTCGCCAGCAGAAAATTCGGCACGCGCACATCGGTGCGGTCGTCGATACTTCGAATGTTGTCCATGAAGTGTCCACACGCGATGTACACGTCGCGGTCGCCGTCGTGGTCGAAGTCGGCCAAGGTGGTTCCCCACTTCACATGCGGGTACGAACTGGCCCCGATCCCCGTTGCGTGCGACACATCCTGAAAGAATCCATCGCCCAGATTGCGGTAGAGCACGGCCAATTCGCCCTGGTAGGTGGTCACGAACAGATCAAGGCGCCCGTCGTTGTCGTAGTCGCCGCAGTCCACGCCCATGTTGCCGTTGTCGCCGCCTTCCAAATCATGGGCGACGCCCACAAGCAGCCCCACTTCGGTAAATTTGCCCGCGCCGTCGTTTTGAAACAACAAGTTGGCCGCATTATCCGAGGCGATGAATAGGTCGGTATCGCCATCGTCGTCGAAGTCGCCGGACACCATGCCCATACCAGGCGCCGCGGTCGCGCTGACGCCGCTAGAGTCGCTGACGTCGGTAAAAGTCCCGTCCCCGTTGTTGCGAAACAACATGTCGGCTACCGGATCGTAGTCGGTTGGCCCTGCAGGGAACTCGTAATCGCCAATGTGGCGTGTTTTATAGTTATCGAACGTGAAGTTCACATAGTTGGCAACATACAGGTCAAGGTCGCCGTCACCTTCGATGTCGAGAAAGCTCACACCAGCCCCAACGCGCTGGCCGTGATCAACACCAGCCTGTTGCGTGACTTCGCGGAAAGTTCCGTCACCGTTGTTTTGATACAATACATTCGGACCAAAGTTGTTGATATACAAGTCTTGATCGCCGTCGTTGTCGTAGTCGGCCGCCGCGACACCCAAGCCGTAACCTTCGTCGCCCACGCCAGCGGCATCCGTCACGTCGGTAAAGGTCCAGTCGCCGTTGTTCCGGTAGAGCGCATTGCGCGGCGTTGAATTCATGGTTGCGCCGGGCAGCGGAGCGCCGTTTAGCAAGTAGATGTCCACCCATCCGTCGCCGTCAAAATCGAAAAGCGCCAAACCGGCGACGACCGTTTCCACGATATATTTGCGTCCGCTTCCGCCGTCGGTGTGCTGGAACGTAATCTTCGACTCGTCCGTCACGTCCACCAGGTTGATTTCGCCCGGCTGCGGCGTCCAGTCGATCTTCCAGGCTGAAGGCGTGGTGGGCGAACCCGTGTTCTTTGTTGCGTCCTGTGGCGACGTAACAGGTTCCGACCGATCCACGTTCATCGCGACATCTGTGCGCGGTGGCGCCGACGCGCCGGAGCGATCTTTGGGTGTGCAACCGCCGAGCAACGCCAACCCGATCAGAGTCGCGATTGCGCCCCGAGCCCCGATGTCGACAACACTCCAAAGCATGTACATCTTGGTCAGGGGGCGACAGGACGGGTTGGCGGACTTTGTGGCGCCATTCGCCGAGCGGCTTTTTTCGCTTGGGCCGCAGCCGCCACGTCACCCAGTTGTTCGCAGGCAGTCGCCAGAACGAGGTAACTCTCGGCGGACGGATCTCGTTGAACGGCTTGCTCAGCCGCCGCGCGAGCCTCATCGCTACGGCCTTGCTGCAAGTACAAACTGGCCAACGTGCGGGGAATTATCGCCGACTGTGGCGCTGCATCCTGCGCAGATCTTAAGATTTGCTCCACGGCCTCCGGCTCGCCCAAACGAGCCGCCAAACTGGCCAGATTCAAGTGATTCTCGATACGTTCCGGCTCAATCTCGACCAGGCGCTGTTGCACAAGTCGCGCATCGGCAAGTCGGCCGGCATCATGATATAGGCTTGCCAACCAGCGGCAGGCATCGCGATCGGCTGGGTCCAACCTGAGCGCCTGTAGGTAGAAATTTTCGGCATCCTGCAGCGCTCCTTGCTTTTGATGCTCTGCGCCCACATTCCGTAGCGTGCCGACGACAAGCCGCCGGAGCGCCGCCTCGTAGACCACTTGAAAACGATGCTCCTGCAACGGATGCCGCTTCTTGATTTCGGCAAAGCGTTGCCGGTGTATCTCGGCTTCTTCCTTCTTGCCCTGCCGGGCGAAAACATTCGCCAAGGCGAAATGCGCCGTCGCAGAGTTGGGATCATGCTGAATCGCTTGCTGAAAACTCGTGGCGGCGGCTTCCAGGTTGTCTTGTTGCAGTTGCACCTGGCCGAGCGCGGCCCAAAGCTCCGCATCCTGTGGGTAACGCCGCACGCCTTCTTGTGTGCGCGTTTCCGCTTCGGAAAGTTGGCCGATCTTCTGGAGGGCTGAACCCAACTCGCGATAGATTTCCGACGTGTCGCAGCCCGCTGCAAGCGCGGCTTCAAGAATGGCGACGGCTTCGGCATCGGCCCCGCGCTCCATGGCCGCCCGGGCCATACCTACACGCGGGCCGGCATGCTTCGGGTCCAGTTCAATCGCTTCTCGCCATAAGTCCGCCGCTTTCTGATGTTGATTGATGGCCGCGTAGTGCATGGCCGCGACATGCAGCGCCCCGGCCGACTGAGGATAGCGTTGTCGCAACGCAACGACAGCGCGTTCGGCCTCGTTGCGCAGTTCCTTGACCGTCCGTTCGGCCGGTGTGGAGGGCAATTGAATTTCTCCATCCGCCGGCACACTTGACGCATCCAGGGCGATTTCCGGTAACTCATCGCTTGCTGTGGGCCAGAAGTAGACGCCCGCCAAAATGGCCAAAACGGCCGCCAGCGCGAGCAGCGCCAAGCTTCCATAGGGGCGACGTTCCGCTTGCGATGCAGAACGTGGGCTCGCCGCTTGGCCGGAATGTGGCGCCGCGGATGCGCGGTTCGTTTTTCGCTGAGTCGCCATGAATCCAAGCCCCCGGCGCCGACCAGGCCCGGCCCTCACTCAGGCCGACCTCACGTCTAGGTCAGCGTAGGGAAAACCCTTTCGCGTTGCAAGCCACAGACGGAATCCCGAACCTGACGGCCGAACGATTGCCGACTCGGCGATCTCGACTTATGTTGAACGCATCTCCTTGCCGCTTTCTCGATAGGATGGCATGGGGCCGCTTTTCCGATTCCATGGCAACCCGCAAGTGACTTCTCCGCCTTACGGTTCGACGCCGAGCGACATAGCTGCACTCTCACGCTGGCGGCGCGCCTGCGTGCCGATGTTGTTGGCGGTCATGTTGTCGACCATCGCGTGCACTCGGTCGCCGCAAGAATCTACGAGCATCGTCCCCTCGGCAGATTCCGCGCAAGCAAAGCACGCAGGGGAAGGCGCGGCCAACGCGAAGTCGGACAAACCCACGCCAGCGGCGATTCCCTTCACGTTGCCCGCCACCGCCGTTGCCACACCCCCGGCCCAGATCCAAGCCGAAACCGAGGCGGCGGCGGCGGCGTTGTGCAAGCGTTTTCCGAAGTCTCCCGCGGCGCTGCACGCCGCAGCCATGTTGCACGCCGACCTTCATCAAACGGCGAAGGCGGAAGATCTTTGGCGAAAGTGCCGTGCGTTGGATCCCGATCATGCCGGCGCCGCCATCGGCCTGGCCACCATCGCTTCCGGTCGGGGCGACGACGAAGCCGCGGTACAAATTCTCCGAGAAGCTTTGGCGAAAAATCGCCGCTCGGCGGAAATGTATTATTATTTGGCCATGTCGCTAGCCAAGCAGGGCGAAAACGAAGAAGCGGTTCGCATCGCCCAGCAAGGACTAGGTTTGTTTCCCCAATCGTCTTCGTTGTGGCTGTTGCTCGGCGAGAATCAGCTTCGCTTGGGGCGCCTGCCTGATGCCGAAGAAAGTCTACGCAAAGCCATCGATCTGGGAGCCCGTACCGCCGGTGCGTACCACGCTCTGTCGAACGCCTGCGCTCGGCAGGGAAAAACCAAGGAGGCGGAAACTTTTCGCCAACGTTTCACCGAACTTCAGGCAAAGCAAGCCACGCCCGCCGGCCAGTGGTCGGAAACCGTCTATCCTGGCCTCATTCGCCATGTGGCGGTGGCGGCCTTGGCGAATTTTGGCGAAGTCTACGCTCAACAGCAAGCCCCGGAAGAAGCACACGCGATCTTGCGGCAGGCCGTGGCGCTCGATCCCGCCAACCCCCGTGCTTTGAGCCTTTTGGCGACCATTTTCTACTCGCAAAAGCGGCTCGCCGACGCACAAACCGTCCTCCGCCGACTCATCGACTTAGAGCCGACCAACCCCTTTCACCAATTCAACCTTGGCAACGTTTCGTCCGAACTGGACGACCTGCCGGCAGCCGAAGCTGCGTATTTGCGTTTTATTCAAATGAATCCCCACTCGGCCATAGGTTACGAGGCGCTGGCCAAGTTCTATTGGAAAGCCGGCGCCCCGGAACAAGGCCGACTTGTGGCGGAAGAGGCGATTCGCCGAGAAGCAACGCCCGAAGGGCTTCGGCTGCTAGCCTCGATTTGCCGCGACCTGGGCGATGACGCCGCCGCCCAACAAGCCGAGGCGACCGCGGAACAATTGACCAACGCTTCCCGTCCGGCGAGCGAGGCGCCATGAATCACCGCATCGCCTTAAGGGGCCACTTGGGCTTGGTATTCGCCTGGGTCATCGTCGTAAACTGGGGCTGCACGAAGCCGCAGGATGCCGCGCGTTCCTCTGCAACATCGATTGAGAGAAACCCCTCCAGGGCGCCAGTTCTTGAAACTCGGGATGAGTCTCGATTGCTGCATGATTCCGCGACGCCGGAGCCTTCGCCCCCGGCTCCTTCCGCGACGGTTGAATTGCCGCATGGTCCGCTTCAACTCGTCGACACGACGGAGCGATCTGGCGTCACGTTTCGTCATTCGCACGGCGGCAGTGGCAAGAACTACATTGTCGAGACCGTTTCCGCCGGACTCGCCACCTTCGACTATGACGGCGACGGCTGGATGGATCTATTGCTGCTCAATGGAGCGCCGCTACGCGGGACGTCGACCGAAACGCCCCCCCGGCATGCGCTGTATCGCAACCAGGGCGGCGGCAAGTTCGTCGATGTGACCGAACGGGCCGGACTGGACGATCGCGGTTATGGACTGGGAGTGACTGTGGCCGACTACGACAACGACGGCGACCCGGACGTGTACTTCAACCACTTCGGACCCAATGCCTTGTACGCGAACAACGGCGATGGCACATTCTCCAACGTAACCGCGACCTGCGGGATTGCGCGCGGAGACAAAGTCGGCGCGGGAGCGTGCTTTCTCGACATGGACGCCGACGGCGACCTCGACCTGTTCTCAGCCAACTACCTGGACTTTACGTATGAAAACCATGTCGACTCGATCGTGAGCGGCATTCGCTACGCGCATCCGAAGGATTATCGCCCCGTGCCCGACGATTTGTTCCGTAACAATGGCGACGGCACATGGACCGATGTGAGCGAAGCCAGCGGCCTGCGCGCCGTGGCTGGTATGGGCATGGGCGCGGTATGCTTCGACTACGACGACGACCACGACGCCGATATCTTTGTCGCGAACGATGTTGGTCCCAACTTCCTTTACCAAAACGACGGAAAGGGTCAGTTCGTCGAAGTCGCCGCCACCGCGGGAGTCGCTTTCAATTTCTCTGGCCGCGCCAACGCCAGCATGGGCGTCGAGTGCGGCGATTACGATAATGACGGCCGGCTCGACCTGTTCGTGACCGACTATGCCGACGAATCGGCCGTGCTCTATCGCAACCTGGGCGGCGGCTTCTTGGAAGATGTGTCGAGCCAGGCGCGAGCCGGGATTGGGTCGTATCCGCATGTCAAATGGGGTGCGGCGTTGGCCGACCTCGATAACGACGGCGACCGCGACCTATTCGTCGCCAACGGGCATATCCTGGAGGGGATGGAAAAGATCGACGACCGCACGGCCTACCGAGCTCCAAACACCTTGCTCATGAACGAAGGGAACGGCCGTTTTGTTGATGTCACGCGGCAAAGCGGCACGGGGCTGGCGCCGGTCGAATCGAGCCGCGGCGTCGCGTTTGATGATCTGGATAATGACGGCGACTTGGACGGCGTTGTGCAAAACGCCAACGCGCCCCCGACGTTGCTCTGGAACGAGTCGCCGGAACCAGGCAACTGGATCACGTTGCGTTTGTGCGGGCGCACGGCCAATCGCGATGCCATTGGCGCACGCGTACGAATTGTGGGCGAAGGTTTCCAACAAGTGGCTGAAGTTCACAGCGGGCGCAGTTATCAAAGCCACTACGGCCAAACATTGCACTTCGGACTCGGCGCGCACGACCGGCTGAAGCACGTCGAGGTGCGCTGGCCAGGAGGCGAAACGGAGACGTTCCGTGAGGTCATCCCCAACCAAGCGAATGTTTTGATCGAGGAGACGAGCCCGCCCTAAGGCCTGCTCGCGTGGTTCGGTAATCGCTGGCAATGCGCCAGGTGTCGCTATTCGCGAGCATGCTACACTCTTATAATTCAGGGGTCGGGGCGTGCTCGCCGGTTTTATCCGTTTTCCGTTTTCGTGTTGGCGCCATCATGAGTGTTGTTGCCGCAACGGGTCCGTCTTTTCCGTTGTACGATTATAAACCGCTGGATAATGCAGCGCTCGCGGCGCGGATTCAGGCGGTGCGCGACCGGATGGGACCTGAATTACTCATTCTGGGGCATCACTACCAACAGGATGAAGTGATCGCCCTCAGCGACCTGCGCGGCGACAGCTACCAATTGAGCAAAATGGCGGCCGAAAGCCGCGACTGCCGTTACATCGTGTTTTGCGGCGTGCACTTCATGGCCGAGACGGCGGATATCGTGGCGAACCGTCCTGAAAAACTGGCCGAGCGCGGCGGTCAACGAGTAACGGTGGTGCTTCCCGACATGGCCGCGGGTTGTTCGATGGCCGACATGGCCGCTATCGACCAGGTCGAAGCGGCCTGGGCCGATCTGGGCGAAGTGATCGACACGAGCGACATCACCCCCGTAACGTACATTAACTCGGCCGCCACGCTAAAGGCCTTTTGCGGACGGCACGGCGGCGTCGTGTGCACTTCCAGCAACGCGGCCGCAGTATTGAAGTGGGCGTTCGAGCGCACGAGCCGCGTATTATTCTTTCCCGACCAACATCTGGGGCGCAACACCGCCTTGAAGATGGGCATTACCAACGACCAAATGCCCGTGTGGGATCCCTACGACACCGATCTAGGGGGCAACACCGAAGACGCGCTGAAACGCAGTAAGGTGATCTTGTGGAAGGGGCATTGCAGCGTCCACCAAATGTTCCGCCCTGAGCACGTGCATGGTTTCCGCAAGCGAATTCCGGGCATCAAGATTCTCGTTCATCCGGAATGTCCGCAAGAAGTGAATGATCTGGCCGATGTGTCGGGCTCGACGGGCAAAATCATCAAGACCGTCGAAGAATCTCCGCCTGGAACCAAGTGGGCCATTGGCACCGAGTTGCATTTGGTAAATCGACTGAAGCAGGAACATCCGGAACAGGAAATTCACTTTCTCTCGCCCGTGGTGTGTATGTGCGCTACGATGTACCGCATTGACCTGGCGCACCTGTGTTGGAGCCTGGAGAACTTGGTAGCTGACACGCCGATTAACATCATCCAGGTGCCGGAAGACATCGCCCAATGGTCCTTGACTGCACTG
The DNA here is from genome assembly GCA_963204915.1 of Planctomycetota bacterium. Classification (GTDB taxonomy): domain Bacteria; phylum Planctomycetota; class Planctomycetia; order Pirellulales; family Pirellulaceae; genus JAHWKS01. The sequence goes on along the minus strand of CAUJHS010000070.1, from coordinate 25,141 downwards.
GAGAGGATGTTGCAGATCTCTTAGCCCATGGTGTGTGCGGCTAAAGCGCGTTTCACGCAGGCGTGACACCCCCAAGGTGGCGCCATCGCGCCGCGAGTGCCGGAAACCACGCGCGGAGCGAGTGGACCACACGGAAGATGTCATCACAGCTCGATGAAATATGCTCTAACGTCAGCGGGCGGGCGTCAGGCGTTATCGTCCTCGCCGGGAAACTGCACGTAATGCACCCAGGCCGGCGGGAAGTTCAACCAAACCGCACTTCGGTCCGACTTATCGGCCAGAAACCGTTCCAGGACGCGGCCGATTTCCTGTAAACGTTGGCGTTCGCTACGACCGCTAACGGCCGCCTTGGCCGAACGTATCGCGATGTACTCAAAAAACGCCAAAGTGCCGCCCGGCCGCGCAAGCCGCTCGAAAACCGCCAGGATTTGTTCGACGTCGGCCACCGCAAAGTTGTTCAGCGGCAACCCGGAGACGATGGCGTCATAAGGCTCCGAGGCTTCCAATGCTTCAATTCGTTGGCAATGGATGCTCACGCGATCTCGCACGGATCGCCAGGCCGGCTCCTGGGCAAAGCGCGCCTCAAGCAATTCAACAAAGCGAGGATTGATCTCGACAAGTTCCAGCCGATCTTCCGGTTTCAACGCGGCGACTAAGTGATGCGTGGCGGCGCCCGTGCCGGGCCCTACCTCCAAAATGCGGCGAGGTCCGTGACGAGGGGACTTCTCGACGCCTCGCGCCAGCGCCGCGCCGAGGAACCGACTGCTGGGCAAGAGCGATCCTGTTGTATGAAAGTTGCGAACAAACTCGCTCAGAAAGACCCGATGGGTAGAACCGCGACGCATGGTAAGGCAGGTCGAAACAACCCTGAAGGAAAGATGCCGAAAACGATGCGGCATTCTATGCCATCTCGGCGCGATGCAACACCCACGCTTGCAGCGGTTGTAAAAACCACGAACGCGGTGAACTAGGATTCGTAGAGTTCAGGAAAGACATCCTGCGAGAGGTTCTGCTTACGAATCACCGCCCTGAGGCGCGCGAGAAAGTCAAACTTATAATTCGCCACCTGTTGTTCGGAAATATTCAACGTCGAGGCGACCTCTTTATTGGCCCATCCGCGGACGAAAAGAAGTTCAATGCATTGGATTTTGCCCCATTCGCCTCGCTCTTTCCACCGTGCAACTTGCTCTTGCAAGGCCGCGACTAGGGCTTTTTCCTCCAAGGCGCGGCGTTCGCCGCTGCGGGCGATACTGCTCGCCGGACGATCTTCCGAAGCAATTTGCCAAGGGCTGCTCGATGCGTCACTGCCGGAGGCCAGCGCCACCACAGGTCGCCGGCCTTCACGGCGCAAATGGTCGGTAATCTTGTAAGCGCAGATCGAGAACAAATAACTCTCGAGGGCGCGCCGCTCGTCGTAATTCGGCAAGCTATTCAGAAAACCGATGAAGGTTTCTTGGACAACGTCTTCGCTCGGTCCGCGACGACCAAGACGACTTTCAACAAACGCCAACAAACGCCCTTCGTATCGGGCGATCAGTTCGTTCCAAGCGTCCGCGTCTCCTTGGCGAATGCGTGCGATGAGCAAGTTGTCAGCGTCGGCGGCCATGCAAAGCGAGACGTTAAATCCACGGAATCCATTGAGCGGCGAAATACACCGCTGCCGCAACGGCCAGTATCATCGTCGCGGCGCCAAAACGCAAGCGACGCGTGTAAAACCCGCGCGTGGCGTTATCGGCTTTCAAATATCCAAACACCACGGCCAGCAGAATGAAAATGGCGCCGCCGCTCAGGCCCGTTTTGACCAGCCGACTTAACGTGACCGCTTCTTTCCAATCCTGTTCAACCTGGCGTCGAAACGATTCGTCAAACTGCAACAGAGCGTGCGATTGATACATCGGCCCGAAGGAAAAGTGCGGACGCTCCTCGTAGGTTTTCGTCGGCGTCACTTCAAAGGTAATGTACTGCGCGGCCTTCGGGGCCCCCAAATGGTGGTTGACGTATTCATCTGCTGCAGTCTTAATCGCTTCTTCCAATTGCCGGCGCGCTTCGCCCAAACTGTAGTGAGGGCCGGAAGTGACGGCAATTCGATCGAGCGCGCCATCTTTGACCGGCGCGGCTTCGACCCACTCTGGGCGATCATCGGGATAAATCACGCGCGACGGACCAGACGCCGCCGCAACGGAGACCGCCAACGACAGCTCCTGCACGGCCGATGACGCGGGTACGGAGTCTTGTTCCGCGGCGAGCGACCAAGACGCGGCGACGAATAGTACGGCGCTGAACGAGATAAATCGGGTCCGTTGCACGATTATGCCTCCTGAATACGAGCATCCGCGGAACGCGGGTCTTTGGGATTGATCCAAGGCGCCGAGAGTTGTACGCCCAGCGCAATCACCGCCGCCAACATCAAGCCAAGCGGTTGAGGGAATGTCCAGAACAAATGGAGAGCCCACGCCCACACCGCAGCCACGGCCACGGCCCAAGCGCTCACGCGCGTACTGCGCAGAGGGTCGGCTTGACGCCACCAACGCAACGCAACGAACAAACCGCCGAAGTAAATCAAAAACCCTGCTAATTGCACCCCGCCAGCGGCATAAAGCGCCGAAGGCAAAACCTGCGGCGCCAGAGGCCTCTGGGTAAGCCGATCTAACTGCGGCTCGACAAAGAGCAGCCGCCAAGCTAGGAACGACACCGCGCCAAGCCCTAAACCCAGCACAAGCAGTAGAAACCGGCGAATCATGGGATCGCCGTCGTCGCCTTCCCAGACTTTGGATGCAATCAGCACCACCCACGCGCCAGCAATAGCGGTTAACACGAACCAAGTAAAGAACGCCCACGTGCCGATGCTGCCATCTAAGGTCATTCCGCCGGCCAAGAGCATAACGAGCGACAAGACGCCAATCGCCACCGCGGCCATAAGCAACGAACCGGTCAACTCCAAAACTCGTTGTCCTACTGGCTTTTGCGCCAAGCGGCGGCGCGTCTGCGCGCGCCACTCTTCGCGCGTCGCAAGACGGGTGCGTCGCTGTTGTTGCGCCGCCGTCGCGTAATTCGCGGCATGAGCGGCTAAGGGCGAAGGAGCGGCCGCCGAAGCGCCCGACAATGCGCGTACGCCAAAATACACCAGCATGATCGTGCCCCCGAACAACGCGACGGGGAGAAGCCAAGGAGCGTTCACAAGCACGAGCAACACCACACCCATGATCAACAACACCTTGACGGGCGTGCTGAGTCCCGAGCGATTCCACCAATCGCGAGCGCTTCGCCAGCGGGCATGTGTGGCGCCAGCCGCGGGATGACGATACCCCAATCCGTGTGCGGGCCGCGCGGGTTTATACGGCGAAGCCGGCCGGTAGGCAGCGGCAGCCTTACGCACCGCAGGGGCGGCGCCGGGTTTCTCTTTCATCGGGCCAAAGGACATTTCGTGATCGGCCACGACCTGCTCGGAAATGAACAAAGCCCCCGACCCCTCTAATGACGGAGTCGCCTTGGGTGCAGGCAAAGGCGCATCATCGATCACCAATACGTCGTCGCGCGACCGGGGCGCGCCTGCGGGAAGAATGTTGTCAACGCCAATATGTTCGGGGCCGATGTAGTCCGGCTCCCGACCACGTGCGGCGCCCATAGCTCCCGGCGACGGTGTAACGCCTGCCGCCCCAGAAGCAAGGGCATGATCCAACGCCGCCAGCATCTCGCTCGCACCGGCGAAGCGGTCGTCCGGATCCTTCTCTAACGCCTTCGCGATGATCGAACGGAACGGCTCCTCAATCGCCGAGAGGTCCGGATCGGCCGTGAGGTGCTTCATGATGATCTCTTGGCTGCTCTCGCCGTCAAAGGGCACGCGCCCGGTGAGCAACTCGAACAACACCACGCCGAGCGCGTACACGTCGATCTCTTTGCCGTAGCAACCTTTACCAATTTCCGGCGCCATGTAATGCAGCGTGCCGACGCTTTCGGTCTGCCCACTGCGGCGGCTGCACGAAATGAACTTTGACAGGCCGTAGTCGCCGATTTTCACTACACCGTCGTCATCGAACACATTCCCCGGTTTAAGGTCGCGGTGCACGATGCCGTTTTCATGCAGGTAGCTGACGCCCTGCGCAATCCCTCGAAACCACGGCACGGCTTCCTCACGCGGCATGCCATTAGGATAACGGTTGAGGATTTCGTTTAAGGTTTCGCCGGGCACGTACTCCATAACCACCCACGACTCGCCCTCTTGATCGGTGCGAATGTCGTACAGGTCGAGCAGGTTAGGGTGTTTCAGATTCAAACAGTGCCGAACACCGCGCAGTTCGATGTCCATATGGCGCTGAATTCGCTTGAGCGCCACTTCTTTTCCGGCGTCGCTGATGGCGAAGTACACCTCACCGAACCCGCCAATCCCGATGCCACGTTTAATGGTGTACCCCTCCAGGGGGCGCGAACCGCTGGCATAGACGAACTTCATAACTCGTCCTCGTGGCGCCAAGGGCGCATCATCAGCGCCTTCCGGGCGCGTTTGGGGACCACGCGGCGCGACGGGCAAAGTAGCGGCCTGATCTCGCATAAATCCCGTGACCTGAAGTCCCCCGACCGCACCATGCGGCCTCGGACCTCGTATAAGTAATGGTACGCTAATCCCCGCCAACTGTTAACGCAGGCGTCGTCAATTCCTTAGGAGCAGCGCTGTCGCTGACTTGTGCACATTCCTTGCGCCGCCTGGGATGAACCGAAACACTTCTTACATCAAACATGGTTGATTGACTGATATTGCGCAAATACACTTACTGCGCCGGTCATTTCAAAGGCCAATCAACGCTCATTTTTTATTCGCTGCGAGCCTGCGTTCGCACAGGATGCACAATCTTGAAGACTCTGGCAGGCTTGCTATTAGTTAAGGCCGGAAACGGCGAAAAACTGGGCGCTGGATTTTCGGATTCATATTTCCTCCAGCGTGGCTGAAAAGTTGTCTCCCACGATTCGGGAGCTTTTCTCCAAACGGCTGCGGCCATCGCACAATCGGCCGTCAACTTGCACTTGCTGCATGGTGCGGCACCACAAATTCTCACCCTGGCGGTATAGCACGACATCTTGGAGCCAGTCACGGCAGACCACATGGCAGCGCTCGCTTGGCCCCAGCACGCAAGACTCCGCCATAAGCAAGACCGCGTCGCTGTAGGGTTGAGGACGATGCCGGCTGACAAACTCTAAACGCGCCGAAGCGCTTAAAGGGTGCGGCTGGCGAAATCGCATCCGAACGCTCTCGCCCAGCGCGATTTCCGCACCGTCCGACAAAGCAACGATCGTTTGAATGGGCCGGCCGTTGACTCGCACCTCGCTCAGCGGCTCCAAGGTGTAGCTTTCGCCGCGGCGATGGATCACGGCGTGGCGCCGCGACAAGTCGCCGCGAATCGCCACATCAAGCCGTTGCGGCCCAGCCGACGTTTCGGGCGAAGCCTGCCCGAGCGTAATCTCGTCACCCAAACACACCAGATAACCGCCAACTCCATCGACCCACAACAAAAACGGGCGCGGCCCGGCAGTTTCCGCATCCGAAGCGAATTCGAACTCCTGTTCCGCGTGATTGGTATCGGCCACGGCATGCGTACTGGTAGGAGTAGGAGACGGCGCCTCGGCCACGGCCGAATCTTGCCGTCGCAGGTTGGGCGAGCGTCCCACCGCGCGCGTCTCACCGAGTTTCGCCGCAGCTGCGGCGCGGTGCGAATCAACCATCTTCCACGCGCGGCGGCGAGCGTCCGCGGCAAGAGCGAAATCGGGCGCCAGTTCCAAAAGCTCATCCGCCAGACCGAGCGCTTTACTCCAATCGTCCAGGAGCATGGAGCGGTGAAGCTGCTCGGTTAATTCGCGACTGCGCAACCGAGACGCATGGCAGGCGTTGCGACGCTCGGCAATGAAGCCCAAATCGGGCCGAAGTGCAAGTGCAGACTCAAGTTGCGACTCAGCCTCGGCGAACCTTCCATGCCGCATCAAGTTGCGCGCCGAATCCATCCGGCGAGCCACTTGCTCCAATGTGCGCACCGGTTCGCCCGAGACGCCTCGCCGCTGAAGCCATTCGACGCGGGTTAGCGCGCCCGCAGGGTCATCGGCCTCCAATCGCATTTCGATTTCGGCGTAACCTCGTTTGATCAGCGATTGGCGAAGCGAAAGTAGCCGATCTGTCTCACCGACCAGTTTTTCCGCGGCTTGCAGATCTCGCCAACCGGCGGATGTCTCCCCCCCCGCGAGAAATCGCTTCGCGCGATCGGCGAGTCGGTCGGCAACTCGCTGAGCGAGGCGCGCACCGGGCAAGTATTGCTCCAGGCGATGTTGAGCAATGATCCGACTCGCTTCGTCGAGCCGACCTTGCTCAAACGCTTCTTCCGCTTCGCGGAGTTGAAGTCGCCAGCCCTGAAACATGGAGACGCAAAGCCTAAAAGGTCGAACCAATCATTGAGAAACACATTGGCCGGAGCTACGGCCCAACCGACCTGAGCCCAACCACCTGCGTTTGGGCGCAAACCAGGCGGCAATTCGAACCGCGAACCGAAAAAAGGGGGCTCAGACGATCGGCCTGAACCCCCTTAAACTGACGCGGGAATGACGGAGAAGCGGGCCGCTTATTCGCGGTGGCCGACGAAGGACTCGGCTTCGCTATCGCCAAAGTACTTGGAGACACGATCCATAATGTCCTCGTTGCTTTCCGCTTCGTCCTCAAGCGGAATCTGACCGGCGGTTTGCACCTCGCCCATCAGCTTTTCTTCAACGTCAATCCGAGTGCGGATATCGTCAATCAACTCCTTCGTACGAGCCAACTGGCTGTTGTCGAAGTTGAAATCGCTGGCGGTCTTGGCGACCTTGAGCATTTCCAATTCGGCTTCCAGGTTTTCGACTTGCACTTCCAGTTCACGCTTGGCCGACAGCATTTCCTCAAGGTTTTGGCGTGCCGCCGACAACTTTTCCTGGCGGATGGTGAGGATCTTTTGATTCTTATCCAAGGTGGCTTCATTCACCTTGAACCGTTCAAAACGGCCTTCCAAATCGCTCTTCACTTGATCATCCGTATAACGGCGGCTGGCGTAGTAGAAAGCCTTGTCGCCCGTTTCTAAATCTTTCTTCAACCGCAGGATGTCACCGCGAGCTTTCGCCAAAGTGGCTTCCTGATCTTCCACCTGAACCGCCAACTTCTCGATTTCGACTTCTTCTTTGGCGATCAGGTGCATGTTGCGGCGGATTTCAGGATCGAGGTCCTTGATCATCTGCCGTGCGCGATCAATTTGGAATTCGATGGGGACGCTGGTCTTAACCGAGTCCTTCACCCACCCGGCAGAGGTGGTTAGATAGCTGCATGCATCGCGGCCGAAAAACAACCCCAAGAGCAGCACAACCGCTCCGCCCAATACTAGTGACTTCTTCAACATTTCGGGTCTCCTAAAAGAATGGTCGGCGAAAAGGCTTCTCCAGTGCGTCATTCCCTGCACAAGGCCTTTGACCTTTAACTGGTTCATTCTGTTATTCGAGGCAGGGCGGACATTCTTGGAACTCGGGGAAAAAAATTTTGCGATTTCTCGGCCTAGGTTCGCTGCCGGAAAATCTTGCAGGAACTTACCAAGTAAACCCCGCGTTCGAGCGAAGTAATGATAGGTGTTCTTTCCGAACAAGTGAAGGTTCTCTTTTTGAGACAAGGCGTCTTATTCTGCAACACTCAACGCACCAACCTCCGCGCCTGCCGTTGAAAGAGAGGCAAATAAACTCAAGAAAATTCGCGAGCCGGACGAATCGACACCAAAAACGGAAGTTTGGCCCAATGTTTGCTAACACTCATCTTGCGTTCTTCTACTTCCAAATAATCTCTCGCCCCACGGAGGCGATATGAACCCCTTGTCGTCCAAGAATTTGAATGGTGCAAGAACCGATCAATCCGCGATTAACAAGAAAGCGGAAGTTGACTTAACTTTCTCTCTTGCCGCCTTTTGCGAATTTTCGTCTTGGGTCGATCAAGAGTTGGAGGCGATGGAATTCCAGTTTGAGGACTTTATCACTCGCCGCTCGAAGAAACATTCTTTTGGCAGGTAGCGGTCCTAATTGGCATTCGGCGTGCTGCCCGTTTGGCAGGCGCCCTTTTGCCTAGATTTTCACGCGGCGAAACAATTATTTTTCCACAAAGGGCGGCTCCCAAGAGCCGTCCTTTTTTCATTGGCCCCCAGCTCTTTTGGAATACGACGACCTGTTACGTGTCGGCGCGTCCGTATCACGTCGGCATATAACGCCAGTGGGAGGGTGCGGAAGCAGGCAGCAACGTAGTCCGACTCGGTCCACACCACCGGTTAGCAATGAATCCGGCCTTACCCAGGGTTTCCGCCAGAACGGACCGTGGCGGCCGTTGACCGCTTTTTTCCGCCCATGAGGATTAGTCCTAATGCCGTCATGGCGACTCCGACTCCAAGCGCCCAAGAAAGTGGTTCGCCGAAAAGCAGCACGCCAGCCGCCAATGCCATGGCCGATTGCGACGCATTCAGCGCGTTGACGAACATCACGGACGTCATTTGCAACGCTTTCGTCAAAGAAAGAAAGGCGATTGCGTTGAACAACCCAGCCAGGCTCATCATGATAAAGTCGCGACGCGGGGTGCCAAGGATCCCCTCCCAACCAAGTCGCGACTCGGCCAGTCCTCCCAAGGCCAACACGCCGACAAGGCTTACAATCGCCATGGTCGTTGAAAGGCGGGCTTCCCCCGATACGCCGTAACGTATTGCTACGCCAAGCGTTGCGTATAGTAATCCGCAAATGAGCGCGGCGATCACGCCGAGATTGGCAAACACAACGGCGCGCTCCGCCATGAGCGGATTCGCGACATTAACAACCGGATCGCGCGAGCTAGCGCTCAGAATCACGATAGCGGCCAGTAATACCGTGTTTGCAAGGATCGCGCGGGGGGTAATCCCTTCCCCCAAAAAAATCCGCCCGAGAATCGCTCCACCAACAATCATCGATCCCAGCGTGATCGGCACGGCGAGCGCGATTCCAATCACACCCAGCGACCACTGAAAAAGCACATTCCCGCCGAGCTGAGCCAACAACCCGGCCACGGCAAGTATGGCTAACACGCGCCACGGTGGAAGCACCCGCTGCCCGCGAAGCACCAATACGACAAGCCACGGGCCAACGAAAAGGAGCGTGGGATAAGCCTTAACGGCCGAAACCCAGACAGGATCACAATGGGAGACAGCCCGCAAACACACGTTGGCTGCGGTATAGCCCACTGCGGAGAAGAGGCCGCAGGCAGCGCCCAGCAACGCGGGATCCGAAGAAATCGGAACTCGGGCTCCCAGCGACAAACTAGCCACAGAACGATGATTTGCACGCACCACGCCAGTTTAGTTTGCTTCCGTCCTATCGACGAGTGGTGGCGGCCTGGCGTGCTGCTGCTCGGGCGACCCAAACTCCTCGGCGAATCGCCAGTTCGTTCAGGCAATTCCAAGGCAATAAGTTGACGCCGTTTCAACGATCTAAAAAAAAGTCACTCGTTGCTATACGAAGGGCGACTTTCGGATTACATTAGTCATCGCACCTGCGTGCCATCGGCCCTTCCCAAAAGGTAGGGGTGGGGTACCACAAGGGTCGTCTCACCTCTTGGGAAAGAGATCGAGAGATTTACTCCTTATTCGATTTGAGGGCGCAAATCCTATGTCTACCGCTGCCGACGTTATTGTCATTCCTCCGGACGCGCAAGCTCGCTTAGCGATGTTATCGCGGCAGGAAGATCCGCCGCGATTTGAAGACGACGCGGACGGCGCCACGAGCTGACGCGCCCTGCGCGTTGACGTTTTCCTCGCCCAGATTGTTGCCGGGAGACGCCTGAACTTCCCGCCGGCGTTGTTCCCCTGCAGCGCCGAACTCACCCCACACGTTCGAGCGATCGTGTTGAAGTCGAAAGCCGTGCATGCCTTCGAGCATGAACCGTCCTCGCCTTCAACCTGAAAGATTCCGAATCGTCGTCATGCCCAACATCGTGCTCGATTTTTTTGAGCATCGATTCATGGAACAGGGTAGATGTTTCGCCGCACGTTATTACACTAAGTTTCGACCCAAGTTCTCTGCACATGGATGGGCAGCGCGATCGCCCCTGCGCGTCGCAATCCTCCTGACACGGCTGCAGCGCCTTGACCCAGGTCGCCGCATCTGGCCGGAAAAACTATGTCTTCGACTGCTGTGCTGTTTGAAATTCTCGGGGCAGTGTGGCGTCAGCGCCTGAAGGCGATTTTGACGTTTGCTTTGGTGCTCGCGGCCACGGGTGCAGCCCTGGTGAAGGCTCCGCGAACGTATCGTTCCGAAGCGCAAATCTTTGTGCGACTGGGACGTGAGACGGTCAGCCTCGACCCGACGGCCACAACCGGACAAACCATTTCGGTGTACGAATCGCGCGAGAGCGAGGTCAACTCCATCCGGGAGATGCTCCACTCGCGCGTGTTGCTCGAAAGGACGGTCGACGCGCTCGGCCCCCAGGCGATCTTGGGCGCCCCCGAGACGCAAAGCGAGCGGCACGACAGTTCATACTCCTTGGCGTCGCTCGAATCGCTCGCCGCTCGGGCCAAATCGAACCTTTCGACGATGTTGGGCTCTGAGAAGCTCTCTCCGCGAGACGCCGCCATTCGACAACTGGAAAACGCTGTTGATATCTGGGGAGGTCGCAAGTCGAGCGTCCTGGGCGTCAGCATCAAATCACGATCGCCCCTCGAAGCACAACGTATTTTAGAAGCGTTTTTGCAGGCGTATCAAGAAATGCACGTGCAGGCCAATCGCACTCCGGGCACACTTGCATTTTTTGAAGAGCAAACCGATTTGCTCAAAACTCGGTTGGAGGAAGCAACACAAAACCTCCAAACCGCCAAAGACGAATACGGCCTCGCTTCGATCGAGGGCGAACGACGAAACCTCGAAGGGCAGATCAGCGCGATCGACGAGTCGCGACTCATCGCACAGCGCGAACATTCCTCGGCCGAGGCGAGCATCGCCAGTCTTCGCGCACTCGCAGAACAAGCGCCGCAGCGCGTCATAAGCGAAGAGACCGAAGGACTAGCCAGCGCCGCCGCCGATGCGATGCGGAACCGCTTCTTCGAATTGGAGATTCGCGAGCGCGAACTGTTGTCCAAGTTTACCGAAGAGCATCCCGATGTCATCGCGACGCGCGAGCAATTGCGCGAGGCGGAAAAAATTCTTGCCGAACAACCGACGGAACGGCAGGAGCAAAAAACTACGCTCAACCCCGCCTATCAAGAGATTCAACTCGCGTTAACACGGGAACAAGTCCGCGCCGCATCGGCGCAGGCTCAAATCGACGCGTTGCGTTTGCAACGCGAAAGTTTGCTGCACAAACTTCAGGAGCTTAACGCAGCCGAAGTCCGCCTGACGGCTTTAGAACGACAGGTGCAGTTATGCGAGGCCGATTACCGCAAGTACGCGTTAAACTGTGAACAAGCCCGCATTGACCAGGCTTTGGAAGAGCAAAGCATCTCGAATATCAATGTGATTCAACCTCCCTCGTTCGAGCCGAAGCCCGTCAGCCCCAAGCGAACAATTCTGGCCGGCGCCGGCTTGCTTTGTGCGCTGATGAGCTCCGTCGGCGTCGCTTGGATGAGCCAACGTTTCGCGCGGCCGCGCTCGGCGCCGATTGATGAAATCTATGCGGTGGAGCTTGAACCCCAGCCCGAGTATACGCCGCTACGGCCCACAGTGCAGGTCGTATCGCAAGGCGCGGCAAACAGCTTTAGTTGACCTGGCGCTAAGACGAGCGGCCCGGCCCGGCGTATGCCGAGCGACGGGCGACGCTCTCTCGAACTTTATCCTTGATGCATGCGATCCCTCGAACGCGCTACACGGGCTGCTTACCCCAACTTCGCAGCCTACTCAATTGAACGATTGACAATTAACAACAACAAGGGCTCATGCCGGTTGACGTCGAAGGTCGCGAAGCGGAATTGATCTCCGTGCCTGAGGATTTGGTGTCGCTCAACGCGCGCCGCCAACCCTGGCGCGGTTTGAAAACTCACACCACCGTCTGCGGCGTCGGCGCTCTGCGCGCGATCGCCGGTCAGCGCGGAAATTTCGGTGCGGCCATTCTGATGTATCATCGCGTCACGCCGTGGGCGGCGGGTCTTTCTGAACCAACCTGGAATGTCCCGCCGGAGTGTTTTCGCGCACAACTTGAAGGACTTTTGCGTGAGGGTTTTACGCCACAACCCCTACGCACGCTGCTCATGAATCAGCGGGCGCATCGGCGGTTGGCGCCACGCTCGTTTGTAGTCACGTTTGACGATGGTTACGAGAACGTCTATCGCTACGCCTTTCCCATTCTTCAACAATTAAAAATCCCCGCCACGACCTTCCTGGCGACGGCGTACATGGACCGTCCCGATCCCTTCCCTTTTGACGATTGGGCGGCGAAAGGCAACCCGGAAGCCGCCATCGCGTGGCGGCCACTTTCCTGGGACCAATGCCGTGAAATGCAGGCCAGCGGTTGGATCGACTTCGGCACGCACACGCACACGCATTCCGACTTCCGCAACCGCCCGGCGCTACTCGCGGAAGAATTGCGGCTCTCGTGCCTGTTGCTGGAAGAACACCTGGGTGAAGTTCAACCTATGTTCGCGTTTCCTTATGGATCCCGCAAGCAGGGTTTCGCTGACGACGCGTTAATCGACGCAGCACGGCAAGCTGGTGTGTGCTGCGCCTTGACCACAGAGCACGAATTGGCCGACCCGGCACAAGACGGCTTTGGGTGGGGAAGGATTACCGCCCATCGCCACGACACCGCGGCAACTTTGGCCGCCCGGAGCGATCCTTGGTACTTCGCTGCCCGCGCACGCTGGCGCCAATTGCGACGCTTCTTGCGTCCGGAGCGAACCGCCCATGTCCGCTAGCGGCTCCCTTTCTGACGCCCCAGCCCCGCCGACGGCGGAAATTAATCCGCGAGTTCGACCGGCGCGCGCGTCGTTCTTCGTTCGAGCCCGGCATTGGATGGGCCTGATTCCCCAGGGGATTCTGTCGCTCGTCGATCAAGGCCTGGTTAGCGCCACGGGCTTCGCGACCAGCGTATTGATTGGAAGGTTGTGCGACCCGCGGGAGTTAGGAATTTATTATCTTGCGTTGAGTATTGTATTGTTCATCCGAGGAATTCAAGAACAGATCATCTCGACCCCGTACATGATCTTTAACCATCGCCGCCAGGGAGCAGCGCGAGACGCCTACCTAGGCAGTTGCTTCGCGCACCAGGCGACGACCGCGGGATTCACCGTTATTGGACTGGCAGGCCTGGGAACCGCACTGTCATTGGGAGTCGGGCCGCCTTCGTTATTGCCGGCCGTCTTCGTACTGCTTGGCGCGGCGCCCGCGTTGCTGCTGCGCGAATTCCTAAGGCAAATGTCGTTTGCCCATTTACGACTTCACGCGGTGTTGCTGCTTGATGCCAGTGTCGCGGTGCTTCAGTTAGGCGGACTGGCGATTTTTGCTTGGCGCGGCTGGATCTCGCCGTCAGCGGCGTTAGCCGCCATGGGCGGCGCCAGCGCCGTGGCTTGCATGACTTGGTTCTTCACTGAACGTCCGCGAATGCATTTCGCCCAGGAACACATCGTCGCCGACTGGCGGCGGAATTGGACTTTCAGCCGTTGGACGCTCGCGGGCCAGGTCATGGGCACGGCCGTGCCGTTTGTTTTGCCGTGGGTCTTGGCGCATTGGCATGGAGCTTCGGCCACGGGAACTCTCGCGGCATGCTCCACGCTCGTCGGCGTGGGCAACATGTTTCTCACGGGGGTCAGCAACTATCTCACACCCAAAGCGGCGAATGCCTATGTTCACGAAGGCATCCCCGGTTTGCGGCGCGTGCTGAACCTGGCCGGCGGCGCATGTCTCGTCGTGCTCGGCGGGTTCACGCTGCTGATCGCCGTCGCGGGAGAATGGCTGGTCCGAATCGCGTTTGATGGCAAGTACGAGCACGTGGGCGTCGTCATGACGGTGTTGGCGTTAAGCACGCTGGTCAACAGCCTAAGCGTGACGGCAAGCAACGGGCTATACGCGCTGGAACAGGTGCGCGCGAACTTCCGCGTCGATGTATGCGTGACCATCGTTTCGCTCTTTGCCGCCGCCTTGGTATTGCCGTTGGGCGTGCTCGGCGCCGCACTGGCGACGTTTTCAGGAACCGTCACTGGCGCGATCGCACGAATCCTCATCGTCCATTACGCCATGGCGTCGCACGAGCCACAGAAATCAAAACGCAAACCACACAATACGAAGGCTAAGCTCAACCTCCTCCCATGCCCGCGAACCACCTCAGCCCGACAATACCCAACGCAGCGATCCGACCGCTCGTCTGGCTGACGGCTGCGCTATGGGGAAGCGTGTTCTTCGTCTCGGATCATAGCCTCACGATCTCCACGCGAGACGCCTTTGTGGCTGACCTCAGCGCGATGGAGTCCTGGACGGCGGGAGGCAATTCCCTGCGACGCGCCGCATTCCTCGGCATGGCCGCGGTAGGAGCATGCTTGTTGCTGCGGGAAAATGGCCGACGCCTCCGGTGGGACGATCCTTTGTTCCTGCTCTTGGCGGCCTATGTACTCTGGTGCGCCGCCAGCGTGCAATGGTCCATCGACCCTGGCACTACCGTGCGACGTCTCATGGTGCTGGGCTGCTGCGTCATCGCGGCATTAGGTCTGTCCCGACATCTCGCGCCGCGCGATACGGTTACGGTCGCGATTGGGGTTTTGCTTGGTTATCTCGTGTTGGGCGTTGCGGCGGAGGCGGCTTTGGGCACGTTTCGTCCTTGGTCGGGCGAATACCGCTTCGCCGGAACCGTACATCCCAACACGCAAGGCGCCTACCTGGCCCTACTTGCGCTGGCGGCAATTGCGAAACTCCGCACGGAGCCACACCATCGCGGTTTCTATGGCTGCGTGTTGGTGTTGGCCATGGCATTCATCGTGCTCACCCGATCTCGCACGGCATGCGCGGCGTTGTTGGCGGGGATCGCCGTCATGGGAAGCCTTTCGATTTCACCGAGGGCTTTCCTCGCGACGCTCATCGGCGGCGTTTGGTTGGTCTCGGTCATTGCCACAATGGCCGCGGCGTTCGGCTGGGAGATCGTCGATCAATTGAGCGGCGCCGCCATGATGGGCCGCGGCGAACAGGCCGAGTCGCTCACTGGCCGCTTGCCTTTGTGGTCGGATCTGTCGTGGCATATTCGCGACGCATTTTGGACGGGGCACGGATTCATGACGTTCTGGACTCCGGATCACATTCTGGAAATCTCTTCACTGCAAGAATGGGCGATCAGCGAGGCGCATTCATCCTACATCGAATCGCTGCTCGACCTTGGGCTCATTGGGCTTGTGTTGTGGGTCTCGGCGGCGCTGTTGGGGTTGCGGCGCGCCGCCCGATTGTTCCCGGAAACAAAAGATCCCGGTTTCCTGTTTTGCGTCGGAGCAATTGTGTTTGGCTTGCTCCGCGGTTTTACCGAGTCGGGCATGAATGCGCCCTCGCTAACTTCGATGATTCTGGGCGTCATTCTGCTGCACACGGCGCACGTAACTCGCACTGAACCGCGCGTCGCCGCAGCTTGGCGCCGGCCCGCAGTCGCCTCCAATCAACATTCGGTCACATGACGACTCCACCGACGATTCTTGCCGTCAAGCCGCACGTGACAATCGCGGTGTGCACCTTTAACCGGGCTGGCATGCTTGGCGACGCCTTGCAAAGCCTGCGCGGTCTGCAAACGGAAGACCGTTTCACGTACGACGTATTGGTGGTCGACAACGCTTCGACCGATGACACCGCCGCCGTGATTGCTCGCGCTGCGGTAGAAACCAAAGGCATGATCCGCGGAGTTTACGAAGCGAACGAAGGCGTGGCGCATGCCCGCAATCGTGCCGTGCGCGAGGCGCGCGGCGCGTGGGTTGCGTTCTTTGACGATGATCAACTCGCCGATCCGCGCTGGCTGTTGTGTTTGATGAAATTCGCGGAGGCGAAACAGGTTCGCTGTGTGGGAGGCGCGGTGCACCTACGGCTGCCCGTGGGCGTGACGCGCCGTCTGGCGCCAGTATGCCGCGAGTTTTTGGGAGAAACTGTTGGCGAGGACGCCCCGCGCCGCTACACGCGGCGGCAAGCTCCCGGCACGGGAAACATGCTGCTGGCGCAAAGCGTTTTCGATGAAGTGGGCCTGTTCCGTACCGACTTGCATCAAGCAGGCGAAGACACCGATCTGTTTCGGCGCATGTGCGAGAAAAACATCGCCGCCTGGTACACGCCGGAGGCGATCGTACATCACGTCATTCCGCCGCACCGTTTGGAAGAGAACTATCTCCGCTGGACCGCGCATCGTCTGGGCGGGCATGTCGCCCGGCGCGAGCGCGATGATTGGGGAGCCACACTTTTTGTGCCCGTACTGGCGGCACGCTTAGGGCAACTTCTGTTGCAGCGCGTACCCCGTTGGGCACTGGCGCACGCCGCGCGTGACCCGGAAAAGATTCTTGGGTCGCGCTGTTGGATCTGGTTCGCCACGGGTTATTTGCGCCACGGGCTGACGCTCCTGGCGCCACGTTGGTTCTCGCAAGAGAAATACTTGGAGCGGCTTAAGTTCCGCGCCGAACGCATGATGGCCGCACCGCAATAAGAACAAAGGGCCTTTTGGCCAACCTGAAGTAATCTCGAACATCAAAACATTGCCCTCCTTGGATCCGCACCTGTGAAGTTCCATCTCCTCTCGGGTCGAGCGCTGACGCGCGAGTTAACCATGCGCTGGTCGGCCTTAGCATCCCGGCTGCCGATCGACAGTCCCTATTTCCAACCCGAGTTTACCGAAGCGGTCGCCGCCGTACGCGACGACGTCGAGGTCGCCGTACTGGACCACGGCTCGCAAACCGTGGGGTTCTTTCCCTTTCAACGCGGTCGCATGAACGTGGGCATGCCCGTAGGAGGCAAACTATCGGACTTCCAGGCGGTCATCGCAGAGCCCGACTCTGGCTGGAACGCTGCCGAGCTGGTCCGCGGTTGTCGTTTGGCAAGTTGGCAATTCGATCACTTGCTGGCCGAGCAGCCATCGTTCTTGCCGTACCACAACGGCGTGGAGCCCTCGCCGTATATCGACCTTTCCTGCGGTCTGGAAACGTACTACGCCCGGCGTCGCGAGCTGGGCTCCGAGTTGATCTCACAGATCCAGCGCAAAGCTCGCAAGATTCAACGCGAGGTCGGTCCGCTGCGATTCGTCTTGCACGAGCCAACTGCGTCCGCGTTACAGATGCTGTTCCATTGGAAGAAGGAACAACATTCCGAAACGGGCGTCGTCGATATTTTCCAATACGGTTGGGTGGTTGCGCTGCTGGACCGCATTCGCGAAACGCAATCACCCGGTTTTTCCGGCGTACTCTCAACGTTGTACGCTGGCGATGAACTCGTTGCGGTTCACCTGGGAATGAGAACTCGCACGGTTTTGCACTGGTGGTTCCCGACCTACAACCGAGAGTTCAGCAAGTACTCGCCAGGATTGATCTTGCTGCTGCATTTGGCCCAAGCCGCCGCGAGCGAAGGAGTTCAGCGAATCGACTTAGGCAAAGGCCCCGAACGGTACAAGTACAGTCTCAACTCGGGCTCGATCGCTGTAGCGCATGGTGCTGTTGACTGCAACGTTTGGTTGCGCGGCGCGCGGACCGGCTGGAGAACCGCCAAGACATGGATCAAGAAATCTCCGCTGCGAGGTCCTGCCCGCGCTCCGGGACGCATGCTGCATAACTTGCGACAACGGTTGCTGTTTCAGTGATGCCGTGAAGGAGCGGTGGGTAAATCAACGGGTTGTTCGACGACGGTTTCAACTTCGCGGAAAACGAGAAAGCGATTCCCCCTTGAGGAGCGGTCAAACGGGTTGGTGCTCATGAATCAGTTCTTCGTATATGTCGCGGTGGTTTTGGCCTGCGTCGTGTTATGGCCGATGGCGGTGTTTTGCATCGAATGCTGGTTGGCGTGGCTGCCGGCGCGTCGGACCGCGCCACGCACGTCAGGCGCGCGTGCTCGCGTTGTGGTTCTTATGCCCGCACATGACGAAGAGGCCGCCATTGAAGCCACAGCCCGCGAAACCTTGTCGCAACTAAATGAGGGTGATCGACTGCTCGTCATCGCCGATAACTGCAGCGATCAAACCGCGGCAATTGCGCGTCGCACGGGGGCGTGGGTGTTGGAGCGCGAAGATACGAGCTTGCGCGGTAAGAGCCACGCCCTGGCGTTTGGGTTGCGCGAGTTGGAGCGCGCCGGCGAACGACCTGACGTGGTTATGGTGATTGACGCAGACTGCCAAGTGGCGCCAGGCGCGATCGAATGTCTGGCGGAAACTTGTGTTGCGACAGGTCGGCCGGTGCAGGCGCGTTATTTGTTCGAGGCGCCTTCCGCGACGAACGGAGCGCAGGCGGTATCGTCGTTAGGGTTGCGTTTCAAGAATCAGATACGCCCATTGGGGCTGTCGCGCGCGGGCCTGCCGTGCCAACTTTTGGGCAGCGGCATGGCTTTTCCTTGGCCAGTCATTCGGCAAGTGGCGGTCGATAATCATGCCCTGGCGGAAGATACTCAGCTCGGGATCGACCTGGTATTACAGGGACACCCGCCCAAGTTTTGCGACGAAGCGCACGTGACCACGTTCATCCCCTGGCGGCATCGCGCCCACGTTGGGCAGCGCACCCGTTGGGAACATGGTTATTTGATGGTGATGTTAACGCAGGCGCCGCGATTGTTAGCGTCGTTTCTCCGTCGGGGCAATACGGCGGCGTTGGCTGCGGCCATCGATTTCACCGTTCCGCCCCTGGCGCTACTGGCGATGATTTGGTTCACGGCGACGACCGCCTCGTTGCTCCTTGGCGTGTTAACGCACCAATGGCTGCCCGTGCAGGTGCTGCTGGGCGGCGGTGCGGTGATGTCCGTTACGGCGCTCGCGTGTTGGGCGCGGTTCTGCCGGACGTCGATCCCCGTCGCAGCGCTCTTAACGGTTCCCCTTTACATCGTGCGCAAGGCGCCAATCTACGGTTCATTTCTATGGAAACGTCAGAAAGTGTGGTTGCGCACCGAGCGAGACCCCATTCAACCAGTCCGCTCGTAATCAATGTTTGCGGTGAGGAGAGATTGAGTATGTCCGACGCGATGGTCATTCCGCAGCAAACCGCCGAGACGCCTCGTGCGCGGGTCGAGCGAAACGAGATTGCCGATCTGGAAGCGGTTTTGTTTGACCCTTCTCCGCCGGCAATTAGCTTGTGCGGCATGCCCATTCACGTTGTCACGATGCACGACTGCGTGCAATACGTCGTGCGTCATTTACAGCAGCGACGCGGCGGCTGGGTAGTCACGCCGAATGTAGACATCTTGCGGCGGTGGGTCCGGCAGCGCGAATTACGCCGGCTTGTCGCCGACTCAACCTTAAACGTGGCTGATGGCATGCCGTTGGTGTGGGCCAGTCGGCTACAAGGAGAACCGCTTCCCGAGCGCGTGAACGGCACAAACCTGATTTCGCAGCTCATGCCCGAGTTGGCGAGCCGCCAGTATTCCGTGTTCCTGGTAGGCGGCGCGCCGGGTTCGGCCGAGGGCGCGGCGCAAGTATTGCAACAACAACATCCGGGATTGCGCATCGCTGGCGTGCTTTGCCCTGACTTTGGGTTTGAACAGTCGCCCGATGCGTTTCAAGCCGTGGCCGATGCGGTCGTGGCCGCCAGGCCCGACGTCGTGTTGGTGGGACTGGGGTGTCCTAAGCAAGACATCGTGATCTCGCGATTGCGCCCGCTCTTGCCGTCGACATGGTGGTTGGGCATCGGGGTAAGCTTCAGTTTCATTTCGGGCGACATTCGCCGCGCCCCTCCGCTGGCGCAGCGTTTGGGGTTGGAATGGCTCTACCGCTTGTGGTGCGAACCGCGCCGTTTGGCGCATCGTTATCTGGTCCAGGGTTTACCGTTCGCCGCTAGGCTCTTTGCCAGCGCGGCGGCGCGGCGCCTACGCGCTTCGAGCAAGCGCGGCGCTCGCCTTTCGGGCGCCGCGGACTTGCCTTTGGCTTCCCCGGCTTTGAAAAGCACGCCGGGCGCCCTACCCTTAACTGGCAGTAATTCCGCTTCTTCTTCCCCTCTGAATCAATCACCATGATGCGATCAAAAGCTCTTCGCGGCCCGGTTCTCCTCGCTCTCGCCGTTGTGACGACCAGCACCGTAGCCGCCGACGAGCGGTTACGCGCGTATGTCGGCACCTACACGCGCGGGTCAAGCGAGGGAATCTATCAGTTCGAGTTTGACCCCGCCACCGGCAAAGCGACGGCTCCGACCTTGGCGGCCAAGACCACCAACCCCTCGTTTCTGGCGATTCATCCTAATCGCCGTTTCCTTTACGCCGTGGGCGAAATCTCGGACTTTGGCGGAAAGCGAGTCGGCGCGGTGAGCGCCTTCGCCATCGACCCCGCATCAGGCCAACTGACGTTGCTCAACCAACAACCTTCCGGAGGCGCCGGTCCTTGCCATGTCGTCGTTGACCGCGAAGGCAAGAATGTGCTGGTCGCCAATTACGGCGGAGGCAGCGTGGCCGTGTTGCCAATTACCGAGGAAGGCGGGTTGAAAGAGCCTTCGTCGGTTGTGCAACATACCGGCTCCAGTGTGAATCCGGCCCGACAGAAAGAGCCTCATGCGCATTCGATCAACTTGGACCCTGCCGGCCGCTTTGCATTCGTGGCCGATTTGGGCGTCGATAAGATCTTTGTGTACCGGTTCGACGCCGAAAACGGCAAACTCACGCCGAATGATTCGCCGGCAGCCCGCGTGGCGCCGGGCTCCGGACCGCGGCACTTCGCCTTTCATCCGAGCGGCAAGTACGCCTATGTCATTAACGAAATGTTGCTCACCACAACCGCCTTCGCGTACGACGCAGAGCGCGGCGAGTTGACCGAGATCGCCACGGTTTCTACGTTGCCGCCAGAAACCGAGATCGAAGGCCAAGGATACAGCACCGCTGAGATTGTCGCCCATCCGTCGGGAAAATTCCTTTACGGATCCAACCGGGGCCACAATACGATCGCCGTCTATTCGCTCGATGCACAAACCGGCAAGCCAACGCTCTTGGAGAATGAATCGACGCAAGGCCGCACCCCGCGCAACTTCGCGGTCGACCCCACCGGACAATGGCTCTTCGCGGAGAACCAAGATTCCGACACGATTGTTGTCCTTCGGATTGATCCCAAGACCGGCGAGCTGGATCCCTCGGGCGTCAAGATCAATGTACCTTCGCCGGTGTGCGTGCGGTTCATGCCGGCGGCGCAATAGCCACGGCACGATGAATCCGCGTTCGCGTTCCCGCCCCGCAGTTCTCGAACAACTTGCGGGGCGTGCGGAACCTCCTCTTTGCTACCGCCAATTTCATGAACGCACTCATTCGCGTCGCCGTTGCTTGTACTTTCGCCGTCGGCCTGCTTGTCGCGCATCTGGCGGCCAGTGAAGCCCAAGTGCTTGAGCCGCGGTTAAAACATCTGCGTCTCGGCGGGCCGCGCGAATGGACCACATTCGCCGAGACGCCCGAAGGCGAGCGTCTGGAAGTAAAATTCAACTCGCCAGCGAATGACCGCGAATGGACATTGCAACTACGCCAGCAGGACGTCAAACAAACCTGGTCGGTGTTGCTCAATGGCGATCGCATCGAGCGGCTGCCGGTTGACGAGAACGACATGGTCGTCTACTTCGCGCTGTCCGCCGGCGCGATCCGGCAAGGCGAGAACACGCTGCGCGTCGAAATGAACGGCCGCGGAACGCCGGACGATGTGCGCCTTGGCGAGGTCATACTGCACCGGCAGCCGCGATCCGAATTGCTGAATGCGTGTACGTTAGAAGTCGCCATAACCGACGCCGACACGCGCGATCGGTTGCCGGCGCGTGTGACCGTGGTGGCGGAAACCGGTGCGATGCAAACGGTGGGGGCGCAGTCGAACGATCAACTGGCGGTGCGGCCAGGCTTGGTCTACACATCAAACGGCAAGGCGAAGTTCGGGCTGCCGGCCGGCAAGTACACGGTATACGCGGGGCGCGGTTTTGAATACACGCTCGCTTCGGAGTCGATCGAACTGAAAACGGGGCAAACGCGGGACGTTTCGCTCACCATTCGGCGCGAAGTTCCCACGCCCGGCTACGTGGCATGCGACACGCACACGCACACGCTGACGCACTCGGGCCACGGCGACGCCACCGTGCAAGAGCGCATGATTACGTTGGCCGCTGAAGGAATCGAGCTGCCCATCGCTACGGATCATAACGTGCAGATTGACCAAGATCCGTTCGCGCGCGAAATGGGCGTACGGCAGTACTTTACGCCGGTGATTGGGAACGAAGTAACGACGAAAGTCGGGCACTTCAACGTGTTTCCTGTCGCCCCAGGCGCCGCGAAGCCCGACCATCAATTGACGGATTGGAGTGCGCTGTTCGACAGCATCTACGGAACGCCCGGCGTGAAGGTCGCCATTTTGAACCACGCCCGAGATTTACACAGCGGCGTGCGACCGTTTGGCCCAACGCTGTTCAACGCGGCGGCGGGCGAGAACTTGGACAACTGGGCGATGCGGTTCAACGCCATGGAAGTGGTGAATTCCTCCGCCACCCAGAACGATATTTGGCGGTTGTTTCATGACTGGATGGCGCTGCTCAATCGGGGCCGCCAAGTCACGCCGGTTGGCGCCAGCGACTCGCACGATGTCGGACGTCACTTTGTGGGTCAAGGCCGAACCTATATCCGCTGCGATGACCGCGATCCCGGCAACCTCGATGTCGAGCAAGCCGTCGACAACTTCGTGCAGGGCCGCGTGCTAGTGAGTTACGGCTTGCTGGCCGAATTGACCGTCAACGGCAAGTTCCGCTCTGGAGAACTAGCGGCGATGGCGCGACGTGCGAGCACGAACGAGCCAGCGGCGCCGTTGGAAATTACGATTCGCGTGCTTGCGCCATCTTGGATCGAGGCGAGTCGAATCGTCCTGTTCGCCAATGGTCATCCCATTCGCGAAGCGAAGATCTCTAACGAAGCGAAGGAGTCGCTGGGCCCCGGCGAAAAGTGGCGCGGCCAGTGGAGCATACCGTGCCCCGCACATGACCTGTTTCTGACCGCCATCGCAATTGGTCCCGGCATCGACGGCCCCTACTGGAAGACCGCTAAGCCGTATCAACCGACTTCCCCTGACTGGACCCCGCAGGTGATTGGATGCAGCGGCGCCGTTTGGATTGACGGCGATGGCGATGGCCGCAAATCCGCCGCTTACGACTACGCGCGGCGCCTCGTCACGAACGCCGACGGCGACTTCCAGCAACTTCTTACCAGCCTGGCCGATTACGACCGCGCCACGGCGACGCAGGCGGCGCACCTGTGGCAAAGCGCGGGCGAAGACCTTCTTTCCGACTCGATTCAAAACACCCTCCGACGCGCAGGCGAAGAAACGCAAGCCGGTTTTCAAACGTATCTCGAAGCCTGGCGAGAAAACCAGATGGCGCGAGCAGGGCGTTGAGAATCAAATGCGACCGGCGCACCCAATTCCCGGTCGTTTGGGAAAGCCATGCAGCCCAAGGGAGTACCCGAGAAAGCTCGGCGAGAACACTACCAGGCACAAGGACTTGGCTACAATCCCACATCATCTTGGCTAGAACCGGCACATCTTTCCGTAACGGAAAAGCGCCCTTGCGTCAGTACATTCGATACGGCGCCTGCGCGACGAACTGAATTTGAATCGTTTGGCGCGATTACCAGGGCGCTCCACTTCCCACCTTAGTGGTCGGCCTGGGCAAAGTAGCTAATTCGCGCGGCGCGCGGTAAGCACGGCTTACCGCACAACTTTCCGAATGACGATTTTGAAGTGCGTCGCGTCACCGGAATGGCGCGCACGCCACCATCCTCGAACCATTTGCTCCCTTATGATACGCCGCTTACTGAACCTACGCCGCCTCGTCTGGCTTGGCAGCACCGCTGTGATGATCGCATTGCTCGTGGGCTCGGACTTCGTACGAGGCGCGGACTACACCGAAAGCGATATCAAGTATTCCTACGCCGATCCTGCCCCTGTGTATTCTGAGCCTGCCGCTGCCGACCTGAACGAAAGTGTTCCCGCCTACACAGGAGGATGCGGCGATTGTTTGGGCTGCGAGGTTTGCTGCGGCGGATGTTCGTGCTGTCGCCCTGCGTGTGGGTGTTGCGGCTGCGGCGCGTGCACGCCTTGCCGGAAACGATTCGGTTTGATTCTTTCGACCGACACGCGGTTCTCGGACTTCATCAGCCCGATTAGCAACCCGGTGTTTTTCGAAGATCCGCGATCCCTAACGGAAGCGCGCGTGATTTTTCTCAACCAACATACGCCGCCGGAACTAGGCGGCGACAGTTTCCAGGTTTACGCGATGCAGCTTCGCGCCGCGCTGACGGAGCGACTTTCGTTCATCGCCACGAAGGATGGCTTCATCGTGTCGCAAAGCCCTCTCTTGGACGATGGGTGGGCCGACGTTGCCGCGGGTCTAAAGTACGGTTTGTGGGCGGACCCCGTGAGTCAAACCCTGCTCAGCGTGGGCCTCACGTACGAATTGCCGGTAGGCAGCACACGATCGCTGCAAGGCAACGGCGATGGCGAGTTCCACTTGTTCCTGTCCGGTGGCGCCGAAATCGCCGAAAACTGGCATTGGATTTCCGGTACGGGCTTCCGTCTCCCGAGCGATTCGAACGAAGAGAATCAAGTGTGGTATTGGTCGAATCACCTTGACCGACGGCTAGGGAATACCGGCCTCTATGCGCTGGCCGAGTTGAACTGGCACCATTGGTTGAGCGAAGGCGATGGTTTCCCCTTACCGATCGAAGGCGTCGACCTGGTCAACTTAGGCTCTGTGGGGGTCGAAGGGAATGACGTGGTCACGTCGGCCTTTGGTTTGGCTTACAAGCCAGGACAACTCCACGAACTTGCCATCGCATACGAGTTTCCGCTGACCGACCGCCGGTTCATTCTCGATAACCGCTTGAGGGCCTGTCTTGATTTTTGTGTCAGTCGGTTATTGGGGTGAGTTAGTTGAGGTTTTTGGGCATGCGGTCGGCGAACAGGATGGCGAAGTGATTGAGGGCTTCTTTCCACTTCGGTATAGGCATCGTCCATTTCTTGGAC
>CAUJHS010000069.1 GCA_963204915.1 Planctomycetota bacterium | reverse complement strand
GCCGCGCGTCCGCAAGCGGCGCCCCAAGCAGTTCCCGCTGATGACCAAACCCCGACAACAATTACAGCAAGAGTTCTTCCACAAACAACTTACGGCTTAAGTTCATGCCATTCGGGACAGGCGCATATAAAATATGCGCCTGTCCCCGTTTTGCCGACGCTGGGGCGTCTCGACCCGCTCCGCCGCCAGCCAACTCTTTTCGTCGTCAACGCAAGGCGCCTCAGCCACCCCGCCGCAACGCCGCCGAAGTAGCCTTGCCTTAAAATTCGGCGCTTAGGCAAAGTCGCGGCGGAATTGTTCGTCGCAATAACGGTCGGTCATGCCGGCCAGATAGTCGCCCACGGCGCGGGGAACGCCGACGCGCTCGGCGCGAATTTGGAACTTCGGCGGCAATCGCTTCGGGTTGTCGACCAGCCGATGAAACATGGTTTGCAGCCGCCCTTGCGCCTCGCGCCGCACGGCGATCAATTCCGGATGCCGATACACGCGCTCGTACAGAAAGCTCTCCAGTTCCCGTTTGCGGCGGGCCAGGTCGCCATCGACCGCGAAGCGAAACTCGCTGCGTCGGGCTTCTTCGGCGTTCGCAGGCGAATGCGTTGCTAAGAACTGCTCGACCGCCTCCAGCACGCTCGTCACTTGCCGATTGATCAGCTCGTGCACGAGCGCTTTGCGAAGGCGTTTGACTTCGAGCGGCCCGAAGCGGTCTTCCAAAGCGCCGGTCAGCTCGCGAATGAGCGGAATCTCGCGCAACTCGTCCATGGTGACTAGACCAAGCTTCAGCGCGTCATCGGTATCGTGCGCGTCGTAGGTGATGCTGTCGGCCGCGTCTACCACTTGGGTCTCCCATAACGGCGGCGTCACGGTGAGCAAGGTTAATTGGCGCGCCGGATGCTTGACCCGCGACCGTTGCCCTTCCAGCACTTCGTAAGAAAGGTTCAACCCCGGAAAACTCGGGTAGCGCTGTTCCAACTCCTCGACCAGGGTCAGGGCGAACCGATTATGCGAGAACCCGCCTTCTTCGCCCAGGCATTCATTCAACGCGTCTTCGCCCGCGTGGCCAAACGGCGGATGGCCCAGGTCGTGCAGGTACGCCAGCGACTCGATCAGGTCTTCGTTCAAGCGCAGCGCGCGGCCCATGGTCCGGGCGATGGACGCCACTTCGATCGTGTGCGTCAAACGCGTGCGATGGTAGTCGCCCATCTCGCCGGTGAACACTTGCATTTTGCCCGACAATCGCCGAAACGCGGCGCAGTGCAACACGCGGTCTCGGTCGCGCTGGAAGGGGCCGCGGTACGCGTGCTCCTCCTCGGGCCAGCGCCGTCCGCACGTTTCACGACTAAAGAACGCATACGCCGCGAGCATCCCTTCTTCGCGGGCGGCAATCGTATCGCTCGCTATCGAACCGTTATAATGCATGAACCGAGACATCAACCAAGGAATGACCGTTACGCCACCGTGCTTACTTTGGCGCCACTCGGTAACGTTGCTTTATTCTATCGGCAATGCGCAAGGCGAATAGGAGGAAGGATGGCCATCTGGCGCCCGGCGTGGCTAGGCGAAGCAACCGCCGCAGCGGTCGACTTGCTGCTTCCCCCGCATTGCGTGCAGTGCGGAATGGCGATCGAGGCGACGGCGAATCATCAATCGTTTTGTTCGTCCTGCTGCGACGAGCTGCTCCACTTCCCCGCGGCGACATGCCGCCGTTGTGCGGCGCCGGTATCGCCGGCGCTGCCGCTGATGGACGACTGCTCGCACTGCCGGGGAGAAAAATTCGCCTTCACGCGCGTCGTCGCGCTGGGCGCTTACGAAGGCTCGCTCCAACACGCCGTGCTGCGCATTAAACATTCCAGTGGAGAGCCGCTGGGCGTGGCGTTAGCCCAAGCCCTGGCCCGGCGACTTGCCGCCGCGGCGCCATTTCCAGCCGACGCCGCCGTTCCGGTTCCTTCGCCGTGGTTGCGGCGGTGCACGCACCCGTTTAATCCGCCCGACCTGCTGGCCGAAGTTTTGGCGGATCAACTGCATTTGGCGTACCTGCCGGATGCGTTGAAGCATCGCCGCTGGCCCCGCCGTCAGCACACGTTGCCCTCGTCCGAACGGCGCACGAATATGCGAGGCGCCTTTCGCGTTCGCTCCGGCTTCGACCTGCAAGGCGCCCGGCTGTTGGTTGTCGACGACGTGTTGACCACGGGCGCCACGGCGCATGCTGCCGCGGTCGCCCTGAAGAAGGCCGGCGCCGCCGAGGTTTGCGTTGCGGTCCTGGCCCGCGGCGTCGGACTGTAAATTGCAGGTTGCTTGCCGGGCGGTTTTGCGGTTCTCCGAAGCGTCGGCTGTGCGGCAAGGCGCCGCTGGTTGGCGTCGCGTTATAATGGCTAAGACTGCCCGCCGATTCCGGGCTGGAAGGAGGGAATCGCACGGGTAGGCTGCGAGCCTTTCGTGGTGCGGCCCCTGGGTCGTCGTTGCGCGTCGGTTTCCTTCCCTGAAAGAACGGATCAAGCCATGATGCGTGGCCTATTGTGCATTACAGGATTCTTCACGCTTTTCGCGTTCGCCCAAACCGACGCCGCCGACCCACAGCGCGGTTACCGCCTCTTAACCGAAAAAGCGTACCTGCTTCCCGACTTTGACCAGGAGACTTTCGACCAGGCCTGGCGGCACTGGCCCGAGCCGTTGCGCTCTCAGGCCGAAGCGGCCACGCCGGAAGAGCGCCGCCGCATGGCGTTCTCTCGCTACGGACTCACCGAGCGCTCAGCCAGCGATCCTGCGAACCCGGACGCCTCGAACCAGGATCCTCGGCCATTGCAGTACGTGGTGAACGAGCAAGGCCAGTGGACGATGAACTGCTTCGCCTGTCATGGCGGGAAAGTGGCGGGGCAACGAATTCCCGGGTTGCCGAATGCGAACTACCTGCTGCAAACGCTGACGGAAGAAACACGCTCCGTGAAGCTGGAACTCGAAAAGCCGCTCTCGCGGATGGACCTCGGTTCGGTGTTCATTCCTTTGGGGACAACGCGCGGCGGCACGAACGCAGTGATGTTTGGCGTGGCCTTGATGGCCGCCCGCGACCCTGAATTGAATGTTCTGCCGGGTTTGTCGGCGCCGAAAATGACCCATCATGACATGGACCCGCCGCCTTGGTGGCATTTCAAGAAGAAGACGCATATCTACATCGACGGCTTTGCGGAGAAAGGCCATCGCGGGCTGATGCAGTTCATGCTCGTCAAGCAAAATGGTCCGGAGAAGTTCCGCGAATGGGAGGACGATTTCCGCGATGTGTACGCCTACTTGGAGTCGCTTGAGCCGCCCGAGTACCCCTTCCCCGTCGATGCGCCGCTCGCGGCCCAAGGCGAACGGGCGTTTCTCCAGCACTGCGCCGAGTGTCACGGAACTTATGGCGAGGAGGAAAGCTATCCCAACCGGATTGTGCCGATCGACGAAGTGATGACCGACCGCGTGCGCTTAGACGCTCTTTCGGCCCCCGCTCGGCAGCGTTACGGCGAAAGCTGGTTCGGGCACTTTGGGAAGCAGGACACGCGGCTCGATCCCGGCGGCTACGTGGCGCCGCCCTTGGACGGCGTGTGGGCTTCGGCCCCATATCTTCATAACGGCTCGGTTCCCACGCTTTGGCATGTGTTGAACCCCAGCGAACGCCCCGCGGTTTGGCGCCGCACCAGCGAAGACGGCTACGACGAAGCAAACGTCGGACTGGAAATCTCGGCCCATGACCGCGTTCCTCCCACGGTGCTCGACCCGCGCGAACGTCGCGAATTCTTCGACACCAGCCGCTTCGGCAAAAGCGCCGCCGGCCACCTTTTCCCCGACGCCTTGACCCCCGAAGAAAAACGCGCGGTGCTGGAGTACCTCAAAACCTTGTAATGCCATAAAGTTGCTTCAACGCCAGCCGCCGTGGGCTGCGCCGCAACCTGCCCCCGACTTACAGCGCCGGAGCGTTCGCCGGAAGCTCCTCCTCAACTTCCAGGAGTGCGACATGCTGCGCCAATTGAAGCCGTTCATTCCCTCCGGGCCGGATTTCGCCAAATCCAAGCAGTTCTTCCTTGACCTTGGATTTCAACTCGACTGGGAAGCGGCAGGGCTGGCTCAGTTAACCCTGGGAGGGGCAACCTTCCTGCTGCAAGACTTTCACCACCAGGAGATGCAGGAGAATCTCATGATGTTCGTGACGGTCGCCGATCTTGACGCCTGGTGGCGCCACATGGGCGAATCAGGCGTGCTCGATCAATACCCCGAAGTTCGCGCGAAGGAGCCAACCCTGTATCCCTGGGGACAGCGCGAAGTTCATCTCATCGACCCAGCCGGCGTGTGCTGGCACTTCGCCTGAAAGCTTCAGAGCCCCACTCCAAGCCCCCGCCCCAAGCCGCCCCCGCCCCAAACCACGGAAAAAAGTTCGATCGCGTCTGCTTCTGCCGCGGCTCTGAAACGCGAGGCGACGGTGGTTCACCGATTTGTCAGCGAGCGTTCAATTTGTCCGACGTACCGCGGATTGCAGGACCACAGTCTGGCGGCAGGTTGCCAAGTACGAGCGACACCGCCGCCTCGGCATCACCAGTTCCAAGTGTGTGGCCGCCCGGTTTCGCCACACGGAATTGCCCCGTCGCAATCGGCGTGACGTTAGGACAATCAAAAGAAAAAGGGTAACCCGTACAACGACTGAAGCAGAATGTGCTGTGGCTGGCATACGGGAAAAGACGGCGCAGGACCGGTTGCTGCGCGGCCAACCGGATGAACGGCATGAGTTCGCGCAGGAAGGGGTCCGCGTCGGACAAGTACATTTTCCAGCGATGCTCGACTTCGCAGCCCTCGTCATACACGCTGGCGCTTTCGGTGAGCTTCACGCATTCCAACTGGCCGATCTCGGCCACCGAGACACACCGACCAATCCAATGATCGATGGCGGTCGCCATTTCGTCGATGTCGGGCGTTTGTCCGTTGCCGTACATGACGCCGTCTCGCCAAAGATCGAACAGGAACAACCGCTCTTCGGCAGCGATAAAGATTTGCGAAAAGCGCGCTTCGCGTTCGACCCGCGCGTAGGTCGGGAATCGTGATTCCGCAATACCGGTCGCGACAAGCGATGAATCGTTTCGATGGAGTGCTTGCTGAACCGCCGTGACCAGTCCGCCAGCGGCGATGACGTCTGCATAAAGCTCGCGTTGAACCGAAGTCTTACTCATCGTGCCGCCCATAAGCGCTCCCAAAAGGGGGCATGCTCGTTCATCTCGTCCTCCTGCGTTGAGGAAGTTGGCGTGTCAGAAACTATTCCGTAACCTCAGGAGTAACAAGCAATGGCTAGTGTAAAGGTTTTTGTAGGACTGGACCATCAACGGGATTCGACGCCGGCGTTCGTGCGGGACGAAACGAGGAAGGTGCCGTGCAAACCGCCGCCGAATCAGGCGACGGGTGGCGAGTGGATAGTCGCTCCTACGAAATGGGAGGGCTGGCAGCGGAGCATTACGCAACGTCCCAGCGGGATTGACGCTCAAGAACGAAAAAACCCCCGCTTGGTTTGAGTAAGCGGGGGTTTTTGGGGTTTAAATAAACCCGGCGAGACCTACTTTCGCACGGGTAGGCACTATCATCGGCTCGGAAAGCTTAACTACTGTGTTCGGGA
>CAUJHS010000068.1 GCA_963204915.1 Planctomycetota bacterium | reverse complement strand
CCACCTCTTCCAATGTCGCGCGTTCCTGGTCCGTGAGACGGACGATATACTTCTTCTGCATGGCAACCCTCCTTGGTTGCCTTAAATCATCGCCGAATCATGCTTGGCGACCAATCCCAATATCGAAAGGTGACAGAGCACTAGACCCCTTTCAAACGTGCGAACGCGGTCAACTTCATTCCGGAAGCGCGGTGCGAAGTGACGCTTCATCGCCGGAAATGGCGAACTTGTGCGGTCGCGCTGGGCGGCACGTTGTGTTGCAACGTCAATTGGTGGATGAGTCGATGCGTTGATTAATCAACGCGGTCGTTGCTATGCGGCTGGCGTGTGGAAGCCTGGCCGTGTGGGCGCCTTGCGGAGAAAATAAAGGAGAAAATAAAGAAAATAAAGGTGTCAGGAGCATATACTTGGTGCGTCGTTGACTTCGATAACGGATTTTCTGGCCAGACTTTCGCGGGTCTTAGAGTCCTTAGTGTGCAAGGAAGGTGTTAACAGGATGGCTAAATATGCTCCTGACACCTTTATTTAGCCCAAGCAGCTACACACTGATGCAGATAATTGGAACCGTCACGTCGGAATCGCTCGTCGATACGCGCATGGTTAAGCTCCAACAAGCGTCGCTATCATCAATAACGTATGTGGCGCATACACCGTTCAGAAAGAGGTGCATCAGCGGCGGCCAAGGATTAGCGAAGCCAGAAAGCTTCTCATCGAACTTCCATCCATACGATGCGGCAATGGCTATCATTGCAAAGTTACGCCCCGCCAAACAGATGTACCCTTCAGTCGCCGCAACGTCATCCATTGCTTGGACGTAGGCTTCTGAAAACGTTCCTGCCGACGTCAGCAAGTCCAACACTTCATCGGGATCGTGAGAGCACTGGCGATAAACGCTCTCAAAAACCGCTCTGAGACGAGAGACATGCTGGCCGATCCACGCATGATGGAATTCTGTTAACTTTCCCCGGAAGGGTTCGCAGACCTTCTTTAGGCGTTCGGCTAGTTCGCGCGCCGGTG
The DNA here is from genome assembly GCA_963204915.1 of Planctomycetota bacterium. Classification (GTDB taxonomy): domain Bacteria; phylum Planctomycetota; class Planctomycetia; order Pirellulales; family Pirellulaceae; genus JAHWKS01. Next base: position 52,291 of record CAUJHS010000068.1, on the reverse strand, counting down.
GATTCTCTAGGGGGTCGTTCATGGCATCAAGTAAAACACGTCTGAACGAACGTGTAAAAAGGCGTTCGGAACCGATCATGTAAACGGTTCCTGACATCTTTCCGTAACGCCATGCTACAAGTCAGCTTGTGCCTAGTTCAAGGGCAATTAGAAAAATAAAGGGGTCAGGAGCATATACCTGATGCGTCGTTGATTTCGATAACTGATTTTTTGGCCAGACTCGCGTGGGCTATAGAGCCCTTAGTGTGCAAGGAAGGTGTTAACAGGATGGCCAAATGTGCTCCTGACACCTTTGTTTTGATGCGTTGCGGGATTACTTGGGTGCGGTGTGGGCGGCGTTCTTTTGTACGAGGTCGTTGACTCGCACCAGGCCGGGTCGAACGACCTTTGCGTTCACGCCTCGCAACCGGAGGGCTTTGCCTTGCTGGGAGTTGACTAACTTCACGGCGTCTTTGCCGAAGCGCGAGGAGAACTTGCGGCAGCCGGTGTGCGGCTCGGCGGTGATTTCAATGACGGCCGTACCGATGGTCAGTTGCGCGCCGGGCGGAAGGTTGCTCACGCTCAGATCGAAGTCGACATAAAGCTGATCGCCCGCGAGCGGCCAGCGGTCCGGCGCTCCCGCCACGAGCGCGATCAACCGCGAGTTCATCAGCGTCAGTTGCATCTCGGGATGCGGCGCCCCGTCGGGCGTGTTCCAGCCTCCGCGGGTCCGCCAGTTGTCGCCGATCAGGCCGTCGGTCAAGCTCAGTTCCGCGGTGTCGATCACCTCGCGCTGATTGACGCTGGGGCGGCGCACGATCAATTGCACGAAGCCCTCGTCGCGCGGCGAGGCCAGGACCGACGCCAAGCCGGCTTCGAGTTCCGAAAGAGTTCGATGTTGCGCATTCATAGAGCGGATGACTTTTCGTTGAACGATAGGCCCGCGGGGAAGGCGCCCTTGGATCGCTTGGGTTATTACGTTCGGCAGAAGCACGACCGCAACGGAGACGTTCTCTTTTTCGATCAACGGTTTTCGACCAACGAAACGCCTCTTTAACTGTTCATACGCCAAATTGTGAAGTTCAGCACCGCGGCGAAGCTGACCCAGGCGAGGTACGGGGCCAAAAGGCTTGCCGCAGTCGTGGAGCGTTTCGCAAACGCCAACAGCGTGGCGAGGATGGCGACCCACAGCACGACGATCTCGATCGCCGCGGCGCCGGGGTTTTGCAGGCCGAAGAACAGAAACGACCACAGCGTGTTCAGAACGAGTTGCACGCCGAACAACAGCAGCGGTCCTCGGGCGTTCCGGAAGCCGCCTTGCCGCCACACCAGCCACGCGGCAATGGCCATGAACAAGTAGAGCGTCGTCCACACCGGCCCGAAGATCCACGCGGGCGGATTCCAGGAAGGCTTGGCCAGGTCGGCATACCAGTTAGGAATCTTCGGCGTGGTGGCCAGGCTGCCCAGGCCGGCGGCGGCAAAGCAAATTGCGATCGAGACAATCAGGCCGATCACCTGTTGCGTGCGCGAGAGGGGAGTGGATTCGTTCATGGTTCGTTCTCACCAGCCGCAGGACGGCCGGGCCGTACCTGTCGCTCGACTCGCCCGCCGCCGGCTTGGTAGGCGTAGCGCGGTACGGCCGGTATCTTGGAAGAATGGATGCGGTGTTGGAAGCTCACTTCGGATTGGTTCCTGCCATGCACTCTTGTTACCATATCGTGTTCGCAGCGGCCAGCGTGTGGCTGGCGGCGAACGTCGCCCCTGCGGCGCCGCGCGTGGGAGATGTTGTTTTCTCTGCGGCGTTTGACGACGCCGCGGCGCTGCAAACTTGGGAAGGCGCCAGTCGGGCGCATGTGCGGCTGGAGCCAAACTCCGCCGGTTCGTATCATTTGCGCGTCGAGCGGGCGGCGTCCGAAGGGGCCGGTTCGGCAGGAGTGCGCACCCGCCTGCCGGTGCAGCAACTGCGCGGAAGCCGCGTGCGTGTCGAGGCGCGGGTCAAAGCGGAAGGCGTCGCTCGGCCGCCGAATCCTTGGAACGGCGTCGAGTGCATGTTGCACACCGTGGCCCCGGCGGGCAAGCAATGGACGCAAAAGAACGACGTCTTTGGCGCCTTCGATTGGAAGACCATCGAGTTTACCGCCGAAGTTCCCGCCGATGCTACCGAAGCGTGGCTCACGCTCGGTTTGGAGGAGACGACCGGCGTCGCCTGGTTCGAGAACGTGAAGATCACGGTCCTTGGTTTGCGACGTTCCACACCCTCGGAAAAACCGGCCGGCGAAGTGTATCAAGGCCACGGCCTGCCGCGGCTGCGCGGCGCGATGATCGGCTCGCAAGTGGACGAAGCGGACCTGCGCGTGCTTGGCGGCGAGTGGGGCGCCAATCATGTTCGTTGGCAGTTGATTTGGGGCGGCTTTCCGCACAGTCCGGCCGACAAAGCCAGCGTAGCCGAGTACCGCCGCTGGCTCGACTCGGAGCTAACGCGACTCGATCGGCTGTTGCCGGTGTGCCGCGAGTTGGGCATTCATGTGTTGATCGACTTGCACACGCCGCCCGGCGGAAGAAACGAAGCCAAAGAGTGCCGCATGTTCCACGAGGCGGAGTTGCAACAGGCGTTCCTCGACGTGTGGGAGACGATCTCCCGTCGCTACCACAAAAACGAAACCGTCTGGGGTTACGACCTGGTGAACGAACCGGTCGAAGGCGCCATACCCGCAGGCTTGCTCGACTGGCGCACACTGGCTGAGAAAACCGCCCGACGAATTCGCGAACTGGGCGACCCGCACGCCATCATTCTGGAGCCGGCGCCGTGGGGCAGTCCGCAATCGCTGGAATGGTTCGAGCCGCTTGACGTGCCCGGCGTGGTATACAGCGTGCACATGTATCAGCCGCACCAGTTCACGCATCAAGGCGTGCACGATGACCGCGTGGGGATTTCCTATCCTGGCGAGATTGACGGCGTGTTGTGGAACCGTGAAGCGCTGCGGCGCGCTTTACAACCGGCGATCGACTACCAGCGCGACTACAACGTGCATATGTACCTCGGCGAGTTCAGCGCCATTCGCTGGGCGCCCGGCGAGAACGCGCACGATTACCTGCGCGACTGCATTAGTATTTTCGAGGAGCAAGGGTGGGACTGGGCGTATCACGCCTTTCGCGAGTGGGACGGCTGGAGCGTCGAGCACGGCCCCGACCGCCAAGACCGCACCCGCAGCCCCACCCCCACCCGGCGCGAACAACTGCTGCGCTCCTGGTTCGCCAAGAACCGGGATGTATCAGCTGGCACGAATCCGTAACTCCCTGCGTGCTAACGGTTTGTAGCGAAACGGGGGTTGAGTTTTTGCGTGTGGTAGAATCAGCGGCGCCGTGGCGTCACGGCGTTGGTTCGTTGGTCATCAGGAGTCACACGATGCTCATTCCCGTCGAGGAAGACAGACCGATTTACAGCCACTTTTTATCAGAGGACGATTTTTACTGGGTCGTTGATACGCCCGCGCCACTGGCGGGCATGGCGCTGCCCGAGCCATCTTGGCCTTGGGGCGAAATTTATGAAGCGGGGTTCTCGGACCTTGTTTCTCTTGCTCCCGACGATTACGACCCGGAACCGTTAACGAAGGTTTTCGACCAGAAGCTTCAAGACCTTTCCGGCGGAAAGCTTCCTCGCGATCCAGAAAAGGAAGAAAACCTCGTTCGCGAAGCCGTTTGCGCCACGCTTAAGTCGTTGAGATCGGGTCGCGGGGTGGTCGTTCATTGTGTGGGCGGACGCGGGCGCACCGGAACCGTCCTGGGCTGCGTGCTAAGAGAACTCCGTTACGAAGCCGAGGAGATCATCGACTATCTAGACCGACTCCATAAACGGCGCGACAAGCCCGGATGGCCGGAATCTCCCTGGCAAGGTGATCTCGTCCGCCGCTGGCCCATCTAACCGTAACCGCCGAGGAACGGTCGTCTCGCGCCTGCGGCCTGCGGCTTTGCAAGCTCCGCCGCATCGGCTCGGCTGGGGCGCCGTGTTTTGGTTACGCCGTTTCGGTGAGCTTCATTGGAATGAAGGTGACGTCATTCACGGTGACGGGCGGGCTGGCTTCGACAAAGCCAAACTTGCGATACATGCCGACGGCGAACTGGGACGAGTTGACGGTGAAATCTCCCGCGTGGCCGTTTTGGCGGCATGCGGCGCGCGCCACGCGCCATAATTCGCGCGCGAACCCGCGGCCGTGAAAGTCGTCGGACACAAACAAGTGAAACAGGTGGCGGTTGTCGCGCATGCCCACCACGCCCACGATGTTCCCGTCAACTTCGGCCACGTGGTAAACGTAACCCGCGTGGAAATAGCGCACGAGGGCCTCCGGCGCCATCGACGCCAAAAGATTCGCAGCCCCTGCCGGTGAAAAATCGGGGGTGATATGCGCGCTGGCGAGAGGCCGGATGAGATCGCTCATCGCTGGGGCGTCATCGAGGGTCGCTGCGCGGATCAGCATCGTCATCATTCGGATGGGGAAAACGAATTGCCTCTCGTTCCACCATAGAACCATCAACGTGATTGCGAACTTAGGGAGCCGATGCATCAATTCTATCGCCAGAAAGGCGGGCGGTGCAGCTTGGCGGACTTGCCACCCTCGACAAATGGCCGGTCAGTTTTTAATGAGGGTTTCGACCCATTGCTCGCGGTGGGCCGCGGTCGATGCGCATGGCGCGGTTAAAACACGCCGAAGACATACCTGAGGGAGAACCAGACTCCTACGCTGATGAAGATCGCGCCGGTGATCCACCGGGCCCACTTCTCGATCTTGCCCAGAATATGGAACGCTTGGCCCACCGACTTGGCGCTGAAGGCGATGATCAAAGCGAAGACGAACACGGGCGCGGCCGTACCGAGTCCGTAAGCCAACGGCAAGAGCACGCTCGACTCCATTTTGAGCGACAGCGGGATCAAGCTGCCGAAGTACAGCGCGGCGGACGTGGGACAGAAGGAGAGCGCAAAGGCCAGCCCGAGCAACAAGGCGCCCCACAACCCCAGGCCTTCGATTCGTCGACGATTAGCTTCGGAAAGCACCGATCCCCCCAGATCGAACGAAACCAAACCCAGGAGCACCATGCCCACGAGAATAAGCAACGGCCCCAAAGCGACATGCATATAGGTTTGGAGGACCCGCGAGAGCTGCGGGAGTGAAAGAGTCGCCGCGACAATCACGACGGCCAAAACGACGTATCCAATCGTGCGCCCCGCAGTGTAAAGCACGCCGCTCCAGAATACGCGCCGCGTATCGCCGGCTCGATGTCCGATGTAGCTGATGGCGGCAATGTTCGTCGCCAGCGGACAGGGACTGATCGACGTGAGCAGTCCAAGCCAAAGGGCCGTCGCGATCGCCAGTGCATACTCTTCCATGGGACTTCTCTCCGTCGACGAGTGCGGCGCCCGGCGCCGTTGCGCGGAACACGCTTCGTTTCGGTCTCGGCTTAGTGGACTCACCTCGCCTGGAGATTTCTCGCTTCGTCTTGAACGTAGTTCATAAACGCGGCCTTGTCGTCGGTTAGCTGCCACACCTTGTCCAGGCTGACCCACGACACCTCGGCGCCGTTCTCGATCTTGGACAACACGACTACGGGCGCGACAATTTGATACTGCTCTGCACGGGCCGCATTCTCAGGGTGTTCGTAGTTCAACACGCGCCACTGCACGGCGCCTGTGGCCAAGTCGTCGGCAAATGCGGTTTCCACGGCTTCGTGCGCATAGGATTCGATGGTGCGGCAAGTAGGACAACGAAAATCGCTGTGGAAATAGTAAGCGACCAAAGCATTATCGACCTTGGCCGGCGCGACCACATCGGCGTTCGTCGCTGACGGGGGCGCGGGACTGGCTTGGCTCGGCGAACGAACGCCTTTCGCGGCAATTGCGCCGATCGTCACGATGACGAAGAGGAACAGCGAAATCGTAATGAAGTTCTTGAACGACATGATGACGGTCCTTGTTGAGGGAGAGCACGCGAGAAAGACGCGGGGTCTTCACGGGTGAATCTTCTGGTAAACCTCGGTCAGGCGTTGCCGATAGGCCGCACCGAAATGCGGTTGTTCTTCCCGCAGCGGCTGGACGGGAACCAGGTCCAACACGCTGGAGAAAGCCCAACCAGAATCGATCAAGGTAGCCAGTGAACCCATCGTCACGGAGTTGAGTCCCGTCATTGCCTCGGACTCGGACAAGCCGAACTCTTGGGCTAACTTGGCCAGTTCCACGAACTGCGGCCAGAAATACGTTGGGCCCATGGCGGTGAGAATCGCGTAGGCCTCCAGCTTGGGTTCATCGACCAAAGGGCATGCTCCCCAAGGCTCAAACAAGGCCCGGATGATGTCGCGGTCTGCAGGGCCGACACTCGACGCAAAGCAAAGCGGGTTAAACCCCCGATTAACCAGCGAAGGCGCATTGGGGATGGATCGCGCAACGCGCGAAAAGCCTCCGAATAGTTCCGAGAGCCGGGCCAAAGTGAACTTCGGCGCTAATGACACAAGCAGCGCCTCCTCGTGCAACGCCCCACGAATCGCCTTCGCCGCCTCGGCGATGACCGGCGGATGGACGGCCAAAAAAACCACCTGTTGCGACGCGGCTGCCGCATTATCGCCGGGAAAAATTTGGATCGCAGGAAACTGCTGTTTGAGTTGTTGCAGGGTCGCTTCGTTGGGGTCGCTCACACGTACATCCTGAGGTAAGCACTTGGCGCGCGACCAACCGCCCAGCAGAATCCGCGCGATACGTCCCCCTCCGACAAATCCAATCGATGGTGTATTCATGGCAGATCACTCCTGACCAGATCAGGGTTGTGGGTTGAACATCTGTTCGAGTTCGGGCACGGAGGGAATACGTCCCTGCGCTTTGACCTCGCCATCGATGACGAGCGCCGGGGTCATGAAAACGCCAAACTCGGTGATTTTGGCGATATCCTGGACTTTCGTAACGTCCGCCTCGATGCCGAGATGCTTGATGACGGCCTCGGTCTGGGCTTGAAGTTGGGCGCACTTTCGGCAGCCCGTACCCAGGATCTGGACACTTTTCATGGCTTGACTCCTTCGAGTTGGAAAACGAATCGCGCTTTAATCGGTTGTCAGAAGGGATGTATTGTTGTGTGACGCCGTGCCGGATGCGGTGACGGTCGCCGGGACGTGAATCGAATGATGGGGGTACAACGCGCCAAACCCCATGCCAGCTAAGGTCGCCATGACGATGACGAGTCCCACGAAGACAAACGTCTTCTTGTCGCCAATGATGGAGCGAATCACCAAAATACTGGGCAACGACAAGGCGGGGCCCGCTAACAGCAAGGCAAGGGCCGGCCCCGTCGCCATGCCGTTGCGCATGAGCGCTTCGAGAATGGGAACTTCCGTCAGGGTGGCGAAGTAAAACAGGCAGCCAACGATCGACGCGATCAAGTTGGAAAGCAAGCTGTTGTCGCCAACCAACGCCGCAACTTGTTTTTCCGGCAGCAAGGCGCCGAGGAATCCCACGACAAAGACTCCGCCAAACAGCAGCGGAATAAGTAACTTGGCGAACTCCCAGCTGTTTCCCATCCACTCCTGGAAGTCGGCGCGATCCAGCCACGCAACGCTCATACCGACAACCAGCACGCCCATGGCGCCGGCCAAAAGCCAGCGGTAGTGAAAGATGCGCGTCACCCAGGTGTCGACATCCGAGATTTCCGCGATCTCGGTCTTCGAAAGCCGAACGACCTCGGACGATTCGCGCCCCAGCGCGGCTTCCTTCAATCGCAAGTCATACCCTGATTCCGTTTCGTATTGCAGCACGGCTGCAAACTGCGTTCCGTCGGTGAGTTGAACCTGCTTGTCGCCCGGATTGAACCAGTCGCTGAAAATCAAAAACGCCAACATCGCGGCAAGCAAGGATGCGTTTTTCCAGAGCGGGCGCTTGCCCGCCGGTTCGCTCGGCTGCGCCAGAACGGCCTGCGTGCGTTGTTCTTCGCTTCGTCGGAAGAACAGCGTCATGAGCAGTCCCGTGATCACGCCGAACGTCATGGCGCCAATGACTCGGGCCACGCCTAACTCGAAGCCGAGAACACGCGCCGTGAGGAAGATCGCCATCACATTGATGGCCGGCCCCGAATAAAGAAAACAAGCAGCCGGCCCCAGTCCGGCGCCAACGCGGTAGATTCCGGCAAACATCGGCAGGACGCTGCACGAACAAACCGCGAGAACGGTCCCAGAGATCGAAGCCACCGAGTAAGCTTCGACTGGGTTGGCCTTGGGTCCCAGATGTTTGAGAATCGCTTCTTTCGACAGAAACGTGGTGATGGCGCCCGCAATGAACAGCGCAGGCACGACGCACGCCAACGTATGGTTGCGAGCGTACCATTGCAACAGCAGGAAGGCCTCGATGATGGCGCCCGTGACTTTGGCCGCCAGCGGGTCGGCGTCGGCGTCGAACTGAGGAGTGGCCAGCGGAATGAAATACGCAAACAGAAACACCGCCAAGAATACGACGAAGATCTTCCATTCACGATTCATCGGACCACCTCCCAGCATGCCATTGCATATTTGGCTAAATAGCCAAATAACGGCATCCAAAAAACGCCGCGCTCGGCGGCGTGGCGCAACCCTTAGGACAACACGATCAAATGCTCGTCAACATTGCACTTCACGACCGACTCGATACAAGCAAACAAACTTTTTAGGCATTTCACGCGCAACCGATAGTAAACCATTTGCCCGCGCTTCTCGCTTTCCACAATTCCCGCGGCGCGTAACTGCGACAAGTGACGCGAGACGGTCGACATATCGCTGCCAATGACCTCGGTCAGGTCGCACACGCAGACCTCTTCCTGCTCGGCAAGTCGGTCCACCAGCTTCAGCCGGGAGGGGTGGGCCAGGGCTTTGAGGATTTTGGCGCGTGTTTCGTAGCGAATTCGCGTTTCGCGTGATTCCATGGTTTTCTTATCGACACTTGGTTATTTGCATGTTTAACCAAATATAACATCGAGCGAATTTCCGCGTCAAGAGCTTCTTCGCAATCCAGCCGATTGAGCCGATGACCCGCGATACGGAACTTCGATCAACGATTGCTTCCCGGCTCCTCGCACGCGGGTTGGGCGATCATTACGCCAAGGACCACGACCAGCGCGTCGGCCACGGCGTCGGCGGGTCAGTTTTTAATGAGGGTTTCGACCCATTGCTCGCCGTGGGTAGCGATTTCTTGGCTGGAAACTTGAAAACTCGCGGACAAGGGCGACGTCACTTTGGGCGCCGCGAGAACCGTTCCCTTGGCCACAAGGGCGAGTTGCATTCCGGCCGGGTTCGCGGTTGCCGCCGCCAGCTTCCTGGCGCCTGCGGGCGTCAGATTCACGGTGAGCATGGGGGTTCCTGGCGTGTCTTCCGACCGCTGAATCGTGGCCACGTCAGCCGCCGAGAGAATCGCCGGAGTGAGCAAAAACAGCGGCGTTCGGCGATCGGGATCCATGATCCGTTGCGTGCTCGGAGTTTCCACGGGCGACACCACATACACATCGAACGTAGCGGTCTTGGCCAGCGGCTTCGGCGCCGACTTCGCGCCGTTACATCCCCCAACGAGCAAAAGCATAACGCACGCCAGACGCCATCTTGGCATGAGAGCGATTCCCACCACGTTAAGGTTGAGCGCGTATTTCATTGAGGTGTGCTGACTTCTTCAGTGTGGTCCACTCGCAGAGCGATGGCGCCACATTGGGGTCGTCACACTTGCGTGAAACGCGCTCTAAATGCTACCTCAGTCACAAGGCGATAAAGTAGGCCCAGGCGTAGCCTCTTGCGAGCCGGCCGAGGAACGACCCCATCCTATACTCTACACGACGCACCGCATGGAGGGTGGTTTCCCACCGAATGGTGCGCGGCTCTCAAGAGCGAACGAAAATCGGCGAGTCTGAGAAATTGCTTGTGGCGGGTTCTCCGGGCATTTATAATCCCCGCCGCGGTGGGCCGGCTCGAATCAACCTGGCGCGGCTTTGGCAGACATGTCCCAACTTACGATCTGTTCGTGCGGTCAGGCGATCTCGCCGACCTTGTTCGATGGCCGGCCTCGCACGCGATGCCCCTATTGCCGGCGCACCCTTGGCGCGGCGGAGTCGGGCGAATCGGCCCCTTCGTCCGCATCGTCGGGGCAAACGGCGGTTCCCGTCGGCGCCCCGGTTGGAGAATCCGCAAGCGGTTCACCCCAACAGGGCCAACGCGTTCTTCAGCCGAACATCTATCGCGACGGCAAATGGATTGTGGCGCCGCTGGAAGGCGCGGTGTTTCCCAAACGCTGCGTCAAGACGAACGTCCTGGTGGAAGGCCCGCGGTATCACTTGGAAGCCGACTTGTTGCGGAGCCAAATTCAGACTCCCCGGTCGCTGGATGAAACCGCAGTGAACGTGTTGACGCAAGCGTTGTTCGGGACGGCCGGTGGCGCGTTGGCCGATCTGGCGCGGAAGCGGCGGCTCATTTACCGCATCAGCCTGTGCGAGAACGAGCAGGACCGTTCCGTGCAGCGCCGCCGTTACGGTCTGGCGCTGGTGGTGGCCGGTCCGATTCTTGGATTTGTCTTGGCCATGGGCACGGTCTTCCTTGCCGAGCAAATGGGGCGGCAACCCTCGTTTGGTGTAGCGCTGGTCGGCATCGGAATCGGCATGGCGGTCATGGCGGCCGGCGTAGTTTTGTTCGGCTTGTCAACGCACAGCGTCTTGCGGGTTCGACGTTCCAACGGCTCCTACGTGTGGCTCGAAGGAGCACACCCGCAATACCTCGCCGCGCTCCCCGTTTTCCCAGAACCGCAACCCGCAGCTCGCAGTTTGCAGTTTGCGAGCCGACCGCCACCTTGCTGAATAATGTTGTTCGCACTAACGAACCTATTTGGCGAACTTATCTTTCGCGCGCCATCATGCTTCCATCACATCGTCAATCCGGAAATCGGCTTCCGATAAACCGACTTGTTTAGTGATTGCGTCGAGGATTCTTTTGCTTCGTGCGTTTAGAAATGAGGAGTATCGGCGATAGTCAAGCAATGTTGGATCAATGAGCGCGCGCTTCATATCCTTTGCAGAAACGTTTTTGAAGTACTCGGCTGGATGTTTGTTATTCTTATTAGCATTCTTTTCCTTGGCTAGAATCCAAAAGTTCGCGAAATGATCAATCTTCGCGTGATCGACGCCCTTTTTTCGCAAGGTGGACCTGGGAAAGATATGATCAATTTCGGGAGCATTGTTTGCATACTGCACCGCTGCGCCTGTGTGTCGTTGCAATAAGTGTAGTGCTAACGTGGGATTGCCTTGGAGCAATTCTGGCCCGTAAGAATGAATGCGCTCCCAATAGCGAACCCACACAACCAAGCGGTCAAATGGAAAGCGCGAATCACCCGCCTCCAAAAGCGGTTTCATTTCATTTCGCAGAAAGGCGCCCAGCCGACTATCTGCGTAGCGCGAAAACGGCTGCGAGAATCCAAGTAGGTAGAACGCTTTACGCGCTGGCTCGATTTCACTCTGAGGAACACTAGATTTGACCTGATGAAACACATAGTAAACAAAGGGAATTAAGTTTGCGTTGCCTCCAATCACCGCCGAACTTTGGCACCAGCACTGATTAACTACGAAGTCAATGGTTGATTTGATGGCTATACAGCACTTTGCAAAATTCTTCCGCATCAAGTCAACGTGAGTCTGATTTCTCAATATCTCAAGATCGTACTTAGCCCCGAGGTTGGACACCGCAAATAAACATCTTATAACAAAATCTGTATCGAGATTGAGCGAGTTGCCTTTGTTGATCTGCCGCACGAGATCAGGTAACGCTTGAGAAGATTCCTGCCAATGCAATTTGAGAATGCTAAACACCAAATCTGATCGGCTGAGTTGAACGCCTTGGCGGTTGACGCGAATGAAAATCTCTAAAACATCGGCCTCCGTCTTTCGCTCAGGGCTATTTGACGGAAGATTCTCGTCGATGATCGAAACCCGGAGCAAAGTCTCGTTTTTTGTAAATACCTCATCAAAACGGGAAAGGTTTGCCTCAATGCGCAACTCGTCCTCCTCGCCTAACTTCAGATCTTGAACGAGACGCTTGCGAAACTTCTGACGTGCAATAGCATTCATCTCGAACAGCTTATTCGTAGAAACGTAGTATTCGGGATCGTATCGTTCCTCGGGTGGATTGGCGGCATCCTCGACAAAACCTTCGTTCCACTCTTGAATGCTCTTATCTTCATCAAAACAGAAAACGTATCGCTCTTGACTATAGTCATCGCCTGAGTGGCCGCTTAGAACATCGAAATACAACTTTTCCTCGTCGTAAGTACCATATAGTGCTACATATAGGGATTGCAGACGCTGCTGCCCATCCAAGACGACTTTTAATTTTTGACCATTAGCGTTGTCGAGAAAAACATGCTTTCCATCTGGATCATAGTCGGTGACGAATCTTCGAAATGGAATATTTGCATACGTTTCCCATAATAAGGCGATGCCAATCGGGTATCCGCGCATAATTGAATCTAAAAGCGCAATTACTCGTTCAGTAGTCCAAACGAAGTTTCGCTGAATTGCCGGTAGGACGATTTCTCCTGTTTTAATCTGATTCAGTAGCGTGATGATGTTCATCGGCCTAAGTGAATTATCACGGGGAACTTGTTAATGTCTAAGTAAGCAGCGTTTTGCTGAATCGATTTACAATTAACTTTTGCCGGCTTCGCCGCCAGATTTTCGCGATTCAGTATAGCACCCTTAGCAAGCCATCGGTGGTAAACGACCTATGCTGCGGGAAAAGCCGTCGCGGGCTTGTGGGGGGCGTGGTAGGATGGGGGGTTGTCGGCTTGGAATGCCGGGCCTGCCTGCTCTTTCCTCTCGCTTGGCGCTTGCGCGCTTCTCCTTATGGCTGATGTTCGGGACGATCAAACCACGGGGGCCGGGTCTTCTTTGGCGCCCGGCGCCGCGCCGGCGCGGGCTCGGCGGCGGTGGTGGCTGTTGCTGGTGGTGTTTGCGGTCCTGGTGGCCAGTGGTTCGGCATTCGCCTGGTGGAAGTTCAACCATACCGTGTTTGATCCAACGCCGCTGCCGCGGGCTTGGATCAATGCGCCGTTTGTGACCACGCCGCCGGAAGTCGTCGATGCGATGCTCGAACTGGCCGAGGTCAAAGAAACCGACCTGGTGTACGACCTGGGCTGCGGCGACGGCCGCATCGTGGTTGCTGCGGCCGAGAAGTTCGGATGCCGCGGCGTCGGCTACGACATTGAGCCCGAACGCATTCGCGAGTCGCGCGAGCGGGCCAAAACGCACAACGTGGAAGATCTGGTCTCCTTCGAGCAGAAGGATGTGTTCACGCTCGACCTGGCGCAGGCCGACGTGATCACGATCTACCTGTTGCCGCGGTATATGAAGAAGCTGATCCCGCAACTCCAGGCGCTCAAGCCCGGCTCGCGGATTGTGGCGCACGATTTTCCTTTGGAAGACATTCCGCCGGATAAGAAAGTGCGCCTCCAGCCTGCTGGCGAAGACAACGAGCACACCGTGTATTTGTGGGTTGCCCCGATCAAGGTTCCGCCAGCCGAGGCGCCGGCTTCGTGAGCGCGGGGCGCTACGTGCAGCGTCAGGAGTCAATGAACGCTCTCGAACCGTTAGAGAGCGATTGTCTCCTCCAGCGCGTCTTATGGCAACGCGTCGGACCGTGACGCCACGCGCTTCCCGTTGGGAAGCGGTTAAACCAAAGGCTTGTCCGGTCTTAGTTGTTGGAAACGGCCAGGTTCTCGCCCAGAGCGACGACGCGCTCCCGCAGTTCGGCCACCATGCGCGCCACGCGCACGTCGCGGTCGGCTTCGCTTTGGAACGGTTGTGGGTGCAGCGCCGGTCCAAACGCCACGCGAATCGGCCCGAGGCGATGCGGCCAGCGAATATGCCGCGGCATTGCGTCGTACGCGCCGTGAATGTAGGCGGGAATCGCCGGGACTTGGAAGTGATCCATCATCACGCCCACGCCGCGCTTGAACGGCAGAAGCTGACCGTTTTCTGACCGAGTTCCCTCCGGGAACCATACCAGCACGCGGCCGCGCTGCAACACGGCGGCGCCCACGGCCAGCGCCGTGGCGTTGCGGCGAATGGGAATGGCGTGCGCCAGACGATTGACAAACCGGCGCACGGGGTTCTCCAACAACGCGCCGCGCCGCCCGGCCCAAGCGGTTTGCCGAATGCGGTGGTAACCCATGGCGGTCGAAAGCACGAACGGATCAAGCGAACTGGTGTGATTCGGCGCAATGATGTACGGCCCCTGTTCGGGCAAATGTTCCACGCCTTCCACACGCAACCGAAAGAGCAGTCGCACGGCGGTCCAGTTCACCGCGTACAGCACCGTGCGCAGGGCTTGCCCCACCATGCCAGGAGGCTCCAACCAGCGGCGTTGCCGCGCGGTCAGGAATTCGTCGGGAGTTTCCAGATACGCCAGTTCCTGCTCTCGGTTCTTCTCCTTCGGTTCTTCCGTGTCAGCCAGTTCGTTCATAGGAGGTGGTAGTCGCTAGTTCGCGGAGGGTCGGGTCGCGGATCCTCGGGACGACGGCTGTTCTGCCAACCTGACTTCAAACACCTGCGGCCAGTTTTTGCCCGTCACAAAAAAGTTGCCCGTGGCGGGGTGATGCGCAATGCCGTTGAGCACTGCCTCGCGATGGCTTCGCCGGTGGGAGGGCCACAAGCCGCGCAGGTCGAACCAGGCCGCCACCCGGCCGGTGTCGGGGGCGATTTTCACGAGGTAATCGGAATGCCATAAATTGGCGTAAATGAATCCGTTGGCGAACTCCAGTTCATTGATTTTGTACAACTGCCGTCCGCCGGAGGTGACACGCAAACGCCGTGCCTCGCGGAAGGTCAGGGGGTCGAGGAATCGCAACACGTCGGTGCCGTCGCTCATCACCAGGTGTTTGCCGTCGTAGGTCAAACCCCAGCCTTCGCCGGTGTAGGCGAATTCGCCTTGGCGCTCGAAGGTTTCTTGATCGTAGATAAAGCCGACGCGCGAACGCCACGTGAGCTGGTAGATCTTGCCGTCGACCACGGCGATGCCTTCGCCAAAGAAGCGGGGGTCCAAGTCGACGCGCTGCACCACTTCGCCGTTGCTCACCTGCACTTTCCGCAACGACGACTCGCCATGGCCGCCGGTGCCTTCGTAGAAGAACCCGTCCTTGTAAATCAAACCTTGGGTGAAGGCGTCTTCGGCATGAGGATAGCTGGCGATCACCTCGCACGGGAACACCGGCGGCGCTGCGTTGCTCATCGGGAACGCTCCCGTAATCGCCAGAAGGATGGCCACGACCAGACCCACCGCCAACCCGCTGGCCAGCCACTTCCACCGCACGCGGCGCGCGGCGGTAGTGCGGGTTGTTCGCTTGCGGGGCGGACTGGCCTCGTCATGAGGGTGGTCGAACGGGGCGTTCTTGCGTGGCTTGGGGTGCGCGGACACGCGGGTCTCCTTTCACTCACTATTGTATCCCCGCCCCGCCAAAGCCAAAATGACGGCAAGCGGGTCGTGCGTGCATTGGCCTCCGTCGCCGCGCGTGCGGTTCTCGTGCGGAACCGCGGGCTAGCGGGCAACGACCGATGCGCGTCGTCCGCCAAAGCACCCGCTACCAGCAAGCGAAGACCGTTCTGCTTGGCTTGCCCCACTTCCGAAGGATTGTTGACCCGCGTTTTCCCATGGCTGATTCGTTTTTCTCGGCGCTTGGCAAGTTTCCCGCGACGCGGATGCGTCGCAATCGGCGGCACGATTGGTCGCGGCGGCTCGTGGCGGAGAATCATCTCCGTGTGGACGACCTGATCTGGCCGGTCTTTGTCCAGGAAGGGCAAAACATCAGCACGCCCATTCCCTCGATGCCCGGCGTGGAACGGCTCACCGTCGATCGACTCGTGGAGCGCGTGGCGGAGGCCGCCGAACTGCGCATTCCGGCGGTCGCGGTGTTTCCCGTCACGCCGCTGGGCAAAAAGTCGGCCGACGCCCGCGAAGCCGTGAACCCGGAAAATCTCGTCTGCCGGGCGGTGCGCGCCATCAAGGCGGCGAAGCTCGACATTGGCGTGATTTGCGACGTCGCCCTCGACCCGTACACCAGCCACGGGCAGGACGGCTTGGTGCAAGACGGCTACGTGGTGAACGATGAAACGCTGGACGTGTTGCGCCAGCAGGCTGTGGTGCAAGCCCAAGCCGGATGCGACGTGATCGCCCCTTCCGACATGATGGACGGCCGCATTGGCGCCGTGCGGCAAGCGCTCGATGAGGCGGGCTTTCCGCTCGTACAAATCATGGCGTACGCGGCGAAGTACGCGTCTGCGTTTTATGGGCCGTTTCGTGACGCGGTGGGTTCGGCCACGAACCTCGGGACGGGCGACAAGCGCACCTATCAAATGGACCCCGCCAACGGCGACGAAGCCCTGCGTGAAGTGGCGCTCGACCTGGCCGAAGGCGCCGACCTCGTGATGGTCAAACCCGGCATGCCGTATTTGGATATTGTCCGCCGCGTGAAAGACGCCTTTGGCGCGCCGACCTTCGCCTATCAGGTGAGCGGCGAATACGCCATGCTTTCGGCCGCCGCGGCGAACGGCTGGCTGGACCGCGACCGCGTGATGCTGGAAAGCCTGCTCGCCTTCAAACGCGCCGGCGCCGACGGCGTGCTGACCTACTTCGCCGTGGAAGCCGCGAAGTTGCTGCGGAAGTAACCTTTCGAACAATTTAGCGCACCGCGCACTTGGACTCTTGCCATGGACGAAACGCCGCTGGCCGTGCATGAACATCGTCCGGGCGAACTCGACGCCACGCTCCAATTTCTCAAACGCACCTGGAGCGAACTGCGCGAGTTGCGGTACGCGCGGGTCGGGCGCGACTGGCTGCACGTGGTCGATGTAAACGCCGAGGTGTTTGAAGTGCGCGGTCTGGGGTATCTTGACGAGGACATTGTGGCGGTGCTGAATGCCGTGAACGCGGCGTTCAATCGTGAAACCATTCACGAACCGACGGAGCGCGACTACAAGGAGTTCAAAACCGGTCGGCGCTACCCCTGGGCGTACGACCGCGTGATGTAACCGTGAACCGGGCATGTCGGCGCCGTGGCGGTCATAACGCGTGCGTTACGTAGGGCCGTGCCCCCACAGATGTTGGATAGGTGTTTTGTGTCCCCAGGTGATTTCGTCGATCGACGCGCCCAGCGCGTCGGCAATGCGGCGTCGCTCCTGGGGGCTGGGAGTCCAACGTCCTTCGACAATCGCCGTCACACGGCTTTCTTCCAAGCCTGACCGCGCGACCAATTCCTCCAACGACAACTGCCGCTCCTGGCAAAGTTGAGCCACCGTAACGGGCATGATCGCACCTCGCGTTGACGCCCGGAGTCGGCGGGGCGTCGGTTAAGGGCTGGATGTCGTCGGTTCGCCGCCAGCGTGGGTGAATAAAGCCTTCAGCGCGTGTGCGGCAATCACCGGCCGAATGATTTCAACGCGGCCATCGCCATACAGCGAGAGGAACCCTTCCTTGTCGACCGATCCCAACGCCGCCAGCGGATCGTTGAGATCCACCGGCATGTCTTCGGGCTGGGTCCAGGGAACGCTGCGATCGGGGCCGCACTCCACCAGCAGTATCGTCTGGTCGGGGCCGTCGGTAAAGTCGTTCAGCGCCACAGGACGCGACGCCGCCAGCGGCGTGCCTGGCGCCATGGGGGCGACCATGCGCGTCCGGCCGTCCTGCGCCGCGCCCGGCGTATGGAACACGGCCGGCATGTGGGCGATCAACGCGCGGTTGTGCGGACTATCCCAGGGCTGGTCGAGCCGGAACTTTTGATACAACTCGGTTTCACCCAACCAGGGCAGCAAATGGACGCGCCAACTGAGGAGCGGTCGCCCGGCCACATCGCGCGAGGCGGCCAGCGGGAAGCTCCCCTTGACCACATGATAGTTGTGCAGGGCGAGCCCGATCATTTGCAGTCGCCGCACTCGCTCTTGTCGCGCGGCGCCGCGCGTGGCCGCGACCAGCGCCGCTTCGAGCGTCTGGGGCAAATCGGCCAAGGCGGCCGGCGCGGGCGCTTCGACCACGACTTGCCGCACCTGCCGCGAGGTGGTGATTCCCGCCAAAGTTTCACGGCCCAAGGCGAACAGCGGAGCGTAACCCTTGCCGTCTTCGCCGCGCACCCATTGTCCGCGCAAGGCCGACAACACGAGCGCCGCCGCGCCGCGGTATCCCTGCGCCATCTCTTCGAGGCGCTGGGCCGACTCGCTGTCTTCGGCGTCCATCGTCAAGCGCGCCAAGGTCTCATCGGCCAGATCGACGGTCAGCGTGGCTTCGTCCAGGTGATGCACGGCGTCGGACAGTTGATGCGCCCAGGCGTAAGCCGGGTTCTTCGCCTCATCGCTCAACGTGAAACGGCGCAACAGCGGGCGGAGCGGCTTTGCATCGACCGCGCCGACCACATCAGGGCGGTCTTGCACGGCGCCCAACCGCAAGAGGAGTTCGCTGCGCGGAGTCGCGCCGCCGAGCGCCTTTTTGACGCTTCGTTCCGGAACCAGCAACACCGTGGTTTTGTCCGGCGCGCACAACACCACGGGGGCGCGTTCGTCCTTGTAGTACACATGCCCTTGATAGGTCGTTTGTTTCGAGTGCGCTTCGCCCAGGAACCGCTTTAACATGCCTTGCTGCCCGGCAGGCGTGGCGAAGCGAAAGACCCATCCGGTGGCGAAGGGCGCCGCGCTCTTCGGCTCGGCCAGATCGGGCGGGCCGACGAGAAAGCACACCTGGTCCAGGTCATCCAGCGTGAATCCCAGGTCCGCCGCGGCGGCGTCGAGCCAGGCCCGCGACTCGCCCGCCAGCGGCTGATGGTGGAGCATTTGCCGAGGATGAAAAATCAACGCGGCGAAGTAATCGTCCGTGATCCAGCTCGTTTCCAGGTGCGGCGCTTCGACCACGTGCGACGCCGGAGCCACGTTGCCTACTTCGGCCAGAGGTTGCCCTGCGGCGGCTTCGGACAACGGCGCCGCGTGTTGCGCTTCCGCCACAGGCAAGGGTCGGGGTTCAACGGGCGGCGCGCCGGCTTTGTTACATCCTGCCACGAGCAGCCCCGCGGCCCACAGCGCACAAATTTTCCGCGTGAAATCCATTTCTCAGTCGCCTTCCTTGGTACGCTCGCCCCGTTCGCTTGCGCGCGTCCTCTCCTTGGCGACAGGCGCGAACCAGCGCCTGTTCCAGACCGCTTGCCCGATGCGACGGGACGAAAGCGCGACAAGAATAGCTAGTTTGCCGAAACTACGCAATGTCGGCGCCTGAGCCTCGTCGGCGGCCGAAGCCATTTTGCCGGCCTACGCTGTGGCGGAGCCTAAGCCATGTCAACGCCTAAGCCATGGCGGCAAGGGCGGGCTCGCGCGCCTCTTGATAATGCCGGGTAATCAGGTCGTTCTGCAGCCACAGCAACTTGTTGAAAGCCCGCAGCGTGCGTACTTCCGTCGCGCGATCCAGTTCCAGGCCGAGAATGACATGGACCAGCGCGTCGGATACAAAACCCATGAGCGCGTTCATTTGCACCAACGGCACATCCAAATCGGGGCTACCCGCCTTGGGGGTGTGCATCTTGCCGACCATGTCCAGGTATTGCACCATTTTGCCGTCGTAGCTGCGCGTGACGAGCGCCGCCAAATACCGCGCCAAATGGTTTTTGCGGAACTGGATCATCTCGTGCTCTTGGGTCAACGCTTCGACGCTCTCGGGCACGGGGCCGTCATAACCCGACTGCCGGGGGACGAAGTGCCGCTTGGTCGATTCATAGCTGAACAGCTTATCGTACACCGCATCGACCAGAATCGGCACCAGCGGCGCTATGAGGGGCGCCGCGCCGTGGATGGCGGCCACATCGTCCTCGCCAAAGCCCATGAACTCGGCCAGGTATTCAAAGCGGTAGTTCAGATCCGACTCGAGCAGATTTTCGTCGATAGGCTTCATAAACACTCCGAACAGAGAACCAAGGCGGGAAGCAATGGCGGGGCGAACAACCGCCCCACCGGCGGGATGCAAAACTGGACCACAACATCCAATTTAAGGGATCAGTATACTTGGCCAATAGTGGATGTCAATATCCACTTTTCCTGGAGCGCCGGGGACCTTACGATAAACCATGGCGGAATGTCGCGAAATCAATGCGGTGAACGCTTTCCAGGAGTCTTGCGCTCGTGCTCTCCCAATCGGTTGAATATGCCCTGCGCGCGGTTTGTTTTCTCGCCGAGCGCGCCCCCGAGCCGCAAACGACCGGGCAGATCGCCAAAGTGACCAAAGTTCCGCCGGCGTATCTTTCCAAAATCTTGCAGCAGTTAGGGCGCAGCGGGATTGTGCGCTCCCAGCGGGGCGTGAACGGCGGCATGGCGCTGATGAAATCTTCCGAGGAATTGACCATTCTGGAAGTGGTCAACGCGGTCGATCCCATGCAGCGCATCCGCGAGTGTCCGCTTGGCCTGGCGTCGCACGGCGTGCGGTTGTGCCCGCTGCACCGACGGTTGGACGACGCCATGGCGATGGTGGAGCACGCTTTTCACGCCACGACGCTGGCCGACATTTTGGCCGAGCCTTCCGAGAGTATCCCCCTGTGCAATTTTCCTGGCCCGAAGGCGGTCAAAAAGCGGTAGCGGCAGATGCGTCTCTCGCCACGCTCGCAGCGCTGGGACCGGTCAAATCCCTCTACGGAATCGTCTTGCGGAGTTGCAGCCTGGGGCGAATGGCCTAAACTTGGAGCCTGATGCGCGTCATGGCGGAATTTAACGCACAGCGCCAAGCGACAGCGATCAAAGGGAGCACAGGATGATTGTCGCCATTGATGGTCCTGCCGGCGCGGGAAAAAGCACCATCACGCAACAACTGGCCAAGCGGCTGCGGTTTGCCTATCTCGACACCGGCGCGATGTACCGAGCGATTGTGGTGGCGGCGATGAAACGGAACACCGCCTGGGATGACGCCGCCGCGCTGGCCCGCCTGGCGGAAACCGCCCAGATCGAGTTCGAGGGCGACCGCGTGCTGCTGGACGGCGAAGACGTCACGGCGGCGATTCGCGTTCCCGCCGTGGGCGCGGCGATTCACTACGTGGCCGACAATCCTCAGGTGCGCCACCACCTGGTGGAACAGCAACGGCGGCTGGCTCAGGGCAAGAATCTGGTTACAGAAGGACGCGACCAAGGAACCGTCGCCTTTCCGGAAGCGGAATGTAAAATCTACCTGACCGCGTCGCCGGAAGAACGGGCGCGGCGGCGTGTGGAGGATTTGCGCCGTCGCGGACAGACGGCGACCTTTGAAGAAGTTCTGGCCGATCAGAACAACCGCGATCATCGCGATCAGACCCGCCCCGTCGGACGACTGTGCAAAGCGGACGACGCCATTGAAGTTTGCACCGACGGCCTGACGCCCGAACAAGTGCTGGAGCGGCTGGAAGCGATCGTGCGTGAATGTCAAACCCGTGCTCACCCCGGTTAAAGGCAGCGCAAGGCCCATCCTTTGCGGTGCGAACGCGGCGGCGCAGCAAATGGCGCGCGCCTTGGCATGAACCGCGATGCACACACCGTTTTAACTCCATCGACCAGGTTCAACGTGAGCTAACGACCAGCGGTTGATGAACCCAGTTTGCAAAAGTAACCATGACCGCGTCCGGGGTAGTTGTGGCGCAGGGGGCCGCAGGTAGTATATTGGAGCGGTTCGAGTCCTATCCTTGTGCGACGGTTTCTTGTCGTTTGCGTTTTGGGCTTCGTGTTTCGGAGGCGTTTTCCGTCATGCTTAAGCCAATGGCTCGTGTCGACTCAGAAGCGCGCTCTGCGATCAACCACGGCGTTTATTCCGCCTCGCGCGTGCTGGCGCGGCTGGCGGGCGTAACGGTCTTTGGCCTGCGTTGCACCGGTCGCGAGAATATCCCGGCTTCTGGCCCGGTGCTGGTTTGTTCGAATCATCAAAGCACGTTCGACCCGGTGCTGGTGGGATTATGCAGCGACCGCCGCATGAACTACCTGGCGCGCGAGTCGTTGTTTCGGATTCCTGGCTTTCGCCGGTTGATCGCCTACTACGACGCGATTCCGATCGATCGGGAAGGAACGGGGCTCGCCGGCATCAAAGAAACCTTGCGCCGCTTAAAGCGAGGCGAGATGGTGTTGATCTTTCCCGAAGGTTCGCGCACCTGGGACGGCGAACTCGCGCCGCTCAAGCCGGGTTGTTTGACGCTGGCCCGGCGCGCCAACGCGGCGATCTTGCCGGTCGGCATTGATGGCGCGTTCGACGTACTGCCGCGGCACCGCACCTGGCCGCGCGTGGCGAAGATTGCCATCGACCTTGGCGCGCCGATTCTTCCCACGGAAGCGGCGGCGCTCAACGATGAGGCGCTCCTGGCTGAACTGGCGCAGCGCATGGAGGCCTGTCATCGCCGAGCCCGGACGCTGCGTGGCGCCGCGGCGGCGTTGTCGTCCGCGCCAGAAAGTTGCGAGGTCGCGCCGCAAGACGGTGTGACGCGTCATGCCTTTGCGCAATAACTTTCGCCATCAGGCGTACACGGCGGACCCGCCGGAACTCACGCCGCAGTTCCTTCCCGCGACTCCCAACCCCGAAGACCGGGACGAGTTGGCGCGGCGCATGCAAGCCGTGGGCGATTGCTTATGCCGCGCCGAGGTCCGCGCGATTTACCTCGTCCATGGCACCTTCACCGGAACCGATGCGCTGGATTTGGCGCGCTGGGTGGGACATGTGGCGCCGACGTTGGCCGAATGGGCCAGGCTTCAGAACAAAGCCCTGGTCGATGTCCTGTTCGGAGACTTCGCCAACTTCACGCCTGCCTTCGCCAGCGAGTTGCAACAACTTCTGGCGGGCGACGGAGGCCGCGTCATTCCCGTACGCCTGTTCTTGTGGGCAAGCCAGAACCATCATGTGGGCCGGGCCGATGCGGCGCTTCGCTTGCTGGACGAACTGGCCTCGCATCGCTTCGACGGCGGGCGCGCCCTGCTATTGGGCCACAGTCACGGGGGGAACGTGTTCGCGCTCATCTCGAATATCCTCGGCGCCGAGCCGGAGGCGCGCCGCGCGTTCTTCGACGCGGTGCGGCCCTACTACGGCGGTTACCGAGCCAACAGCGCCTTGCTGGAGCGCGTCGAAGCGTTCTGGAATCAAGAACCGCATCCGCTGGAGGATGTGGCCCTCGACCTGGTCACGATGGGAACGCCCATTCGCTATGGGTGGGACACCGGCGGGTACGCCAAACTGCTCCACTTCATCTATCATCGACCTTGTTCGGAGGAAACCACCTATCGCGCCGTCTTTCCGTTTGCCGTGGAAGATGTCATCGCGGCGGCGGGCGGCGATTACGTACAACAAATTGGCATTGCCGGAACGAACTTTGCGCCGCATCCGCTGGCGTGGCGCACCTGGCGGGCCGAGTTGGCTTTGAACCGGTTGCTTCAGCCCGACCTGCGCCGCCGCGACCTGGCCGCGCGGCTCGCCATGGGCATGCGCATTCCGCGCGAGGGGCAAACGCTGCTCGTCGATTACGGCCCTCAGGGTTTGAACTTCGCCCGACACATTGCCGGCCACGCCGTATACACCCAGCGCGAGTTCATGATGTTCCACGCCGAAGAAATCGCCCGACGGTTTTACAACCTGGAACCGCCCGCGGCAAAGACCGTTGGTTAACGCCGACCCCTCGCCAGCGCGCTCCGAGGGTTGCGGAGCGTCCTGCGGGAGCCTAATCTGGAACTCGCCTCACGGCATCGATTTTCGCCACATGTCTTTTGGGTGAGTTCATGATGTTGTTCTTTCGGAAAACTGCATTTCTGTTGGGTTGGGTGGTTCTGTGCAAATTGGCGGCCGCGCCCGTGCGGGCCGAGGAACAGCCGACGCAAGCGATCTCGCCCAAAGACGCCGTGATTCAACTGTTCGACGGCAAATCGCTCGACGGGTTGTACACCTTTCTCCAAGACACCAAATACGAAGACCCGCGGCAGGTGTTCCGCGTGACCGACGGCCTGCTGCACATTACCGGCGATGGGCTCGGCGGGGTCACTACGAAGAATTCCTATCGCGACTATCACCTGGTGTTGGAGTTCAAATGGGGGCCGCGCACCTGGGGCAACCGTGAGAAGCGCACGCGCGACTCCGGCTTGCTGGTGCATAGCCAAGGCGCCGACGGCGGCTACGGCGGCATTTGGATGCCGTCGATCGAAGTGCAAATCATCGAAGGCGGCATGGGCGACTTCATCATGGTGGCCGGCAACGACAAAGACGGGAAGCCCGTGCCCATGGCGCTCACGTGCGAAGTCGACCGCGACCGCGACGGTGAAGTGATCTGGAAACAAGGCGGGCAGCGCGAAGTGTTCGACATGAAGAACCGCAAACGCATTAACTGGTTCGGCCGCGATCCGGACTGGGAAGACAAAATCGACTTCCGCGGCCCGCAAGACCCCGACAGCCCCGTCGGCGAGTGGACCCGCTTCGACGTGCGCTGCGAAGGCGGCCACATCGAAACGTTCGTGAATGGCGTGAAGGTGAACGAAGCCTTTGACGCCCAGCCGCGGGAAGGCAAGATTCAACTGCAAACCGAGCTGGCCGAAATTTTCTTCCGGCGCTGGGAGCTGCATCCGCTGGACAAGGCGCCCAAGCCCGCCAAGGCCGAGCAATAATCCCAAGAGTCGATTTCACGTCGAGGGCGGCGACTGCCGCAACGAGGCGTTATGAACAGCTCCGACGCGATGCCGCAAGCGCCTGAAGATCGGAGCTTCGCCACGACGCATTGGAGTCTGGTCGCCAAAGCCGGAGACCGGCGGAACTCCGGCTCCGCGGCGGCTCTGGCCGCGCTGTGCCAGCGGTATTGGTATCCGTTGTACGCCTTTGTTCGCCGGCGCGGTTACCCGGCGCCAGAGGCTCAAGATTTAACGCAAGAGTTCTTCGCGCAGCTTCTGGAGAAGAACACGCTGGCGGCGGCCTCGACCGAGCGCGGCCGTTTCCGCAGCTTCTTGCTTACGGCGATGAAGAATTTTCTGGCCAACACGTGGGACCGCGACCATGCGCAAAAGCGCGGCGGCCACGCCCATCGCTTGACGCTCGACTTCACCGCCAGCGAATCGCAGTGGACGATTGAGCCGGCCGATCCGGAAACGCCGGAACGCTGCTTCGAGCGCCAATGGGCGCTCACGCTGTTGGCCACGGTCATTGCGCGCTTGCAGGACGAGTTCGCGGCGGCGGGCAAAGCCGAGCAGTTCGAAACGCTCAAAGGCGCGCTCACCGGCGAACGCGCCCACGGCGGCTATGCCTCAATCGCCGCCGCGCTGGGCGTTTCCGAAGGAGCCGCACGGCAGGCCGCGCATCGACTTCGCAAACGCTATCGCGAACTGCTGCGGGAGGAAGTGTCGCAAACCGTCGCCGAGCCCGCCGAAGTGGACGAGGAAATCCAGCGACTCTTTGAAGCCTTGGGCAATTAACCGCCACGTGGGCGAATTTTTTTTGCCGCGGTGCGTCACGTTCGGGAAAATCTGCTTTAGAGATAGGTAGACTTGCTCGAACCCCAGAGATCTACCATGACGCACGCGCAACGTTGCCCCGAATGCGACACCGTCGTTCCCGCCGGCGCGCCGGCCGGCTTGTGTCCTAAGTGTTTAATGGGGGCCGGTTTAGAAAGCATGCCCGCGCCAACGCAGCCTTCCCCTGGCGGCGGCGCAGGATTCAACCCTCCCAAACCGCAGGAATTGGCGCCATGTTTTCCCCAACTGGAAATCTTGGACGTGCTGGGGCAGGGCGGCATGGGCGCCGTGTATAAGGCCCGGCACAAAGGGCTGGATCGGCTTGTGGCGGTGAAAATTTTGCCGCCTGAAGCCAGCCGGCGTCCGGCCTTCGCCGAACGTTTCACACGCGAGGCGCGGGCGCTGGCGCGGTTGAATCACCCGAACATTGTGGCGGTGTATGACTTTGGCAAAGCGGCGTACGACGTTGGCGATGCCGACGGCTTGTACTACTTCATCATGGAATACGTGGACGGCGTGAATCTGCGGCAAACCCTCCGAAACGGCGGCCTGTCGCCGCAGGACGCGCTGGCCATTGTGCCGCAAGTTTGCGACGCGCTGCAATTCGCCCACGATGAAGGCATTGTGCATCGCGACATCAAACCGGAAAACATCTTGATCGACCGGCGCGGCCGCGTGAAGATCGCCGACTTTGGCCTGGCGAAACTCCTTGGCCAAACCGACGCCGAACATTCGCTCACGCAAACCCATCAAGTGATGGGCACGCTGCGGTATATGGCCCCCGAGCAAATGGAAGGGGCCCGCACAGTCGATCACCGGGCCGATATCTACTCGCTGGGCGTGGTGTTTTACGAACTACTGACCGGCGAGTTGCCGCTGGGACGGTTTGCCCCGCCGTCGCGCAAAGTGCAAGTCGATGTGCGGCTCGATGAAGTGGTGCTGCGCACCCTAGAGAAGGAGCCCGAGCAGCGCTACCAGCACGCCAGCGAGGTGAAGTCGGAACTGGAAGGTATTCGACAAGCGGAGTCTCGCGGCCAACCGTACGTTGCTTCCGTTCACGTCTTGCCGCGGCAGGAACAGGTTTCCCTCTCGCCGGAGACGGGCGGGCTGAAGAGCAATCCGGTCGATACGGCTGCGCTGCCGCCTCCGCGGCTATTGGGGGTCGTGGCGACGGTCAACCTGATGGTGGCCGTAGTGATCATGATGGTCGCCACGGCGCATGAGACCGAGCCGCTGCCAAAGAATATTGACGCCGTCTATCGGTTCTATCAAACGGTGGCGCCGTGGCTGGATTACCTGACCGGCGTGTTGCTCTTTGCCGGAAGCTTGGGTGTTTACCAGCGGCGCTGGTGGGGACGCCGCCTGACGCTGGCAGCCATCGTGTTAAGCGCTGTAACGTTTGTGCTGTATATGCCCATCATCGTGCGCTACGAACTTCCCGCCCTGTATGCCGACATGGTGAAGTTCAGCGCCAAGGAAGGCATGCCTTCCGCACAGCAGGAGTGGTTCGCCTGGACGTTTCTCACCGGTTTGTTTTTGGTCATCTATAGCGTCGGGCTGTCGATGACGGTATTCAACCTGGTGTATTTCAATCGTCCCAACGTGCGGGCGGCGCTGGGCGATGCAGGACCGGCGGAGGAACAGCCTCCTTTCACCTGGCCCAAAGAGCAAACCTTGGCGATGCGCTGGATGGCGCTGCCCGCGCTGGTGCGTACCTTGGTCAACATCGCCTTGGCCCTGGGGTACGGCGCCTGCTACATCTTGTTCTTTAGCTTTCATGTATCCAGCACGAAAAACGCTGAGGGACGTGTCGGGCATTTTCAACTCGGCATGCCTTCGCCCTGGTTCACCTACGACACCGCGCCCTCCAGTTTTGAATGGCGCATTGACTTGGTCTCCTGGTCGGTCTTGGCGGCGGTGGTGGGTTTGTGCTTGCTGGCCTTGGCGCGGCGCCTGGAGCTTTGGGAGAAAGGCCGAGCCCATTCGATGGTGCTCCACTATGCGATTTGGAGCATCTCCCTTGGCGTGGCGCTCGCCATCGGAATGATTTCGAACGCGGCATCCAAACTGTCTTAGGCCGACGCTGCGCCAAGCGCCAGCACGACTTGGCGAACCCAGCGCGCAAACCCAGCGCGCAAAAAAACAGCGTCCTGCATCGCGACGATAGGAGCAATATCGTGCGAGGCCGGACGCTGGCTTCAAGGGGAACAACCGGCGCGTCAAACGCCAAGGCCATTCTGCGGCGCTAGTAATTCTGCGGCGTTAGTTATTGTTGCCTGTGGCGTCGACTTCCGCTTCGTTCTCACTGGGAACGTCAATGTCGACGTTAGGAAGCTGCACTTTGGTGCGCTCCGAGCTGACGTCCACATCGACATTGGGCACGTCCACTTCACGCTCTTCGGTGGTTACGTCCACGTCGGGAGTACGCACGTCGACGTCGGGCGCTCGGCCGCCTTCGACATTCACCTCGGGCGCCTCGCCGGGGTCTTTCACATCCACATCGCAACCCACCAGCGAAAAGGCCGCCAGGGGAATGATCGCCAAGCTCAGATTTCGCAAGTTCATCGTTCGTTCCTTAAATCGGTTTAAGTCAAAAGTTAGGGAAAGTTTCGTGGGAAGGGTTGGGCGCCCGCTCAACTCATTGAAAGTACGTTATTGCACACGACGTGCCGAAAGCGGAGTTTTTAGAGCGCGTTTTACGCAGGCGTGATGACTTTTTCCTTGTGGTCCACTCGCGGAGCGAGTGCACTACCTTGGGGACGTCACACCTGCGTGAAACGCGCTCTAGAAACCAGGGCGCCGTGCGGGTCACAGAACCGCATGGCAGGACTGGCGGCGCGCATAAAAAAAGCGGCGTCTCTGGGGGGAGACGCCGCTCAGGATAATCCGTCCTCGATCACGCACTTAGGCGTGCTCGGTTGGCTTCGTTGACTTCACGGTTCAAGCGAAGGGGCTGTACTTGCCAGGAACCGGCACCGACTTTTCATAACCGCCGTCTTCATCGGGTTGCAGCGGGGGCGTGTCTTTGAAACTGGTGTATTCGTCGGTCGGGGCGATCAGCTTGCCCTTGTTCAGGGCGTCTTCCATCGAGACCTTATTGCCCGAGTACGTAGCCATGCGGCCCAAGATGGCGGTCATGGTGCTCATGGCGCCGTTCTCGCCTTCGTTGGGAATCTTGCCTTCGCGCAGTTCGCGGAACAACACGTGATGCTCTTCCTGGTGGCCGTTGCCGCCGCCACGACCGTACTGCCAGGCGACCTCGCCGTTGGGCTTGTAAATTTTGGCGCCGCTGATGTCGGCATGACCGTTCGTGCCATGTGCGAACTCGGAAACGGCGTTCCAGGTGTTGGGCTGATGCCGGCACTGGCTGAACATCTTCGCGCCGTTGGCGTAGGTGAACTCCACGTAGTGATGGTCATAAATATGGCCATAGTCTTTGCCGCGGCGCACTTCGCGGCCGCCCATGCCGTTGGCTTCCACGGGGTACGAGTTCAACAACCAGTTGCTCACATCGAGGTTGTGGATGTGCTGCTCGCAGATGTGATCGCCGCAGAGCCAGTTGAAGTAGTACCAGTTGCGCATCTGGTACTCCATTTCGGTTTGGTTCTCTTGCCGCGGACGCACCCACACGCCGGGATTGTTCCAGTACACGCGCGTGCATACGATCTCGCCAATCGCGCCTTCTTGCAGGCGTTTGATCGTTTCCTTGTACGCTTCCTCATGGTGGCGTTGCAGGCCGATGGCCACGGCGAGGTTCTTTTGCAGGGCTTCTTCGTTCGCCTTGAGGAACCGCTTCACGCCCGGCGCGTCAACCGCCACAGGCTTTTCGGCGAACACGTGCTTGCCGGCCTTCACGGCGGCTTCAAAGTGTTGCGGACGGAAGCCCGGCGGCGTGGCCAAAATGATCAGATCGCAATCGCTTTCCACCACGCCCTTATACGCATCGAAGCCGACGAACTGCCGATCTTTGGGCACGTCCATTTGCTGCGGCTTGGAGGACGACAACCCGCGCACGGCCGCTTGCAAACGATCTTCGAAAGCGTCGGCCATGGCCACGAGCTTTACGCCGCCGCCCTGAGTGTTCATGGCTTGATCGGCCGCGCCGGTGCCGCGTCCGCCGCATCCGACCAGGCCGAGTTTGATGGTGTCGCTGCCGTACGCGTGCGCTGCTTGAGCGACGGTCAAGCCGGCCGCCACGTTGCCCGCCACGGCCGCCCCTGCCGCCAGCAATGACGAGTTCTTAATGAAATTGCGACGAGTAGTTTTCTTCTCAGCAGGTTTAGACTTGTCGCTCATAGCGCGGTTCCTGAAAGGTGGGGAGAAACGGAGGAATATGCACGTTCATCATACTCCGCCGGAACTCGATTTGAAGATGGGGGAGCCACTTCCACGCGATGCATCGCCTCGATTGGATGCATCGCACGCGCTCGATGAGAGCCCCGGCGGCAACCGCCCGCGGCGTTAGTCGTACAGTATGACCCAGCGCAAGAAAAAGTTTTTGAATTTAGGAGAAAGGCGCGCTGGTTCAAATCTCGCCTTTGGAGTTAACGTTGTATAGCAGGTGATATCTGAAACATGGTTCGCATCGGATGTGGCTGAGGTCGGTACCCAAGCATCCAATAACCATCTAAACTCGGGGTGCGATCTACCTGCGCGGCGGCCGGAGGCTTACCTCTAACTTTGGGACTTGCCTCTACGACGGACTGCTGAGATCCTCCAAACATCTCTTTCTGGTGTCTACCAGGGGGCGATTGCGGTACCTTAGGCTTGATGTGATTGGCTACGTATTCTTCCAAAGTCTCTACTATGATTTTGCCTCTAGCTAGCGCCTTAATCTCTGGTCCATTGCCTGTTACGAGACGGGACGCACCGTAGTTAATTACTGACGCCAAAACATTAATGTCTGCCTTGAAGCAGTTGCGCGTTACGCCGAATGTTGCCCGTACTTTCTTACAATGGTCTCGGTCGGAAGAAATTACCGCGGCTAAGCACGACGCCGCGACATCTAGGGGCGCTATCGGAAAAGCTTCCTCAATCTTCGCAATCGCATCGTCACGCTCTTCTTTTGTGTTTCGGACGAGAAACTCAGCTAGCGCTTGCGCGGGAATGACAACATGAACCCGGTCTTCCGCGACGTGGTGAAAAAACTTTTTGGCCAACTCGATCATATGCTCTAATCCCGGCGTTGGATTTTGATCGAGTCCCCAAATCAATATATTGGTGTCAATGCCGATCATGATTAGTCGTCTGAACGTTCTTCTCTAAGATAGGCGTCTGCATCGACTCCCTTCCAGTGATGGCCCATTATCTGCGAAAGCTCTGCCATCGTGTCTTTAATGCTTGCCTTCCTGGAATTGTAGTGTCCGATGCTCGTTACCTTAAATTGAACTATCCGTTGTGTGCCGCGCAGCCATTTGGCGTCACCTTTAAGCACGACATACTGATAAAGCCTTTCGCCAAGCTGAACGGCGATTTCCGAGTTTGCGACTTCAAACGTCACTTTCTGTCCAGTCGCAAGCTTAACTTGTACGGTAGGGTCCTCTCCACCAGCACGCAGGACGTACACAAACAGGCTGGTTTTCCCACGCAAGTATTTTTCGGTCGGAACCCCCTTGGCCGGATCGATGATTGCCTCCGGTTCGGAATCTTGAAAGGCAATGGTCCACGACTGCTTGGCAGCCTTGCGCCACAATTTGCGAATTGCCTCTTGGCTCTCGGGAGGAACAAGAGACATGTCGCGTTTTCGGATTGCTCTCGCAACCCTAATTCTGCCAACGCGCGCCTCTTCGTTCTCTCCGATGGTTAAGAGATTGCACTTCTTCTCGATTCTCTGAAGGCTCAAAAATACGCTGCCACGAGGCTGGCCTTCATCGACTGCCGCCGCAATTATTGCAATACGTACGTTGTGGAGCGTATCGAGTAAATCACCTAAGTCCACCGTTTGCGGCGAGACATTATCGCCATCAATTTTGAGATTGAAAGATTGCATGGCGAACCCGGCGAGCGCGTATCGCGTCCTGGTTTTTTTGGAAAGGACTCAAAGGATTCTATCGTGATGCCAACCCGTGTACCAGACTTCTTTCTCGTGATAGAGGAGAGAAGTCGGCGCAGTGCCAGCGCACTAGCGCACTAAGCATGCCAGAATTATGTCACGCCGGATGGGTTCAATTTCCATTCTCTCCGCTCGCCCGCTTTGCGAGCTTCGCGGCCTCACGCAAGAGGACTTCGCGCGCCCACGTCGAAAGGTCGTCAGGTACGGCGCAATCTAACACTGCGCATTCGTCATCGGTAAGGCGAATCCGTAGCTGATTCGTGCGCCGAAACTCTGGCTACATTGGCGGGCGACCCTTCATTGTTGCAACAGAAAAAGTTGTTTTTGGGTTGACCTATCGATCTGTACCACTACCCCGGAGGCGAGTTCGTTGGAAACTGGCGACGCATCGGCTACGATGGGCGTTCGTTCTCCGCCCCCACCTTTCCGCTTGGATCCCGTTTGGGTCGCTGCATGTCTACGCAAACTTTGAATCCGCCGCTTTCCGACGCCACTTCGCGGCCGGTGCGCTGGCGGCTTTGTTTGATGATGTTCCTGCAATACTTCATTCAAGGCAGTTATTTGCCGATTGCCTCAGTCTACGTGCAGGACGCCTTGGGGTTCACCTCGACGCAGGTGGGCTACTTCAGCATGGCGCTGGCGCTGGGACCGATTCTTACGCCGTTCCTGTTCGGGCAACTGGTCGACCGTCTCTTCGCCACCGAGCGCGTGCTGGCGTTTTGTCATCTGGCCGGCGGCGTGTTGCTGTTGATCTTGTTTACCCAAAGCAACGTGTGGCTGGTGATCGGGCTGGGCGCCCTGTATTCCGTGTTGTACGTGCCGACGATGATGCTGACCAACGCCCTCGCGTTTCATCATTTGAAGAATTCCGATCGCGAGTTTCCGCTTGTCCGGTTGTGGGGCACCATCGGCTTTGTGGCGCCCGCCTGGTGGATTGAAATGGTGTGGCTCTCGGGGCTGGAAGGGCAAGAGTTGAACCAGGCTCGCGGCCTGGCCTTCATGCTGGCCGGCGCCGCCAGCGTGGTCATGGGGTTCTACTGCTTGACGTTGCCGCACACGCCGCCGCAGTCGGGCAAGGCGCGCGACTTCGCCCCCGGGGCGGTGCTGCGCAGCTTCCTCACGCAGCGCAATTTGTTCGTGCTGCTGGTCGTGACGCTGTTGATCGGCGTGGCCCACCAATTCTTTTTTGTGTGGAACAGCCCCTTTTTGAAAGACATTTTGCGCAGCGGCAACTGGGCGGGGGCCGCCGAGCAGCGCCTTTCGTCCATCGGGCAGATTTGCGAAGTGGCCGTGATGGCGGGGCTGGGGCTGGCCATTGTCCGGCTCGGCTTCAAAACGGTGATGACCTTCGGCATTGTCGCGTACACCGTGCGCTGTTTGATCTTCGCCGCGGTGTTCGCCTTGGATTTGCCCTTTGCCGGTAAGCTGATTCTGGCCGGACTGGGGCAAGCGCTGCACGGCTTCTGCTTTGGATGTTTTCTGGCCGCGGCGTTTATGTATATCGACAACGTGATTAGCAAAGACCTGCGCGGCAGCATGCAAACCTTGTACGGCACGTGCGTCTTGGGCATCGGGTTCCTGCTGGGCGGTTACGTGGGAGGCTGGGTGGGCGAAATCTTCACCACCCTCGCCGACGCCACGCCGCTACGCGAGACGCTGGGCGTGTCCAGCACCGCAGGGCTGATCGAGTTCGCCACGAAGGACGGCGGCACCCAGGTGCGCGACTGGACCGGCATTTGGCTCAGTAGCGCCGCCATCGCCGCGGCGGCGTTCGTGATCTTCACCGCGGCGTTTCCCGCCCGCGTTCCCTCCGTCGAAGAATCGCGAAGTTAATTTCGCGCACCGGTTGCGGTACGGAATGTAGGAAGAATCTTTGCACGTTGCCGCATCGCACTGGCGAATTGGACTCGACATCCCTGACGCCAGTGCCGCGGCAATCAAGCGGGTACGCAGCGCGTGAGCAAAGCCGCGTTTCGTCGGGCGAAGTTGCCGCTCTCGAACAGGGAGCGGCGGCACGGGGCGCTTTGAATTTAGCCGCCCCGCGGTAGCGTGCGGTTCTTACGTCACCGATCAAGCAACCGTGCGCTAGCATACAACGGCTGATGTCCGGAGTTTGCAAAAGCGCCTGCGATGATCGCGGCGCTTCGCTGTACGACGCGCCGCAACGCTATTCTTCGGAAAGTTGCTTCACCGCTTCGGGGAGCGACGGATCAGCCACGCCCAGCGCGCCGCGGCCTTCCAGCAGGCGGTTTTCGACATCCGCCTTCACGTCTTCGGTGTCGGCCTCCCAGTACTTCGCCATTTCCGTCTTGGGTGACGCCTTTAAGGGACGAATCACCCGAAAGCCCACCGCGCGGGAGGGGTCGGTCGTGAACCACCACGGGCTTAGCGGCAGGTTGGGGTCTTCGTTCTTCCACTCTTCATCGTCAGAACCCAGTTTCGAAGCGCAACGGCAATTCTCGGCGCCGTCGTCCCAAGAGCCGCCTTTGACCGTGCGCGGGTAGGCTTGCGTCGGCCAGGCGACCGCATCGGCCGCTTTGAGCGATTTGCCCTTGAACTCGGCGTAGCCGTCTTCGCGATATTCGTCGAGAACCCATTCCCACACGTTGCCGTGCATGTCGTACAGGCCAAAGGCGTTGGGCTTCTTCTGGGCCACTTTGTGCGGTTGATAGTCGGAATTGTCCGAGAACCAGGCATAGTCATCAAGTTTCGACGCATCCTCGCCAAACGAGTAGGCGGTCTTCGAGCCGGCGCGGCAGGCGTACTCCCATTCGGCTTCACTGGGCAAGCGGAACTGTTGCCCCGTAATGGCCGAAAGCCACTTCGTGTACTGCTTGGCGGCGAACTGCGTCATCGTAACGGCCGGCAGTTGCGGGTCTTCGCCGAACTCGTAGGTGAAGCTGGGGTCGTAGAGTTCCGTGGGGGCCGTAACCGCATCAATCCGATTGGCGTCCGTCACTTTGCGCATCTGGGCGGTTTCGAAGCCTTTCATCGCCGCGTACATCTTCATGTACTCTTTGTACTCGGCCCAGGTGGCTTCGGTTTTGGCCATCCAGAATGGCTCGACGGTCACCGTGATTTGGGGGCCTTCGGCGTCGGTGCGGCCCTCCTCGGTTTCGGGGCTTCCCAACTGGAACGTGCCGCCGGGAATCGGAATCATGTCGAATGACGCCTCCGTGCCAGGAATCTTCACGGAGTAGGGAACCATATAGCCTTGATCCGTCTCAACATACGGTCCTTTGGCGGGTTTGACGGCGCTCATTCCGAGTGCGCTCTTCTCCGAGCCCGCTTTTTCTTGTGCGAATGCGGCTCCCGCACAAAGAAGGCAAGCCGCACCGAGGGCGAACGTTCGAGTCATGGTGTCATCCAAGCAACGGGGGAAGCGCCCAAGCGGCGCCTTGTGGGCCTATCGCCCCATTTTACCCAGCCGTTGCGAGAATCGGCAACCACGCGGCATACGCCGCGCTTGGACCGGCGCCGTCCTGCGGAACACGCGAACACCGTATTCGGCGGGACACGCGTGGCGCGAGGCAGGCCTCGCATTTATTTGATCAATCGGAACGAATCGAGGAACTGATCGGTCGAGGACGAAAGCACGTTGTCTTTCGAACCCACCACAATCAGCCGATAGAACCGCGTTCCCTGGGCCAGCATACGCTCGCGAACGTAGTAATCGCCCGCCACGACTTGATAGTCCAGGCCCGGGGTCGCCGCTTCGCCGACCGAGACGGCATGATCGTTAAGGAACGCAGCATTGGCCCGTGCGCCCGAGCGAAACGCCTTGAGCAATTCCTGCGGGTCGCGGCCGTTCACGATTTCTTCCGGCATTTCGAAGTAACCCACCATGAACAGGTGCTCGTTGCCAATCGGGACGAGGAACTGGTGATAGTCGATCTTGCCTGCTTTGGTGTCCATCACTTCCGACTGGATTTGCGGATCGCCCGGCATCGCGATCACGAAGCGGCCTTCCGTTGAAACCACTTTTTCAAAAGTCAGTTCGGGCAGCTCGGCGCGAACGTCGCCCACCAACGCCAGAACGGTCACCAGGGTCAAACCGAGAATCGAACGAAACATGGCGGTGCTCCAAAAGTCCAAAGAGGCGGGGGAGGTCCGCATGGCGTACCGTTTTGCACAGCACGCCCAAAGCGGCCACACGGCGCTAATCCGTTTTTGCCTCGTCCGGCGGACAAGCGCCGTCAAAATGTCGTTAGAATCGAGGCATGACCCCCTCGCGCCTGATTGTGGTTGGCTCATCCAATACCGACTTGATTATCCGCGCTCCGCGTTTGCCGGGGCCGGGTGAAACCGTGCTTGGCGGCGATCTCACCTCCGCAGCCGGTGGGAAAGGCGCCAACCAGGCCGTGGCGGCGGCCCGCTTGGGCGCTTCCGTCACGTTCGTCGGTCGCGTGGGAAGTGACGCACACGGCCAGCAAGCCCTCAACCATTTGAACCGAGAAGGGCTCGACACGCGGTTTGTCGTTACCGATGCGGCGGCGCCCTCGGGTGTTGCGTTCATTGTGGTTGGCCCGCAGGGGCAGAACCAAATCACCGTGGCGCCCGGCGCGAACTTGCGGCTCTCGACCGACGACGTGCATGCGGCGCTTCCCGCCTTCGAGCAAGCCAGCGTGTTGCTGCTGCAACTGGAAACTCCGCTCGAAACCGTTCTAGCCGCGGCGCGGCTGGGACGAGCCCACGGCTTGCACGTGGTGCTGAACCCGGCTCCGGCGCAACCGCTTCCTGAGGAACTCTACGCTTTAATCGACGTGCTCACGCCCAACCAGCACGAAGCGACTCAGTTGACCGGCGAACCCGAACCGCAACGCGCCGCCGAAGTGCTGCTCCGGCGCGGCTGCCGGTGCGTGGTGGTGACGCTGGGCGAAGCCGGCGTGTACCTGCGCGACGCTCAGCACAGCCAGCGATCGCCGGCGCACCAGGTCGAAGCCGTCGACGCCACCGCCGCGGGCGACGCTTTCAACGGCGCGCTCGCCGTGGCTTTGACTCGGCAGGACGCTTTGCCGCACGCCGTGCAGTTTGCCCAAGCCGCGGCGGCTCTTTCCGTGACGCGGCTTGGCGCGCAACCCTCGTTACCCACCCTGGCCGAAGTGCAAGCTTGGCTGGCGCAGTCGGCCGGGTGACCCAGCGCAGCTCTCCGCGTGCTTAGAACTTGGCGCCAGGCGGCGAAAGCTTGCACTGCGGCGCGACGGCATTGGCCCAAGACTTGCACTTCGTTTGCGTAGCATCCGAACCCAGGAGAAGAAAGCTATGAGAGCGATTTGCTGGCACGGCACGGGCGATGTGCGCGTGGATAACGTCCCCGATCCGAAGATTGAAGACCCGCGCGACATTATCATTCGCGTCACGTCGACCGCCATTTGCGGTTCCGACCTGCACCTGTACGACGGCTTTATGCCCACGATGGAGAAAGGCGACGTCATTGGGCACGAACCCATGGGCATGGTGGTCGAAGTCGGCAAGGCCGTGACGAACCTGAAGGCGGGCGATCGCGTGGTCGTGCCGTTCTGCCTTGCGTGCGGCGATTGCTGGTTCTGCAAGCAGCAACTGTACTCGCTCTGCGACACCTCAAACCGGAACGCCGAAATCGCCCGCACCACCATGGGGCAGTCGCCCGCGGGGTTGCTGGGGTATTCGCACATGCTAGGCGGTTACGCTGGCGGCCAGGCCGAATACTTGCGCGTGCCCTATGGCGATGTCGGCCCGATTAAGATCACCTCCGACTTGCCCGATGAAAAGGTGTTGTTCCTGTCCGACATCTTCCCCACGGGCTATATGGCCGCCGAACAAGCCGAGATTGAACCAGGCGACACGGTGGCCGTATGGGGCTGTGGTCCGGTCGGGCAGTTCGCCATTCAAAGCGCCTGGATGTTCGGCGCCGGGCGTGTGATCGCCATCGACCGCGTGCCCGAGCGCTTGAACATGGCCCAAGCGCACGGCAAGTGCGAGATCATCAACTTCGACAAGCAAGACGTGTACGACACGCTCATGGAAATGACGAAAGGGCGCGGGCCGGACCGCTGCATCGACGCCGTTGGCGCCGAAGCCCACGGCGCCGGCGCGATTGACGCGATTTACGACAAGATCAAATCTTCGGTCATGATGACCACCGACCGCGCTCATGTGCTGCGCGAAGCAATCATGTGTTGCCGCAAGGGGGGCACGTTATCCATTCCTGGTGTTTACATTGGTTTTCCCGACAAAATTCCTTTTGGCGCCTTGATGAACAAAGCCCTCACGGTGAAAACCGGCCAGACCCACGTACAGCGTTACCATCACCAGCTCCTGGCCAAAATCGAAGCAGGCGAGATCGACCCTTCGTTCGTCATCACCCACCGCTTGCCGCTGGAAGAAGGCCCCGACGCCTACAAAACCTTCCGCGACAAAAAGGACAACTGCATCAAAGTCGTGCTGAAACCGTAAACAACTAGAGCGTATTTCATCGAGGTGTGATGACTTCTTCATTGTGGTCCACTCGCTCCGCGAGTGGTTTCCAGCACTCGCGGAGCGAGGGCGCCACCTTGGGGCCGTCACACGTGCGTGTAACGCGCTTTTGGCTCGGTCCCCACGGTCTGAAACGTCGAGGTTGACACTCGTCGAGTGTCAACGCGGCAGCCCTTAGGTTTTCGATTTACAACTATTCGGCGGACTGCGCGCGAATGTCGTAGCACCACAGCGATCCGAGATCGCGAATGTATAGACGACCGTTCGCCACTACAGGGTACGCCCAGGCTTTCGACGAGCCGCGGTCCGGGCCTTCCGCTGGCGTGAAGCGGCCTAGCTCTTGGTAGCCTTCCGGCGTGGCTTTGACCAACGAGACTTCACCCGCTTCACTGTGAAGGTACAAGCAGCCGTCGGCGTAGCAAACCGACGACGCCGCCTGAGGAACGCGCTGCTGCCACTTCACCTCGCCGGTGGTGAACTCAACGCACATGACCGATTGGCTCGTTGTGCCGTAAAGGTAATCGCCCACGAGAACCGAACCGCCAATGTTCTTGGGCAAGTCGGGCTTGAAATACACTTCTTCGGCCTTGGCGGCGCCATTGGCGGCGCTCACTTGCACCAAACCTCCGCCGCTGCGGCTTGCGGCGGTGTAAACGTAACCCTCGCGCACCACGGGCGTGGGAATGTTCGCGGGACTCCCCTCGGCGGTGCGTTCGTATTGCCACAGCAATTTGCCCGACTTCGTTTCGACGCCCACCACGGCCTTGTTCAGGAATTGCACGTATTGCCGCACGCCGTCGACCTCCATCACCATGATCGACGCATACGCGGCTTCGGTCGGCTCATTACCGAACGAAACGGGGCACTTCCAGATCAGCTTGCCATCGGTCTTGTCCAGCGCGACGAGGGTCGCTTCGCGGCCGCCAGGCGTGCAGACCAGCACATCGCCGTCAATCAAGGGAGATTCCGAGTACGCCCACTCGCCGTACTGCCCGCCGTACTCGGTGCGCACGTTCTTGCTCCACCGCGGCTTGCCGGATTCAAGGTCCAGGCACACCAGGTCGCCGTCGCTGCCAAGGGCGTAGAGCGCATCGCCATCCACGGTAGGCGTGGAGCGAGCTCCGGGGTAAGGCGGCTTCTGATCGGGATGCCCCACTTTGCCGATCGGCGTGGACCACAGTTGCTTGCCGTCCTGCACCTGCCGCGCTTGAACGAACTCATTCTCGCCTTCATTGCTCAGCAGGTAGAGGCGGTCGCCCACCACGGCGGGCGTCGAGTAGCCGTAGCCCATATCCTTCGCCTGCCAAAGCAGTTTCGGGCCGCCTTCGGGCCATTGCTGAAGCAAGCCCGTTTCTTCCGAGACGCCGGTGCGCTCCGGTCCGCGCCATTGCGGCCAGTCGGCCGCGAGCAACAAGGAGCAGCCAAGCCCCAACACGGTGAGCAAAGACCATCGCGCTTTCATCGTAACCTCGCTACGAGTAAATGAACTCCGAGAGAACCCTGACCTCGCCGGCGGCGGGGCGAACAACGCAACGCCGCACCCCCGGCGCGTACTATCTCTCTAATGCATCCCCCCACGAACTTCAACCATGCCGCGCCAAACCAAGGCGCCAAGAACACACTCCAGAGTTGCGTTCTCTTGACGCTGTTGTCTTAGAGACCGCGCAATTCGAGAGCAATCCGTAGTCCGTTGGGCGGGCTTCGCTCACCAAAGCTCCGTCCCTACCGTGCCGCAGGGCCGAATATTAGTTGAGCCAGTCGTGGGCACAGCCCACCCTACTACGCTTGGGAGTTCCCTGGCTTTCGCGCACGCGCTTCGATTCACGGTTGTTTGCTCTGTTCCTGCCGGTTACGCTCTTGGTTGGTTATTCGCCCCTCTTCTGTGTTATGGAACTATGGAAGATAAAGCCTTCACTCCTTCGAAGACGCAGACCAGCGGCAAGGCCGTTGCCAGCCTCGTTTGTGGTTTGTTGTCGTTTTGTTTTTCGATACTGGCGGCGATTCCGTCTTTGATTCTGGGGCTGTTGGCGATCAAAGAGATTCGCCAAAGCAACGGATTGCTTCGGGGGACGGGATTGGCGATCTCGGGCATTTTGCTTTCGCTCTTGGGCATAGCGGCCACGGTAGTTGTCTTCCTCTTGCTCTTGATTCCCGCGATCCAAGCCGCACGGAACGCGGCGCTCGTGGCCAGGTCTTCCAATAACCTCAAGCAGATCGGGTTGGGGCTGCACAATTACCACGACATGTTCAAGTCGTTTCCGTTGGCGGGGAGCGAAGACAAGTCCTTGGGCATTGGCCTGAGTTGGCGCGTGCGCCTTCTTCCGTATATGGAACAGCAGGCGTTGTACGAGCGGTTCGACTTCAACCAGCCTTGGGATAGCCCGCAAAACAAGGCTTTGATTTCCCAAATGCCTGCAATCTACCAAGCGCCGGGCGTCACGTTGGAGCCGGGAAAGACGGTTTACCTGGCCGTATTGGGCGCGTTTCCCGGAGAGGGCGAGGGATGGGAACAACGGCGCACTCTGTTCAACGCGGGAGGGCGCGGCGTGGGCATTTCCCATGTCACCGATGGAACGGCGAATACGGTGGCGGTGATCGAGGCCGACCCCTCGGAGGCTGCCATTTGGACCCGGCCCGACGATTGGGAATTCGACCCTCAATCGCCCCGCCGCGGGCTAGGCGGCTTGCGCAAGAATGGATTCACGGCGCTCTTTACCGATGGCAGCGTGAGCGTCGCGCCCAACACCATTAGCGATAACGACCTGCGCCGCCTCTTCACCATTCAGGACAACCAGCGCTTTGAAGCATTTGTGCCGCCTTACCTTCGCAATCGCGGCTACTGATCGCCAGTGAACTTTGGCCAAGAATTCGTCATTCCGCAAAGAGGGGAAAGTCTCGCTCTGGCTGGGCGTTCGCAAGCCGAATATCAAAGCGATGGAAGTCAGGTACGGTGGGCTTCGCCCACCAAAAACTCAGTCCCCACTGTGCCGCATTGCCAAGTCTTTAGCGGGCCAATGGTGGGCACAGCCCACCTTACTTGGCTTCACGTACGGCGCAGGTTCTTGAGGGTGACCCATAGCACCAGGTCGCCGATATCTCCCGGAAAGGCGCCTTGCGCGTTGGTGACGCGCGAAGCGATCGCCGCCAGATACGTCACGAACTCGAGCTTGGGAACCGTGAACATGGGCAACGTCAGATAGTTAATCCCTTGTTGCTCGCCAAACGTTTTGACCTTTTGTGAGTCCACGCGAAGACGCTTGTCGATATGCGGATTGTTCCAGGCCCATTCCCAGGTCTTACTGCGCTTTTCATAACTCCCCACGGCCTGAAAATCGGCGGTCACCGTGGCCCCGTCATGCGTCGTCATCACAAACCGACCGGTGTCTTGGTCGCAATTCCACTCCGCAATCGCATTGAACGACCACTCGCGCATCAGCACGTCGTTCTTCCGGTTGTGCTCCTCAACCGCCTCGCGCAGCACTCGGTCGGCTTCGATCGACAGTTCGACGCTCGGCTTGCGCTTTCGCCAGAATACCATGCCTTCTTCTCCCGTGTTCACGTGGCGGAATAACCCCTTCGACAATCCCCTTCGCACAGCGAGCGCCGCGCACAACGCTTCCACAACGGGCGCGATCGCCCTCGCGCTGAAGTCAGGTAGGGTGGGCCTCGCCCACCAAAAACTCCGTCCCCAACTGTGCCACGGGGTTAAATCTTTGGCGAGGCCGTGGTGGGCACAGCCCACCCTACTTGGCTAATCTCTACTATAAACGCAACTGTTCCATCGCTGTCTCCAGGCTGACGGCGGCCTACCTCGGCGCAAGCCGCGCTCAAACCCTTTGAGCAAGGCCGGTAAGTGCGCCAGAAACTCCTCCAATTCTTCTTCTGCCGTTAACCGGACAGAAGGAGTTTTCGCCTCGTTGATACTGAAGCCCGGAAGGCGTCCAAGGATAAACGGTTGTGTCCATTCGGCAAAGCCTCGCAGGCTAATCCCGGAGATGCCGATGACGTTCACGTGGATGCTGTAACTGTCCTCCGGACTAGCCATGCTGACCGGATGACAGCCTAGGGCGATCGTATGCACAAC
Organism: Planctomycetota bacterium; assembly: GCA_963204915.1. Lineage (GTDB taxonomy): Bacteria > Planctomycetota > Planctomycetia > Pirellulales > Pirellulaceae > JAHWKS01. Next base: position 10,251 of record CAUJHS010000068.1, on the reverse strand, counting down.
CGCGGCATGGCGTAGGGATACAACTCTCGCGTCCGTAAACCTGGTGTCGTGAGTCAATAATTCCCTGCGCCTTTCCAACTCGGGCAGCAAGAATGCTTCCATCTGCGAAACAATTCGATCCACGGCAGTCGCCCCCAAAGACGTCCGCTTCTGGCTCTGCCTGAAGCGCGACTTGGCTGAATTCCTTCACCGGAGGAAATCGGCTCATTCGCACCTCTAGAGCGTAACGGGTCCGCGCCACGCAGGCTACCTTAGGAAGCATGGGCACATCGCACCTCACACAAGGCGCTCTTTGTCAGTTCCGATATCTTGTGAACCAAGTTAGGATCGAGGTCGAGCAACAGCGGTAAGGCATCGACGACGTTCTCGGGAAGCACGGTCGCCAGAAGAGCCCGCTCCTCGCAGTTGATTAGCTCACGGAGAGAATCATCCGTGACCACATCGGCATAGGTCAGAACAATGGCGATCGGGATGATCGATTTCCCCTGCAGCGACTCGAGGGATGTTCGCGTTCCTGCGGTCGGACCGTGGCTCGCAGAAATACAAAACAGGACACGATCTCCGTTCTCGAGGGTTCCTTTGGGCCGCAGGTTAAGCGCCGCCTTGGCCAAGCGGCTTTCGATGGCGCCAACGTCTTTTTCCGGACAGCCAATCAGCGCTAGGGGGGGACGGAGATCCACCACTCATTCTCCAATTCGGATAACCACGAGCCGACCCGCACGACGCGAAATCAGGCGATCATCTCAAGCCGCCTGCAGGGCCGTGTCGGGTTGAGCGCAGGATTCGGCGATCTTGTTACGCAAACACCACCTCCACATGGGGGTTGTCGGCGAGAATCTTGCAAACCATCCTTCGGTCCTCGGCTTGCAAGCCGCAACAACCTTCCCAACCTTTGAAAACCAACCGGAATCGCTCCTCCTCGGGCCACGACAAGTAGTCGTGGAACGCATCCCAACTTTGGCCATGCCAGTGACCCTTGCAGGATTCGCAAAAACCAACATTGAAGGCCGCGACAAAATCTGCGTACGTGGCGACGTTGGTCAGGTCCACCACAAACTCCCGCATCGATTCACCTCCACCGCCGAATATTGGAACGAACCGAAAAAGGAAAAGGTATCAGTCAGGTAGGGTGGGCTTTGCCAACCAAAAACTCAGTACCCACCTTGCCGCAGGGCCAAATCTTTGGCGAGGCAGCGGTGGGCGCAGCCCACCCTACTTGGCTCCGCCGCCAGCCACCGCTTTTCGTCGTCAACGCAATGCACACCAGCCCTCCGCCGCATCAACTTGAGCGGGTTGTTACGCATCACGGGAGAACCGATTGCTTGGCTTGTCGATTGCCCCATAAACCAGGACTCCCAAGCACCCCATCACCGTTGCGGTCAGCACCACCACCACGGCGTGGATTGTGGACATCAAGAACATATACGTGTGATTCAGAGAGCCGTTCGGCAAGTTTTGACGCATGCCGTACTCATTCAGCAGGCGCTCAGCCCAAGGCAAACCAAATTTGCGATCCAGGCCCGTCATTAGGACGGTAAGAAAGAAGCCCACCCAAAACGCACGGCGGCGTCCGTCATAGCTTATCGCTGCAACGGACGACCCAACGAGAACGGAAAGCACGAGAAGCGTTTGAACGTCGCGCGCACTCTCGTAACCCGCGACCGTTGATAACCACAGCGCCGCCACGGTAATGAGCAATAGCAGCGTTCGTATACTGAATCTGGCCATTCGCTTTGCATCGCTTCGGAGTCGGGCGATTTTCCGTTAACAGCTACGAAGCATTCATTTGTTATCGTTCAGCGCCCAGGTCCGGATTGAGGCGCAACAGACAAAGAGCGCCTCCGGCGCGAAGAATCGACAATAGCAAGATTACTGCGACGAACGTCCAACGCCAGGCGAACTTGCGTGCCTCGCCAGAGACACGCCAACCGTATAACAAAACCGCAATTGGCGGGCACGTCAAGTTGAGCGACTTCGTTAGGCGAAGCGATTGCGGTAGACCTCGATTGCCTCGGTGACGAAATGAGGACTATCGGGGATGCTGGCAATGATCGATTCGAGCTGTGAACGGAAGTCGGAATGACGTTGCCAGAACTCAAGAGGCAGGTTCAACAACGAGCAAAGTAGGTCGCCGGGATAAAAGTGCCCTTCGGCGAGAGGATCAGCCGTGAGCTTTTCGAGAGCCAAAGGCACGAGGAACAATGTGCCAATGTCCTGGCCAATCATGATACGCAAATCTTCGGTGGTAAATTCTCCAATGGGCTTTTTACGAAGACGGTGGCAGGTCGTCACGAGATACGAATCGTAAGTCGGAGGACCCCACTCGTCGCCTTCGAGTGTGTCCAGATTCTGGAGGCGGCGCTTTGCCATCAGTTCGCGAGGGCCCCGGTTAGGCATTACTGTCACTGCGAGTAGTTTGAAGAGCCACGGGGGACGGGGGCACTTGCGTTCGTGAAAATGAGCCGGTTGCCGAACGGATCGACAAGCACCATATCCAAACTACCCCAAGGTTGTTCTGCGACCCCCGGATCCTGTTCTGCGACCCCCGGTGGATATTCCTTGGCGACCAGCTGCTGTACGTACTCCTCGATTTTGTCCGTATGGAGCTTGACCGCCGCACCGAGACTCGCGTCACCGCTGTGTTCGGACAAGTGCAGCACGCACTCGTCCAACGATACCTGCATGAATAACGCTCCCGTGGCTCGGTTGCCCCAGTCGAGATGAAAACCAAGGAAGTCGATGTAAAACTCCTTAGCCTTGGCTTCGTCGAGAATCCTCAGGATCGGTATGGTCTTCGTGAATGGCATGGTTCACGTGTTTGCGTGGTCTGGCGCTCTCGGTGAACGCGCCACGACGCCGAACGCTCACGCTAAGTTGCACCGCCGGAGACGACTATGACCTAACCCGCGTGGCTCGGCGACAGCAACTTGAGCGTTTGATTAGGCATGGAACGCGCCTTGATGCAAGCAGCGGCACGCGGGTTGAACACCGATTTACGCTTGGTTTGCCATGAGCGGCGCCCACTGCGCGACCTTGTATTGGTAGCGTTCTGGATCGCCCTTCGGGAGAAGGCCTTGCGCTATTAGCCGATCGCGAACCACCACGGCAAAGTGGTCATACTCTTCTTCGTCGGTAACGGGGTACTTCGCGAGAACAGCTTTGAATTTTTCGAGCACCTCGGCTTTGATTTCACACGACCCGTGCGATGCGCAAAAGTCAGCGAATTCCGGTCCGCCCTTCATCGCGAGTTCCGAGGACGACGCTGCGAAGTCGTTGCAAGTAAGCTGATTGCCCGTCTTGCCAGTCGGCGGTTCAACCTTGCTAGCGCCCTCCTTGCCAAGCAATCGACGAATGAATTCGATCATTTCGACGGCCCTCTTGATTCGAACGGCGAACGCTCCCGCTCTATTGTGCGGCCCGGAATGGCCCTGACTTCAAGATACCCGCCACGATGGGCCGCATCAACTTGAGCGGGCAGTTCGGCGACGTCAGTCAGTCAGGGTGGGCTTCGCCCGTCAAAACTCAGTCCCAACCCTGCCGCAGGGCCGGTTCTTTGGCGAGGCCGTGGTGGGCGCAGCCCAATCTACCAAACTTCGACCGGTCGCACCCTGCCGCCGTCAGGCACAGTCGGACCTAGCTTATTGATCCGGCTTGTTGCTGTGCGGGGTTGACCGACCAACCAGAAGCATGCCTACAAGCGAACCGATAATCGCCCCAACGACTCCACCCCAGAAAACACATACGGCGCCGTTCCATAGGTTAATAAATAAGTGACCGAATCCAGTAAACGTATCGCTTGTATTTGGCGGATCCTCGATGTGGAAATACCCGAAATAAATCGCGATTCCAGTAATCGCGCCCAAAACCCCTGCGATGATCGCACCAACCGTACCGCCTCCAATGATTGTCAGAACATTCTTGCGGTGTGTCATCAAAGTACGCCTCGCCTCGGCCCTAAGTCACAAGCAGGGATAATAATCGCGTAGGGTGGGCTTCGCCCATCAAAAACTCAGTTCCCACGTGCCGCAAGGCCAAATTTTTCGCGAGGCCGTGGTGGGCACAGCCCACCCTACTAGACTTAGAAGCCTCAAGTTCTGTCGGCTACGAATACGTCCACGTAAATGTCCGGACAACGAGCAACGAGCGTAAATTCGTGCTCGTCGCCATCCCAGAATAACTCACCCCATATTTCTTCAGGCACAAGATCCAGATCGACATCGATTTGTTTACAGGCTAGCCAATCCCGAAGCGAGCCTTGCGCGCGGTTGGCCGTTTTTAGCCACGATGAGAGCTTGCCCGCATAGGTGTCAGAATACCAGCGGTAGGCGCTCTCAAGATCGCCGTAGGTGTACCAATCCTGCGTGATCGCGGAGATCCGGAATAAGACTTCTAGAAATGCATTGAAGTCGGCAAAGTGACTTCGCGAATATACTCCGATGAAGAGTGCGCGGCTCTGATCGCACGCTCGCGGGAGCACCACTCGATTGAGGAGCATTCCCTCGCGGTTCAGAAACTCGAACGTGACTTCCAATGGCTCACCCAGCGAGTGACGAGTTTTCGCTTTAGAAACAGGGAAGAATCATTTCCGCCGAACGACCAAGTTCGCGGCGGGCGCGTTTGATGTTGAGTCCAAGACCAACGCTGCCGCCCGGTTGCGTGCAACGTCGGGTTCGCCGGCATTATCGCGCAAAACCCCGGAAAACTCCATCGTCGTCGACGGAGTTCGCAAATTCCTCGAAGTCCATGTTGGCGATCGAGAGGTTGTTCTGAATGCTTTGAATCGCCGACGGGATTGCCCGGAACGTCCGGATCTCCGTTAACGGCGTCTCTCTGGGAGACCGCTGATAGTCTTCCAGCCGGTCGCTGTTCGGCGAGAAACCGACGACTAGAACGGGGTGTCCCTCGTCAGTCAAGGTCTTTGAGTCGACGACGAAGCAAAAGAACCCTGGATAGTCGTCCGGGAGCGAATGAACGAGTTCGGGGCAATCCATGTCCGCGTACTTCTCGTCGCTCACATATTGGACGTAGGCGTAAAACTTTTGGCCGACCGCGGTCTGCGGAGCGGCGATCAGATTACGGACAGCCGCCCATTTCTCATCATCCGAGAAATCGGTGCGAATCACCCACGGGTCTTGTTCACCTTGGTTCGACATGGGGCTCGGTGCTGAAACACACCCGACGAATAGCACGACAAGGAAAGCAACGCGGTGCATATCATCTCGTCGTCGGCGAACGCCAAAGCTAACCCGCACGGCCGGTTGGACGTGCTGAAAACCCAAACGATGCTGGGGCCGTGTCCGGTTGAGCGACTGGATAGGCAACGCTTGCCAACCGGCGCTCCGAAGCGATTTATGGTAGGGGCAACCCTTGCTCCGTACATTAACGCGTTGAATAGATTTGACTTGCTCCTGCTAGGATGGCGATCCCAATGACCCACATCGGAAAAAAGAAGCAACCCCAACCTCCGGTTTCGGGATGAACCAGCGCCTTTTTACCAAAAACCTTGCGCATTATGATGCGATACACCAAATCGATTAACAAAATTGTTGCGCCCCACACGATCCACGAAACGGTCTTTGTCCAAATCGACTCTCCATAGAACCGGGATGTGACAATGAAGGTCAAAAGTCCGGTTATACTACCGATCAAGAACCAAACGATACCGAGACCGTTCCAACCGTAGAACCAAAAGTTAAACCACCAGAAGCGCATCATCAGCCCCCTAAAACCGCAATCGTTTTTTTTGATGCCGCCGGGTAGCAGGGCGGCGGCGACGCCGCCCCCTCAGAACGACGCTGGCGACTTTCACCACACGTCGCTCAAGCACTACAAACGCCCGTGAAGGACGCGGTGTTGCACGACGAGTGCAACCCCTCCACGATCGGACTGAATAAATAAAGGTGAATAAATAAAGGTGTCAGGAGCATATTTAGCCATCGTGTTAACACTTTCCTTGCACACTGCGGGCTCAATTGCTCACGCGAGTCTGGTCAAAAAATCAGTGATTCAAACCGGTATATGCTCCTGACCCTTTTTTCGCCGCTTTCGCTACCCGGATTGGAGCGGAAGGCCGGGGAAGCGCCGCAGGCCAGCGGCGATGATGGCGGGGGTTACGGATCGGCTTTGGTCGTTTCAGGACTTGTTTGACGAGCTTCTTGTTCGGACCTGATGTACGCTTCTTCCAAAGGGCGCGCTAGCCAAGATAAGGGCGGCGGCGTCATGCAACCTCCCGTCGTCACAAGAACGAATAGCACGGCAAGCATTCTCATGGCATCCCCTCCGTGGCGGCGCGAGAGTTTAGAATCGAGGGGAGCGGCGGTCAATGGCAGTCGTGACCAACCTAGTCATTCAAAATAGCGCACTACCCAAATTCCCACCCAGCGCGTCCCTCGCCATTGTCTTTGATATAACGAAAGGTCGCCTTGTTGATTGGAAAAACGCAGGAGCCGAGTTTAAGCGTATTCTCGTCCAAGAGCATTTCTCCTCATCCGCGGCAGGGCAATGCGTCTTCCTCGTGCGGCGTGGTGTTGCCGAGGGCGCGTGGGATGGAACAGCATCAGGTTTTCAATCGCATTATTCTGATGGTTCCCATCTCGATGATGCAAGTGATTTTCCTCCTCCGTTTGCAACATTTGCCGGCAGACCGGGCACAGGCCCAATTGCCGCACCACTTGGCGACCGGTGGTTGGGGCCGAGTCTTCGACGCTCCGGTTCGTGGGCTTGGTTGCGGCGTTGTCGCTAGAAGGGCTGCTGGCGACGAATGCCAGGAGCGCCGCGGTCAGGTCAATTTCAACTCGGCCACCAAGGGCAGGTGATCGGACGCCTGCCGCGTGAGCCGGGTTTTAACCGGCGCTGCGGTTTGCACGTGCAGCGGCCCTTTGAAAAAGATGTGATCGATCCGGGCCAACGGCAAAGGGCTGGGGCATGTGGCTTGCGGCCGTTGGCCGTTGTGAAGCTGCACGTCCTGCAAACACGCGGCCAGCAGGCGATAGGTTTTGGAGCGTGGTCCGAAGTTCAAGTCGCCGCATAACAGGAACGGCTCGCGACAGTCGGGATGCGTCAGCCATTCCGGCCCGAGCAGCGCGGCCACTTGCAATTGCTGTTCTTGATCGTTGAGCCCCAGGTGCGTGTTCAGCACTTGCAGCCGGAGCGAGCCGACGGTCACTTCGACCCACACCACGCCGCGCGGCTCGACCCGGCGCGAAGCCGTGACCCCCGGCAAAAGCCCCGAACGAACCAGGCGCATCGGAAGGCGGCTGAGAATCGCATCGCCGTATTGTTCATCGGCTCGGCGAATCGCGGGAAAGAACTGATAGGCCATGTTCAGCTCTTGGGCGATTTCGGCCACCTGGTCTCGGCCATGGGTTCGTTGGCGGCGCACATCCAATTCTTGCAGAGCGATGATGTCCGCATCGCACTGGGCCAGCACCCGCGCAATCCGATGCGGCGACATTTTCCCATCCAGGCCAATGCAGCTATGCACGTTGTACGTGGCCACGCGAACGGCCGTGGTTGTGGAAGCGTGGATCCATAACGCCTGGTTCGTCTTGGCCGCCACCGGCGCCGAGGCCGCTGGTTCGGGCGCTGCCGAGTCGGCCGGTTGTCCCAAACGCCTCAGTGCTGCGGCGCGCAAGTCGAGCGGCCGAAAGTATCCGGTTTTTGGCGGCGGCACGTTGACCGGCAGGGCGGCGAACGCGCGCGTTTCGGCAAGCCCCGGTCCGCCGTGACCGCCATTCTCCAGCACAAAGCTGATCGGCTCCTCTCCCGGCAGCCAGCCCAAGAGCACCAGTTGCCCCGCTTCGGGATGTTGGCACATGGCCAACAAATCTTCCGTCAGGTCATTCAAGAAGGGATGATCCGACCCGACCGCTTGGGCGGTTTGCTCGGGCAGCACGCCGGCGCGCCCGGCGCCGTTGCAAAAGGCCATGCGGCCTTGCTCGTTTTTGTACAACACTGTGGGAACGTGGGCTTCGCGCACCAGCGCTTCGGCCGCTTCCGCCGCTTGCCGCGGAGTGAGCGGCTCGCGCGGATAGATGTAACCGACCGGACCAATCGCCGCAATTTCAAACGCCGGTTCGTCTTCACTGAGCGGAGGGACGAATCGCTCGATGATCGGCCGAACCGCCTCGCCAAGTTCGCGGTCAAACTTGTGCGGGCAGGGCGCGGTTTGTTCCTGGCCGTGATCGCCGTAAACCCACACTTCGTAATCTCGGTGCGACGACCGGGCCGCCGCATTCCAAATTCGGCGGATCGATCGATCCACGCTGCGCAACGAGCGATGCGCGAAGGCCGATTTCGGACCGCGACGATGGGCCTTCTCGTCATAACCCAGGTAGTTCACATGAATGATGGACAAGCCGCGCAGCGCATCGATTTTCGCCTTGTACGTTTGCCATTCTCGCAGGACGATATCGACCGCCACGCGGTTGCGAATAAACGCGAACTCCTGCCAGAACGAGTATCCTTGTTGGTAACCTTTCCAGGCTTCGGCGGTTGCTTCGAACAGGGCCAGAAATGCGTCCCATAAAATGCGCAGCACCGTGGGAAAATACAGCACCAGCAGCCCAGGAAGCCGTCGCCAGCGAACGCCGCTTAGCATGGCTCGCAGCGTCAGCGTGGGAGCGCAAAAATGCGGCTCGGCCGCCCCACCTTTCAAGGCGTCGCCATAGGCGCTTCCGCCGGCCAAAAGCGGAGGTCCATTGTGGGCGGCGATTTCTGCTTCGCGACGCTCCGCGTCGGGCGGATCGAGAATCATGTCGACTTCGCCCGAGTGACGCAAGCGAAAACCAACCGCCGGCACCGCGGTTCTAAGTCCGTAGAATAGCTCGCTTTGCACCGCGAAGGTGGTGGCCGGCAAGCCGGAGTAAAAGTCGTGCAGGCGGTAGCGTTCGCGTTGCAACAAGCGGCGCAGAAACGGCATCCGGCCGCGCTCCAGCGCTCGCTCCAATTGGCGGCGCGACAGGCCGTCGATTTGCACCAACACCAACCCCGGCTCGGCGCCCGAAAGCCCTTCTTCCGCCGGCCCCAGCACGCGGGCGATCCATTCATCGCGGCTGAACCAGCGGCGCCCGCGGCTCAGCCGCAAATACCATTCGTAAAGCATAAAAATGATGACCGGCGATTCTACCACGCGAAACGAAAGCTCCGTTCATCATATCGCCCAGAACCAAGAAAGGCTGCTGTCGCGCCGCTTTGCTGACTGCGTGCCGTCGCTCGGATCAGAGCGTGCCGTCGCTGACGCTTCCGGCTCGGATCAGAGAAAATCTTTTTTCAAGAAAAGTTACGGCGCGAGGAATTGTCGTGTCATGCGAAAATTATGCGTAAATTTACGATGAATTATAAACAAGATGGAACACACGTGCTGACGTAACTTGGAATCAGATGCGCCTCGGTAGCGAAAAAAGACTTGCTTTTGTACATTTGTTCATTATAATAAAGACGTGCGGCCAGAGCAGATGCGCCGCGGCGAACCAGCCGACCGATACGGCCTTCGTTGCTCCGTTCCTCAACAGGAGGGTTCGCCCCGCAGCTTCCTCCCTCCGCCGCAAGCTCCTCCAATCGAGCCGGGTCCGCGTTGCCGCCGTTCGCGCGCAGGCGCCAGCGCCGCTAGGCTCCCCGCTCCGCGGAAAAAGGGCCCTTTTCCGCAGCGTCCCTCCTCCATCATTCTTCCATCCATCCTTCGTGCGCCCGCCTTCCTTCGAGCGATCGTTCCGAAGCGTCGTCGCGGGCGCCGAACATCAACCCCTCAGGAGACTCTACCCTCATGCTCCGCCGAAATTCCCACCGTCCCGGCTTGCCGCCAGGCGAGAAGCCGGCTCGCCGCGAGAACGGAGCGGTTCGCCAAATCCCCGCCACTCTGGCAAGTGAAGCCCCACCGTTTCCACCACGGCGGGCCAACACCCCGCCGGGTCAAAAAAGAACTCGCACGTGCTTGATCCGTGCTAAAAATTGGAATGCCGCTGCGGGCCCTTCTCAACAAGGCTGCGCAGGAAACCGTCCTTGGTTCAGGAGTCAATCATGGATGCCTACGCCTTGATTTTCGCCGTGGTCGTGGGGGTTTTGGTTTACTGCATGATCGGGTTGTATCCCCGCTGGGCCGCCAAGCGATTTTCCAATCGTCTGGTCGCCAGGCTACGGGCGAAAGCGACCGCGTCGGATGATGGCCCAAACCTGAAACCGGAAAGCGACTTCACCGTCGTCGTGTCCGATACCGATGTGCGTTGTTCGCGTCCCGACGGCTCCCTTGAGTCG
>CAUJHS010000067.1 GCA_963204915.1 Planctomycetota bacterium | reverse complement strand
ATGGGGTCCTTTGCCGCATCCGCGACTACGGCCGCCACTCCAATCGAAGCCGCCGTGGTGGCGACAATCAGGCCTATCATCCAACCGGCGATCAGTTGCCGTTCTTCATACAATGGCGTATCCATCATTGCCGTCTCCCATTTACTTCCAGGGTTACAACAATTGGATGCTCTACGGAGCGATTTCGTGTAGCTTCTGCAGAACCGCGAGCGACTCGCGATGAATCGCCGCCGCTACATTCGGGCCGCCCGAGTTCTCTTCGCCATACTGCGGGTCGTCCGTCCGCCCGGAGGCGTAGGGCGGTTTCGTATCCCACTGGGTTTTGGGGATGATGTAGCCAATTTCGTCGTTGGCTAGGCCGAGGAACATCCATTTCTCGCCGGGCATGAGGTCCGCAACCGTCTTTTCAAGCGGAGCGTCCGGATAATCAACGTTTGGATCAACCGGCGATTGGAATTCGCCGTACACGAGTTCAGGATAGAGTTCTCCCGGTATCGCAGCGACGTGCAGTTCTCCGAACCGCAAATAGGCCACCTCGGTTTCTAAGCCGAGCGTGCCTTGATAATTCGACAATAAGGGGACCACTTCTCCCAACTTCTCCGCGTCGCCCGTCCATTGACGTGCCGTCCGTTTTAACACGCCAATCGACCGCGCGGCCCCATACATGGGGTTCTGTAGCGGAATCGCGATCGGTTTGGCTGAAACGTGCAAGGGCGCCAATGTAATCGGCGTCGCGGCGTCAATGGCGTCATTGGCAAGTTTGGCGACGGCCTCTCCGTAGAATTGAGCGAACTCAAATTGCCCTTCGTCGAGTGTAGTTCCCTGGGCATTCTGAAACCTCCCGCGCGGCGGCGCCATCAGGCCGCCGACCGCGCCGGTCAGGTAAACCACGGGGCAGCCATATTTCGCCTTCAGGGCTGCCACGGTGGCCCAAGGAAAATCGGCCGTGATGAGCGTATTCTTTGAACCCAGCGCTTCGGGGTGACAGTTCCATTGCACCACGATCCCGGCAGGTTGATCCTGGCCCTCCTTTTGAAAAACCAAAGTACGAAGAACGCCGTCAAATACATAGGGCTGGCGACTATCGCGGAGCAAGTTGTCGTCCTTGGCCGTTCCGAATGACGCCGTCGCTTCGAACATTTGCTTCTGGGCGTTGCGCACCATCTCACCAACCCGGTCAACCACCCAAGTAACGTATTCATCGTCCACGCCGCGCGTGACAGGGTTGCGCCCCCAAATACCGATCACATCGGGGCCTTCATGATTGTGCGTGCTTGAAACCAAGACGTAATGAAAATCGGCAAGTTTCTGGCGAATGCGAAGCGTATCGGGATACTGCAGGCCGATCAAATCGACCGAGACGACCGCCACTTGCTGCTGGCCGTCATCCAAAACTAAGCAACGCGCCACGAGTGGATCATGAACACCGGTTGCTCGACGTCCTTGCCCGTATCCGGCTAACCAGACGGGACGATCGTCGCGCAGGGTTGGGGTAATGTCGATTTCACCGAACCCAACGCGGATTGCGTCGCCCGCCGCGCGTGCTGAAGTAGCAAAAAGCAGCAAGAACGCAACGCACGCAAGGGTGCGGCACCAAAGGGCTACTTGGAATACTGCGTGCATTTCAGAGAGCGAACCTATTGAAAGTGAACTCTATTAGGGCAAATCCTACTGGCGTAAAAACCAACGGGTCGCGCATACAACGTCGTCTGCCGCTCGAATGGCGCCTAGGCTTATTCGGCGCTACGCGACCGTCAACAGACGATTTCCGCCGGATCATCACTGCCGACAGGAGGCCATTTCTTACGGAACGAATCAACGGCGCATCGGACGAAGCGCGTACTAGGGATTCCTTTCCTTACTGTGACCCTTTGCGACTTCGCCCTCGCTGACGTTGCGGTCGGTTGTGTCGCGAAACGCGAGTGCAAACATCACGGCAATAATTGCGGCGCCAATTGCGGGAAGGCCCCAAACCATGCGCCAATCGACGGATTGCAACAAGATCTCGCTGCGTTGTCGACGCAGATCGGCGATTCGTTCACTCGTCGCCGGATCCGACGCGGCGGTCTTCTCCAACTCAGTAATTTGTGCGGCCAAGGGTTCGGCCTGCGCCTGCAATTCCGCAGCATTATCGGCGGTAAACGCCTTCTCAACCTGACCGGCCGTTTGTGCGCCAATGAGCATGCCCAATCCAAGGGTGAATAAGACCAGCATGCCTTGCGCTTGGGCGCGAATATCTCGCGGCGCGACCTTGTCGGTGTAGATTTGGCCCGTGACAAAGAAGAAGTCGTAGCAAATGCCGTGAAGCAAGATGCCTCCCAGAACCATCCCGGCCACGCCGTCCGAAGCGCCCAAAGAGAACAGGGCATAACGCGCAATCCACGCAAGCATGCCAACAAACAGCATCCACTTGACCCCGAGACGGGCGAAGAATAGCGGCATCACAAACATGAAGAACACTTCCGACATTTGGCCGAACGACATTTTGAACGCCGGATTAGCCAGGCCGGCATGATCCACAAATTTCGCCGCCATTTGGTAGTAGAACGCCAGGGGAATGCACACCAGAAACGAACTCAGCATAAAGACAAAATAGGAGGGACGAGCGAGCATTCCCAACGCATCAAGTCCTAACACTTCTCGCGCCGTGACAGCCTTTCCTTTGCCCGCCGGAGGCGTATGTGGAAGCGTGAAGCTGTAAACGCCCATGACGATCGCCGCGGCGCCCGCCAAGTAAAACAAATTGACGGCGGCGTCCCATCCTTGCCAACTCACAAATAAGCCCGCCACGATCCAGCCAATCGTTCCGAATACGCGAATCAACGGAAACTGTTTCTCCGGATTCGTCATGTTGTGCAGCGCGAGCGAGTTCGTCAGCGCCAAAGTGGGAAAGAAGCACAACATGTGGGCGAAAAACAACAGGTTAATTACGGTCGGGCTGGCGGCCGTTTCGGAAATCGCAAGCGTGGGAATCGAAATCGTTGTTTCGCCAAACAACAACGGCATGGGCGTATGGCTTCCCATCATGGCGGCTGCACCAAGCATGGCCACGCCGCCCAGAATATGCAAAAAGCCAAGAATCCGTTCGGTCGAAAAGAATCGGTCGGCCACCATGCCCACAAAAAAAGGAGAAATCATACCGGCAATCGGCCCAACCGAGTACGTCCAACCGATCTGCGGCCCGCCAAAACCGATCTTGCTCAAAAACAAATACGCCGTCACATACCATGATCCCCACAAGAAAAACTGTAGGAACATCATGATGCTTAAGCGGACGGGGATCATCGAGTTCATTCCGGAAAACCTGTTGCCAAAAGAAATCTCGTACTCGCCAAAGTAGCGAAACCGCACATTCTAAAAGAGAAATTGTGCAGAAAAAAGCACAAATCCTCCAGTTCGCTCTGGACGAGCCGCATCCTGTTTGCGTATGCTCCTCGCCCAAAACGATTCGCACCTATCGCGAGGAGGGTGGACAATGCGAGAGCTGACCATCGCCGTGACAGCTTGGCTATTCCTGGCGGCGCCCGGGCTGGTCAACGCGCAGGATTTTCGCGTCGAGACCGACGTGTTTCTGGGCAAACAGAAAGAGCCGACCGCACAATACCTTACGATCTTTCGTGGCGGCGTAGTGTATGACTTCTTGCTCGGCGACCCGAAAGAAGTCACCGTCCACCATGTGCAGCAGGGACGGTTCCTACTCCTCGACCCCGTGCGCCGCGTGCAAACCACGGTAACCACCGATGACTTGCTCCGCCTCTCGGCGCGGCTCAAGGCCGAAGCGCTGGCTTCGAAAGATCCGGACGTCCGTTTTCTTGCCGAGCCTTCCTTCGATGTAACGTTCGACTCGCAGCAGCGGCGCGTTGTGCTGACAAGCCCTTTGCTAACGTACGAGGCCAAAGGATTACAGCCCGGCGACGCTGGCATCGTGCGTCGCTATCGTGATTTTGCCGACGGCTATGCGCGACTCAACGGGATTCGACTTGGTAACATTCCGCCGTTTGCGCGCATGCAGCTCAACGAACAGCTCGCACAACACGGTTTGGCGCCGCAAGAGGTTATTCGCTCGGTTCCTTCCAAGGCGGCGTTCGGCAAAGAGGTCGAGATCCGCAGTCGGCACTTGATCACCGAACGGATCCTGCCCACCGATGAAAAAAAGATCGGCGAGGCTGACAACTACCTGCAAACCTTCGAGCACGTAGAACTCGCCAATTATTTGCAGTGGCCCAAACGGGTGGCCAAGGCTGACTGAGCGCGGCGCCGAGCTCCTACGTCGCTTCGCCACACAGTAGCAGGCGAGTTTCCGAGGGATTACCATACACTGGCCCGTTTGGGCAGACGTCGCAAACGATTTTGCGCGACGTCGTATTCCTCCCTCGGTGGATTATGGTCATGCCTCACGCCAATTTCCTATTAGCCCTTTCTTGTACTTTGTCTCTCGTTGCGTCGGCCGTCGCCGAAGAACTCACGGTTAAGCAGGACCCGGAGGGCGTCACGGTGTCGCTAAACGGCCAGCTTTTTACGCGCTACCTGACCAAATCCGGCGCTAAGCCCGTTTTGTACCCGGTGCTTGGTCCTGGCGGTAAACCCATGACGCGCGCGTACCCGCTTGAAGACGCCAAGCCGGGGGAACGCACCGACCACATTCACCAACGCTCGTTTTGGTTTACGCACGACGACGTGAACGGCGCCCACTTCTGGCATGAGAACGAAGGCCATGGGACGATCGCACATCGCGAGTTCGTCAAAGTGGAAGGAGGAGAGCAAGCCAAGATCATCACGCGCAACGATTGGCTGGGTCCCGATGGTAAGAAGATTTGCGAAGACGAACGGATTTTGACGTTCGGCGGCGACAGCGACCGACGTTGGATCGATTTCGATATCACCCTGAAGGCGACCGAAGGAAGTGTCACGTTCGGCGATACGAAGGAAGGCACGTTTGGCATTCGAGTCGCCGGCACGATGAATGTTGACTCTAAGCTCGGCGGGAAAATCATCAACGACCAGGGACAAGCTGACGGCGAAGCTTGGGGCAAACGCGCCCCCTGGGTCGACTACCATGGCCCCGTCGAGGGGGATACCCTGGGCGTGGCGATCATGAACCACCCTAGCAGCTTCCGGTTTCCCACCTATTGGCACGTCCGCACGTACGGTCTCTTTGCGGCCAACCCCTTCGGCGTGAGCGATTTCACTGGCGACAAGGCACAGAACGGGTCGTTCACGATAAATCCAGGAGAGAGCATCAGCCTTCGGTATCGCGTGCTGCTTCACCGTGGCGACGAGAAAGAAGGACGCGTCGCCCAGGAGTACGAAAAATACGCGAAAATTGAGAAGCCCTAGCCTGCCGTCGGTCGCCAAGATCGCGTTTCTCCACGCGATCGCCAGTCAGGAGGAACGAGTTTGTTTTCGCGGCGAGAATGCGACATTTTTCAATCGCTATCCTTCCATCGCTCGGTTGCGGCCGCTTGTTAGGAGCGAGCCGACTCGTCGCCGTCCCGTCGCGCGATAAACCACTCCACGACGGCCGTTAACACGACGACGCCCGCCGTATCCACGACCTCGACCGGAACGGGCGCAAGCAGGCGTCCCCGTGTGGCAAGATCGTCATTCCACTGCGCTATCTCAACCGCAGTCGCAACGCCGCGCGCCGATACGCGACCCAGCGCCGGCTTGCGAAATTTGGCCTCTAACCGCCTTACCACCGGCACGTAATCGCCCGCGTCTCCCAAGTGCTGTAGAAGGAAGGCGCCTGAGGCGGCCTCGGCAACGGCCAACAAGGCACTTGCATGCACACTGCCAAGGTGATTGGTGTACTGTGACCCCTCGGGTAGGCTTATGAGCATGCCACTTTCGACTGGCGAAGTCTCCAAGCCAATGAAACGGTTAAACGGTAGTTGGGTGATCTTCATCGTGATCGATTCCACAACGAAAAGTGGCTGCGGCGGTCAAATCTAACGGTCAGAATGCCTTTCAACCGAACTTGCGGTGCGACGTCGCCACACACTATCTCACCAACAACGATTCCAGTTTGTCGATGAACGCGGCAAAGTACTCGTGCGTGTAGGAGATGCCGTGACGTCGAGGGAGGTCTCGCAAATCTTCCGGAAGCCGTTCGGCGGATGGAAAAGAAAACCCCGCCTTGAGCACCGGCACGACGGTTTTCCGCAGGTGTAACGCGTGACCAATTTCGCGTCGCAGCCAGTCGTGCGGCGAGTGGCAATGGTCCAGCGAACCGGGCGACAGCACGACGAGAAAATTCTCCGCACGCGCGATTTCACCCAACAATCGCTCATCAAAGAAGCTCGCGTCAAGATCTTCGACATCGAGAAAAACCGTCCAACCTCGCTCCTGGAGCGCTCCGCGAATCAATCGCGCGGTTTCGGCTCCCCCCTCTCGACGATAACTGATGAATACACGTCCCCGCGCTGCGGCCTGCGCAACCGGGCGATGGCGCTCGACCGGCGCAAACGACGTCGTTTGCGCCACGGGCGCCTGTCGTTGCGAAGCCAACCAAGACGCGCCCCAGCGCTTCCACCAGGGCTGATACTCGGCGACGAGCCGCTGTAACGGCTCGGCGGTATTAAACGGCTCGTAGATCCGCTCCTGAATACGTACGCCTACGTTGCTGAGCGGAATCGGTTCAAACGGAATACGCGCGTTTTTCAACACGCCGGGAAAGATGTGGTAGGACTCGACAAACGCGCGGTGCGCCGCTTCACATGCCGATTCGACTGTGCCGCCCAACCGGTCGGCGCCCGTCAACATGACGATGACGCGACGAAGCGACGACCGGCGTTTGATAAGCATATGAAACAACTGACCCAAGTCACGGTCCATATCGCGGTTAGGTTCACCGCACATAAGCGTGACCAGCACCGCGGGGCAATGACGTAGCAACCAGCCTAGCCCCTGGTCATCCCACTCCCGCGGGTTGTTTCGCATTTGGGTAAAGCATTTCCCCGACTCATCAACCGAAACCATGGCGAACTTCGTGCGCGAAGGCAAATGCGCAACACGTATGCAGGTATACGGATGGTGAACGCCGCGAATCTCGGGCGTTGGCGGAATATCCATATACTGCATTCGTGCTTCATCGCGAATCATCCGTTCGAATGCGTGATCGTCGTACACGACCGTCCAATCACGCGAACGGTTCAACATGCGGAAGCAACTGACCAGGTACGAGGTTTTGCCGGTCCCAGGCAAACCAATAAGGAACGCCGTACGGCTTAAGTTGAGCGGAGTAACATCCCCATGCGGGCAGTTGACGACTTCGCCGCTCTCGGAGTCAACCAGGGGTTCTCCATGACCTACCTGGCGAGACGTGACGATGTTCGAGCATTCGTTGCAGTAATAGGCGATTTTTCCCATCAAGTTGGCGGACTCCGGTAGCGAGCCTATCGCAACAGCAGCAACCACGATTATATCCGCCCGACCGCCGCCCGGTGCGATCATGAAGCCGCACCGCCCAGAGAGCTGGCCCACGGGCAAGAAACAAAAAACGGCCCACTCCTTGGCAGGGAGCGGGCCGTAGCTTGTCAGACCAGCGTTACGGCCTGGGTCCTACGTTCGCGTCAATCTGCGTGGCTTAGTGGCCACAACCGCAAGACGAAACGCAGCAGCAATTCGTCGGGCAGCACACCGTCACGGGCACTTCTTTGCACACCACGCGGGGCACGCAACGTGTCACCGTGTAGGCGACTTTCTTCGGCACGCAAATCGGCACTTGGATTTCCTTGGTGTAGTGCACGGGCTTGCACACCGTGTACGGGATTTGCTTGGTGCGGACTTCCGACACCATGCGGCACACCGTGTATTGGACTTCCTTTGTGCGGACTTCCGGCACCATGCGGCAGACCTTGTAGGTCAGCGTCTTCACGCATTGCTCGGGCACCATACGGCACACCTGGTAGGTGCGGGTGCGTTGCTCGGGCACCATGCGGCAAACCTTGTAGGTCAGCGTCTTCACGCATTGCTCGGGCACCATACGGCACACCTGGTAGGTGCGGGTACGTTGCTCGGGCACCATGTGGCAAACCTTGTAGGTCAGCGTCTTCACGCATTGCTCGGGCACCATGCGGCACACCTGGTAGGTGTACGTGCGGGTCTTCTGCTCGGGCACCATGCGGCACACTTTGTAGGTCAGCGTCTTCACGCAATGTTCCGGCACCATGCGGCACACTTGGTAGGTGTACGTCTTGGTGCGGCATTCGGGCACCATACGGCAGACCGTGTAAGGAATCTGCTTCTTCACAACTTCACGCTCGTAGCGAACGCAGTTGATCGTGCGAGTGCGAACTTCGGGCACCCAAACTCGCTTGCAAATGCGACGCGGCGGGCATTGAACTTGGATCGTCTTGCACTCGCCGGGGCAGTACACGCAACGGCAGCAGCAGGGATCCCATGTCCAGCAACCGGGCTCGCGAACAACTTTGGTCACCACCGGGCCGGGGCATTCGGTCACTTGGGTTTCCCAACGACCGCAGCACTCTTGCACTTCTTTGGTGTAATGAACCGGCTTGCAATGAACTTCGCAAACTTCGCGAACTTTCTGCTCTTGCACGGGCACGCAGACCGTGTAGTTGCAGGTAGCGGTTTTGGTCTCATACACCGGCTTGCAGACCGTGTAATGGCACTGCTTGGTCTTGGTTTCCCAGACCGGGTGGCACACGGTATAGCATTCCGTCTTGGTCTTCGTTTCGTAGACCGGCTTGCAGACCGTATAGCAAACGTCCTTGGTCTTGGTTTCCCAGACCGGCTTGCACACGGTGTAGCATTCGGTCTTCGTTTCGTAGACCGGCTTGCAGACCGTGTAGCAAACGTCCTTGGTCTTGGTTTCCCAGACCGGCTTGCACACGGTGTAGCATTCGGTCTTCGTTTCGTAGACCGGCTTGCAGACCGTGTAGCAAATGTCCTTGGTCTTGGTTTCCCAGACCGGGTTGCACACGGTGTAGGTGCAAGTGCGGGTCTTCGTTTCATACACCGGCTTGCACACCGTGTACTGGCACTCGCGCACATGCGTCTCGGGAACGTACTTCACGCAGTTGATCGTCTTGGTCTGGCAGCCGCGCTCATAGACGGTCTTGTAGCAGGTCATCTGTTGCTTTTCCCAGACAACCTCGCGGCAGGTTTTCATTACCGTGCAGCAAGCCGGTTGCGGGCAGCAAGCCGGTTCGCAGCACTTGTTGTAGCAGGCGGCGCCGCAATATGCGGCGGAGGCCGTGCTAGCCGACAGGGCCGCCAACATGACGGCTACCAGCGGCAGACCCAATAAGGTTCTCATGTTTTCCATTCTCCTTCGCTGACTGACTGGAACGATTGGGGGGCGCCTGGTCTGACGAAACTCTCGTCCTGCAGATCGAACCACCGATCCCACGCGGTTCGCCCACTTGAACTTGATCGCGCCATGGGTACGACCCGTCGGTTTTCCGCACCTCCTGCAAAACGCCGACTAAAAGGCCGTTTGTGGTCATTCATCGTCAATCTACGACGATGGCTTGAGCTGGTGCGACTAGATAACGTAGAACAGCCAGAGAAACGGGGTAACAGCTAAGCCTTTGTGCCGCTTGTAATTGCGACAATTCCTGGAACGGACATAGCGACAATACGGTATTTGCCCGCAAGCCCGGTATTACGCCATATACCGAGAATTCACACCGCTCGGATCAGTCGGCTTAGATGGATTGCAACGCCGGTGTCAGGCAAAACGCGCAAGACTACGTAGGACATGCGCTTCCCGATATCCATCTTGCGTTTTCCGCTACCTGAGAGGTTTAAACACGAGAGATGTCCGCCAGAATGATTCGCCCCCATATTAAGCATCCAGGGCCATTGCGTTACGCGGAAAGCGTTTCGAGCTGATGTGACCAAACCAATGACAAAAAGGAAACTGAGCAAGCACTCATCCGAGGGGTGACACGACCGTCCCAGAGTAGAGACGGCTCAGAGCTTGAGACCGCCGTCCCTGTTCTGCACCCTCTACCAAAACCGGGGGGTGGGGGGCCTAAACACCCCACCTGCATCGTGAGTCAACGCGTGAATCAGTAGGCTGTGCGCCAATCCCCAAAAAAGTCCCTATACGTGAACACGCAATGTAGCCTGAGGTGGCGGCGGGAGGACACCAATAGAACTTTTACTGACCGGGGTCCGTGGCCTTGAAACCTCGATATCTGTGCTGGTTCGATCGCTCGTTGCTCCGGGGTGACAAGGCGTCTATTGAACTTTTTTCGGGCTCGTTTTGCGACTGGACGAAGTCGCTAATCGTTATCGCACAATCACTTGCGACTTGAGGTCCCTCATACCAAATC
Organism: Planctomycetota bacterium; assembly: GCA_963204915.1. GTDB lineage: Bacteria > Planctomycetota > Planctomycetia > Pirellulales > Pirellulaceae > JAHWKS01. The sequence goes on along the minus strand of CAUJHS010000067.1, from coordinate 81,423 downwards.
CTGCTCCACCAACGCTTCGATCTTTCCAGCCTTCACCGCTTCCACCAGTGCTGCATGATCCTTCTCATTTTGGTCCGCGTAAGCTAAGGCGAACTCACCGATGGCTTGGTCGAAGTCATCCGAATTGCCAAGGTAGCCGCTGATCAACGCCGCATCTCCGGACTTGGCGTGGGCGTGGGCCAGAGTCCGACCGCACAATTCCGCGTACAGCATTGCCTGCTTGGCCGAGGCGCCTTCTTCAATGCGAGCGGACATTTTCATGTCTCTAAGTTGGCGGATGAAGAAATCACGACCATTCCGACCCCGCGTCCAGCCCAGAAAGATGTCGCTGGCGGACTGCATCAGTCGCTGTCCCACGATGACGCGTTGCGCGTGGTTTTCATACGGACTCCTGCCCGCATAAGGTTCCAACACGGAGGGGCAGGCCTGCTTGAATTGCAGCAGCAGAGGGTGATTTTCTGCGGAGAAGAACAACCCTACAAAGCAAAGTGTGCCCACGCTGCCGATACCCACCGCTTTGACGACAATATCTTCCAGGCTGTATCGGTCGAAGAGGACGCGGCGTTCGTCGGGTAAAGACAATCGGTATTGGTCCAATGCTTCCCGGACAATCGCCTGATGTTCTGGCTCGCGCTCCTGGGCGACATGAAACATGGCCGGTGGTTGATCGACCAGACGCCGGCGTCCTGCAACCTCTTCGCTGATCTGCGGATAAAGATAATCGCTGATACGTTGCTTGGCCTTGGCGACGGTCTTTTCTCGAACCTTTTTGATCTCGGCATCGGGCGCCATGTCGATGATCGTTTGGGCATCCAATCGGTCATACCAGACGTCGAGAGGGCTCATCGTCGAGAGTTCCCGCAGCCGCTCCCGGTACGCGCGAGTGCACTCAATGGCGGCAGCTTGTGCTCGCTTGTCGCTGAGTTTGATATCGCGCACGGCCACGGCAAAACTGACCGCCAGACGTTTGACATCCCACTCCCACGGCGCAGGGAGCGTTTCGTCAAAATCGTTGATATCGAAGATCAGATTGCGCTCGGGGGTCGCAAACAGGCCGAAGTTGAGCAGGTGGCAATCACCGGAGGCCTGGACCCGCAACCCAGTCGTTGGGGTACTGGCCAAATCGGCAGCCATGAGTCCTGCGGAGCCGCGCAGGAAAGTAAACGGACTGGGCAACATCCGCCCGTAACGGATCGGCACAAGTTCGGGCACGCGATCCTGATTCGACTCCTTCAGGATGTCTATCGGATCGCGGCGGTTTACAGCCGGCTTCCAATTGGCGTGACTTTGACGCGGCACGGTGTCACGCAACGCTTTGCCGGCGGCGATCCGTTCGTCGCGTGACCGAAACATCGGCACACTCGTCCCGGTCTTTGCTACTCTAGGTTTGCTATCCTTAAGCGATTCGACAGCAACGGACATATTGTTTCTCGAGGTCACGCAGGCAGCTGGCTGATTGCACGGAGTCAGATCGGTGCGGGCGAACCGCACCAGACCGTGTCAGGCCACTTCCCTTGAGTATGATTCGGGTTCGGACCCGAATCAATTCTTGGCTTCTGCGGTTTCCCCGAACACGGACGCTGCCGTTCTGACCGCTTCCAGCGCCGCGGGGAACCCAGCGTACACAGCCATCTGTAGAATGATCTCCAGGATCTGGTCGGGAGTGCAGCCGACGTTCAGCGCGCCGCGGATATGATCTTTCAGCTCGGCCTGCGGATAGCCAAGGACCGTCAAGGCGGCGACGGTGAGCATTTCTCTCGTCTTCAAATCCAAGCCCGGGCGCGTGTAGACGTCGGCGAAGGGAAACTCGACCAGGCAGCGTGCCAGATCCGGGCTGGCCGCTTCCAGACTCTCCAGTGCGGAGTCGATTCCCGGGCCGAACATCTTCCGCATCGTGGCCAGCCCACGGTCATAGCGCGTTTCATCAGGCTTCATAATTAGACTCTCCGCGACGATGATCCAGCAATCGTTGGAAGCAATCCGTGGTACTTCTGTAAAGTCTCGCGGACTGGCCAACGACTCGGAAGCAATTTTCCTGCTGGTTCCGCGAACCGACAATGGAGCGTGCCCAGACGCTCGAACGTGATCTGAATTTCGGCGCCGGGATCAATGAAATCGTCGTGGTCGCAGCCGGTACAATCCGGGATGGTGCCGAAGCCCATCACGGAGCCGGGCTTGAGGGGAGCGATGAACCCCAGCCACGCAAACACGTCTTCGGCTTTGTGGCTGATCTCAGAGGTGGAACCCTGGTACTTCACTTGGCCATTGACCAGAACCGTGACCTTGAGATTGTACGGATCGCCCACTTCATCGAGCGTGACCAGATACGGGCCGAGCTGATTGCCCTTCGCCATGTCCTTGGTCAGGCAGAATCCCCCGACGAATTCCGTGGCCTGAATGTCGCGGGCCGAGATGTCGTTGAAGATGCAGAATCCCGCCACCGGCTGCTGCTCGTTCCCATAGACGACCGCCAGTTCCGGCTCGACGTCCAGCCGTGACGTGTATGCGGGCCACGGAATCGTCTCGTTATCGCCGACAATGGTGTTCATGTTGCTCTTGTAATAGGACAACGCCTCAGGCTGACCGGCAGGAGGTTTTGCTTTCGGGGCCATGACGGCCTTGGCGAACGCCTGCAACAGCGGCGCGGTTTGAGGATTGTCCTTCTCATACTTCCCAATCGTTTCGCCCGAGTTTTTCAGATGCCGCGGCGTCAGGCCGAAGTCGAACAACGCGACCACTTCAATCGGCTCGAGCAATCGGACGGATGCCAGCGGGAACCTCTCGCCCGGCCCTAGTTCGTCGAAGTGCTGTTCTCCCCACGCAAGCAGTTCCTTGGCCGCTTGCTCACTACCCGGAAGATTCGCCAGGTAGGCCTGGCTGTCCGCCAATTGGGGAGAGGGCGTCGCCGCCTTGCGTTGCAGCGCGGCCAACGGGACAGCCTGGTCACGGAGGACGATGCCGAATTGGGGGTTCGGTGAGTCAGCGGTGGTGAAGCGGATCAGTTTCATGTCGGTGTTCCTTTTCGCGAGTACGTATCAAATGAGAACCTGGTTTCGATGCCGTTTGATGTGCGCCCGATGTCAAGGCGCACGATCCCGTTCCAGCATTTTCATGAGACAGCGCGATATCCTTAGGCCTGTTGGGGCTGAGTCATTGCCGTCGCTTCATCAAGTGCTTGTATCCGAACAGGATTGGTTGTCGCTCCGGTTGTCTGCACAACCCTACTGAAGGCATCGCAGCATGGGTTACGTCATGGGGTTCCGGCGCCGGGAACATCAACCTCGACAACTTGGAAGCTCGCGCTCGGATGTCGCTGGATCTCCGCCGGATCGTGTGACGCTGAGGTACTGATGAAGAGGTGTCTCCGCTCCGGTCCGCCCAGCATCACCGCATAGGCATGGGTGTCGACCTTGAACCGATCCGTGATCTCCCCACCTTCGCGGACTCGTACCACACTGTCGGTCCCCTCGGGATTGGCGCACCAGACGGCCCCGTCGGCGTCGAGGCAGATTCCATCGGGGCCGACGGACGGAGGTAACTGCGCCCAGACGCGCCGGTTTCCAAGGGAGCCGTCTGCCTGGATGTCGAAAGCGGTCAGGCGATGGCCGAGCGTCTCGCCGACGATGAGCGTTTGTCCGTCGGGTGTGATTACCATCCCATTCGGGAAGAACAGCTTGTCGGCGACGACAGATGCGCGACCATCTTGACCGACGAGGACAATAACACAAGTTTCAACGGGCTCAGCTTTCGGATCGACGAAGTTATAGCCGATGTCTCCCACGTACAGACGGCCGTGGGCGTCGACGATGCCGTCGCTCAGGCAAAACGTCGTGAAGCTGCTGATGTCGGCTATCGGTTCCAGGTTGCCTGCCGCCTGGCGGTAAATCTTACGCTGAAACGCGTCACCCACCACGATTGTTCCCTCGGGAGTGAGTCCGAAGGCATTCGGGATGAACGGCAGTTCCAGTGCCGTTGCCACAGAACCTGAGAGGTCCACCGTCTTGATGCGTTTGTCGTGGATGTCGATGAACCACAGCTTTCCTTGGCGCCACCGGGGGCTCTCGGTGAACTTGAGGCCCTTTGTCGCATCAACCAGTGTCTTGATGGGGCCTGGCATTGTCTATCTCCTCGTCAGTGCTTGAGTTTTGGATTCTTGCATGTATCTCAGGTACTGGCCCGATTCACGAACGCCAGGGTTAAGTCGGTGATCGCCCGAGTCACATGCCCCTTGCCGGTGAGGTCGTTGCAGAACAGCAACTCGCCGGCGTAGAATCGCCGCGCTTCGCCGTCGCTGGTCGCCACTTCTCCTTCGCCCGACATGACGATGACGATGTAGGGCTGAGGAGCATTGTGGGCGGGCGCTTCCGTCCCGGCAGGGAACGAGATGACGCTCATGGTGGTCACCGCCCCAAGATCGCTCATCTGACCCGGCGGATTCGGCGGCGGGCCCACGGCAAGCTCCCGCCCCGGGATGTCCTGGACGCCAAAGTGCGTCTCACCCCGTTCGTCTGCATGGATCATGAGAAACTTCATCTCTGCGATACTCCTGCTGTCTCTTACGGCGCATTTTCTGAACGGTATCAGAACTCCGCTTCAATCCCTTTGGCCTTCGCTACCTGGTAGATCGCATCGAACGTCGCCGCCGAGTCCCAGGGGGCATCCGCGGGTTGGTTGCGGAACTCCCGGTACGCCCGTTCGACGTTCATGTAGAGTCGGGCTGGGGCACGCCATTCGCCGTAGGGACCGAACTCAATCTTCTTGGCGGCCTCCAGCGAGCTGAGTCCGGCGTCGAAGCACTTCTTCGATTCGTCGCGCACGTATTGCAGATACGCTTTCATTTCCATCGCCCCCTCGATCCCACAGAGTGGACCGTGTCCGGGGACGATGACCTCGGGATCGAGTTCGATTAACAGGTCCAGGCAATTAAACCACTTGTCGTAAGAACCGGTCCATCCCATGGGCGTACACTGCCGGAACAGCACGTCGCCAGCGAACACGACTCGTTCCTGCGGCAGATAGATGATCGTGTCGCCAACCTGATGGCAGGGCCCCACATAGATCAGGTGGACTTCCTGGCCGTCCAGGTTCAGTTCATAGCGTGCGTCGAACAGGGTCGTTGGCAAAACGAGTTCAATCCCGTCGAAGTTGTAGTCTTCCAGCAATTGTTGTCCGGCGGCCACAAGCCCCGGGTGCAAATTCTTGAGCACCAACCACGTCAGGAATCGGCCGACGCCGTGCAGCAGCTTCTGACTCTCCTTGGGCTCGGCGACCTGCTTCATGCGCTCGGGCACCGAGCGATGGGCGATGATCTCCGCCCCGGTGAAGAGCTGGTTGCCCCAGACGTGGTCCGCATCTTCATGCGTGTTGATGACACGCTTCGGCATGGCGGGCCAGACCTTGCCGAACATCTCGATCATCTGGCGCGCATGCGACAAGTCTGATTGCGTGTCAATCACTACGCCGCCGCCGCAGTTGATGAGCCCGGAATTGGCGTCGCATACCCGGTTCTTCTCATTGATCACCGCATAGCAATGATCGCTGACCTGATGCATCTTCATGAGCGTCGTCTCCGGAATGAATCATCGTTCGGGTTGAGCGTAGGGACCGGCGTCGGAAACAATCACGCCGTTTCGCTGGACGTATTCCTCCCACAACTTCAGCAGGGCCTGACGTTTCTCTGGGTATTGTGCGGACAGGTCGTGCATCTCCGCGGGGTCGTCCTTGAGATTGAACAACTCCCAGTCGCCGGCGCCGCCGGCCCCCTTTAACAGATACAGCAGTTTCCAATCACCTTGCCGGATCGCCCGGTTACCGAACAGTTCCCAGCCGAGCCAGTCTGTATCCGTCCGCGTTGCTTGCTGTCGGCCGGCGAGCAGCGGCCACATCGACTTCCCCTGCGGCGGCGCGACCGTGCTGCCTGGAACTTTTGACGGATGTTCGATGCCCGCCGATTCCAGAAAGGTCGGGAGGATGTCCATGACGTGCAAGACGGAATGGTTGATGGCCCCTTCGTGCCTGACGCCGGGGCCACTCACGATGAGCGGCGAGCGGATGCCGCCTTCGGCCACCACTCCCTTAAACAGGCGGAACGGCACGCTGCTCACCTGCGCCCAGGGCGGGCCGTATTCCATGCACGAACCGGGACGGCCCCAGTTTTCGGGTCGGTTATCGAAGGTCTTGTCGAACCAGTCCTTCGCGGTGGGGGCCAGCTTGGTCACCAGCTCGGCCATGTCTTCGCCGGCCGCACCATTGTCGGAGATGAAGACGATCAGCGTGTTGTCGTACTTGCCGGTCTTTTTCAGGTGGTTGATCAGCCGTCCGATCTGGTCATCCATGTATTCGATCATGGCCGCGTAGAGTTCCATCTTGCGGGCGGCCTGGCGACGCTGTTCGTCGGTCAGCTTTTCCCACGCGGGGATGTTCGGCAGCCGCGGGAACGTGACCACATCCTTGCCGACGACCTCCAGCTTCTTCTGCCGGTCCAGCCGCTCGGCCCGGATGGCGTCGTACCCCTTGTCGTACCGGCCCTTGTACTTATCCCGCCACTCGGCCGGCACGGCCAACGGACCGTGCGCGGCCTGGTAGCCGAGGTAGGCGAAAAACGGTTTGCCGTCACGGCCGTTCTCGTCGATGTTCTGGATGACGAAGTCGGTGAAGTACTTCGACGAGTAGTAGTCGGCCGGTAGCTCCTTGACCTTCTCCCCGTTGCGAGTGAAGGTCACCGTGGGTTCCGAAGGAAGCAGACCCAGCATGTCGGACCAGTGGCTACCGGCGCCTTGCAGTAGCGCAAAGTCCCGCTCGAATCCTCGTTTTGCGGGCCACTGGTCGGGCTTTTCACCCAGGTGCCATTTGGCGGACAGGTAAGTGTGGTAGCCGGCCTCGCGCAAGAGCGAGGCTACGGTGACAACGCGACTATTCAAATAACCTTCGTAACCGGGTTTCCCTCGTTGCGTCGGGCCGGCCCATTCGGCCATGTTGCCGATCCCGGCGACGTGGCTGTCCGTCCCGGTCAACAGCATTGAGCGTGTCGGGGAACAACTGGGGGCGACGTAGAAGTTCGTCGCCCGCAGCCCCCGCGCGGCGAGCGCGTCAAGGTTCGGAGTCTTGATTTCACTGCCGAAGCAACCAATATCTGAATAGCCCATGTCGTCGGCGACAATGAGCAGGATGTTCGGTTTGCCCTGCGGTGGATCGGCAGCCTGGCAGGTCGATTCCGCAATCACGAGCACCGCTGATAGAATGCAGGCGGAAAACTTTGGCCAAGTGCTGCGCATGACTTGACTCCTCGGCTTGTCGCCGCAGGAATGGAATGTCGGTGAGTATGGAGCGAATTTTCCGCCGAGCCGATCCTGTCGTCTATCGAAATTCCGCAAAGCATGAAAACCACGTCGCTGCCAGCCACACCAGACACACCTAGCAACCTGCCGGCTGTCACGGTAGTTGAGATCAGCGACCCCACGGCGGTCGGCCAGACCATCGGGCTGATCGATCAAGACGTGGTGCAGCTGAAATCCAAACCGCTCAGGGCCCGACGAATTGTCGTCCGACTGGGCACTGCCTTCGTGTTGTTCCATTCCACGAATCTCGCGGTTCGCACGCGCACCCGATTGCATGTCGATTTCGTGGCTTATACCGCCTTTGCTCCCCAGGCGATTGGGACGGTGAATGGATTGCCGGTTGGCCCCGACCGAGTTCTGGCGAGCATGCCGGGCGTCGAGGTAGAGATCGTCGTCGCGGCCGGCTATGAGAGCGTGGCCTTCCTCATGCCGCCCGACGACATCCGGGCGCACCTTCGGGGCCGTCACCGGGAAGACGAGTTTCGCCTTCCCGATGGTGTCGAGTTGATAACACCAAGTCCTGCGGCCGCTCGCGGACTGTACCGCTGGGGACGCCGCCTGACTGACCTGGCCGCGAGACAACCGGAGGTGTTCGACGTGCCGCAAACGCAGTCCGCCGCTCAGGTCGAACTCCTCGAAAACCTCTTGGCGACCCTCCGGTCAGCCGTCCAAGTCGAGTCAACGCCTCACGACCTGACGCGGCAGGCTCACAGCCGGCTCGTGCAGATTGCCGAAGATTACGCCCTGTCGCACACCGCAGAACGACTTTTTGTAACGGACCTGTGCGAAGCGGCGGGGGTGAGCGAGCGGACCTTGCAATACGCCTTCAAGGAGTTGATGGGCATGACCCCGGTGGCCTATCTGACTCGGCTCCGGCTGCATCGGGTGCGGCAGGCGCTGCGAGCGGCAACGCATGCTTCGACGACGGTCACAAAAGAAGCGCTGCGGTGGGGCTTCTGGCACTTCGGCGATTTTTCCCGAGCCTACAAGGACTGCTTCGGTGAATTGCCGTCGGATACGCTGCGACGGCCGCCTGATGCGAAGGAATAGTTCTGAGGTCGTCCCAGCCCCTACGTACCCTTTTTGTCGTTCGACCCCCTATGGCGAGTCGCAACAATCCTTCGACAGCGGCGAAAGTAGCGACGGGATTTGAACTCCGCACTTCCTTATCCGGAAACAAGTTACGGCCAATGACTGTTTCGGTGGGCCGAGCGCAAGCGGCTGTTTGAACCTGATCAACTGCAATGCTCATCACGCGCAAAGCATTGTCATCAAAAGAGAAACAGCTCGTCGCAATCGAGTGCGGCGAGCTGTTACGATTTCAAAGTGGAGGATAGGGGACTTGAACCCCTGACCTCTTGAATGCCATTCAAGCGCTCTCCCAACTGAGCTAATCCCCCGACAGCTTGAACTATGATGGAACGGTGGGGCGTCCAACACTCCAATCAAGTTACCCGCGGTCTGAAAACCCGTCAAGGCGGGACGCGACGGCTCGCGCAGGTTCATGTAAGTTACGACAACGATGACACTTCCAGGTTCGCACAGAATCGCAAAACGTATGCCCGTCACCCAACCGCAATCGCGCGCCGTTCGTCGTTGGATCGCCGCGGTCTTAAAAGTTGGGCTTTCCGGCGCCCTGCTTGCGTATTTATTCTCCAAGGCGGCTGGCGATGACAGTTTTCATCAACTTCGGACCCAGCCAAAGAACTGGTGGCTACTTGCCGGCGCATTGGGCGTGACCTTAGCGGCCGTTTCCACCACGATTATTCGTTGGTTCTTGTTGGTGCGAGCGGTCGAACTTCCCTTTTCCCTGCGCGAGGCGTTCCGCCTTGGGTTCATCGGGTATTTATTAAATTTCTTTACGCTCGGAATCGTGGGCGGCGACGCGATTCGCGCCGTGTTCGTGGCCAGGCAAAATCCAGGGAGGGGCGCCGTTGCGGTCGCAACCGTCGTTGTGGACCGAATTTTCGGACTCTTTTCACTTTTCCTGCTCGTATCCTGCGCGTACTTTGCGATTGATTGGAGCAACGTCGAAGCCCGTGATCCGCAGGGACTTCAAACGATCCAAACCGTGTGCCACATCGCGATCGGCTGCACCCTCGCAGGATGTGTCGGGTTTGCGGTCTTGTTGCTCCCTGGCTTCACGACAAGCCCCATTTGGGACACGTTGGCAAGCACGCCAAAAATCGGAAAGACCGTAACCCATTTGATCGATGCGGTTCGAATGTACCGCCGGCGCATCCACGTGCTGATCATTACGGTTGTGATGAGTCTGGCCGTGCACGGGTTGTTAGCACTGGCCATTTACCTCATCGCTCATGGCCTCCCCGGTCAAGCTCCAAGTTTTACCACCCACTTGGTGGTTTCTCCCATGGCCAACGCTTTTGGCTCGGTTCCTCTCCCGGGCGGGTTGGGCGCCTACGAAATCGCGCTCGACTTTCTCTACCGACGTGTTTCGCCGGAAAGCACGGCCGAAAGCCAAGGATTCGTCATCGCCTTGACGTTTCGCGTGATCACGCTATTCATCGCAACGATCGGCGTCGCCTATTACCTAGTCTCAAGGCGCGAGGTAAAAAGCCTCATCCAGGAAGCGCATCGAGAAGCAAATGTTGGTGAAGCAACCTAGTTTGCTAAAGCGTATTTCATCGAGGTGTGATGACTTCTTCCATGTGGGCTACTCGCGCCGCAAGTGGTTTCTGGCACTCGCGGAGCGAGCGCACCACATTGAAGGCATTACACCTGCGTGAAACGCCATCTAAAGCCGACGTTTTTTGGCGCCAAACGCCATTTGCTCATTACGGCGCGGCCTCGGACGCCGGCGTTGGGTCGGCCGGGGGCGGGTTCTGAATCACAACATCTCCCCCCTCTTGCACAAGCGGAGGAGCTGTATTTCCAATCAGGTCGCTGTTAGCGATCACGGTTTGCGAAAACCCTTCGGTTCGAACCTGCGCGACGCCATTATTGCCCGCCAAACACGCATCGATCTTTACCCGCGAAGCTCCTCCCACGGAGATCCCACTTCGCCCATTTCCGCGGCAATTCAGGCCGCTAAGCGTTATTTCAAATGCGTTATCGTGTGCATTAACGCCATCGAGGTGAAATCCCTGGACAATCAGATTGCTAACGACCACGTGCCGTACCTCGTAGAGGGTGATTCCAACTGGGTGCACGGCGTATTCCAGGGCGTACTCGGACGGAAGAAGTGTGTCCTCGGGGCGGAAATAGATTGCGCCCCGGAACAAGCACCATTCCAATGGCTGTAAATCGGGTAGCGGACCACCATCCGTCGTTTGTCGCTGAATTAAGGGGACGCCATCAAGGTAGAGTTGCTGAAACGACTTGAGTTCTGGTGCAAAACGAAAGATCCGCTCGGTAAACGGCTCCCACCTTTCCGAGGGAATCAGCGCCGTACCTGCCAGCGTGGCGCCATTGCCCTCAAGTACAAAGGGCCGTCCCGGCTGACCGCTATGTCGGCCGCTGTGGAAGGTGATGCTTTCGAAATAGGGTTGCCCAGTATTGGCCAAGATGATTCGATCACCTTTTTCCGCAGCACGAAGCGCCCTTGCAATCGTGCGACACGGCCCCGATGCGCCAAAGGCGCGCGGCCCATCGCCGGGAAGGCGATCATCGCCGCCGACATTATCGACAAAGATGTCACGACCCCATGTCGCGCGGGGTGCGGTGAATACGACCAATCCCAAAGCCACAAAAACGAACAAGCCTATTCGTGCGTGCATTGACCAAGCCTCCGAGAGGAATGAACTCTCAAACGTAGCATGAGGCCATGGGATGCGCCGCAAACCCGATGCTAGTCGTGCGGAGTGCTTGAATCGGGCCAATTGTAAACTTCGCGGAGCGCCAGATTGACCACGCTTGTTAACTCGCGAAATCCTACCGGTTTAGAGAGGACCGAATACGCCTTCGCCTGCCGCGCTTGTTCAATCAGCGTAGGGTTCAAGCCTGCGGAAATCAGGATACAGGGAAGCGGCGAGGACAGTTGCCGGACTAACCGAAGCGTTTCCAAGCCGGTGAGACGCGGCATGTGCATGTCCAGTAACATCAAATGGACCCGTTGGCATTGCAGCACATCCAGCGCCTCGCGTCCGTCAGACGCCAATACGGTCTGAAAACCACGAGGTTCAAAGATATTTTGCAACGTCTCGCGGAAATCGCGATCGTCGTCGGTGATGAGCAGGGTTGGAGGAGACGCCAGCATAGGCCTATGCCTTAAGGTGCATTTACGTTTTTGCGCCCGATCAACGCTGGAGGGAATTCTTGGCAGGACGAGTGTCGTCGCGGTATAGGTTCACCGTCGGACCACGCGTTTGCAGAAAAGCAAATTGCGTTCCTTGCGTTAATTTCCCTGGTTTACGCCACAACAAATATCTATTAAGTCATTTCACTGCTTGAACTTTTATCAAAACGCGGAGGCGGGGAAAAGTCAAGTTTTCGCTCGGCCCGTCAACGTTGGATGCGCTAAAGATACGTCATTTTGGCAGCGTGTGTCTAAACGGCGGGCAACGCGATCCGACGTGCAAAGACTGCCGTTCCAAGACGATGTGGGGTAGTTGTCACCAACCGCGGCATCCCTATACTGTTGATGGAAGCGAACAAATACGGCCTTTGCCACGGCTTTCATCTCAGAAAGGACGCCTGTGACCGACGCAACATCCTCTTTTTGGGGGCGTCACGAATTCCTCATCCGGCGCCTTCATTCTTTGACAGGTCTGATTCCGGTGGGCGCTTACATGGTCGTCCATCTGGTCACGAACGCCTCGGTTTTGGACGGACCTGGTAAATTTCAAGCCGCCGTATATCAGATTCACACCTTGGGGGCTGTACTCCCTCTCGTCGAGTGGGTTTTCATCTTCTTGCCGATCATTTTTCACGGCGTGATCGGTCTGTTTATCACGGCCGAAATGCTGCCGAATAACGCGTCGTACGGTTACACGAGCAATTTTCGGTACACCATGCAGCGTGTGACCGGCTTGATCGCCTTTGCGTTCATCGCGTATCACGTGTTTCACATGCATGGTTGGTTCCACGCGGAATGGTGGCACGAGAATGTCTCCGGCCGGCTGGGGGGCGCGAATTTCCGTCCCTATAACGCCGCGTCGTCGGCCGCACTTGCGCTCCAAAGCCCGATTGCGTTACTGATCTACGTGGTGGGTGTTTTGGCGTGTGTCTACCATTTGGCCAATGGTTTGTGGTCGATGGGTGTTACCTGGGGCTTATGGACCACCCCCAATGCCATGCGCCGGGCCCTGACGGGGTGCGCTGCATTCGGAATTCTTTTGGCCGTGGTAAGCATGGGCTCCTTATACGGCATGTACACGGTCAAAATTGACGAAGCGCGCGAGACGGAAGCGCGCATGATGGAAGCGCGCCTTCGCGACGGGTTGATCACGCAGGAAGAAGTGAACATTAAGAGCGCGCCGGCAGACAATCACACCAACGCCGCCGCCGACGATGCGGCGGAATCCACGAAATTCTAGATGATCGAATACTTTGTCGCGCAGCCGCGCGTCGAAGCATTTTGCACTTCGTCGCTCACGTATCTGAGCGAACCAATTTTAGATAAGGCCGCGTTATGGCGAAGCAACGGGTCATGATAATCGGCGGTGGTTTGGCAGGACTTTCCGCCGCCATGAAACTGGCCGAACTCGACATCAATGTCGACTTAATGAGCCTAACGCCGGTGAAACGGTCACACAGCGTTTGCGCCCAAGGCGGCATCAACAGCGTTAACGAAGTAACCCGCCAGTCGGGCGATGACGAGTGGAAGCATTTCGACGACTCCGTGTACGGGGGCGACTTTCTTCAGCACCAGCCGCCTGTTAAGGAAATGGCGTATTGGGCGCCGAAGATCATCGAATTGCTTGACCGGCTTGGCGTGCCGTTTAATCGCACGGTCGAGGGCTACCTCGATCGTCGACGGTTCGGCGGTACGCTGTACAAACGCACCGCATTCGCCGGCGCCACCACGGGTCAACAGATTCTCTACGCGCTGGACGAGCAAGTACGCCGCTGGACCGCCGCAGGGAAGATCACCAAGTACGAATTCTGGGATTTCCTCGGTCCAATTATCGACGCGAATGGAGTATGCCGCGGCTGTGTGGGGCAAAACCTGTTCGACATGGAGATTCGCGCCTTCCCCGCCGACGCCGTAATCGTCGCCTCGGGCGGGCCCGGTTTGATCTACGGGCGAAGCACCATGTCGATGGCCTGCAATGGAAGCGCTGCGAGCCGCTGCTTCCAGGCTGGCGCTAAGTACGGAAACGGTGAGTTCATTCAGGTGCATCCCACAGCGATTCCCGGCGCCGACAAGCTGCGTTTGATGAGCGAGTCGGCTCGCGGTGAAGGTGGCCGCGTTTGGGTGCCGCGAACTCCTCAGGATCCCCGCGATCCCCGTTCAATTCCACAAAACGAACGTTACTACTTCCTCGAAGAACGCTATCCTAAGTATGGCAATCTCGTTCCGCGCGACATCGCCACGCGCGAGATTTTCGATATCTGTGTGAACGAAGGGCTGAGCGTCGAGCGGGATCGGTTGTGCGTTTACTTGGACCTGACGCACATCGCCCGGCATGAACTTGACCGCAAGCTCGGCGGCATTCTTGAGATCTACGAGAAGTTCCAAGGGATTGACCCCCGCGAACATCCGATGAAGATTTTCCCCGCGGTCCACTATTCGATGGGTGGTTTGTGGGCCAATTACCATCGTAGTGCGGACGGCGGCCTCGAGCCAGGCTCGCCAGCCAATCAGGCCACGAACATTAACGGTTTGTACGCCATTGGTGAATGTGACTATCAATATCACGGAGCGAACCGGCTGGGCGCCAACTCACTGTTAAGTTGTATCTTCGCCGGGTTGTTCGTGGGTCCATGCATCGAGAATCACATGAAGTCGTTGGCCGGCGGTTCGGCCGCCGATCAACCGGCCTCACTTTACACAAACGCAGTCAAACACCATCAAGACCGGCACGACGAATTGCTGCGGCGCCCCGGTGGGAAAGAAAACCCCTACCTGATTCATCAAGAGCTGGGCGATGTCATGACGCGCTACGCGACCGTGGTCCGTTATAACAACCAACTTCACGACGCGTACCAAAAGGTTTCCGAGCTCCACGAACGCGCCAAGCATTGTTCACTCTCCGATACGGGCCAATGGACCAACCAGAACGTCGTGTTCACGAAAGCGTTACTCGACATGTTCCCGTTGGCCAAGACCATTGTCAAAGGCGCCTTGCAGCGCGACGAATGCCGCGGCGCTCATTACAAGCCCGACTTTGAAATGCCCGGCATTACCGCCACCGATGAGGCCGGACGTCAAAAACAAGCCGAGGAATGGTGCGATCGGTTTGAACACAACAACCGCACCTGGTTGAAGTCCACCATCGCCTGGTGGAACGAGGAAGAACCCGTGTTGAGTTATGAAGACGTTGACACGTCGCTCATTCCACCGCGGCCGCGATTGTATGGGATCGTTGGTGGCGAAATGATTGAGAAGGTTTGGAAAGAACGCCAGTCCAAAAAGAAGGAAGCGGCCTCGGGGCATGCTGACGATAACGGCGGCCACGCTCGAAAGACGGCAGCCTCCGTGGCGGCAAACTAAGCAAAGTTCATTTCCTGGATCGAAAAAGCGAGCATCGCGCGAGACTCTATTTCCCCGCGTCCTTAGTCCGGACGCGACTGAACTTGTACGAGAAAACATGGCCGATCACGCTCCCCACAGCGCAACGCCCGAGTCCTTCGAAGTCCGGATTCTTCGTCAAGACGGCCCTGGTCAGCCCAGTTATTGGGAACGTCACCGGGTGAACTACGAGCCCGATATGAACGTAATTAGCGTGCTTCAAAAGATTGCGGCGCGCCCCGTCACGGCGGACGGCAAGAAAGTTACCCCGGTCGCCTGGGACTGCAATTGCCTGGAAGAGGTTTGCGGCGCCTGCACCATGGTGGTGAATGGACGAGTTCGCCAGTCGTGTTCGGCGATCGTCGATCGTTTGCTCGAAGAGCAGCCAGACGGCATCGAACTGCAACCCATGACCAAGTTCCCGGTCATCCGAGACTTGATGGTCGATCGCTCACGACTCTTTCGTGCGCTCACGAAGATTCAAGGATGGGTCGGAGTCGACGGGTATTATGACCTGGGACCCGGTCCCAAACAGTCGCAAGCCGCGCAAGAACTGCGTTACCCGTTAAGCGAGTGCATGAGCTGCGGCTGCTGCTTGGACGCGTGCCCGCAATACGGCAAGATCGAGCTTGAACAACGTGAAGGCGAAAGCGAAGCCGATTTTGAACGCCGCAAAAGTGCTGCTTATGATCGGTCGTTTATTGGCGCGCACGCAATCAGCCAAGTCGTTTACTTCAATGCCGACCCCATTGGGAAAATGACGGCAGCGAATCGGCTTGACGCTCTAACGGCGGAAGGGGGCATCCAGGTATGCGGCAATGCACAAAACTGCGTCGCCGTTTGTCCCAAGTCGATACCGCTGACCACATCCATAGCACGCGCCGGACGTGCTGCGACGATTCATCGCATCAAACGATTCTTCGATCGCTAAGCCCGCATTTCACCGTAAATGCGATTGCCGAGACAATCGCACTGTACGCGGGCGGTTTCTCTTGATGCCCGCGCCGTATAACTGTCGTTGACCCGCTCAGGTTGATCTGCGGGTACGTACGATACAGCGTTTGCCTTGGGCGTTCCGATTGCGCACTTTGCCAGAATGCCGCCCGGCGAGGGCTGATTTTTCCTCGTTCGCCAGGGTGGAATCTTGCTGCGCTGCAAGCTAATCTAAAGCGCAGCGTGCGGCGTAAGCCGGCTGCGGTTTATCTCCTACCTTCTAAGTTCCCCAACAAGGAATCCCGCCATGAAGTATTTGTTGGTCGTTCACCTGGCGATGTTCGGCTTATTGCTAAGCGTTGCGCCATTACGCGGGCAAGAGGAAAAAAAGGAAGAGCCAGCGCAACCCGCAGCGCCAGCCAGCATTTTTCCTGACAAAGCTCTCGAATCCGTTGTTCGTCAATATGTTTTCGAGAAACGTAATAATGATCAACCGCTGACCGATGCGGACGTTGAAAACATCTCCACCATCACCGGAAAAAATAAAGGAATCAAGGACCTAACGGGGCTTGAGAAGTGCCGTAGTCTAGCGTTGCTTGATCTGGAAGGCAACGAAATCTCGAACCTTGCTTCAATCAAGGACTTAAAGAACCTTCAGTCGCTCAACCTGGCGAAGAATCAGATTGTCGACCTCGCCTCCCTTGCCGAACTGACGCGCCTTCAGTACCTGCAACTTGAGAACAACCAGATTGCCGATTTGGCGCCCTTGGCAAAATTGGAGAACTTGCGTTCGCTCTATCTCTCCCACAACCAAATTAAAGACTTGGAACCCATCAAAGGCTTAACGAAGTTGTGGTCGTTGTATCTTGACCAAAACCAGGTGAGTAATCTGGCGCCTTTGGCTGGATTGAAGGACTTGTCGTCACTCGGACTCAAAGAGAATCAGATTAGCGACCTTTCGCCAATCAAAGAGATGACCGAGCTCAAGTATCTCTTTTTAGAGAACAATCAAATTGCTGATCTGAGCGTGTTGCTTGAAATGGCAAAGAAGGACGCCGAAGGGGAAAAGCGATTTGCTCCATTCTGGCGAGTCTATCTATCCGGTAATCCGCTCAGCGATGACGCTAAGAACACGCAACTCCCCGAGTTGAAGAACCACGCCCGCGTCACGTTTGAGTAAACCACCGCGCGGCGCATTCCTACGACCGAACGCACAACGGCCCGCGAGCCACAGCAACTTGTGGTTCACGGGCCGTTTTCGATGTTTCCGACGCGCCCCCCGAATCAACCGAACAAGGCGGTCACCGCTTCCGCCTTGACCAATTCGCGCGGCTGATTGAGGTGATTGTAAACGATCGATTGCGGGTTGATACCCACCGCGTGATAGATGGTAGCGAGCAGTTCGATAGGATGCACGGGTTTTTCCAGCGGAGCCGAGGCCGTCGCGTCGGACTTGCCATACACGGCGCCGCGGCGAATACC
This sequence comes from Planctomycetota bacterium, assembly GCA_963204915.1. GTDB lineage: Bacteria > Planctomycetota > Planctomycetia > Pirellulales > Pirellulaceae > JAHWKS01. The sequence goes on along the minus strand of CAUJHS010000067.1, from coordinate 64,038 downwards.
AGCGCCGGCCACACACGCCGTGTAGCAGTAAGGCCAGTGGTCGCGGCCGTCATTGCTATTGCTGTTACCCGAGGTGCTGACGCCCCGTTGCGGACTACGGCCGAACTCGCCGATCGCCACGACCAACGTTTCATCGAGCAAACCACGTTGATCCAAGTCAGTTAATAGGCCCGCAAGACCGGCGTCCAACATGGGCGCCGCCTGATTCTGCATTCGCGCGGTCAGCCCGGTGTGAACGTCCCATGAGTGGTTATCGGAGTTAGCGACCTTAGGCCAAATGACTTCCACGACGCGCGTGCCAGCCTCAACTAAACGCCGCGCCAGCAAACAACACTGACCAAAGGTATTCCGGCCATACATGTCCCTCGTTGCGTCCGACTCTTTGCCTAAGTCAAAGGCTTCGCGAGCGCGGCCGGAAATGATCAAGTTCAGAGCCGAGTCGTAATATTTGTCCAGGTCATACTTCGCGACCGCCTGGTCGATTTGCGGCATGCCCTCATTAATCAATTCGCGCAAGCGCGCCCGGCGTTGAAGCCGGTTCGTCGTGACTTCGGGTCGCAGCCTTAGATCATCGATATTGATTTTGGACATCTTGTCCATGTCCATGTCGTCGCCCGGCGGGAACAAATAGTAAGGATCAAAGGCCCGACCGAGAAACCCTGCCGTGCCCGCCTTATTCACCACGTTGCTCTCTTGCAAGGGGCGAGGCATCATCACGAACGGCAACATCGGCTCCTCAGGCGGCTTGATGCGCACGATTTGCGAACCGAAGGTTGGGAAATCCTTGGGGGTCGGCGGTTCAAGTTGCCCTGAGGGGCTGACTTTATCGGCCGTATAACCCGTGTGGATTTGATAGATCGCCGCCGTGTGGTTGAACAATCCGACGGGCGTGTAACTCATGGAGCGAATGAGCGTGCATTTGTCCGTTACTTGTGCGAACTTCGGCATCAACTCAGTCACGTCGATGCCGGACACTTTGGAGTTGATGCGTTTGAATGCGCTCTGCACGTTTTCGGGGACGTTATCCTTAGGGTCCCAAAGGTCCAAGTGACTAGGACCGCCCTGCAAGTAAACCATGATGACGCTCTTGGCGCGTCCCCAGCCAGGCCCGCTCGACGAGGTTTCGGAGGCGGCTTGCGCGTCCTTCCAATGCAACATCTGCCCCAACGTGGCGCCAAGCACCGCGGATCCGCCGACGCGCAAAATATCGCGGCGCGAAGGTCCTGAACGTTCGTCACACAAATCCTTGCCACGTTGACCAGGAACGATCAGCATACGGAGTTCCTTTGAAACTGGAGGGCGCGAGGATGAATCCTACGGCGGGTGAGACCTACACCAGCGCAGACAGGAGGGCGCAACCAGCAGACACACGGTGAGCGCAATACAGCACAGATTGACCCATGCTACTTGGTGGTCAGTCTAACGGAACGCATCGAACATTGTCAATCTTTTATTGGTTTTTTTGGGAAAACATTTGCGCCAACGGGGGAATGCCACCTTGTCCAATCGTCACGGTCTCGTTAGTTTTGGTGGTGTTTTGAGTGCGATGTTTCTTGCCCAAACGCCGGCCGCCTTTTGCTGGCGAGGGTTCTCCACTCACCCCACCAAGGACGCCTTGTTCCCACCCATGTCGACCCCTCTCAGGTCGCGCGGCTCTTGGCTGATGGATTGCCCGAAATCTTTCTGGAATCCCCTTGCATGGAAGGATTTCTTGCTACGAAGACACTGGAGATTTCCCCCCTCTCTTCCTTTTTATAAAACGGACTCTTACGATGTACATCCCCAGGTTGTTGAAACCCTTCCTTAGCGCGCTGGCTGCCGCTGGTTTGGCGCTCGTCGCCAAAGAACTGTACGCCAGCGAAGCCGATCTGGCCATCCCCGATTTGCATGCCGGCACGTTTCCAACGCTCGGTGGAATCAGCGCGTGGAACTTGCTTTTTTACGGCGCCATGGTGATCGCAGGTACGCTGGGCATCAGCTTGTATTTGCGTTATCAGATTGCGAAGTTGCCGGCTCACGAATCGATGCTCAATGTCGCTGAAGTCATTTTTCAAACTTGCAAAACGTACTTGATCCAACAGGGCAAGTTCCTTATGGGCTTGTTCGTGCTGATTGCGATCGCCATTTCGTACTACCTCTTGGGCTTTGGTCATGAGGAAACTCCTTTATCGCCTGGGGCCCCAAAACCGATCGAACCACTTCCCAAGTTGCTGCTCGTGCTGCTCTTTTCGATCGTGGGCATGGGTGGTTCGTTCTGGGTCGCATGGTATGGAATTCGTGTGAACACCTGGGCGAACGCCCGAACTGCGTTTGCCTCGCTTCGCGGCGAACCGTGGGATGTGGTGAACATTCCCCTGCGGGCCGGTATGTCGATCGGTCTATTTTTGATCTCGCTCGAACTCATCATGATGGTCATCATCTTGCTGTTCGTGCCTCGACAAATCGTCGGCGTGTGTTTTCTCGGTTTCGCCATCGGCGAGTCGCTCGGAGCTTCCGCGCTTCGCATCGCGGGCGGTATTTTCACCAAGATCGCCGACATTGGCTCGGACTTGATGAAGATCGTCTTCAACGTCAAGGAAGACGACCCGCGCAACCCTGGCGTGATTGCCGACTGCACGGGCGATAACGCGGGTGACTCGGTCGGTCCGACGGCCGACGCGTTCGAAACGTATGGTGTGACGGGCGTGGCGTTGATCGCTTTCATCACGTTAGCCGTGCCTAGTGAAGCGATTCAAGCGAAGTTGATCGTGTGGATCTTCGCCATGCGATTCCTCATGGACTTCATGTCGGGCGCCGCGTATTTCCTTAACCAGAAGATTTCGGAAGCAAAGTACCGCGGAAAGAAGGAATTCAATTTCGAGGAGCCGTTGACACGGCTCATTTGGATCGCCGCCGTGCTGTGCATCAGCACCTCTTACTTCATGAGCTGGTTGCTCTTACGCGACCCCCAGGGAAATGAACTGCCAAGCGACCTGTGGTGGCAGTTGGCCAGCATTATTAGCTGTGGCACGTTGGCCGCAGTGTTGATTCCTGAATTCACCAAAGTGTTCACCAGCTCACATTCCAAGCACGTCAATGAAATCGTCACCGCCTCGCGCGAGGGCGGTTCATCGTTGACGATTCTCTCCGGCATTGTGGCTGGAAATTTTAGTGCGTTTTGGACCGGCATGTTGATCGTGGCGCTCATGGCAGGCGCGTATTTCGTCAGTCTGTGGGGTTTAGACAACGTGATGCAGGTCAACCTCGACCGAGACAACCCCACGGTGTATGTCGGTGTAGGCTCGATTTTCGCCTTCGGGTTGGTGGCGTTCGGGTTCTTATGTATGGGACCGGTTACCATCGCCGTCGACAGCTACGGTCCTGTGACCGACAACGCCCAGTCGATTTTCGAACTGGCCCAAACCGAAAGCATTCCCGGCGTAAAAGAGCAAATCCAACGCGACTTCGGCTTTGTGCCAGATTTTGAGCGTGGTAAACACTATCTTGAGGCAAACGATTCGGCTGGCAACACATTTAAAGCCACGGCCAAGCCTGTGTTAATTGGCACAGCGGTGGTCGGGGCCACGACAATGATCTTTTCGATCATTCTCCTATTGGCCAAAGCGGGAATGTTGAACCTGAGCCTGACCGACGCCCCTGTGCTTCTCGGGTTCGTGGCCGGCGGCGCGGTGATTTACTGGTTCTGCGGCGCATCAATGCAGGCGGTCACGACGGGCGCGTATCGTGCTGTCGAGTTCATTAAGAAGAATATGGATCTTACGAAGAAGGAAGCGGATATTAACGACTCGCGCGCCGTGGTCCGCATTTGCACCCAGTACGCGCAAACGGGCATGGTCAACATCTTCATCGGGTTGATGGCGATCACGTTGGCCTTTGCCTTCTTTGACCCGAACTTCTTTGTGGCGTACCTCATTTCGATCGCCGTGTTCGGGTTGTTCCAAGCGGTCTATATGGCCAATGCGGGCGGCGCCTGGGATAACGCGAAGAAGCTCGTCGAAGTCGATCTTAAGGAGAAAGGCACGGAACTACACTCCGCAACGGTGGTCGGCGATACCGTCGGCGACCCATTCAAAGACACGTCGAGCGTGGCGCTCAACCCGATTATCAAGTTTTCAACGCTCTTTGGGCTGCTCGCCGTGGAAATCGCCGTCAGCGTCAAACTTGTTGCAGGACGCGAGGAAGGCAGCGATTACACCAGCATCGTCGGCGTCGTGATGCTCGTCATCGCATTGCTCTTCATCTGGCGGTCTTTCTACTCGATGCGCATTCCCAAAGAAGCGACGCATTAAAGCAACGTCAGACCGACGCGGCAACGCAGGTCACTCGCCCCGTGAGTGACCTGCGTGCTGCTGATGACGCTGGAGCACCTGCTCTGGCGTCGCAACGCCCGTCGTGCCAAGTTGCTGCACGGTAATCGAGGCGATCAAACACGCGGTCTCTGCAGCTTCTATCAAGTTGCCGCCAGCCAACATCGAGGCGACGAGCCCGGCTGTGGCGCTGTCGCCGGCGCCGACGACATCAATTGGTCCGGGTACAGCGATGGCTGGTATTTTCTGGCACGGACCGTCAACGGAAGCGACGACAATCCCTTCTTCTCCCACCGTAGCGAATGCAGGTCGGCGTGTTCGTTGTGCAAGCGCCGTAACGGCCTGCTCGACGGACGCGGGCGTCAACGCGTCGATCCCTGCGGCGCGGCATACTTCACGGCGATTCCCCTTGAGCATGCCGCACGCGAAGGCGTCCAAGAAGCCGCGACTATCAACAAAAACGAGTTTTTCGGGATCTCGCTGGTTCAATTGCGCAAGACGCGCTCGCACGTTCTGATTGACCACGCCGCAGTTTTCGTCCATCAGTTGGTCAAGCACAATGAGTCCATCGGCAACGCTCCACGCTCGCTCCAATTGCATGAGTAGCGCGGCCTCGTCCGTTTCCGACAGCGGACTCCGCGTGCGCACGTCGAGCCGGTTTAATTCCACCCAATCTCCACGCTCGTCTTGCCGCATCGGCTTGGTGTAAGTTGGCGTAAGCCTCTCGGAAGCCTGCACGAGATAGCTCAAATCAGTGGGCAGTTTCTCCACTTCACGACGCAAGTCGAAACCGTGGCCGTCGTCGCCGATCACGCTCACGGGAAGAAGCCGCCCTACGCCCAGCGCTGCGAGATTATTCATTACCGTACCCAGCGCTCCCGGCGAATTGCGTACCCGCACCACCTGATACGCCGTCAACCCCGTTTCCACCGACGGTTCATCGGCGGCCGCATCAATTTCCAAGTAGCGATCGAGAAAAAGATCGCCCAGCAGGGCAATGTTCAAATGGGGAAAACGCTCCAAGAGCGACTTCAACCGAGATTCAGACAACATGGCGGCCACCAGCAGGACAGGACGGCGTAACGCGCAGCACGCGAGTTTATTCCACCGCAAGAGCGGCAAGACGCAAGTGGGGCAAGGTATGACGATGGTCGCCACACACGTAGAAACTTTCTCCCCCATCGGCGACGGTACGTACGAGAATCGTTTTCCAAGGGCGGTAATAGTATTGCGGGTTGCTTTTGGGAGCTTCCTGTTGAAACTCCCCCTCGATACGAATCAAATCGAACGCGGCGGTTGTGAAATGGGCAATTTGACGGCCTTCCTGGTGCGCCACGTTTCGGGCCATCGAAAGCGCCTTAAGGTAGACCTCGGGCCCCATCACCGCGGAGCCAAAGCACAGAAAGGCGCCGCCCTCCAACTGGTTGACCGTATGAGCCACCGTCAAAAAGTCGCGATAGCTGGCCACGCCATACGACGCCGCGTCAAAATTCGGATGTTCATGCGTAATGTCGTAGCCAACGCCGATGTGAACGGTCACCGGCACACCCAACCGCACTCCGGCCGCCAGAACGCTCGTTTCCTTGTAGGGAAAGTCGCTCTCGAGAATCGCTCGCCCTAGTGACTCGCCCAACCCCATGCCGGCCGCCGCTCCTTGCTGAACAATGTCGTTCATCTCGGCAGTTTCGCGCCAGAGTCCAAACTCGCCGCTGCGAATATAGCGCGCCACGCTTTCGCAGGTTGCGCCAATGCGCGCCATTTCATAATCGTGAATCGGGCCCGCCCCATTCATTCCCACGTGGGTCACCAGGCCGCGCTCCATCAAGTCGATCAACTGATGGGCCACTCCTGCACGAATCACGTGAGCGCCCATGAGCAGGAGTACGGCAGCACCGCGGCGACGCGCCTCGACCAGCCGAGCCCCCAGCGTCGCAAGATCTCGCATTGCGCACTCGTCCAGCGGCGCTGGCACATGATCGAGAGGTAACAAGGTTTCGTGACTGAGATCATGCACCCGCTCGGCCAAGGGCCGAATCTTCAACCGCGAGCGATCAAATTGAGGATACAAAGGCATTGACAAGTTCTACGTTTTGGAAGGTGCTACCCGGGCGGTATTCCACGCCAACATCAGGCGTTTTGCGGCGACAAATTCATCAAACGGGTCAATTCGTCAATGCCGCGGTAGTCGCCGATGATGACGTCGGCCCCGGCTTGGATCAATCGGTTGCGTTTCCAGTCGTTGACACCCTGCCGGGTCTCTTCATTGCTGGCCACGCCGATCGCCAAGCCGCCCACTTTCTTGACCTCTTGGATTTCAACGAACCCGTCGCCAAAGCCGACCAACGCTTCACCTGGCACGCCGGTCTCCTCGATAATTTGAGCCACCACCATCGCCTTGGAGAACTTCTTATAATCGTCCAAGGCGCCATAAACGCGAGGTCCGAAAAAACCTTCTAGTTCCAGCGTCTTCAGTTCATTTTGGACGTAGGACAAATCGGTTCCGGAAGCCAGGTACAACGTAACGCCCGCGTCGCGTAGTTGCGTAAGCAGCAAGCGAGACCCGGGGACGGTCATTTCCTCAGCAGGAACACGTCCCGTCTGAACCGCTTCAACACGTCCGCCAACCTGTCGCCATAGCAAGTCATGATACCGGCGTTTGTATTCTAACGGCGATTGCGGTTTGCCTCCTCGACGAGAAATCTCCTCGGTCAATTGAATCATCTGATAGATGGTCTGACGTCCGTTCAGCCGCATCACGAAGTCTTCCACGGCAGCGTGTAATTGCTCGCGTGTCTCGCGTGTTCCCGTGGCGGCCAACTCATCGACCATCATCGGAATCATCACATCTTGCCAATTGCGGCGCAGCAATGAAAGTGTTCCGTCAAAATCAAAGATCGCCGCGCGAAAGGGGCCGCGCGGACAGGAAGCATTCACGATTTCAATCTCAGACGCAGTCATCGGCACGAGGTGGGCAAGAACCAGTTTATGTCAAAAACAAGTAATATCGTCTTTAGCCAAGTGGCCGCGGTGCGGTTTGGCTTGTCCGCGGCCGCGACTTGTGCGACATTTTACTGTAACTTCTCCTCCGCGTGTCTCGCTCGTTGGAAAGAAAGTGCGACGATGCGAATCTCCTCCTCGCCTGCCTGCGCCAGCCTGTTTACCGCCGTCATGTGGATCGCTTCCGGAGCGTCACGCGCGGACGACGTCGCACTCCAACCGCGACTGCGGCGGCCCGTCGCGTTGGCGCTCTCGACCGACGGTAACTATCTGTACACCGCCAATCAGCGGAGCGGCAGCGTTTCGGTTCTCCACCTTGAGCAGCGCTCCGTGGTGCGCGAATATGACATAGGCGAACGGTTGGTCAACCTGACCGCGTTCGCCGACGGTCGACTCTTGGCGGTCGACGCAGCAAAGAGCGAACTGCTGATGCTCAAGGCCCAAGGCGCCGACATTCGCATGATCGCACGCACGCCGGTGAGCCCTGATCCGGTCGAAGCGATCCTGGCGCACGATGGGCGTCGAGTCTTCGTAAGCTCCCTTTGGTCGCATCGCCTCACCGAGGCGCTCGCGCCGACGACGGAGGAGGAAGGCTTCAAGATTGTTCGTGAAATCGACCTGCCGTTTCCGCCTCGGAAAATGCTTCTCACGCCAAACGACGAACAGCTCCTTGTGGCCGACGCGTTCGTGGGGCGCATTGGCGTCATCAAGACGAACACGGGCGCCCTGTCCGCGACACGCGAATTTCCTGCACATAATATTCGCGGCCTTCAGTTGACGCTCAATGGATCCATGGTCGCCGTCGCTCATCAAATGTTGAACGAACTGGCGCACACGGTACAGAACGATGTTCACTGGGGAATGTTGCTCTCCAATGACCTGCGCTGGCTCCCCTTGGAGGCTCTGCTCGCCCCAGAGGCGGAGCTTTACGCCGGAGCGCACATGCATCCCCTGGGAGAAGCGGGTCGCGGCGGCGCCGACCCCGCGGCTTTGGCGATGTCGCCGCAAGGCGTGGTGGCGGTCGCATTAGGCGGCGCCAATCAAGTGGCGATCGGCAAGGAGCAAGATTTTGGCTTGCGTCGCCTCGAAGTGGGACAGCGGCCGACAGCCGCGATATTTTCGCGCGACGGCAGTTTTGCCTACGTGGCGAATACGTTTGACGACTCGATCTCGATCATCGACGTCAAACGCGAGCAAATCGCGGGAACGGTCAAGCTCGGTCCGCACGCCGAGCTTTCCCTGGCCGATCGGGGCGAAATGCTATTCTACGACGGCGCGATGTCCCACGATCGTTGGATGAGCTGCCATAGTTGCCATACCGACGGCCACACGAATGGAATGTTAAACGACAACTTCAGCGATGCGTCGTTTGGCGCACCCAAGCGCGTCTTGTCGCTACTGGGCGCGGCCGATACCGCACCCTACGCCTGGAATGGAACGGTGGCGAGCCTTGATGCGCAGATAAGGAACTCGGTGCAAAAGACCATGCAGCGAGACGAGCCGCCCAGCGATGAGGAGGTCAATGCGCTGCTTGCCTACTTGCACACCCTCGCGCCGCCGCCGAGCCGAGACGCGCTTCGCGGCAAGGCCGACGTATCGTTGATTGCTCGCGGCCAGGCGATCTTTACATCACAACGCTGTGACCGCTGTCACGCCGCGCCCACCTTCACGAGCGCCGCCGCCTACGATGTAGGCTTGACCGACACCCAAGGCAACCGAGAGTTTAATCCGCCGTCGCTGCGGGGCGCGGGACAACGCGGCCCTTACTTTCACGACGGCCGAGCAGCGACTTTGGCCGACGTGTTTGAAGTTCACGGTCATCAAATTGAGCAACCGTTGCCTCAAGAAGACATCAACGCGTTGACGGCGTACTTACGCAGTTTGTGAGCGGTGGCGGCGTGCTCGCGGGGCTTTACGCATCTCGCTTGATTTCCGGATGTCCCAGCTGGGCGAGAATCTGATCCTCACGCTCGCGCATGAGCGATAGCGCGTCGGGGGTTTGATCGTCGTAGCCAATGAGATGAAGGGCGCCATGCACGACGTAGTACAACAACTCGTCAAAGGGCGACCATCCATAGCGCGCCGCGGAAATCAGCGCCGTTTCAGCGCTTACTACAATTTCCCCGTCCACACCGTCGGCGTCATCCAGAAGAAAACTCAGAACATCGGTAGGATAATCGTGTTGAAGATGGACCCGATTGAGTCGGTGGATCTCGGGGTCGTCGACAATTGCAACGCTGACCGTCGCCTTCGTGACCCCACCCGCATGCAATACGGCGCGTACTGCTTCGACCAAACGCGACCGATCCAACGTCAACAAGTCCTGGCGATTCGCGACATCAACTTGGATCATGCGGTTTGCTGATCGGGGTACTTCACCCGGCCGTGATACACGGCGGTTAGCGACTTAATCAAGCTGTTCTGCACGGTGCGCAGCTCTTCGAGGGTAAGCCCGCATTCGTCGAACTGGCCATCCAGGAGCCGCTTCATGGCGATTTCTTCGACCAGGTTTTCGATGCGCGCCGGCGCCGGATCGCTCAGGGCGCGGCTTGCGCTCTCTACCGCGTCGGACAACATCATGACCGCAGCCTCTTTCGTTTGCGGTTTCGGGCCCGGGTAACGAAAGTTGCTTTCATCCACCTCGGCGGCGTCCGGGTTGCTTTCACTTTGCCGGCTAGCCTGACGATAGAAATACTCCACCAGCGTGGTGCCATGGTGTTGTTCGATAAAGTCGATCACCCGTTGAGGAAGGTGATGCTGGCGCGCCATTTCCGCGCCGTCCTTCACATGGGCGATAATCACAAGCGTGCTCATGGCGGGAGCGAGCGCATCGTGCCGGTTACCGCCAAGCGTGCTTTGATTTTCAACAAAGTACGCCGGCTTGAGCATCTTGCCGATGTCGTGGAAGTAGGCGCCTACGCGCACGAGCAAACCATTCGCGCCAATCGACTCGGCGGCGGCCTCCGCAATCGAAGCGACGTTGATGGAATGGTTGTAGGTGCCCGGCGCGCGTCGCACTAATTCCTGCAATAGCGGGTGCGTTTGATCGCCCAGCTCCAGCAAACTCAGGTCGGTTTGCACGTCGAAGATGGACTCAATAAATGGCAAAACCCCCGTAATTAACACGCCAGCCAATACCGCGGAAAAACCAAACCACAGCGAGTCAAACACGAGTGGCTTCGATGGCGTTTCTCCCGCCACAATGTGGACGCCCGCTGCGGTCATCGTCACAGCAACCGCGGCCCACAACCCTACATAGATCAACTTGGTTCGGGTGCGTACACGGTGGAGCGTGAGTATCGAAGCGGCGACGCCGGCTTGCAAAATCACAAACTCCGCCAACCCCAGTCCTAACGTGAGGACCACAATCAGCGCCACCGCGGCCGAGAGCAGCAACGACAGCTCCTGCCGGTAGGCGATGGTCAGCGTCATCCCGAAGACCAGCATCGGAACAAGCTCCAAACGCCAATTGTCGGTGGATGCGATCCAGGCCAAGGCCACGGTCACGACCACAAAACTCAACAAGATGATCAGCGAACGGAAGTTCTCCACCGATTGCGGTTCGCGGCGCAGCATGTAAAAGCCGCATAAGATATACAACGCCACGTACATGCCCACATTCGCGCCAACTCGTATGAGCTTTTCCTGAATGCTCATTTGGCCGACCATCGCATCGTACTCGGCTTGTAAGAGCTTGCGGTCGTTCTCCGTGAGCGGGCTTCCCGCGCGAATATCTTTAAGCTTGTCGCCTGGCGCGTAGGTGGTTAAGCGGGGCTCAACCTTCGAGGCGGCCTGTTTAGCCGCAGCTTCGGTGGCCTCTTGGTTGAATGTAAGCGTCGTGGGTAATCGCGGGCCGAGAAACTCAAAAAAGCGTTGCGCCGCCTGCTCGGCTTGCGCGGGATCCATGTATTGTTTTTGCAATTCGGCTTTCAACCGATCCCGCAAGGTTTTTTGCACTTCGGGAATGCGAACTTGCTCTACAGCGTACCGCTCCGCCTCGTCGACGATCCCCGGCGGATGCACCAAGATTTCAACGTGGCTGCCTTGTTCTGGCTCATGCCCCATCTTGTCCAGCAAGCCGCTTCGGCGGAAAGTGCCCAAGGCGGCGCCAACGGCGGTTTTCAAGCCATTTAGTTCGGCGTCGCCGCTGAGCGCTTCGCGAAGTTGCGTATAAGCTTGTTCACGCGCCTTTTCGTCCGGAGGAACCGACTGTTCGGCCACGGCGAAAAACTCATTCCAAACGGTTTTATCGACATCTGCATACGTCGGCGCCGAAACGAGTTGAAACACCTTGTCAATGAGCACGTGCTGCAATTCATCCAGCAATTGCGGATCGTTGACATAACGGGCGATCACATCGCGTCGTGCTTTGTCTTCGGCGCGCCGGGTCGCATCAAGATCGATGACCGAAAACTCGACCCGGGCCGTCAGGTCGCGCAAAGGAACGGAGCGCGTACGCCAGGCGAACGGCGGCTCCCAGGCGCGCGTGATCACGCACATGGCGGCGATGGAAACGACGCATATCAGCAATCGCAACACGACGCTCCGCCGGCGCAGGATTTGCGCAAGTCGCGTCATTCGATGCGGCGGAAGTTCTAAACTTCCGCCTCGTTTAGGCGGCTGTCGACGCTTGTAGATACCCGAAGTCGTCATGATTTGCTACGGTCTAACCGCCGCCAGAGACGCCTCCGCGTCGTTTTCTGGGGCCGTCGTCATAGGCCTGAACAATCTCCTGCACCAAACGATGGCGGACAATGTCGTCGCCGGTCAATCGAACGACTTTGATTCCTTTGATCCCCTTGAGCCGCGACAGCGCGTCGGCCAGTCCGCTGCGCGCATCGTGCGGCAAATCCACTTGCGTATGGTCGCCCGACACGACAATTCGCGAGCCCGAGCCCATGCGCGTCAGGAACATTTTCATTTGCGCGACGGTGGTGTTTTGCGCTTCATCGAGAATGATGAACGCTTCGTTCAGCGTACGGCCACGCATGTAGGCCAGCGGGATCACCTCGATGACATCCTGCTCCATCAAACGTTTGATTTGATCGTGGTCGATCATCTCATGCAGGGCGTCGAGCAGAGGCCGCAAATAGGGGTTGATCTTGGCCTGCAAATCTCCGGGAAGAAATCCCAAACGCTCGCCAGCTTCCACGGCGGGGCGCACGAGAACGATTTTTCGGATTGTGCGATTCTTGAGCGCCTCGACCGCCAGCGCGACCGCCAAGTAGGTCTTGCCCGTTCCGGCCGGACCTACGGCGAAAACCATCTCGTGCTTGCGGATTGCCTCGATGTACTTCGCCTGGCCTGGCGTGCGGGGGCCGATGCGCCGACCGCCATAAATCACCTCAATGGGCGGCTGTTCTCCGCCAGAAGCATCTCCGCGCAAAACCGACAGCACTTCATCGACCTGTTCGGGGGCCAAGTCGCGCTGGCGCTGGACTAACATTTTGAGCCGCTCCAGCGCTGCGGTCGCACGGGTCACGGCCGATTCCTCGCCGGAGACGTGCACCTTTCCGTTCCGATGGGTCACCGTTACGCCGAACGCGTCTTGGACTTTTCGCACATGCTGATCGCGAGGCCCAAACAGGGACAATACCAAGTCCGGCTCGACCAGCGCAATGGTCGCTTCGTTCATTAAGTAACAATGCGGCGCTTGGCCGCCCGCTGAGGAAATCGATCAACGGTTAACTATACCTAATCTTTCCGCGCCGAGAATAGCAATCAAGCGACAACCCGCGTAAAGCCTTATCTGAGAAAGCTTTAAAAACAGCCAGCGGCGCGAATGGCGATTCCCAAAATGCCGAAACTTTGCCTGCCGACGCCCAACATTGGATTAAAGAAAAGAGATAAATATGAATTAAAATACAGAAGAAAAAACCAAGACAACGACTTGCATGAAAATACGTCGCCCTGCGTGACTTGCCGCGGCACAAAAAAACCCGAACGATTCAATCGTCCGGGCTAGCTGTTTTCAATGAGAGCCGCGAGAACGGTTGCAACGGCCGCGTCTACTGTTGGCTGAGCGACTCGGTCTTGCGAGCCGCGGTCGCTGTGGCCCGTACGTCCGCACGACGGCCCGCTTCCTGCACGATGAGTGATCCTCGCACGACTTGCTCGGGCGCGAAAAACGGCTCGACCGAACCATTGAGATGCTTCACGCCGATCTTATTCGCCAACTCTTGGAAACTCATCTTGTCGGTCAAATGCCAAGCCGCGGCTTGAGCCGAGGCTTGGTCAACTTCGCCACGCCCCAACATAGCGCAAATTTCATATACCTGGGGATCATCTTTGAACGACTTCAACGGAACAATGGTGTACGCCATCCGCGGATTAGGATCGTCTTTGCCATGCTCCAAGCAAACGGTGGTGACTTTGATTTTTCCCGTTTTTTCGGGGGCGACATTGAAGAAACCGCCGCCGCCGCCGATTCCACCGCCGCCGCCGCCGAACCCACCGCCGCCGCCACCAATACCACCGCCGCCAAAGCCGCCGCCGCCGCCCAGTCCGCCGCCGAGACCTTGACCACCACCGCCGCCGCCAAAACCTTGTCCGCCGCCGCCAAGTCCGCCGCCGCCGCCGCCAAAGCCGCCGCCGCCACCGCCAAAGCCGCCGCCGCCAAACTGCGCCAAAATGGGCACGCCAGCAAACGCTTCCGGCAAGGCGATCTTCAATGGCTTGTCGGTCTTATTCGTAATGAGCAAGTTGCCGCCCTTGGCGTCTTTCGGAATCAGTTTGACATCCACTTCGCCGGCTTCCATCGCGGCAAACAATTCCACCTCGACCGCGGGTTCCGCAGGAGCGCGCGATGCGGCGCGACGTTCGCCATGGGCCGGTGTAACGGAAGCAACCGCCAGGACGGCGACTGCCCCCAGCGCGGCGAATCGAGAAGTAAGCAGTCGCGAAAAATCAACGTTCATGGATAACTCCTACGGCCTACACGCCTGTTCCGAAATGCAACACTCCGCTGGCCTTTGTTTAGGATAATCGGCGCGATCGAAAAAACGCAAGTATTTTTCGAGAACAAATCTGCGGCCCGCATGCAAACGCCGGAAAAGCGGCGCCTGCGGGATGGAATTGGCCTTCCGACGGGCGTTATCCCACGCTAATATCCTCCTCCTTCTCTCTTCGGGTCGAATTCCATCGACTCGCAGGTCGCTCGCCGCGATGGGGCAAACTTCGCGGCGCGTGGCGGGGTAATTGTTCCAAAGGAGATGCGCATGGTGCGAAGTGGCTTGCGAATTGCGATTGTGGTTGGCGTTCTTGGACTGGCGACGACCGTAACGGCGGCGCCCCCGTGGGAAACGCTGCTTCCCTTCAAACGCGTCGATGCCGATCCCAACGCCGCTTACCGCCTGACCAAAGAAAATGGTCCGTGGCTCATTCTGGCTGCGAGTTTTTCCGGCGAACATGCCGAACAACAAGCCCGTGAATTGGTGCAGGAATTGCGCACGGGGATGAATCTATCGGCGTACACGCACCGTCAAACCTATGATTTCACCCAGCCTGTCCCCGGTATTGGCTACGACCCGGAAGGCAACCCGAAGCAAATGCGTTACCGAACCGCGGCGAGGTATGACGCAGTCGCGGTGTTAGTTGGCGATTTTCCCTCGGTTGAAGATCCGAATCTCGATAAGACTTTGGAAAAACTCAAATACGCGCGTCCCGCATGCCTGGACCTGCGCCGCCGTGGTCAGTCGTCGCAACGCTTTTCGGGCTTGCGCGAACTGTACCGTACGGTTTCGACTGATCCGGAAAAACGCAAACGCGGCCCGATGGGCGCTGCCTTCGCCACGCGGAACCCTTTGCTGCCGGCCGAGTACTTTGTTTCGGGCGGCTTGGACCAATTCGTGGTCGACATGAACAAAGACCTGCAGTACAGCCTTCTCAAATGCAAGGGCAAGTATTCGGTTCGCGTCGCCACGTTTCGTGGACAAGGCACCATGAACCTCAAGAAGATGGCGACGATGGAGGTAACCGACGAACTGGACAAGGCCGCCGAGAAAGCTCACGCGTTGACTCTTGCCTTGCGCAAGCAGAATGTGGAAGCCTATGAGTTCCATGACCGGCATGAAAGCATCGTCACCATTGGTAGTTTTGAAACGGTGGGTACGCCTCGTCCCGACGGGAAAACCGAAATCAACCCCACGGTGTTGCAGATCATGCAGGCCTACGGCGCCGAACGAACTTCGTTGCCCGGCGTGGGCGGCCAACTTGCCCTGCAACCGCGGAAGATGAACGGCATCTCGTTCGACGCCCAACCTCTGCCGGTTGAGACCCCGCGAACCTCAATTGGAGCCGCGTACTCGGAAGGCAACCGCCAACTCCGATTCTAACGAGCAAGGCGCGGGCGCCCGATGTCCGCCGCCGTTGTAGGCGTTACACTATCAGCGAACGCGCCGTCAGCGCGTTCGCCACGATAGGTTTCGTCTCCCGGTTGGCTGAACGGTTATGGCTTCGTCGCGTCCGATCTTGGTTCTTGGCACCCATAACGCCAAAAAGCGGCAAGAATTGGTTGATCTCGTCGGCCCCATGGGCTTTGACCTCCGTATTCTCAACGATTTTCCTCACGCGCTCGAAGTTGAAGAGTCGGGCGCGACTTTCGCCGAGAATGCTCAACTCAAAGCGTCGCATCAGGCCCGTCACTTAAATCACTGGGTCCTGGCCGAAGACAGTGGTCTGGCGGTCGATGCGCTTCAAGGCCGACCGGGGGTTCACTCAGCTCGCTACTCCGGCCCCGGCGCGACGGACGAGTCCAACAATCTGAAACTGTTGAACGAGTTAAGCCAAGTTCCTTGGGAACAGCGAACGGCGCATTACGTTTGCCGCGCCGCACTCGCCGATCCCACCGGCGCCGTGCGTGCCGAAAGCGAAGGACGATGTTACGGGCGTATTCGCTTCACGCCTGTCGGCTCGGGCGGCTTTGGCTATGATCCGCTGTTTGAGATTCTCGAATACCACCGGACCTTCGCCGAGCTTGGCGCCGCGGTAAAAGCCGCCATCAGCCATCGAGCACGAGCGCTTCAACGCATCGCACCGCAACTACGGCAACTCATGGCGAACGCCGAGTGATTCGCGCATAAAAAAACAGGCCAGGGTGATGACTCCCTGGCCCTGCCGCGATGATTGAGAACGCTGAATGATTGAAAATGGATTATTCATCGCAAACCAGGATTTCGCAAGACCTGTCCGCAACTTTCTTGGGAAATTTGCTATGCCATTAACGATGTATCGAGCGGCGCTTTTGCCGCTAGCAATGCTAGCTATCACATGCGGGAATCTTGCCACGGCCGAGTCGCCGCAAGCGTGGACCGACAAAGAACTTCCTGCCCTCATCGAGTTATACCGGCACTTTCACGCCAATCCCGAAGTCTCTTACCAAGAGAAGCAGACGGCGGCTCGTCTGGCAAAGGAATGGCAGGACGCCGGGTTTGAGGTTCACGCCAACTTGGGCGCCAAGGCCGGAGGGCACGGCGTCGTGGGCGTCATGAAAAACGGCGAAGGTCCGACCCTCATGCTTCGCACCGATCTGGATGCGTTGCCCGTGACTGAGAAAACGGAATTGGTCTTCGCCTCAAAAGTTCGCATCGAAGGCGAGTCAGGAGAAGACGTCGGGGTGATGCACGCCTGTGGACATGACGTGCACATTACGAACCTGATCGGAGTCGCGCGGTATCTTGCGACGCACAAAGACGCCTGGAGCGGAACGGTCATGCTCGTCGGACAACCCGCGGAAGAACGCGGAGCGGGCGCCTCAGCCTTGCTCGCCGATGGCCTGTTTGAGAAGTTTCCCAAGCCCGACTTCGCCGTGGCGCTGCACGTCGACTCCACCTTGGCTACTGGCAAAGTGGGAGTGCGCGCCGGTTATACGATGGCCAACGTCGATAGCGTCGATATTACCGTTCGCGGCAAAGGCGGACACGGCGCCTTCCCCCATACGACGATTGACCCCATCGTCCAGGCGGCCGAGCTGGTGTTGGCGCTCCAAACCATCGTCAGCCGTGAAATCGAACCGCGTGAGCCCGCCGTCATTACCGTGGGTTCGATTCACGGCGGAACCAAACACAACATCATTGGCGACACATGCCACCTACAATTGACCGTCCGCAGTTATTCCGACGAAGTGCGAAAGCAAATCCTCGAGGGCATCGAACGCAAGGCGAAAGCGGTCGCCGCCGGAGCGAACGCGCCCGAACCAACAATCCAGGTATCGGAAGGCACTCCTTCGCTACGAAACGATGATGCGCTGACCACACGACTGGCGAAAGTGTTCGTCGCCACGTTGGGCGCCGAGAACGTGGTCGAATCTCAACCGACCATGGGCGGCGAAGATTTCAGTCAATACGGTCGACAAGGCGTGCCCATTCTTATGTACCGGTTAGGCGCCGTTGATGCGCGTCGCTTGGCGCGTTTCAAAGAGTTGGGGCAAGAACCCCCTTCGCTTCATTCACCCTTGTTTTATCCGGATGTCGAAGAAGCGCTCACGACGGGGCTGTTGACAATGACCGCCGTCGTGCGGGAACTTCTGCCGCCGAAGAACCCATGAGCGATGGCGACCGCGATCGATCGTCGGACTTGCATCGCCGCTCGTTATCCCGGCGGGGCGTGATCGTGGGGCTCGCGCTTTACGTCGCGTGGATGGCGGTCTTGCTAGGATGGCTGTTCTGGGGACGCGCCGCAACGTTTCGCAGTTACGGCGACCGTGCCGCGATTGCCGACTGGCGTGCATTTCGCGAAGAAATGTCCCGCATCGGAGCGCAGGGGCCCGTGCGTCGCCGCGCGCCCCAAAGCCATGAACCTCCCGCGTTGGTCTTGATGCGGGACTATTTCGGCGTTTCGTTGGTCGCCACGCTCGTTTTTGGAACGCTCTTATTCGCCATGCTGCTGGGCGCGATTCGCGGCGCATTTTCTCGCGATTATGTACCTTACGACGATCCAACATCGCCCCATGGCGGCAACAACGCGCGCTGAGAAGATTAACCGGCGCGCGTCGTGGTCGTTCGCAAAGTACAATAAAAGCATGCCGTCCGTTTCGAATCGAGACTCGCCGTTTCTGTTGCGTCCCGCGCCGCGTGACGTCAAGGTTTCAAATTGGGCGATACGCAACGATCCGTGGCGTTCCATTCCAGCCTTACTGTTGGGAGTCGCCGCGGTGTTCGGGGCTGGGTACTACTCGCGGGATGCCTGGACGTGCGCGATCGCTGGCGTGTTCCTTAGCGCATCGTTATGGCGCACCTGGATGCCGTTCCAATTTGAGTTTCACCCGCGCGGCGTTACGCAGGTCCTGCTTGGACGGCGGAAAAATATTTCGTGGGTTGACTTAGGGGGCTATGAATATACGCCGCGCGGCGTCATTCTCTACGGCCGCACCGATCCCACGCGCTGGGGCGCACGCCCTGCCTTGTTCGTTTTCTGGGCGGGCCAACGCGAGGCGATGACAGCGCTGATCGAGTATTACCTCGGCGGGCGGCTTTATCTTGAGGAAGCCGCTCAAGCCGAATCGACCAATGACCGCGTTCCCGGTGAGCACACGACCGTGAGCCACCCTGCTGAGTAACTCAAGCCCAACACTTCGCGGCGGCCCGGTTGCGGCTTACGTTTCGACTTTATGGCATGACACCAAATGCTGCCCGCCGGCAAGCTGCGGCGCGACTTCGCGGCAATGCTCATCGCCAATCGGACAGCGCGGCGCAAAGGGACATCCTGGGTACTGGCGGTCCGGCGACGGCGGTTCTCCCGCTAACGCCACGTACTGGCGTTGCTCCTCGCGCTGAGGATTGGGAACCGGAACCGCCGACAGCAGCGCTTGCGTGTAGGGGTGCTTGGGCGAGGCGTACAAGGCGTCGGCGTCGGCCAACTCGACGATGCGCCCCAAATACATCACGCCCACG
This sequence comes from Planctomycetota bacterium, assembly GCA_963204915.1. GTDB lineage: Bacteria > Planctomycetota > Planctomycetia > Pirellulales > Pirellulaceae > JAHWKS01. The sequence continues at coordinate 44,846 of CAUJHS010000067.1, read as the reverse complement.
CGATGGGCGATATGCCGGACAACCGCCAGATCGTGCGCGATAAACAGGTACGCCACGCCGAGTTTCTGTTGCAGGTCCATCAAGAGGTTGATCACCTGCGCCTGAATCGAGACATCCAAGGCCGAAACAGGCTCATCGCACAGAATAATCTTCGGCTCCACCGCCAACGCGCGGGCTACGCCGATGCGTTGCCGTTGCCCGCCGGAAAATTCATGCGGGTAACGGTTCATGTACCTTGGGTTGAGCCCGACGAGGTCCATCAGCCGCATCACTTCTAGCCGGCGGTCGCGCCGCGAATGAAGGTGGAAAATGTCCATCGGCTCGCGGATGATGGCGCCCACGGTCATTCGCGGGTTGAGCGAAGAAAACGGATTCTGAAACACCATTTGCATGTCGCGGCGATGCGTAAACATGGCCGACGACGAAAGTCCGTCGATGCGAGCGCCATTCAAGTAAATCTCGCCCGACGTGGGCGCCGTCAGGCCGACGATGGCGCGCGCGGTCGTCGATTTTCCACACCCCGATTCACCCACCAGTCCAAGGGTTTCGCCTTCGTTGACATGCAGGCTCACGCCGTCGACAGCGCGGATCACGCCATATTTGCCCACAAATGGCAAGCCGCGCCGAAAAGGAAAGTGCACTTTCAGATTACGCGCTTCGAGAACGGGCGCTCCGGGCTTATTGCGTCGTTCGGCGCGGGGTTCGGTCATTGTTTGCATGGACGTTGATTTAGCGTAGTACAATCGAACTTTGGTCGCGGTCGCTGGGCCGCATCAACGGGCGGCCTTGCGCGGCGCTTTCGTGATGTCGACAAAGCAGGCCAAACGTCCGCCGCCGGGCCGACCCGCCAACGGGGGCTGTTGATGCCAGGACTCCTCAACGGCGAAGGGGCAGCGCGGCGCAAACGCGCACCCCGCCGGCAATTGGGTCATATCGGGCGGTTGCCCTTCAATGGCGTGTAAGCGTTCGGCTCGGGCATGATCCAGACGCGGCGCCGACTGCATCAGCCCCAGCGTGTAAGGATGTCGCGGATCGGCAAACAAGGAATTTGCCGTGGCTTCCTCCACGATGCGGCCCGCGTACATGACAATCACGCGATGGCAAACCTGCGCTACCACGCCTAAGTCGTGCGTGATGAGAATCACCGACATGTTCAACTCCGTCTGTAAGTTGCGCAGCAGCTCCAGGATCTGCGCCTGGATGGTAACGTCCAGCGCGGTCGTCGGTTCGTCGGCGATCAGGATGTCGGGCTTGCACGAAAGCGCCATGGCGATCATCACCCGTTGCTGCATGCCGCCGGAGAACTGATGCGGATAGTCCCACAAACGTTGTGCGGCGCCGGGGATGCCCACTTTCTCCAGCATCGTGATGGCGTGCGAAATGGCTTGTTGGTGAGAATACCCGAGGTGAAGTTGCGTCACCTCGGTCAATTGCTCGGCAATGGTTAAGAACGGATTGAGCGCGGTCATCGGGTCTTGAAAGATCATCGCGATCTTCTTGCCCCGCAGATCGGAGAGTTCGCGCTCGGGCAATTGGAGCAAGTCTTTGCCGTGGTACAGCGCTCGTCCGGCGACCACGCGACCGGGCGGGCGCGGCACGAGCCCCATAATGGCCAAATTGGTTACCGATTTGCCCGACCCCGACTCGCCCACAATGCCCAGCGTTTCGCCCGGAAACAAATCGAACGAAACATCATTGACGGCTTGCACCAGCCCATCGTCGGTTTTGAATTCAACGCGGAGGTTTTCCACGCGCAGCAAGGGTTCCGGCATGACGGAGTACGCTATTCCAAAGTGTTCGAGACCTAACGATTCTTCATTTTCGGGTCGAGCGCGTCGCGCAGGCCATCGCCGAAAAAGTTCAGCGCAAACAGCGTGAGCGTGAGCGTCAAGCTCGGGAATAACACCAGCCACCAGTAGATCTTGATGGGCGTGATCACCTGAATTCCCTCGTTCACCAGCAATCCCCAAGAGACATCGGGCGGCGAAATGCCCAACCCCAGAAACGAAAGGAACGACTCAAACAACATCACCGCAGGAATCGTCAGCGTGAGATAGACAATCACAATTCCCATGACGTTGGGAATCAAATGCCGGAAAATGATGCGAAACGAGCCAGCGCCAATCACGCGGGCCGCGTCCACGAATTGCTCGTTCTTAAGCGAAATCACCTGGCCGCGCACCACGCGCGCCATCGTCAACCAATAAATGGCGCCAATCACGACGTAAAAAATCATGATCTGGTCAATGCCGTAAGGTTCGAGATACTCGGTTTTGATCGTTTCTTCCGTGAGGATGGTAATGAGGAAGATGACCACAAACAAAAATGGCACCGAGTACAGCACATCGACAATCCGCATCATCACGTCATCCACCCATCCGCCGAGAAAGCCCGCCGTGGCGCCGTAGCTCACGCCAATCAGGAGCGACACCAAGGTGGCGACCACGCCGACCACCAACGACACACGACCGCCCCAGAACAACCTGGCCAGCAAGTCGCGCCCCAGTGCGTCGGCGCCGCACAGCGAAGGAAGGCACCAATCGCCGAACAGGATGATGCGCAAGTCGGTCAGCCGCCACGCCAGCCAGTCGGGCTGATGCCAAAATTTCTGATAGGGATGCTCCACCGCATACCGCGCATCAATTTCTTCTTGAATCTTAACGCGTTCTTCGGGGGACGCCGTGCGGGCGTCCTGCTCGAGTCGCTCAATCTCTTGGCGGAATTCAGCAAGCAGTTGCGTAAGCGTTTTGGTTTCTCCGTCGGACGTCAATTGCAATGTCCGCGAAGAAGCGTTGGGGGGCAGAAATTGTCGGTTTTCCAGATCCTGCAAAATGGGCGATTGAAGCGGAACCAACGGCGTAAGCACCGCCGCGACGGACATAAGCACCAAAAACGCAAGCGACGCCATGGCCGCCCAGTTCCTGCGCAATCGCCGCCACGCGTCTTGCATGTGCGACACGCCATGCAACTTGCGCGCTTCCTCGAGCAGGCTGGCGTAGCGGTCTGCCGGTGGCAAATCCGAACGTGCGGCTTGGGTTTCCGGTTTCGTTTCAACGTGAGCCATGCAGGGCCGTTATTTCAACTTCACGCGCGGGTCAATCAATCCATAGGAAAGGTCGACCAGCGTGTTCATGACGAACAACAGGAACGTATAAACCAGCACCATCCCCATGGCGAGCGTGTAGTCGCGCTGGGTGGCGGCTTCAATAAAATGGATGCCTAGCCCTGGCAGGGCGAAAATGCGCTCAATGACAATCGACCCGGTCAATATGGCCGCGACCGCTGGTCCCAGGTATGACACGACCGGCAAAATCGCGCCGCGTAAAGCGTGGCGTACGATCACGCGCCGATGACGCAAACCCTTGGCGTACGCCGTGCGAATGTAGTCTTGGCCCAACACCTCCAACATGCCGGTGCGCGTCAAACGGGCGATATACCCGGCGAACGGCGCCCCCAGGCAGATGGCAGGCAGGGCGATTTGGCGCAACGTGCCCCATCCGGCGGCGGGAAACCATCCCAAGTAGAACACAAATAGCACAATGGCCAGGCTGGCCAACACAAAGTTCGGCACCGCCACGCCCACGGTGGCCAGCGCCATGAACCCATAGTCGTACGCGGTGCGTCGGCCAATGGCTGAGGCGACGCCCGCCGTGAGCCCCAACGTCAACGCGAAGATCATCGCAAACACGCCCAAGCTGGCCGAAACCGGAAAACCTTCGGCAATCACACGGTTAACCGGATAGTCCAGCAGTTTGAAGCTGGGGCCAAAGTCCAGACGAATCACATGCGCCAGATTATCGAGATACTGCACGTGGAGCGGCTGATCGAGTTTGTAGCGCGCCTCAATGTTCCGGCGGATTTCCTCGGGGATTTTCTTCTCGGCGTCAAACGGGCCGCCCGGCACCGCGCGCATCAGGAACCACGTCAAGGTGAACACTACCCATAACGTGCCCGCCATCCAAATGATGCGTTTCACGAGATACCACAGCATGACGGCGGCTAGTCCTTTTGAATGCTCATAATGTGCAACGGGTGATTGTCTTGCACGTTGGGTGAGAACCCGCGCACGTGCGGCTTCACCATGTTCGTCGTGACGTAAAAATAGATGGGGATGATGGGCAACTCGTCCATAAGAATTCGTTCGGCGTCCTGCAGGATTTGCATGCGCCGCTCGGGATCGCCCTCGGCCGCCGCTTGATGGATCAAGTTGTCGTATTCCGCGTTGCTCCAGTTGGTGTTGTTTTGCGGACCACCGGTAAGCCACATATCCAAAAAGGTGTTGGGGTCTGGATAGTCGGCAATCCAGCCCGCACGCGCCACCTGGAATTGCGTGTTGGTCACGGTATCAAGATACACGCCCCACTCCAGGTTGCGCAGTTCGACGTTGATTCCCAGGTTTTGCTTCCATTGCTGTTGGATCACTTCCGCAATCGCGCGGTGGCCTTCGCTCGTGTTGTAAAGAATCTCAATGGTGGGCAACCCGCGTCCGCCGGGGTAGCCTGCTTCGGCCAGCAAGCGACGCGCTTCCTTGATATTGAACTCGCCGGTTTCCGCGCCGGTGTAGCCCGCAATTCCCGGGGGCACAATGCCGCGCGCGGGCAGTTGCCCCGCTCGGGTGACGCGCTCCACAATCTCTTGCTTGTTCATCGCGGCGTTGAGCGCCCGTCGCACCAGCACGTTGTCCAGCGGCGGCTTCGCCACATTCAACCGGTAAAAGTAAGTAATCAGGGCCGGCGCCGGGCGGAAGTCAGGGCGCTCCCGCAACATCGGCATGATCGTGTTCGGCACCGTGATGATCCAGTCCAACTGCCCCTTAAGATACATGTTTAGCGCCGTGGTTTCCGACTTCACCGGCATCGCGTCGATGACTTCGAGTTTGACATTGTCCGCATCCCAGTAATAGGCGTTCTTGATCATGCGAATGCGGTCGCGAATGCGCCGCATTTGCAGCACGTACGGGCCGTTGGTCACCAGGTTTTCTGGCCGCGACCATTCCTCGCCGTGTTCTTCGATGCATTCTCGGCACACAGGATACAACGGATAAAACGCCGCCAGGTGAATAAAGTACGGCGTGGGGTTTTTTAACGTCACAACCAACGTTTGATCGTCTTTCGCTTGGGCGCCCACTTCGGACTCAAAGTGCGGCAACACCTGACGGACCACTTGCAGCGATCCGGCGTCGAAGTCGTCGTCGTACTGCGCGGCGCGAGCTTTTGAAAAAAAGCCCAACGCGCCGGCTGCGTCCCATTGCACGGCGCCTTCCAATTCCGGTTTGACGTCAACTTGATAGATCCACGTGCGTTTCCAATCGGTCTCGTCCATCCCTTCGGGTTGGGGCGGTTTGATGATGTTTTGCAATACCCCATATTGCATCGTGCCGCGCGGGAAGGGTTGAAGGTCGAATTTACGCTCCCCCGATTCGATTTCCACTCGATCGCCGACTTCGAGAACCCCTTCGTTGTACTGCTGGGCGCCTTCCAAATAATAGAGTTGGTAGGCGTACTGGGACGCCGTCTCGGGATGCAGCGTCCGCCGCCAGGACCACACAAAGTCGTCGGCGGTCATTGGCCGTCCATTGCTCCAGCGTGCTTCGGGACGTATGCGAAAGGTGTAGGTCTTGCCGTCCTCCGATATTTCCGGAGGAAACTCGGCCACTCCCTGCTGCGGCGTCATCGGCATCAATCCGTCGGAATCCAATTCGCTCGCCGCGGGCATTTGACGCAGCAGCCCTTCATAGAGCGACTCCAAAATGCGGTGTTCCGGCGAGCCTTCGGCCTTCGCCGGATCAACTGTCTTGACCTCATCGCCGTTGTTGAACGAAAAATCGGCCGGCGGCAGTGTGCCAAACGTTACAGCCCACGCGAGGGATGCAATGCCCGCCAAAACGACAAAATAAGGAAATAACCGGCGAACCGGGTGATGCATGGCAGCCTCAAAGGAATAAGTCCAAACGAGCGACGAGTTTATGGTAAGGGGATACCGAGCGAGAAACAACCTCGGCTGCAAGACTCGATTCTCTGGAGAACCACTAAGAAACACCCCAAAAGATGGGGCTCATGGGTGAAAACCCATGTACGGTAGTTGATGAAAATTATCTAAATTTACAAAACCTGCGCTCCCCACACGCGGTTCAAATGATTACAATGCCCTTAGCGTGAAAGGGGCTTGTCGTACTTTTCCTTTCACCACCCACGTTCTGTGGGAAAATGGCGATTCCGCCGCAGACCAACTTTTCTCGGTTCTTGTCTATGTGGCCGTACAGCGGCGAGGGCTAAAAGTTCGCTCGCTGAACACCACGCAAGGGTGGGGTTGGTCCGGGTCATATACCAACTTGTTTCCTTTTTTGAGGCTGCAATGGTGAATTTGCTCACCGAACCTGCCGTGAATAGAGACAACTTTTTAACGGATGATGACGAGGGCAATTTTCCCGCCGCCGCTTCGCTTTCCACGGGCGAAGAAATCGGCGAGCAAGTTGTCTCGGACTTAGTCTTGCTGTTCAAGCTCTTTGCCGACGAAACCCGCTTGCGCATCCTGTTGTACTTGATGCAGCACGGCGAGTTGAACGTCCGTACGCTGTGCGAAATGCTGGGGCAAAGCCAGCCTGCGGTCAGCCATCACTTGGCGTTATTGCGGGTGAATCGCCTGATCGAATCTCGCCGCGACGGCAAACACAACTTCTATCGCGTGCTTCCCGAACGCTTTGAAGATCTGGCGAACATGGTGTTCCGCCTAGGCGGAGACGGCAACGGAGCCATTCGCCTTGAGAGTTTTTCGCTCACGCGCGTCGCGAGCGACGAAGAATAGTCGTCGCCGGGTCCGTGCTGGTTTTGCCGTCGGGCGCCATGTCGCGTCTTGAACATCTTCGTCACAAACCGCCACAGTCGCTGGAGCGCCCGCGCGAACTCGTGTTGGCGCTGCCGCAATTGCGCAGCAACGTGAATCTTTCACGCATCGTGCGCGCCGCAGGGTGTTGCGGCGTGCCGCGAATTTACACTTGCGGCAAGCCGAAAATTGACCGCGAAGTGGCGCGGGATGCGGTGGATACGGTGGAAATCATCGCGCACCGCAGTTTGCCGCCGGTGCTCAAAAATCTCAAGGCCGAGGGTTACGCGCTAGTGGGCTTGGAGCAAACCACGCACTCCCAATCGCTCTACGAGTTCGCCTTTCCCCGGCGGACCGCCCTGGTGTTGGGTCATGAACGTCAAGGTTTGACCGACGACGTTTTGGCGCTCTTGGACGCAGCGGTCGAAATTCCCGTGTATGGTCAACCCTTTGCGCATAACGTGGCGACCGCAGCGGCCATGGCGCTCTACGAGTATTGCCGGCAGTTTCCCAACGGTTGACCAGTTTGGCACACCCCGCCTAAACTAGCGTGTTTGGCTTCTATGCAACTCTTTCTTTGTGGAGCAATTCCGTGGCTGGCACGTGTGTGATTGGCCTGCAGTGGGGCGACGAGGCAAAGGGCAAACTGGTTGATCTGCTCACTGCCCAGTTCGACATTGTCGTTCGGTACCAAGGCGGCGCCAATGCGGGGCATACCGTCGTCAGCGGCGACACAACGTACAAGCTGCATCAAATCCCCAGCGGCGTACTTACGCCCGGTGTGATGAATGTCGTCGGTCCGGGCGTGGTGCTGAACCCGCCGGTCATGATCCAAGAGATGGACCGGTTGTTGAGCCAAGGCGTTCCCTTGGAAGACAACCTGATGTTGAGCGATCGCGCCCATGTCGTGCTGCCCTGGCACATTGCGGAAGACCAGGTGCTCGACAAAAACACCGCCGATGGTGAAAGCATTGGCACCACGCTGCGCGGCATCGGACCTTGCTATCGCGATAAAGTCGGCCGTTCGTACGCAGTTCGCCTCGGCGACCTGTACCGTGACACCTTCCAGCAGCATGTCGAGCGAATCGTCGAAGCGAAAAAGGAAGTGCTCGTCATGCAGAACGGGCATGCCGTCTCGCTTGACGCCCGGAAGATTTTCGAGGAGTTCCGCATTTACGCCGATCGGCTGCAACCCTACGTGGCCGACACCACGGCTTACCTGCTCGACGCGGTGGAGGCCGGCAAACGTCTGTTATTCGAAGGCGCTCAGGGCGCGCTGCTCGATGTGGACCACGGCACCTACCCGTTTGTCACCAGTAGCAACAGTTCCGGCGTGGGCGTTTCTGCGGGGTCGGGCGTACCGGGGCGTTGGATCCACAAGGTCATTGGCGTCATCAAAGCGTACACCACGCGCGTGGGCGGCGGTCCCTTCCCTACGGAACTCAAAGACGACATCGGCAACCATATTCGCGAACGAGGACGCGAATACGGCACGACCACAGGCCGACCTCGGCGATGCGGCTGGTTCGACGCCGTCGCGGTGCGTTACACGGCCCGGCTGAGCGGTGTCGACGTCCTCTCGCTGATGATGATGGACGTGTTGTGCGAACTGCCCGAGATCAACATTTGCGTGGCTTATGAAATTGACGGCAAGCGCACCAACGTTTTCCCCAGCCATACCGACGACCTGCGCCGCGCCAAACCCGTTTACGAAACTTTGCCCGGCTGGCAGCAAGACGTTTCCCAGTTGCGACGGCTGGAGGATTTTCCCCCCAACGCGCTGGCGTACATCCAGCGCATCAGCCAACTCGTGGGTCGCCCCGTGGAAGTCGTCTCGGTCGGACCCGATCGCCAACAAACGATCTTCGCCCATGGCGCCCCCGTTGGGGTTTGACCGGTGTCCGGAACGTGCGTCACGTGCGAAACTCCCGCGGACCGTGATGCAGCCGTTTCGGCAATTCTATCCCAGGGGCGACGCATTCGTCATGCCATACCCAGAACGCGAATTCATGATTCAAACGCTGGCGGAATTGAAGCCCGCAATTCTTCCGGAAGCTATCCCTCCGGACCACACAGGCGGAACTTCGCATGCCTAGGAACGAGGAGTCCTCAACTCCGATCATCATGTGCGACTCGGGGATCGACGCACTTCCCGATGTGCCGCTGACGCGCCGCCCGCGGCATATCGCCGTGATCATGGACGGCAACGGTCGTTGGGCGCAACGGCAGGGGCTGCCGCGCATCGAGGGGCATCGTCGTGGCGTCACGAGCGTACGCAACACGGTCGAGGAGTGCGCGCGACTCGGCATCGAGCAACTAACGCTTTATTGCCTTTCAAGCGAGAATTGGAAACGCCCGCCTTTGGAACTCGAGTTCCTGATGCACCTTCTCGAACAGTATATGATCGAGGAGCGGAGCGTTATTATGCGGCAAAACATTGTGGTCAAAATCATTGGCCGCCGTGAGGGCATTCCCGAACGCGTGCAGCAAGAGATGGACAAGACCATCGCCCTGAGCGCCAGCAACACCGGCACGCGGCTTTGCCTGGCGATCAACTACGGCGGCCGCGCGGAAATGGTCGACGCAATACGCCGCATCGCAACCGACGTGCAAAGCGGCCAGCTCACGCCCAGTGCAATCGACGAGGCGACCGTCGCCAGCTATCTTTACACATCGGGCATGCCCGACCCGGACCTCATGATTCGCACCGCCGGAGAAATGCGCATCAGCAATTTTTTGCTGTGGCAAATCAGCTACGCGGAGCTATGGGTCACCGACTATTGCTGGCCGGAGTTCGGCATTGAGCAACTGCACGAAGCGATTCGGAGCTACGCCTCGCGCGACCGGCGATTCGGCGGACTGAGTTAGAACGCGTTTCACGCAGGTGTGACGCCCCCATTGTGGCACCGTCGCTCCGCGAGTGCCGAAAATCACTCGCGGAGCGAGTGGACCACACTGAAGACGTCATTACATCTCGATGAAATACGCTCTAGCCGCCAAGTAGGGCGCGACGACGTACGTCCGAACGTTGAAGAACGCGCGTTTCCGCTCGCTTGGCTCCTGGGGTCATTGGGCGGCGTGTCTACCAGAAAGGAGCCAGGCTTGCTTCGTTGGCGTCTTATTTCCGCAGCGGTGGTTTTAACAATCCTGTTGACGCTGGTTTGGGCTGACTACAACTACAATGCGCAGTCGCCGGGCGTATGGCTTGCGCCTTTGGCGCTCGTCGTCACGCTCTTGGCGACCGGCGAATTTCTCTCCATGTGCCGCACGGCCGGACAAACTCCGGCGGCCTGGGCAATGTACGTCGGTAACGCCATGATCGTACTTGCGTCAACAGCGCCGCTGGCCTGGTCGCTACGAGGCGAAACGTACCCGCCTGACTGCCCCCTCGGAAAACTTGGTTGGCCGCTGGTCGCGATGGCTTTTGGCGTGCTGCTTGCGTTCATCGCTGAAATGCGGCGTTATCAAGGTCCTGGCGGCGTAACGGTCCGCGTGGCGCTCGCCATATTGTCGATGGCGTACCTCGGCCTGCTTATGAGCTTTCTTGTCGCCCTACGCATGTTCGGCGGCAACGCGTGGGGAATGGCCGCGTTACTATCGCTGATTATCGCGGTCAAACTGGGCGACACCGGCGCGTATACGTTCGGCCGGCTCTTTGGCGGAAAAGTATTCGGCGACCGCCGCATGGCGCCGCTGCTAAGTCCTAAAAAGACGTGGGAAGGCGCCGTGGGAGCGCTTGTTTTCTCCTGCCTGGGCGCCTGGCTCACGTTTCACTACCTCGTGCCGTGGCTCACCAGTTCGATGGTGGTCGCCACGCCGTGGTGGCGGGCCATGCTTTACGGCGCCACGCTTTGCATCATCGGCATGATTGGCGATCTGGCCGAATCGCTCCTGAAGCGCGATCTGGGCGTGAAGGACTCGAGCACCTGGATGCCCGGCCTGGGCGGTATTCTCGACCTGATCGACTCGCTGCTGATGACCGCTCCCGTGGCGTACCTGTTTTGGGCCACGGGGTTTGTCAGCGGATAGCTTCGCAAGGTCACGTTACTCTTCGCTCGAACGAAGCTTGGCCAGGACGCTTAAGTCTTCCAGCGTGGTCGTATCGCCCACGGTTTCTTTGCCCGAAGCAATATCTTTCAACAGGCGCCGCATGATCTTGCCGCTGCGGGTCTTGGGCAACGCCGCCGTGAAATGGATCTCGTCCGGCTTGGCGAAGGAGCCGATTTCATGCGCAACGTGTTGCCGGAGTTCCTCGCGCAACTCGTCGCTCGGCTCGACATCCCGCAACGTGACAAATACCGAGAGGGCTTGCCCCTTGATTTCATCGGGGCGATCAACCGCCGCCGCCTCAGCCACATGGGGATGGCTTACCAGAGCGCTTTCCACTTCGATCGTGCTCAGCCGGTGCCCCGACACATTGATGACATCATCAATGCGGCCCATGATCCAGTAATAGCCGTCCGCATCGCACCGGGCGTTATCGCCGGTAAGGTACATGCCCGGCACACGGCTCCAATATTGTTGCTCGTATCGCTTGTCATCGCCCCAAATGCCGCGCAGCATGCCCGGCCAAGGTTTGGCGATGCACAACATGCCGCCATGGCCTTGCGCCACGGACTCGCCCCCTTCTTTCACGATGGCCGGAACTATGCCCGGAAGCGGCTTGGTGCAACTACCGGGCTTCGTGGCAATAGCGCCGGGCAGCGGCGACATCATGATTCCGCCGGTTTCAGTTTGCCACCAGGTATCGACGATCGGACAGCGCTCGCCGCCAATCTTGCGGTGGTACCACATCCACGCTTCGGGGTTGATTCCTTCGCCTACCGTGCCCAAAAGTCGCAAGCTCGAAAGGTCGTGCTTATCGACGTGGTGATCGCCCCATTTAATAAACGCACGAATCGCCGTGGGCGCCGTGTAGAAAATGCTCACCCGATATTTTTCAACGATCTCCCAGAAGCGGTCTTCATTCGGCCAGTTCGGCGCTCCTTCGTACATGATTTGTGTGGCGCCCGCCGAGAGCGGACCATACACCACGTAACTGTGTCCCGTGACCCAGCCGCAGTCGGCCGTACACCAGAAGATGTCTTCGTCGCGGTAATCAAACACCCATTCAAACGTCTGCTTGACGAACAAGTTATAGCCCGCGGTGGTATGCCGAATCCCCTTGGGTTTGCCGGTCGAACCGCTGGTGTACAGAATATAAAGCGGGTGTTCGCTATCGAGCGGTTCGGCGGGGCAATCGGCCGAGGCGTCGGCCATCAGTTCATGCCACCAGAAGTCGCGGCCTTCTTGCATGTTGACGCTCACGCCAATGCGCCGCAGCACGACGCACTTTTGCACCGACGGCGACTTGGCCAAGGCCTCGTCAACGGTCTCCTTGAGCGGCAACTGCTTGCCGCGCCGCCAGCCCGCGTCCGAGGTGATTTGCAGTTTCGCGTTGGCGTCGTTGTTCCGGTCGGCAATCGCCTCGGCTGAGAATCCCGCGAAAATGACCGAGTGAACGGCGCCAATCCGCGCGCACGCCAGCATGGCGATCACCAATTCGGGCGTCATCGGCATGTAAATCGAAACGACGTCACCCTTCGTGACGCCCAACTTCTTGAGCACGTTCGCAAACTTGCACACTTCATGGTGAAGTTGCTGGTAGGTGAGCGTACGCTGATCGCCGGGTTCGCCCTCCCAAAGTAGCGCCGCCTTATTCCGCCGCCAGGTGTTCAAATGCCGGTCGAGACAGTTGTACGAAGCGTTGGTTTGCCCGCCCACGAACCACTTCGCGAAGGGCGCCTTCCACTCCAACACCTGGTTGTAGGGTTTGAACCAATGGAGCTCCTTCGCGGCGAGTTTGTCCCAGAACGCTTCAAGGTCCTGTTGGGCTTCGTCCCAAAGTTGCTGATATTCCGCTAACGACTTGATGCGCGCGTGGGAAGAAAACTCTTGGCTCGGCGCAAAGACGCGGTCTTCGCGCATCACGGTCTCGACGTGAATCGCAGAACTCTCGGACATTCTCTCTTTCCTCGCGCGCAAAGGACGGACGATGACAGATCGCACAACACCGAATTCTGCGGCGTGCCGCACAAGAAAACTCGATGTTCGCAAAGTTTGAGAACGAGTCTAGGGCGGTTCGTTGCCGCTGTCAACGAACGGAAAGTTTGCCGACGCCCGCGCACTGCCCCACCCCCGCATCGCGCTTCAGCCCGCTCGTCGCTATTGCTCCAGGGCCTTGCGCACTTCGGCGTCGAGCAATTCGACCGTGACGTCCAGTTCAGGGCCTGGCGAAAGGGACTTCACCAGATTCCCCTCGCGATCATAAATCTTATAGTGCGGCACACCGCCGTCGATGTTGAACTTTTCCATGCTTTCCACACCGGCGCCGTATTCGCTCATTAAGTGGGTGAACCGAGCTTCTTGCTTTTGCAAAAACGCCAACGCGGCGTCCTTGCTTTCCGGATCGTCAAAGCTGACCGAAATTACGGCCACTTGCTCCGGAGGAAAAGCCCGGCTCACATGCACCGTATGCGGGAAGTTCTCCATGCAGGGCGTGCACCAGGTGGCCCAAAAATCGACGAACACCACCTTTCCCTTGTGCTGATCCAGCACCTGCTGGTAGCCCTCGACGTCGACCGTTTCCAACGTGATCTCGCCGGCTGCGGCGCTCGCGGCGGTATCGGCCGAAGCAGTTTCGGCGGTGGAAGACGTTTGCCCGGAGCCGGTATCAACAGGTTCAACCACGCCCGAATCAACCGCCTGCGGCGTCTCGCTGCATCCCGCCCCCAGCCCCATGGCAGACAAAACGAATAAGCCGATCAACCAACGGCGGGGCGCGCCAAGCTGAGAGATTTTCACCATGTTACTCCTTGTGAACTGCGTCAATGAAAAAACGCCGCCGACCACGAGAGGCCGGCGACGTTTCTGGGTCTTGCGGGTTTATCCTAGCGCTTCCATTGGATGCCGCAGCCGAAAGCCTTCTTGCCCTGAACTTCGGGCTTCTTGTCGGCCAGCACCGAGTCGACCACTTCCTTGACAAAGTGTTGTTTGGGGTTGTTTTGAGCGTCGTCGAACGAACCGATGTAAACCACTTCGCGGTTCTTGTCCAACACATACAAGTGCGGGGTCACCGTAGCGCCATATTCCTTGGCGGTGGTTTGCGAAGCGTCGAACGCGTAGGGGAAGTTGAAGCCGGCTTCTTCCGCACGGGTCTTCATCTTTTGCAGGTCTTCGGTGCGATTGACGTTAATCGCCACGAACGACACGCCCTTGTCTTTATACTGTTTGGCGAAGTCGATAAAGCGATCTTGGTACGCCACCGCCACCGGGCAATTGTTGCAAGTGAAGCACACGACAATGGCCTTCGAGTCGCTCAAGTCCGACATGCTGAGCTTCTTGCCATCCGCCGTGGGAAGATCTTTGAACTCGGGGGCCTTTTCGCCCACATCCACGCCAGCCGCGAAGCCAACCGTGGCCAACGACAACACCGCCGCCGCTACCGCAAGACTAAACACTCGGTTCATCAGGCTACTCCTTCCAGGAAAACAAACAGAAATTGTGACCAACGGCATAAATCTCAACGTGCAACTCCTTGCCTCGTCTCGATCGTTCGCCGTATGTTACGTTGGTTCTACCGCGTGGGTTCGATGGCTTCTGTGGTTTATTTCACCAAAGAAAATTCCCCTGCGCGTGGAGAACTCAGCGGCGTCAACGTGGCATTGTAAAGCACCGTGAACGCAAGTCAAGCATCGGCAAGCGTTTATTGCTTTGCGACAGGTTACGCATCAGCCCCACGCGCGGCTGCGTTTGGCCGCGAAATTATGGTGCGAACTGGGCGTGAAGCAACCGACCTCGGGGCGATTCCCACCTTTGACGCCTTTGGCGGTTGTTGGAAGCACCAACCCCGCGCTGCACGCGGGCAGGTCGCCACGCCGATGGTTTATGGCGGTTCGGCGCCGCACAGTGCGGGCTGCGCGGTTGCGGACCTCGAACGAATGGGACAGGAATGAGCGAACTGGATAAGTTGGTCTATGTGGCGGACGCTGCCGTTGGGCGCGGCGTGTTTGCCGCCAGCGCCTTTGAGGCCGACGACGTCATCGGCGAAATTCTCGGCGAGGTCATCGACGATCCGGACTATTCGTCGCACTACTGCATCGATTTGGGCGAGTCGCTGAGCCTGGAGCCGGCGCCGCCGTTTCGCTTTCTGAATCACTCCTGCGAACCAAATTGCGAGCTGTTTCAATGGGTCACCGACGAAGAGGAACCAGACTACGAGACAGGCGAGGAAGACTGGTCGCGGCGCATGTGGCTGGCCGCATTACGCCCCATTGAGCCTGGCGAGGAGTTGACGATTGACTACGCCTGGCCAGCCGATGTCGCCATGCGCTGCCACTGCAACACGCCCTCCTGCCGGGGTTGGATTGTCGACCCCGCGGAGCTTCCCACACTGCAATCGACGCCCCTTCCGGTGGTCGCCCAGGCATCAAGCTAACAAGCATCCAGCTAAAGGCCGACTCCCGCAAGCGCGGGCCAATTTGCCGACACCCGTGTCGCCTACATCTTGGGTAATAATTGCAGCACGGCCGGGCTGGGACGCGCGATGACATAGGACGCAATGAGCTTACCCAAGCCATTCACTTGCGCCGCGCCGGTTTCAACCGCAGTTTTGACCGCGGCCACATCGCCCCGTACAACCACCGTGACGTAACCGCCGCCGAGCTTCTCTTTACCCACCACTTCCACGTTCGCCGCCTTGCATGCGCTGTCGATCGCGGCGAAGACCGCCGTGAAGCCTTGCGTTTCGATGAACCCGAGCGCCTCGGTATTGTTGCTGGCCACAGATGTCTCTCCCTGGGGGTCAAATACAATGTCTTGCTGAATGAGCGGGTTGAATTCGCGCCGGCTTTGAATCGCCTTCCACGCTTCGAGGTCGGGCCGGTTGATGACTTCTCCCGTGGGCTTACCGCCCATGCGTTCCGCGGCGTCGCGTCCCGCTTCGATCGCGTCGCGCACGACGGCCACAGGTCCGGCCACTTTGAGCACGATGCCGAGGAAATCGTTCAGCTCGGCTTGTACGAGTCGCAAACCGGCGCGTTTCTCCATCGTATCCAGAGCGACCATGGCCGGCGTGGCGCCCGTCGTTTCCAAGATGCCCAATGCTTCGCCTGGTTGAATCATAATCATGCGGCGTGAACTATTTCCCAAGGAAGCCTCGGCCTGGACGCTCAATCCCGTACAACTGTAGCATACTTACCGACCTGCGATGACGCGACCCACCGGCGCCCGGCGGTCGAGCGACCGTCCGCCGCCAAGCGGCCGACATCCGCCCGCGGAGGACAACGGCCGGCGAATGGTCGTTGCCCACCGGCGTACGGCTTTGTATTGTGCGCCGCGCCTGGGATATAATATCTCGATTGGCAGCTTTTTCCTCGACGCCCGCGCCGACTGCTTGGGCTTACGGCGCAACTTGATGAATCTCTCGAAATTGCGGCGGCAGATCGCCTTTGAGGCCGCCCGACTGATGTACTTCCGGCAGGAGTCGGAGTATTACCGCGCAAAACAAAAGGCCGCGCGACGGCTTTGTCAGGGTTGGGTCAAACCGGCTGACCTTCCGAGCAACGCTGAAATTCGCGACGAAGTGCAAGCCCTGGCGCGCATGTACGAAGGCGACCAGCGCAACCGCGATCTCCTCGACATGCGGCTCCAAGCGTTGCACTTGATGCGCGTGCTCAAAAAGTTCAAGCCGCGGCTCATTGGCAGTGTGATGACCGGCCACGTGCGGCAAGGGTCGGACATTGACCTGCATGTATTCACCGATAGCGTTCACCTCGTCTGCGCCGAGTTGGACGAACTCGGGCTGATTTACGATGTGGAGCGAAAGCGCGTTGTCAAGAACGACGAAGAACGGGTCTTCACGCACATTCATGTCAAAGACCGTTTCCCGGTCGAAATCACCGTGTACGCCGCCGATCAGGCACATTACGTGTTCAAAAGCTCGATCACCGGAAAGGCCATCGAGCGGGCGAACATTTCCGAGCTGGAGCAGCTTTTGCAGCAGGAATACCCCGATTTGAACCTGGAAGAAGCGGTGGCGGAAGTCGAAAACAAGCCCGACCGGTTCCAGGTGTACGAATCGCTCCTGTTACCGCTGGAAAACGTCAAACAAGACCCGCGCTGGCATCCTGAGGGGGATGCGCTTTATCACAGCCTCCAAGTGTTCGACCACGCCTGCGACGAAGCGCCTTACGACGAAGACCTGCTGCTGGCCGCGCTGCTGCACGATGTGGGCAAAGCGATTGACCCGCAGGACCACACCGCCGCGAGCCTGGAGGCGCTGGAAGGCTTCATCAGCGAGCGAACCGCCTGGCTCATTGAGCATCACATGGAAGGCCACGCCTTAGTCGATCGCACGCTTGGCGCGCGGGCCAAACGCCGTTTGCAGCAGTCGGAATACTACGAAGACTTGATCGTCCTCGCCAAAGCCGACCGCGCCGGCCGACAACCAGGCGTCGAAGCTCCCGAACTGGACGAAGCGCTTGCGTATATTCGCAATCTCGCGGAGTCGTTCGGCGAATATACGTAATTGCAAAAGCAAGCGGTGGTTTTGAGATGGCGGCCGAACCGAACCCTTATCAATCGCCCAGTACGCAAGGCTCGATGCGGAGTGAGGAATCGCTCCGCATGGAGAAACGCCGCCCCTTCACGCTCCTCGAGTTCTTAGTCGTCGTGGCGATCATCCTCTGGTTGGTCGCTCTCATCATTCCGGCATCCAAAGGTAGTCGGTCGCGACCAATGAGAAATTCGTTGCAACAGGAAGCAACGGAGCGAACGGGAGAATAGAGCATTACTTTCTGTTCTTCTCGGTATCCTTCTGTTCCATTCTTTTCCTACCGTCCTAACCGCGTCCAATGCGTTGCAGCACGGTGGTCAGCGTTTGCCGCAGCACATTGCCGCTGGTGCGAAGTTGTTGCATTTCTTTCGGCCACAGTTCGATTTCATGCCGCGCGACGACGCCGCGGCGACCAACGACCGTAGGAACCGAGAGCGCGACATCGCGAATGCCGTAACAACCTTCCTGCACGCTGGAGACCGGCAGCAGGCGGTTTTGATCCAGGGCGATCGAGTGAATCACATCGCGAATGGCGATACCTACGGCGAAGCCCGCTCCGCCTTTCTTCTTGATGACTTCGGCGCCGGAGCCTTTGGTGCGCGTGAACAGGTCGTTCGCCAGGTTGGCCGTCCAGCCGGGCATCTTTTCCAGCGGCAACCCGCCGACCGTGGCGCTCGACCAAATGGGAACCATGCTATCGCCGTGCTCGCCTAGAATAAGGGCCGAAACCTGCGTCGGCGCCACCTTCAGTTGCCGCGCGAGCAAGCTGCGAAAGCGAATCGTGTCGAGTTGCGTTCCCAGGCCAATCACTTGCGTCCTGGGCAGCTTCAACCGATCGGCCGCCACGTAGGTGAGAATGTCCACGGGGTTCGACACCACCAGGCAAATGGCGTCTTTTTTCACGCCCGCCTTGATCACATCGCCCAGGATCGACAAAAACAGGTCGGTGTTGCGATTGATCAGGTCGAGGCGGCTTTCATCCGGCTTGCGCCGCAGGCCGGCGGTAATGCAAATAACGTCGGTGGTGGGAATCTGGTCGTAACCGCCCGACGTAATGATCTGGTCGGCCGTGCTCGGCGCGCCGTGCAGCAAGTCGAGCGCTTGCCCCTCGGCGGCGTCCTGGTTCACGTCGATCAAGGCCAATTCGCGTACGACGCCGCCGCACTGGAGGGCGAACGCCGCACACGAACCAACCAACCCCGCCCCGCCAATAATGGTCACTTTCATGATCTTCGCCTGAATCGAGAAATTTTGTCCGCGATGTCGCAACGCTTCCGCCTGCCGTGACCAAGCGGCGAGGGACTCACGTGATTGATGACGCACGGCTAATTGAAAATAAGCCGCGCCCAATCAGGGAGCTGCCGCGCGGCCAGGGCGTCTATCCCAGGCCCTGTTATGATTTGCCTAGCGCCGCGAGCACGCGGTCGGTGATCGCTTGAATCAACGCTTCTTGCTCGGCGGTTGCCGGTGCCGCGGCGTTCGACTTGGGCGAGCCATTATTCGAGGGACTTCCGACCGAAGCGACCGATGTCGCCGCTTGCGGACGCATAGCGGGCGGCGCTTCAAACGCGCGACGCTGCACGCCGCTTTGCTCCCAGGTGTTGCGGAAAATGTCGTTCGCGCAAATGTCGCAGTTCTCGTACTCTTTGGTATTGCGCGGGTCGGCGTAGCCCCACTTTTGTTTGAGCGCCAGAAGCTCGCGCTCCTTCGGCTCGTCAAAGTAGTTCACGCGGCCCAGGCTGCGCGAGAGCAACAGCATGCGGCAATAGGCGTCGAGAATCTCGGTCCACCAGTAGGCCCGCTCCACGTCTTCGCCGTAACTCACCGTGCCGTGGTTGGCCAAAATTATGATGTTCGTTTTGTCGACAAAGGGCCGCACCGTGTCGGCAAAAGCTTGCCCGCCGGGCGTTTCGTATTTGGTGATCGGCACATCGCCCAGGAACACTTCCACCTCCGGCAGAATGCACTGCGGAATCGGCTCGCGCGCAATCGCGAAGGCGCATGCGTGCGGCGGATGGCAATGCACCACCGACTTGATCTCCGGCCGTTGGCGGTAAATCTCCAGGTGCAGCAGTGCTTCGCTCGACCGCTTCTTGATGCCCGCGAGTTGCTTGCCTTCCATGTCAATCGTGCAAATATCCTCGGGCTTGAGGAAGCCTTTGCAATGCAGCGTAGGCGTGCACAGAACTTCGTTCTCGCCGATGCGCACGGTAATGTTGCCGTCATTGGCGGCGGCAAAACCTTTGGCGTAAATGCGCCGGCCGATTTCGCAAATATCCTGCTTGATTTTATGAACGTTGACGGGAGGCATAATAAGTTGTGTGGTTAAAGACTTCGTCGTTTAACCGCTCCCCAGCGGGGAGCGCGTGGTTTTGATGACTACTCGACTTTGGAGTCCGCGCTTCCCGGTGGGAAGCGGTCAAACTTGCCTATTCCAAATCCAATCGATCCAGCAGCGCTGCGGCGTAGGCGTCGACCGGCCTGACTTCCGGTCGAAACGGTTGGGCCGCCTCGGCGCCTTCGCTCAAGGCGATGAGCATTCCATCACCCGCGCCCAGTTCATCCCACACTACGACTTCTTCGTCGGTTTCGGGCTCCGCGCCTTGCAGGTTCGCCAAGGTCATCGGCACGGCGAGCCGCAGTCGAGCGCCCCGAAAACTCGGGTGGCTCCGACTGAGGGTGACCGTTCCAAAAACTCGGGCGATTCGCATGGGAAACTTCGTCCTGCGGGTTAGGCGTCGGCAAACTCCGGGGGACAGGGTAACACGCCCCCTTGGACAAACGCCTGCAGCATATTGCGTTGTTCGAACTTGGAATGACTCGCGGGGTTGTACGCAATCACATTCGCGGCGAACGTGCGCACGGCTTCGGCCACAGCGCGTGGGTGGCACGCCCAAGCCGCTCGCAAACCGGGTTGCCGGTTCGCCAGTCCTGCCGCCGCCACGGGACGCACACTGAGCAAAACGCCCAAGGACGGCTGCACGTTGAATTCGTCTTTCACACGCCGAACCAGTATCGCCAGGTCAGCGCTTTGCACCGACTGGACCTGCGCCTGTCCGGCCACATGGGCGCTCACGGCGTCCAGCGCCGTTCGCACGTCGAGGTCGGTATCGCCGATGCCGACGATCAAGCGGGTTTTCGCTGCGGCAGCGGGTCTCGCCCCTTCCTCATTGTGGAACTCCAACCGAATGTTGCGCGATTTCAATTCGTCGCGCACCGCTGGCGTGATCACCGAGCCGCGCCGCACCGCGACGACCTTCGCGCCGTTCAAACGCCCTTCCAGCGTAGCGAGCGTGACCAGTCGTTCGGGAATTACGCACCGCGAAAAGTCATGCGCCGGCGAGGGTTCTTTCGCTACGGCTGTCGGCTGCCCGTTGCTCGACGCAGCGCCGCCGACGCCCAGTCGACTGAGCACCTCGCGAATTATGCGTTCAATGTCGGCCGGGGTTTCACTCACGGGTCGCAAATTCCAATTACCGTCCAGCGCACCGGCGTGGCTTCCGCCTTGAGAATTTCTCGGGCGGCGCGGCCGTCACTGGTAATCATCACGTTCTCGCCGCGACCGGCGCCAATCGCATCAATCGCCAGCAGCGGGTGGCCGTCGGGCGTTTTGCCGTCGGTTTGGTAGGGTTGCACCACCAGCAACTTGCGTCCTTCCATCGAAGGATGCTTGATAGTAGCGATGGCCGATCCGATCACTCGCGCAGTTTGCATAACTCGCTTCGATGCGATGCTCCCAAAATAGGTCACTCGCTCCGCGGGTGACCCGCAGTTCTCGGCGTAAAATCCGCACTTATCACTTGGGCCATCATCAGGGGTTACTCGCGGAGCGAGCAACGTACGTTGTTTGGCGTCTCGTATTTACGTTTGCGATTCGTGCGGCACCTCGTTGGGGTCGCGTTTGCCCAGGATGTACAAATCTTCGATCAACGAACAACGACGTTCACGGGTAAATGTCAGCGGAGTGGTCACGCCTTCGCCTGTGGGGCCGGCGATGGAAAACGACAGATAGCCTTCGCCGCCGAGTCCCAAGGACGCCATGCAGGGGCCGTTCTTGACGAACAGCGTTGTGTCCAATTCGCGCCCCATGCGGGTCATGTTGCGCACGTTGTTCGAGTGAATGATACTTGTGTGCCGGAAGCCATGCTCCGCTTCTTTCGCTTTGGCGATGGCTTCGTCGACGTCATGCACGCGCACAAAGGGAACGAAGGGCATCATTTGTTCGACCGGCACGAACGGGTTGTCGCCGTCGGTTTCGCCGAAGATCAACTCCACGTCGTCCGAAATGTTTTTGCCTGCGGCGCGAGCCAACACGGCAGCGTCTTGACCCAGGAATTCCTTGGCGGGAACGTCGTGTTTGTGATCCCCTTCGCCTACTTGGACGATCGCGGCACGGGTGAGCTTGTCCACTTCACCGGCATTGAGTCGCACGGCGCCGGCGCGCTCCATGGCTTTCATCATCGCATCGAACACGCTGGCGACGACGAATACTTCTTTCTCCGCAATGCACAGCAAGTTGTTATCGTACGAGGCGCCGCGAATGATGCAGCGGGCGGCGCGATCGAGATCGGCCGTTTCATCGACCACGACGGGCGGATTGCCCGGCCCCGCCACTACGGCCCGCTTGCCGCTGTTGAGCGCGGCCCGCGCCACGGCGGGTCCGCCGGTGACGCAAATCAGGTTGATGTCGCGATGTTTGAAAATTCCCTCGGCCGATTCGAGCGTCGGCTCGGCGATGACGCAAATCAAGTTGTCGATGCCCACGTCGCGGTGAATTGCTTCATTGAAGCGGCGCACGCCCTCGGCCGCGACCCGTCGCCCGCTGGGATGCGGGTTCACCACCACGGTATTGCCCGCAGCGATCATGCTAACCGCATTACCGGTAATCGTGGGCAGCGAATGCGTAACGGGAGTGATGGCGCCAATCACGCCGAAGGGGCCATGCTCAATGACCGCCAAGCCGTAGTCGCCGCTGAAGACCTCTTTGCGCGTCGCGAGGAATTCGACGCCGGGGCTGCGTTCGCCCAGGGTCTTGAGTTTTTCGATTTTGTGCTCCAAGCGACCGATCTTGGTTTCCTCCATTTCCATCGTGCCCAGTTCGACGCATTGGTCGATGGAAATGCGGCGGATGTGGCCGATGATCCGCATGCGGTCTTCGAGGGTCCGCTGTGAAAGCTGTTCGAACGCCTCGCGGGCGGCGGCGACCGCTTCATTGACGCAGGTGAATACGCCGTGCCGGCCGGCGTAACCGCGACGAGCGCGGCCGTTCTGGCCGTTGGAAGAAATCGGCGCGCGTCCGACTTCGGCGAGCACTTGCGCCACGACGTTGCGGATCAGGTCTTCGTTGATTTGCATAGGGTTCAGGTCCGAGTTCACGGAATTTTTATTTGGACGCTGGCGGAGACGCGGAAATGGGCGGCTCAGTCGCGCGAGTAGACGCTGGTCTCCTCGACGTTGACCCGATCGACGATCCCGACGATCACCGTGTCAATGGGCATGTTTTTCGTTTCCGGGGTGAGGCGAGCGCTAGAGCCTTGCGTGATGAGCACGAAATCTCCTTTGCCCGCCCCCAGCATGTCGACCGCCACAAACGTGCGGCCGGTGGTAATCAGGGTCTTGCGCTCTTGCGGTTCGAGCCGGTAAGGCTCGACCACCAGCAGCTTGTAGCCGACCAGCGTGTCCACCTTTTCGGTGGCTACAACGGCGCCGGTCACTTTGGCGATAAACATGCGCGTTTAACCTTGCAGTAGCGTCTTCGCCTGGCGAGCGACGACGATTTCTTCGTTGGTCGGGGTGATCCAAATTTGCGTTCGGCTGGAAGGCGCGTGAATGGCCGCCTCGCCTTTGGCTGCGGCGTTTTTCGCTTCGTCCAACTCAATGCCCAATTCGCCCAGGTTCGCACACACGGCGCGGCGAACGTTGACTCCGTTCTCGCCAATGCCGCCGGTGAAGACGAGCACATCGGCGCCGCCCAGTTCGACCAACAAGCCGCCCAGGTAGCGGCGAATTTCCGATACGTACAGGTCTAGCGCCAGTTGCGCCCGGGAGTTGCCCGCCGCCGCGGCTTCCTCCAAGTCGCGCATGTCGCCGCTCACGCCGCTCACGCCAAGAAGGCCGCATTGCGACGCCAGGATTTCCAGCACTTCGTCCAAGGTTTTTCCCAGCCGCTGCATGAGCAAGGGCAAGGCGTAGGGATCAAAATCTCCGGCTCGGTTGTTCTGCGGCAAGCCCGACTGCGGACTCATGCCCATCGACGTGGCCACGCTTTCCCCATTGCGGATCGCGCATAAGCTGCTCGACCCGCCCAAGTGGCAGGAAATCACGCGCAAATCGCTGCGGCCGACCAGTTGCGGCACGCGCTGCGCAATGTAGCGGTGACTGGCGCCGTGGAACCCCCAGCGTTTGATGTGAAACTCCTCAGCCCAAGCCTGTGGCACCGCGTAGTTGCGAAGCCGTTCGGGAATGGTGGCGTGGAAGCCGGTCTCAAACGCGGCGACGAGCGGAATTTCGGGCAACTTCTCGGCTAACAACCGCATGGCGTTGATGTACGGCGGATTGTGCGCGGGGGCGATCTGGCTCATTTCCTCCATGGCCGCCAAAACGTCGGGCGTGACACGCTGCACGCCGCTCACGCGTCCGCCGTGAACCGCCTTAAAGCCAATGGCGGCCACTTCGCTGGCGTTTTGCAAACAACCGCTTTGCGGGTCGGTCAATTGCTCCAGGCACTTGCGCACGGCGGCGGCATGATCGGGAGCATGAATCGTTTCGTCCCGCCGATTGCCGTCGATTTCAACGAAGCACTTGCTTTCGGACGAGCCGATGCGCTCGACGCCTCCGCGCGCGAGCTGCCGTTCGTCGTTCATATCGAACAAACGATACTTAAAGCTCGTCGAGCCAAGATTGGCGACCAGGATCTTCATGATCAAACGCTCCGTTATCTCCAAACATCCACTACGCCGCGCGAACTGAGCGTGGAAAACCGTCCAACCCGCTCCTCATATCCGTTTAACCACTTCCCACCGGGAAGCGAGTCCGCTGCCGCGGCGTAAAACCCTGCGCTTCCCGTTGGGAAGCGGTTAAACAGGAGAAGCCGATGTTTGCGACGAATTCCGGGTTTTACGACAGGTACGCTTGCACGAGACCTTCGGCCGGGCGGGGAATGACGTGGCTGCCCACGAGTTCGCCCACTTGCGTCGCGGCTTGCGCGCCGGCTTCGACCGCGGCGCGAACGCTGCCCACGTCGCCGCTGACGACGGTGGTCACCAAACCGCCGCCGATTTGCACGCGCTTGACGATCCGCACGTTGGCGGCTTTGGCCATGGCGTCGGTCGCTTCGACCAATCCAACCAGACCCTTTGTTTCAACTAATCCAATGGCGTCGTTCATATCGTTGTGTTGAGAGAAGGTAGGGGAATTCGCAGTGAAAGGTTACACGCACCAGAAGTGCGTCATCGTCGGCCCAAGTGGCGCGCCGATTTGGGTTCAGTCGCCTTGCGAACCGCCGCTCTTGGCGGGAAGCACCACGCCCAGGTCTTCGTGCGGTCGCGGAATGACTTGGACGCTGACGACTTCGCCAATGCGGCCCGCGGCGTTGGCGCCGGCGTCGGTGGCGGCTTTGACCGCGGCCACGTCGCCCGTGACAAAGGCCGACACGAGGCCGCTGCCGACCTTATCCCAGCCGAGGAAAGAAACATTCGCCGCTTTCATCATTGCGTCGGTGGCTTCGACCAGGGCGATAAAGCCCTTGCATTCGATCATGCCTAACGCTTCCATAGGACGCGCCATGCTGGAAAATCTCCGAAAAAAGGTAAGAGTCTAGTTGTCAGCCGTGGGGTCTTGATCGCCGGCGGCCTGCGGTCGCCGGAAGCGGCGCACAAGGCGCCTGAGTTACGCGTTTTTCATCTTGCAGCCGCAAGGTTCTTTCTTGAGCAGTTCGATCTGCGTTGCCGCGTCCAGGTGGCAGGCGTTGCCTTCGTCCGTGTCCAGGTGCACTTCGAGCTTGCTGGTCTGGTCGGCCCGGACGAGCAAATCTTCAAACACGACGGAGCATTGATACGCCTCGACGCGCAGGTTCATGAAGTCGCCGTTCTTCACGCCGTAAAATTCCGCATCGCGCTGGTTCATGTGAACGTGCCGCGCAGCGCGAATGACGCCTTGCTGCAACTCCACGACGCCGGCCGGCCCCACCAGCACGCAACCAGGCGTGCCCTCGATGTGGCCGCTATGACGAACCGGCGCGTCGATGCCAAGGGAAATTGAGTCGGTAAACGCCAACTCAACCTGACTGTGGGAGCGCGTCGGTCCGAGCACGCGAACCGTGGGCAACATGCGGCGGCGCGGACCGACCACCATCACGGTTTCGGCCGCAGCGTAAAACCCGTCCTGATAGAGCGGTTTTTCCGGGGTGAGCGTATGGCCCGGTCCAAACAGAATTTCCACGTGCTCATCGGTCAGGTGGCAATGTCGGGCCGAAACGCTTACCGCCAGGTTTGGCTTGTACGCTTCGGGCCGGGCGGCGCCGTTGCCGCCGGATTGCTGAAGCACCACTTGTCGCACGATGCGTTCGATCGTGGCGCGGTCAAAAGGTTGCGTGGCGATCATGGAGTGTGGGATTTAGCCGTTATCGGTTTCTCCGGCGATCAGCAAATTGACGCCTACGGCAGTCAACCGGCTGCGCCAGTCCTCGGTGATTTTGTGATCCACGACGAGCGTGGGGGCTTCGTGCAGGTCGCACAGGTGGGCTACGCTGGAATGTCCAAACTTCGTGCTGTCGGCCACGATGATGACTTCGTCGGCGGCGTGCATCATGGCCCGCTCGGTCTCAACAATCAGCCGACTACTGTTGAAATATCCGCGTTCGGTCACGCCCGCCACGCTTAACACGGCTCGGCGGACGTTGATCTTCGATAACATTTCGTTCGCAAAGGGCCCTAAGGTCACGCCGGTGCGGGCGTGAATGTCGCCGCCGATGATCACCAAGTCAGTCACATCGCTGGACGCGAACAAGTTCGCCACCGGCAATGAATTGGTAATTACCTGCAGCGGCCGCCCGACCAGGCACAGGGCCATTTCGTACGTTGTGCTTCCGCCGTCGAGCAGGATCGCATCGCCGTCTTCAATCAACGCCGCGGCGCGCTGCCCGATGAGACGCTTTTCTTCCCAGTGGGCGGCTTGCCGCATGTCAAAATGCGGCAACTTGGGCGAAGGTCCGGTATAAAAGACGCCGCCGTACGTCTTCTTGGCCTCGCCCGACTTCTCCAGGAAATCCAAGTCCCGGCGAACGGTCGATTCGGATACGGCCAACTCGGTCGCCAGCTCCGGAAGCGAAGCAAACCCGCGTTGGCGGACCATTTCCAAAAGTCGCGTGCGTCGTTCCTCGGCAAGCATTCAGTCGTGTCTATTTTCACCAATTAACCCGTATTCGCTCCGGCAGCGAATGGTAGGATTATGTCACATATTTGCAAAAAGTCAATCAACCGTTGCGCAAAGTCTATCAAAACTTAATCATGCCTTGATGTTCGCGCGCAAACTAGGGAATTTAGCCGCTTTTTGACGACCGCATGGTGGTTTTCCTCTCAAAGATAGTTCACAACCGGCCTGCCTTGCCGGAAAACAACTGGCATGAGGTTCGGACGTACCGCGATTTTTCCGATGCCGCTCGGTGGCTGGCGGTGCGTAACGCCGCGCTCCTGGGTAGGGTGGCGGCCGGCAGACCCTGGGATGAGCGAGATTTTCGGCGGGAATTCCTGGACAAACCGCACTGGCGCCCCGACTGGATGTGGTTCGCCGAGGATCGCTCCGGGCAGGACGACGCCACGGCGGGCGTGGCGGTTATGACGGCAAACCAGCACACCGCGCCATCCGTCGCTTCCATTCAGTGGTTGCTCGTTCGGCCCGAGCGCCAAAGGCAGGGGGTCGGGCGACTCCTACTGAGCGCCATCGAAGCCGCAGCGTGGGAGGCCCAGCGCACCACGTTGGTGGTAGAGACGCTTTTCGAATGGACGGACGCAATCGCCTTTTACAAGTTCTGCGGATTTTCGGCGGGTCGAATTTAGGGGAAACGTGAGGAGGGGCCGCGCACTCCTACCACGTTCTTTCTTATTATACACAACAAATGTTAAAAATCGAGAGTTGCAGCGCAATTTATGACAAACCAAGAAATAGTTACGTCACGAACTCGGATCAACAACGGCGCGCAACTCAATTTGGCAGAACCTCTTAGCCAGCCCGCGCGCCGGCGCACGATGACGTAAGTTGCGCAGAAAAAAACCGGGCGTCACTCGGCGGAAGGCGTGTTTCGCACGTCTTACGGAAGATCGCCGCTCGAAGCCGCATGGACGATGACGGTGCGCCCCTCCACGCGCAACCGACCGGCGGCAAAGAGGCGAATCGCCTCAGGGAAGGCTTCGCATTCTTGCTCAAACACGCGCGCGGCGAGTTTTTGGGGCGTGTCGTCGTGCAACACGGGAACCGTGCGCTGGAGAATGATCGGCCCGTGGTCGTATTCGTTATCGACGAAGTGAACCGTACAACCGCTCACTTTGACGCCGTACTCTAAGGCGGCGGCGTGAACGTGCTGGCCGTAGTAGCCGTGCCCGCAAAACGCGGGAATCAACGCGGGATGAATATTGACCACCCGGTGCTCGAAATCGGGCGGTATCAACACATGCTTCAGGAAGCCTCCCATGGCCACCAGACGCACTCCCGCTTCGCGGCAGGGTGCGAACATCGCTTCGCGGTAGGCCTCTGGTGTGGAGAACTGCTTTTTCTCAACCACCCGCGCCGGAATGTTCGCTTCGTGAGCGTAACGCAGCCCACCGGCCTTGGGAGTACTGGAAATGACGAGCTTGACCTCCGCCGGCAATTCCCCGGCGGCGATTTTGTCGAGCAGGTTCTTGAGCGTCGTTCCACCTCCCGAGATGAAAACGGCCAGTGGCAGCGGCGACGGTTCAGACATACGCAAGCGGAAAACTCTCGGAAGGTTTGACTACGCGCCGGCCACTTGAACATCTAACGTCAACGGCTGACCCGCCAGTTGCTGGTCCGCAGCCTGAGCATTCTTCAGCGGGGACACGGCGAACTCCACAGCGAGCGTTTCGTTGCGAATGTAGGCCTCGTTTTCTTTGAACGCCTGCCCCAGTTCCGGAGCATCGACCCCCACGACCACCGCAATGCGGTCATCGTACTGGCAGTTCATCTCTTTGCGCCGTTCTTGAATGAACCGAACGAGATCACGGGCGTAGCCTTCGCGAAGCAAGTCCGGGGTCAACTCGGTCGATAGCACGACAACGCCGCCGTGGCCTTGTGCGGCGGCCCAACCCTCTTTGGCTTGCAAACGGACTTCGATGCTTTCCGAACTAAGCGTCACTTCCTGACCGTCGATCGTGAGTTTCGCTTCCCCCGTGGCGTTCAAACTGGCAAGGAGTTCACCGGGGTTGATCTTCTTCAAGGCGCCTTGGACTTTGGGCATCAGCTTGCCCAATTGCGGCCCAAGCAAACGGAAGTTCGGCACGACCTGATAATTGACGTACTTTTCGGTCTCCTGCGTGTATTCGATTTGTTTCACGTTCAACTCATCACGCAGTAGCGCGTCGTGCGACTCTAGCCACGCTTGGTGAAGCGTGTCGCTAAGAATTACTTCCGCCTTGGAAAGAGGCTGCCGCACTTTGAGCTTTTTGTCCGCTCGCACGCTCAGGCCAAGCGACGCGATTTCCCGAACCAGCCGCATGCGATCGGAAAGTTGCGCATCCACGGCGCTCGCATCGCCCGTGGGATAATCGCACAGATGAACGCTCTCCTCGGCGCGCGGGCCAAAGACGCCGGTCAGATTTCGCCAGAGCGATTCGGCCAGGAACGGCGTGAAGGGCGCGATCAGCTTTGACACGGTGGTCAAGCATTCGTAGAGCGTCCAGTAACCGTCCAGTTTTTCGCGCGACGCGGCGTCGAGTTTCGGAATCGACGCAAGATCCAAATTCGTGAACGTCTTCGATTCCCCTTCGCGGCGCCAATTTTCCCAGAACCGGTCGCGGCTGCGGCGAACGTACCAGTTACTCAGAGCGTCGACAAACTCATTCAAACGGGCGCACGCGACGAAGTTGTCGTAGGCGTCCATCCGCTCAACCACGGCGGCGGCGGTGCGGTTCAACTCGCTTAGCACCCAGCGATCCAGTTCATTGCGTTCTTCAAAGGGCCGGTAGCCTGCCGCAGTGCGAAGTGTTTCCGGCTTGAGCTGGCCAGCTTCGCCCGCGAGCAAATCGGCCGGGTCAAAGCCGCTGGTGTTGGAGTAACTGACGAAGAAGCTAAACACATTCCACAGGCGAAGCAAGAACTCGGGAATCTTTTCTTTGATCGCCCGCTCGCTGTAAATGATCGAGCTCCACGGCGTTTGATTGGCGAAGAAATACCAGCGCAGCGCGTCGGCCCCGTAGCGGTCGAAGATTTCCTGCGGCTCGCGATAATTGCGGAGCTTCTTGGACATCTTCTCCGTACGGCGCGACACATTGCCGCCGCACTTTTCGCACTTGGCGACGGACGGATCGTTATATCGCTGCTCGCACTTGTCGCAAACGCCCACCTCGGCCAGCATGAGGCCCAACACGATGCAGTTGCGGAACGGATGGGGGAACTCATGCAGCGGCGTATCGTCCGTCACGTGCTGCTCGTCGCCAAAGAGCATCGTGCTAATGGCAAGCTGACTGTAAAACCAGCCGCGCGTCTGGTCGATCGCTTCGCTGATAAAGTCGGCCGGAAACTGCTGTTCGAACTTTTCCTTTTCGCAGTGGGGATAGCCAAGCTGCGCAAACGGCATGGCGCCGGAGTCGTACCAACAGTCAATCACTTCCGGAACGCGCCGCATGCGCGCGCCGTGGGCGAAGGGAGAATCGTAGGTGACGGCGTCGATGTACGGCTTATGAACTTTCAGATCTTCGACCAACTCGGGGTTGGCTTGCTTCGCTTGCTCCCAAACTTCGGCGCCGGCCGCGCCGGGCTTCTTTAGCAAGTCGTCGTAGTTGGCCACGGCCTCCATCATGCCGGTTTTTTCGCACACCCAGATGGGAAGCGGAGTGCCCCAGTAGCGTTCGCGCGAGAGGGCCCAATCGACATTCGACTCCAGGAAATTGCCGAAGCGGCCGTCGCGAATGTGTTCGGGCAGCCAGTTGATGCGGCGATTATTCTCCAACATCCGATCGCGAAAGGCGGTGGTGCGAATGAACCAACTTTCGCGCGGATACTGGATGAGCGGATCCTGGTCGGCTCGCCAGCAAAACGGGTAGTTGTGAATGTACTGCTCTTGATGCACCAACAAGCCGCGGTCGCGCAAGTTGCGAGTGATTTCTTTGTCGGCGTCTTTCACCCAGCGGCCTTGCCACTCGCCGGCTTCGGCCGTAAAGCGGCCATCGGGGCCGACGGCGCAAATCAATTCGGGACCGGCGTCGGCCTGGAAACGGGCGCGTTCGCCTTGCAGGACATTGAAGTCGTCTTCGCCAAAAGCCGGGGCCTGGTGGACCACTCCGGTGCCGCTTTCGAGCGTAACAAACTCAGCCGCCACCACGCGCCACGCGAGATGCTCAACGCCGCCCTCTTTAAGCGCGCCCGTCTTTTTCCCGAGCGTCTGGTAGTAGTAATTGAACGGCGGAATGTACCGCTTGCCGAGCAAGGCGGAGCCGGGAAATGTTTCCTCGACCGTGAGTTCGCGCTTGAGTTTTTTGGCAAGGGTTTCTACGAGCGCCGCAGCCAGGATGAGACGCTGGCCGGTTTGTTCATCCGACACGCGGGCGTATTCCATGTCGGCATGGACAGCCGCAAACTGATTGCTGGGCAAGGTCCAGGGAGTGGTGGTCCACACCAGTAGCGAAGCGTTTTCCTCGCCCACTAGCGGAAACCGGACATAGACGCTGGGGTCGGCCACCTCGCGATAGCCTTGTCCCACTTCGCCGGCGCTCAGCGCGGTGCCGCCTTGAGCCCACCACCAAACGATTTTGTGCCCCTTGTACAGCAAGCCGCGATCGAACAATTGTTTAAGCGACCACCAGACGCTTTCAATGTAGCTTTGGTGGTACGTGACGTAGGCCGAACCAAGATCGATCCAGAAACCGATGCGTTCTGTGAGCCGCTCCCACTCTTTCATGTACCGCCAGACGCTCGCCTGGCATTTGTGGATGAACGGCTCGATGCCGTAGGCCTCGATTTCCTCCTTGGCGTGAATGCCCAATTCTTTGCACACTTCTACTTCCACGGGCAGACCGTGGGTGTCCCAACCGGCCTGGCGTTCGCAAAAGTAACCGCGCATGGTGCGATAGCGCGGGAACACGTCCTTGATGGCCCGAGTTAAACAGTGCCCTGGGTGCGGCAGACCATTGGCCGTGGGAGGGCCTTCGTTGAAGACGAACTTCGGTTGTCCGGCGCGACGCTGCAGGGTTTTTTCATAAACCCGGCGCTCGCGCCAGAACTCTAAGGTTTCCTCCTCCTGCTTGGGGAAGGAAACATTGCCAGGCGCCGGCTGAAACATCCGTTATTCCTCGTCCAGTTCCTCAAGTTCCTCGTCATCGTCGACCGCGGGAACGTCGGCGTCGAGCGCGTCGTCGCCTTCCAGCGGGACGTCAAAATCGCCGTCGAGGTCTTCATCCAGGTCCTCGTCGCCGTCGTCGAAATCGTCTTCCAGTTCCTCGTATTCGTCTTCCAGCTCTTCCTCGAAGTCGTCGTCAAACTCGTCGTCGAAGTCTTCGTCGTCGAAGTCGCTGAATTCGTCTTCGTCGAGTTCGGTCCACATCGACAGCGCGCGCAAGATTTCCGGCGGCGAGTGGGCGGGCCCCTTCAGTTCGAGCGGCCGGTTTGGCAGATCCGCATCCCCAAACTCATCGTCATCGCCAAAGTCATCGTCGCGCGTGTCACGCTCATTGGCGCTGCCCCAGCGCACATCGTCATCGGGTTGGTTTGCGGGCGGATCAATCTCGGTCTGCATCGTGGGATGCTCCTCACTCACTCTTAAATTCAAGTTCGCATTGCGGGAAACGATTGTTAGTAGCCCACGAACCACGTTTTGTCAATGAACCCAAGACGACGGTACGCTCAAGAATTCGCCGCGCAAGCCACGCGGGCCGAAGACGACGACCACGCTCACGCATCACGACGGCGACATTCCGTCATAAGAACTAGGCCATGCCGCGCCCTAGCAGGAACACGCCCTGACGGCGGGCCCAGGGGCGACGCACCCCGCCGCGAAATGTTTATACGAAACGTTCCAAGGCGCGAAAGTTTACCACCACCAACGACGGCCCAACAACGACGGGCGCACCGGAACGAACACCGTCGACGGTTGCACCACAACGGGTGAAGCAGTCACGACCGGTGAAGCGGTAACCACCGGACTGAAACTGGTGATGACCGGACTCGCTGTGGTTACCACAGGACTGAAGCTCGTCACGACGGGACTCGCCGAGGTGACCACAGGGCTAAAGCTAGTGACGACCGGACTGGCCGAGGTGACCACAGGGCTGAAGCTGGTCACGACCGGGCTGGCTGACGTCACCACCGGACTAAAACTCGTGACCACGGGGCTAGCGGATGTCACGACGGGGCTAAAGCTCGTGACGACCGGACTGGCCGACGTAACGACGGGGCTAAAGCTCGTGACGACAGGGCTCGCCGTGGTGACGACCGGACTAAAACTCGTAATCACGGGCGAAGCGGTGACGGTGGAGCTAATTACCGGCGAAAACGACGTCACCGGGGAAAGCGTCGTCACAGGCGTGCTGACGACCGGCGTGACATTCGTAATCACCGGCGTGTAGGCGATGACCTGCCCTGACGCGGCCGAAGCCACGCACCAGGCGGCTACGAGACAACTCACGGGAATGAACATGCGCGTCATGGCAAATCTCCAGGTTCAGGAGCTAAACGCAACCCAGCAAAGGCGCCACATCTATTCAGCATAGCGTGAAGTCATTGCTATCACAATTATTGCTACGATTGCTTCGCTGAGAAGTGCAAGCCGCGGGCCAAACGAAAACGCCTCGCACGAGCGAGGCGTTGGCTCCGACTTCGAGACGGCGATACGATTGCGGACTCTGGGCAGGTTATTCGGGGTACAGCGTGGTCGAAAGGTAGCGTTCGCCCAGGTCGGGCAGCACCACGACGATCATTTTCCCCTCGTTTTCCGGGCGCTGTGCGACTTGCACGGCGGCCCAGGCCGCGGCGCCGCAGCTAATGCCGCAGAAGATGCCTTCTTCGGTCGCCAAACGGCGCGCCATGGTCACGGCGTCTTCGTCCTTTACTTGGATCACGTCATCAATGATGTCCACATTCAGTACATCGGGAATAAAGCCCGCGCCAATGCCTTGAATGGTATGCTTGCCGGGCTTCAATTCTTGGCCGGCGCGGCGCTGTGTAATGACGGGGCTATTCACCGGCTCCACAGCGATCGCTTTGAAATCCGGCTTGCGCGACTTGATCACTTCCGCCACACCGGTAATGGTGCCGCCCGTGCCGACGCCCGAGACGAGGATATCCACCTGGCCGTCGGTATCGCGCCAGATTTCTTCGGCCGTGGTCTTGCGGTGAATTTCTGGGTTCGCCGGGTTCTTGAACTGTTGCGGCATGTAGTAGTTGGGGTTCTGCGCCACGAGTTGCTCGGCCCGCGAGATGGCGCCTTTCATACCTTCAGCGGCTGGCGTGAGAATGATTTCGGCGCCGAGGGCCTTGAGCAAACGGCGGCGCTCCAACGACATGCTTTCGGGCATGGTCACTTTCATCTTGTAGCCCCGCGCAGCGCACACGTACGCCAACGCAATGCCCGTGTTGCCGGAGGTCGGCTCGATGAACACGGTGTCTTCTTTCACTTTGCCGTCGCGCTCGGCGGCGTCAATCATAGCGCGGCCGATGCGGTCCTTGACGCTCCACATGGGGTTTTGGTTCTCGACTTTCCCCAGCACCGTAGCGACGCAACCTTCCGTTACACGTCGCAGCCGCACCAACGGCGTATTGCCAATCGTATGAGTGATTTCTTCGTAAATGCCGGAAGCGGCGACGCTGGCCATGACAAGTCCTTTCAGGTTCTGGGAAGACAAGATTTGACGAGAATGCCAACCGCAAGTTGAAGTACGATCGGGCAAAGCTGCGCGCCTGCGCAAAGTCGTCGAATCTCGCGAAGTATATCACAACCGCAGCGCCGATCCAACGCAAGCTGCAACTGCGCGGCGAACGATCGGCATGGTGTTTGCTCTATATCCTACAAGACAACTGGCACGCACAATGCTGAAGTGAAAAAAGAGAAATCGCTTGAGGAGGGCCAAGCCATGGTCGACGGAACGCGACGCCGCCGCAGTAGCGACAACAACACGAAATCTCGCTGGTACGCCATGCATCGCGCCCAGCGCTTCCGACGCCGCTTCGGCTGGCCCGTCGAAATTCCGCCGGAAAGCCAGCGCGCCTGTTGCACGCGGTTCGATCCCCGACCAGCGTCGGGAAATCGAGGTCAAGCCGCCGCTTCGTGGTGATGGGAAAACATCGGCCGTGCGTTAACGGACCTTTCGGAACTTGAAAGTTTGTTCTGCACGCTTGGCGCCATAGGTGACCTCGATCTCCACTTCATGCGACGGTGCGACAAGTTCATATCCGGCGGGAACAATCGACACACCATACGTGTACCCCGCATTCGCACCAACAAGGCGCCGAAAGTTACCTTCACCGTCGGTAACATGGCCGGTGTGTTCCACCGAACGGGATTCGTCCGGCGCCGGCGATCCCAAGTTCTCCGACCAAATGGCGTGCGCCCAATCTTCGCCCACGGCGTTCTCGGTATAAAAGCGGACGCCCGGCAGCCCTCGCCCGGTTTCGATGTCGACGGCTCGCAACACCAGTTCGCATGCAGGCAACAACGCGTAGGTGATTCGCGGCGGGCCATCGGGTTGCTTGGGCGGCTCGAACCCTTCCTCGCGACGTTTTCCATCAAGCCACTTTTCAACGCCCGACTCCGTCACATAAAGATTCAAACTCGGCGGAATGGTACGACTGCGCCCCGC
Source organism: Planctomycetota bacterium (assembly GCA_963204915.1). Taxonomy (GTDB): domain Bacteria; phylum Planctomycetota; class Planctomycetia; order Pirellulales; family Pirellulaceae; genus JAHWKS01. Next base: position 9,410 of record CAUJHS010000067.1, on the reverse strand, counting down.
CCAGACCTTTTCAACGGTCAAGTAAGGCCATTCCTTCTTCGCGCTAAGCCGTAGCGAATAAAATCCTGGCGCCAGCGCGACTTGAACCGTTCCCGTTTCGTCCAACGTCCACGGCCCGAATTTCTTTTGGAGTTGGCCATAGCCTTGGGTAATGAGAAGTTCCGCACCCGCGAGGGGAGTTTGTTCCTGTCCGCCGACAAAGCGCAATTGAACCGACTGCGTATTACCCTGCGGCGCATCGGCGGCGTAAAGTTCGCTCGTTACTGCCACCGTGCAGGCAATAAGCGTGATGAGCAAGCGACAAACAATTGCCAAATTTCGACCTGGCGCGTTTGGCTTCCAAAGTCGCCAATCGTTTGATTGGTGCATAACCGCGGCCTCTCTTATCACGGTGTTTGGCGCAGACTCACCGCGCATCGCAGGTTGGGAGCTCACCTCTGGCGCCATCATTGTAGATTATTCGTGTTTGAACCGCGAATCCAACGCATGTGCATCGTACTGTTTTTGCGGCAAGACTTCGCAACAGACCTGTGGTGCGGTAAGCCACGCGTTTAGCGAGGAAATTTCGCATGAAGGTCGGCAAGTCCCAGCGCCTTCGTGACGTAATCTCTCGTCGTCACATCGTCTTGATTCGTAAAGCGGAAGGGATGTGGCGTGAGAATCAACCACCAAAAATCGTTGGTCAGTCCGACTCGGACGCCAGAAACTTGCTCCGCATCGGTCAAGTCAATACCCAGCTTTACGACGACATCGCGGTGTAGGAGCGTGATCCACTCGATCGTCACGGGCACAACCCAACTGTCGACTGCCCGAAAGGTTGTGGATTCGGCGGCAAGCTGCGATGCGCTTTTGTCCATCGGTTCCACGCAACCGATGCCGGAAGGGCCCACGGCCATGCAGGCTAACGCCAGGTCGAGCACTTCTTCAACTTTGCGAAACGGCCCGCCACGATAGGTTTCGTTAAGCGAGAATTTGTGTTCAATGAATGAAGCGAGGCGTGACGGCGTCGATGGCGTAATGCTCACGCCTCCCTGTACTGATTTTTCGTTTCGCGGAATGATCCAGTCAAAACTATAGGGTGGAAGCTCCCTGGGCGGCGCCGCCAACGTGGCCAGGTTCTTGGCGGTCGGTTTCAATTTGAGAGACCGCGGCTTGAGGACTGCATTGCGCATTCCCGGGCGGCGAAACAGGGCCGCTAAGCGCGACACCAGCGCGGCGGCGTCGCCGTCATGGAGCCACGCAGAATAGTACTGGTATTTCATGCCTTGCAACAACGATCTTTGAGACGCCGCCAATTTTCCGATGTCCGGCGCCATTTGCAATAAGCGGGCTTCCGACCTCTCGATTTCACGCACTTTGCAATATCGCAGCGTTCCTAGCGGTCTGCAATAACGCCGAACGGAGGTGCTCGCTCCGAGTATCGACACGGTGTCCCGCCGAGGGGCGCGTTCCTAATACACGCCCCGCCAGCCGAATCGCCTTCCTATTGACAAAAAAATTTGTCAAAGCTACGCTAGGTAACATGCTCGATGTCGCCGTGATTGACGATCCCGCGGCCGCGGCAGTTGCGCTGGACCCCATTCGTCGCCGGCTGTTGGCCGAGTTGCGAGAACCGGCTTCGGCCGCGGCGCTGGCGCTGCGGGTCGATTTGCCGCGTCAAAAAGTGAACTATCACCTGCGCACCCTGGAAGCGCATGGGCTGGTCGAGGTCGCCAGCCAGCGGCGCTGGGGCGGTCTGACGGAACGACGGCTTGTCGCTACGGCGTCGTCGTATGTCGTATCGCCTGGCGCGCTGGGCGAGGTGGCCGCCGATCCGGAACGAGAGATGGATCGGCTGTCGGCTAGTTACCTCATCGCGCTCGCGGCGCGGGCGGTTCGCGAACTGAGCGACCTGATCCGCCGCGCCCGCGAAGCGAGAAAGCATCTGGCCACGATGTCGATTGACACGGTAATTCGCTTCCGCTCGGCCCAAGAGCGGGCCGCGTTCAGCCAAGAGTTAACCGAGGCGATCAATCGCCTTGCTGCCAAGTATCACGACGAGTCCACTCCAGGCGGCCGGTCGCACCGACTGGTCCTCCTGGCGCATCCGCTTCCTCTTCCCACGGAGCCCCAAGAGCCAACATGCCCGTAAAGAAAAATCCTTCTGGTGAGCGTTCCGTGGAAGCGGAAGTCGAAGTTCCCGGCACAGTGGAAGAAGTGTGGCGCGCCATCGCCACGGGGCCGGGGATCTCGTCATGGTTTGTTCCGAGCACGGTCGAGGAAAAGGTCGGCGGCGCCGCCTCGTCGAACTTCGGTCCCGGCATGGAGTCGCATGGGACAATCAAAACCTGGGAGCCCGGCCAGCGGTTTGTGGTCGAAACGACCGAAGGCCCAGGCCCCGTGGCGACCGAGTGGATCGTCGAAGCACGCCAAGGTGGAACGTGCGTGGTCCGGGTGGTCCATCGCTGGTTCGCCAGCACCGACGACTGGGACAAGGAGTTCGAGGGGCACACCTACGGCTGGCAGGCGTTCTTCCGCATCTTGCGGCTTTACTTGGAGCATTTCGCCGGTCAACCCAGCGCCGCGTTTCAGGTGATGGGAATGTCGGCTGAAGCGGCGCCTGAGGCGTGGAAGGCGTTCACCGCGGCCATTGGCTTTGACAGCGCGACGGCCGGAGAGCGCCGCCAATCTCCCCGTGGCGCGCCAATCCTCGCCGGCGTCATTGAGCGTGTGAGCGATGGGTCGCACCCCGAGTTGCTGCTTCGGCTCGACGCGCCTGGCCCAGGAATCGCCCACTTTTTCGCCATGCCCATGGGCGGCCAGGTGTCGCTCTCCTCGCGTCTTTACCTTTACGGCGACCAGGCCGCACAAGTCGTTGCCGCGAGCGAGCCGCAATGGCAAGCGTGGATCAACGAACGTTTCCCCTGCGCGCAGTTCTAAAGCGTATTTCGTCGAGGTGTGATGGGTTCTTAAGTGTGGTCCACTCGCTCCGCGAGTGGTTTCCAGCACTGGCGGAGCGATGGCGCCACATAGGGCGCGTCACACCTGCGTGAAATGCGATCTAACGTCGCCAATTTCGCCACAGGTTGATTCGCGTGATTACGGCGTATTGTTCGTTTCTTTGGATTTGCCGATCACTTCCACGCCGTTCGGCAGCAAGATGTCGTATCCGTTCCCGTTGCGTTTCAGGTACACGCGAACTTCGTCGCCTTGGTTTGGCAATTGGTGGCCGCTGCCATAGGTCGGCGGATCTCCCTTGCCAATCCAGCGCTGAGTCCAATATCGGCCGTGCACCGCTTCGCCAGCGGCAAGCTTGTCTCCCTTTTCGACTTTGCTTATGAAGACTTCCACCATGCCGACCGCCTTACGCCATTGCCCGCCTTTGGTTTCTTTCGCGGTAATCGCTTTGACCTTTCCGAGGACGATGTCGGTTGATCCCGCTTGAAGCTTCTCTTTCGATTGGCGTGCAATTTCCGCGGAAACATCTCCCGCAAACGCCATGGCGACCAGCAGACACGCAGCGACAACTTGTCTCATGACAACACTCCCTGAGTTTGTTGGGCGAAGCAATGCTTTCAAAGCGATTGCGTCATTCTAACGATCAATTCGAAACGACCGCCAGTTTCTTTTGAACCAAGCGACTTCCAAAATGCGCCAATCGCCCCAAGGTTCGCTCCGCCGCCGCTATCTTGCCTTCGCCGCACTGGATGGCGAGTTACGCCAAGACCACGCGGAAGATGAATGCGTTGCCCTGAAGAAGCGAGTAAACCGAACACGACGGATCGAAAGTCGAGCGGAGGGCCGTGGCGCCTTTGTATAATGGTGCTGCGTTCCGCCCAAACTTTGGAAAGCACATCGATGAACCAAGACACCTGGAATGACCAATCGCGTGATGAACTTCGCGACAGCCTTCGGTCGGCAATTCAGGGTCAACTTCGGCTCAAAAAGTACGAGCCCTCCTCGATCCTTGAGCACTGCCGTGATGTCTACTTGGAGGACGAATGTCCCGCGGAAGAATGGGACGCATTCCTGCAATTTGCTTCCGAGGAGATCGAGCGAGCGTCACGCAAACTTGCAGCCGAAATGGCCGCATGGCCGGACGAAACGGATTGCGATCGCCTGGACCGCGTGGAACTGGCGTTGCGCGAACGAGGCATCCTGCTTTGGCAGGTCTCCCCTTGCTGCGACACGTGCACCCGCGCCGAAATTCCCGATCGGATTGATGTGATCAACCGCCGTTGTCCGGGTTTTCGTGACCGCGTCCGGGGTTACGCCTTTTTCATTGACCAGAACATGCCCGAAGCGTTAGCGGATGGCAGCAATATCTACGTCTACCTGGGTTACGGTTGGTTTTCACCGGAGGACCAAGAAGTCGCTCCGCAGGAATACGAAACGAATGCCCTTGGTATCGCCCGTGAGGTTTGCGATTGCCTGCGTTCGGAGGGCTTCAAAGTCGATTGGAATGGAGACTTCTCTCGCAAGATCGGCGTCTCGCTCAACTGGCGGCGTCGCACGATGCTTGAATAAAACGGGGTGGGTCGTCGAACAACCCCTATCCCGTCGCCAGTCGCACTCTGATGGCTGGCGAACAAAAATCCCAACGGTCGGCAGATACGTGCGAGGCGGACGGAGCGCTCAATTGCTGAAAAACTGCGTTCCACTTGAGCCGCCAAGACGGATCGAGACGTTGATTAGTCCGCGGCTGCGTCGGGACTTGATGAGCAGAAGCACGTCCCCCTGAAAGTCTGCCTGCCGGCGGAGAACCTTAGACATCGACACAACGCGGTTGCCGACGATACCGACGCGCTCGGTTCCCACGGCGAGGATCCGGTCGCCTCGTTCCAGTCCGGCCCGGTCGGCGGCGCTGTCGCGAATCACGCTGGTAATGAGCATGCCGGTGTCCGTCTCGGCGGCATGGACGCCGAGCTGCCAGCCTCCCTGGCCGGGACGTTGGTTGGGCAACGAAGTGATCGGGGGCCGAAACGGCGGAGAGGCGTCGCCAATTGTCGGTCGCCGGATCGGACTGGGGCGCGTGTTGTCGAACCTCAACTCCGTGTCGTTCCGCATTGACCGTTGGCTGAACCTCTCGATCCGGGGCGGCTGTTGCGCCCCCGCGACTTCCGACCAAAGGAGCACCAGGCACACGCCTAAGGCGACCTGTACCATCGACCGACGAAGGTAGGACATGACTTTCCTCCCGGTAGAGATGCAGCCCACACGATCGTTCTTTCGTGTCGATCACGAATTGGGGGTTCATTGTACGACGTTGGCGTTGTTCGATGCAAACAGGACCTGCGTCAGTGACACGTCGTAGCATCGAAAAACCGTTGGGAGATTTCTGACCGGATGCTGAGGTTGCATCGCCGGTTTGCGGCACAAATCGCCTGCTGCAAAATCACCGGTTGCCGGCGGTAGGCGAATGTGCGACGCGGTCGCATCCAATCGCGGCGGCAAACAGACCAGCGCTGCTTGACGCGCCGTTATATGATCGATAGTGTATATACATGGCTGTGCAAATAGATATTTTCCAGATCCTCGCCGACCCGACGCGACGCGGCATTGTCGAAGTCCTGGGAAAGGGCGAGCGGCAGGTCAACGAAATTGTCGAGCAGGCCGGGGTCCACCAATCCGGCGTCTCCCGACACCTCCGGATCCTCCTGCAAACCGGTTTTGTAACGATGCGCCCGGTTGGACAACGACGTTTCTATTCGCTCAGGCCCGAACGCTTTCGCGAGTTGGATGACTGGCTCGCCCAGTACCGCAGCTTGTGGGACGCGCGCCTAGACCGCTTCGGCGCAGCGCTTGAGAAACGGCAGAAAACGCGCAAAACCAAACCGGAGGAGCACGGAAGAAAATGAACGCCCCAAGCCCATCGAATACGTCTGCTGTACGGTATCGCTTTCCGAGTAGTCTGCCGCCATGTGGCGGCAGGGTTTGCCGGAGCCCGAATGCAAGTTCTGCCGCCTACCGCCAGCGAAGTCGCTTGCGGCACCGGTAAGAATTGGTCGTGCTCGATCACGTGGTAACCGTCGACGCTGGCGGCGTCCCGTTCAACCGTCCGGCGAGGAGCAATCCATGATCGAAGCACTCCCGCAATCGGATCCGGACAAAGCTAATGGCAATCGTCACTGGTGGAACCGCACGGTGATCGGTGCGGGCATTACCAGCGCCCTCGGCGACTTCTGCTATGAGACGACGACGGTTATCCTTCCCGGCTTCCTGTCGGTTCTTTGCATTCCCGCGGCCGCGCTCGGAATCATCGAAGGCATCGCCGACATGGTGGCGAGCTTCACCAAGATGCTGGCTGGCTTCGCCGCTGACAAGTTGGGCCACAGAAAGCTTCTTGTGGTGGTCGGATACACTTTGACGCCCGTCGGGCAAATGCTCATTGCCCTCGCGGCCGGTTGGCCTCTGGTGGTGATGGGCCGCGTTGTCTCATGGTTCGGGAAAGGCTTGCGTGGTCCGCTGCGCGATGCCATTGTGATTCAGTCAATCCGTTCCGAGACCCGTGGCCGGGCCTTCGGTTTTCACCGGGCGATGGATACCGTCGGCGCTGTGCTGGGACCGCTCATCGGCGTAGCGCTGCTAGGCTGGGCGCACACCATAAAATGGCAAGACCCATCGGGGCCCTTTCGACTGGTGCTTTGGTTGAGCGTGATCCCCGGTTTTCTTGCCGTAGTCGCTTTCCTCACGCTGGTAAGGGACCCGGCGCACTCTCCGAACCCCGCGTTGCGATTCTTCTCATCACTGCGCGCACTGCCCGGCAGATTTAAACGCTACCTCGGTGCTGTCGGGGTGTTCGGTATCGGCGACTTCTCGCACAGCCTACTTATTCTGGCGGCCACACAACTTCTTACTCCGTCGCACGGTGTGGTGCTCGCAGCCCAAATCGCGGGCCTGCTTTATGTCGGACGCAATGTTGTTCAGGTTGTAACGTCTTATCCGGTTGGCGTATTCGCTGATCGATGGGGCTCGCTGCCGGTGCTGATCGTTGGCTATGTCTTGGGCGTTACGACTGCAATCCTGACCGCCGCGGCCTTCTTCTTCGAGGTTGGCAGCCTACCGTTGCTCGCGGCAATTTTCGTAACGGCTGGTGTCTACGTTGCGATTCAGGAAGCATTGGAATCAACGGTAACCGCCGGATTCGTGAATCAAGAAACACTCGGTACCAGCCTGGGAGCGCTGGGGACGGTCAATGGCACGGCGAAATTCATCTCAAGCGCGGCCATCGGCGTGCTGTGGACTGTCGTCTCGCCGGTATTCAGTTTCGGACTTGCCGCCAGTTTGATGGCGATTGGCACGGTAATGCTGGCTCGTTTGCAGAGTGAAAGCGGCGACGGGACGAAATGAACTCCGCAACCCTTCGCAATCAAACCGTTTTCAGTGAGAGGCACGTTGCGACTCGGATCCATTGAACTTCCTGAAGTCGCTTCAGCCGTCCACTCGTCCAAGATAGAAAGCCATTCGCGAATACGCGCTTACGGCACGCGAATGCAAGGCGTTGAGCGCGATCGGGACCACTGTGTTCGTGGAGCGCAGCGACGCCGGTAAAGTGCGAATCCCCTGCGCACCTTGGCGCCCGGCGAAGGCGCTCCCGACGACCCCGTGTGCCCTTCGGACAACGGCTCGGTCGCCGCGCTCAGCGCACGCCACAAACATCCGGCCGAAACCTCAGGCAACTACATCGCTGAACAGGGTATTGAGATCGGTGGTGGTGGAGTCGTTCATGCCGCGCGGGAACGGCATGACGAGGCGATCCGCAAAGTCCAAGCAACTCTCCAGAGGGGCATGTTTGATGGACGTCGCCGTGGTTGTCCAGGCGCACCTCCAACCCCTTTATTCTGGCCCGTGGGGACGAGCGCCTTCGGAGGAGCGTCGCAAACCGATTCGCAAACAGAACACTCCGCATCCGAACGAGACGAGGATGCCAACCATTCCGGCCAAACCGACCTTAGCAAAAATGGCGGACGGATTTCGAGTGGCCAGAAAGGCGTATACCACAACGCTTGCCGGAATGATTGCCGCCAGCAGACACGCCGCGCCAGCCAATAGGGGCAACAAGCGACTTCTAGCCGTGACCCGTTTCATTTCCGCCCTTGCAATCGATAAACCTACCTGGTCGGATCGTCACCACCACAACTTGGAGGCGCCGCGGCTTCAAACGTACCACGCCGATTGACCGCAGGGAAACAGACGTCCGGCGGTGATTCGCAATAGATTCCGTCGGTCACATCGTCGCCATCATAACGTTATGCGTGCAGACGCAAACGGTTACGGGTCGCCACACGCGCCAACAAAAAGCCCACCGTCGAAACAGCGATGGGCTTCAATTTTCAGGAAAGTCGAGAGTTCAAAGGGCCGGTTGAACTTTTTCTCGGCTACGTAGAAGAGTGGGAAGGCGATGTGGTTCGGTTGGTAATGGCGGCGTAAGGCTGGATTGGAAACCTCCTATCCAACCAACCGTAAAACGATCCATCCGATCCCGCCCATGACAACGACACATCCTACTAGCCACAAGACAGGAAAAAGTGACAGTCGTCTTCGCACCGAAGGAGGAAATTCTTCCGCGGCGATGAAACCATGGTCGGGACACCACCGTTTGGCAAAGAAGGGGAAAAAGAGGACGTAGAGCAGGCCAACTGACGGCCCTCCGGCAACGTGAGTGATGTTTACTCGACGTGGCTCGGTGCGTGCACCGCATTTTGGGCACGGGTAGCTCATTGCTGTCTCGCACAACGTTCGGTCGTAAATTTCCACCGATGCGACACTTTCCAATTTCCGCAGATTATAGCAAATTGTCTCTACAAATCTACCTGCGCCTGAGGGTTCGAACCAAGAGAACCTGAGCACAGGCAACGACTTGCAGCAAAGCCGCTGCCTTAGCTCTCGGGGAATGGGACGACATATGCACGGAGTGCCGCAGGCGAAAAACGCTGTGATACCAAGCCAAAAGCCAAGCGCCGAGAAGGATGATGGGCTCGTTTTGAAGGATAGTCGGGGCGACAGGCGTAGGCTTGAACCGCTGATTGCCGCTGTCATGGAAGCTGCCTTGTCGCCACAGGACATGGTGTTTCCCAGAACTCCCGGGGCTCTCAAACGTTTCAGTTCGTCAGTTGAAGCGAACGCCGCAGCAGCCGGCCCTTCGCTCGGGTAAACGGCTTCCAGCTCCGGATGATGAGTGAGTCCAACTCCGTGGGAAAATGAGTTAGTGGTTCGTAGCCACCTTTAGTGACGAGCACCGTATCACTGTGCCGAAATCCTCCAGAGTCTTTCAGGTAGATTCCTGGCTCGAGGGCCTGTCTTGATTTTTGTGTCAGTCGGTTATTGGGGTGAGTTAGTTGAGGTTTTTGGGCATGCGGTCGGCGAACAGGATGGCGAAGTGATTGAGGGCTTCTTTCCACTTCGGTATAGGCATCGTCCATTTCTTGGAC
>CAUJHS010000066.1 GCA_963204915.1 Planctomycetota bacterium | reverse complement strand
GATCTACATGGCGATTCATGAAGCGTCCAAGAAGTGGACGATGCCTATACCGAAGTGGAAAGAAGCCCTCAATCACTTCGCCATCCTGTTCGCCGACCGCATGCCCAAAAACCTCAACTAACTCAGCCGAAAAACCGACTGACACAAAAATCAGGACAGGCCCAAAAGAGTTCACGCTACGCCTCCGCCACGCTAGAATCACCTCAGATGGGCCGCCCCGCCTGCCGCGCAGCGGCTTCCTTGAACCTCACGCTCAAGTTGACACCGCCGGTCAGCGCCGTTTAGGTTGGCTAATGGTGGTTTGCGGCGGTGCAACTTAGCGTGAGCGTTCGGCAGCGAGGAGACGACATGGAGAAGCAGGCTACTCCGCTGAAGCACGAAGAGAGCGGGCCTTATGCCGAGTTGGCGACTCGGCCTAATCCTGAGAGGCTCGTCATTGCATTTATGCCGTCTCTCGGTGCTTGGCTCCAACGAGCGGAAAAGCAAAAGGGGTCCGATCTCTCGGCAACGGAAGTCGCCCGCATCCGTGACGGCGCGCCGGCCATTGCCCTTCACGCCGAACAGTTGATTGCCCTACGGGAAGATCGGGGGTATGAGGATGTGGACCCATTGCGAGTTTATGAGAGTTGGTGCGAGTTCAAGAGCGAGCTGTAAAGAGCCACGGGCAGTCGCTGGTATCGTCAGCACTGGCAAGCGAGTTCTCGCCGAATCGGGATAGGGGCCCGGATTGCTCCGGGGCCCCTCCCACACCACCTAGCATGCGGGTCCGGAGCGAACTGGAAATGGTTCATTGACAAGTGGGTGCGACTCCCACCCGGGTAACTCCCAGCCCGAGGCCCGGTATCGAGTGTTGCAGCGCGGCTGGCGACAGGCGCGTTGAAGCGTACACAGAAAGGTAGCGAGGACGAATGGAATTGGGCTGGCCGCCCAAACCGTGAATGGTATTGAGCCCCGAAAAGCATGTTCTCTCGGATTCTGCCCAAGCGTTCGGACCTGCCGAAGGCAATACCGAGCACCGCGTTTTTGGCGAGCGGTGCTGGGAGACCCGGGGTCGAAGGCCACGATCGCGCTACACAACATGTCAAGGAAGCAACCAGTGAGATCCCAACGGTTCTTGTTCGACGTGAAGCCCAATCACGACGACACGAGTATGCACCTACCAACCGAAGAGGCGAGGGGTGCAAACGACCCTGGGAAGTCGGATGACCGAATAGAACCGCTGAAGCGCGAAGACCCATCGCGTGGATCGAAGCCGGGTAATGCCGGTGCAGGGAAGGCGGTCAGGCCATCACGCGGTCCGAACGATCCACCCACCGCACGCAGTGGCGGAACTTCGGTGCATGATCGACTGGAACGCATCACCCAACGAGCGGAAACGCATCCCAAGGAGGTGTTCAACAATCTCTTCTCCCTGCTCACCCTTGAGCTGCTGGGAGATGCGTACCGAAAACTTAAGCGAGACAAGGCGCCCGGGGTCGATGGCGTCACGGTGAATCACTACGAGGCGAACTGGCAGGGCCACCTGCAAGACCTCATAGCCCGATTGCATCGGGGCGCGTATCGACCTCAGCCCAGTCTGCGTCGCGACATCCCGAAAGGGAACGGCAAGACGCGCCCGCTGGGTATCGCCTGCGTGGAGGACAAAATCGTTCAACGAGCGATCGTCACGATCCTGGAACGAATCTACGAGGTCGATTTCCATGACACCTCGTATGGTTTCCGCCCTGGACGCTCCTGCCACGCGGCGTTAAGTGCGCTCGGTCAGATCGTCGCCACGCGGAAAGTGAGCTGGATTTCGGACGCCGACATCCGCGGCTTTTTCGACCACGTCTGTCATGAACGCCTGGTCGAACTGCTGCGCCAGCGGATCGCGGATCCCAAGATGCTGGCTCTGATCCAACGCTTTCTGAAGGCGGGAGTGATGATCGAAGGCCAGCGTCGCACCACCGACGAAGGCGTCCCCCAGGGTTCCGTGCTCTCCCCTTTGTTGGCCAACGTGTATTTGCATTACGTTTTGGACCACTGGTTCCAGCGCGAGGTGAAACCACGGCTGCAAGGGGAAGCGTACCTCGTCCGCTATGCGGACGATTTTATCTGCGCGTTCGAGCGGGAATCCGATGCGCGACGCCTTCAAGAGGTGTTACCGAAGCGACTGGCCAAGTTCTCGCTGGAGCTTGCCGCGGAGAAGACGCAACTGCTGCGGTTTGGCCGATTCGCCCGACGCGACTGCCAGCGTCGGGGCGAAGGGGCCCCGGGGACGTTCGCCTTCCTGGGTTTCACCCATTTCTGCGGTCAGCGCCGAACGCACCGGTTCAAGCTGAAACGGAGAACCGCCAAGAAGAAATATCAGGCGAAACTGCGCGACTTGAAACTCTGGCTTCACCAACACCTGACGACCCCGTTGTCGGAGGTTTGGGAGACGTTGAATGCGAAGTTGCGGGGCCACTATCAGTATTACGGCGTCAATGACAATTGGCCGTGGCTGATGAAGTTCCGTGGCGCGGCGAAGCAGCTGGTTTATCGCTGGCTGAATCGCCGCTCGCAGTCGAAGTCGAAGAACTGGAGTCAGTTTGACGCGTACATGGATCGCTTTCCCTTGGCGTCGCCGAAAAAGCTGGTGGACTTGATTGCGATGTCTCGCGCGCGAGGATCGACGTTGGGTGACTTGTGATGGCTGGGAGCCGGATGCGTTAACGGCGCACGTCCGGTTCTGCGAGGGAGCAGCTCCCAATCGACGATGGTTAAGATATTGTGACACCACCACGGGAAACCAAGTGGCAACAGGGAAAACAAACATTAACCTAAGGTCGAGAGGCACTGCTCTACTCACCCACTAGGCGGTTCGACGAAGCGGAGCAAGCTCGGCCCAGAGGCTCTTGAGGCTGAGAAGTCCTTGGGCGTGTAGCCAGGCGTTCGTCAGACCGACGCCCGTGGCGATGGACTTCGCCATGTGCCATGTGCCAGGGGCCTTTCCGACTGCGCGCGTGCCGGATGCCTTGCCGCCAGGCGAGAAGCCGGTTCGCCGCGAGAACGGAGCGGTTCGCCAAATCCCCGCCACTCTGGCAAGTGAAGCTCCACCGTTTCCACCACGGCAGGCCAACACCCCGCCGGGTCGAAAAAGAACGCGCACGTGCTTGATCCGTGCTAAAAATTGGAATGCCGCTGCGGGCCTTTCTCAACAAGGCTGCGCAGGAAACCGTCCTTGGTTCAGGAGTCAATCATGGATGCCTACGCCTTGATTTTCGCCGTGGTCGTGGGGGTTTTGGTTTACTGCATGATCGGGTTGTATCCCCGCTGGGCCGCCAAGCGATTCTCCAATCGTCTGGTCGCCAGGCTACGGGCGAAAGCGACCGCGTCGGATGATGGCCCAAACCTGAAACCGGAAAGCGACTTCACCGTCGTCGTGTCCGATACCGATGTGCGTTGTTCGCGTCCCGACGGCTCCCTTGAGTCG
>CAUJHS010000065.1 GCA_963204915.1 Planctomycetota bacterium | reverse complement strand
GGTTGTCAAACACACACAGGCCAAACGCGGCTTTGTGTTGCTGCCGCGACGCTGGGTTGTGGAACGAACCTTCGGTTGGCTGGGCCGCTTTCGCCGCCTGGCCCGCGACTACGAACGGCTGACGACTACGCTCGAAGCCTGGCACTGGGTGGCCGCAATGGTGTTGCTCTTACGCAGCTACTTTTCAAGTGCATAACAGGCTCTAACTACAAGCTGGCGGAAAGCCTTCGTCCGCTTTCCGAGCCCCCTCGAAATGCCCAACGGCCAACTGCACTCAAGTTGACACGTCCCACCGCGAAGGACTAATCTGGTCGAATGCGGTTACAGGACGTGCAGGATTAGATTAGATTGGTGTTTAGCTTCGGAGAAGGGCAGAAGCGATGCGGATTCCGCTGCTACGATTTAGGGGTGACACGACGCCCATCGCCGATTGGGAAAAGTGGTGGGCGCCGGTTATTATGCCGGCGTCGATTGCTTTACTGCTGCTCGTCCTGCCGATCATCATGCTCATTGGATACGGCGCCGGTCTGGCGCACTAGGTAGTTGCCCTCACCGTACCGCGATCCGTCCGAAGGCGTTGGCTCACGAAACTAGAATAACCTTCCCGATTGCGTCGTCAACCGGACGTTCATTCTCAGGACGCAAGCGACCGGCGGCGAATTCGTCCGAGTCGATCCCGCGGAAACGGCCAAGTGGCGTCTACGCCGCCTTCCGGTAGTCGTGCTTCAGTAATCCGCCCAACCGCTTGCGGCAGGAAATTGCGGACGGGATCGCTCGACCTTGCGGTGGCTTCCGTTTCCGTTTGGCTGGCCGCGACGGCGCCGGATACGTCGGCACCTCGTTCTCCATGGCCGGGTGCGGCCGCTCCTCGTGGTAGTAGGCGACTATCTCGGAGACGATGTGGTTCATGTGCTGCTCGCCAAACACAATGAAGTAGTCGAGGCACTCCTGCTACAGCGTCTGGATGAACCGCTCCACGAAGGCATTCGTGTCGAGCGAACGGTGGTCGGCCTGCTTGACTATGGGCCCGCGGATTTCAATACTTCGTCAAACGAGGCGGTGAACTTCGTGTCGCGGTTTGCATGACCATTATCGCGTCGAGGCCAGTCTCCTCCACGTCCTTGAGGATCGCCCCGGCCTGCTCCGTCACCCAGGCTTCGTCGGAATGGAAAGTTCACGGCGCGATGAACATCCGGCGGGTTTTAATGTGAAGGCAACTCAATCGCTCTTTGTTCGCAGCCGATCCCTTCCGTTTTTGGTGGGACCGAAAGAGTCTCGAACCCGCCAACCGTCGCTATCTCAACGGCTTAGAGATTTGAGAGAAGAGAGTATTGTTACGAAGATGGTTCCGTTCGGGGAAGGCGTGGCCGACGGAGAATGGCTGTTCCTAGTCCTCAGCCAATCTCACGCAACAGGCGTTCACGATCAAAATGGAGCTGCGGATGCTTGTTCGGGGCGGAACCATGCCAAGCCGGGTGGAGCAGCAGTCTGAGCGGCTCATCCAGGCTCGCGAATTGACGAAGGTATGAGATCGTGGATGGCTCCGTTTACCCGTCGTTTCCGCAGGCGCGGAATACCTTGTCATGGGAAACCTGATGCGGCGAGATATCCTCGCCTACATAGCATCATTGACACTGAAGTTCGTGCGCATTTGCGGCGACCCCACCGCAATGATCAATGCGAGCGAGATAGGTATCGACGATGCAATTCTCGCGCATCCCGGGCCAAGTCTTGGCTCAGGATGAAGCTGACACCTCTGCTCGCCTGATACACTCCCGAAGCGAATCAGAGCTGTAGCGAACCAGACGTCCGATGCGAACTGAGGGAATCAACCCTGATTTCGTCATAGTGAAGAGGTGTTTGTCGGAGACGCCCAGCAACTCTGCAACTTCGTGAGATCGCAAAAGCAACGGCTCCTTCGGCAATTCATTTGACGTGGACGCGGGGCCGCGGACAGATGTTGCCGGAAACACTTCGCGGGCAACTTCACGTATGTTGCGCGCAGCGCAAAAGCGCCCCCTTCAGTAGTTGGCGTAGAGCAGACTCCAAGTTTTCACTCATGTGCGATTCTCCCAGGATCCAGGTAACTCGATGTGACCGAGTGTTCGGCTCGCGGCAAAAACCGACTTTAATCGTGCATTGGAGCGCCAGCTAGAATGACCCGACGATTGCATGCTCAGAAGAATCGCGGTTAGCTATGCCGCCCGCCGGCTGTAGCTCCTGAGCAACCTGCCCAGCCGCTGCTTGCAGCGCACCTTGGCCACCCGAGCGCGCTCCCAGGCGTTGCCGGCGGATAAACGACGCGGGCCGGCATGCGCTGCCGAACGGGCGGCCGCATGAGGGCCACCCCTTCGATCCCGCGTCTTCACCGCGCGGCGCGGCGACACGACAACGGCGCCGAACCTAAATTCGGGGCTGAAACGCGTCATAACTCTTGAACGCGCTGGCGTCTGCTCTTGGCGAAACCCGCGGAGCGCAGGGAAAGCCCCGGATTCTGAGAGATCCGGGGCTTTCATCGTTTAAGGCCGGCGCGTCTCTCTTGCTTGGCTCTCGCGCGTGGCGGGAGCGGTGGTGTCCTGGCACACGACCGCCCCGCACCGGGGGCGGTCCCTTTCGGGAGTTTCCCCATGATTGCGATCGCCCCAGAATCCAGTTGCGCCGCAGGCGCTGTCGCCCTAGATG
>CAUJHS010000064.1 GCA_963204915.1 Planctomycetota bacterium | reverse complement strand
CATCAACTTGCTGCGAGCCGAAACCACTGCCTGGCGCCAGGCCAGCAACAACAAGCAGCGCGGCGTCGATTGGCATTTTCGAATCGCTGACGCTCGCCAAAAACTCAAGAGCCTCTATCCCAAAATCCTCGATTGACAGAGCACTAGGGCCGCAGAGCTAATAACTCGGGCCCTGCGTGAACAGTGACAACTTCACCAATCAGCGTGAACGGTGTGCAGTCAAAGATCGCGACCGGAAGGATTTGGCCGATTTGTCGGCGATTGCCCTGGAACACCACGATGTGGTCGCCCATCGTGCGTCCTGTGAGTTGAAGCATGGGACCTTCGTCGTCGTACTGTTTTGCCGCGCGTTTGCTGGGGCCTTCCACGAGAACTTCCACCGTCTGACCCAAGAAGCGTTGGTTTTCTTCGTCGGCAATCTCGGTTTGGATGGCCAGGAGATCGTTGTTGCGACGCTGTTTTACGTCGTACGGAACGTCATCTTGATACAACTCAGCGCCTTTGGTGCCAGGGCGTTCGCTGTACTTGAAGATGAAACAGTTCTTGAATCGACTCTCTCGAACCAAATTGGCGGATTGCTCAAATTCGGCTTCGGTTTCCCCACAAAAGCCTACGATGAAGTCACTCGATATGGCGGCGTCCGGCACAGTATCGCGAATGCGGCCAAGCATCTCTCGATAATCTTCGACCGTGTAACCGCGTTTCATCCGTTCCAGCATCCGGTTGGATCCACTTTGAACCGGAACGTGCAGATAATGCGACACCTTAGGAAGATCTCGCATTGCCTGCAAAAGATCATCGGTCATGTCCTTGGGGTAGTTGGTAACGAATTTCAATCGTTGCAAACCGTCGATTTCATGCAGCTGATATAACAGGTCCGACAACCGCGTCGTCCGGCCCGGTTCCCGGTAGCGATAACTATTGACCGTTTGTCCAACGAGAGTGATTTCCAAACAACCTTGATCGGCCAGGGTGCGTGCTTCGGCAAGAATTTGTTGTGGCGGACGACCTTGCTCTGGTCCGCGAACCGAGGGGACAATACAGTACGTACAGAATTTGTCACAGCCAATTTGTATACGCAAATACGCCTGGAAAGGTGTGGGACGCATCTCGGGATCACGCAACGGGTCGAACGACTCGTGACTGCGCTTGATTTCCTCGACAGCGCCTTCCTTGCGGCCCAGACTGAGGGCTTCTTGCGGGCCTTCGCCAGCTTGAACTTTGGCGATCAACTCGGGCACCTTTTGCAATTGACCCGGCCCGACGATCAAATCGACATAGGGAGCCCGTTCAAACACAATGCGCTGGTGGTTCTGGGCCATACAGCCAAGTACGCCGATGATCTTCTCAGGATGCTGTTTCTTATGCCGGCGCAACTTTCCCAGAGCGCTGTAAATTTTATCCTCGGCATGTTGGCGCACCGAGCAGGTGTTGAATAACACGACATCGGCCTGGAGGGGATCCGAAGTGAGTTGGTAGCCTTCCTTCCGTAGGCTGGCAACGACCATCTCGCTATCGAGCATGTTCATTTGGCAGCCGACGGTTTCGATATAAAGCCGCTTCATGTTTACTTACGCCGCCCGCTCTGATGACGGATCCACTGGTTTTTGCAGGTTTTCTCGGAGGCGGCGTTTGCGGTTTTCCCGCCGTCGCAGTTGCTCCTCCTCGAATTGCTTTTGCTGTTCTTCGCGCCACTCGCGGCGCAAACGAGCGATGAGCGTGTCATAGCGCTGTTTCATCAATCGCGATAAACACGCCGCCGCCAGATAGGAGGCGACCGCCAACAACGCCCAACTCGAACCATCCAGGTTGGTCATAGGAAAATCGCCTTCCATGGAATGCCGCGTGTCCCTATCTTATCGTACTTGCTTGGTTTAGGGCGAGGGGGATTTCCGGCTCGTCGATATGCCGCAACGCCTGTCGTCTTCCCGCGATTTGCGGGTATGATGAAACAAACCTGCCGGACTTTGTTCGTTCGCGGTCTACCTCGTTTTTGATGGCGCCTTCGATCATTGCACGGATTGGCCTGAGTCCTTCCTCCAAGTTTTCCTGCGCATGATACTTGTAATCGACAATTACGACTCGTTCACCTACAACCTGGTGCAACGTTTGGGAGAACTTGATCCGTCGTTGGAAATCGAGGTTTATCGGAACGATCAGATAACGGCGGATGAAATCGCGGCGAGGCATCCCGCTGGGTTAATTATCTCTCCCGGGCCATGCACACCCAGCGAAGCCGGTGTTTCCGTTGAGTGCGTCCAACGATTTGCCGGACAAATCCCGATTTTGGGCGTTTGTTTAGGACATCAGTCAATCGGGCAAGCAACGGGCGGTCTCATTGTCCGCGCCAAAAAACTAATGCACGGTAAGACCGATCGGATTTTTCACGACAATCGCGGAATGTTCGAGGGGCTGCCGAATCCGTTTATCGCCACACGTTATCATAGTCTTGTGATTCGCCCGGATTCGCTCAACAAAGAATTTGAGGTGGCTGCCTGGACGGAAGAGCCAGATGGCGCGCGTGAAATCATGGCGGTCCGTCACAAGCGATATCCTCTGGTAGGTCTACAGTTTCATCCAGAAAGCTTCCTCACGGAATGCGGTCCGGAGTTACTGCGAAGGTTCTTGATAATGGCAGGCGAGTCTGCCCCGATATGTTGAATATCCACGCAAGTACGAACGCGGTCTCCACATGCTTGAAATTGAACAAGCTTTATCCCTGGTGCTGCAGCATGTTGAGCGCACGCCACGGCAATGCATACCGACGGCTGACGCGGTCGGGAGCGTGTTGGCGGAAAACGTAGCCAGTGACATCGATTCGCCGCCTCATGATAAAGCCCTAATGGATGGTTACGCGGTCCGCGCTGACGATCTGTCCACGGGCGTCGCAGAGTTCAACGTAGTGGAAGAAGTCACCGCAGGTTCGGTGCCAACACAACCGATCCGTTCCGGGTTCGCCACGCGCATTATGACGGGTGCGCCCATTCCGCTTGGAGCCGACGCGGTAGTCATATTGGAGCACAGCGATATTCTCCATGCGTCGCCTCTGCGAGTTCGGCTGCACGAGCCGCACGCACAACCGGGGCTCAATATCCTGCGGCAAGGGCAGTCGCTGAGGCGCGGTGAAATCGTTTTTCATGAAGGGACGGAAATTCGTCCCGTGGAAGTCGGATTATTGGCGGAAGTGGGCCGAACCGAGGTTGCCGTGCACGTCCGTCCGCGTGTGGCGGTGCTATCTACGGGCAATGAACTTGTGCCGGCCTCACGATTGCCCGATCGCGGCAAGATTCGCAACAGCAATGGCCCAATGCTTATCGCATTGGCGACGCACGCGGGCGCGTCGCCGGTCGACTTAGGTATCGGATTTGATCAGGAAGATGATTTGCGTGCACGCATACTGGACGGCTTACGTGAAGATGTGTTGGTGCTGTCTGGCGGCGTATCGATGGGGACCGCCGATCTTGTTCCCAAGGTGTTGAACGACCTGGGAGTCAAGCAAGTTTTTCACAAGGTACGGATGAAGCCCGGAAAACCCATTTGGTTCGGGGTTTCTAGCCTAAACGATCGTAAAACTTTAGTGTTCGGTCTCCCTGGCAATCCCGTGAGCAGTCTTGTCGGCTTCGAATTGTTTGTCCGGCCGGCGATTTCTCAGCTCAAGGGACTTAGGGTCAATCAATGGCCACTCCGCACGGTCCGCCTCGCGCATGCGCACCAACAACGCAGTGACCGAGCTGTGTTTCGACCCGCATTCACGCGCCAGCAAGGCAACGAGTTCGTTGTCGAACTTCTGGAGTGGCACGGTTCCGCAGATCTTCGCACCCTTGCGGACGCTGATTGTCTGGCGTATTTCCCAGCCGGAGAGCATGACCTTTCCGCCGGAGAAACGATTAGTATTTATCCGCTATGACGCTGGGGTCACTCGCATTCCGGAGCGATAATCGCATGAATTCTATCGCGTTACGGTGCGTTATGGCGTGCCTTCTGGCTATTTCGACGGGGGCGTTTCCAACGTAATGACCATGCCCGTGGTTGACCAATCGAAGAAGACAAACCGTGTCGCACGAAGAAACGCTCGAGTTACCGACCGAGAAACAACCCCGAATACATCGCCTGAAACAAGTCGAAAGCGCCTCCTGTTATATGGCTTTGTCGGCGCGGCAATGCTTTGGGCAGCGTTTCCACCATTGGGATGGTCAGCCCTCGCTTGGATTGCGCCGATCCCTTGGTTGATTTTGGCGGCCGACGAGAGATTGTCACCACGGCGACCGTATCTCCTGCTGTGGCTCATCGGTTTCGCGCATTGGCTGGTTTTATTGCAAGGTGTTCGGCTCGCGCATTGGGCCACCTACTTCGGCTGGATTGCGCTGGCGGCATACCTGGCTATTTATCTGCCGCTTTTCATCGGACTGACGCGCATCGCCGTTCATCAGATGCAAGCTCCACTCATTTTGGCAGCTCCGTTGATCTGGGTGGGGCTCGAATACGCGAGAGGTTATATCGCGACTGGTTTTTCGATCGCCCTGCTTGGGCATACCCAGGTCCATTGGACGACGTTGATTCAGATTTCTGATCTTGTGGGAGCCTATGGCGTATCGCTAGTCATCATGTTCGCCGCAGCATGCCTAACCACCAGTTTGCGCAACTGGAGCAAAGCCGCTGACGTGGACGGGAAAAATATTTCTTGGCCGCTCGCGCCGTTCGTGTTCGTACTTGCAGTCACATTGATTTACGGTCGCATGCGAAGCCAGGGCGCCAGCGAAAATGCAAATCCGCGCGTACTTAAAGCTGCGATGGTGCAAGCATGGGTCGATACCATTTTCGAGTACGATCCCGAGCGTGACGTTCAAACATTCCAAACGTATGCGCAGTTGACTCGAGATGCCTACGCGGCAAATCCTCAGGTTGACGTGATCGTTTGGCCGGAGTCCATGTTTACTGAAATTCGTCCATTAGTCACGCGCGACGACAAGATCGCGCCGCCTCCGGGTGAGGATTGGCCGAACGACGTAATCAAGTACATCGACGCGGCCGCATCCGAGTTCCACGATCGCACGAGGCGGCTCTCCGCAGAGCTGGATCATCGGCCCGCGTTGTTGGTTGGCGTGTCGGCTCGGCATTATGGCAATGGTCGCGTCGAGCAGTATAACTCGGCAGCGCATGTCGCGCCGGAGGGTCAGGTTGTCGGACGATACGACAAGATGCACCGCGTCATGTTTGGCGAATATGTGCCGTTAGGCGAGTTGGTCCCTTGGATCTATCGTCTGACGCCTCTCAGCAGTGGGCTCTCCAAGGGAAAACAGCCTGAATCGTTCGAAATAGGGGAAATTCGCCTTGCGCCGAACATTTGTTTTGAGAGCACGGTGCCGCACTTGATTCGGCGCCAGATTATGGACCTTCGCCGTCGAGGCGAAGAGCCGCACGTGCTGGTGAACCATACGAATGATGGCTGGTTTTGGGGCTCAAGTATTCTCGATTTACATCTGGCTTGCAGTGTGTTTCGCGCAGTGGAGAATCGCAAACCTGTGCTCGTTGCCGCCAATACGGGGCTTTCGGCCTGGATCGATGGAGACGGTCGCTTACGCGCCGTCGGACCGCGATTCAAACAAGCGGTCGTCACCGCAGAAGTAAAGACTGACCATCGGACAAGCGTTTATACCTGGCTGGGCGACTGGCTCGCAGGCATGTGTCTGGCGTTCAGCGGAATAGTTGCAGGGGTGGGAATCGCCGCGTCTTTCGGCAATTGGCGGCGCGCCGTCGCGAAATCCGGCGACTTAGCCAACGCGACGGTGACCAATTAGCAGCGCCATGAAAATCCGATCATGACGACGCGACGACGTTTGCAACGCCGGCTTACGAATCCCGCGGTGTTGGTGCTCGTAGGAGTACTGGCGCTTGCGGTATTGTGGGTGTTGGCGCCATGTTGGGAGCGTCGCACTGAAAGCTTCGTGCGTGGCGCTAGCTTGAGCAAGGCGGAAGCCGTTCAGTTCCGCGCGGCGGTCGCAGTGATGGGCGCGTGGCTTTTTTTCTTTGGCGCGTCCGTGGGAAGTTTCCTCAACGTCGTCGTTTGGCGTTTGCCTCGCGGAGAGACTTTGATTTGGCGACCTTCGCGATGCCCGCGCTGCGGTTCGGGAATCCGACCGGCCGATAACGTACCGGTATTCGGCTGGCTAAAACTACGCGGACGTTGTCGCGTGTGTCGCACGCCCATCTCCGCACGCTATCCCATCGTCGAATTAACCATGGGACTCATGTTCCTGGGGTTAGCGATTCCCGAGTTGTTTCTGGGCGGGGTCAATCTCCCAATGCCAAGGGCGTTGCGTCACGACTTTGGCGCGTCGAAGCTCTTGGAAATTCGGGGGGAATTTGTCGCTCTCTATGCGTTTCACTGTATTCTTTTGAGCGTTCTCTTGAGTTGGGTGTTAATCGAGCGGGATCGGCAAAAGGTGCCCTTCGGATACGTCTTTTTTGTCGGTCTGATCGGCCATCTAGCGCCGGTAATTGCCGCAATCGTAGCAAGCATCGTTGATGGCGAGCCTGCCAACAAGAGTCCGCGCTTCACGTTGTATCCGATACCGGCGTTGTGCATTGCGATGGGCGGACCAAACCCGTGGGGATGGTTGCGGCTTCTCGCCGAACCGTTGGTTGGTGGGCTCGTTGGACTAACTCTTGGACTCCACCTGCTCCCAGCAAGCCGTGGATTGAGCGCCAAACCGCGAATTCCTGCCGCACTGACGTCCGTGGGAATCTACTTGGGCTGGCAATCGGCGACATCGATTGCCTTGCTTACCTCGGGAGCGCTTTTATTCGCCGCACTGTGGCGTCCGGCGTTTCTGGAACGATGGCTTCTTGGTTTTGTGCTCGGCGCAGCTCTTATCCATCTAGCCAGCTGGCGTCTCTTAGCAAACGTCGGATGGTGGCCCGGCACAACCTCTTCTTTTCTTACGTTGATTGCCGTTTGTGTAATCGCGTTCGGCCTTGCGTCATTTGCTGGAGGTATTGCTTCGGCGCGACGGCCTTGGACCGAAGCTTAGATCGCATGGTTGAAAATTCGCCTAATAGATCAGGCACGGAGAGTCCAATGGGGAGGAATCAACCCGATGCTTTCGCGTAACGCTGTAGCGATGTAAGAATTCAAGTTCCCGGCGCGGTATTTGCTTTCTAGGCTGGCATGCTCTGCGAGTTTATCGCGAGCACATGATCCCTACCGCGTCTACCATCTCAATGCAATTTCGGCAGGAGGTTTACTCATGACACGTCTCGATTCGAATGTGCAGGATAGTATTTGGACTGAACGAAAAGGCGGCTTTCCCGTTCTGCCGCAAGATCGCCCCATCGGGCCTGCCGTGAGTCCACCAAACGTCGGCGAAGTCGAGCGATGGGGATCCATCGCAGTTGGCGCGCTCCTGGTCCTCGCAGGACTGAGTCGAGGTCGGGTCAGCGGTCTCGTCATGGGACTCACGGGTGCGGGTCTTTTGCATCGCGGTGTAACGGGCAGTTGCCAAACCTACCGAACTCTGGGAGTGGACACCGCCCGTCATAACCCCGCAACGGCCATTCCCGCCCAAGAGGGTGTGAAGGTAGAGTACGCACTGCAGATCAACGCCCCTGCGAATCAATTATTCGGTTACTGGCGCGATGTGGAAAACCTTCCTCGGGTTATGCGTCATCTGAAGCAAGTAGACGCCCTTGATCGTCAACGTTCGCATTGGGTCGCAGGTGGTCCGTTAGGCGTTACGGTGGAATGGGACGCCGAAGTTTTCAACGAGCGTGAAAACGAACTAATCGCTTGGCGATCCTTACCGGGCGGAGATATCGAGACGGCCGGTAGCGTGCATTTTCGCGACATCGGCAACGGTCGTACCGAGTTAAATGTTTCGATGAAGTACAACCCGCCGGGCGGAAAAGCGGGCGCCGCGATCGCATCGGTCTTGGGGAGTGGTTTGGCAAAGGAGTTGGCCGAGGACTTGCAGCGATTCAAACTAGCCATGGAGTCAAACTCCTCGCCATCCACCGACTCAGTTCAAAGCCCAAGTTAGTTCGAGTAGAACGCCGTGACAGCAACGGGCATCGCGAGTCGGGCGAGAACTGCGAGCTGTTCAACGTACAACCTTACGACCGGAAGTTTGTAAGAGCGAAGGTGTGACGCGGGACGCCTCTCCAACGGCCTTGGGGAGGCGTTTTCGATCACCGGACTACAAGTTTCAGTCCTTGCAGTGTATTGCTTCGTCGTTGTTTAGAACTGGACGATACCGTCGACCCCAAAGGTAAACAGGTTATCGTCGGTTCCGCTGTCGTAGGGCAAAGCGCCGGCAGGGGCATCGCCGTCAAACCAGTCCCAACGGGCCTCGGGGCGAATGGTCAGATTGGTATGTGGCGTCCAGTTCAACCCGACGGTCGCTTCATAATAGTCGCCCGCGGCTCCGGCTCCCGCAGGATTAGCCGCGCCAATACGAGCACCGTCGACATCGTCAAACCACTCGAAGCGGCCGCCAAGCTTAACGGTGTCGGTTAGCGGGTAAAACAGGTACTGGTTAATTCCGTACCAATATGCGTCGGCGCCGCCGGGGATGTTTGTATTGGCCGCGTAATCGTGCTGAAATACGTACACGAGGTCTTCCGCCAGGTTGAGTGACGCAACAAGACTGTGCATGTAGATATCGCCCGCTGCGGCGACCCCACCTTCCGGCAGCGGGCCGCCGTCGCCAAAGTCGCCCGCATTAACGCACCAGGTCAATGTGCCAATATCTTCCCAAGCGTAGCTAACGCCGCCAAGGACGGTGTGTGCATCGGCGTTGTTTTCAAAGCCACTGTCCCAGCCGAAGGTGTACCCCCCATAGAAGGTCCACGTATCATCAGGAGCGTATTTGCCCAAAGCGCCCGTATGGGTGAACGGTTCGCCGTAGTTCATTGTTAAAGCGTGAGAATAGAAAAAGTTCCCCGTGGCAGGCACCACTTCATATCCAATGATCGTGAAGAAGTGGCCAACCTTCACAGAAACGTCGTTCACGGCAATCTCGCCATAAAGTTGGGGAATTGCCGAACCGTAATCGCGAGAACTGTTCCAGCCAAAGTCCCAACCCCGATCACCGAAGGCTTGGGTATCGGGACCGTCCGTACCGAACACATAATCGACACGGAACCCCCAGTCGACGGTGTTGGCTTCCGTGTCCGGAAGTTTCTCGGCAAAAATCCACGGCGCTTGGTTAAAAATAAAGCCGTCCGACACCTGGTTGAAGGGAACTGGGAAGTTCCCCGTGGCAGACCGATTGCCGTCGGCGTTGCCCGTGATGCCGCCTTGGACCCAACCACCGATGAACATCGTCGGCGGATCCTCGCAACCGCACTGATTGCGACTCAAAAACGGGAGAGAAACGTCTCCGATCAGGCGAACGACTTCAGCTTCCTCTTCTTCACATCCACAAGCGTCTTCTTCCTCACACTCGCATTCACAATCACAAGCGTCTTCCTCTCCGCATGTACCGCAACAATCGGTTTCGCAGCATATGGCGCACTCGGAAGCGCAGGGGGCGCACGCGACAGGAGCGCAAAGCGCGGCGTCTGCCGCCTGAGAGTGGGTGTATGACACCTTAGCCGCGGCGCCGCGCGCACTTCTCCCGTATTCAACATATTCGGGAGGTGATTGGGCTAAGGCGGGGGCGTGACGCTGTTGCGCGTCAAGCGAATCAGCGCCGAGCGCAGCGGTCAACGCGACCGCCATCGCGGGCAAGATATAGCGCATCGTTGGGGTCCTTCCGGTAGTGGAACATCATGTTATTTCCCGAAAGCAAAACGATCCGCCTGAGGTTTTGCAAACCTACCGCCTCGCAAACGGTCCAGTGGTCCGCCTAAAAACACTCCTTCTTCGTATCGGATGATCACTACCTACCTTCTGGAGTTTTCTTGGACACGACCAGCCAAACATCACCTCGCACCGAAAACAGGAGAAGTTCGGCTGAAGTTTTGTGCGTGTTGTGACGACGCCACGCGGCTGGAGGGCATGCTCGCCGAACGATCTCGAACATCCAAAGTGGGGTGAATCACCGAGGCGCCGCAAGGATTCGAGAGTTCTAAACGAATTTGCCAATGCCACGAAAACTTGCGCGCGCGAAGACCAAACGTTGGTCGACTGAACTTTATTTCGAGAATTCCTTGATATTGAGAGCCCGTTGGCTTATACGGCGTTACAAACTGGCGAAACAACGTGAAATAAGGTAAAAGACAGTTGACCTAAATTACGCAAACCACCCAGCACACACGCCGAACCGTGAAAAAGTTGCTACTTCCCACCTTTCTATTGCTCTTGGCAACTCCAACTGGGGCCCAAACACCGGCGCTACGCGACCATGTGGCGACGGTTGAAGCGCTTTTGCCGGTTAAACCGGAAGATTGTACCAAGGCGCGGTCAGAACAATTGTCGGCCGCGGCCGTTGCGTTAGAGACGTGGGCGGCCGAACTATCTTTACCTGGCGCTCCTACACGTGATCCGAATCAACGCATTGCGCAAGGACTTGCAAGGATTCGCCAACTTGCGTCGGCTCAACGCCGCATCGACCAAGGACTTGAACGCGTGCTTGCGCTACGCACTCAGTTTGTGGCGATCCCCGAAAGCGACGCGCGTCGTGAGATGCTGCGTCGCTACTTGGAAATGACGACGGAGGGCATCGATCTTTCTGGGCGAATGCGGTACTTGTTGAATGACGGGCTTGGTCAAGCTTCGTACGAAGCCAGCGCCCGCCCGGAGCAGGTGCTCGACGTGCTTTTGGAGCATCGGAGCGATGTTGGCGCGTTGGTGATGAGTTATCTCCTGTTTGATCCTCCGCCAGGGAGTGCGGCGCGGCCAGCATCTCAGACGGTCAAACGGAAAGTGCTAGAGCTGATGGCGGTAGGACGCCGCAGCGCGTTTCTCGGAACACTGGCCGAGTTTGTACGCGATCCCGAATCATCGCCCGAACTGGTTATCTATGCTTCAAATGTGATTCGCGAAATTGGTTTGCCACAGGATCCCGATCCGACGCAAGACAAAGATTTGCCTACACCCGAGATTACCGCAACCGAGTTATTCGCGGTGCTTGCAGCCATCGACGGAAAACGTCTTTCGCCCGCAGCAAGCCAACAGCGTGACGTACTTTTGGAGTGGCTGACACATCGAACTCGCAACGGTGTCACTGGCGATCGGTTTCGCACGAACGGCTTCGACTTACAGCCCGGCGACTGGTTGCTCATGCGCAATCCTCGGCCCTACAACCTATTCACCGATTTGAGTCCAGGACTGTTTACGCATGTGGGAATCGTCACAACGGTCGAGGATCCGAATGGAGTACGGAGGTTTGTGATCGTCGAGATGCCGGAACGGCGCGGCGAGATACCCGCCACGAACATCGACGCCTACTTGAAACGCACGTTGTATTACTTCTTCATGCGTCATGAGGATCCTAAGGTAGCTCAACAAATGAGCGAAGTGGCGCGCAGCGTGATAGGCAACCCAACCCAGTTCGATCTTACCTTCGACAACCAACACGTGTTTGCCCTAAAAGGGCAAGACCTGACAGACAAACGTATTCACACCTATTGCGCTGGTTTTCTGTTGTTGTGCGCTCAGGCGACTTCGGCGCCAAGAGAACAATTCTTCCCGATTCCGGAACGTCCGGCTGAGGGCTTCTGTATGGAGAATTTCGCGAAACTGAGACTTTCGCTTGGCGAGGATTTCGTGTCGCCCACAAGTTGCATCTTTTCTCCGAACTTAGCGCTGGTGGGCCGTCGCGAACCATTTTATGAAGCGACGCGGGAGATCAAAGAAAAAATCTTTGACGTATTCGCCCAATACATGCGCGAGCGGCAATTGACGCCCTCGCCGACAATTTACCAATCTTTGCGTCAAACGCTGGCAGGCATGTCAAAAGATCGGCCCTGGCTAGCGCAATTTCTGGCCGAGACCAACAACGTAAGTCAATACACCGATCTGGACGCCGCAGCTCGAGCGGCCGCCGTTGTTGAATCATTAGACAACATCGCCGACGCTAGCGCTGCGGAGTTCATCCATGCGCGCGATGCACTCATGGCGGAGCCAACCGAGCAGTTACGTAGACAGGGCGTACAACAAGACGAATTAAAACGCATTGAGGAGTACCGCGCGCGTCACTCCCAGTTGTATGCCCAATGGAAGGATCTGCGACTCACGCCGCGGGAACTGCGAATTGCCTTAGTCAAATACTATGCCGATAAGGGACGTCAAAAGCTAGAAGAACGTTTCTTTCCGGAATAACCCTCCCCTTGCTCGGCTTGATTGTCCGGTCGTCGCGCGGCGCGATAGATCATGACATCCGTGCATCGCCCTTGGGCGGTCACGTTGTGCATGCAAATTTCGCTCGGTAGTTGCGCCTTTCTTCGGCCTTTTGTAGAAGCCCTGGACGAGGCACGTTCTCGGCAGAACTTCGAATTTGCATGCTATAGTTTCGCACACGGCGCCGTACGTGCGCGCCAATTGATCCTTGCGAAACACTCGTCAACGCCATGAATTCCATCGCTCCACCCAACGTCGACTTCCAGCAAATCGCGTTGATTTTCAGGGCGCGATGGCGCTGGTGGATCATCCCAACCGTTGGCATGACGGTGTTGGCCGCAGGATACGCCTTCATCAAACCGAAGACTTGGCAGGCGCGGCAAGCGTTGATTGTGCGCGACGAGGCGGTCGGCGACATCAGCCGACAAGGACGCTTCGACAACACGTCCGCCTTGAAAACAGCTCAGGAAACCGTGTTGGAAGTTGCGCGTCGTCGCTCGGTTGTGGAAGCCGCACTAAAAGAAATAGGACCCGCGCGAGCGCCACAACCGCCCAATTGGCCGTCGAACGATGAGGTTCGCTCACTGCAAGACGCGATTGCCGTGAGGGCGCCCAAAGGCGTCGAGTTCGGGCAGACAGAAGTCATCTACCTGTCGGTGCAAAGCGACGATCCTCGGCGGGCCGTCGCATTGACCCAGGCCGTGTGTCATCACTTGGAACGCCATTTACAGTTATTACGGCGAAACAAAGCCCAAAGTCTGATTGATGAGTTGACGCGGACCTGGACGCTTGCCACGAAGGACTTAGACTCGGCCACCGCCCGTCTGCAATCGATCGAAACGACGGTTGGCAGCGACCTCGGCGAGCTTCGCATTTTGACCGACGCAGGCGCGGGCGACAGTAATCTGCGTTCGGCGCTGAATCAAGTCAAAAGCGATTTGCGACTTGCTAAGACGAACCAAAAGTCAATTGAAAAGCAAATCGAGTTTCTCGAGGTTGCTCGGCGCGATGAAGGCCAATGGACCGCCACACCCACCGTATTGTTGGACTCGCAACCCGCGTTGCGACGCCTCAAGGACGGACTAGTCGACGCACAACTCCGGTCCGCCGCGCTGCGAGGGAGTATGAGCGCCGATCATCCTCAGGTTCGCGAGGCCGCCGCAGCCGAAGAAGAAGTTCGTGGGCATCTTCAACGGGAACAAGAGACAGCGCTCGCCAGCTTGCACGCCGATCTGCAAATCAATCGAGCACAGGTCAAGATGTATGAAGAACAATTGGCCGAGGTCACCGCACGTCTCGACCGACTTGCCAACCTACGCGCCACGTACGCCAACTTACAATCGGAAGTGCGCCAGCGGATCACCATCGTTGAAAAAGCCCAGAACGATCTATCGACCGCTCGCGCAAGTCAGGCGGCCGCCGCGTCGTCCAGTTTGCTCACACGGATCGACGCGCCTGTCCTGGACGACCGCCCGCTTGGACCAGGCCGAGCAACGATAGTGCTCGCAGGCATGGCTGGGGGATTAGCAACCGGCATAGGTCTGCTCTTCCTCACGGCGCCAACTGGGCGGCAACTGGGGCGGCGTTGGAGCGACTACTTGCGCCACGGCCGTCGCGCCTCAGACCAAGCAGAGGGTCGCGGACAAATCGGCGGGCAAGGTCGACGCGCCGACGATGTCAACTATGGCCGACGTGCAGGCGATCAGACACCACCGGGGCGACGCGCCGACGAAGCGTCTCTCAACCGGCGCGCCTCAGATCGCACTGTTTCGCCCACGTTCTCGGGACCAACAGAAGTCGCCTCGGTCGATCAACCGGCAGTTGTGGTGGACCTAAATGAGAGGTCGCGGCCACCGGAATTTCGCGATACAGACAAAGAATCGCTCACGTTATCAGAAACGCTGAACCGACTGGTCATGCGCAAATAGGCGGCGCCCCCAACGGACTTGGCAACTTAGGCACTGACGCATGATTATCTTCTACCGGCAATTTGCGAGCCGCGCCGAGCCACCAAAGGCATTGGCACAGTATCATGCGCTGCGCGCAACATTGGAACGACCAAGGTGGCTGATCTTCGCCGCTTGCTGATTTGGGGGCCTGTAGCTCCGATGAGGCGCTGCTTCAATGGTTGCAAGACGTGGTATGGCCGAACAATCGTTCCGTCGTACGCAGTCCCACGACGGAACATCACCCCGGTGGCGAGATTTGCTTTGTTCCGATTTTTCCCTTCAAACCTCAATTCTGGGGTAAAGCTTTTTCAATTTTGTGCGGACGTTTTTCACGGTGTAACGCCAATCGATGCCGCATTGCCTGGCGTACGTTGTGCTGGACTAGGTTTGCGTTTTTGACTGCAGGAGTTCGAGATCTCCGATATGGCGGCCAGCGAAACACGGCCTCGCGAGGCAATTCAGTTTGCATTCCGCCGCGTTGACCGAACTTCCATGCTTGGCAGTAGGGATGAACCGGACGCGGCAAACGTAGTCGGGGGCTCAGTTGGCGGGAAATGCGTCCATCGCGGCGTCGGAGCCTGGGAAATCCTCCGTTTATCGGAAAGACTCCCCCTATCACGCACGCAAGCCCATCCGCAAATCTGTCTCTGACAAAGCACTTGGAATCCGTGTTACTGACGTTCGAATATCGACTTGCGAAGTTCTTGCTCGAATGTTGGGCTTTGTTCGATAACGGAGAGAAAATCGGCCTTACCTAATGCGTAGAGCACCGTTTGCTCCTTGGCTCGCACCGTGGCGTTTCGAGGCGCATCGGTCAGGAGCGCCATCTCGCCAAAGAAGTCGCCTTCTCCCAACACGGCGACAATTTTCGTCTCGCCGTTGCGAGTCGCTTCGATTTCAACGCTGCCCTTGCGTATGAGGTAGAATTTGTCCCCAGGGTCGCCTTGCCGAATGATGGTATCACCCGATGAAAAGTCTTCACGGAACATCTTGTCCGCAACTTCAACTAACGTACGCGGCGTGAGATCTCGCAGGAAGTCGCACTTTTGGAGAAACTCGCACACTTTGGCGGATTCTTGGACGTACACATTGGATTTAATACGGCCGTCGACCATGTTAACGATGCGGTCTGCGACATCGAGAATGCGATTATCATGCGTAACGATGAGAATCGTGCATCCTTCTTCCCGCGCAAGCTCCTGAAAAATCGTTACCACTTCACGGCCTGACTTTTCGTCCAACGCAGCGGTCGGTTCGTCGGCAAGTATAAGCTTAGGTTTATGCACCAGTCCTCGGGCAATCGCCACACGTTGTCGCTGACCGCCGGATAGCGAATCAGGTTTATAGTGAATGCGATGTCCCAACCCTAATCGCGTCAACGTTTCCGTGATGCGCGTTCGCATTTCTTGCTGGCTGAAGTCAAACAATTCAAGCGCCATTTTGACGTTTTGAAAAGCCGTCAACGATTCGAACAAATTATGGGCTTGAAAAATGAATCCCATTTGACGCCGGAGACGAACAAGCTGTTGGGCGCTGGCCCCAACCATCTCTTGTTTCAATACTTTAAGACTGCCTTCCTTCGCGGTGCGCAATCCACCGATTAATGTGAGGAGCGTGGTCTTTCCTGAACCGGAAGGGCCGGTCATGATCACAATTTCGCCCGGCATCACGTCGAGGTTGTTGTCAAACAATACCTGTTTGCGCAATTCGCCGTCTCCAAAATAGAAATTCAGCCCGCGCGACTGAATGTTCGGCGTCTTGACGTCAGTTAACGCGAGTCGGCTGCTTGTGGCAGGAAGCGAAACGGTTTGCGACATCTCAAACTCAACGAAAAACTAGAACAGTTCCGCGGGGTCGGCCGACAGCACCTTACGCATTGCCAAACAACCCGACGTCATACACATCGCCAATGTGAAACCATACACCAAGGACGCTCGAGGAAGCGTCAAGATCATCAATAGTCCCGTCCAACGAGCCAAGAGCGTGTAAAGGCCCCAACTCGCGAGCAAACCCGGTATGAATCCAAGAATGGAAAGATAGAGCGACTCACAAACCACCAAGGCAATAAAATAGCGATCGCGATATCCCATCGCCTTTAACGTGGCGAATTCCGGCATGTGCGCGGAAACACTCGTAAAGATAATCTGGTAACAAATTATTACACCCACCACAAATCCAAGGGCCAGACCGACGCCGAAGATATAACCAATCGGTGTACTCGTACGCCAAAAGCCCATTTCGGCTTGGCGAAAACCTTGCTTGGTGAAGACGCGTACATCGTCGGGAAGTAGGTTTTCCAAATGTTGCTGAACCTCTTGGACGTCAGCGTGCGGGGTCAGGCGTACAATCCCCAAGTCCACGATACTTAAGGGATCGGCGCCTCGTCCGCGATAGGGGAAATATCGCGCGAAGTTTTGAGCCGACATGATGACGTTGCCGTCATTCGCGAAGTCGGCTCCCATCTCAAACAATCCGACGAACTGGACTCGTCGTCCGCTCAACTCAATCGATTGTTTCGATAGTCGTTCCGGATCGTGCACAGGAATGCCGTACTTCGGCTTACTGTGGGAATCAATCAACGCGGTATTCGGAGGCTTCAAACGGGGCATCGCCTGCCGAATGGCCGTCGATCGAAATACGGGATCATTTACTTCAAACGCCAAGACTCGAATTGCGTACGCCTTTTGTCGAGGACGGCGGAGCGTGGAGAGAAACCCTTCAACATACAAGGGGTAGGCGCCAGATACTCCAGGGCATTCACGAGCCTGGACGAGTCGCTGAATGCTAAATCGTTGGGGTGCGGGAAGTGCAAACTGGGATCGATTCACAATGATGAGATCGGCGTTCAATTCATCAATGACCTTAACGGTGCTATCGAACAAAGCATTGCGAAAACCCATTTGCATGAACATTAACATTACGGCAAAGCCAATTCCGCCCACGGCTACCGCTAAGCGCCAGTAGTCGTGCGTTAGATTCTTACGCGCGAGCGGAATTCGACCAAACCGTACCATGCAATTCAACGTCGTTCCTAGAACAATTCAGCCGGATCGGCGACCCATACTTTTCTTAACGCCGCCACGCCCGATGCAGCGCACATCGCTATTGTCATCAACAGCACGCCAGCTACGCGCGGCCAAGTCATGGCGATGGGAATATTGGCGTAGTAACTTGTCACTTCATACAATACTCGCGCAGCCAGTAACCCTGGACCAAAACCCAGAATCGCAAGGCAAAGCGACTGGCTAATTACCACACGCGCCAGCTTTTGATCGGTGTAGCCCATTGCTTTCAACGTAGCGTATTCACCGAGATGCGCGGTGACATCGCTAGAAAGCACTTGATACACGATCGCAACGCCAACGATGAGCGATATTCCGACACCCATCTGAAATATCAAGCCGATGGGCGTGCCTCGTAACCAGTGACGCGTTTCTCGCTCCGCCGCCTCGCGCCGCGTCATCACCTCGACATCAACCGGCAGAAGGTTGTCGATTTCACGCGCAACATGCTCATGGTTAGCGCCAGGCTGTACGCGAACCAATCCCAAGCTTACCCATTCTACGGATTGTCCGGGCGTTAAACGAACAAATCCTTCGTCGCTGGTTACTAAGGCGCCGTCGGCCGCTAGTCCAGCCCCCAGGGCGAAGTGCCCAACTACGCGTACGCGAGCTTCTCCCACATTGGTTTCGACACCCAAGTCGGCGTCGCTGAATTGCTCGCCCTGCGCGGGCCCGAACTCTCTGCGCGACTTCCGGTCGATCAGAACAAATTCGGGCGATGTAAGCTTCTCGATTTGACGGCGCAGTTCGGGAAGACGAAAGGCTTTTTGTCCGACAGAGACGCCCATTACGAGCAAACCACGTCGAGACCCATTTTGGGGATTACGCCATTGGTTCGTTTGTGCATAAAACGGCGCTACGTGCGCAACCCCAGGAGTCGATGCCGCAACGTGCAGGCGGCTGCGAGGAAAGCTCCGCGGGTCGGCGAAATGCAGGTATTCTACCGACCGAATAAGCACATCGAATTCAAGGGCGTCGTAAATCAAGGTCGCCGTCGACACGACCGCGCCACGGAATCCCAACTGCATGAATATCAGGACAACCGCAAACGCCACGCCCGCCACGGCCACCGCGGTACGTGCTTTGTTATGGGCGAGATTGCGCCACGCCAGCGGAGTTTTCATCGTTGGTCTTTTCGCCTGACGTCACTATTTTGACATCCACCTGGAGGTTCACCAGTCGCGCCTTGTCTGGCAAATCCTCGTCATCAAGTTCGATATGCACCTCGACCACGTGTCGGTCGGTTGGAGCGAAGGGATCAATACTGCGTAATTCAGGGGTGGAAACCATTCCCCCTACCCGAGTCACGACCCCTTGAACCTCATTGTTCTTGGTAGTGAAAACGGGACTGGTAACAAGTACTTTTTGGTTCGGTCGAACGTAGGGTACATCCGCCTCGTACACTTCGGCGACGCAATGCAATCGGCTAAGGTCCGCCATCTGTAACACGGGTTTGCTCGCGATGAATTCCCCTGTGCGGGTGAATATCCATAGTACGGTCCCCGCTTGGGGCGCGATTAATCGCGTTTGTTCGGTTTGAATCTTTGCAAGCTCTTCCTGCTTACGTAGTGAATCTAGGGAAACGGCGCTTAGGACTTGTTGTTTAGCGGCTTCTGCAGCGCGCAAATCGGCCTGTGCGGCCTCAGCTGCGAATCGGCTCGACTGTTTGACTTGGTTCAACGCGGCGCGAGCAGCGGCAAGTTCAGCTTCCGCTTTCTTAACCAACAATCGCTGTCGTTCTAACTCCTGTTTCGACACGAGCGATGTTGAAAGTCCTTCGAATCGCTGAAGGTCGCGTGTTACCAATTCGAGGTTCGACTCGGCGAGCGTCACCTGTTTCTCTTGCGCCGTGATCTCGGCATCACTGGAGTTGGCTTTTTCCACATTCAACTCGGCAACGCGAATTCTTGCGTCCGCCGCCGCTTCCTCTGCGACCCGCCTGGCCTCCGTTTCCTTGATGCGCGTCGCCAACGCTTCTTCCTCGAGCTTCCTCATCCTTTGACTTGCTAGTTCCGCAAGCAACTGACCTTTTTGAACTCGCTCTCCCTCACGGACGTGCAGAGTTTCAAGTCGATCGCCTACCATAGCGCCAATCGTAATGACTCCGCCGGCTGGCTCGAGCCGACCCAGTGCGTGAATTTGACGTTCTGTCTGATAAGAAGCGTCTTGGTTAGATAAAGAGGCCGCGCCGCCGTCATTTGAGGTGTTGCCCGACGGGGCAATCACCGTGCGCCAAATGATCGCACTCGCCGCTAACGCGGTAATCGCTACAACGCCAATGACAATGGCCTTCTTCACAATCAAACGGCCCCTTCGCAAACGCCAAGACAGCCAGAATTGGATCACCCCAAGATTAGCACGCAGCAACGTATGCAACCAATCGGCGACTGCCCCGAATCGCCAAAACACGCTTACGATTTTTCAACAGGACCGGATCGGATGGGTAGTAAAATCGATTCGACCGTAACCAGCGAAATTAATAGAACAACGCACCGGCGTAGCCTACCACTCTCGTTTTGTCGCCGGTTACGTCGGCACTCGTTGAATAGCCTATCCGCTCGCACCGAGTTAACCGGCCTAATCGGCGCAATGTGTCCAATACGATGACCGCTGGCAAAACGCCGCACATGCTAATTTGATTTTCGCGGACCGTATTGTAAAGCGTTGCAGGGTCGCAAGTCTCCATCGCATTTAAGGCAAGTTGGTCCAGTCGCCGGTTCTCGGCGTCACCGGCAAAGTGGTTCATGTCGCTGGAAATGACCAACAAAACACGCTCGTTTCGTTGTTGGAGAACTCGGGCCAGACCTTCCGCAAATTTGCCGCACAATTGCAGGTCGCCGACGCCGACGGCGATTCCTACCACGCGGGAGTGAGGCGAAAGGCTTGCGAGAAGCGGAAGCTCCACCTCAATAGCGTGCTCTTGCTGATGCGCCTGATAGTCCAACTGCAAACCAGGGACGGCGCTCGCCAAGTGCGAGGCGAGTTCCGGGTCTGAATCGATCGACGCGCCAGGCAACGCCCAAGTACGGTGCGGAGCAACAGCCCATTCGACGCCAAACGGCGTATGCTTAGGCCCAATCACAATGACCGTCTGCGGAATCTCGACGCGCTTGAAAACATCGGCGGCCAGTTTCCCAGAGTACTTCAAGCCGGCATGTGGGACCAGTATCGCCTGACACGCGATCCGCGGCGGAGCGTCGCCTTCAAGTAACTGATCGACCAGTTGTTGCAATTCATTTGGGTCCGACGGATAAAATGCGCCAGCAACGGCGGGTGGTCGCACAACAGGCCCGGATGTAGCACGCGGAACTGAAGAGACGACCGCCGGATTGTTCGTGCTCAACGCGCGGAAGCTGTAGAGGCCAGCCTCATGCGGCGAGAGAACCTGAATTTCGCTTCTGATGACCTCGAGCGCCTCCTGCGGTGATCGGCCGGCGTCGTAAACCCATGCCGATTTGCGACGTTCAATTGCAACGAGCGCCCGCGTCGTTGGGTCAAATCCACGAAGATCCGGCGTCTCAACCGTGCCATGCATTGCCGGATCATCTAACAAGGTGAGATTCAAATCCAGCGATTGGACAACCTTTGCATTTGGCGCCGCGGCACGAACCGCCTGAGCGGCGGCTTCGGCAAGCGCAAAGAGGGTTGATTGCAGGGGAAGTTCCGGGCGAAACGATAGTTTCGACACATGGCTGAACGGATTTCCGTCAAACGTAAGGCTTAGTGCGGCGCCATGAATAGCGCCTTCCGGCCCCGGCATATAATAGTTCGGCGTCGCACCGCGCAGCAGCAACCGAACGTTTTGCCGACAAAAATTGGCCAAAGTCGCCAGATCGGCGGCTGTCAATTGAGGACGGTTAATCGTAAACGATGCCGCTTCGCCATCAAACGGACCTGATACGGATAAACCTTCAAAGGTTTGAAGTTGAGCTTCATCATCCTTCCAGGTATCAGGTGGTAGTCCTGCTTTGATGCAAACTTGTTTTAGAAACGTTTCCGCATCGAAATCGTTCTCAATAGCGACTCCTGGAAGCAACAGCCCGCGGTTTTCGCCATGCGCGATTTGTATCCCATGTTTCCCAATTGTGATTGCCCGAATCCGTTCAATACCACGAAGTTCGACAGTACGAGGACGGTAGAGCAGCCAAACTTCCAGGTCGAGATAGGCCAACTCACTCGCGGAAACGGGCGGAAGTCGATTGTCTTCAAGCGCTGTGCGCCGTGCCGCCCGAACCAGAGCATCACGGAGCTTAATGGGCGCGCCCATCACACCGCAGCACCCACGCAGACGCTTCTGCCGCTTAAGACTCACAAAAACTCCCATTAACGGATGGTCGCCTACGCCAGCGAACCTCGACTCGTCCACGTTTTCGGTCCGGCCCGTCACAGCTAACGCGACCCACCGTGAAGCGGCACGGTGAATCTCCTGCTGCTGTTCGGAGGAAATCTGCGGCGCGGCGTCCACTGCCGGAGCGAAAGATTGCGTTGCCATCGTTTTCGGATTATTCACTCGCGGCGAATTAGATTGGGAAGTCCTAGACGTGGTAGCTTGACTGGGCGCGGCATACCTCCCTATGGAAACCGGCATACGACACCGTCCCCAATCGCCCGGCTGTTCATCAAAGCGGCCTACCATGGGACTACCACATTGCCCGCAGTGGCCGCCGCGTAAATGGTAGGCGCCCAATTCGTACCAGTTGCGCTCGATCACCAACTTGCCGCAGTTGGAGCAGTAGGTGCTTTGGTGGGTTTCATCGTGAACGTTTCCGACGTACACATGTTTTAAACCGGAATTCCTGGCGACCTCATAGGCCTTCAGCAAAGTTTCGACGGGCGTTGGAGGACGGTCTAGCATTTTGAAATCGGGATGAAACGCCGAAAAGTGAATGGGCGTGTCATCGCCGATATGATCCAACAACCAATCGCACATGCGTTGAAATTCGTCCGCGGTGTCATTGGCGCCGGGAATGACGAGGTTAGTAATCTCAAACCAAACGTTGGTCTCTTTTTTCAACCATTCAAGTGTGTCCAGAACTGGTTGTAGGTGAGATAGAGTCAATTGGTAGTAGAATTCCTCAGTAAACGCCTTGAGGTCTACATTCGCCGCATCCATGTACTCATAAAACTTGGGGCGGGCCTGCGCGGTGATGTACCCTGCTGTCACAGCGACGGTCTTTACCCCCACAGCTCGACATGCCTTCGCGGTGTCAATGGCATACTCGGCCCACACAACAGGGTCGTTGTAAGTGAAAGCGACACTCCGGCAACCTAGCTCTTGGGCCGCGTGGGCCACTGTTTCAGAACTTGCATGCTCGCTTAAAAGTGCAACCTCGCGCGCCTTGGAAATATCATGGTTTTGACAAAATTTGCAGCCCAAGTTGCAGCCCGCGGTGCCAAACGAAAGAACGCTTGTACCGGGATAAAAGTGATTGAGAGGCTTCTTTTCAATCGGATCTATGCAGAATCCCGTGCTCCGGCCATAGGTATTTAACACCATCTGGCCGTCGCGATTTTCTCGGACAAAGCAAAATCCACGGTCGCCGGGTTTCAAATGGCATTCGCGCGGGCAGAGATCGCAGACGATTCGGTTTTCGTTTTTCGCGTCATGCCACCAACCGCCCAGACAAGAGCCGTCCGACAGTAATTCGCGATTGGGCAGGAATTCAATGGTGCGCAATGGTGAAGTCATCTTAGGACACGAACCAGCATGTTCGTCCTATTTTGATAAGGCGAGGGGGTTGTTTATAGATGCACGGGAGGACAAAATCTCCGAATCGTTAAGTGCGAAGGAGATTCTGCAGTTTTTGAGGATGGTACCTATCGAGAAGCGTGCGCTTCATAAACCGGGAGAAGAAAAGTCTATGAGAATGATGATTGCTTTAATTCTAGCGCTTTTGCCGGTAACTGCAAACGCGCAGGCCGATGACGCCCAAAAGAATTCCGAGTGGAAACAGTTGTGGGACGGAAAAACCTTCGAAGGTTGGAAGGCAAGCGAAAATGTAGATTCATGGAAAATTGAGAACGGCACCATCATATGCGACGGACCGCGAAGTCATTTGTTCTACGTTGGAGACGATCAACCGTTCAAGAATTTCGAGTTCGAGTGTGAGGTCAAAACTGAGCCGCACAGCAATGCCGGCATTTACTTTCACACCAAATATCAAGAAACGGGATGGCCAAAATACGGTTACGAGGTGCAAGTCAATGTGACTCATCAAGATCCCAAAAAGTCGGGCGGCTTGTACGCCACCGCGGACGTCAGTGATCCACCCATCAAAGATGGTGAATGGTATACCCAGACCATCATTGTCAAAGATCGCCACGTAATTAGTAAGATTAATGGAAAGACCGTCGCTGACTATGTCGAGCCTGAGGGAAAAAAGCCTTTCTCCGCTGAGTTCGAGCGGCGTTTGGGCGAAGGGACTTTCGCCTTCCAAGCGCACGACCCGGAAAGCAAAGTGTCATTTCGCAATATCCGGGTTAAACGGCTGCCTTAAGTTGCCCGAATTTTTGTTTGTCTTTTGAAGTTTCCGCGGATACGCTGATTTCCTTTGGAACGATCGTGACCGACCTTCTCGACGATTATCCGCGGCTTGACGTAATCGCCGTGGGTGCGCATCCCGACGACGTTGAAATCGCGTGCGGGGGAACGCTCGCACGCCTAGCGGAACAGGGTTACCAGGTTGGCATCATTGATCTGACCGACGGGGAACCGACGCCGTTGAGCGCAGGCCCTGAAGAGCGGCTTGCCGAAGCCCAAGAAGCGGGACGGATTTTGGGCGTGACCGTTCGCGTCACGCTCGATTTAGCAAACCGCAGGCTATTCGATACGTTTGAAAATCGAGTTGCCTTGGCGAAGGAGTTCCGCAAATACCGCCCGCGCGTCGTTATCGGCTTTGGCGACAAGACTCCTATGGCTTCACCCGACCACTGGCAAGCAATGCAAATAACCGATGCTGCGGTTTTTTACGCACGGCTCACCAAGTGGGATGAGACCTTCGATTTCCTGCCGGTGCATACCATCTCGTCGCAACTTTACTTTCGCCTGGCGCTTGAGCCCGTGTTAATGAATCCGGGTTTAACTCATTTCACTACGGATATTAGTTCAACCCTTGAGAAGAAAATCGCGGCCGTGCGCTGTTATAAAACACAATTTCCGCCGAGCAAGGACTACGTTTTTGACCGCATTCGCGGGGCAGCGGTCGCCGCGGGGTTGGCTGCTGGTTTCGCCGCAGGCGAAATGTTCGCTAGCGTCCGTCCGTTGGGGGCGCCGGACTTGATTAAACTGTTGTTTCCCAGTTAATGGCAGGTCTATTTGTTTGCGTTGGCGCTTCCCGTTTGAAGCGTCACCACGTCTTGGTACTTTGGTGCGGTTACGTTCCAACCAAGCTCCTCACGGATTTTTTTTGCGAGACTGTTGGCCGCCTCTTCTTCACCGTGGGTTAGAAAGAGTTGTCGCGGTGGACGCTGAAAGGCGCGAACCCACTTCATAAGCCCGGAACGGTCGGCGTGCCCTGAAAAACCATAAAGTTGGGCCACTTCGGCGCGAACACGGTATTCTCGCCCATGAATGCGCACTTCGGGGTTCTTCTCCAAAATCTGCCGTCCCAAGGTGCCGCGGCCTTGGTACCCCACGAACAAAATCGTCGAGTTCGTTCGCTCGAGGTTATGGCGCAAGTGATGTTTAATTCGGCCGGACGTACACATGCCCGAGGTGGCCATGATGATTGCGGGCTCGCGCAAATCGTTAATCGCGCGCGATTCTTGTACGGAACGAACAAGATGCAACCCGGGAAAATGTAAAGGCGGCTCACCCGACGCCACGAGTTGCCAAGATTCACGATCAAACGCATCAGGATGGCGAAGATAGATGTCGGTGACGTCAACCGCCATGGGACTATCAAGATACACGGCAACATCCGGAATGCGATCGCGGTGCACGAGCCGGCTAATGTAAAACATCAGTTCTTGTGCGCGTTCCACGGCGAAAGTCGGGATGATTACATTTCCACCGCGGCGAACCGTCGTGTTGATGATGTCGGCGAGTTGCGTTTCAATTTCGCCGCGGGCCTCATGATCGCGGTCGCCGTACGTAGATTCCATAATCACGTAGTCGGCCTCACGAAAATAGGTAGGATCGCAAATCAACGGTTTGTCGTGCTGGCCGATATCACCCGAAAAAAGAATTCGCGCAGTTTGGCCTTGCTCGGCAACGTGCAATTCAATCATTGCGGATCCCAAGATGTGGCCTGCGTCATAGAATGTCGCTGTCACTCCTTGAAATACTGTGATCGGCCGCCCGTAGGAGACGGCCTTGAACAAGGGGAGAGTTCGTTTGACGTCCTCGCTCGTGTACAGCGGTATCTCTGGATGTCTACCTTTCCGGTGTTCCTTCTGATGGCGACGCTTCTTGTAGGCGGCGTCTTCTTCTTGAATTTCGGCGGCATCACGCAGCAACGGATCGGCTAATTCGCAGGAAGGACGAGTTGCATAAATTGGGCCGCGATAGCCTCGTTGGACCAGTTTTGGCAACAACCCGCTATGATCAATATGCACATGCGTCAACAATACCGCGTCGAGGCTTTTCACAGGTACGAGCGACTCGGCCCAGTTCCGGTCAAGAAATTCACGCTCTTGAAACATCCCGCAGTCGATGAGCAGTTTGCCTTGCTCTGTCTCTAAGCAATAGCGAGAGCCGGTGACTTGACGATTCGCGCCTAGAAAATGAAGTTTCATACGAGATGTTTCACCAGAATCAGAAGGCGGAATGGGCGTTCGTTGCGCTCGCACACCGGCGCGCGAATTATCGGTAGATCAGTTTACCGCAGAAGAACATGCGATCGTCATCAAGCAGCCACTATTTGTGCTAGAAATTGCTGGACATTAGGGGGGGCGAAGTGTTAAAATTTGGCGGTTGAGACGTGTAACGGTAACTACAATTTCACGTCGACCTTTCAAGAAATACGACGCTTATCTCATTGGTCGCTTTCGTGGCGCGGCAGATATTGGAGAAGCCCCCAAATGGCGACGCTTCATGTACTCAAAGGAGCCGACGCCGATTCCTTCTATGAATTGGATGCTCGCCAAGAATTCATTCTCGGACGAGACGCGAATTGTGACGTTGTATTTCGCGAACGAACCGTCTCGCGCCGCCATGCTCGCATTTTTCCGCGAGAGGGCGTGTACTATATCGAGGATTTGCAAAGCGTCAATGGCGTCGAAGTTAACGGGCGACGTATCAGCGGTCGTGCACAATTGTTCCACGAAGATCAGATTTCGCTACACGATGTCGTGCTGCAATTTCTTGATCCGTCGGCGCAAGACGGCACTGTACGTTCAAAACGCCCCGGAGGCAAAGCCGA
The DNA here is from genome assembly GCA_963204915.1 of Planctomycetota bacterium. Taxonomy (GTDB): domain Bacteria; phylum Planctomycetota; class Planctomycetia; order Pirellulales; family Pirellulaceae; genus JAHWKS01. The sequence continues at coordinate 158,399 of CAUJHS010000064.1, read as the reverse complement.
CGACGACTCCACGCACAACGGGATTGCGGCACCTGGTGCGAACCTTGCAGAAGATGAGGGCGTAGTTGAGGAACGATCGACCATCGTTACTCAAATGGATGCTCGCTCTTCGGTTGTCAATCACGTTGCCGTGAACGCCGTGGTGAAGCTACGGGCCGTTCTGGAAATCACCCGCAGCTTAGGAGCATCGCTCAATTTGAACGATGTGCTGCCCAGAACATTGGACAGTTTGTTTCGGATTTTTCCACAGGCGAAACGCGGTTACATCCTGCAGAGAGATAAAGGGAGTGGCGATCTCGAACTTCGCGCTATCAAGCATGAAACAACGGGATCGGATACCGTTAGTCACATCGGCGGTCATGTCGCACAGCGCGTCATGCGTGAGGGCGTCGCTTTTTTGAGCGGTGACGCGCTGGCGGACGAACGATTACCCAACGTGCGAGAATCGGCGATTGACGACAGTGAGCAAATCCGATCGGTCATGTGCGCGCCGTTAATGGGTCCGTCGCAAACGCCTCTCGGCGTGATCCACATCGAAACCCATGATCCGAAACAACCCTTCGGGTCCGCCGATCTGGAAGTGCTCGTGAGTGTGGCGTTTCTCGCAGGGCAGGCCGTCGAATATACCGAGATTCACCAAGAACTTGTTGAAGTCGATCGCCGAAATCTTGAGCTGGAAGTTGCGCGTGATTTGCAATTGGCTTTTCTGCCGCAACGTGCGCCACGCACCGGTAGTTATCAGTTCTCCCACCACTACCGCGCCGCGCAGTACGTTGCCGGAGATTATTTTGAGTACGTTGAGTTGCCGGACGGACGCTTGGCGGTAATCGTTGGCGATGTCGCAGGACACGGCGTATCGGCTGCGCTGACCATGGCGCGATTGTGCAGCGATGTTCGTTATGCACTGCTTACCACCAATACGCCGGCCGAGGCTGTATCCAAATTGAACTGGCAGCTCTCGGTACAGTTTCCAGATTTGCCGTTTATCACTCAGGTGTTGTGCGTACTCGACGATGCTTCGGATACGCTCACCATCGTGAACGCAGGCCACCCTTATCCACTATTGAGGCGCGCCAACTCAAAACAGATTGTCCAATTGGATCTCGCTGGCGGGCTTCCGCTTGGTGTGCATGAAGCGATTAACTACGAACAGTTCACCGTAGCCTTTGAACCGGGAGATGTAGCGCTCTTGTTTACCGACGGGGTGACAGATGCGATGAACAGTTCTGGCGAACTGTACAAAGTGGAACGAATGGCCGCCGCTGCGGCCAAAGCAGGCGCCGAACCTAAGCACGTTATTCGCGCGGTGCTGAACGACGTTCGCCTGTATTCCGAAGGGCGCGCCTTTCACGACGATATTTGCCTTGTGAGTTTTACTCGCCGCAAGACCTAGGCTAAACGATTTGCGTGGCTCCTTTGTGCGAAAGCAACATTTTGTCGATTGCAAAGTTACTCGGTTTCGTGTTGGCCGATACAGTAAAGCGTATCGCCGCTACGGAGGTAAATTCTTCCTCCACAGATGACGGGGCTGGCGAAACCACGGTCTCCGAGTTGGTTCTCCGCAATCTTTTCGTACTCGTCCGAAGCCTTAAAGAGGTGCATCGTCCCCGATTCACTGGGAACGAAAATCACATCGCCGCAAAGGACGGGCGACGCGCTGAAATCGCCACCGAGACGCTGCGTCCACACTTCGTTGCCCGACTCGGCGTCCAGGCAACGGGCTACCCCGTTGTCCTGAACGATGAATACGCGAACACCGACGACCAGTGGTGAAGTGACGTAGACCTTGTAGCTTTGTTGCCAAAGGATCTCGCCCCCATCTTTGGCGCGGATGGCCAGGACGCCATTTTGCGGATATCCGCCGCTTGCGAAGATCGCGTTTTCGTTCCATGCAACGGTATTTGCGGTGACGTCGGCGGGGCCTGGGGTCATCCACAATCGCTCACCCGTCAATGAGTCATAGCTTTGCACTGAGTTCTGTCCGCTCAGCAAAAGCTGCTCTCTTCCGCCAGTCGAGGCGATAATCGGAGTACCGTAACTTGGATCGTTATCGCGCGGCGTGCGCCATACGATTTCACCGGTTTTTCGGTGCAGTGCGGTAATGAAGCCAGCGCCCTGATTGTCGCCTGCAACGATTACGAGTGACTGATAAATTAAAGGCGAACTTCCGTAACCGTGTTGGGAATTAAACGGCCCGGCTTGCGTTTGCCATACGATCTTCCCCGCCAAGTCGATAGCGGTCACCCATAAGTGGCCGTGCGAAATAAAGGCGACGAATATGCGCTCGCCGTCGCAAGCGGGTGTGGCTGAAGCCTGCGAATTCTTGGAATGTGCGCGCATGAATCCTTGCTTGTGCACCTCACATGTCCAATGTAACTTTCCGTTCTCACGGTCATAGCAAAGAAGCGATTGCGTCTCGGCGTCTTCGTCGGCAGTCGCCACATACACGCGATTACTCGAAACGCTTGGCGTTGCATGACCACGTCCAGGAATCTTGGCTTTCCAAAGTATATTTTCGGACTCACTCCAGCGCATAGGCGGAAGAGGTCCAACGGCGTGATTGTTACGCGTTGGCCCGCGCCACCAAGGCCAGTCGGCGGCGGCGATCGTCACGGCTGGCAACTCGGTAGCAATCTTTGTGTTCGCCGGTTTGACTGTTTCTACAGGCCTAGCGCAGCCAAGAACAACGCCAATTACCAAGACCAGAATTACACAAGATGCTATTGCTCGCATTAGCGCACTACCACGCAAGGAACCTACGAGACCATCGGTTGGCGAATCACGCATGAACACTGTACTGCCGCGGTCCAGTCGATGGCAAGTTCGTATACTAAACGAAAGGCGTCCGGCAGCTATGTTCGGTCACACATATTCTTAACAATCGAGCATCATGGGGCGAGACGAAACCTGTGCGTCGTCAATTACGGTTTCAACAGGTGGTATCGCGGAGAGTAGTTCTTAATCAATGCATTGCACTATCAATCAAGGACGGCTTCGCGTCTTAGAACTGTATAGCGGCATCGGCGGCTGCGCTGCTGCTATGCGCGATAGCGCCGAGGTCGTCAGCGCGGTTGACATCGATTGCGACGCCCTCGATGTGTATCGTGCGAATTTTCCGCATCCCACCTTGCGGAGGACTTTGGAAAGTCTTCCCATCGCGTTCTTTCGCCACGCAAATGCAGACCTCTGGTGGATGTCTCCGCCTTGTCAACCGTATACGCAACGGGGGCGTCATCGCGATTTGGACGACCCGCGCGCTCAAAGCTTCAAGGTCATACTGCAACATCTTGCCCACGTGCGGCCGCGCTACGTCGCACTCGAAAACGTCGCTGGGTTTTTGAATTCTCGAGCCCACCATTTACTTCGGGAGGTATTGGATAGGGCTGGGTACGCCGTTAACGAGCGGTTTCTTTGTCCTACCGAATTGGGAGCGATCAATCGCCGCCCCCGGTTTTACTTAGTGGCCGCTCTAGGGGAATTGCGCGACTGGCCCCATTTCCGCGTGATGAGCCAGCATATCAGCAATCTACTTGACGCGGCGCCGTCGCCAGCAACATTTGTGGAAGAGGTTTGGTACGAACGATATCGAAGCGTGTTGCATGTGGTCAGCACGGAGGCTGTGGATCAGACCCGATGTTTTGCCTCGTCGTATGGAAAATACGTCGTCGGTAGTGGTTCTTACCTGGCCACGCGCGATGGCATTCGTCGTTTCACCCCCGTCGAAATATTACGCCAACTCGGGTTCAACAATGGTTTCCGTCTTCCCAGAGAATTACCGCTTCGGCGAGGTTGGGCATTAGTTGGGAACAGCCTGTCTGTCCACGCCGTGCGCTCGGTGCTCGCCGCAATTCCTGAATTATCTGTTTTAGGTGGCGAAAGCTAGAGTGCCGGCGCCTGAGGAAAATCCAGCGGCGTATCAAGTACGTGATTGAAGTAGTTGGAATAGGTCGCTAGCCCGATAAACGCGATCATCTCGGCGATTTGACCATCGCTGTAACCCGCCGCGCGCACCGAGGCGACATCCGCATCGGACACATGTCCTCTCGTTTCCATGACTTGCCGTACAAACGTCAATAATGCCTTGTGCTTTTCAGAAAGTGGATCAAATTGTCGAATCGCTTTGATCTGGTCGTCAGTCATTCCTGCCTTCTTTGCAATGACCGTATGCGCGGAAAGACAATAAGTACATTCGTTGGCTTGGCTGATGCCCAGGTATGCGACTTCGCGGTCCTCGGGTGTTAAGTCACCTTCGGCCAAGGCCTGCGCCATCGCCAGATAGGCCTTAAGCGCCGCAGGACTATTTCCCATGCCTTTGAAAATGTTAACAACTTTCCCCTTCGTTTTTTCCAAGTCGTCGAAGATTTCTTTCGTTTTACCTTGCGCTTGGCTGGGTTCAACGAGTTGCAAGCGGGGCATCAGTGGTTCTCCTATTCGTGCGGCAAAACCGAGTCTCGCTTCATTACATTTCGTGCGAGCGAAAGATACAACGGGTCATCCCACGAATTCGGGGACGCTATTTGTTTTCCTTGGCATGTCGATTGTTTGATCTATTCGTTAGATCGAATCATCGTGCGTTGACTCAGTTCGGATACGATGTCGCCAGAATTGGAACAATCCGGTTGCATCTGTCGTGGAACGATGCAACCAACTTATCGGACGTCTGCCGACGGTCCGCCGTCGAACGTTACATCGACATGGTTCAAGCACCATCTTTCAAGAGCAATGAGGATAGTGCATTCTCGATCATCTCGCGCCGCGCCAACTGAGTAAGCCAGGAGGGTGGGATTCCAGACTCGCCCCAGTACGCACCAGCGAACTGCCCGCACACAGCGCCGGTCGTATCGGCGTCGTCGCCAAGATTCACAGCCAGCAGAACGGCTTCCTGAAAATCGGCGGCGCGGTGAAACGCCCACAGCGCTGCCTCTAGAGATCGAACGACATATCCAGACCCTTGTATCTCCGGTGGATTCCGCTGTCGGAAACTCCCTCGTGCAATGGCGACGATTTCGGGAGCGAGGGAATACTCTGACAACATCTGTTGCAGGGGCGGCCAGTGCGGAGCCAGCACTTCGTTCCGGTCTTGGCCAACCAGTAGCCCGCACATGACTAACGTCATGTACATGCATGCAGATTGGCATTGGGGGCTGGCATGTGTGGGAAGACTCGACTCGGCTGCTTTTTGCATCAGGTCAGGTAACTGCTCCGAAAACAAGGATACAAAGGCCAGCGGAACAGGCGCCAAACGCATAATCGACCCATTGCCGCTTGCCGACGGGTGCGGATCACCGGAAGATCGTGCATCGCCGTCGTCCATGAATCTGCCGAGCGCCCGCATGGTCGTAACGCCGATGTCAAAGCATCGGTCGTTTACGGAGTACTTGCCGGTGCGCCACCAGTCCACGTAGCGTCGGGCCTGGTCGTTCAAATCCCATCCAACTGAGGAAATGCTATCTGCCAACGCCAAGGCCATACTTGTGTCGTCGGTCCACTCGCCAGGTTTCAGTCGATGCGGCCCGCCTCCGCGGAATTGGGTAACGGGGCTGAACGATCCAGCAGGCTTGAACTCGACTGCCGCGCCAAGCGCATCGCCGATCGCCAACCCGAGGAAAGCGCCTCGCATTCGGTCTTGCATAACTCGATGCTTTGATTCTAAAGGCGAGATTCGTCCCGATGGGCCTTGAAAACCGTTACACGGCAGGTTCGATACCTAGGTCGCGGACCGTGAGGAGGCTACGTAGCGTGTAGCCGGCGCGAGCGAACGCTTCGGCGCCGCCCTCCAATCGATCGATCACCGCGATGACGCCTTGAACTTTCAAACCGAACGCTTCCGCCTGTTCAATAGCGCGAAGGGAGCTTCCTCCGGTCGTCACCGTGTCTTCCACGATGATAGCCGTCATGCCAGGCGCTACAGGACCTTCGACCGACTTGCCCGTGCCATGGGTTTTGGCTTCTTTACGCACAATAAAGCCGTAGAGCGGTAACTGCCGTTGACCTGCAAGTGTTACGACGGCGGCCGTGATCGGGTCGGCGCCGATCGCCATACCGCCGATGGCATTGGGAATTTGGTCGCCGAGGATTTCAAGAATACCGGCTGCGATTAAGTTGGCGCCCTGAGGGTCTAACGTTGCGCGGCGACAATCGAGATAAAATGTAGCCTTCTTACCTGACGCGAGCGTAAAGTCGCCGAATTGGAGCGCCTTTTGGCGAATCACGTCAATCAATGCGTTCTTATCGTACACCGTTGCAAAGCTCCAAAACACGAGGAACAATTCGCAACCTTGGTATCATAAGCGAGGCATTGTTGCAACGAAGGCAATCAAGAAAAGAAAAGCGGCCCACAACACGAACTGCCATCCTCATGTTCGCGCCGCAGGCCGCAACAGGTTCTTTTCGCTTACCGCTGATCAGCGGCTTGCGCTTGGGGATTGATAATTGATTCCGCTAACGAAGTCAAACGATGGTCGGTAGCGCCTTCTTCGTCAAGCGTGGCTTGCAAAAGCTCTTCCGCTTCCGTGTAGCCGAGTTGCCGGGCGTACGTTCGAACACAACCGTACCCGGCCATTTCATAATGCTCGACGCGCTGCGCCGCCGCGATGAGGGCCGCATCTCGCACATCTGGGCTGCCCTTTAAGGCCATGACCTCACTTCCTTCCGCGACGAGGCCTTTCATGGCTTCGCAAGTCTTGCGTTTCGGACTTTGCCCAATAATTTCGAAGACTCGCTCTAATCGTTCAATTTGCCGTTCCGTCTCTTGCAAATGCTCGCGAAATGCTTGGGCAAGCTGTGGTGAATCCGCAGATTCCGCCATTTTGGGCAGCGCTTCGGTCAATCGATGTTCCGCATCGTAAAGATCTTGAAGTTGATCGACCAAAAGTTGCTCAAGTGAATTAAGCTCGCGACTGCTAAAGAGTCCCATCGTTAAACCTCCTGATTAAGTGCATCTTCCAATCGCACGTCGAATTCGCAATCGGCTGAAGACCAAAGGTTGATCCCAGCTACGCACTGACTAAATGGCAATTTGCGCGCCAGAATTACGAGAAATGCCAATTCAATGCGTCAAACGCTCGGATGCATTGAATTGCGAAATGGCGAAGTAGAATGCTCACAGCGACGTGAGCGACAGAAAGCCAGCTTGGCTCGAATTGCATCATGCGATTGCGTTCCGGAGGCTGGCCGGCATTTACTGTGCGAGCCGATCCAATGCGGGAAATGGAAACGCTTCGCTCGGCGCATGCTCGCGCCGCATGACATCGGCCATTTGTGCAACGATCTCAGGATGCGATGCGGCGACATCTGTCGTTTCCCCGATATCCTCCGCCAAGTTGTACAACTCGATTCGATGATCCACTTGCCCTTTCTTTCCTGCCGGAATCAGGTTTTGGCGTACGCCTTTCCAGTCGCCAATTCGTACACATTGCTGCCCGCCATACGCAGGGAACTCGCGGTACAAGAATGAACGCGCGGGTTGGGGCGCTCCACGCAAGGTCGGTGCGAAACTGATGCCGTCCACGTCGGGCGGTACGCTGCCTTCGGCGCCAACCAGGTCGAGGATCGTCGGCAACCAATCTTCAAAGCCGGTTACGCGATCCGAGACCGCGCCGCCTTTGACAACTCCTTTCCACCGCACGATGCAAGGCACTCGAATTCCCCCTTCGTACAGCGAGCCTTTCAGGCCACGGAAAGGTCCAGCGGACTGAAAGAAATCGGAATCTGAACCGCCTAAGCGATCGTACGTGGGTCCATTGTCCGAGGTAAACACGAAAATCGTGTGCTCGTCGAGGCCTAGCTCGGCAATGAGGTCGATCAAGCGGCCAACGCCTTGATCCATCCGTGTGATCATCGCGGCATACGCGGCGCGAGGAGTGCGATGTGGGAGATACCCGTTTCCACCCGCGTACGGCGGGTCATCGGGAATTGCCATCTGGTATTCTTTGAGTGAATCCTCCGGAACTTGCAATGCAAGATGTGGGACAATCGTGGGGTAATAGAGAAAAAACGGACGCGACCGGTTGTCGCGGACAAACTGGAGCGTCTGTTCTGCAATCAAGTCGGGTGCGTAATCGTTTCCTTGATATGCTTTGTACGACGCCGGATCATTCGGGTCGGCGCCCGCCGGTAAGCTTTGTCGCGAGGCAAACGCGGGGTTGTGCAACGGTATGCGCTGATCGTCGGACCACAAGTACGTGGGATAGTAGTTATGCGCTACCGACTGGCAATTGTAGCCAAAGAACCGCAAAACGCCTTGCTTCAGAGGCTCGCCGCTTGTTCCTGGTCCGCCCAGTCCCCACTTGCCGAAGGCGCCCGTCGCGTACCCACGCTCTCTCAGTAAATCGGCAAGCGTGACGGCCTCGGGCGAAAGCGGAAATTGACCTTCCGGTTGCATCCCGCGATTATTGCGCACCTCGGCATGCCCTGGGTGCAACCCCGTCATGAGGACGCAGCGTGACGGTGCGCATACGGCGTTCCCGCTGTAGTGTTGCGTGAGGCGCATTCCCTCGCGCGCTAATCGATCTAAATGCGGCGTCCGAATCTTGGTTTGTCCGTAACAACCCAGGTCGCCATAGCCGAGATCATCCGCCAAGATGAACACGACATTTGGCGAACGCGTGAGCGAGTCTTCCGCGATCACTGGCGCACGCCACAACAAGACGACGACGGCGATCAAAAGACACATGTTCTTTTTCATATTCAACTCGTCGCAACCGAGTGCTTGAGCGACCAAAGAGATCAATCTGAAAACGTTAGATCATGAGATACGAACACGACCGGACAAGCCTCCGCCGGCCAGCCGTTAAATCTACGCAGGTCCGAGAGACATTTCCATCACCCCAAACGATCATTCCGCCTCAATGCCGTACTCGTCGATCTTCTTCTTTAATGTAGTCCGGTGTACTCCAAGCTCTCGCGCCGCCGCGGCGACCTGCCCATGATTTCGGCGCAACGTCTCACAAAAGAGCGGCGGCTCGACCAGGGCGAGCAAACGCTCGTGGAGATCTCCTGTCGTATCGCCGGATTGAAGTTGGTTCGAGGCCCATTGAGCGATCGCGCGCCGTATCGTCTCCGTCTCACTTTTCGCAGCGTTGGTTTCTGCCGGCTGAAAAGAAACGGGAGGCGGTAGATGCTCTACCTCGATCATTCCGCCCCGTGCAAGTGTCGCTGCGTGCTCCAGGGCGTTACGGAGTTCCCGCACATTCCCGCGCCAGGGCCGTCGCTTCAACTCGGCAAGGGCTTCCGAAGACAACCCCAGACGGCGGTCGTTGGAGGAGTCGGCCATTTGCGATAGAAAATGATCCGCTAACTCTGCGATGTCCTCCGGTCGATCTCGAAGCGGGGGCAAGTGGAGCTGAAATGCACAAAGTCGGAAGTAAAGATCGTGGCGGAACTCGCCGGCCTCAACGTTTTTCAATAAGTCTTGATGTGTGGCCGATACGACCCGGAAGTCGGTTTTCACGGCTTCACGGCTCCCTACGGGGTAAACTTCCCCTTGATCCAGCACGCGTAACAGCTTCACCTGAATCTCAAGAGGAATCTCGGCAACTTCATCCAGGAAAAGCGTGCCTCCATGGGCTTGCGCTAACAGGCCCATGCGGGCTTGATCTGCACCGGTAAACGAACCGCGGGCGTGTCCAAATAGTTCGCTCTCGGCCAATGCGGGATTCAGCGACGCAATGTTGACTGGCACAAACGGTCCCTTAGCGCGTCGGCCAAAAGTGTGAATGGCGCGCGCCGCGAGTTCTTTACCAACACCGCTTTCTCCCATAATCAGTACGCCTGCGTCCGTGCTGGCCGCCAGCGCAATATGCTTAAATGCTTCCTGCATGGCAGGAGACCGTCCGACAAAGCCCGTGGCTTTGGGCAGTTCGACGGAAGACGCCGGGGCGGCTATCTGCTGGTTGAGCGCGCGTTCAATCACGTGCTGGATGCGGTCCAAGTCGAATGGCTTGACGAGATACTCGAACGCGCCGCGTCGTACAGCCTCAACCGCCGTTGGCAAATCGCCATACGCTGTGATGACAACAATGGGGGCAGTCCCCTGGCGCTCCTTCAGTTCGGGCATGAGCGAAAGCCCATCTCGACCCGGTAGACGAACGTCCAGTACAACCGCGTCAAATGTCCCTTGTTGTATGGCCTCAAGCGCTTGCTCGGCGGACGAAACCGCAACGACTTCGTGACCGAGCGACTCACCCAGACGCTTCAGACCCCACGCAATGGACGGTTCATCGTCAACGACCAACAATCTCCGCACGTTGTTCCTCTTGAGAAAGTAGGGGCAATAGAACGACGAAATGAGTGTGGCCTTCTTTTCGCACCCAGGTAATGTCGCCTTGGTGAAGCTGTGCAATTTCGCGAGCGACCGGCAATCCTAGCCCCGCGCCGTCTGGCTTATCGGTAACGAGCGGCTCGAATAACCGCCCCTGCACCGAAGCGTGGGGTCCCGGACCATTGTCGACAATCTCGAATGTCGCCATGGTGTTGTCCGTATCTGCGAATAAACGAACTTCCACCAAGGGCTTGTCTATAAGGAATGCGCTGAAATCTTGCGCCAACGACGGTGGTTTCTCTTCGCCCGCCGCTACGTTGGCGTTTGGCGGTTTAGGTCTTGGATTGCTCGCTGCCGCCTCGATCGCATTGAGCGCAAGGTTGACAACCAGCTGTGCAAGCCCATTCTCATCGCCACGCAATAAGAATGGCGTACTCGGACGCGTCCAGCGAAGCTCCACGCCCAAGTGCGCCGCGGTAGGCCGCACCAAAGGAAGCACATCTTCCACGACCTGGGCGGCGTCAAGCACCGTCGAGGGGGCATGGAATTCGGAGCCAAGCGTAAGAAAGCGACGGAGATACGTTTCCATCAATTCCAGTTGCCTCAGTGCGACGACCAAGTTTTCATCCGAGTTCGCATCGGGATTGCCGCGACGAAAAAAGTCCAGTGCTAAGCGGCAGCCCGTTGCCGCATTACGCATTTGATGCGCGATGCCGGCGCCTAGCTGACCTAACGTGCGTAATCGTTCACGCCGTCGAATTTCGTCTTCATAGCGAGCGAGTGTTTCGGCCATACGGTTAACGGCCGCAGCGAGATCGCGAATCTCGTCGTCACGGCCTGGCAAAGGCAGCGGTTTCAGATCGCCTTGTGCAATTCGCTCGACCTGCGAACGCAAACTGCCAATCGGCCGCGTTAATCGATTCGCCAACCAAGTAGTCACAAAGGCCATCACTCCGAGCGCACCGATCCCAACGATTAAAGGCGGCGCCACCGCGTTGCGCCATGCCCGGCGCCATTGCTCTTCGGGATAGAAAAGATGCACTCGTTGCTCTTGACCGCCGCCCGGTCTGGAAGCGCGACGTACTACAAGGTGAAAGTACCGATCAGCGCCAATCGAAACGATTTCACCCAACTGTAGTTTGGTAGGTTCCTGTGGATGTCCTGGTTCGGGTTGAAAACGTCGATCGTTCAGACTCGTCGCCACCACGCGATTCTGGACGTCGACCACGACAAACTCCGCCCCCGAAAGACCTCGCGTTTGCCGCAATACGGCATCGGTGAGAGGAAAAGTCGATTCGACGAGCGTCTGCGCGACCTCGCGTAACTGTTGCTCGACGTGCCCCCGCGTCTGGCGCGCGGAAAGCCAAGTGTTGGCCAACGTTACGCACAAAACCGCGATGAGCATGACCGCGAGCACCGGATAAAGAATTTGCAGACGAAGTGAGTGGCGCACGCGGAAGCCCTTTCTCACTCCATAATAAATGATCCGGTTCGCCGTGCAATTGACGTGTTTTGATGCTTGCCTGTCGAAAAAGCCGACGTCGTCGTCGAAATAATCGACGTTATAGCACCGCCGGAGAACCACTCTTGCGATTCAAGCGATAAAAACGCGTGTGATTTGTTGGACGTGCGATGGAACGACGATCCATTTAGGCCGTGGTCCGTCGTTTGCTATATAATCATAAGGCAGGAAGTAAATAGGCGCTGCGCGTTGGATACACGACGTCTTATTCTGAGGAAATCATGTACATGGCATTGACGAGAAGTATCGCCACATTTCTGACTTGCTTGGGTTTTATCGCGACGAAAGTTCCAACAAACGCGGATGACAGCACGCCGACGGCGAATGACCCACAAGCGGTCTATGAACAAACCGTCGCGAAAGGCTTGGAATACTTGGTGAGTAACGGTCAAGCCGAGGACGGCTCATTTAGTTCGCAGGCGGGTCCCGCGGTAACCGCGCTTGCCGCCACCGCATTACTACAGCATGGCGCTTCGATCGACTCGCCGCCCGTGGCGAAGGCATTGAAATACGTCGAAAAACATTTCCAACCGGACGGTGGAATTTACCAACCCGGTTCAAACTACAAAAACTACGAAACGAGCGTCGCAATACTTTTGCTCAAGGAGGCCAACAAAGACGGCCGGTACACAAAGGCGATTTCTCGGGCGGATGGGTTTTTGAAAGGAATCCAATGGGATGAGGACGAGGAGAAAGATGTTTCTGATCCGGCCTACGGCGGTGCTGGGTACGGCAGTCACAAGCGGCCCGACTTATCGAACACCAGTTTTCTGCTCGACGCACTTCGGGCCGCGGGAAACGATGAAAACAGTGAGGCGATCCAACGCGCTTTGATCTTCGTTTCGCGATGCCAGAATTTAGAAACCGAGCACAATACCACGCCCTTTGCGGCGAAGAATCCCGACGGCGGTTTTTATTACACGCCAGCAGCCGGTGGTACGAGTCAAGCGGGCGAGACGCCCCAGGGCGGCTTGCGAAGTTACGGCTCGATGACCTATGCCGGCCTTAAGAGCATGATTTACGCGGGCGTTAAAAAGGATGACCCTCGTGTGAAAGCCGCTCTCGAGTGGTTGCGCAAGCATTACCACTTAGAAGAGAACCCCGGTATGGGGGCGGCGGGTCTTTATTACTACTACCACACGTTCGCCAAGGCGCTGGATGCCTTGGGGCAGGATACCTTTGTTGATGACGAGGGCGTAAGCCATGCTTGGCGGGCAGAACTGATTTCTGAATTGGCGAGCCGTCAGCAGAAAAATGGTTCCTGGATTAACTCAGAAAATGATCGCTGGCTCGAAGGCGACGCTAATCTCGTCACCGCCTATTCACTATTGGCGCTGCGATTTTGCAAGCCAGAAAAATAAACGCTAAGACACTCTCGCGTAACGGTGGTCAATTAAATCGACGCTAGAGATGCCGTCATGAAGACGTTTGTGCGTCCTCGCTCTGGCGTGCTTGTTTTCCGCAGTTTTAAAGAACCAACGAGTTTTGTCAAACCGCGAGTCAAGGACCGAGTTTACCTGATCGATACAATAGGTAAACTCTTACTGCAGGAGGCGTTTATGGCAAGGTGGCGAGATTGGGTGTTTGCGTTAACTCTCGCAACCGGGTTTTCACTGAATTACGCCGAAGCCACAGAGCCCGCACCTTACCTCGTCTTGCCGACAGCTCCGCGATCAGCATACTTGTTGCCGGTCAATACCCCGCGTTACGCCTATGGCTGGTTCGGAGTGCAACCACGCCATCACTGGACTCGGCATTTCGGTTTCTACCGCGATTACACGCAATGGAAGGCGAAGTGATTCCACATCGTCGCTAACCGCAATTCCCGCATTCACTTACCGCGACGGCTTGCCAACGACGCAAAAAACCATTAGTTTTTATGGTTTTCCGTCGTGTTATTTTGGGCGAGTATGATTGCTGGGACTTCTCTCCATCCGCTTCCTGATTCCCAACGTGTGGTGATTACGGGAATCGGCCTGACGGCCCCCAACGGTAACGACTATGCGTCGTTCCGCGAAAGCCTACTGGAAGGCCGCAGCGGAGTACAACCTTACGAGATTCGCTATTTTGGGAAAACGCTGGCCGGCGTCTGTAATTTTGATGCGCTCCGGCACCAATCGCGCAAAGACGTGCGCCGCGGCACGCGCGCGGGAAGCGTCGGCATCTATTGCGCCCAAGAAGCGGTGAAGAATTCCGGCATTGACTGGGATAATGCCGATCGATCGCGCGTCGGCGTCTACATTGGCGTTACGGAACACGGCAACGTTGAAACCGAGAACGAGATTTACCAGATCAAAGGTTACGATTACGACACGAGCGTCTGGTCCCATCATCACAATCCGCGCACCGTCGCCAATAACCCCGCTGGCGAAGTGGCGCTGAATATGGGCATCACAGGTCCCCATTACACCATCGGTGCGGCCTGCGCCGCGGGCAATGCGGGGTTGATTCAAGGCGCCCAAATGTTGCGACTGGGTGATTGCGACTTAGCCTTAGCAGGCGGTGTCTCAGAAAGCATTCACACCTTCGGAATCTTCGCTAGTTTTCGAAGCCAAGGCGCCTTGGCCTCGCATGACGACCCCGCGCGTGCGTCGCGACCGTTCGACCAGGCTCGCAATGGGATCGTCGTGGCCGAGGGAGGCTGTGTTTACGTTTTGGAGCGGCTCTCGGACGCCAAAGCGCGGCGAGCGAAAATCTACGGTGAATTGGCAGGTTACGCCATGAATACCGACGCCACCGACTTTGTACTGCCGAACCCCGAGCGTCAGGCGGAGTGCGTCGAATTGGCGCTGCGCAGGGCCGGCTTGGCGCCTGAGCAAATCGACATTGTTAGCACACACGCCACGGGAACACACAGTGGCGACGAGCAAGAATGCACGGCCCTCCGCCGCGTCTTCGGCAAGAGTCAACGTACGTATTTTAATAACGCGAAAAGTTTTATCGGTCACGCCATGGGCGCCGCTGGCGCGCTCGAATTAGCCGGCAATCTCCCCGCATTTGAAGACGGAGTTTGTCATGCAACGATTAATGTCGAACAACTCGACCCCAAATGTGAACTTCCAGGTCTGGTCGCGAACGAACCCCGCAATATCGGTCGACCCGAGTATATTCTGAATAACTCTTTCGGCATGTTGGGCATCAATTCGGTCGTGATCATCCGCCGCTTTAGTTAATTGGTAACCCGCGTCGCGGTTACCATGTGGGCGCAGCGCGAAGTCTATTTCCTTACTTTCCGATCTGGCAACGAAATGACGCGAGAAGAAATTCGAGACGAAATCATTGATATCCTTCAAGACATCGCTCCCGACGAAGATCTTTCAGGGCTGGATGACAAGACCACGTTCCGCGACCAGCTCGAGATGGATAGCATGGACTTCCTGGACATCGTCATGGAGCTTCGCAAACGCTATCGAATTCAAATTCCGGAAGAAGATTATCCGCACCTCGCCAGCATGGAAAGCACGATTAATTACCTTGAGCCGGTCATGAAAGACATGCAAAGGGTCTCGTAAGTATGGGGAATTGCAGACGGCCAACGGCGAGTTGTACATTGCAGGGAGACCGGGGCGCGGCCTGACGCCGGCTCCTCGCCACACCGACTCGTTTGGCTCTGGATTTGTTTCCGCTGCAATTCTTGCTTGATCCGAGATGTACGACACCATTATCATCGGCGCCGGCATGTCGGGGCTGGCTGCGGGCATTCGCCTGGCGTATTACGACCAGCGTGTGTGCATCTTAGAGCGGCACTACACTATCGGCGGATTGAACTCGTTTTATCGCTTGCGCGGCCGAGATTACGACGTCGGCTTGCATGCGATTACGAACTTCACACCCAAGGGCGCGCGTAAGGGGCCCCTGGCGCGCCTTCTGAAACAGTTGCGGTTTCGCTGGGAAGATTTCGCGCTGTCCGAGCAAATAGGCTCGTCCGTGCGTTTCCCGGGCATCGAACTCCAGTTCGGGAACGATTTCGAGCTGCTGCGCTCCGAGGTATACCGCAAGTTTCCGCATCAGAAGACCGCCTTTGAAAATCTGCTTGGAAGAATCTCTGATTACGACGACCTCGACCAGGCGTCATTTGAATTGTCAGCTCGGCAAGTGTTGTGCGAAGTCATTGACGACCCGCTGCTCATCGAAATGTTGCTGTGCCCTTTGATGTGGTACGGCAACGCGCGGGAAGACGATATGGACTTCGGGCAGTTTTGCGTGATGTTTCGTAGCATCTTTCTGGAAGGGTTGGCCCGGCCACGCGCCGGCGTGCGTTTAGTCATCAAGAACCTGGTGCGAAAGTTTCGCGGTCTCGGAGGAGAGCTTCGCCTCCGAAGCGGGGTGGAAAAAATTAAGACCGACAACGGTCGGGTCATTGGCGTGGTGCTGGAGAATGGCGAGGAACTGGAGGCGCGGCGCGTGCTCTCCTCGGCGGGTTGGGTAGAAACGATGCGCCTGTGCGACGACATTTCACACGTCGAAACTCGCCAGGCCGGGCAATTGTCGTTTGTAGAGACCATCTCGATTCTTGACGCGCCGCCAAGCAAGCTCGGCTACGATGAAACCATCGTGTTCTTCAACGATTCGGAAAAGTTCCCCTGGCGGAAACCGGACGAATTGTGCGATGTCCGAACGGGCGTCATTTGTTCGCCAAATAATTTCCGCTATGAACGCGGCGAGGAACTCGAAGACGGCTCGATTCGCATTACCGCCATGGCGAACTTTGACCGATGGGTGAACTTAACCGACGAGCAATATCGTTTGGAAAAATTGCGCTGGTACGATGAGATCTCCGCCTCGGCCGTCCGCTTTATGCCGGAATTTCGCAACCGCGTCATCGACACCGACATGTTCACCCCGAAGACTATCCGTAGATTCACCTGGCATGAAAACGGTGCGGTGTATGGCGCCCCCTACAAGCGACTGGACGGAACAACGCATCTACAGAATCTGTTTTTGTGCGGCACGGACCAAGGCTTTGTAGGAATCGTCGGGGCGATTATGAGCGGAATCACAATCGCGAATCAACATTGTCTCAAGGACTAAAGTCCCAAGGTTACTGTTGTACGCGGGCGACGATTAACGCCATGCGTCTTCACGCGTGAAGCAAATCTATTGCATAAGACGAACGATGAAATCCCGCTGCCGGACTCCACCACGCATCCCTCGATTCGACGGAGGCGGTTCTCCTTGCGCGCTTTGATTGCCGCGGTAGGAGTAGGATGTCTCGTGCTGTCGAATCTCGTCGCCATGCGCGATTTGAGCCGACTTCGTGAGGAAAATCAGCGACTGAGAAACGAACTGGGTCAGCTCACCATTCAGGACACGTCGAAACTCCACGTGATTGCTGTTCCCGAAATCGAAGACTGGAAATGGCGGTGGAGGCTTCACCTTCCTCCCCGCGCGTTTCAGGTTCTGCTGATCACCTTAACCAAGCCAGGCGATGATGAGCCAACAAGGCGTTACCCGGTGCTTCTTGGCTCCGAAGGATTGAACACGGGCGAGCGAATGCTGGAGTTGGCCGTGTTTCGAGGCCCGCGCGGAAACTGGCAGTTAAAAGTAAATCATGACGGCCTATTGGCCAGTTGGGAGTTTTCCGAAGACGCAGCCCAAACTTACCGACTCGGTCCCTCGTATGCGGATGAACCCTGGCAGGGCGGCGTTGATCGAACCGTCGCCGCGGAGCCAGGTAATCACGTGGTGCTTTTGGAAAGTCATGAGGAAAGCCGGTGGCTTTACGGCGGCGCGTCCGACATGCGCGCAACCGGGCTTCGCGCATGGATCGAACAACTCGACAAATCCGAATACAACCAATTGATTCACGCCGAGTGACGCGACCTTGGGCCAGTACCTGGCGGCATACCCCAGCAATGAGCGGCTCCACGGTATTAACCCACTTTGCGAAAACCACGAATCACCGCTACCTTGGGCAGCGTGTTCGTTCCAAATTAAACCCGATTACGGCTTCCTAAGGCAAAGACGAATGCCACGCGATTTCCTTCAAGGCGCCAAAGACGAATACGACGTTATCGTTATCGGCAGCGGATTGGCCGGTTTAACAACCGCCAACATTCTTGGCCGCGCCGGCTACTCGGTGTTGCTTCTCGAACAGCATTATAAGCTGGGCGGAATGGCCACATGGTTCAAGCGCCCCGGCGGTCACATTTTTGATGTATCACTCCATGGCTTTCCTGCGGGAATGATTAAGAGTTGCCGCAGATACTGGACGCCGGAGATCGCCGACTCGATTGTCCAATTGAAAAACATCCGGTTCGACAACCCGATGTTTTCCCTCACCACGACGTTTAACCGGGAAGATTTCACGCGACTGCTAGTCGAACAATTCCACGTTCTGCCGGAGAATATCAAGGCGTTCTTCGACACTGCGCGCGGGATGAATTTCTATGACGATCAACAAATGACCACACGAGAGTTGTTTGAGAAGTATTTTCCAGGTCGTGAAGATGTGATTCGGTTGCTGATGGAGCCGATCACCTACGCCAATGGCTCGACATTGGAAGACCCCGCCATCACCTATGGCATTGTATTCTCCAACTTCATGGCCAAAGGAGTCTTTACCTTTGAAGGCGGCACCGACCGGCTGATCGAATTGATGCAACAAGATTTGCTACACAGCGGCGTCGATGTTCGCATTCGCTGTGACGCAACCAAGATTTTGGTCGAGGGGAATCGTATAAAGGGCGTGGTCGTCAACGGTCGAACCATTCGTGCGCGGGCGGTGGTTTCAAACGCCAACCTGAAATCAACGGTCTTTCGTCTGGTAGGCGAAGAGCACTTCGACCGCAAGTTCATCGATGACGCAAACGCCGTGCGCTTGAATAACTCGAGTACGCAAGTGTACATGGCGATGCAACCTGAGGAACACGTCGATGAATCGACCGGCGACCTCTTGTTCAGCTCGACGGCTCCCGTCTTTCGTACCGACTTGTTGCTGAGCCGAGATATCACCAGCCGTACGTTTTCGTTTTATTACCCGCGAACGCGGCCGAACGGCCGACCACGATGTTTGATCGTGTCCAGCACGAACGCCCGTTACGAAGATTGGGCGAATCTCTCGGAAGAAGAGTATGAAGCCAGCAAGCGCGAATTGGTTGAAACCACCATCGACGCGGGCGAAAAATACATTCCGAACTTACGCCAGCGGTTGGCGCATGCCGAGGCCGCGACGCCGCGCACGTTCCAGCACTATACCCAACATGCGCAGGGGGCGAGCTTTGGCACCAAGTTTGAGGGTCTCGCGGTAAGCCGAGCTCTGCCCGAACAGGTGCGCGGTCTCTATCATGCCGGGAGTGTGGGAATCATCATGTCGGGTTGGCTCGGGGCGATCAATTATGGAGTGATCGTGGCCAACGATGTCGACGCCCAGTTGATGAAGTCTCCCGCCCCCAACGTTGCTTCGCAAACCGCCGCCCTGGAATCGTAATCGGCGCGTCGGAGCTTGCGGCGGCCCGCTCGCCTTACCAAAGATTGACGCCTAATACATTTTCGCCTCATGACCCAAAACGAAATACTTGCCGCAATCCCCCATCGCCCACCCATGTTGCTGGTGGATGAGATCATCCAACGAAGCGAACAACGCATCGTATGCCGCAAGACATTCCGAGCCGATGAGTTTTTCTTTCAAGGGCATTATCCGGGGTTTGCGTTGGTTCCTGGCGTCGTGCTTTGCGAGAGTGCAATGCAGGCCGGCGCGATTCTCCTCTCGGCGTTGATGGCCGACGGAAACGGTGTCCCAGTCGCCACGCGAATGAACGAGGTGAAGTTCAAGAATATGGTGCGCCCCGGCGACACCATTGAAATGTCCGTCGACCTGGTTGAACGCATGGCGAATGCGTTCTTTCTTAAGGCCAAGGTGACGAAGGAAGGCAAGCTTGCTGTCAGTTTCGAATTCGCCTGTACGATGGCGCCCGTCGGCGGGTAGTGTTCTTCATGCGACTTCTGGATCTTACGCTCGACACGCCCGCGGAAAACGTCGCGCTGGATGAAGCGCTGCTTGACGCTGCCGAGCAATCGGCTGGTCCTGGGGAAGTGTTGCGGCTGTGGGAGCCGACTTGCCCCATGGTTGTCATCGGACGCGCTTCTCAGGCAGAGGTTGAAGTTCGCTGCGATGTTTGTACCAAGCAGGACGTTCCCGTATTGCGCCGATGCAGCGGCGGAGCGGCCATCGTCACCGGACCTGGATGCTTAATGTACGCGGTCGTGCTGAGCCTAGAACATCGGCCACACCTGCGAAGCATTGATTATGCCCATAAATTCATTCTTGGTCGCTTGGTCGCCGCACTCGAGACCTCCGCGCCGGGAGTCCAGCGATGCGGTACAAGCGACCTCGCGATCGACGGGCGGAAGTTCTCCGGCAACAGTATGCGCGTGAGTCGGTCGCATCTGCTTTATCACGGCACGCTGCTTTATCAGTTTCCACTTGAGTTGATCGCCGATTGCTTGAAGACCCCACCGCGTCAACCCGAATACCGCGAGGGCCGCGACCATCTCGAGTTTGTGACCAACTTGAAAGTTACGCCCGACCAACTTCGCACAGCATTGCGCGCTGCGTGGTCCGCCGTTGAACCATTGACCGACTGGCCTCGCGCGCCGACTGAACGCCTGGTCGCCGATAAGTACTCGCGCAGCACCTGGAATTTCCGTCGATAATTCGGCCCGCCCATTTGACTCGCGACGTGCGGTGTATTCGCGGCGCCGCGCAAATAGCGGCGAGTGGGCCTACTGCCGGCAATTCACTTCAAATGAGACCACGCTACAAGCGCCGTAGCGCGTACTACGGCGTCATGTGACGGTTGCTTCACAATTGGTTCACTGGTTGGGACGACGGCGAATCAAACCGGCGCGATCCAATAGCGAACGCCCCATCACGTCCGTCATTCCGGTTTCTTCCGGCGGCGGAGGGCCTTCGGCGCCGTTGTTCTCGGGCGAGTACACCACTTCAAACTTATGCTTGGCGAAGGCGACTTCATCGCCGGGGTCAAGCCGCTTCTTATTGGCGACACGGAGCCCATTCACTTTCGTACCATTGCGACTTTGCAAGTCGCGCACGTACCAGTAACCGCCTTCGCAGGCGAGTTCACAATGATGGGCCGAGACGTTGGCGAAGCGCAATACGACGTCACAACTTTCGCGACGACCCACGAGAAGCTTCGTCTTTAACAGGGGGATGTTGTCGCCGCCCCCCTTGGGAATCAATTCACCGTACATGTGCGCCTCTCGTTCCGATAGTAAGGAGTCCACAGCGGCGTCTTGCGGCGACTCCGCAGTCGGCCTAAGATGCAAAAAAGCCCTAAGAAACGCAACAATTCCACTCTATCGCCCCATGCAACCAGCGTCAACAGAATCTTCGCAAATGGGGCGCCAACTATTGCCGCAAAACTGGCGGGCGGCGGGATTGCGTTACTACGCGTACAACTACTACTTGCGGCAACGGTTCGGGCATCGCGTACAAAAGGTGAGCGTGGACGCGGGGTTTACCTGCCCCAATGTCGATGGCACGGTGGCGATTGGCGGTTGTACGTTTTGCGACAATCGTAGCTTTAGCCCTAGTCGGCGGTTGCCGCGTCAAACCCTTAGCGAGCAAATCGACGAAGGAATCCGCAGGCTCAAACGTCGTTACGATTGCGACCACTTCATGGCGTACTTTCAGCCGGCGACCAATACCTACGCGCCGGTTGCCCGACTGCGCCGCGTGTATGACGAGGCGCTGGCGCACCCCAAGATCGTCGCCCTGGCGATTGGCACACGGCCCGATTGCGTACCCGACGAGGTGCTCGACCTTTTGTCAGAGATCGCCCAAAACACGTATCTTTCGGTCGAATACGGCATGCAAACCATGCACGATCGTTCGCTCGATTGGATGAACCGAGGGCATCATCACGACTCTTTTCTGGACGCAATGGAGCGAAGCCGCGGTCGCGGATTCGAGATTTGCGCTCATGTCATCTTGGGGCTGCCCGGCGAGTCGCACGACGATATGTTGGCCACGGCCCGGGAGCTAGCGCGGCTGCGCGTCGATGCGGTGAAAATCCACAATTTGTACGCCGTTCGCCGCACCCCGTTAGCCGAGCAAGTGGAGCGAGGCGACGTTCATTTGATGAGCCGTCGCGACTATGTCCGCACGCTTGTCGATGTCTTAGAATTGCTGCCCCCTACGACCATTGTGGAACGCGTGAGCGGCGACGCTCCCCCCGACTACTTCATCGGTCCTGCTTGGTGCCTTGACAAGCCCGCCGTGCGTTTGGCGATTGAAGAGGAGTTCAATCACCGCAACACTTGGCAAGGTCGACGCTTTGCCTAGCTCGCAAGTAGGGCGCGGCCTCGCTGCTGTTGTAACAAACTTCGCGGCGCCTTGCGAAAAGTAGGTTGGCTCATAGCCGGTTTTTCTCAACTTGGAGATTGCATGAACGACCCACTCTTTTCTGTTGCCGATCAGGTCGTACTTATTTCTGGAGGTAGCCGCGGCATCGGCCGCGCCCTATCTCAGGGTTTTGCCGAGCGCGGAGCCCGGGTCATCGTCACCGGCAGCCGCGAAGAAACAACGCTGGAAGGCGTGGAAGCGATTCGCGCCGCAGCGCCGGACGCTGCTTTCGCACCGACGCCGCGGGTGTGCGATGTCGCAGATGCCAAGCAAATCGCCAATTTGGTCGAGTGGACCATCACAAAGTTCGGGCGGATCGATACTCTGATTAACGTGGCCGGCGTGAACCGCCGCAAACCAGCGCTCCAAGTGACCGAAGACGACTACGATTACATTCTCGACATCAACTTAAAAGGCGCGTTTTTGCTTTCGCAAGCGGTGGGTCGACACATGGTCGAACGAGGCCAGGGGAGTCAGATTAATGTGGCTTCTCTCAACACCGATCGCCCTTTAAAGAATGTATCGCCGTACGCAATGAGCAAGGCCGCAATCGGGGCGATGACTCGGTCACTCGCCTTGGAATGGGGCGAACGCGGCGTCCGGGTCAATGCCCTGGCGCCGGGTTTCATCCTGACAGATTTGACGCGTAAGTTGTGGTCCAACGAAACGATGGCCTCTTGGGCTTACGCCACGACGCCCCAGCGACGGCTCGGTCAGCCGAAAGACATGGTGGGGACCGCGATTTTTCTTTCCGCCCCGGCTTCCGCCTTCATGACCGGGCAAATCCTGTACGTGGATGGCGGTTTTACCGCGGGCTGGATGTGGCCGATTCCAGAATAGCTTGTGCGTCCCTCGCAACGCGGAGAGCGCGCCGAGCGGGTCGCGACCTGCCAACTATGGTAAAGTAAATCGGCATGAACGGACCGCGGTGGGCCATTCTCTCGCGATCCTGGTAATGCAACAGACCCCAAGAAAGGAGCATTGAGCATGCATCGGCGAGACTTCTTGAAAACGGGCGTAAGCGGTGCAGTAGGTTGGTCGGCGCTGGCAAGCGGCGTGTTTGCTGCAGGGAACGAGGAGCCGCTGCGCGTGGCGCTGATTGGTTGCGGCTGGTACGGTAAGACCGACTTGCTCCACTTAAACCAAGTGGCGAAGATCGAGGTCGTGGGCTTGTGCGACGTCGATCAGCAAATGGTGGAACAAGCGGCCGAGCTCGTCTCGCAGCGACAACCTTCCAAGAAGAAGCCGCCCACGTATGGCGACTATCGCAAATTGCTTTCGGAACAACGTCCGGAAATCGCCATCATCGGCACGCCCGACCATTGGCATTGCTTGCCGATGGTTGAAGCATGCAAGGCCGGGGCCGACGTGTATGTGCAGAAGCCCATCAGCTATGACGTGGTGGAGGGCCAGGCCATGGTCGCCGCGGCTCGCAAATACAAACGCACGGTGCAAGTGGGTTTGCAACGCCGCAGTACGCCCCATTTGCTCGAAGCGCGCGATCGTTTCCTTCGCACGGGGAAACTTGGCAAAGTCGCCTTTGTCGACATTCACAGCTACTATGGTGGACCCGGCGATTTTCCACCGGATGGGAAACCGCCGGAACACCTCGATTGGGATATGTACGTGGGTCCGGCCGAGTGGCGCGAGTATAACCCCGGCATTCACCCGCGGCGTTGGCGCTCCTTCCGCGAATTCAGCAACGGTCAAACCGGCGACTTATGCGTTCACTTTTTCGATACCGTGCGGTATCACCTGGAGCTTGGTTGGCCGAAGCGAATCTCGGCCTCGGGCGGCATTCTGATGCGCGATCCGAAATCGCGGGTGAATACCCACGATACACAGACAGCGCTCTTCGACTACGGCGACGTGCAGGTCGTCTGGACGCAGCGGAACTGGGGACGCAACCCTGACCCCGACTATCCCTGGGGCGCCACGCTCTACGGTGACCAGGGCACATTGAAGCTAAGCATCCACTCGTATGATTTTATTCCTCGCGGCAACGGCGAGCCTGTACACGCGAAGTTCTTGGATGAACGCGATAAGTTCCCGGAGGACCTTCAGCACAAAGAAACGGAAATCTTCGCCGCTCCCGCCACGCGTCGACACATGGAAAACTTTCTCGCGGCGCGCCAGAATGGCGACCGTCCGGTCGCCGATATTGAGGAAGGCCACATCTCGTCGGCTTGCTGCATCATGGCGAACTTGTCGATGGAGCTAGGCCGGAGCTTCGAATGGGACGCCGAAAAGGGACGCATCGTTAACGACGATGAAGCCAACGAACGACTCGCGCGGAAATACCGTGACGACTGGGAGCACCCCACGCCTGACAACGTGTAGGACGTTGATCGACCAAAGGCCCTCAACAAAGACCGACGATTCGCGTTCGCATCGTCCGGACGCGCGAAATGCGATGGGTTAAACGCGGCCACGGCCAGGCGGCCGGTCACGCCACTTTCGCCGCGAGCCGCGTAATGCGCACGTGGCGATCGTAGTGGGCGGTCGCCACTTGCAATCCCTCGGGATGAAGGCCCATATCTCGCGCTAAGTTGGGCAACCCGAATCGGTGATAGTCCTTCTCCGCATCGGGCTTCCAAAACAACAGGAACCCGCCGCTGCCGCCGCCGCTGAGGCCCATCAGTGAGCCGTCGCCTAACCACGCCAGGCTCCACACCACGCCTTGCGTAATGCCTTCCGCAATGTGTTGGCGCTCGAGTTTTTGCGACTCCCAATCGAACAACAGGACAAGCGGCTCATGCACCGCGCCCAGCGGATTGGTGGCCTTATACAAGCCGCCGCCTGCCAGCCATTTACCATCGGGACTGACAGCCAGAGCGCGCACGCCGCCGAAATGAACTTGTTGCCCGCCTTCGTAGGTATGCAGCGGCGCCGCATCAAAGGTGCGAGTCGCTTTCCCCGAGGCGACATCCCATTGTTTAATCACGCCCATCAAGTCGCCGGTCAGCAGAAAGGCGCCCTGGGGATGAAACGCGACGCTGTAAACATGGCTGGCGTGGCCGGGCAATTCACGCACGAGCGCGCCGTCGGACACGTTCCAAAGACGCACGAGGTTATCGTTGCCCGCGCTGGCCAGAAGCGCGCCGTCAGGACTTACCGCGAGCGCTTGCACCCAGCCTTTGTGGGCCTCGATGGTTCGCACGGGTTGCGGGGCTTCGGCCGCGGTTTCCCACCAGGTGAGCTTGCCGTCATGGCCGCCACTGATGACATAGGCGCCGTCTTGCGAGAACGCGAGGGCGCGCACCCACGTGGCGTGGCCGCCGCTCAGCAGCGTGCGCGCGCCGTCGGCTAACTGATATCGCTCGACGAGTGCGTCTTCCGAACCGCAAAACACATAACGGCCGAGCGGGTCGAACCGACTTGCATTCAGCGGACGATCATGCGGCCACTGTGCGACGATATGGGCTTGTTTGGGGTCCAACCCTTCGGGGGCAGCCATGGCGATGCTTGTGGAAAATACGGAAAGGAAGTGCGAGCGCGAGCCGCTACGCCAACAAATCGGTCACGGCATGTGAAGAAGGATCGGCGATGGGGGTATCGCGCCCATCGATGTCGAACGAGCCGCTCGAATCGACCCCTGCGGCCTGCAGATAGGTGTGAAACAAGTTGCCGTGGTCAACTTGGCCTTCTTCCACGGCAGTGCCGTCGGCGTTGGTCTTGCCAAAAGCGGCGCCGCGCGGGATGCGGCACCCGGCCAAACATACCGACCAGGCGCGCGACCAATGGTCTCGGCCGTAGTATTGATTGATGTTTGGCGTACGGCCGAACTCCGACAACACCACGACCAACGTGCTGTCCAGCATGCCTCGATCGGCCAGGTCTTGGATGAAACTCGAGAACGCTTGATCAAACTCGCCTAATTGCTCGATGTGAAAATGGAAGTTTTCGTTGTGCGTATCGTAATTCGAGTGCGACACCTGCACGAACGTGATGCCATGTTCGAGGAGCCGGCGCGCCAGCACACAATGACGCCCTAGGTCGTGCTTGCCGTAGCGCTCGAAGTCTTTCTCCGGTTCTTTGGCGACATCAAATATTTCGCGCTGCCGCATCAATTGTTGAGCTTGTTCATAAGAATAGGTGTACGCCTCGGTCACCGCGGTGCGGCGACGATTGAGGAACCGTTCGTTCAAGCGTTGCCGAAAACCTTGGCGCGCTGAATCCGACGATTCAGAAAGGCTCTCGGGCCGCACCGTGTTTTGCGGCGGGTTGCCGTTGCCAAGCTGGACGCTGGAATACTTGGGGCCAAGATAGGCCGCGTCATTGCCGCGCCCTCCGCCACCGCCGGGCGTGATGATGATGTGTCCCGGCAGGGCGCTCGTCTCCGGAGTTAACGTCTTCGCGGCGACAGCCCCGATTTGCGGGTAATCCGCGGCGGGCGTTTGTCGCCGCCCGGTCATCATCATGTACGCCCCTTTTCCGTGATCGTCTTCACTGGTGTTCACG
This sequence comes from Planctomycetota bacterium, assembly GCA_963204915.1. Taxonomy (GTDB): domain Bacteria; phylum Planctomycetota; class Planctomycetia; order Pirellulales; family Pirellulaceae; genus JAHWKS01. Next base: position 131,789 of record CAUJHS010000064.1, on the reverse strand, counting down.
CCGCGCACTAAGCACAAGTGATGCATCTGTTGCGCGGTACGGGGCAACAGTTCGCAAATCTGAATGCCCGGCACGGAAGTGGGAATCGCCAGAAAGGGCCCGCCCGTGGGGGCGCCAGGCTTGGGATCCCAGCTTTCGAGTTGACTTAAACCGCCATGCATGTTGAACACGACGATGCGCTTCTGCTGCGACGCTAATTGTTCGGCGACCGCGGGACGCGCGAACACGCCGAGTCCGCTGGACAACACCCCGGCGCCCGTGGCCGCCATGGCGCCCAGGAATTGCCGGCGGGCCATGCCATGCTCTGCGGAACGACATGCGTAATTTACGTTCATCGGCAATCTCCGAACGGCAAAATGGACAATCCTCAACGAGACGAAAGCAGGATTAACGACACACGACAAATCAATGATTAAAGCGAAACTCCGCGGACGTAAGCGAAGCCCACACCAACTCTTGCGCGGCGACATTCCGATCATTCGCTCGGTTCGCCAGATAGGCGGCCACATCCGCGATTTCCGCTTCACTGGGCATACGATTCAAAACCGCCAGGTACAATTCTTCGGCGGCCGCACGGGCTTCACTGTGGCTCATCATGCGTTCCGTGACGTTTCCGCCAGCCGGAGCGGTCCAGCCATTCAACGCTCCGCCATTGGCCGCGAACAGCGCTTGATCTGCGGTGGCAAAGAAGTCGCCCTGCGGCTGGCCGGGACCAGCGGCGTAAAGTTGAACGAACGTGGTAACGTTTCCTTTGAGCTTATCGAAGGTGCGCTGCTCAATTTCGACCTGCCGTGCGGCGACTAGGGCCGCATCGTGCTTTTGCTCCTCGCTCAGCGGGCTGGCCTTGTCCAACTCGGCTGCTTCGGCTTGCCAATAGCGATCATATACGCCGGTGGCGCGGAAGATTGACCAGCACAACTGTTCCGGGCTCAGCGGTTTGAGTGTGGCCAAGGTGAAGTCGTTCGCCAGATGTTGCGCGACTTCGGCCCTTGCGGCCTCGAATTCGGCGCCTTGCGATTCCGCTTGAGCGACATCGGCGGCGGCAGTGGCTGTTTGATGCGTTGCCGCGAACTGGGTTACCTTTTGCCTCGTCGCCACTTGTTGATTGTGCGCTTTAACTGCTGTTGCGTCGGTCCACATTTGGCGACGCGCCAACAACATGGCTTGTTCGGTTGTCTTGACCGCTTCTCGTAAGGGGGCGACTTTAGCTAGGGCGGCATCGACGGGGCCCTTCGCTGCGGCCAATGCCGCCGACGGCGCCTGATGAGCCGCCGTTTTCTCCTCAACCGCCTTTTGCAATGCGGCGATTTCAGCCGAAAACTGACCCGAACGCTCAATAAATTTTTGCGCCGCGGCGGCAAGGTCCTTGTCCTCGGGCAGTTTGGCGATGACTTGCTGGGCTGCGACGGCCGCCTGCTGCACGGGCGCCGCGGTGTCTAGCTTCGCAGCGAGTTGCGCTTGCGCATCGGCCAGAGCTTTCGCCGTTTCGTCCGCTTTCTTCTTGGCTTCCGCATATTGGTTCCGTGCGGCGTCCAATTCACTCGCCGCCGGAAGCCAGGCCGATTGCGCCTCGCGCCATGCATCGGCGGCGGTTGCGTAGGCTGTATAAGAACTCTTTGCGGTTTGTTCGAGCAACGCACGCCGTTGTTCGAGTTCTTCCACGGTTGGCCCGCTCAATGAAGCAAAAACCCCAGTGTCCGATGGCATGTCGAAGGTGCGCTGGTATGTCTCGGACAGGGCGATTTCGCGCAAATAGCCGCGAATATCGTAGTTCATCGCGGCGAATCGCTCGCCTAAGAGTTGCAGCAACGCCGGGTTCACCGGCGGATTGTCGGGATGATGCATATCAGCCGGGTGTACTAAACCGCGACCCAACATGTGCGACCACAGGCGATTGGCGATGTTTTCATTAAACGCGCGATTGGCGCCGCTGGTGGCCAGTTCGGCAAGTTTGGCTCGCCGGCTGAACTTGGGAACCGACTTCACATTGTCGGCCGGGGCCACCTGGTATTCTTCACCTGGCAGGAAAAACGGCTCGTCGAGCGTCACATCGTCGATCAGTCGCGGGCCGGTGCGATGCATGACGCCCTTGTCGAACACCGATTCGAATTGGATTTCCGATCCGGCCTTTTCCGCATAGACGGTGATTTGCTTTTCGCCTTCCTTGCGCACCAGCGCGTAACCAGGCGAAACCAACGCGAGCAGACCTTGGTAGTCGGCCTGGCGATAATCGTCGATTAGCGGATGATCGTGACATTGAGCGCATTGCAGATCGCGGCCGAAAAAGATTCGGCCCACATCGCGCGCCAGCAAGTTCGGTTCGGCCCCTCGGTCCAGGGCGAAACGCGCGGCCGGACGGAGCGCGGGATCATCGCCATCGGACGACAAAATCTCTCGGGCCAGAACATTCCACGGTTTGTTCTCACGGACGGACTTGAGCAGCCACGCGTGCCATTCATCTTGCGAAACCTGTTGATTCGCGCGACGCTCCATAAGCATCACATCGAGGGAAATGGCCAGGCGCCGCGCATAATGCGGCGAGGCGAGCAACCGGTCGACCAAGTGGATTCGTTTATCAGGCGAGGCATCGGCGAGGAACTCGCGAACTTCGTCGGCTGTGGGCGTCATGCCGGTCAGATCAAGAGAAACTCGCCGCAGGAACTCAGCATCGCTACAGCGTGAGGCGATACTCGCCGACGCGGAAAAATGCTCGTCAATTAACGTGTGCAAAGGTTTGTCTTCCGCCAGCGCCACGCAAGCGTGACAAAGCACTAGGGCGGTGAAAGCTCGCATTTTCAACATCGCGGCTCTCTTGATTGTGGGAGGGAAAACGTTGGCGGGATCTTAAGTTTCCGAACGCCGAAGCGCTGGCGTTCTCCAAACTCAAGCAGGCTGGTCGCATCAAACAACGCTTATCATTGGCGATGCCCGCAAACCGAGTCAATAGCAATCGCGCTAGAATTTTCCGGTTTTGGCTCGCGGAACGTGCCGCGGAAGGTCGGGCGACGCTGCGCAGTATGACCGACGCGCAGCGTGATTGCGTTGTTGAAGATCGTCGTAAACTTCTATTTTTCGCGGCGAGTTACACTTCGGCCAATGGAGTATCGGCGTCGCCGAATTTCGGAAGTCGGACGTTCATCTTGTCCATGAGCGAGAGGTACAGCCGGCACATCTGGCGGTTGGGTTGCTCGCGATAGTCGAGCACGCGGCCCGCGGAAATTTTCCCGCCGCCGCGGCCGACCAGGACCACAGGCAACTGCGTTGCATCGTGACCGCCGTTCATCATGCTCGAACAGAAAAGCAGCATCGAGTTGTCCAGCGCGGTGCGTTCGCCTTCTTGAATTGCGTCCAGCTTGCGTGCGATGTACGCCAATTGTTCGACGAAAAACTGATTCACTTTGAGCCAGTCGGCGGTGTCGGAGTGCGACAATAAATGGTGAATCATGTAATCGACCCCCAGGTGGGGAAACCGCAACGACGAGTGATCGTTATTTAGCTTAAGCGTGGTGATGCGCGTGGTGTCGGTCTGGAAACCAAGTACGAGGATGTCGCACATCAGCCGCATGTGGTCCGCAATGTTTTGTGGAACGCCTTCGGGTGGTCGCGGAATGTTGGGCTTATCCAAGGTCGGCCGCCATCCCTGCAGTTCGCCTTGCTTGCCCGCTTGTGCGATGCGTTGCTCGACATCGCGAACTGAGTCGAGATATTCGTCCAGCTTGCGCTGGTCGGCAGCGCTCATTCGACGGCGCAAATCGCCGGCATCCTCTAACACCGCGTCCAAGACGCTTTTATCGCCGCGTTGGGCTTCATCTTTGAACAGACGGTCGAACGCGAGCGCCGGGTACAACTCCAACGGCGTGGGTGTTGTGGGGGAACTCCAGGAAATGTGCGAACTATACAACATCGAATAGTTCTTATGCACCGAAGGATTCGACTTCTCGCACCCGAGCACTAGGCTGGGAACTTTGGTTGATCGGCCATAGCTTTGCGCGAGCAACTGATCAACGCTAATGCCCGATCGGATTTCGCCCCCCGATGCAAGCGGCGCCCCGGACAACAGGTTGCCTGTTTGTGAGCTGTGAATGTTGCCTTTAAGCGCTTCAGCGTTATACAGGCCCCGAATGAACAACAGCTTTTCGCGAAAGTCTGCCAACGGAGCGAGAACTTGTCCTAGCTCCATGGTTCGCCCTTCACCGTTGGCCCACCATTCCCGGCCATGAAAGCCGTTGCCGGCGAACAAGACGGCGAAGCGAACGGGCGCCTCGCTTCCCGGCGCCTGGCCGCGCGGCTCATCGCCCCAAACGTTGAGCGACTCAAGCCACGGCAGCGCCATACTGACGCCAAGTCCGCGAAGCATCATGCGGCGAGAAAATTGATGGTTGCTCATGGTGGGCTCCAAATCGTGAGGCGGTTCGAGCAGAATGATTAGTTTAACGTATTCCCGCGAATTATTCGTCCTGGGCGACGTCTTGGCCGCGAATTTCACGGAACTGCCGGCTTTGCACAATCGTTTCCACGGCCGTGATTGCCGAGAAGTTTTGAGCTTCCAACGCGGTGCGCATTTCCGCTAACAGCGGTTCATCCGATAGTTGCACCGAGCGACCCAAGGCGTACCCAAGGAGCTTTCGACAAAACTGGCGCAGGAACGCATCTCGGCGGGTTGTTAACAAGTAGTCGCGCAGGCCGCCCAGTCCTTCAAACTGAGAACCGTCCATAGCGGTGACCTTGGTGTCGATTGGGCGATCGCCCAAGTCTTTTTCACGCCAGCGGCCAATCGCATCATACGCTTCCAATGAAAAACCGAAGGGATCAATCCGGCGGTGACACACCGCGCACTTCGCATCACTACTATGCTTCTCGACCAACTCGCGGACGGTTAAGCCTTCGGTCGCGGCTTCATCGTCCGGAAGCGGCGGGATGCCCTTCGGCGGCCGCGGCAAACGCTCGCCGAGCAGCACTTCGCTGACCCAGTTGCCGCGCAAAATGGGACTGGTGCGCGACGCGCCCGACTGCTTTGACAGCGTTGTGGCCTGGGCAAGGATGCCGCCGCGCGAATATTGCCTCACGCCTTCGACACGCCGCCATTCGGGCCCGCTCACGCCGGGAATCGCATAGTGTTTGGCCAGGTCTTCGTTCAAGAAGGTGTAATCCGCGTCGAGTATATCCAATACCGAGCCGTTGTTTTGAAACAAGCTGGTGAAAAACTGGATCGACTCTTCATACATCGAATCACGTAGTCCCAGGAACGTGGGAAAATGTCGATCACTTTTCTCATCGAGTCCGTTAAATTCGTAAATCTGAAGCCATTGGCAGGCGAACTCGGTGGCAAGGCGGCGAGTCTTGGCGTCGCGTAGCATACGCCGGGTTTGGGCAAGTAATACCTCAGTGTCGCGTAATCGACCTTCCGCCGCCACGCGGCGCAGTTCGTCATCGGGTTGCGACGACCAGAGGAAATAACTCAAACGGGTCGCCAACTCCCAGTCGCTCACCGGACCCTGCCCGGCGCCAGGACCGGGCGTCTCGGCCCGATAGAGAAACGCTGGCGACACCAGCACGCGGGCCAAAGTCAACCGGAACGCTTCCTCGTGCGGCAACTCCTGCTGACGCAACGAATGATACAACGTGCGTAAATCGGTCGCTTCGTCGTCGGTCAGCGGCCGTCGATAGGCTTGTCCGGCAAAGGCGATCAAGGACTCGATTTGCTTTGGCTCGGCGTCGCTCAATTGCTGGCGAAACGACGTAGCGCGGCTTTCCATGGGCGCTCGCAAGGGTTCAAACAAACTGGGATCGCCATCTTGTGTGGCGTATTCCATGAGTTGAGCGAAGGCGTCCAATTGCGTTAACGCGTCGTGACTGATGAAGTGTAATTCGTCCCATAAGCGGTTCAAATGCGCTTGCTGCGTTTCGTCCAGCATCAATCGCGCCAAATGATCATCTTCGCGGTAAAACAACGTCAACGTAACCACTTCGTCCACGGGGACGATCTTGGTGTAACACAACGCCGCGGGGAACAGTTGGCGAAACTCCTCAAGAGCCGCCTGGAACCGCTTCCGCGTTTCGCTTCCTTCCCGCACGATCATTGGCGACGCCAATGAAACCTTACGATTTGGATCGGTCCAATTGCTGCCCGTGTTCTGCACTTGGGCTTGGCTAGGAAGCAACCCTTGAGCCGCGTTCGAGGGGCCCGCCACGACCGCAAGTTGAACGCTGCCTTCGGCTCCCGCCGTCTCGTCGAGAGCACCCGTGGTCACCAATTCGCAACCCGCCGCCAGGTCGGCAGGAAGTCGTATCTCTAGTGTGGCTGGCGCTTGTACGCACAAGCTCGCCGCGTCGAGGGCATGACCCTGCGGATGTTTACCAAACAACGCCGGATCAAGTCCCACCGCGTGGTCTCCTTCGTCAACGGCGGCGGTGTTCGCACCGGGCGCCTCAAGCGCCCCGGCGAAGAGCGGTCCGCCCAGCGACGCCAGTTGCCGGTACAACGCCGCATCGGGGCTATCTTTCGTCTCAGGTGGGCCTTGGGTCAACAATGCCTGCACCGCGTCGGCCAGGCGATTTTTCTCATCGGGGCTCTGCGCCGTTTGCCACTTGGCCAGTAAGGACCCGGCCGGAATGACCGGCCCCGTTTCGGCGCCTTCGTTTGGTTCCGTGTAAAAGTGCCATACATCGCGATTACCCAACGAATCGGCGTGAGGATTTCCCTCCAACACGGTTCCCGAAATATCCTTTGCCAGATCCCACGTGCGTGCTTCGCCTTCACGAGCCGTGAGGCGCAACTCGATCGTAGTCAAGTCACACGAATGGTTATTGTCGCGCGGGCCGATGATCAGCGAGACCACATCTCCCTTGCGGACGGCAAGATCGTCGATCGGGCCAATCTGCGCCCGACTCGCCCCTTGCGCAATGCCCGCCGCAAGACGCTGCCGCGTGGCGCCGCGACGAAGTTCGAGCGTCCAGGTCACGCCATTTCCACATTCGGGATGAGCGTGCGCCACGGTAGCCTCGACTCGCAGGGGCGCCGTCACGGGACTTCGCCAGCCCACGGCGGCTCGCAACGAAGGAGAAGGATGCACGGCCACGCTGCGGGGCGACATGTTGCCGGGAATGCGAACGTGCTGGTCCGACGCATTCGCCAACAGGAGCGGGGTGTCGTGACTTCCCCAACCTTGAATAAAGTCGTACCCATTGGCGTTGGCGATCTGGTTCGTAAAGTGGCCGGTCAACGCAACCGGTCCAGGACCTACACCCAAGAAATCGAGCCAAGCCTGTAGGTCGGTCGGTTCGACCTGATGTTTTTTAGCAAGGTCGGCCACGTCGATGGCTCCGCCGGCTGTCGCTGCTTCGTCCGCGGCTCGCAAGTAATTGGCGGTGCGAGAAAACACGCGCGTGCGCCGCGCCGCGAGATCGGCCGCAACGCGGCGAACGTCTCGAAGAAGCAAATCGGGTCGTCCTGGGGCGACGAGCCGAGGTTGTCGCCAGACCACAACATCGCCCGTGGCGCCGTCACCGGCGCTCGTGGCGACGAGCGAAAAAATCACGTCGTTCCCGGCGGTCGCCTCCGGCGCTTTCACGCGAAAATCTTGCTGGGTTGCGAGCGGATCAACAGGCTCGAGCCATCGCTTGGGACCGCCGGCTTTACCAATGTGCCCTACGGTGGAGAACTTCCACAGACCGTTTTGCCATGCCGCAACTTCGGCGACCAGCGCGCCGGCGTCCTCCGGGCGAGCCGCCTTCCAATGCGCCTGCAAATTGCCAAGCAATAAAGAAGGTTGATCTTCCGTGAGGACCTTCCAAAGCAAACCCAAATACTTTGCATTCAACTGATGACGTGCGGCCGCCTGGTCAACTGTCATTTCACCTGACAATAACGCCGCGCGCTCTTTGAGCGTGGCGACAAAGTATTTCTCTAAGGGCAAACGCCCGCCTTCGTTGGTATCGAACATGATGCCCTGAAGATTGACCCGATCGCCGCGGCGCGCATCGGTGAATTGCCCGTAAAATGTGCGAAGGCGCGCTAACGCCTCATTCGTCCAATCGGCGCGCGTGGTGTGGGGAGAAAACCGAAAGCCATCGGGAAGCAACACGGCGTGCCCCGCCACTTCTTTGGCCGCGTCCAAGTACTTTGTGACCAGGGCTGGCGACATCGCCAACGCCGCGCCGGTATTCGTAAATCCTTCGCCTGCGGCGCCATCGACGGGAAACTCGTAAGCAGGATTCAACGATTCAATGCGAGTTAAGTCGCGCAGCGTAAAGGTGTATTCCGCGTTATTAAGACGGCGCAGCACCACACGGCCTGGATCGCCGGCGCGCGCGGCGGCTTCGATTGTCAGAAAGTCGCGGACCCAACTTCGCAAGCGCACAAACTCGGCTTCGTTGGGTTGCGGCGCGTCCGAGGGAGGCATTTGCTCGCTATCGAGCATTTCGCGAATCTTTTGCCACACCTGTGGGTGCTGACGCACGGCGTTCCAATCGGCGAACATCGCGAGGTCGAGTTCACCCTCGATCCGTTCGCCGGAATGGCACTCATAACAATAGCGCTGCACAAGAGGCTGAATCGCGGGCGCAAAATCTCGTTCCAACGTTTTCACGTCGTTCGATTGGCCCCATGCGGCCGTCGATATGCATAGTACCGAGATCGCCGTAATACGGCGGAATGCGGAAATAAACATTGAGGTTATCCCTCTCTAAGATCGTTGGTTTCGAGCGGTCCGCATGGCTAGGCACGCCATTTGGCAGCCGAGGTGTGGGAAAAGTCGCTCGCAGGCGAAATGAACGACAGTTCGACCCGGTCGAGCTATCGGTGTGGCGAACCGAACATTGAGGACTGTTTGGCGGGAAAGTTGCGGAAGGCCGTAAGCGACATCAAGTTAGCACAACGCGTCGCTCGGTCAAGTCATTTCCTCGCAGGTTGACGCGTTAAGCCTTTTGGCAGACCCCCTTCCCGATCCGAAGTATCAAGCAAACTTACAGGCAAGCCGCTTCGGAAATCCGTTTCAGGTATTGGCCATATTCGTTGTTCATGCCGTGCGCCGCCTCGGACAATTGGTCGCGAGTGATGAAGCCCTTGCGAAACGCGACTTCCTCTAAGCACGCGATTTGCAAACCTTGCCGCTTTTGGATGGTTTCGACGAAACTCGCCGCTTCTAACAACGAGTCGGGCGTACCGGCGTCGAACCACGCCAAACCGCGCCCCATGTGAATGACGCGAAGGCGGTTGCTTTCCAAATACATGCGATTCACTTCGGAAATTTCCAGTTCGCCGCGCCCTGACGGTTGCACGCGAGTTGCAAACTCCACCACTTGGTTGTCATAAAAATACAGCCCTGGCACCGCTAAGTTTGACCGGGGTCGCATCGGCTTCTCCTCAATGGACACCGGGCGGCCCGACGGGTCCAGCTCAATGACCCCGTAACGCTGGGGGTCGTTCATCGGATAACTGAAGATCGTCGCGCCGGAAGTTGAATCGGCCGCATCTTCCAGCATGCGATGAAAGCCGTGTCCATAAAACAAGTTATCGCCAAGCACCAGGGCGACGGCGTCGTCGGCAATAAACGAACGGCCGATCAGGAACGCTTGGGCCACGCCTTCAGGCGCCGGTTGAACCGCGTACTGCAACCGAACGCCCCATTGCGCGCCCGAACCAAGCAACCTTTGAAAACCTGGCAAATCTTCGGGGGTCGAGATCAGTAAAATGTCGCGAATTCCCGCCAGCAGCAGCGTGGAAAGCGGATAGTAAATCAAGGGTTTATCGTAAACCGGCAACAACTGTTTGCACACCGCACGCGTAATGGGATACAGCCGCGTGCCGGTTCCGCCCGCGAGGATAATTCCTTTGCGAACACGTTGTCGCTCGGGCATATCGCCGATTCTCCAGGTATTCAACGACGCGCCCCGTCGCGCCGCGCGCTGCGAACAAGGCAGGACGCCCGATTACAACATCGCGTCGGACGCCATGCCACGCAAACCGACGCGTGCGCGCCGCGCTTCCTCGGCTTCGGCGCGTTGCGCCCAGGCACGATTTTCAACATACCATCGTACCGTGCGGTTCAAACCTTCCGACAGGGAAACCGCAGGACGCCAATTCAACTCTTGTTGGATCTTGGAAAAGTCAATGGCGTAACGTCGGTCGTGCCCCGGTCGATCGGGTACGAAGGTGACGAACGATTCGCAGGACCGGTGCGGCAACGCCAGATCCATGCAATCCAGCAAACGACAGATCGCCTGCACGAGTTCCAGATTCGTCAACTCGCACCCGCCGCCGATGTTGTACGTTTGCCCTGGCTGGCCCGAATCAAGCACCCGTTGCACGGCGTCGCAATGATCTTCCACATAAAGCCAGTCGCGTATGTTTTGGCCATCGCCATAGACGGGAAGCGGTTTCCCCTCCAGGGCATTGAGGATCATCCGCGGAATCAATTTCTCGGGAAACTGGTAAGGCCCGTAATTGTTCGAACAATTGGTAATTAGCACCGGCAAGCCGTAGGTGCGCCCAAACGCGCGAACGAAATGGTCGGCGGCGGCTTTCGACGCTGCGTAAGGCGAATTCGGCGCATACCGAGATGTCTCGTTAAACTTCCCCGAGTCGCCCAACGAGCCGTAGACCTCATCAGTCGAGACTTGCAGGAACCGAAATGCATCGCGACATTTCGAGGGAAGCTGCTCCCAATAGTCGCACACCGCGAGGAGCAAATCGAAGGCTCCAACAACATTGGTCGTCAAAAACGCGCGCGGTCCGTCAATCGAGCGGTCGACGTGCGACTCGGCGGCGAAATTCACCACAGCCCCCACGTCGTACGTCCGCAAAAGCTGCGACACCAACGCTCGATCGCCGATGTCCCCTTGGACGAATACGTGCCTTGGGTTGTGCTTGACCGGCTCCAGCGATTCCAGACTACTTGCGTAGCTGAGCCGATCCAAGTTGATCAGGCGGACCGCATCATGGGCCAAGCTCCGCCGAACGAAGCAACTGCCGATAAAACCCGCTCCGCCCGTTACAAGAACGGTTCGCATGAACTTGGCCCCGGGAAGCAAGCGCCGAGTGAATGAACGAGAAATACGCTCCACGCGACGCAAAACATCACCGTTCCGATCGCATTAGTCGACATGCAAGCAACCATTGCTTGGGTCACATTGGCAACTTGGCGTCAAGCCCCTCGGAAAAAGAGTCGGTGCGAATTCGCAGGTGATTACCAGGAGGTACGTCACTTCTTCGCCACGAACCGCGTTGTTTACCAATCACAACGTCTTGAATTGCGTCCCATTTAGCTACGGCGATAAACTGTTCGCTTGTAAATGTATTTATGTATATTATACCGAACAAATGTTCTAAATCGAAAAAAAAAGTGCGATGCTAAGTCTGCGCCGCTTCATAGACCCAAGCTAAGGCGCCAATCACGGGGGCATCGTCGCCACACACCGAGAATTTGAACTCCGCCAGGTTTTGAAATCCTTCCAAGGCGTGTTCGCGATACGACGCTTCCGCCTGGAGCCGATATTGCTCTCGCACCGCGGGGGGCAAATCGCACACGCCTCCGCCAATGACCAATAAGTGATAGTCGCCCAAATAGTTGACACTAAGTAAGGCGACGCCCAACGCTCGCGCTTGATCGGCGAATAACTCCAGCGCTAATTCATCGCCTGCCGCTGCAAGTTCGCGAAGTTGTTTTGCTTTGGACCGTGTCGTGGTCCGCAGTTCATTTAAGGGGTGGTGCTTCCAACGCTCCAGCTTGAGCCGGTACTCCAGTTGATGAGTCAAGCCTGTGAGCGAAATCGCCGACTCGGCCGTGCAAAACGCATTGCCCACGCGCAACTGTCGATCATGTTCGAAGCGAAATGCGAATTCGGGCAGGAAGATGTGTCCCACATGTCCGGCGCGTCCTTCGCTGCCGCGAATAACTTTTCCCTCCTGAACCGCGCCGCCGCCTAAGCCAGTTCCCACAATGACCATGAATAGCGATGAAAACGCCGAATCGCCAAGGTCGTTCTCGGTCAAACGGCTCCAGTGCACGGCGCGGCTTCGAATCGAATACTCGCCAAGTGCGGCGGCCTGGCCATCGCCTAAGTAATGTACGCGCGCGTTGGGTTGATGAGTTTGGAAGGCACGCTCCAACTCGGCGCGAATTGGAAATCGGTCCCACAATGCCGGATCAAGATTCGGGGTCTTGAGCAATACGCCGTCCATAGTGGCAGGACCCGGCGTCGCGAGGCCCACCGCCTCAATGTCGCGGAGCGAGGCCCCGACTTTCTCTAACTCGATTTTCGTGTTCTCGACAATCGCTTGCACCACGGCCGGAGGTCCATCGTTGGCTAGCGTGCCGAACTGAGGCGAAACGCCCACCACGTGGCGGCGATTATCCCCAACGCAAACCGTGCTGGTTGTCCCGCCGACATCGACCCCGATGAAGTAACCCACCGCAATCGCCTTTGAAAATGGTGATTCAATTGTCAGATTCGCCCGCCATTATCTGGGTTGCGCTCGATTCTGCCAAGAGTCTTGCGCTCTGCCTCATCACCAGTTTCCCGGGCGATTGAGAAGTGCGGCGGTCCCCTGGGAAGTCGTGAACAGGTCAATCATTAGGAGCTGCGCGTCAATCATCCCAAGACGCTGACGGAGATGGTGGGAGCCGCGCTCTCCGTGGAGCGGGTGAGTCTGCCGCAGATCGACCGGCGCTGGCGGTCCACTACGGCCAAGCATGGAACCAAGCGGGCGCGGCCGTTCACGAAGAACCAGCGGATGGAGGTATCCAACGGCATCGAAGGCGCCGTGCGGCGGCTCTTAAAACCCCGCAAAAAGAAGCCGATGCTGGCGGCCTTGGTCTGGACCGTGGTGCGGAAGCTTTCCACCTTAGCGGCGGTGGTGATCGGCGGGCGAGCCGTGCCGCTGATGCGGGCCAGCTATGCCAGCGGCTGCCGCGGCAAGGGACGGGACTAACCAGTGTAGAACGAATTCTGCCGCGTGCTCAGGCACGTGGACTATCCGTTCGCGTTGTCGTTGTCGTTAGGGAGGGCAGGCCGCATGGTCTATGCATTCCCACACTAACACTCCCAGGGTTTGGCGAAGCTTTACCTCAGCCAGGCGCCACTGAGCGACGGCTTGCAAAAACTCGCCTTCGGCTTCGAGCACTTCGCCTTCTTGCGCAGATACGTCGGCAGGCGTTGCTTGTCCGATATTGCGAAGTTGCTGCAAGTCCCGAAGTCGTAATACCGCGTTATCGAACGCAAGCTTGGCAAGCTGCGCTTGGTCACGCCGCATCTCGACCGCGCCGGCCGCGGTAACCACACCAACAACCAATTCGCGCTCTTTCTCCGCCAACAGAACTCTCAATTGGGCTCGACGCGCCGCAAGCTCATCATCGCCGCGGGCCGGACGAAGTAATTGCCCTAGTCGCTCAAATCCACTCGTTACGTTGCCGAGACTGGCGTCCTGCGTTTGCAAGGCGCCTCGTACGACGGGAATCGTCGCTTCATCAAGTGTGGCGTCGAGCAAACGCAAGGTGGCCAGGTCGGGTCGTGAACTCAGTCCCGCTTGAACGGCTGCTTCAACGTTCACAGGCGTCTCTGTCACAATAAAGTCCGCTTGTGGCCAGGCTCGGACCGGTCCGTTGATATCCCAACCCAGCAAAAGGCGTAACTGGCCGTTAAGCTGCGCAATCGTCCAATCGAGTTCGGCCTGGCGGCGAAGTAAGTCGATCTCTTGACGACGTAGCTCCAGTTCGTCGAGCGGCGGTTGCAAACCTTGCGTTCGTAACTCGACGATACGCCCCATCATTTGATTGAGGTGGGCGCTCGTTCGCGCCAAAATGTCCGCCATCGCCTCGGCAGCCGCCAGTTGATAATAGGTCTCCAAAGCCTGGCCCGCTGCGTCATTACGAATTTGTGCTGCTCGCAGTTCCAGCAATCGCCTGTGAACACGCAATCCTCTCGCCATACGGCTTTGCGGACGAGGCGGCGTCGAGGCAATTGCCAGTTGTCGCTCAATATCAACCAAATGGGCCGTGGTCGCGTGCTCCACCGCCAGGCATTGACATTCTTCTGCGGTCAGAATTCGATACCCGGCGGGGTTCATCGGCTCCGCCCCTACGGTGTTTAATTCCGGCGGCGGAGCATCGGCAGTGAAAATGCCGCGATGGTAAAGATTGGCTTCAACTTGCCAAGTAGGCGGGGAACAGGGAAGACAAAACGTCGATTTACCGCCCGTGGGAAATGCGCAACCGGTCAGGGCAAGGCAGCCTGCTAACAGCAATCGTCGGATAACCGTGCCAACCATGCGCAATCCCAGGCGCGAGAGAATTTCCGTGCATGTCGATTCTGCTGATTCGTTATCGAAGCACGGTCGCACCGCTTATGATCAAATCTCCTAGGGTTCGGACTGGTAAAGATCAACAGGTTCACAGCAACTACGATGGTTGGATAAAGGGGGCAAGTTTTAGGGTCGCAAACTTGCCGCTGACGAACCGTACAGGCCAGCCTGCACAACGGGCGGGAGCTTCAACATGAATTACTCCATCCAAGCGCACTCCACCGGCTCTCAGTTCCACCACCAACTACTGGTCGCAGAAGCCGCGTGTTGTCGCAATGCGTTGATGTGCACATCCACTTCCGATTGCGAGGCCACGTTCCAAGACTCGATTTGGACGCCCCCGGACGCGGTGATGATGTAATTGGATCCTCGCTTGACGAAACTACACTGCGTGGCGATGGCTTTCGGCGTGTTCCACGTCGCGGGCACGGCCCCTCCGTCGGCCTGGCAAAGCATCGGCAATTCACATCCCGCTTGAGCGCGCAAACCGTGCCGCTCAATGATTGCACTAACCACGCACAAGTCCATTAAATTCCGCAACTCGGCAAACACTGGCTCGGCGCGCGCGAGTTCCTCATAGCGTTCCGTCATTAAATCCGCCCACTGTTTGGCCGGAACGCTCGTGCGTCCCAACTGCTTGACTTCGCCATCGACAGAGACCGTTTCATCTTCCGTAAGGACTTTCACTCCCTGGCCGCTCAGCCGCCATGTCAATTCGTCATCGCTCCGTGCGATCACGTCATAATCACACGCCAGCCACCAGCGCGGGGTCATACTGCTGGCCGACGACTTCAATAAATGCAGATAGCTAGGAAGCCCCGGAATTGGCGAAGGCTGTAGGTTCATGGCGAGACGTTTCATTCGATAGTCTGCAGCGACAAGCATCCGCGCAAACCTGCTTTCGTGAGGCACGCCGGTGAGCGAAACCTGTTGCATTCCCAAGGCTTGTTCAACGCCCTGGGCGATCGAAGGCTGAAAATGCCTTTGCTTGCCGAGGAATGATTGAAGATTACGCCGTCCCTCTTCGGTAGGGTCAATTGAACAACTGATCCCTTCCGTCCGCGCCGCATGAACCGATCGAAGTGCAACGATCAGGTCATCCAAATGAATTACGGGCAGGCCGGTGGTTTCGCCAACTACATTTCCGTGAGAATCAACTTTCCACCCTTCGCCAGGGCCAGCCAGGACGATATCGTTTTGATCGGGATAAACGAAAATGTATTGAATACGTTGAATTCCACTCAAGTACTTGATTTCATCCGGGAGGACTCCCATGTTATGTTCATGGGCGTGGGCGATCGCCTTGTCCAACCCTCGCAATGAAATTTTCCGCAGTTCGACTTTCGTTCGCATCCCCTCCGGAACCGGTTGCATGTCTTTCAAAATTTCGCGTCGGAGCGTCTCGCGATGTTCGAGGGTTGGCTCGGAGACAATTCCCTCAGGGGAAATATTGACGCCGCCTACGGCGCGGCTCCGGAAAAAGCCTGACCCTCCTGCGCGCAGCGAATCGGCCTGAATTGCCAGCAGCAGCATCACGGTAATTGCAGCACTTAAGCGAGAACGCCGCAAGCCATAAATCGTCATGAGGGGAACTCCCAAGTTGAAGCAAGTCTCGCCGTGCTCTGCCAATAGGGTTCACATCGCAGTGCAACGGAGAGATGTGCGGTCACTTTTTTAAGGGTAGTTATCCAAGTTCTGTTTTGCAAGAAAACTCAAACGCGTTCACGATACAATAGAGAAATGCTGGCATACTTGGTAATTCGTGAAGGAAACAAGTGGAGCGACGTATTTCGTTTGATTCCCGGCCGCACCGTGACCATGGGGCGCGCGCCGACAAATGAAATTGTGATCAAGGACGAGCGATGCAGCCGCTATCACGCCGAATTGTTCATGACGCGCGATCAATGGACCTTGCGGGATTTGGACAGCCGCAACGGCACGGTCGTCGGAAAAGATCGCATTAAAGGTGACTATCCCCTGAAGCCTGGCGATGTGATTCGCGTTGCGCACACGCAAATGGCGTTCGTGCATGACCTTAGCAAGGCATTTGCGGCAGATTCTTTTTCGCGCAGCGAGCCGCTTGGCGAAGAAACGGTCGTTGCGCCCTATCCGCCGGATGCGAGTCTTTCTTCAAGCGATTCGGGAGTGCTCGATTTTGAGCCCACGACGATCACACACCGGCGAAACAAGACCAAGTTTCTGGCCTCGCGGTCGGCCGATGAAGATCTGGCGATACCCAAAGTTGGTCGGGCGGCAACCAAACTTTGTCGACTCGCATTCGAATTGGCAAAACAGCCCGATGTGCTTTCGGTGGCGACGTTAGCGCTCGATGGACTGTTTGACGGCGCCAAAGTCGATGCAGGGGCCGTGCTGCTGTGTCGCAAACATTCGGGAAACTCGGGCGTCGAGAATGAATTGGAGGTGATCGCAGCCCGGACGGATAAGAAGCCAACGTATCACCGGATTTCGAACTTTCTTGCAGAGACCGTGCTTCGCGAGGGAGAGGCGGTGCTCGCGCGCAATGTGGGCGATGACAGCACGTTGGGAGGAAGAGACAGTCAGGGTGATATTCAAGCAACCAGCGTCTTATGCGCGCCAATTCGCCAGGATAATGACGTCGTTGGCCTGATCCACTTATACGCGACCGATGGAAGCGCCGAGCCGGATGTCGATGATTTGGAGTTCGCCTTGGCCGTGGCCGAGAATGTCGCCTTGGCGCTACGAAACCTTGATCGTCAACAGAAACTTGCGGATGATTTGTCGCAAACGAAGAGCGAAATTGTCCAGCTCCGCGAACGACTGGGGGACGAATGCGAAATCATTGGTTCAAGCCCGCCTATTGCCCAAGTGAAACAAGAGATTGCCCGCACGGCGCCAAGTCGCGCGACGGTCTTGATTCGCGGTGAAAGCGGTGTCGGCAAGGAGCTGGTCGCCAGGGCGATTCACTTTGCCAGTCCTCGCAAGAACGGACCATTCAAGTGTTTGAATTGCGCCGCATTGTCCGAATCCTTGCTGGAAAGCGAGTTGTTTGGGCATGAGCGCGGCGCTTTTACAGGCGCCACGGAGCGAAAGATTGGAAAGTTTGAAGCGGCGCACGAAGGCACGCTCATGTTGGACGAAATCGGTGAGATGAGTCCCTCGCTCCAAGCAAAATTTCTGCGCGTATTAGAAGGGCATCCCTTTGAACGGGTTGGGGGAAGTGATGCAATCAAAGTTGACGTGCGCGTGATAGCCGCGACGAACCGCGATTTAGAACGTGATGTCACGAAAGGCGAGTTTCGCCGGGATTTGTATTTCCGCTTGCGCGTGGTGGAAATCACCGTACCACCGCTTCGTCGTCGGCCCGGCGACGTCGTCGACTTGGCCAACCATTTTCTAGGACGTTTCAACGCAGAAACG
Organism: Planctomycetota bacterium; assembly: GCA_963204915.1. Lineage (GTDB taxonomy): Bacteria > Planctomycetota > Planctomycetia > Pirellulales > Pirellulaceae > JAHWKS01. The sequence goes on along the minus strand of CAUJHS010000064.1, from coordinate 114,091 downwards.
GGGCGTCGCTTTCGTGGTTTCTCGACTGAGGCTCTGAAACTTCTCCAGCAATACCGCTGGCCGGGAAATATTCGCGAACTAAAGAATGTCGTTGAACGGGCCGTCGTCCTAGGACGCGGAGAGTTCATTGGCGTTGAAGACTTAGCCCTGTCAAATTTAGCCACCTCAGGCGACTCGGCGGAGCTTCAACCAACCTCTTTTGACAAATACCAACCGTTCACCCTGGAAGAAATTGAACGTCGCCACATCTTGGCGACGCTCAACCACTGTGAATGGAATAAGAGCCGCACCGCGACGGTGCTGGGCATCGAGCGATCGACGCTCGATCGAAAAATCCGCCGCTATGAACTTGGAACAGGCGAAGACGCTACCAACCGTTCGGACGCTACCGGGTAAACGGCGTTACGAACGACGGACGGCGCATTTCAACGGCGCGTGACCGGGAATAATCATTCTACTGCGACATTGCGCCTCGGACCGAGTAAAACGCGATGCGCTTCCTCGGTTCGTCGATAAGGCGCGTCGTTCGACGTTCCCGGCGACCCAACACTTTAGTTGCTGGCGTTTCGGAACAACTTGCCCGAGAGCGAAGCCCTTCTCTGGACGGCGCCTTGAACGAGCGACTGGAGAACGCCTTCGCTTTGCGCTCCTGTCAACTGGCGGCGACGGAACCCCTCTCCATTCTTTTCGTACATAATGATCTGAGGAATCATTCCACCCGTGCCGATTTTGCTAGCTAACTGCGGATGATGATCGCTGTTAAGAGCGACATAAGAAACCTCTCGCAGTTTTCCCTGACGCTCCATTTGGGCCAAGGTGTTGTTCTTCAGGGTTTGGCAGGCTGGGCACCAGTCCGCCCCGACAACGACCAACATCGGTTTACCGTCCTTGATCAAAGCCTCATACGCTTCCGAATAAGGCTGGGCCCCCGTTGCAACCAACGCCGTTTGAAGTACGAGGGAAAGAGTAAGTCCAGTCATGCTTTATTTTCCTTCCAATAGAAAACACTCATTCCGGTAGTAGTACGCAAGCCGGAACGAATAGGAAAGGTGGGCAATGTGGGGTGGTTTTTGGCCACTCAGGCCAGGTGAGAATGTGATAATAACGGACTTTTACGTTTAGGCAAGATGGTGAGACGTCGTTTTCTGGATTTTTACCGTACGGTGTGGAGTACGCGTCTAACCATGCTTTTTTCTCACAATTGCGTATAATCTTTCCAATTGTTCCGCGTTCGACGAGGTCGGATCGGTCGCAGGAGATTTCGCATGAGATTGCGCGTGGGTTTGATCGGCTTGGGCGATGCGTGGGAAACTCGGCATCGCCCGGCGTTGCTAGCTCTGCGAGATCGATTTGAAGTTCGCGCCGTTTGTTCGGAGGTGGCCAAACGCGCTCAGCAAGCCGCCGATGAGTTCAGCGCAAACACCGTCGATGGTTTTCGGACCTTAACGAAGCGTCCCGATGTCGATGCGGTCTTAATGCTTTCGCCACAATGGTATGGACCGCTGCCGATTCTCGCGTCCTGTGAAGCGGGTAAGGCGGTGTATTGCGCGGCCGCCCTGGACATTGATCCTCAGCAGGCGAAAGAGATTCGCAAGAAGGTTGAGGACTCCGGGATCGCCTTTATGGCGGAATTCCCGCGTCGCCATGCGCCCGCGACCTTGCGATTGAAAGAGTTAATTGCGACGCGGCTTGGCGCCCCGCGGTTGTTGTTTTGTCACGAACGCTTGCTGGTTCCTGAGAAATCCAATGGCGCCGTCTATGGGCGGCATTGGCCGCTCGCAATGCGCGATCTGATGGAGTTGGTTGACTGGTGTCGGTATGTTGTGGGGCAAGAACCGACCTCCGTCGTTGGCGTACGTCACGGCGCGGGCGCCAATCCAGCGGATGATGATTACCAGATGATGAGCTTGGACTTTTCGACGACCGGCATACCCGGCGAAGGTCCGATCGCACAAATAAGTTGTGGACGGTACATGCCGGCGTCCTGGCGGGACGCCGTTTATTTCCGTCCGCCCAGTTCATTGCAAGTCTGTTGCGAGCGCGGTATTGCGTTCGTCGACCTACCCTCGAAGATCGTGTGGTTTGACGAGGCGGGTCAACATGTTGAATCACTCGATAGCGAACGTCCTGTTGGCGAGCAACTCCTGACCATGTTTCACCGTGCGGTCACGAGTCTTGTACGCAAAGCCTCGGACTTAGACGACTCACACCGCGCGCTCGGCGTGGTCTTAGCGGCTCAGGCGAGCAGTTTGCAGGGCGCTCGGCTGCGCCTCGAGTTCTGAAAACGATCTACGAGGCGGAGCGACGTTTCGATTTTCTCACTTTTTGGTAATACGGAAACCACGCCGCCGTTGCGTGCTGTAGGCTTCAAGCGCCCGATCGATTACCGGAAGCGCGGTTTCGACAGGTTCGAACTCGTCGACTTCAACGGCCTTGCCTTCGAGCTGTTTATAGTCTTGAAAGAACCGTCGCAGCATCGTTAAACGGTGCGGCGGCAACTGAGTGGCCTCGCGGTAGCCATTGTATTCGGGATCATCAACGGCAACAGCGAGAATCTTATGATCTCTCTTTCCGGAGTCGATCATCGTCATTAATCCAATTGCGCGAGCGTTTACCAACGTCAATGGGTCAAGCTTCTCTTGACAAAGCACAAGCACGTCGAGCGGATCATCGTCTTCGGCCAAGGTTTGAGGAATAAATCCATAGTTGGCAGGATAATGCACCGCGGAGTAAAGAATTCGGTCGAGTCGCAGCAAGCCCGTTTCTTTGTCTAGTTCATATTTGACTTTTGAGCCGGTGGGAATTTCTACCACTGCGACAAACTCGCGCGGCAAGTTCTCGCCGGGCGTAATATCATGCCACGGATGCGTCATAAAACATTCAATCCTTCAGGTGAAAAAGTCGCCGTAAGGCTTCCAGCAAGCCGTGAGGAGCACCGTGTTCGGCCTCGTCGCGCAACGACTTCAATGGCGGGTGCAACAATTTGTTAACAAGTCGATCGAACGACAGGGTGATTTCCCTCGTGGAACGTTCATCTAGTCCGCTCAATTTGTTTAAAAGCCGAGCCAGTTCTTCTTGTTTGATTTCTTCACTTCGTTCGCGCAGGCGCCGGATCGTCGGGCCCGTGGCTCGGTGGCGCCACTCAGCCATGAATCGCGTCGTTTCCTCCTCGATGATCCGTTGGGCTTTGGGCCACTCTTTCTCTCGCGATTTTCGATTGGCTTCACAAACGCGCTGTAAGTCGTCGACCGCCACCAGATAAACGCCGATGCATTCGCCGATGGCGGGGTCAAAATCGCGGGGCACTGCCAGATCAAGTACAAGCAAGTTCCGCTGGTCGCGATCTTTCTCGATACTTCGAAACTGCTCCAACGTCACCACCGGTTCGCGCGCTCCCGTCGTACTAACTACCAGGTCGGCGTCGCGTAGATGCTCAAGCAACGCCTCCCACGGTCTGGCTTTACCGCCAAAGCGGCGCGCCAAACGTTCCGCCCGAACCAAGTTTCGATTAACAACCGTGATATCGCGCGCTCCTTCCGCTTGAAGGTAGATGAGGGTTTCTTCCCCCATTTCTCCCGCGCCAATCACAAGCACTTTTTTATCGTCAAAGTGGTCGAAAACTCCAAGGGCAAAATCAGCAACGGCGACACTAGCAACGCTGACTCGCTTCTGGTTGATCGCTGTTTCTCTCGCGACGCGCCGCGCAACACGACTGGCGGTTTGAAAGGCGATATGCGTTAACGCGCCCGCGGCGTTTCCATCAGCCGCGAGATCATACGCTTGTTTCACTTGTGACAAAATCTGCGCCTCACCTACGACCATGCTGTCCAGGCTTGCGGCGACCGTGAAAAGGTGGCGCACGGCGTCTTCGCCTGTGCGTTCGAAGAGATCGTCAAAAATTTCGGCAGGATCCAGTCCGTGATACTTGGCTAGAAATTCGACGACTTGTTGATGCGTAGGACAACCATCCTCTGTCTCCGAGGCAGTGTATAACTCCACACGATTGCACGTCGAAAGCAATACGGCTTCGGACTTCGGGAAATTGCGGCGAAAGCAAGAGAGGGCGTCCCGCGCTTGTTCCGGCGTGAAAGCGAGCCGTTCGCGCAACTCGACAGAACTGCGATGGTGGCTGCAGCCGACCATTTGGAGTTTCATGCAGCCCCTCCCGTTTCCGTCCCCTTGGGAACGCCGGGCTCCAACCACAACGATGGTCGCCAAACGGAGGCGTCAATGTTTCGCCGCGTCCGCCGCACATCCGCCTGCGCCGGTCTAGTCATCGCGTGTTTCGACGGCGCAAACAGCACGACTCCCAAAGCCAAACCAAGAAAAACGAAACTTGCCACCGTCAGATAAGCAACCTTCCGGCCTTGACGCGCTGGCCGATAAAACAAATGAAACACGGACGCCGAAGCCAGCCACAAGAACAGCACTGCCGAAGTCCAAACCACAGGATCCGTCCAGGGGAGTGCGCCACTTTCATGAGAATGGCGAATAAAGTTCAACACCACGCCGGAAATCAATCCCAAGGCAAGTAAGCATGACGATAAAATGAACGAATCCTCGTTCATGCGTTGCAGCCACTCGAGACTGGGAAGCTGTAGGCCTTGCCGCAAGGGTTGTTTGTTCTTTAGGCGGTAGGACTGCACAAGGTACATCAGCCCGGCTACAAACCCAAGCATCACAACGGCCGTACCGAGTAGCAGCGACCCGCCATGCGCCACAGACCAATAGCGATATGCCTGTCGCGGCGGAAATGGGCTTTGGAGTTCCGGAAACCACCACGCGACTCCGATTAACAAAAACACCAAAGGAAGAATAAAAATCCCAAGTGCGTTTTTGGGCCGAGCAACCGCCATGGCGATGTACGCGACCACCAAGACCCACGCCGCCAACAAACACCAGTGGTGCCAGCTCGAGAGAGGCAAGTCACGTTGCGAAGCGATCGAGTGCTGTGCTTCCGCCATCAAATAAACGGAATGCGCTACAACCCCCGCAAGAGCGAAACCGAGTGTAAAAATCATCCGGACTCGCGCGCGGAAAAACAGTCGCGTTACTTCTAGCGTCAGCGTGACGGCGTAACACGCGGCGAAACAAAAAACCTGAACGCCTTCAATCATGGACGCATGGCTTGCGGAAAATGGAGAGTCGCGTGGGCCAACGGTGTCACACTCGATTTTAACTGACGGCAGGCAAATTGGCACGGGAGGCCAACCGCAATCTTGGGATGCCCCGTCGCCGGCAACGACGTATCCTGCCGCCCGAATACCGCGATTCTGCTTTCGCCGCGCAGCCGCCTACCAATGCATGACCTGCCCCCCGTCGACGTTCATCGTCTGCCCGGTAATGTTTTTAGCCCTCGAGGACGCCAGAAAGACAGCCAAGGCGGCAACATCGTCGGGGGTCTGCCATCGCCCCAACGGCGACAATCGCTTGATCTTCGCATCGGCCCACTCCTCATACGACGGGACGCTCGCGTCCGCCTGTTGTTGTCGCCAAGCTTCCCACACAGAACGATTTAGTTCCGTTTTCACCATGCCTGGGCAGATGGTATTCACGCGAACGTCGAACTCGGCAAGGTCTTTGGCGGCACATTGTGCAAAGTTAATGAGCGCGGCTTTCGCCGCACTATAGGGAGGATCGGTTTGAGAGCCAATTTGACCGGCGATGGATGAAAGCAAGAGCACCGTTCCGCGTCGCGCCTCCACCATGCCGGGGGCAAACGCATGAAGTGCATTTACGGCTCCAAACAGGTTGATTGGAAATACCTCGCACCAATCTTCGGGGCGAAGATTCCAAAAGGGAAACCCGTACTTACCCGATCCACGACCTGCGGCATAAACCAGGTGGACCGGGGCGCCAAGCGTTTCGGCAACCTCGATCGCCGTCTGTTGAACGCTCTGAAAATCTGTTGCGTCGACGACGCGTGACATCACCGTGTTCCGGGAGCCGCTCGCCAAATCGTTCGACAATGCCCCGACCGTGGGATCAATATCGAGCACCGCGACTTTCGCGCCTTCGCGCAAAAATGCATTCGCAATGGCAAGGCCGATTCCTTTGGCGCCTCCAATGACCACGGCGACATCGTTCTCTAATTGCAGATCCATATCGATGTAGAAACTATTTGCAGGATGGATCGAAGTTTCGGCGCGCGCCCTTGCTTAGCTCCCATCGCGCAGCGCTGGCCTAGCCTTCGCGGTTGTCGCGCCGGACTGTGACTTTCTTTCCCTTGATCGTCGCGCCTCGCAGCGCCTGAATCACTGCGCCCGCCAAGTTTTCGGGCACTTCAACAAGCGAGAAACGATCGGCAATGTCAATCGCCCCGACATCGCGCCCGCTTATTCCCGCTTCGCCCGCGATGGCGCCCACGAGATCCTGCGGCCGTATTCCCGCCTGTCGCCCAGCTCCAATATACAGCCGTGTCATTCCACCCATGCGATCGCCTTGACGGCGCGGCCCCTTTTTTGAGCCACGCGGTTCCGCGCGGTCGCCAGGAGCCGATCGTGGAGGGCGTTCACGCGGTGGTGGGGCGACGGGGATCTCTTCCTCGTCGTTTTCGCCCGCATTGGCTTGATGAACGAGTTTCACGGCCGCTGCTGCAACATCCATGCAGTCAAACTCTTCGGCCAGGGACTCGACAACAACTTGAAAGCCGTCCAAGTTTCCAGCGAGCAGGGTCTCACGTAAGGCCGTTCGCGTTAATTCAAGCCGTTTGGCGCGCAAATCAGAAACCGTGGGTATTTGTTCAACCATGATTTTCTGTTTCGTCGCATACTCGAAGTTACGCAACAAACGATGCTCCCGCGGCTCTGCCAGAGTAATGGCTACGCCTTCCTTGCCGGCGCGCCCTACACGGCCAATTCGGTGGACATACGCCTCGGGAGCCGAAGGGACGTCGTAATTCACCACATGCGTCAGTTGTTCAATATCCAGACCGCGTGCTGCGACGTCGGTGGCGATGACAAGTTCTGCTGCTCCGGCGCGCAGTCGCTTGATAACGCGACTTCGTTGCTCCTGCGACATTCCACCGTGCAACGCTTCGGCTCGATGCCCGCGCGCCGCTAACGTTTCGGCTAACTGATCGACTTCGGTTCTCGTCCGGCAGAACACCAAGGTCGAAGTGGGGTTCTCAACATCAAGCACGCGACTTAAGGCCGACAACTTATAAGCTCGAGGAACAAGGTAAGCGGTTTGTCGAATTCGCGGCAGCGATCCTTTCGCGACGGCTTCTCGGGCCACGAGAATTCGTACCGGATCCTTAACGTGGTTTTTCGCAAGCGCGGCAATGCGGGGCGGAAGCGTTGCTGAGAAGAGAACAGTTTGTCGTTCCGCGGGAGACTGCGACAAAATCGCCTCCAGGTCTTCGGCGAAACCCATATCCAACATCTCATCCGCTTCATCAAGAACGACTGCCGAAATCTTGTCCAGTTGTAGCGTTTGGCGGCGGATATGATCTAGCGCGCGGCCGGGCGTCGCGACCACCACGTCCACGCCACGCTCCAGTCCACGCAGTTGAGGTCCGAAGGCTTGCCCACCGTAGATGGGAAGGACGGTTACACCGAGCGAACGTCCGTAGCGGTGCGTCGCTTCGGCAACTTGCATCGCCAGTTCGCGCGTGGGAACGAGCACCAGAACCGACGGTTGAGGGCGATCCTCACCCAGACCCGCCAGGCGCTGCACCAACGGCAAAGCAAACGCGGCGGTTTTTCCCGTTCCGGTTGCCGCCTGACCGACCACATCTTTGCCTTCAAGTAGTGGCGGAATCGCTTCACGTTGAATTGGCGTCGGCTCCTCATACCCAAGCGATTGCAGTGTTTGCACTAGCTTTTCCTGCAAACCCAGAGACGCGAAGTCTTGACCACCCTGTTCGGACGTTTTACGAGCCATAGCGATAGTTCTCCCGTTGTTTACGCGATTGCTCCGAGTACATCCGAGGGTTGTTAGGGCAAGCCGCAGTGCAATGACACGCCACAAGAGGGGGGCGCAATTGCCGAAGGAATGAAATCAAACGTGGTTCCCTACAGCGTACTTGCTCGCGGCCATCGTGCCTATGGAGCGTTCATCATGGAAAAGTGGTTATGCGTTTGAGAGCATGCCCTGGTGGGCGAACCTTCCCTTGTCGACGGCGTCATTCCCTTTATACTTGAGGCGCGGACGAGAGTTGGAAGACATCATTTGTAAAGATGTTGCTCTCTTTGCTTGACCACGGACGCCCCACTTCAATCATGCTTGCCGTTCACCTGCCCGATGGAAGCGTAAAGCAGTACGATTCTCCCACAACCCCTGGCCGCGTGGCGGCCGACATCGGCCCAGGATTGGCAAAAGCCGCGGTGGCCGCGGTCGTCGATGAAAAGACGGTCAGCCTCGATTTTCCACTGCCCACAGCAGGCAACGTCTCCCTCCGCCTTCTCCGCAAGGGCGATCCTGAATCTCTCGATGTCATGCGGCACTCCTGTGCACACGTCATGGCTCGAGCCGTCATGCGCCTGTTCGACGGTGTTCAACTGGCCTTCGGTCCCACGGTTGAAGGCGGTTTTTATTACGATTTCGATCTCAATCACAAATTAAGTGAAGAAGACTTCCCCGCGATTGAAGCGGAAATGAAGAAGATCGTGCAGGCGGCTGAACCTTTTGAACGCTTGGAGGAGCCAAGGCAGCAGGCGCTTCAAATCTGTCAAGATCTCGCACAGTCATACAAGGTGGAACACATTCAGGGCGGATTGAAGGATGAGCAAACGCTCTCGTTCTACCGTCAAGGCGAGTTTCTGGATCTTTGTCGTGGTCCGCACGTACCAAGCGCGGGTCACATTGGCGCATTCAAGCTTTTGTCGGTGGCGGGCGCCTACTGGAAAGGAGATCAATCCAACAAACAACTTCAGCGTTTATACGCAACCGCATTCTTCGATAAGAAGGAGTTAGAGGAGCACCTTCGTCGCATTGACGAAGCGAAAAAGCGAGATCATCGCGTTCTGGGAAAACAACATCAGCTGTTCACGGTTGACGCAAAGGTCGGACAAGGATTCGTTTTGTGGCAGCCCAAAGGCGCTACGATTCGTAGTCTGCTTGAGAACTTTGTACGAGAAGAGTTGCAACGACGTGATTACCTACCGGTCTACACGCCGCATTTGGGGCGTGTCGAACTCTACCAAACAAGCGGACATTTCCCGTACTATCGTGACGCACAGTTTGCGCCTTTGTTCGATCATCAGGCTGGGCAAGTTGTCGATGCGCTTGCCACCTCGTTGGAAGAAGCGGTAAAGGAAGGGCGTGACCGTGGGAAGTTTTCACGCGACGAGGAAAAGAAACTGATTGAAGCCGCGATCCTGTTAGGCGCCGACTTGGGCAATTACGATTATGGCGCTTCGCCTGCGGAGAAGATCGCAACGCTCGAAGGCTGGGCAAGCAAGCAGGAACGCTACTTGGTCAAGCCGATGAATTGCCCGCATCACATCATGATTTACCGATCGGCGCCTCGCAGCTATCGCGAGTTGCCATTGCGCCTTGCTGAATTCGGAACTGTGTATCGGTATGAAAAGTCCGGCGAAGTCTCGGGGATGACACGTGTTCGCGGATTCACTCAAGATGATGCGCACATCTTTTGTACTGCGGAACAAGTAGCCGATGAGTTCCGAGGCTGCATGGAGATGACTCAATACGTTTTGAAGTGCCTAGGGCTCAACAACTACCGTGTGCGGCTTGGTTTTCGTGACCCAGCCAGCGACAAATATGTAGGCAGCCCGGAGAACTGGCAACACGCGCAGCACTCGCTGCATGAAGTTTGCCAAAGCTTGGGAATTGACGCCAATCCTGAACCCGGAGAGGCCGCATTTTATGGTCCCAAGGCCGATTTTGTTGTGACGGATGCAATTGGCCGAGAGTGGCAACTGGGCACGGTCCAACTCGATTACAATTTGCCCAGCGATGGACGTTTTGGCTTGGAGTATACCGGCGCCGATAACCATCCACACCGCCCGGTTATGATCCATCGCGCCCCATTAGGCTCTCTTGAGCGGTTCGTCGGTGTGTTGATCGAGCACTTTGCGGGGGCGTTCCCACTATGGCTGGCGCCCGAGCAGGTGCGCGTGCTCACCGTGAGTGAAAAGTCAGAAGAATATGGGCGCCAGGTAGAAGCACGCTTGCGTGAGGCGAGCTTCCGCGTCCGAGGAGATTTTCGCGGTGAGAAACTCAGTGCGAAAATTCGTGAAGCTCAGGTTGAGCTGGTTCCTTATATGTTCGTGGTTGGCGAAAAAGATCGTGATAATCAAACGGTTTCCGTCCGCGACCGGATCGATGGCGACGCGGGCGCCATGCCGATTGACCAGGCGATCGATAAACTGCGCCGAGAGGTTATCGCTCGCACGGTGCGCCAGACCTATCAAGGAGCAACGGGTTTGGGTGAACGTGGTTCACACCACCAATACTAAGTTACACACCCTGCGCGGCCAACAGAGACGTGTGAATTCAACGCAAGCGCTGGAACACTGACTTGCCGTCATTCACGATGGTTGGTTAGACCTTCATTACACCTTGCCGCCGTTTTCGTATGACAAACGATCTGGCTGACTACCACGAACTCGTAAGTGACCTGTTTACCCTTCCGAAAACGCCTGAGGAATGGGATCGCTATCGGCTAACCGACGACCAAGTAGAGTTCTACCGCGAGAACGGATATTTGGCAGGCATTCGGATCTTGACCGACGCGCAGATTGAACGGCTACGTCATGAGTTGGCCGAATTGTTCAACCCGCAGCACGTCGGTCATGAACTTTGGTACGAGTATCATTCCAATGAATCGGCCAATCCGAACACCGTGCTGTTCCATGCGCTGGGCGCTTGGCGCATCCGGCCTTGTTTGCACGATGTTTTGTGGCATCCGGCATTTACTGTTCCCGCATCGCAGCTTCTCGAAGGCGCGGTGCGGTTTTGGCATGACCAGTTATTCTGCAAGCCAGCACGGCATGGCGGTGTGGTCGCGTGGCATCAGGATTATTCCTATTGGACCCGCACCCAACCCATGGCGCATCTGACGTGTTGGATCGGCTTGGATGATAGTACGCGCGAGAACGGATGTGTCCATTATGTGCCGCGCAGTCACAATTGGCCGCTGCTCCCCATAACCGGTTTAGCCGGCAATATGGAGGCGATTCGCCAGGTTTTGAACGATGAGCAATGGGAGCAATTCACGCATCCGGTGGCGGTCGAGTTGAAGAAGGGAGAATGCTCGTTCCACCATCCTTTAATGGTCCATGGTTCATTTGAGAACCGCACGGACCGCCCTCGTCGCGCCGTCGTTGTCAATGTTTTTCGCGACGGCGTTTGCTCCGCTTCTGATAACGAGCTTTTGGCAGGCGTGCCGCCGATTCCGCCGGGGCAGAAGATGGAAGGTAAGTTTTTTCCCTTATTGTTTGATCCGAACCGTGTCACATGAACGCCGAAAAGCGGCGTGGGCGTTTTCGATGTTGCGTGACAGCTAGACATTCGCGCACGGCACAAATGGCCGTCGCAACTTACCAAAGAGGGGATAACTTAAAGCTAATCCATGCCATGACCACAAATAATAGGACGGTCCCGCATGTCCCGAGGATGCCCATGACGTAGCCAGCAAGCGTCATCCCTCGACCCTCCGTGTTCATCGCACCGGCGCGCATCGCACGCAGATCAGCTTGCCCCATCAGCCACGCAGGCAGCGTTACCAACAGGTTCAAGAAAAGGACCGGCCAGCAGAACGCGAGAATTGCAGCGCCGAGTATCCCAACCAGGCCCATTGTGAAGATGACGCCGCCACGGTGAGGGAGAGTTGTCTCGAAACCTCCCACCGCGTGTACCGGATTTCCCGTAACTCCCGACGTATAAACATTGGCGTTGGGCGCTTCCGTCTCGGAACCTAATGTCTCACGGTCGGCAAACGGGTTGTTGCCTTGCTCATCGTTAAACGGATTCTTCTCGCCCTCGTCGGATGCACCGGGGTATTTGCGAAGTCTAGCCATATCTGCTGATTGAACCAGTATTTCTTGATTGAATGACGCACGCCATTATGCGTGGGGTTCGAAGAGTACCGCAATCGGTACCCGGCGCCTTTCGTGTTCGCCTGATTTCATATCAGGTGTTGCCTGCAAAACGAGCATTATTTCCTGCGCGCAGGCACAGGAACCGTGCGGCGCGCTTCGCTTTTGCGCCCCTGTCGAGTTTTTCGAGACAGTGTTAGATTTGGTAACGAAGTTGCATGTGGACGAGGCACGTCCTATACGACAGAAAGTTTGTGCTTGTTGGGAGAACGACGCGTGATCGACCGCAAAATGGCCTTAGGCTTTCGTAACAATGGCGACTCGAAGCAATGGAGCACCGAACGAGAGGAGTTGCTTCGGTATGCGAATCTCAAATTGGCCGCCAACGGACTACCAATTGCCAAGTCCGTTGGCGGAGCTGAATTGGTGAACCTGGCGTCAGGTCTGCTAACAAACTTCCGGGAAAAAACACGACTTCTCGAAAACTACCGATGTCCTGTCGATGCCCGCATAGAAGCGTTTCTCAATAAACACTTTGCGGATATTCAACTTGACGCGCCGTTGCGCGTGCCAGGCCGCGCCATGGTCTTGGATCGGCATGGACTAGCCCGAGAGCTGTCGTTGCCAGCGGGCGGAAATGAGTTTGCAAGCGAATACGTTCACTCGTATCGCGTATTGAATGGCGTGCTCCATAACCCCCGATCGGATCGACGCACGACTGCGGGAACGTTTCATATTGTTGAGGGTGGTTTACCCGTGCCGAGTGACAAGCGAGTTGTTCCTCGCAAGACATTTGTCGCGCTATTTCGACATGCCGTCGCGCCGCCTGCAAATGTCCTGGAATTGCCATTCACTTCAAGGCAATCCGACCAAGCTCGATGGTGGGTTTCACTTTTGCTGCGACCGGTGGTGCGGCCCGAGGTTCCCGGTTGTTGCGCCGAACGATCCATGGAGATTCGGTTCTTCGCGCCGGGATCACTCGTCAGCAACCTCGATTTCGTCGAGTCCATCTTTGGCAACGCAGGGGATCCTCACGTTCCCAATAATGACGCGGGGCTCGATGTTGTCCATTGGTCGGGGCACACAGGCTGCGTGATCCTTGCTCCACACCTTCCTCGACTTACCAAGAAGGAGCTTGGTCTGCCCCATATTAGTAATGCAACGGAACAGCAAATTCGCGATCGCATGTGCTGGGAGCGTCCCGAGGAATTGTACAACGACGGTGAAGCATTCAAAGTGGCTTGCCGTACGCCCGATGGCGTGATGGTTACCGTGATTGCAGATTCGTACTTTGGCTACTGTAAGAAGGAAGTCAAAACGCAAATTAGCTTTGCCGCAAATTTGATGGGAGGCGTCGAGGAAGAACACGCGGGCGGCGCGTTAGTTTTCCAAAGTTGGTCGTTAGGGGAGCAGTTTCAGGTTAATAGCAAACGCTACAACGGCCGAACCTTCGACGACTTGGTGCGCGATTACGGTAGTTGGATTGACGTGCGGCCGGAAGGATACGGCGTCGACCGTAATCATCCGCAATTGATCTACATTCCCGAAGACGCGCTGGCGGATTTACGCCGACAAAGCATTACCTGGAAGCGTGCAGACCAACTCGTTTCCATCCCGTTGCTTCCCAATCGGATTTACATGGCGCCTTCGGGATATAAGTTGCGAGTTGAAAAGCACCCTTCGGCTCCAAGTTGGCGTTTAATCGGCACGGCAGCGGAGGGGGTGTTCTGCCACAAGCCATGCACCGTTAGCGGCGGCGGCAAAAGCGAGATCAGCAAGTCGCTATGGGACTACATGCAATATGGACCTATCTTCGTTGCTAATTTCGATGAAGACATGAAAATTGTACAGTCGATCTTTGATCGATCTTATGCGGATCGCTGGCGAAACAATCGACCACAGGAGCAACGATTTCAACCCAAGGATAGCCGCGCCGTGCTCAGCCCGTTGAGATCGTTAGGCAGCGTGATCAAATTGTTGACGGTCTCGGACGAATACAACGATGAGTACAATGCGTGGCTACGCTCCATTCCAAGTAGGATTCTAGCGCTCGTTTTTATCATTAAACGCTTTCACCAGCCGGAGTGGGGCGAACAATGGCGCGACCATTTCGGTGTGGACATGGTCAATGGCAGCCCAGGAAACGAACTCAAACTCCATAACCGAAAGCTTGTAGGCACGTACCTTCGCGTCGGTTTTCACGGCGATCGCGGCTGGCGTCTTTTCAAGGTCCGCCAAGACTTTGCGCCCGCAGCCAAGGTGCAAACGGAAGACGATATTACGGCATCGGTTGTCGTCCCAGCGCGTTACGTGATGTTTCCACCACCACGAGGAGGAGACGCACTAGGAGCCGACAACAGCGAAAACTCTTCGACATCTTTTTTGCCCGTACCGGATGCGTATAAATTCGCCGTGAATTGCGAATACCGATTGTTTCAACGGCCGGACGATGCAATTCATCGAGGTTTTGACCGACAAGCGGAAGCGGACTTAGCTCGGTTACACGTGAATTTCGCCTCGAACTTTGAACCGCTACGGAAGGAGCAAGTGTTGGATATGCTTGAGAAGGCGGTCGACTTCGACGCCTTTACTCCGCCGATGAAAAAGCTCCTGCGAACCGTCAAAAACTCCGACACCGGATTCGTCGTATGTTCGGACAACCCGCGTCGAATTGAAGGCCAGGTTTCAAAAAACCCAAGGTATCTCCAAGATCGTCCGGATATGGTCAATCCGACCAACAAATATGTCGCAGAAATGGGCGCTCGATTGTTTCGCTGTGTGCCCGGGGACAAACCAACTCCGCTTCCCGTCAATGCCGTGCTCGCTGGCCGAAGAAACAACCCACCCGAACCGAAACGGGGCATTCGAGGACTCGCCGTCTATAGTCCCATCCACTATCAGGATTTGCCTGAGTTGTTTATGGACTACATCAGTTCGCTCACGGGAAAAAGTCCTTCAACCACGGGAGCAGGCAGCGAAGGCGCACTCACGAAGGGCCCCTTCAATTCGGTTCGTCCGGCCGCTGATTTGAATGCCGCGTTGGTGGCGATGATTTTAACCGGACATGCCGGATTCTCCACGGCGGCGGGACACGTAGGCCCGAACCAGCGATTCGACCACGACCTCAGTTTGTTGATACCGGAGGTTTGGTGCCGAATGACGCCGGAGGAAAGGCGTCCCGAGTTTCTACTCGAACATGAGATGTTAGAGAAACTGCAGGATTTTACGCATGAGGGGAAGCCCGTCCTCGCAAGCCGTCTCGGTTATCGAATCACGCAACGGTTCGTGACGAGGTTTTTCGGGCGCGTTTTCGATCATCCCGACAAAGTATTTGATGAGTCCATCCTGCGACCCGAGACGCAGGACCCAGCCGAGTTTGCGGATGGAGTCCGGTACATTTGTGAGGCTCACGAACGTGTCGCAAAGCATTACTTTGAGGACGGCACGGTAACCCAATTATGTCCGCCGCTTCGGGCGTTGGTAACGATCATGGCGTTCGGATCGTATGAAGGAAAAACCGAACACGATCCCGAGATACGAAACCTCTTTGCCCGTGACACGATGCTCCAAAGCGATTGGTACCAACACCGGCTACGCGTTTATCGGGAGCGCGAGCTTGCACTCTATCGTCGCCATGCCTTGTACTTGGACACGTACTCCAAGGAACGGTTAAATAACGATGCGGCTCTCCATGCATTGATTACAAAATGTCGTGAACATGTCGCTGCACAGATTACAACGATCGAATCCGGCGACTTCGAAGCGTCCCTGGTAGGATCCCTCGGCGCACAGCCTGAACTCTGAGAGCCAACCGGATTTGGGACTCGCCCGTTCTGAGCCGTTGTCCAGTCAGCTTTTCGTCCATGGCAATGCGTCGAGATTTACGTTTCCACCGGAAAGCACGATCCCGATGCGCTGGAAATCACTATTTCGTCGAAACGCCTCAGTCAACACCGCCGCCAAGGGAACTGCGGCGCTTGGTTCAATGAGTAGTTTCGCGCGCTCCCACGCGAGTCGCATCGCGCGAACGATTTCCTCATCGGTAACTGTGATGATTTGATCCAGATGATCGCGAAGTATCGGCCATGTTAAAGAACCCAGGCTCGTCAAAAGTCCGTCTGCAATGGAGTTGGGAGCGCATTGACTAATTAATTCACCAACCGTGAAGGACCGAAACGCGTCGTCGGCGCCAGTGGGTTCGGCGGCAATTAACCTTACCGATGGGTTTATAGCGCGGGCCGCGATACAAATCCCACTCATCAGTCCGCCGCCACCGACCGGCGCGAGAATTGCATCCACGTCAGGAACGTCGGCGAGTAACTCAATCGTAACCGTGCCTTGCCCCGCAATGACGTCGCTGTGGTTATACGGCGGGATAAAGGTTGCGCCGGTCTCGATTTGAACCTTACTCGCAGTGGCTTCCCGATCTGCGAGGTTCGGTTCGCAAAGTGTGACAATGCCGCCGTACTCCTCGACAGCGTGACGCTTTACCGATGAAGCCGTACTGGGCATGACAACGTAAGCGGCGATATTCTGCATCTGGGCCGCCAGAGCAAGCGCCTGCGCATGATTTCCCGAACTGTGGGTCACTACGCCGTTCTTCGTCACACTTTCGGGCAAATTCAGTACGGCGTTGCATGCTCCACGAAACTTGAATGCCCCAGATTTTTGAAACTGTTCGCACTTGAAAAACAATGACTTGCCGGTCATCCGGTCAAGCGTTCGACACGTCATGACCGGAGTACGATGGATGAAGGGCGCTATTCTGGCGGCAGCGGCCCTAATGGTGTTGATGCCCACGGCATAATCACTCATGCTGGTCCTCGCGAGCAAGACTTTTGCCGCCTTGACAATAATGCGCGGATGAAGCGCCCCGCAGATCCAGAATCGACTCAATTTTTTGGTCGAGGTATTTTGGCGCTACTTCGTGTCTTTTTTCGTCGTTTTGGCGTCGTTTGCGACGCCGCCTTCAACTCGGTTTCCGTGATTTCTTTTCCGATCGACTTCTTGACTTCAATAATCCGATCACGAATGATACCGGCGCGTTCAAACTCCAGGTTTTCTGCGGCCGCCAACATTTCCGCTTCTAATTCTTGAATGTATTCTTCGGTCACATAAACGGACTCATCGTCTCGCCCGACCGCGGCGTTTGCGGCCCGATGCGCGGCGGCTTCCGATTCGATTCCGCGGCGAATGTTCTTCTTGACCGTCTCGGGCGTGATGCCATGCTTTGAATTGTAGTCTTCCTGAAGCGCTCGCCGACGACGTGTTTCATCAATCGCGGCGCGCATCGAATCCGTCATCTTGTCGGCGTAAAGAATCACCTTGGCGTTCACATTGCGCGCCGCACGGCCAATCGTCTGAATGAGCGATGTTTCACTCCGCAAGAAGCCCTCCTTATCGGCGTCAAGAATCGCGACCAACGATACCTCGGGAAGATCAAGACCTTCGCGCAACAGATTAACTCCCACCAAACAATCAAAACGCCCTTCCCGAAGTTCCCGCAACAACTCGACGCGTTCGAAGGCGTCCAATTCACTATGTAACCATTTGCATGCGACCCCTTTCTCGTTCAACCATGCAGCCAGGTCTTCAGCAAGTCGCTTCGTGAGGGCCGTAACGAGGACGCGCTCATTTGCGGCAGCACGTTCTTTTACCTGTTCCAACAAGTGCGGCACTTGACCACGAGCAGGAGCCACTTCGATAACAGGGTCTAATAACCCCGTCGGGCGAACGAGTTGTTCTACCACCTCGCCGGAACTCTTCTGCAATTCATATTCGCCGGGCGTCGCCGAGACATAAATCGCCTGGGGAAACTTTTTCTCCCACTCATCGAATGTTAGGGGCCGATTGTCCAACGCACTGGGGAGGCGGAATCCATGCTCAACCAAGGTTTCTTTGCGGTTTCGATCACCGTGCCACATCGCTCGTACTTGCGGCACCGTGACGTGCGATTCATCAATGAACAACAAATAATCCTGCGGAAAATAATCGTATAACGTATGCGGAGCCTGGCCCGGCTTACGACCGTCCAGGTGACGGCTGTAGTTTTCAATTCCAGGGCAATACCCCACTTCGGTCATCATTTCGATATCGAACCGAGTACGCGCATTCAAACGTTGCGCTTCGAGCAACTTGCCTTGTTCCCGAAAAACTTTGAGGCGTTCGTTCAATTCATCTTCGATGTTCTTAACGGCGAATCGAATTCGATCTTCCGGCATGACGAAATGCTTCGCCGGATAGACAAACAACTGGTCTTCGTGGCTGATCACCTCGCCGGTCAACGGATTAATAATTGAAAGTTGGTCAACCTCATCGCCCCATAATTCAATTCGAAATGCATATTCTTCATAAGACGGCCAAACTTCGACACAATCGCCTCGCACGCGAAATCGCGACCGTTCAAATGCGATATCGTTTCGCTCATACTGTATGTCCACTAACTTCATTAACATTTTATCGCGATCTAAGGTTTGCCCTCGGTGGACCGCGACCATCATTTGTTTGTAATTATCTGGTGAACCTAAACCGTATATTGCCGAAACACTTGCGATAATAATGACGTCGCGCCGGCTCACCAGCGAACTCGTCGATGCAAGACGCAAGCGATCAATTTCCTCGTTGATCGATGCGTCCTTCTCTATGTAAATGTCACGCTGCGGAATGTACGCTTCCGGTTGATAGTAGTCGTAATAACTGACAAAATAATGCACCGCGTTGCGCGGGAAAAACTCCTTAAACTCCGAATACAATTGCGCACAGAGCGTCTTGTTGTGCGATATCACCATGGCGGGGCGCTGCGCCTTTTGGATCACGTTGGCCATGGTGAACGTCTTGCCTGATCCGGTCACACCAAGCAAGACTTGATGGTTTCGCCCCTGTTGCAGTCCACGAAATAACGATTCGATCGCTTGCGGCTGATCGCCCGCAGGTTGGAACGGAGCGTCAAGTTCAAACTGCACAGAATTGCTCCTTGCGTACAAACTACCAACTAAAGATATACGCTAATTATACCCGCAGGGGTTGTGAGAAAGGCAGTCCGGATAACATTCACATGACGGTCGTTGCTGGAGAATGCTATACCCGGCCAGGTTCTTATCAATTCAAGCGATCCACTAGAACTTGAAGGTACAGCGCTTCGAGCCGGATGAGCCGTTCGTTCGCACGTTCACCGTCTGAATTGCACAAAACATGGTTGACAAGACTCGACACCACAACGCAAACCGGTTAACGGATTTCATGGCCAAATCCAAGGTGGATCGGCAATTGTCATGGTGAATGTGACGATTCGGGTAGCGTGTGATTCTGATTGTGATGCTATCTATAGCATCCATCAACTCGCCTTTGGCCAAGCGGCTGAGGCTGACCTTGTCGAAGCGTTACGTAAAGACGGTTACCTTCGGGTCTCGCTTGTCGCTGAGGCCGCCGGCGCGATCATCGGACATATCGCTTTCAGCGAATTGCCAATTGTCGCTGAAGACCGAATTATACGGGGTGTTTCACTCGCGCCCGTCAGTGTGCTCCCTGAGTTTCAGTCGCAGGGAATCGGTTCGCAACTGATTCGCGAAGGCGTCCAAACCTGTCGCACGGATAACACACAGTGAATAATCGTACTTGGCGATCCCGCGTACTATCGCCGCTTTGGGTTTTCAACAGACCTTGCGGCGATGCTCCGCTCGCCTTATCCAAGCGAATACTTGATGGCAATGGAGTTGACGACCGGCGTATTGCATGGAGTTCTCGGCGAGTTGAAATACCCGGCCCCGTTTGCCCGACTAGGATAGCGATTCGGCGTGTCATAAAGCGCGTAGTTAGCGGTGGACACAGTGAATCATCTTTTGAAGCGTGTTACTCACGAGGTTGCCGGCAAGGCGTTGATTCATGGCGATACCGCCGTTTCGTCTGACTTAATCTTTCATCTCCAAGAGGTGTACCGTGCATCGTATGGGATGGCTAATCCTGGCGACTGGATTGGTGTTAACGGGGCTCGTTTGCTCCATTTGGCGACTCTCCGCCACGGCGCAAGTTTCCCAGGAACGCCAGAACAACCCTGGCCCCCCTTTCAACGACGTGCGATCATTTGGCGCTCGTGGAGATGGGGAAAATAACGACTCGGCAGCAATTCAACAAGCGGTGAACGCAGGCGGTAGTGTGGTCTTTCCCCGCGGTGTGTTTCGTATCACGAAAACGATCAGCATCGAACTTGATCAATCGGGATTTGTATCATTACGCGGGGATGGCGTGGCGACCGTCGTGATGGAAGGCGCAGGGCCTGCATTCCGGTTTGTGGGTACGCATGAAGGAACAGCAGACCCAGCCTCATTCAAGGACAACGTTTGGGACCGTCAGCGCATGCCGTGCGTTACGGGCCTAGAAATTATCGGATCGCACAATGAAGCCTCAGGTATCGAAGCGACTGGCGTAATGCAACTTACGTTGTCGCAAGTTGTCCTCCGCAGGTTGTTGCACGGGGTGCACTTGGTGAAACGCAATCGCAATGTCTTGCTGGATGCGTGTCACATCTATGAAAACCGTGGGATCGGGGTCTTCTACGACCATGTCAACTTGCACCAATCCAATATTAGTGCTTGTCACATTAGCTACAACGGCGGAGGCGGCGTCGTTATCCGCGGCGGCGATGTACGAAACATCCATATCACGGGTTGTGATATCGAGGGAAATCACGATCCAGAAGGTCCTCCCACGGCGAATGTCCTGCTTGATTGCACAAGCGGCTCTGTTGCCGAGGTAGCGATTGTCGGTTGTACGATCCAACACTCGCACGATGCTCCTGAATCAGCCAATATTCGCGTGTTGGGCAAAAGTTCATTTCAACGGAACGCGCAAACTCATGAGGCCAATTGGGGTAATATCACCATTGCTGATAATGTCCTTTCCGACGTGCAAACCAATGTCGATTTGGTGGGAGCCCGGGGGGTCACCATTACCGGCAATACGATTTGGCAAGGCTTTCAACACAATCTTCGACTCATCGACTGCTCGCATTTTACAATGACGGGTAATGTGTGCGAGCGCAATCCGCCCTATGGTTATGCAGGGCCGACGAATAACGCTGTGCTGATTCAAGGTTGCGAAGACGCGGTGATCGCAAACAACCACTTTCACGGCATACTTGGTCCGGATGGCGTGGTGCTACGTGATTGCCGGCGTGTGAACGTGACGGGCTGCAACGTGCTTGATTGCGAAGGCGTCGAGTTGCGATTGGAGAATGTATCGCAAAGCCGAGTTTCAGACTGCCTGATCCGAGATGATCGACAAGATCAGGCGTCGCCAGGAATCGTGCTCCACATTAAGGGAGGTAAAGATAATTTACTCGCCGACAATTTGCTCGGCGGAGAGCAAATTGAAGAACCGTAGGCGACTGCGTGAATCTGTGTGGCGTACTGTCAACCACGTGGTTGCACGACGCCTCGAATGCCGGGTTCAGGCGAGAATGTCGCGAACAACGCGGCCGTGGACGTCCGTGAGTCGGAAGTCACGGCCGGCATAGCGGTAGGTCAATCGCTCATGATCGAGGCCAAGCAAGTGAAGCACCGTGGCGTGCAAATCGTGAATGTGGAGCCGGTTTTCGACCGCGCGGAAACCGAAGTCATCGGTGGCGCCGTAGGTCATGCCGCCGCGCACACCTCCACCAGCGAGAAACATCGAAAAGCCGTAATGATTGTGATCGCGACCATTACCATTTTCTGAGGTGGGAGTCCGGCCGAATTCGCCTCCCCAGATGACTAGCGTTTCCTCAAGCAATCCACGTCGTTTGAGATCGCCTAACAGCGCCGCAATTGGCTGGTCGATGTCTTTCGCCAAACTCCTCACACTTTCGTGATGATTGCTGTGTGTGTCCCACGGTTGTCCATTCCCGTAGTAAACTTGCACGAAACGGACGCCCCGTTCGACGAGGCGACGCGCGATCAAGCAACCGTGCGCGAAGTGACCTCCGCCGTATTCGTCCCGAATCATTTGAGG
The DNA here is from genome assembly GCA_963204915.1 of Planctomycetota bacterium. Taxonomy (GTDB): domain Bacteria; phylum Planctomycetota; class Planctomycetia; order Pirellulales; family Pirellulaceae; genus JAHWKS01. The sequence goes on along the minus strand of CAUJHS010000064.1, from coordinate 92,105 downwards.
TTCTCGCGCTAAGTCAAAGGCGTCGCTCGCTTCGAACTGCATCTGAAAGGCGGACTCCATCGCCTTCACGCGCGCCTCGAGGGCGCTATCATTCTTTCGTTCTGCAAGATGCTGCTCGTTCAGACGATGTAACAATTCGACCTGCCGGCGTTGGTCGTCGACGTTCGTTTGTGCGTTGCGGAGAAACGGGATTAGTTTTTCCGGATGGAGATCGCTGTGGTTAATGTAGGTGCCCTGAAACTCACCGGGGAGGAATGCGCTTGTCCAAAGTTCGGAGAAACGTACTGGCCGGCCAGGGCACAGCACGACATATCCGGGTAAGTTATCGTTCTCACTGCCCAAGCCGTAAAGGAGCCAGGACCCCATACTCGGTCGACGCGGCGTAATCGTCCCATTGTTCATTAAGTACAGCGCCGGGCCATGGTTGGGGTTGTCGGTATATACGGATCGAAGGACGCAAACCTCGTCGATATGGCGCGACAACTGAGGCAGCAGTTCGCTAACAGGAACGCCGCTATTTCCTGAAGTTACGAACTTGAAAGGCGACGGCAAGAGTCCTGCGGTCGCACGTTCCGTTCGGAGTTGTACTTCGGCCGGACGTTGACCGGAAAACTTCTCAAGCATCGGCTTAGGATCGAAAAAATCCGCCTGAAACGGTCCACCGTTCATGAAAAGGTGAATAACACGCTTGGCGCGTGGCAAGAAGTGGGCGCCAGAGCCTGCCTCGGCTGTCGCCGTGAGCAGCGATGCGGCGCCCAACATGCCTAGTCCACCACCAAGCGTTTGCAATGCCTCGCGTCGAGAACATTGTGACGAACGCAGTCGATTCATCCCTTGGTCCACTTTAATCGATAAAGAAAAACTCGTTCGTTCCCAACAACGCTTGGAAGTAGAGATTCCAGGCTTTGTTTACCTCGGTTGATTTGCTTACGAATTCAAGACCAAGCTGAACTTCGCGTTCGGTCGCCGCGCGAGAGAACAGCAGTTCATACGCACGTTGAATTCGCGCCTGGTCGTCAACAGGTTGCTCCTTAGCAATCCGCTCGTTGAGTGCTGCGGACTGCCGTTGCACAAACGGGCCATTCAAGACAAACAAACTTTGGAGCGCCGTTGTTGTTGCTTCTCGATGCGGACTATGTGACGCAGGATCAGGAAAATCGTAAAGCCTGAGAGTGATCTCGAGATCATCACGGTTGATTCGCCCGTAAAGGGTGCGTCGCGTGTTGCTCTCGTCATGCAAATCTTGTGCAGATCCTCCCACGCGGTAGTCTAGGACGCCCGACACCGCCAACATCGCATCGCGCCATGGTTCAAATTCCAGGCGCCGACGATTCATGCGCCATAACAACCGATTGTCCGGATCGACTAATAAGCCGGCAGCTTCTGGCGACGACGTTTCGTCGCTCCTTAACTTCCGACCATTGGAAGGAACATGAGTTCCCGACACTTGTCGATACGTTGCTGAGAGCATCATCTCGCGATGCAACCATTTGAGCGACCAACCATGTTCAATGAAGCGCGCAGCAAGATCGTCCAATAATTCGGGATGCGAAGGAGGCGAACCCTGCGCGCCAAAGTCACTCGGCGTGTCAACCAAGCCCCGGCCAAAGTGATGACTCCATACACGATTGACGATGACTCGAGCAGCCAAAGAGCCAGCGTTGTTGACGATTGCCTCTGCAAACTCAAGTCGACCGCTGCCCTTTCTAAAAACGGGCGGCTCGTCGAGTGAAAAAACTCGCAGAAACCGGCGAGGCGCTAAATCGCCTAACTTCGCAGGATCGCCGCGTAATTGAATATGAAGATCGAGCGACTCACCCACGCGATACTCGACGCGAGTCGCATCGGGCCCGTCGGGCAGAACGTGAATACTCGCGTCATCGACGCCACACACCTGCGGTGCGTCGTAATTCGGCGTGACGGCCTTCTTTTCACTGACGAGTTTCCGCAGTTCCGTGATCTTTTCGACTGCCTTAGGGTTCGTTTTGTCTTTAGCTAGTTGCTCGATCTCGGCCTCCCAAGCCGCGACCTCACGTCGCGCGTTCGCGACAGACTCTGCTTCCGAATTTGGCAGAAGAAAGCGATCTACCAGCCGGGTGCTCGCGAAGACGCCCGCCAGCGCGTAGTAGTCGTGTGTGGTAATCGGATCAAATTTATGATCATGGCAGCGGGCGCATGCGACGGTGAGACCAAGATAGGTTCGAGTCACTGCGTCAATTCGTTCTTCCCATTCCTCCGCGACGACGGTCTTAATTACATCAGGTGCAAGTTTCAATTCTTTCCAATAGGTTGGGCTAATGCCTAAAAAACCCAGTGCGGCAAGATCTTCGATCGGAGCATCCTCCAACATATCGGCGGCCAACTGAGCTTTAACAAACTCGCGATAATCGCGATCCTCATTGAACGCGCGGACCACCCAGTCGCGGTAACGCCATGCATTTGCCGTCGACTGTAACCACGAGGCGACGTCATCGGTGTACCTCGCCATATCGAGCCAGTAACGTCCCCAACGTTCGCCGTAGTGGGGCGAGGCAAGCAGCCGATCGATTAGCCGTTCATACGCGTCCGGAGAATCATCGTTAAGAAACGCCTTCACATCATCAGGCGAAGGCGGCAATCCCGTTATGTCGAACGCGGCTCGGCGAATCAGAGTTGTTTTATCACTGGCAATGGAGGGTCGTAAGTTATTTTCCTCTAACTTCGCCAGAATAAAAAAGTCGATCTTGTTTAGCGGCCATGTGTAATCGGTTATCGGAGGCGTCGGAAGTTTTTGCAAGTCTTGGAACGACCAAAAACGTCGCGCCTGCTCCCAATCAATTTCTGAACGTCGGGAACTTGCCGGATTGCGGTCGTCCGGCATGTAAGCGCCGCGCTCAATCCACTCTTCAAGCAGTTGAACGTCTACGGACGGGAGTCTCCCTTCGGGGGGCATCTGCAGGTCGTCGCTGTATCGCACCGCGGCAATCAATAAACTCGAACCAGGGTCACCGGGGATAATCGCCGGGCCGCTGTCCCCACCGCGCAGCGCATCAACTCGAGTATCTAATCGTAAACCACCATGGACCGATTTGGACTGCTCAGAATGGCACTCGTAACAGCTTTTTATGAGTAGGGGTCGAACTTTAGATTCGAAGAAGGCGATATCGCTACTATTTGGTTGATCCGCATCGATTCGACTAGCAAGCACGCCGCAAGACAACAGAGCAAAAAGAGCTGCCCTCCCAACCCCATACATGATGCGACACCCCAGCAAACGTGGCTCGGAATTCGACTCGTAACGACCTCTAAGATACTGGAAAACATGCCGGGAATGCAAACATCCAAGTTTACCGATGCGTATCAGTGAGGTTCGTCAACTGAGAATTGTCGACGTAACTCAGCAAAACGACGAGCGGTTGGGTCGTTGAATTGGAATGGCGTTACGACGGTATGCGGAGCGAGACCGAATTTATGTGAATCCTCAGTGTGTTCGGCGCGCCGGTAGTGGTTCTGCGAATTTGTAAGAAATGTTATGCAAATCCAATCACGGATGGTATTGCGACGTGGGTTGCCGTTGGAATTCAACCGACCGCTTATCGTGATTCACCGAAAACCTTGTGAAAACTCATCGTTTGCCGGAAAGTGGTTGCCCAAACTGCCGGTTGACTCCTATGATTACCTTTTGAAGAATCGTCAGCCATGTTGGGTTGACGGGGGAATTTAACTCGACAGATCGACTTGAATAACTGGGAAAATGCATCGTCGCGATTGGGCTTGATGTACGGTTTAGGCGCTTACGGACTATGGGGAATTATTCCACTTTACTTCCGCGCCTTGAAGCACTTGCCACCGCTAGAGGTTTTGGCCCATCGTGTCATTTGGTCTTTCGTCCTTTTGACTGGTTTGATTGTTGTTTGGGGGAGGCGTCAGGACCTTGGTTCCGCCTTTCGTTCTCGACCCGTAATGCTTCGGCTTACGGCAAGCACCGTGCTGATCGCGATCAATTGGTTCACCTATATTTACGCGGTTTCGATCGAACGCGTTTTGGAGGCAAGTTTAGGTTACTTTATTACGCCACTGGTTAACGTTTTTCTGGGTATCGTATTTCTCCGAGAACGACTGCGCCCTTGGCAGTTGGCCAGCTTGGCCTTGGCGGGTTTGGGAGTCGTCAATCTCGCAACTCTCGGGGATGGTATACCGTGGATCGCCATTATCCTGGCTTGCTCGTTTGCGTTGTATGGTTTGTTGCGCAAGACTGTGGGTGTCGATGCAGCCCTGGGGTTATTTATTGAAACGGCGTTACTAACTCTGCCGGCAATGACACTCCTTGGGATGCTGGAGGCGCGCGGTACAGGAGAAGCTTGGACGGCTGGCGCGCCCACGGTGGGATTGTTAGTCGCAGGCGGACTGGTGACATCCGTGCCACTGTTACTCTTCGCTGGAGCGGCGCGCCGGCTACGAATGGCGACACTTGGTTTCCTGCAATACTTGGCGCCAAGCATCCAATTCGTCCTGGCCGTGCTTGTTTTTGATGAACCGTTTACTCAGACTCAACTTGTAAGTTTCAGCTTCATTTGGGCGGCCGTAGGTTTGTATTCAGTTGACTCGGTTCGGTCCTATCGTAGCGCACGAGCCATTGGAAACGCGTCCGTAATCGTTTCTGACACAGTTCACGGATAACCCATGCGCCGAAACTTCTGACCGTTATTTAGGTATGGGCTGGTTTGGTGAAAATCAAATCGCGTTCCCTCCGGTTGAAATGGCCGAACCGGACGGTTTACTGATGCTCGGCGGCGAAACCTCCGCCGAATGGATGCTTGAAGGTTATCGCCGTGGCGTCTTCTTGTGGCCCATTTGCTTTGGGCGAAAACAAATGACCGCATGGTTTGCGCCCGATCCGCGAGCAATTATCGAATTCGACGGGCTGCACGTCGCACGAAGTCTCCGCCGTCGGTTGCACAAAGGCGGTTTCGAAGTTCGCTACGACACGGCGTTTCGTGAGGTCGTCGACCAATGCTCGATGCCACGAGGAGCCAGTGATGGAATTTGGATCACCGCTTCGATGAAAGCAGCCTATCAAGACCTATTCCACCGAGGTTTTGCGCATAGTGTGGAGACGTGGCGTGACAACCATTTGGTCGGTGGAGTATTTGGCGTCGCTTTGAATGGCTTATTCGCCGCGGAGTCGATGTTTTTCCGAGAGACAGACGCTTCAAAGGTTGCACTCGTTCATCTTGTCGATCGGCTCCGCGAGCGCGGTTTTACCTTAATGGATATTCAAGTCTGGTCCCCCCATACCGGTCGGATGGGCGCCATTGAGATCGGTCGCAAAGAGTATCAACAAAGGTTGTCGGCTGCGCTTCGAGTTAGCCCCTGTTTTTAGCCGCCCCTTGGATCGGGTGCAAAAGAACCCCACATCACGACTCGGTGCGAATTTTAGCAAAACGGCCTTCGTGTCGCGTCCACTGAAACATCGAATGAAATTCCGATGGCGGCACGAGTACTCCGTTGCAAGGGCCACGAATGACTTTACATGCTTGAGCGTTGCAGAACGGCGGTCGGCGGGCAGTTGGGACTTGTGCGAAACCTCTCACGATAGCGTGCGCCTCCCCATCAAGACGTTGCCCAGCACCACCCTCATTATCTGGGGACTCGATCGGTCGAACGAATACCAGCGGCCTTCGAGGTTGAATTGCTATTTCATCTTTGATTCGCGGCTCAACATGGCGATCAATGCGTCGTGCGGCGCCACTTCGTTTCGATAGAGCAATTCGCCCAGTGGTTGTGAGGCGGCGTTTTGAGACAAAGAGTTGAGATGATGCACGAGCAGTTCTCGTCTGGCCGGTGTTGTATTCAAAAGCAAGTACGCCCATGCCCAGGCCTCCGCGTAATTGAGTTGCGTCATGTCAGCAGGAGACGATAGCGCCTCGAGCTGAGGTAAATGGGGGCGCCAGCGTCCCGCGACATATTCGCGACCTAACAGCTCCGCATGCGAAGCATGCCACCCACCAGTATGGGGAGGGATTTCAAAGTATTCAGCTAACCCTTCGTCGAGCCATAAAGGCGGGTCGCCCACCGCCGCATGTAGGCAGGCATGGGTCATTTCATGGCGTAGATCTTCGACAATATGTTCGCCCCACTGTGCGCATACCTCAAAGCGCCCTTGGTGTTTAATGAAGAATGCGCGGCGAACGGGATAACCTGGGAAACGGTGTTCGAGATACTGGTGAAACCGATCGCTCGACGAGAAAATGTGCACAATGACAGGCTGCGACGTAACTGGTAGCTGCAACGTCGTCCCCACCACGGATTGCAGGTCCGTTAATTGACCAATAATGGGATCGTCGCCTTTGAGTTGAAAGTCGGCCTCGACGACCATAGGGCCGCGAACAATTTGGCTTCCCTTCGGAGGCGCTGAGGGTGCGACGCGACCAAGCGCGCACCCGGTGAGCACGATGCATCCCAAATACCATGGCCAGCGTTCCATCGCTGTTCGGGCGCCTTCCGTAAAAAGTTAGCGATCCGCCTGAGGTCGTTCCAACGAGGTATTAGACCGACGCTGTTTGCCGTTCGGCAATCAACAGGTCAAGTTCGGCCCTAAGTCTAGGAAGAATTGCGTCATAGGGAAAAGCGCCGAGCGTCACTTTGCCACGTTTCAGGTTGACATGACTTGGCCCGCACCACAGACCCAAATCAGCATCATCCGTTTCGCCCGGACCGTTCACCCGGCATCCCATAATCGCAATCGTCAGCGCGTGTTCGCGTGCGTATTGCGTCATTTCCTTGACTTTCTCTGCCAGTTCGATGAAAGCCATGTTCTCGACACGTGAGCAACTGGGGCAGGCGATGATATTGAGCGAGTTCAGTCCGAAATCGACCACTGATCGCACCCGTCCGGCCGCGATGTCCGCCAAAATTTGCCTTCCTGCTTCAATTTCTTCGATCTTACGCGGGTTAGGAACGGTAAGTGAGACGCGAATCGTGTCACCGATTCCTCGGCTGATGAGTTGCTCAAACGCGATGCGGGTCTTGATGACTCCATCCGGCGGGATGCCTGCCTCTGTTACCCCCAAATGGAGTGGAATCTCGGGGCGTTCGTTCGCAAACCGCTTATTGACCGCAATGACTTTCTGCGGGTCCGAATCTTTCAAAGAAACGCAATAACGATAAAAACCTAAGGAATCAAGCAAGTCACAATGGTCGAAAGCACTCTCCAACATGGGAGTGAGCACGTCTTCTTGCGCGTATTTCTCGCGTTTTGCGGGGTCGACGCTCCCGCAATTAACCCCTACGCGTAACGCACAGTCATTTTCACCAGCGACATTTGCGATGTACTTGACTTTATCTTGCCACGGCTTTTCACGCTCATGGTGGTAAAGGTGTCCTGGGTTATAGCGAATCTTATCGACGTGGGGCGCGACAACTTCCGCCAATCGGTAGTTTTCCTGAAGATCGACGGCCAGGTTCGCCGTCGTCTGTTTGCGAATCTCCGCAAGCGCTTCGGCGTCTCGTTGACTGTCGACCGCAATACGAACAACCCCAGCGCCCGCCTTTTCTAAATCGCGCACTTGTTCGACGGTGGCAGCCACATCTCGCGTATGCGTGGCGGTCATACTTTGAATGGCGATGGGGTTGCCATCGCCAATGACAATTGACCCGATCCGCACGGGCCGTGTCGGATTCCGCGGCAAATTCATAGTAAATTCCTCAATCTTGGTGTTTTCCATTCTCCTGAACCGCAGGGGATTTGGCAATGTCACTGGCTTGGTTACGATGGAGGATGAAACTCCCGTGCAACTTCGCCTCACCGTAATCGCTCCTTGTTTCTCTCGATGAGTAAATCGCGTCCGTCGGAAGCGCTCGCCCACGTTGCTAAATCGCGTTGGCGACGACTTTTCCCAGCGTTTTTATTGATTGGCGGTATCCTTCTCATCTGTGGGAGCCTGGTCTTCGCGGACTGGTGGACGGTATTGCCGCCAAGTGAATTACAGCCCGAGTACGTAGGCCGGCAAACGTGCGTCGAATGCCACGCAGGTGAACATTCTCAATGGCAAGGGTCACATCATGATTTGGCGATGGACCACGCCACTCCGGAATCCGTCCTGGGCGATTTCAACGACGCAGAGTTTACCCACCATGGCATGACTTCCCGCATGTATCGTGATGGCGGACGGTATATGATTCGCACCGAGGGACCAACAGGCGACCTTGAAGATTTCGAAGTCAAATATGTGTTTGGCGTAACGCCGCTTCAGCAATATATGGTCGAGTTTGACCGTACCCCCGAAATGCCTGCGAATGAGATCGCCCGACTCCAAGTGCTTCGGATTTCGTGGGATACGCTCAATAAGCGTTGGTTTTACCAGCCGCCGCCAGACGTTGATGGCAAGCTTGAGCCCGACGACCCGCTTCATTGGACCGGCATCATGCAACGTTGGAACACCACGTGCGCCGAGTGCCACTCGACGAACCTGCAAAAGAACTTCGACGTCGCTCATCGAAGCTATCACACGACATTCTCCGAGATTGATGTAAGTTGCGAAGCCTGCCATGGTCCCGGCGGCGCGCACGTGAAACTCGCCAAGAGCAAATGGTTGTTCTGGGATAGAAAACATGGTTACGGTTTGCCCCACCTCAAGTCCGAGGATCCACTGGTTGAGATCGAAACTTGCGCAGCGTGCCACTCGCGACGTCGAGTGGTCCAGCAGGGTTTTCTTCCCGGCAGCGACTACCACGACTTTTATTCGAACGAGCTGCTGCAACCTCTGACCTATCACTGCGACGGACAAATACGAGATGAAGTCTTCGATTACGGATCGTTTATTCAGAGCAAGATGTTTCATAAAGGGATCCGATGCACCGACTGCCATGATCCGCACACGGCGAAACTAAAACACGAAGGCAATAAAGTTTGCACCTCGTGTCATCAGCATCCGGCCGGAAAATACGATTCGCCCGCTCATCACAACCACCGCGTAGGTTCAGCCGGTGCGCAATGCGTCGAATGCCACATGCCCGCCACAACCTATATGGTTGTCGATCCACGTCGCGATCACAGTTTGCGAGTCCCCCGACCCGACCTTTCCGTCCGACTAGGAACGCCCAATGCATGCACGGGTTGCCATATCGAGACGGAACGAATCTCGTCGAAAAAACGCGACTCACTCACGCAATACGCCGACTGGTTGCGCCTGGCCGAAGCAGGTGATCAAGAGATTGCCCGCGAACTAGACCGAGTGAATGAATGGGCGGCCAAGGCGGTGGTTGAATGGTATGGCGCCAAACAGCCTGAGTTGCCAGACTATGCTGGTGTTCTCAAAGCCGCTTGGGAGGGCGATCCAAATTCGCTGGGTGATTTAGTTTCCGTTGCACTAAACCGGCAATTATCGGCCATGGTGCGAGCTAGCGCTGCTGTACAGCTAGCGCAGTTTCCTACACGCGAAACCCTCGAAACCTCGCGGAAACTCTTAGACGATCCAGATCCTCAAATTCGCGCGACGGCGATCGCCAATTTGCAATTGGCGCCGCATGAAATTTTGATTGAGGATCTTCCGCCTCTACTGAACGATCCGGTACGTCTTGTGCGAACGGAGGCGGCTCGAACGTTGTCCGCGGCCCCCTTGTCCGAGCTCGATGGGCTGCAACGGCAGGCGTTTCGAACAGCGATTGAAGAATTTAAGGCTGGGGTGCTGGTCAACGATGATCGCGCTGGCGCATGGTTAACCGTTGGGATAATCCACGAAAACCTTGGAGAAGACGATAAGGCGATTGTGGCGTATCAAACCGCGATCCAAGTCGAACCTAACGTCACAGGTCCTCGATCCAATCTTGCCGCATTGTACGATCGCATCGCCGAGGGCCAAGAGCGCGAGGCCCAACAAGCAACTTACCAAGGCGACCGTACACGGGGCGCTGCTGCGCTGGAAGAGGCTGCAGAACATCGAGCAAAATCAGAAGAACTTCGACAAGAAGAACTTACTCTGTTGAAACGCGACGTAGCACTCGCGCCCGAAATCGCCTCGTTGCAATATCGTTATGGTATGGCGCTTTACCTCCAAGGCAACGTGAATGAGGCAGAAGTCGCTTTGCGACGTGCCGTGGCCTTGGAACCTACAAGCCCAGAGTTTGTACTGGGGCTGACGCTGTTTTTTCAAAGGGTTGGGAAATGGTCGGACGCTCTCGACTACGTGGACCGTCTTCGCAAGCTACGGCCGGACGACGCAACGTATCGTCAATTAGCCCGCGAAATCCAACAAGCGCGCGACGCCGCACCAACCGGCCCTACCGTCGGTCCCGCTGCGCCTAATTATGGACAGGAATAACCACCGGCGCGGCTCAAGTCACCCCGCAGGACTGGTTTTATCGACCGAGCATCTGCTTTATCTCTTAACCCTGCCCCCGCAAAAAGTTTACTGCGACCTTGGACCGCAGTTTCTTGCAGGATGCCGGCGCGATGGAGGCAGAATAGGGTGTCTCGTACAACTTTGCCGATCGCGAACAGTTTGCGGTTCGTGCCGAAAGATTTGTTCTTTCCGGCGGCAACGGTTCGATGAGTTATTCCACGGACGGGATTTTGCACGCTCAAATTGCATAGACGATCCCAACAATTTGCCCCCAAGGCGCCGCCTCACGAATTCGGAGTGCAGCGTGGGGAGCTAACTTAGCACTTAGCTCCGTCGTCATGGGGCAAGCGGCGCCGGCCGAAAGAATCATTGAAGACGGCTGCATTTTCGTTTCATGGAGGAGCGACACAATGAAATTTGCCTTGCCAGCGATGCCGCTGCTCTTGGCGCTTGCGACGGCAGCGACTGCGTTTGGACAGTCTCCAGGAACCGGTCGACCGACTATAGCGCAGTTCATTGGTATGTCTCATTCCTCAGGGGCAAGTTGCGGTTGTGAAGTCCGTTGCTGTCCGACGACCACCACTCAACCTACCTGTTGTCCGACACCCATTTGCGAACCCAAATGCTGTCCTCCGCCGGTACGCGAACGCAAGTGTTGCCCCCAACCAATTTGTGAACCAAAGTGTTGCCCTGCGCCCAAGTGCGAAGCGAAATGTTGTCCTACCGTCTCATGTCAATGCTCGTCATCATCATGTCGAAAATGTTGTAAGCGAGAGTATCCCCTCGAAGCTCTGTTGAGCCGTATGGATAAGGCGCTCTCAAGCAAGAAGAAATGCTGCAAGCCAGGATGCGATCCCTGTGGTTTTGATCTGTGGCCCTGCGTGGGCCAATGTTGTGAGGCGGGCGCAGCTCACGGTCAAACGCCGGCGACCATGATGCTCGACCCGGAAGTTCTGCAACCGCAGCCTGAAGACCATATGGACCCGTTTCGAGATGATCCTGAGCAGCCGCCACGACCTCCCATCGAATCGACCCGAACGGGAGTTCGAGGCGCGAGACTTCAACCCGCTATTCAACGAATCGCACGATAAAAAGTCGCCCGATCCGCGAGATCGTAGGGCCGGAAACCTGCGTCTCGCGAGTCACTTGGTGGAATGGCGCAGATTCGCCTGAATTTCTACGTTCTTAAAGCAAACGAGGCCGGAATGCCGGCCTTGCTTGCGTTCTTGAGCGTGGTTGTTGTACGAACCGCGGGTCATGCATTGAGGGCCTGGTCGAGATCGTCGCGCAAATCTTCAAACGCCTCGAGTCCAACCGACAGCCGAATCAATCCGTCGGAAATGCCATGCGCGGCGCGGTCTTTGGGATCATAGCTCGCATGCGACATTGACGCAGGTTGTTCAATCAGCGACTCCACCGCGCCCAAGCTAACCGCCAATTGAAATAGTTTGGTTGCTTCAGCCACGCGCTTCGTTTTTTCAAAGTCGCCTGCCACTTCAAAGGTAAGCATAGCTCCAAAGCGCCCGTCCATCTGCCTCTTCGCAATCTCATGCCCAGGGTGTTGCGGTAAGCCCGGATAAAGCACTTGACGAACGCGACTGTCGTTCTGAAGCCAATCCGCCAACCGTTGGGCGGTAGTGCATTGTTCACGCACTCGCAATTCGAGCGTTTTCAATCCGCGACTTGCAAGAAACGACTCGAAAGGCCCAAGGACTGCGCCGGTTGCATTTTGTATGAAGTATAAGTCGTCATATAGCTTGCGATCACGAACGACAATCGCTCCTCCCAGTGCATCGCTATGGCCGGCCAGATACTTGGTGACGGAATGCATGACAATGTCCGCCCCGAGCTGCAACGGCCGAGTCACGACAGGGGTGGCGAAGGTGCTGTCGACGGCAAGCAATGCACCGTTTCGATGTGCAAGTTCCGCGCACGCCGCGATGTCGGTAATGGACATCAAAGGGTTACCAGGACTTTCAATCCAAACTAACCGGGTGTTGGGCCGAAACGCCCCACTCAACTGCGTCAAATCATGCGACGGGGCCAGGCTCACGTCGATTCCCGATCGGCTGACTATTTTGTGCAACAACCGGTAGGTTCCGCCGTAAATGTCGGAACCGGCCACGATATGGTCGCCTGCACGTAAGAGCATCGTGACGCAATGCGTAGCCGCCATGCCGGAGGCGAAGGCGAGCGCTCCCGTTCCTTCCTCCAATGACGCTAATGTAGTTTCAAAGGCCCGGCGCGTTGGATTTCCGCTCCGTGAATAGTCATATTCCCCCCACTGTCCGGCGCCGGGCTGCACAAACGTCGTGGACAGATAAATGGGTGGCACAACGGCGCCTGTTTGGGGATCCCGTTCGTTGCCAATATGAATGGCGCGAGTGCGAAACTCCATCATTAATGCTCCAGCGCCTGCTTCAAGTCTTCGATCAAATCTTCCGCGTTTTCTATACCACAGGCAAGCCGGACCATATTGTCAGGAATGCCAAATCGCCGCCGATCTTCGGGCGAGCATTCGTAGTAACTCATGACGAGCGGTTGCTCAATGAGCGATTCGACGCCGCCCAAACTGGGTCCGATGCGCGGAATCTGAACCGCATCGATTACATTCGCCGTTTCTCGCCAACTTGCGTCTCGAATCAAAAAGGTCACTAATCCTCCAAACCCGCGCATGGTCGCCTTGGCGACTTCATGATAAGGATGGCTCGCCAAGCCAGGGTAATACACACGTTCGACACGAGGATGCTCCGCAAGAAATTCGGCCACCGCCATCCCATTGGCGTTATGCCGCTGCATTCGCAACTCAAACGTTTTCAACCCGCGCGACAACAGATACATGTTATGCGGCGAGTTAATGGCCCCCATGATCCCCCGTAACCGGCGCACCGGCTCCAGTTTCTCTTTAGCGCCAATCAGAACCCCGGCCAAAAGGTCATTATGTCCGCCCAAGTATTTTGTCGCCGAGTGGAGAACGTAATCAACTCCGAACGTCAGAGGCTGTACATTATACGGCGTGGCCAACGTTGCATCGATCAACGTTTCGATCCCATGTTTCTTTCCAAGCGTTGCGAACCGTTCGAGATCTACGACGCTCATATGGGGGTTTGTCGGCGATTCGCTGATCAACAGACGTGTCCGTGGGGTAATGGCGGATTCCATCGCCACGTAATCGCACGCTTTGACTTGACGCGTGACCACTCCAAAGCGGGACAAATGTTTGCTGCAAAACTCCCGACTGCGGTGATAACACTCATCAAAAAACACCACTTCGTCGCCCGAGTTAAGTTTCGTCATCAATAGCCCGACAATCGCCGCCATGCCGCTGGCGTAAAGTACGGCGTCTTCGCCCCTCTCCATCGCCGCAAGTTTTGCTTCGACAACTTTCTCACCAGGGTTTCCGTAGCGGCCATATTCTTCGCGCGGCAATTTTTGCTCGATAAACGTAATTACATCCTGCGTATTTTCGAACGTGTAGGTCGAAGCGCAGAAAATCGGGTCGGTGATCGAATCGCCGGGCTTTTGACGCATCTCTCCTGCGTGAACGGCTATCGTCGAAGGACCAATCGTAGGCGCAGCATTGGGCGCAGGTGTCATGGCGCGCGGTTTTTGCATAAGATTCGACATGCCATCGAAGATGGAAAGGTTCGGCCAGCGAAACAAAAAACGCCGCCGCAAAAGGGAACTTTGCGGCGGCGCTTGATGACTTCGCGGATCGTCCAGTACGCGGTTCGGAATGGACGACGGCACTTTAGCAGTTCAGGCTGCAAGCGGCCACAAATCCCTAGTTGTTTGTGATTCTACCCGCGCCGACGCCAAGACGCAACGGTTCGGATTTGCCGTCGGCCGCGTCGCGCCCGGGTCGCCATCGTTGGTACAATCAGGCGCCCCTTTGCACCATTCACATGCGCTCCATGGACCCAAGACAACTCAAAGCACGTTTACCGTCAGCCGTGTTCGCCTTTCGCGGGTATAACGTCACCAATTTGGGGCGGACCGCCGAATTGTTGGCCCATCCCCGATATCGAGCCATCGTGGCGAAACACTTAGATAATGCTTCGATCAGCGCGTCAAAAGTCGCGGGGCGCGGCATCAATTTGGTGGATCGAGTACAGCGAAATGAAGAGACGTCGCTCGAAACGTATGCTGACGCCGTCGCGCTGATTGTGGCCATCGAGGCGGCTCAAGTAGAATTGCTGCGGCGATTCTTTCAGATTGACATTGCGAACGCTCGATTCTGCTTTGGTTTTAGTTTGGGCGAAATCGCGGCGCTCGCGGTTACCGGCGTCATCCCGTTTGAAGACGCCGTCAAAATACCGGTGGCCTTTGCCGATGACTGCGTCCGTTTGGCTGCGGACTTGACGCTAGGCGTGCTATTCTGTCGCGCCAAGCCTTTGCCTTTAGATCAATTGCGCAGGGCGTGCGTAAAGGTTAATCAAGAAGGAAAAGGGATGATTGGCGTTTCGGCGGTGTTATCGCCCAACTCGGTATTGTTGATGGGACAGGACGACACGCTCGATCGGTTCAAATCGCAGCTTGAGGGCGTGATCGACGACCGGTTGCACTTACGCAAGAACGAGCATCCCTGGCCTCCCTTGCACACGCCCATCATGTGGCAACGCAATGTACCGAATCGAGCCGCAATGTTAATGGCAACCATGGGCGGCGGTCTTTCCCCGCCGAAACCGCCGGTGCTATCGCTGGTCACTGGGAAGCCGTCTTACAACGACTACAACGCCCGCGATCTACTGCATCAATGGACCGACCATACGCAACTATTGTGGGATGCAATCTACGAAACCCTAGCGCAGGGATCGGACGTGGTCATTCATGTCGGTCCCACGCCAAACATCATCCCCGCGACGTATCATCGATTGCAAGACAACGTGGAAACCCAAATGAAAGCAAGTTTAGGGTTGCGCGCAGTCTCGGGAATGGTCGGCCGTCCTTGGCTCCAAGCCTTGTTGCCGGCGCGCACGGCCTTACTGCGAGCTCCGCTTGTTCAACACGTCATACTGGAAGACTGGCTTCTCGAGCACGAACCACCCGTTGCCGTTTGAAGTCGTTCCGTGGCGTTTTGATTACAACTTACATTGACGCATAGCGCGACGCCAGAGAAGCGACGGCATCCTGGTGCGTCAAACATCTAATGCGTGTTCGCCAACGTACAACTGCAGTATCTGGCTCTGTACTTTGATGGCGCGAATAAGAATCCAAATCTGCTCGGGCGAAAACTTACGCGGATCCGATCGGGCTAAATCCTCCAGTTCTTCCGTCATCGCGGCATGTTGGTCGGTCGCCGCTTGAAGGCGCAAGCCGGTTTCCTTCCAAGCGGAAGTTAAGATCGTCTCATCATCAAGCTCTGTCATGCTATCCACAGCGTTGGTCAACAACAGACACAGCCGGGCAACATCCCGGGGTGACGAATGAGGCTGTAAGTGTTCAATTCGGGCGGCGAGTTCGTGGCAGTTCATGACAGTCTCTCCTGAAAGCGGCAAATAGGGAGTCGAACGAGTTGTCTCCCTGCGACTGACAAAGGAGTTGTTGGAAGGCCTGCTTGCATTGGGTCGTTGCACAGGCCGCCAACAATCTCCCGCTGACGATGATGAACTTCCGCGTTAGCGCTGACGAAGTGACGCACCCGTCGGCGATCGCGGAGGAAGCCCTCATGAAGCCGCCACGGCACGCGGCTGTGGGCGGATCGGGACGGCATTCGGTAAGCTTCCATAGAAACTTTAGCTTAAAATTGGCGCCCAATACCGCCCTAGGAAAACACTTGGCCTGGCAACGCCGTCACTTTCTCGTAGCCGTCAAACAATCCTGTCACCTGGCGTCCAACACCGACCAAAAATGTTGGGCTAATCGGGCGGCTGAATCTTCAATGGCAAACGTGTTGACGGCTCGATCTCTTAATGCAATTGCGCACTGCGCGTGAAGTTGGGAATCGCCGAGTAGGCGGGAGGCGGCACACACCAGGGCGTCCGGTGCGTTGGGAGGAACAAGTAGGTCTGCAAAGATTTCGCGAGGGAGTATCTCGGTTGTTCCGCCTACGTCCGTTGCAACGATGGGCGTTCCGGAACTCGCTGCTTCCAGCAAAACACGACCTAAGGGTTCTTGACGTGCAGCATGGATTAATAATGAAAGTTCATTGAATACTCGGTCCATGTCGCGCCGGCCCCCCAAGAAGTGCACATGCCCCGCCAGCGGCGCTTGCGTGGCGCACTGTCGCAATTTTGATTCAAATTCGAGAGATTCCGCTTTTTGTGAGTACCGCTCACCGATGATTAGCCAGTGTAGGTTCACATCGCGCGCCATCAACTCATGCATCGCCTGCATGGTTAGATCGAGACCCTTACGCGGAATCATTTGGCCCACGCTGCCCACTAAACGTGCGGTAGACGGCAGCTTTAGCTCGCGATGCAAATACCCCGTGGCCGCCCGAGGTCGAAATCGATTCAGATCAACGCCATTAAGACACACATAAACCCGGTCCGCGCTTAAGCCTTGGCGAACATGCCAATCGGCGGTCGCCTGGGATACCGCCAATAATCGCGTGTGCCGATTCATATCGAGGATCGCTTGACGGCTTAACGAAATAATGTCGCGCAAATGGCCAACACTCGGAACTCGGCGCTCCGCAGCTACCGGACCAGACAGGCGACTCATCGCCAAGCTATTGGCGTGAAGTAAGTCGGGCTTCAGCTGTGCGATGATAGAATCGAGCCGATTGCGGTACGCGAGTAGCGCGGGCTTCTTGTCTTCAGAAGGCGCTGGAGTCCATGGAATGACGTCAATATGGTGACGGTGCAATGCATCCGCGAGCAGTCCTTCGTCAGGGGCAAGGGCGATCCCGTGGAAATCGTGTCCTTGCAGCAAGGGAATCGCCGCAAGCAACGATTCTTCCCCTCCGTTCAGCGTCGGATATTCGAATAGCCAAAGTACGCGCGGCATGATTCACGTTATACCATGCGACTTGGCGGAAGGAACGATCCATGAGACCCAAGGATAACGCGTCGAAAACATCGTGAACGCGGCAGAATAGGAGTTCGCTAGCGCGAGGTAAAACCGCCTGCGCGTGATCAATTTAGGCTGAATCGAAAAAAGGCTGGGGCCGCACGGTTTTCGCGCGGCCCCAGCCTGAAAGCTTTTCCGAAGTCAAAGCGTCCGTAAGACTATTCGCCTTGAACAGTTTCTTTTTGCAGCGACTCGCGGTTGCGTTGGCGGGCGTCTTCGATCCACACGCGGTGTTTCCCCTGGATGCGTTCCATCATGCGGCCCCACCGTTCGTTGGGATGCTCCATCTCAACTTGTGCG
This sequence comes from Planctomycetota bacterium, assembly GCA_963204915.1. Taxonomy (GTDB): domain Bacteria; phylum Planctomycetota; class Planctomycetia; order Pirellulales; family Pirellulaceae; genus JAHWKS01. The sequence continues at coordinate 74,469 of CAUJHS010000064.1, read as the reverse complement.
GCTATCTTCACCACGCGCTCCGCGGTCGCAAAGTCGCCTTGTTGATAGGCGGCCAAAGCTTGGAAGTAGAGGTATTTGGCGTTCGTTGGAGCCATTTCCGCCGCCGCGGCAAAATCGTTCGCAGCCGCAGCGTACACACCTTGGTGGTACATTTTCATTCCGCTGGCGAACAACTCGTTCGCGGCCCCTGTGCTCGCCTTGCGTTGCAAGGAGACAATCTTCACGGGCTCAGGATTTTCATCGTCAACGGCAGGCGCCGCCTCAGGCGTCGGAGTCAAAATCGCATGGTCATAGTGAAGCGGCGCTCCCGGCGCAAAGTCGACGTTCGGTTGGGCTGAGGATTCACAACCACAATCCGACACGGGGCAACAAATTCGCACGGGGATCCGCTTATACGTCACGCGCGGCACACACCGAGTCACGGTGTAAGGAACCTGGCGAGGCGTCACCCGCGGAACGCAGATCGTCGTCGTGTAGGGGATCGTTTGCCAAGTGGTGTAAGAAACCTGACGCACTCCCGTCTGAGGAATCATCCGGCAAACCGTGTAGGGCACGGTGTAGGTCTGATGCTCCACCACCGTTCGGCAAACTTGAAAATTGACCGTGTAACTGTGTGTCTGGGGGACAAGCCTCGCCACCGTATACGGAACGACGCGCGTATACGTTTCGGGAATGACTCGCGCTACGGTATAGGTATATGGCCGTGAGATCACCTGCGGTACAAGACGGCACACCGTATAGGACTGCGTGGTCGTCCGCACTTCGGGAACCTGACGACACACCGTATAGGGAACCGTCTTGTAGCGTGTCTCGTAAACCGTATTTACCCGATGAACCGTCTTATATTCGATGCGGGGAACCCAAACTTTACGGCAAATTTTGCGCGGCGGGCATTGCACCTGAACATGACGCACCGGGCCGGGCTTGTAAACACAACGGCAACAGCAAGGATCCCATTCCCAACACCCCGGTTCTTGCACGCAGCGGGTCACCACGGGGCCGGGAACTTCTTCCGTATGCGTTTCAAAGTGTCCTGTATGAATGGGCACGGTTTCCGTATAGGGAACGGAACGGCATACCGTATACGGCACGGGCCGCGTATGCGTTTCATACACCGGACGATACACGGTATATGAAACCGGTTGGGTTACCGTATCGTAATGAGGGTGATAGATGGTGTAGGTGTGTACGGCGGTATGGGGTTCAATGATCGTGCGGTACACCGTGTACGGAACCGTTTGCGTATAGGTGTCGTACTCGGTATGGAATGTGGTGTAGTTCACAACCCGCGAATGCGTTTCGTAAACCGGCCGATAGTAAGGTCGAGTGTAGGTGTGCGAGTACGTCTCGTAACGCGGCATATAGTACGTGTACGGCACACTTTGGCAAACCGTACGCGGAACGTGCCGATAATTCGTCACGGGTTGACGGTGGTACGTGGTATCGTACACCGTGCGATACAACGTTTCACACACATTCTCGTAATGAACCTGAGGCGCTGTTTTCCAAATGGTGTAACACTTCTCGCGATAACATGACGCTACGGGACAAGGACAACACCTGCCGCTGCGCAGACCGCGCATCATCCCGCCTAAACCGCAATAGGCCGCGTCGGCCTGCGTCGCCGGGAGCGCCGCCAATGCGACGGCGACGAGAAATACTGTTTTCAGCATTCGCATAGTGGTTACTCCGAACCCCGGAAAGGCAAGAACAATAAGGGGACAGAATAACGTAGACCACAAAATTCGATTTGGCGTGCAATACTTGCCAAATTACGTGAGGCGCCCAAGCAACGCCGTTAGCATTTCTGGCGCATGCGGAAATTTTGGTATGACTTCTTTCTGGATTGTGCGGTTTAAATCGATCGTGCACCTCGCCATTGCGACGTGCGTAGCAAAAGTCTGACCGAGAGGCGAAATGGCGCCAATTATCGGCGCCAACCTGTCTCTTCGATACGACGCAGTTCCGACTCCAGGTCGGCGCCTTCATAGAATGATAACCAACCTCTCAACCGTTGCACTTCACCCGGAGCACAATCGGGAAATTGCGGGTCACTGTGCATGCATGGACAGAGTTCATTACCCCATACTCGGCGGCACTTCTCCCAGGCCGAGATGACCCACCTTGGGTTGTGTGACGAACGGCACGCCACGTAGGGATCACGAAAAATCTTGTTATCGTTCGTTTGCAGCGCAAACTCGGGCGCACCTTTGAACATAACACAGTTTTGGACAACCAAACCCTTGAGCATTTTGTCGGACCCGTTGGATATTTGCATCTCCATGCGTACGGCCTTGGGCTCGGAACGGACCGTGACTTGAAATGCGACCTGGTTCGGCAATACGCGTTTTGCGACGAGTGCGCCGTCCTCTGCACGTCGCCACTCCTGAGGGGGCAGCTCGGTTTCCAGGCGAGTCCACATGGTAGGAATATGCGTGTGCGCGAGATACAGCAACTCACGTACGCCATCAATTTCCACCCAAATAGCCTCGGGAACATCGGCTACGACATAGGAGTTTTTGTCCCACGGCGTGAATACGCTGAACTTCGTTTCACGTTGGGGTTGAACCGCTCCATCAAGAAAACCGATGCGCGGGTGTCGACCACCCGGGTAAGGAAGCACCAATAAAGGCCCATTCGCGTCAAGCGGCGGCGCATTGTCGCGGAGAATATTCAACCTCGCCATCATGGCCGTTGTCTCTGCGTCCGACCAACCCGTCGCCGCCCCGATTTCGGCCAAGGACAAACGATGCCGCCAAACCATATTTTCTAGCCAAAATCGCGCCTCTGAGTCGTTCTGAGGACGCCGGGCGTTCCGCGGCGCTTGATCGTTTGAATTCGACTGGGAAACCGCCAAACAAAGAAATATCATGAGTGATGACATAGCGATTTCCTCGGCAATCTCGTGTCAGGTAAAAACGATGTGCGTATTGTAGCACGCGTTGCGTTGAGACACGTTGAACACCAAGTTGCATCGTCCCGCGAGATTCCTATTCTCTTTGAGACGTTCACGATCATACGTGTCGCACCGAGAGTTTTCTTTTCGCGCTGGAGAGCCATGAGTATTTCGTTACAGTGCGGCCGTTGCAGCAAGAAGTTCGCCGCGGCACGAGCAATGGCGGGACGACAAGCGCTTTGTCCCGCTTGCAAGGCGCCCATGTTGATCTTGGCAACGAACGGTGCGCCACCGATGGAGTTGGGTCGCGGCCAGTTCTCCTACCCAACACCAAATCGCGATGATGAGGTCCTGGTTGCCGAGGCGATTGAAGAGTCACCGTTCGGCGTTCCCATGGATCGCCATGCGTCCTCCAATTCAGGGGCCAAATCTTCAACCGCGGTCGTTAAACCGTCAGACAGCCGTTCCTCCGGCGCGGCAGGTTTGGCGACGCGCCGGAACTCGACGAAGCGCGGCTGGATCATGGCCGGCGCCGCCGTCGCCGCAGTGTTAGGAGTAGTTGGCGTTGGCGTCGTCATCCTGGGGCTTCTACTGTCGAACGTTCTTTCTCCGGCCACTTCCCTCAAGAGTCAACCCCCGTTCGATTTAACGACTCAACCGCTTCCGCCGATGCCGCAACGTCCGCCATTTGGGACGCTTAGTCCTGGTGTTGAGTTTGCGGAAGTCCGCTTGCCCGTTTTCGACGGTCCGGGACGGGCCAATCGGCTCTTTGTTTACCTTCCGTCGGGCAATCACGCTCCGAAGTCTTTGGGATGCGTGTTCATCGCCCCTGCCGGAGCGACGGTGTTTAGCGGAATGACTCTTGGCGACGGAGACCAGCCTGAGCATATCCCCTATGTGCAGGCTGGGCTCGCCGTGATCGCGTACGAAATCGACGGTGAGTTAGGGGAAGACGATGGATCGGATGAAGGCGTATCCGCCGCATACACAGAATACAAGGAGTCTCACGCTGGTTTGATCAATGCGCGAAACGCCATCGAATTCGCACTAACGCAAATGCCCGAGATTGACCCCCAACGGCTCTATACAGCGGGGCATAGCTCGGCAGGACGTCAGGCGTTGTTGTTGGCCGAGCATGAGCCTCGCATTCGAGGAGTGGTTGCTTACAACGCAGTGACCGATGTGGTCGATGATTTGGGAATCATGATCGTTGCGCTCGAAGGCGTCATGCCGGGGCTGCGCGAATTCCTCACACGCAGTTCGCCGGTGACGCACGTCGCGCGATTGCAATGCGCCGTGCGGATCTTTCACTCCGAGGGAGATGACCGCGTGGAGGTGAGCCAAGCGCGCGAATTCTTCTCGCAACTTCCGCCTCTTGCTCAACCGCGCGACTTACACATCGTCCCGGGAGGAGATCATTACTCGCCGATGATCGAACAAGGGATTCCGGCGGCCATTCCGTGGTTGCTGGAAATCGATCAAAGGCTTGGCGGAACAACCTCGTCACCCCAACCCTACCAGGGCGATGCCGCGGCGGCGTCCACACCCGATCTCATACCCTCGAAGGTCACTAAGCCCACCGCGACAACAGAGTCATTGCCGTTTGAGTTACTTCAAGCCTCGCCAGAGTCGATTACGCCATCACCTCAACCGCCGATTGCATTGAGTCCTCCTCCGACTTCCTCGCCTCCGCGGGCGCCGGAACTCTCGCGGCACTTATCGCGTCGCATCAGTATCGCGGCGGTTAGTGATGCGGGAAATTTTGCCGCCTGGGGCGACATGGCCGGCGGTGTCCATGTTTGGGAGATCCCATCGAACCGCGAAATCGCCACGTGGCAAGTATTCGAACGAGGATGGATCGAACGAGTCGCCCTATCGGAGGAAGGAATGCTTGCGATCGGCGGAGGTTTTCCTCGCGCGACAACATTGTGGAACATCAAGTCGCAACAACCGGTCGCAGTTTTAGACGGTCACACCGCCGCCGACGCACTTGCGTTCTCGCCCGACGGATCGCAAGTCGCCGCCGGTTTTAACCGAGGCATACGACTTTTCGATGCGAATGACGGTCGCGAGATTCGTCGTTGGAGCAGGGAAGGAAGTCCGACGACGGCGTGTTTTTCGCATGACGGCGCCTCCTTAGCCACCGGTTGGCGGGACGGCGCCATTGTCGTCTATGGCGTTGAAAGTGCAGCGCCGCACATCGAGTTCCATCCACATGCCTCGACCGTCGTCGGCGCCTCTTTCTCGCTGGACGCAGGTCGACTGCTGTCGTGTAGCCGCGACGGCAGGCTCGTTTTTTCGGAGTTGTCGACCGGCGCACCTGTTTGGGAAGCGACCACCCCTTGTGACGATGTCGCGGTGCTTCCCGGGGGACAGCGCGCGGTAACGGCGCGTCGTGGAGTTCTCGAAGTATGGGATTTGAGCACTGGAGAGCGGCTGAGCGAAGAGACGCCTCACGCACGCCTCGTCGAGTTTGCGTTTAGTCGCAACGGCGCGATCGGCGTATCCTTCCGCATGGGCGGAATTGACCAAGAACCGTTGCGCATTTGGAATGCGCCTCAAGTACGCAGTCCGTGATGTTGCGTACCGCTCCTCCACTTTGGGTTTGAGTTCGTAACTTATGCGTTAAAGCGAGTCGCGGATACCCCGCCTCATGTCCGCGCCTGGACGAGAGGCGTGAATCGCTTACAACGATCGAGCGATCACGGCTAGAGCTGGCAAGACGATGCGACCCAGGATGCGGCCTGTCTCACCACGTTGCGCCTTGCACGGTACAAACTACCAGAAATTGGGCTCTCTCCAATTTGACAGAATTGCACATGACAGCATGACAGCACGGTGAATGAAATCGCCGTTGACGAGCCAAGACTGCCTCATTACCATACCCAACCTGTTTTTGCCTACCGAGCCATAGTTGACGAACAAAACTGGGTCACGGATGTCCCATCCCATCTCGTTACGTGATGCGTTGCCCCAGGCGGCGTCGCTGTCCATTGCGGACCGAATCATCGGACCTAGGCGTCCGGCATTGATCATTGGCGAGGTCGCGCAGGCGCACGATGGCAGTCTGGGTATGGCGCACGCGTACATCGACGCAATCGCTCGCGCCGGCGCCGACGCGGTAAAGTTTCAAACTCACATAGCCGCGGCCGAAAGCACCAAGCATGAGCCTTGGCGCGTTAACTTCAGCTACCAAGACGCAACGCGTTACGATTACTGGCGCCGGATGGAATTTACTCCCGAACAATGGCAGGGTCTCAAGACCCACGCTGAGGAACGTAATTTGGTGTTCCTTAGCTCCCCATTCTCGGGCCAAGCCGTAGAGCTCCTTGAGTCATTGGATATCGCAGCGTGGAAAGTCGCCTCCGGTGAAGTCGACAACCCCCTATTGCTGGCTCAAATGGCTCGCACCGGCAAGCCAGTCTTGCTCTCGAGCGGCATGAGTACGCTGGAAGATCTCGATGCCGCGGTGCGTTTACTGCGAGACCATGGCGCGCCTGTGGCCGTGTTCCAGTGTACGACCGCCTACCCCTGTCCGCCTGATAAAGTTGGTTTGTCGTGGATCGCGGCGCTTCGTCAGCGTTACCAGGCGCCGGCCGGTTTGTCTGATCATTCCGGCACGATTTACCCGTCTCTTGCCGCCGCAGCATTGGGTGTCGAGCTACTCGAAGTCCATGTAACTTTGAGTCGCGAAGCATTCGGTCCCGACGTACCCGCATCGGTCACCACTTCGGAATTGCGTCAACTGATCGAAGGCGTCCGATTCATCGAACAGGCGATGGACTCGGACCTGGACAAAGACGCCCTTTCCTCCGAGATGAGCGGATTGCGTCAAACCTTTGGCAAAAGCGTGGTGCTACGCTACGACTTGCCGGCCGGAACACAGCTTACGGAAGAACATTTGACTTTGAAGAAGGCTGGCGGCGGTATTCCCGCGCGATCCATGGCGAGAGCTTTGGGACGCCGACTACGGCGCAACATGGCGGCTGATGAGCCCGTTACCGACGAAACGTTGCTCGATTGATGCATCATAAGATCGTAACGCGCGGCGAGAGAAAATCACTCGACGCCAAGCGACATCAAACTTCGGGCGCTTCACGAAATATCGCTAAGAATTATGGAACCTACCGCTGCTCGTAAAGTATGCGTGGTCGTCACTGCCCGAGCGAGTTACTCGCGCATCCGCACCGCATTGGCGGCAATTCAGGAACACGAAGACCTCAAGCTGCAGCTTGTGGTCGGTTCTTCGGCCGTGTTAGCTCGTTACGGTAATGTCGTGCAGTGTATTCAGAATGACGGGTTCAAAATCGACGCCGAGATTTTCAACATTGTGGAAGGCGAAAACCTGGTTACATCGGCCAAGTCGACAGGTTTGGCGCTCGTCGAGCTCGCCACCGTATTCGCCAACCTGAAGCCCGATGTGGTCGTGTCGATCGCGGACCGCTTCGAAACGCTGGCCACGGCGACGGCCGCTGCATATATGAACATCCCCTTGGCGCATATACAAGGGGGCGAAGTTACAGGCTCCATTGACGAGAAGGTGCGTCACGCCATCACGAAACTAGCCGATCTGCATTTGGTTTCCTCCCAACAGGCGGCCGAGCGCGTGGTGCGCATGGGCGAGTCGCGCAGTAAGGTGCATGTGACGGGTTGCCCCTCGATTGATCTCGCACATGAAGTGCTGCAATCGCCGCAGCTCGACTTCGATCCCCTCGTCAAATACGGGGGCGTCGGCAACGACGTCGATCTTTCGCACGGGTATTTGGTGGTGTTACAGCATCCCGTGACCACCGAATGCGCGGACTCGCTCTTGCAAATCAACGAAACACTTTATGCAGTCAAGGACCTGGGGCTGCCCGTGCTGTGGTTCTGGCCGAATGTCGACGCTGGCTCTGACGCCACCAGTAAAGGGATTCGCCGATTCCGAGAGCGAGAAAACCCCGCAAACTTCCGCTTTTTCAAGCATATGGACTCGAAAGACTTCTTGCGATTGCTGTGCAATAGCCGCGGCATCGTGGGGAATTCGAGCGTAGCGATTCGCGAATGCTCTTACCTTGGCGTGCCTGCGGTGAACGTGGGCACACGGCAGGAAGGTCGAGATCGGGGACGCAATGTGATCGACGTTCCGCATGACCGGCAGGCGATTCGTGCGGCGATCGAAACCCATCTTGTTCAAGGTCGCGCGGTTCGCGACACCTTGTATGGACACGGTGATTCCGGGGAGCGTATCGCCCACGTGCTAGCCACTTCCGCGCTCGATATTCACAAACGACTGGAGTTTGAAGACGAGGCCCAGTCGCCCGCTTACCTGAAACACCCGCTTCGCACGCAACGTCGCGCGGCGTAATTTGCCATGAGCCATTCTATTGCCTCAGACAACGCCGTGCCGACGACTTCGGTCCTTGCGCTCATTCCGGCTCGCGGCGGATCGAAAGGCGTGCCGCGAAAGAATGTTCGTCGGCTTGGCGGCAAACCACTGATTCAGTACGCGTGTGAATGCGGAACGCAGAGCCGGTATGTAACACGCACGGTCGTATCCACCGATTGTCCTGAGATAGCCCAGGCGGCTCTCGCGGCTGGCGCCGAAGCACCCTTCCTGCGCCCTGCCGATCTTGCCCGAGACGATAGTCCCACGTTGGATGTTGTGCAACACGCGTTGGCGTGGCTCCGTACGCAGCAGGCATGGGTTCCCGAAGTCGTGGTGCTACTCCAGCCCACCGCGCCGCTACGACGTGCGACGCACGTCGATGCGGCCCTTGAGCGATTCTTGCCGAGCGACGCCGATTCACTGGTTAGCGTTCGAGCTCTCGAAGCTCACTACAACCCCCACTGGCAGTTTGAGATTCAAGAAGGGCGACTCCGCGTTTTCACCGGCGAGCCGCTGAGTCAGTTAATTCCTCGCCGGCAGTCGCTCTCAACGACCTATACGCGTAACGGCGCAATCTACGCGTTCCGGCGCCGCTGCCTGGAGCAAACTGGCTCGATTTACGGAGATCACTGCCTGGCGTATGAAATGCCGACGGAGCTGTCAATTAATATCGATACGATGGACGACTGGCGCGCCGCCGAAGCGTACTTCGCACGACATCCCGAGGCGTCGAACGCCGCGTGAGGACATCGCCGCCTGCACTCGGACAGCGGAACGTGTTGCGTCAAAAAAGGACGCCTTAAACCTTTTGAATCCAGATACTGCCGCTATTTTTGTCGCAATGCGGCAAGCAGCGGTGCAGCGCATCGTGATGGAAACGGTCCAGGTAGTCGGGCCACATCACCATCTGGAATGCGTTATTGAACTGGAGGAAGGCCCGCAGCAGATACGCTTCGTTCCACGCGCGGCCGCCGTAGACCCAATTCTCGGGATACTCAAATGGGTAGAAGATGTCGTGAAGGTGGACGTACACGCCCGACGCCAGCGCTGGCAACACTTCAAAAAACAGGTGATTCACGTCGCTGCCCACTTTGCTGACGTGCGACGAATCGAGAAAAAGAATATCGCCCGCCTCAAGTTGGGTAAACACATCCAGCGGCACATCCTGCACCTGTTTCGCCATGACCGTAACGCGGCCTCGATCGGCCTCCGTCAGCAGATTATCCAGGCGCGACGTGTCAGGGTCGATAAACGTGCAGTGGATACTCCCCTCGAAAAAGCAATCGTTCGTATCGAGGCATACGGCCGAGGAAAACCCTGAGCCGACCTCGACGACGCGTCGCGGTCGTGCGTGCCGCAACAGGCTGTAATACACCACGCCATCGGCGAAAAAATAGAACTTGTTATCAAGCCAATATCGGTGATTTGCGGTTTGCTCCAACGGGAAGGGCAAATCCTGCGCGTACGCCGCCATTTGTTCCAAAAGGGCTAGTTGCGCGTTGTCGCGCAAATCGACGCCGGGCGCCGAGCGGCGTTGGCGGTCAAACACCGTGGCTTGCCGGCGTTGGACTTCTTCGATTACCGGGATCGGCGAATAGTAATGATCCCGTCGGAAGAAGTTTTCATACTGCTTCACGTTGCTCCGCCAGGGACCGTAAACGTGTGAGGCGGTTTTGACTAGTCGCCACATCAGGCTCATGATGCATTCGGGGCCGACTTCGATTCGTCGCGCCTCGCCTCGTCGGTAGAGAAGTGGAGTTCTGCGTGATACGCGCCACCTGTTACGCAGCTGGTCGATGCGCGTCGATGGGGCCTTTCGCCGTGCTTCTCAGCGCGGCGCGAATCACGGCGACCGCCTTTTCAATGGCGCCATCGCGTGCGGGAAGCAACTTCGCCAGTGCGGATTGTTGCTGAGCCGCCAGCGTTTGTAATAGGCCTGGGTTCTGCCGGATACGCGCGATCCAGTCGTCCAACTGGCTTTCGGTGTCGACCGCTTCAACCAATCCGCGCTGGCGATAAATGCTGGTAGTTCGCCCGCCGTCTTTGACAAATGTGGTCCATTGTTGCTGCGTGTAATCGAAGAACTCGAAGCAGGGAATTCCCGCCACAGCGGCGTCGACGGCGGCGCTCGTGGGCAACGCGACGGCGAAATCAGCTTTTGCCGACGACGCGGAAACGCTGGCGGTGCTCCACTCATGGTCCACGCCGCCAACTTTTTTTAGGAGCGGTTCAATTTCCTTGGCCCGCTGGTTCGGATGGAGCTTAATGTGCACCCGCACGCCATGCCGCTGTGCGACGCGCAGCAGCGCTTCGACGTGATGCTCGGAATACTTCGGATCGGCGGTCTTTCGCAACGGTCGCGAAAGAAACAACAGGTTCAAACGGCGCCCCGGCGAGGAGACTTTCCCCGTAGAGCGCGCGTGAGCTACGCGCTTCAACCATGCCGGATCGAATTTAGGCTGGCCGCACGGAACCACTTGACAGCGAAGTCCGTGGCGACGAAAGAACGTTTCATCTTCGGGCCAACCCGTGAGCCAGGACGAGTCGGGACGGATGCCCTGCATCCACGCAGCGACCGTCGGTCCCAAATCGGTTTTTGGGTCCCACCAGTTCGTGCCGTTTGGAAACATGCAGAGGGCGGCGTCGGAAAACGTGTGGTGAAACACTTCGTCGTACCGCCCGCCAAAGTCTTGCATGAGGCAGGCGACGCGGCGACCCGCCAGACGCTGACGCAGCAAACTGGCGAGCTGAATATCGGGGATGCGCGAGGATCGCCACACGTTGGAAAGTACCGGCAGCGCCGCCAAACGCGCGGCGGCGCGACCATACGCTTCCACGCGCCGATTGGCCTTCGACGTGGTGCGCTCATGGGCGAAACTTTGCCCGATCACTGCCAGCTTGCGCGACCACGACAAGCCCGAGGTCAGGTCGCTGGCGTCCCAAACCTGCGCAATCTTCCGCAGTTGCGCGTCGAGATCCTGGTACTGACTGGCGCGACGCCGCGATTCTTCATCTTTGAAGTACACGACCACGTCGCCCAGGTCCTCGTCATGAACACGGCTCAGGACGGGCAGTAGCCAATCGATCGCGCCCCAACCGCAGTTGACGACGACCAGGATCACGGGTTTGCTCATGCCGCTCTTTTTGCCTCGCGGGCCGGTTTGATGAAATGCGTCATCGATCCGTACGACGTATGCCAGTGTGAGCCGATGATGTAAGGGGAACGCACCATCTGCACGTCATGCCTGTCGATGAAATCCAAAACGGACGATTGCACTTCGGATCCAAAATAGCAGTCGTGCAGCACGACGTGCCCGCCAGGACGCAACTTCGGATACCAGTTCTCAAGATCGCTCGTGCAGCCTTGATAGGAGTGGTCGCCGTCGATGAACAGCACGTCGATCTCGCCAATTTGCGGATAACTGGTCTTCTGCGAATCGCCGACAATGAGGCGCACGTTGCGGCCCACGTCGTGCGTCTCCAAGTAGCGTCGGAGCCGGGCGTCATCCTGCGGCGCAATGTCGATCGACCACAGAGGCGTCTCGCCATTGGCGCACGCCATCAAGAACGTGCTGCCGCCGTAAAACCTCCCAACCTCGACAATGCCGTGGCGAGCGCGGCTGGCCAGCAAGTACAAGTATTCCGCCTCCCAGGGCTCAAGCCGAATGAACCCGCGAGGCAGCGATGTGGCGTGCGACAGCGGGAAAAACCGCTTGTTCACAAACCGGTCGCTACGCTGATTCGTGAGAAACCGCAAGCATGAGGCTACGCGTCCGGCGATGCCTGGTTTGTCGAAGCAGAGATGCTTCGTGCGAAACGACCCGCCAAAACGCGCTGAGAATTCAGAGTATTCCATTAAGCGCTCCTCTTTTTTTGCTGAGACCGCATTTCATCGCGAGCTTGAACCCAGACGGCGGCATGCGGATGATCACGATACGCATCGAACCAGGGGCCGCCGTTGGTGTAGTGAATCAGCTTGGTCGTGTGATCCATCCAGTCGAGCGTATTCCAGGTCTTGGGAATTTCGCCGATGGCGGCGTCGTCGATGTCTTGAAAACGATGCAGATAAGCGCCCGTTTGTGTTTCGACCACTTCCTTGGACCACAGCTTGAGCTTGGCGCAGTCCATCAACATCATGCTCGACCAGTTTTTGCGCGGATAACTCGTTTGCGGGCAACCGTACATTTTGACGGTGTTCACAGGCGAATACTCATGCTTGACGACACGCAGCGCGAAATTCGTCATGTCCAGGTCGTCCAACTCCTTCACGTCGCCCAGGCATAGCATATCGTTGTCCAAAAACATCGCCTTGCCGCGGAAGCCACATAAGTGCGGCACGAGAAAGCGCGAATAGGTGAATTCCGTCGAGGCGAGCGGGTCGTGAGTCCGATTCAGCCCCAATTCATCGAGTTTGAGATAGCGAATATCAAGCGGAATCGACGAATGCTTCCGCAATGAATGCGCCAGCACATCGGCCGGTTCGGGAAAACGAGAGTCCCAACCAATGAAGATTCGCAACACGTCAACCTCCGTGCGCCGAGTGATAACCCTGGAGCGCCGGGCCACAACCATGCGGCGCCAGCGACATTCTCGCTGAAAGGGTCGCTGCCAACATCCTGAATCGCAACGCAGGTGCAGGCACGACCTTACAGACGGGCGGAAACTTTAGGACAAGCACGTCCTTGCGCCAAGAGCAATTCGCCTTTCTGGAAAACGATGTTGCCTCACCGGCGATTGTCCGATACGTTATGCGACCCGCATTCCTGAAATCGCCCCGGGAAAGACAGGAGCCGCGATGAGCATGGACACCACGCTGGCGACCAGCGATACACATCCCGTTTCGACTGCCGCGTACGACACGTCCTGTCCGGCGCCGGGAATCGGCGAATCAGTTTATTCGAATAAGCTTATCCCAGTTCCCGTCACGTGTCCCCTTTGCGCGTCGACTTCGGGCCGGGTGAAACTGACCATTAACATTCCCGACCGATTTGAACGAGCCGCAGGCATAGCGGCCGAGGGTTATTGCCGCCATTGGGTTGAATGTCTCGGATGTGGGTTGCTGCTCGATGTGTACAGCCACGATATCTCGGCTATTTACAGCGATCAGTATTATGAAGCTGCGGTGGAGGGAGAAACCGTCTCAGATCGGTTTGAACGTGTGCGGCGAATGCCCGCGGAGAAGTCCGATAATGCTGGCCGCGTCCAGCGCGTGATCGATTTCATCTCCAATACGTGGCGGCGGAGTCGCTTCCCCTTCGAACACGTGTCGCCGCGCGTGCTGGACATTGGCTCCGGCACCGGCATCTTTCTTTATCGCTTTCTCGAGGCGGCGCCGCACTGGCGGGGAACCGCCATCGAGCCAAGTCCGCAGGCATGCGCCCACTTGCGAACCTTGAGCCTTGCCGCACCTGGGCGACGCGCTAGCCCCATTGACGTGATTGAAGGTTATTACCGTCGTGGCTGCGTCGATGAGAAATTCCACCTTATCACGTTGAACAAAGTTGTGGAGCATGTACCGAACCCTGTTGAATTGGTCGCCGACGCCGCCGCCGCGCTGCACGAACATGGCGTGATGTATGTCGAAGTGCCGGATAAGCGCACGCTCGATTTGCGGCCTTCGACGGATAACAACTTGGGCGCCCTGCATTATTGTTTGTTCGATGCGCAGACCTTGGCGCGAGTGTTTGAGCGGGCGGGGCTGGAGCCCCTATGCGTCGAGCGTTACCTCGAGCCTAGCGGAAAGATCACCGTTAGCGGGTTTGGTGTGCGGCGCGAGTTTTTCTTTGAATTTGCGAAAAAGAAATAACGTGACGCGTCTGCCGGATTATCACCAGAAACCACGTGTCGTAACCGATTTCCGTGGTTCCAAGCCGCCAATTCCATAAAAATCGGCGTAGATGAATTTCCCGTTCGACAGTAAGGTCGGCAAGGTCCGCGCCGCTTTCAAAGACGGCCGCCAACTTACATTGATTCACAGGTGACCACCCATGCGCAGCCGCGATCTTCTCAAGAAATATTTTGCCGCCGGATGTGAACGGGTTCCCTGCAATCTTTGCGGGGCCGACGATACCGAGGTGCTGCTGCGTTATGAATTCTACGACACGCCTTCCGAAACGGTCATCTGCCGACGTTGCGGGTTGATGTACTTGAATCCTCGTTGGACGGAACAGTCATACCAGAAGTTTTACGAAGCGGACTACCGGACCTTGGCCGGTGAAGAAGACGATATCCCTTTCGAGATGATGCTGCGTCAACGCGTTCACGGCGCCGAGATTCACCAATTTTGCGCCCCCTATATTCGCGGGAAAAGAGTGCTCGACATTGGTTGCGCCGCCGGAGGCGTGCTCTCGGCGTTCGCGCTGGCCGGCGACTATAAGGTGTGTGGCGTTGAGCCGTCGCAACGGCACGTAGAGTTCGTGCGTTCGCAGTTAGGCTACGAGGTTCATGAAGGTTTGTTCGGCGAAATGCCGCTGCCCCGCGAGTCGTTCGACCTCGTGATCTTGACGCAAACGCTCAATCATATGCTCGACCCGCGCGGAGCGATGGCGGCCATTCGCGATTTGCTCACGCCCGGCGGAATGTTCTTCGTCGAAGTACAGAACTTTCCCGAACACGCGAAGCGCGCTCGCATTCCCGTCCAGGTGGATCATACGTATTACTTTTGCGCCGAAACTTTGGAATGCATGGCCCGACGGCTTGGGCTAGAGCCTGTGCGAACGGAAGTCGATACGGCCGCGAAGATGAACCAATTGCACCGGTATATGCGTCATCGTTCCGCATCTTTGCACGTTCGAATGTTGCTACGCAAGACGGCTCCCGATGCTAGCGCCCCGTTGCCAAACTATCGCAGCATCCGCCGCCAGGTGCGCAAGGCCCTGCTACATAAGGGCGGCATGACATTACGCACGATGCGGCATAAGACCCGGATGTGGTTCAAAAACGCCGCATGACCGTTGACGCTCCTCCGCCCATGGTGACAGCAGGTACGACGTGGCCGATTGTGACGTTCTTTACCTTGTAGAGCATGTAGCACGCGAGTTGGATCTGGCGTGCGCCGTGAAAAGTTTAGCGCGAGCGCAACACGGCGTTCACGTCGAGATTCGATCCCTCGTCTTTGATGCGCCCAATGCTGCGTGGCCGCGCCGCCCGAAGTTGGTCGTCACTCCTTTTTTTGGAGCTTGGCGCGATTTTGGGCTGCGGGAGATCGCGCAACAATACGATTCCGTTCCTGTGGTGAACCTTCAATTTGAGCAATTGGTGTCGCCGGGGACGGCTCGAATTAAACGTCCTCGCGACCGGGTCGCGCGAACGCAAGTTACGCATTGCGCGATGGGCGAGTTCTTCGCTGAGTTTCTCTCGCGTGAGGGGGTCCCACGCAACCATATCGCACTCACCGGCAGTTTGCCGTGTCAGTTATACCGCGCACCTTATCGACGTTATTATGAGGGCCGACGCGCCCAGTTCGCCGAACAACATGGCTTGGATGTTCAACGGCGATGGATCTTCTTTCCCGAGAATTTCGGGGCGGCGTTTTTCTCCAAGAGTCAGATTCGTCAGCGCATTCGCTTGGGATGCGACGCCGACGCGTTATCGGAATACTGCCAACATAGCCGAGATTCGTTTGCGCAAATCATGGCCTGGTGCGCCGAGGCAGCGCGGATCGACGGCGCCGAGTTGATTTTGCGTCCTCGCCCGGCCACTGCGCGCGAAGCGTTCATCACCGCTTTTCGAGACGCGGTCGGTCCGCCTCCGGAACATCGCCTTCATTTCCTTAAAGACCACTCGGTGCGTGAGTGGATCCTGGCGAGCGACGCGGTGGTTTCCTCGTTCAGCACAACATTGCTGGAATCGGCCGCCGCTGACAAACCAACTTACTTGCTGGCGCCCACGCCGCTTCCACCAAGTATGCATTCGGCCTGGCATGACGCAGCGACCACGATCTCCGACAAGTGCGAGTTTCTTGCCCTCTTTTCGACGGGCGAATTGACGCCGCCCGCCACGCTCTCACGCTGGGCGAATGCGCATTTGTTGGGCCATGGCGATGTCGTTGCCAACGTCGTCGAGCTCGTGGCGGGCATTGTAGGTGGGCGCCGCGTGGCCCCACGGTTGCACGTCACCGCCAGCGAACATGGCCGCGCGCGGGTTTTCGACGTTTTTAAGGCGGCGTCGCGGTGGGCGCGCGCCATCATCAAGCCCGTGCGACGCTCAACGGCAAGGTATCACGAGGCCGACCACTTCACCCAAGAAGATGTAGCTGAGAGCGTTGCGCGCTGGGATGAGGTCTTGAAGGGTTCCGCAAACTATCGTGACGCTGCGTAGGTCGGCATTCGCTCAAATCAGCGAACGAACCCGCAACTATGGAAATGACGACGGTGGTCTAAGCTAACCCGATGCCGGAAGGATATTGCATGGTGCTCAGGATGGTCGCGACGAACTGACATGGCGAGCATGTATCAGTTGGGCAGACAAAGCCAGTCGCCAGGGCCTTCCAAATCGGGGCCGTTCAGCGGCAGCAAGCGATAATCCCACCCTTCGAGAATCCGCCGACATTCACGACGAGCGTTGCCGCCGTGCGTGGACAGAAATACCGTAGGGCGCACCTGTTGCAGCACATAAGCGGCGCCAGCAAGCACCTGCATTTCGGCGCCTTCGACATCAATTTTCATATGCGTCGGCGGCCGGTTCATCTCCTTCACAAATTCATCCAGGCGAATGACGCACACGTTCGTTTCACCGTCCTTGGCAAGTCGTCCGGTGCCGGTGCCGCTGCCAACATGGAAGCGAGCGAAACCCGAATGCTCGCCAACAGCCGCTTGATGAATCGTCACATTAGTAAGGTGATTCGCGCGAACATGACGCCGGAGAAACGCGGCATTTTTCGGATCGGGTTCGAACGTAATGACTTGCCCGGCGGAGCCGACCAAAATCGACGAAAGCAAGGTGTAGTATCCGGCCGCAGCGCCCACATCCAGCACGACGTCGCCAGAGCGAATATGCTCTACGAAGGAGGTGGTTTGTTCGGGTTCGTAACTTCCCGAAAGAACGCGAAGCACCTTTCCTCCGCTTGCCGCTAGCCAAATCTTCCCGCGCATGGGGCCGCTAAGAATGGGCGCCGGGAACAGCAACAGAGTGGGAACCGTCGAGGCATGCCGCGGAGTGTAGACGGTCATGATCGCCTTCCTGGTGGCGCGTAGTGTCTCGGGATACTGACTCGCTCCTCACACGCTAAACGGGGTAATCCCGTAGAAATCTTATCGACGGAAAATCCGTTAAAGGTTAACGCATTTGCCTAAGCGGCCCGTTCCTCCGGATATTCGTCCTCGTCGTCTGCGGGCGCCAAGGCAGAGTGCATTTCCCAAAGCCGCGCCTGCTTCATGAAGGTATTGAAGAATGCGGTCAACATGCAAACTTGAAGCCCCGGGAGACCATCGAGGAAACCTCCTCGAATCACATACAGATGCATGAAGCGCAGCATCGGGCGGATTAGAAGGCTCGCAAACGTAGCCCGCCGCCCCCGATCATGTAAGTCCAAGGCTCCCAGCCGCGTGTAATGCGAGTACTTGCGAAGGTATTCGTCGTAGGTCCAGTAGCTGTAATGCAATAGTTTTCCGCGCAAATGGCCTGCATGTTGATCTTCAATGTCAATCTCTTCGTGAATACGGCCTGCGCGGTACCACACCCTACCACGGCGAATTAAACGACACGCGGCGGTGTTCCAGCCGGCGAAACGAAGTTCGTGCCCCATGAAGAAACCGCGAAAGTTGATCCAATAGCCGTCTTTTTGCGGAGCTGCGCCGTTGACCACCGCGCGAATCTCCTCGGCTAATTCGGGCGTCATACGTTCGTCGGCATCAACGATCAATACCCACGGATGCGAAGCCTGGGGAATCGCCCAATTCTTAAAACTGGCAGGGTTAATGTATTCTCGTTCGATGATCCGACAGCCGAGACGCCGCGCGATCGTCAATGTGCCGTCGGTTGACCCCGAGTCGGCCACGAGGATTTCATCGGCGAGATCTTGAACCGATTCAACGCAATGCCGGAGATTTCGGCGCTCGTTTTTGCACGGAATCAGGACGGTGAGCTTGCTGGACATAAACGCCCTAACCAAAAATGTAACGCGATCGGCGTCGCCACGAAATGATTGCCGCGGATGCTACTGGCAATAGCCGAGGAACACAAGGCAAGTTCGTCGCGGCGAAGAGGTTAGTATGCGGCGTAGGACTTCTCCTCGATGATCGCCGAACCCAGCAAGAGATTAATTTCCCTCTTCAATTTGGCCCGATGGTCGTTCGCTCGGTAAACTGAACGCGCAAGTTCGATGAACTCGGCGCCAAAGTTCGCCAATCGTTCGCACTCACGAATGGCGTCTTCTATCCTCCACAAGCTTTCGTTAACTGCTTTGAGTTGTGCGGCCATGCTCTCCAGTTCCGGCGATGCAGGCACGCTGCGCTCTCGAGCCTGCGTGAGCGTTTCCAATTCATGGCGGACATTCTTTAGCTTGGCCTCATCGCGAATCCGCTCGGCCTTGATCTCAAGAATGGTGATTTTGTCGATCAATTCGCCGGGTGAGATTTCGACCGTCACACGAGCCTCGGTCATTTTCGAATATTGAACATCATCCGGCGCGCCAACGATTTTTGACCGAGGTTCGCTATTTCGATTGGCGAGTTCTCGGGCCATCGCGTTGAACACGGATGACCAGTCGCCGCGACGCATTTGGCGAAAGAGGCGCATCGTGGGATACCACGGCGTGCTCTCGCCGATAAGCCCCCAGCGCCAGTCGGGCACGTGCGCTAATGCGAGCCACGTGGGTACGCCGAGCGCTCCGGCCAAGTGACAAATCGACGTATCGACCGTAATCACCAAGTCCAGTGAAGAAAGCACGGCCGCCGTGTCGAGAAACGCAAATCCTTCGTTATCAAGCCGGGCGCCAAGGGGAGTCACCGGAAACGCCGGTGAAATCGACGCGAGTTGAGTTTCTCCCGGTCCTTTCTGAAGACTGAGGAACGTAACGCCCGGCAGGCTCCATAGCGGCGCGAACGATGCAAGCGGCGCGCTTCGCATGCGGTCGGCTTCGTGGCTTGGATTTCCCTGCCACACAATCCCGATTCGCATTTCTTGATGGCGTTGCAGCGCTTGCTTCCACCGGTCGACTCGCTCCCTATCCGCGTAAAGGTAGGGAACCTCGGCTGGGATCGTCTCCAGGGTCTCGCCCATAATGCCCGGAACATTGAGCAACGGCGCATAGACATCGTACACATTTAACTCGGCCCCCTGCGGGATGACGGCGTCGAGTCCGGGAGTGGAACCAAGGAGCGGGATCAATGACCTTTGGCACGCCAGAACCACGCGGCACGCAAATCGTTCCTTTAATCGTCGTGCATATCGTACAAAGTGGATCGTGTCGCCCAAGCCTTGTTCGGCGATAAGCAAAATGGTTTTGCCGTCAAGCGACTCTCCCTTCCATTCCGGTTGACGAAATCGATGCGCCGCCGTCGCGTGCGACTTCGATCGCCATTGGTATTCGGGCCATCCTTGTGCGTAGCGTCCTTGCAATAAGTACGCCACGCCAAGAAACGTGTGAGCCTGCGCGTCGTTGGGGGCAAGCGAAATCGCTTGTCGAAAGCAATCAATGGCCTCATCCAACCGCCCCAGCCAAGACAGCGACGCGCCGCGGTTTCTCAAAGCGTTGGCGTAGCCTGGCCGAATGGCGATGGCCCGATCAAAACAAGCGATGGCTTCCTCACGTCGTTCCAACGCCGCCAACGTATTGCCAAGATTGTTGTAAGCAACGGCAAAGTCAGGACGTAACGCGATGGCGCGCTCGTACGCGGACGTGGCTTCGTCGAAGCGTTTCTGATCGTGCCGAAGGATACCCAGGTAACACCAGGCGTCGGCCTCGTAAGGATTCGCGGCCAGGGCGAGTTGGTAAAGTCGTTCGGCCTGCGCATGATCGCCCCTTTGGTGCAATTCCCACCCCTGGGCGAGCGAATCGTTGACCCTCATCGTCGATTCCTCCGCTCTCGCGTCGAAAATGGCTCCGGTGGGCTATGCGACAACCTGGGAATCACGTGGCTGGGTCATGATCGCGGCGTTGCCCGATATTGGTCAACCGGAGGGTTTGCCCTATACTTCCCAATTGAAAAGAACGGGGCGCATAAAATCGTCAAATTACCCAGTTTTACATTTAGAGACTGAATCACTCGCCGCATGTCTGCGTATACCCTAACGCATCTTAAACAGCTCGAAGCCGAGAGCATTCACATCATTCGTGAAGTGGCTGCCGAGTTCGAGAACCCGGTAATGCTCTATTCTATCGGGAAAGACTCCTCCGTGATGGTTCACTTGGCGCTTAAGGCGTTTTATCCCGATAAGCCGCCCTTCCCCCTGTTGCACATCGATACGACCTACAAGTTTCGCGAAATGATCGAATTCCGCGAAAACTATGCCCGCAAGAACCTGGGCCTGGACGTGTTAGTGTATACCAACCAAGAAGCCATCAAGGCGGGGATCAGTCCCTTTGTGCATGGCAGCAAAAAATACACGGACATCATGAAAACCGAGGCGCTGAAGCAGGCCTTGAACAAGTACAAGTTCGATGCGGCTTTTGGTGGGGCGCGACGCGACGAGGAAAAGTCACGCGCTAAGGAGCGTGTGTTTTCGTTCCGCGATCAATTCCACCGCTGGGATCCGAAGAATCAGCGGCCTGAGTTGTGGAACTTGTACAACGCGCGAATCAATAAGGGCGAGAGCATTCGGGTCTTCCCGCTTTCCAACTGGACCGAGTTGGATGTTTGGCAGTATGTGCATTTGGAAAAAATTCCCATCGTGCCCCTCTATTATGCTGCGAAGCGCCCCGTGGTGAACCGGGAAGGGGTTTTGATCATGGTGGATGATGAACGGCTTCCCCTGAACCCGGGCGAGAAGCCTGAAATGCGCACCGTACGATTTCGGACACTGGGTTGCTATCCGCTGACGGGCGCCGTTGAATCGACCGCGACCACCCTGCCGCAAATCATCCAAGAGATGCTAACCACCAAGACGAGCGAGCGCAAGGATCGCGTCATCGACACCGACCAGGCGGGATCGATGGAAGAGAAGAAGAAGGAAGGTTATTTCTAACGCCGGAGAGAGTCGCCACGGGCGAAGTAGGAACAGCAAGGCGCAAAGACGTGAGGGAAAGCGGCAATGAGTTTTTACGTTCGGTACTACATGACGGACGAGAATGAGTTGACGCTTGCTCAGCTTGCTACGGGTCTTCAAGAGTTTGACCCTGCGTATCAAGTTCCGCATGAAAAACGCGCTGGGGAAGTCATGTACGGCGACGAACTTTACGCGGAAATTGAAATCAATGAACCGGGGGATTCACTTTTCGACGACGAGTTAGAGGAAACCATCGATGCCGTAACGCTGGCGGGTGGGGCCCGCGCTCGCGATGTTCTGGAAACGTTGCGTCAGACAAAGCAAATGGTTGTCTTGCGAATTCTTTACCAAGGTCGCGATTCCGAGCAAACTTTGACCAAGATTGACCCCGTGTTAGTGTGGTTGATGATGAAGCGTGAGGGCATGTTGCAGGTCGACGGTGAAGGATTTTATGAAGGTGAAGAATTGATTCTCGAAATGGAGTAATACTTCCTTCGATACATTGCGCTTCTCGCCTGCCCGCCCTAATGTCCCTGAGTTTGCGACGCAACGTAAGAGTGGCGCCGCGTTCAACGTAATTCAAATCAAGTTTCGCAATCTGTTCTCATATACCAAGTTCCATGTCGCATCAATCTGAACTGATCGCCACTGACATTGACGAATACCTCGCTCAGCACGAGCGCAAAGAACTACTTCGTTTCCTGACGTGCGGAAGCGTGGACGACGGCAAGAGTACGCTCATTGGCCGCTTGTTTTACGACACGAAAATGATCGCCATCGACACTCTCGAAGCCCTGATGAAGGACTCCGTGACGCATGGCACCACCGGCGGTGAGTTTGATCCGGCCTTGTATACCGACGGTCTCAAAGCAGAGCGGGAACAGGGAATCACCATCGATGTAGCGTACCGATATTTCTCCACAGCGAAGCGCAAGTTCATCATCGCCGACACGCCGGGGCACGAGCAGTACACGCGTAACATGGCTACCGGCGCGTCAACGTGCGATCTGGCCATCATTTTGGTGGATGCGCGGAATGGTGTGGTCGAACAAACCAAGCGACACAGCTTTATCGTGTCATTGTTGGGCATAAAGCACGTCGTCGTCGCCGTGAACAAAATGGACCTCATGGGATATCGTGAGGATGTGTTTGAAAATATCAAACGAGACTACGCCGACTTCGTCGCCCGACTGGATATTTCCGATCTTCATTTCATCCCGATCTCGGCCCTCAAAGGAGAGAACGTGGTGGAAAAGAGCAGCAAAATGCCGTGGTACCGCGGCGAATCGCTCATGTATTTGTTGGAAAACGTTTACATTGCCTCCGATCGCAATTTGAACGACTTCCGATTTCCCGTGCAGTACGTGAACCGTCCGCACCTGGATTTCCGTGGGTTTTGCGGCACAATCGCGTCGGGCATTGTGCGCGTCGGCGACGAAATCACGGTATTCCCTTCTCGTAAGTCCAGCCGTGTAAAGCGCATCGTCACGATGGATGGCGATTTGGACGAGGGGTTCGCGCCGCAAGCCGTGACGCTGACACTGGAGCATGAAATCGACATCAGCCGCGGCGATATGATATGCCGCCCAGGAAACCAACCCAGTTTCGATCGCAAGTTTGAAGCGATGGTCGTCTGGATGTCCGAAAACCAAATGGTTCCTGGTAAAGAGTACTTAATCAAGCACACGACGAAGACTGTAAGTGGAGCCGTCAGTACGTTGCGTTACCGAATTGACGTCAACACGCTCCATCGACAGGACGCCCCCACGTTGCGTTTGAATGAAATCGGGCGTTGTGAATTCTTATTAAATGAGCCCATTGCCTTCGATCCCTATCGGCGCAATCGCGCGACGGGTGCTTTCATCATTATCGACCGCCTCAGTAACAATACTGTGGCGGCGGGCATGATTCTGGACCGCAGCAGCAGTGGCGGCGAACACTGGGACGATCAGCCTTCGGAAGAGCTGCATCGCCAGGTCAGCCATGTTACGCCTGATGAGCGCAAATCACGTTTCGGGCAAAAGCCAGCGACGGTTTTGCTCACGGGGCTAACCGGGGCGGGCAAAACGACCATCGCTTACGCTTTGGAGCGCAGGCTGTTTGACGCCGGCCGAGCGGCGACCGTGTTGGACGGTCAGAATATGCGGTTGGGCATTAGCCGCGACCTTGGCTTCACGGCCGAGG
Source organism: Planctomycetota bacterium (assembly GCA_963204915.1). Lineage (GTDB taxonomy): Bacteria > Planctomycetota > Planctomycetia > Pirellulales > Pirellulaceae > JAHWKS01. Next base: position 50,875 of record CAUJHS010000064.1, on the reverse strand, counting down.
AACGCAGCGAGAATCTGCGCCGTAGCGCGGAGGTCGCTAAACTCATGAACGATGCGGGGTTGATTTGCCTGGCCGCGTTTGTAGCGCCGGAAGAGTCCGTCCGCCAGCGAGTACGCGACGTCATTGGGACCGAGCGTTTCCTTGTAGTTCATCTGAGCGCGCCCGTGGAAGTGTGCCGCCAGCGCGACACGGACGGGCATTATGCTCAGGCCGATAGCGGCCAACTGACGAACTTCCCAGGCGTTAGCGCGCCGTACGACGTTCCTGCCAAGCCAGATCTTATTCTTCCCACGCATCAATGGACTGTCGAACAATGCGTCGACGCGGTGATGCAATTACTGCAAGATCGCGGGCTGATTACTTGACCAATCGTGGTCCAAGCGGCCTCTTGAATTGTTGGACGCAAAGACGGGTTCCCGCGGTTGCGGGATCAGCGTCCTGCGGCGAACTCGACCTTTGCCCAAAACGGGTGCAGTCGGTCGCTTCGCGTGCGCGCGTCTTCTAAGAGCACTTCCGCGCTTGGGGTGACGGCCTCGCTCTTCCGATGACGATTGAACGCAAGCGAAATTCGATCGTCAAACTTAACCATTTCGGGCGAGAGCCAAATGATAGCGCTCGAAGCGGCCGATTGCAGATTGATGTAGTTATTGGGATGAATCTTGCCTTCCGTCATCGCAGCGCGTGTGCCGCGCTCCGGCGGCCACGCTACCGGTGCGACCATGGCGCGCCCGGGAAAGCCGGACAATTCCGCCCAATAAAAGAAGTTGTCCCAAGGTCGCATCGACGCACACGCGAATTCGGTCGGAAAGAAATTTCGGCGGTGGCGTCCCATCCAGTCAAAGATGTGTTGAATGTCGTCATGGAAATGTTCATGGCCACGCCCCTGGTACTCGACAACCATCACATCGTATTTGGCTTGTGTAAGATAGCGGTCGAGTTCTCGCTCGTTGACGGCGAGCCAATCGCCATCGAGTTCGCCCGCGAGAAAATACATTGGCAAGTTCTGGCGTGCGTTCTCAACATACCGGGCGACGTATTTGTCCGATTTTCCGCCGATCACAATCAGTCCGGCCCAAACGTCGGGATGCGAAACGCCGATATCCCAGGCCGCATCTCCTCCCATCGAATGGCCGCTCAGAGAGACGCGATCCGTATCGATTGAAAACCGCCGACACGCATCGCGTAATGACGCCAGCACGCAAGCGTGTTCTCTCGCGGAGTATTCATAGTCATGCTGGTTTTCCTTGCCCCACGCGGGCGCCAAGACAATGTAACCATGGCGCGTCGCTTGCCCCATTCGGCTGGCGATCCGTTCGTTATATTGTCCTGCCCACCAATCGATTTGATGCTGGGGCGTCGAGCCGGCGGCATGCAGCGAGACCACGCAAGAATACTTGCGCATGGGGTCATATTCCGGCGGAAGCTGCAAAAAGTAGGGAAAGTCCGGCTCATTCGGAAGCCCCGGAGCCGCCAACGCGTGCAAACCGCGATCGCTTTGGTCGGTGGTAATCGCGGGTTTCATATGTGCAAGCAATTTGGCCAAGTAAGCAACGGAGCCTCCTTCGAGAGACTCAAGTTGTTTCAAGAGCGCGTCGCGGTCATGCTTCAGAGTCGCCTGCAAGTATTCCCGTACTAAATTTCGCGCCTCGAATAACGACATCGCAATCGCCAAATTCTCCAGCGATGAATCGGGGCCGATCAGCCAACCGCTTAAGGCAATTGATAATTTGGTGTCAGCGCTGCGGGTGTCATCATCGGCAAGAAGCAGGTAGGGGGCGAGTCGATCCAAGGTATGGATATTCATTTCCTCGACGATTTCCGCCAAGGCTGGCGCAAGTCGCTCTCGGAGGTCCGCATCGCCTAACTCACTACGGTGTTGCTCAAGCAACTTGAGCGCGAGTCGCCCTTTCTCTTGCACATCGCCGTAGCCGCTCAACCGTTCACGCACCTTCAAGAGAAGTTCGCCCGCCACGCCTTTGGCAGGAAAGTCGCCCAACATGCGCAAAGCTAATTGATGCTGTCCCGCCTCGGCGCGCTGATCGATTTCATCCAGCAATCGTTGCGCCGCGGCTTGTCGCAACTCGTTATTCAGCTTCTCCAGGTCTCGCAGATCGGGAAAATCTTTGAGCACGCCTTCAAGCTCCACCTGGGCGTCGCGCTCACGGTTCGCCTGTATGTAAAGCCTCACGATCTTGGTGCGAAGCGTCGCATCCTTCGGATCAATATGTTTACGAATAACTTTGCTTAACACGTCGTGCGGGATCGAACTTGTGGCCAAGCGCATATCCCACACATACGAGTTCTGCCCCACTTGCAGGCCCTGCACCTTGGTGTAGGTAGGCGTTATTTCCGTAATGCCTTGAATGACGTCCAGCGATCCTAACGGCGTGTTGATCGTGACCGTGCGTCTCCCCCATTCGTCAAAGGGGGTCACTCGAGCGATCGAACCAACCGAGGCGACACGACGTCCGGACTCGGCGACACGCTGTGTGATCGGAATTTTCACATAGTTTTTTACCGCGGGGTCGGTATTTGCGATCAAGTTCTTCGGAAGAAACACGCGGCGTAAACCGTCGTCCACAAGGACGATGTTCTTCACATCAACGGGCCCTTCGGGGTTTTCCGGGGCAAGCGGATTGGCGCCTAGTTCACCAACTAACCCGAGCGAACCATCCAAATGCAAACCGTTTTTGAGAGTGACCACTTCCGCTCGTAATTCGCATGCAGCAATCAGAAAGATCCATGCCAGTAGTGCGCATTTCGAACATCGGGCCGTGCGGCGGTACGTCCGCATCATCAACAACTCCTCAAGATCTTCGAGACCAGACTTGACGGGCTTTAAAGATCGGTCGCTGGGAGAAACTCGTGAAACGACTAGAAATGCCGAGGACTCCTTTATTGTGGCCCCTGCAGCGTATTAGTCAACGATCGGCCACGGTTGACAGGCTCTCCCAGGTGCGCCAAATTGATCGTGCCACTTTGTGAGAATGAGGATTGCGGTGAACCATCGCGCAGTACTTCTGGTGTTAATCTATGGTTTTTTGACATTCCTCACGTTATTTGCCATCGTCATGGCGGCCTATCTACTGGCCGCCGCTCTGCAAGATGCGCTGTTAATGCGGGTTCTGCGGCTTTTAGGCATTGCCGCGTTATTGCTGTTCGTGGTGGACGCCGTCTCGCTCGTATTGGCCTCATCGGTAACGCTCGTGGCCATGCTCAACGCTGCGGGAGAAACGAGCCAACCCTCGTTCGACGAGGAGTCCAGCGATAACGCGACCCTATTCGATGACTCGACCACAGACGGTAACAACAACGTTACGACCTAGTGCGTTTGGCCCGCCCGTGCGTGGAGCGAGCGCGACAGACTGTTGTTGGCAGTGCGTCATGTTAAAATATGGCACACCGACTATTTACATCTTTATGAAGCGTTGTGGAGTATTTCGCATGTCGTCCTCGCCCTATGTATCACGTCGTGGCTTTCTCCAAACTTCCGCTTTTGCCACTCTCATGGCGCAACCTTTATTCAGTTTTGCTCAAGAGTCGACTTCCGATTCGTTGGCAGGGAGAATCTACAAGACGCTGAAGATAGGGATGGTCCGGGTCGAAGGCGACTTGACCGATAAGTTTCGCGCTGTCAAAGCGGCCGGGTTCGATGGGATCGAACTGAATGCGCCGGGCATGAATGTTGAAGAAACGAAAAAGGCGATCGCCGAGTCTGGATTACCCGTGGATGGTACGGTGTGCGGCTCGCATTGGGACGTTCGACACACTGATCCCGACGCTAACGTGCGAGCAAAGGCCCTAGCCGATCTACAGACCGCGCTTCGGGATACTCATGCCGTGGGAGGCCACACCGTGTTGCTGGTTGTGGGACACGGGAAAGACGGTAACGAAGATGAGGTTTGGTCGCGTTCAATCGAGAACATCTCGAAAGCCATCCCCTTGGCCGCCGAATTAGGTGTGGCGATTGCGATTGAAAACGTCTGGAATCACTTTCTTTACAATCACCAGGGCGGCCCGGATCAGAGCGCGGAAAAATTCGTGAAATACGTGGATGAACTGAATTCGCCATGGGTCGGCCTCCAATTCGATATTGGCAATCATTGGAAATATGGCGACATGGGCGACTGGATTCGTGCGCTTGGAAAACGCATCATTAAGCTCGATATCAAAGGGTTCTCTCGCAAGAACGACCAGTTCACGCGCATTAGCGAGGGAGATATTGACTACGCCGACGTGCGAAAGGCCCTGCGTGAAATCAATTACTACGGTTGGTGCGCCGCGGAGGTGTCGGGAGGCGACACCGATGAATTGCGCCGCATTGCCGCCGAGATGGACCAAGTGTTCGGATTGTCATAACGGCGCGTTGGCGTAAAAGCCTTGGTTCGTGATCGATTCGGCTCATGTGTATGAAGCCGAAAATCGCGGTTCCATTCTGCGCCTGTCGGGAAGCTACAATAACGATTGCACTCCGTTCAGGTTGCCGGGACTGCGCACTTTCCGCAAGTGCAGGCGTAGGATATTCTTGTAATGGCGCCCCAGGCGCCCGACGGAACGTGTGGCAAACGATCATTCAGGATGCGCCATGGGCCTTTACGACCGCGATTATTATCAGGACGACGATAGCTCGGCTGGGAATATTTTTTCGACGCGCCCTCGCAATCAAAAGATGATGGTGACAAATATTGTCATCGTTACGGTGGCGTTTTGGATTGCGGACAACTTGGGTGAACCTGGCTGGCTTTCCAACGTGCTCGCATTGCGTGCGGACCTGTTCGAACACCCTCTCAACGCCTACCAGGTGATTACCCATGGATTGACGCACGCGCAACTCGGAGAGTCTTGGGGCATCATGCATATTTTGTTCAATATGCTGGTTCTCTGGATGTTTGGAAGGGAGTTGGAGTGGAAATACGGCGCTATTGAGTTTTTGCGGTTTTATCTCGTCGCAATTGTTTTTTCCGGTTTAGTATGGCTTGGCGCACGATACGCAGTCGGTGGAGAAGGCGCACGTTTAGTTGGCGCCTCTGGCGGCGTGGCTGCCGTTCTGTTCCTGTTCATTATGAACTTCCCTCAACGGACGCTTTACTTGTGGGGCATCTTGGGAATGCCGGCTTGGTTATTGGGAGCGATCTACATCGTCGGTGAGCTGTTCTTTTTTATCAGTCCCGGCGGAGCGCCCGTCGCGCATGAGGCGCACTTGGCTGGCGCCGCGTTCGGGGCCGCATATTTCCAGTTCGGTTGGAGCTTTTCGCGACTTTTCTCCCGGTCAGGACGTGACTTATTTAGTCGGTTCAAACCACGACCCAAGCTCAAAGTGCACGATCCGGAAACGTATTACCAGGATCTCGATTCTGAAGCGGATGCCCTTTTGGCAAAAATTCATCGCCAGGGCGAAGACAGTTTGACCCATGAAGAGCGCAAAAAGTTAGAAGATTACGCAAGACGGATGAGGCAAAAGCACCGCTAAACGACTTGAGGCGCCCAATCGACTGCGTTCGAAAATCAATAGCAGGTGAGTGTGTCCTTGTGATCAGGATGGATCGCATCGTTTCGTCGGTTCAGGATACCGCTTCGGGTGATCAGGGGTTTTGATGCCGGTTCGATTTCGCTGCGAACACTGTCAGCAAATGTTGAGCGTAGGCAGCAAAAAGGCCGGCTCAACCGTCTCTTGCCCCAAGTGCAAGCATCCCGTGGTTGTACCCGGGCAACCGATGCAGGAAACGTCGGCCACGTTGCATGACGAAAACGTAAGCCCCCAACCCATTTCCGCCGCACACACTACTGAGAATGCGGGTTCGACGTCATCTCTGGCAATCGCCCAACCACAGGCCGCGGCGTTCGTTACCGAGAGAGAATCTCCATTTCCTGAGTTCAACGTTTACCAGATTGACACCGAATTTGTCTACGTTGAAGACGAGGAAGCTCGAGCGCCCCGCGCGGTAATTGACGTCGATACAATCTCGGTGCCTCGTTGGATACTGTATGTCCAGGGCGCGTTACTTGGCGCGATGGCCCTGGTCGGGTTTATGTTGGGATATATCGTGAGCGGAGCTACTTCGGTAGTTAGCGATGCGTCGCACACGGCTGGCCCCGTTCGAGTGACGGGCGAAGTCGCCTACGACGCAGGCGACCATCTTCCGACACCGGATGTCGGCGCCGCCGTCATGCTTGTGCCTGAGGGGGCTCGCCCTGAACAGAAAGTCGGTGTTGCCTCGCTGAGACCGGGAAGCGAAAGAGTGGACGCAACCGATCCTGCGATAGCCGCCATTCGCGAAATCGGCGGCGACTTTGTGCGCGCCGACCGGGAAGGAAAGTTCCGCTTAGTCGTCCCGGCGCCGGGCGACTATTTCTTGCTGATCGTCTCGGCTCAACGCGTCCGATCGGGCAATGAGCGGCCGGCGCCTCAAGATCTCGCCGAACTAGGACGATACGTCGAATCGGCCCCGGAATTATTGGCCAACGATGCGTATCGGTGGGTCAAGCGGCGTTTCGTCGAAGACTCGACGGAAAACTACGTCTTTCCGTGAATTCGGTTTACGCTTGCGCGTCAAATCCCTCTCCGGCTCCCACCGTTTTGCTTAACTGAACGGCCTGTTCAAGAATGGCGTTCATCGCATCGCCTTGTTGTCGAGCTGCGTTCAATTGCTTGGCGGCAACGGTCATGGAAATCTGGTTGTGCAAGGCGCCTTGTTTTGCACTCAGCACGCTTTGAACTGCGCAATCAATGCCACTCATACAGGTAGATTCCAGCAGATGGCCGCGAACTCAAAACCGATGCGGGGACACATGACTTTGCAAAGTGTCTCGTTATCGCAAGTTATCGGCGTCGTAGGTCTGGAGAATCCAGCGAAAAACTTCGCTACGCGAGGATTTCTCTCCTTCGATGAACGTAGTCCCAAACAACAAACCGATCCAAATCGCGCCCCGCCGTAAAGAACACGCGGCCCTTGGTCGATTCCGCGAGGCGATAGGAGAAACGAATATCTTCCTCGGATTGCGAAATACTCGGTACAAGGAACATGTTAATGGTAATGTTATCTCGTCGGCATAACATACCTTCGCGCAGCGTGGCTTGCTCAGTGCGAATATCGGGCGGATACAGCATATAGAGTTCGGAGCCTTCAAAATGCGCGGTCGGCAAACCGTCCGTAATTAAAACGATCTGGCGATTAATTGAGTTCTGATTTACGAGAAGCCTCCGCGCCATTTGCAACGAGTGCTGGATGTTTGTGAAGTGCGCCGGGATGTGTAATTCGGACAAGTCCTCGCGGCTCATATCCGCCTTCAAGCGGACTTGCGGATCATGGATCGTGGGAATCTTGGGCATCAAAGCGGCAATCTCGCCCGCCGTGCGCAGCTTGGCAAACGTGTACATCTCGATAAAGCGCAGGAAGTCGCCAGGATACTCCTTCTTGATCAACCCATCGAGCGCCAAAGCCATTCGCTTAACGTTGATATATTGACCGTCATAGCGCATCGAACCGCTTAAGTCCATAATCACGACGGTCGCGCATTTGGGGTTGTTGCGGGTCCGATGTACGACAATATCGTCTTGCGTAAGTCGAACGGGCACGCCCGGTCCGCCGCGCAAAAGCGCATTGACGAACGATTGCGGAATATCCATATGCGTCAACGAGTCGCCGAACTCGTACGCTTTGGTTTGTTGCACTTCGATGGCGCCCTCGCCCGAGATGGGCCCGCTATGGCGTCCCGTACGTGACGCTTGCAAATCGCTAAAGATGCGCTCCAGGAGGCGGTTTTGGAAGAGGCGATAGGCCTTCGGCGTAAGGCGAAACGCGCCTTGTTCGCGCTCCAGGCCTTGCCGTTCGGCCAGCTCACGCACGTAGTTCTCAATAAAATTTCGCAGCGATTCGAGTTGCTCGACTTCACCCGGTTCAGCAAATTCCGAGAGGGCGTTCATGTCAATCACGCCGATTTGCGCTGTCGCTTTCGCTTCTTCGAGCTGTTTCAAAAGTTCATCGATTTTTTCAAGTTCCTCTTTGATCGCCAGCGCTTCCGGCACGGTCATTGCTTGGCGGCCGGTAAAGCGGTACTTCGCTGCGAGAAGATCGACTTCGTACTTTTCGCCCATTCGCTCCAGGAGCGGCACTAGCGCACGCGCGAACTCCGAGCGATCGTCTCCCGCCGCGTACCACAGGCGTTCTAAGTCGTAGAGTTGCTCCTCCTCAACCGCCTGATCGAATGCCTTTCGCAACTTACGCGGCGGTTTCACATGGTGGGCCTGTTGCCGCACTCGCCGCGATGCTTCCTTCTGAGCGCTGTCGGTTTCGTATTTCTCTAAGATCTTCCGTTTGCGCTCCAACAGCATCGCCAAGAGCGCGTCGAGGCTGGGCCCAAGTCCCGCGATTTGGCTTGGGTCCAAGCGCACTGCTCGAGCGAGTTCTTCTTCGGTCAAATGGCGCATCGAACCGTACATCAACATGTGTTCGAAAGCGGTCGATGTCAGATCGGGCGGAGGCTGCGTCGGCGAAGGAAAACGTACCGGATCATACTTTTGATAAGTATGAATTACGCCCCCCAAAGTCTTGCGATTCGCCATGCGATGCTCCCTTATTCCACCCGATATTCGATTCGTCCATGCCGTTGCGTTCGCGAGATTTTGTCCATCGCGTACAAACCGGCGAGGACAAATTCGACGCACGAAGCGCGTACGGCAGGATCCTGCGAAGCATTGACTTCAAACGCTTTGTCCCAGACCGGAGGCACGCGTTTCAAGATTTGTGCATACTGCTCCGACGGGATCATGTCGCCAACTTCCAGTTTCACGCCTTTGGAAAAGATTTCGGCGATCTCGTGCAATCCGTGTTCGACCACGTATTCTTCGAACACCACACGTATCGCTTCCGCAATCACCGCGTCGAGGACCTGTCGTTCCGACATCTGATGACTGCCCATCATGTCCAACTCGAGCTTGCCGAGCGACGACGAATGCAAGTGGCCCAAGTCGGTAATACGGGGCGACGCAGGCTTTTCGCCCAGGATGACGGAACGATGCCTGGCGCTGGCCACCATGGTGCGATAATTCGCAATAGAGAAACGCGCGCTCACGCCAGATTGATGATCAATGTATTTCGACTTTCGCGCTTGCACCGTGATTTGTTCGAGGATCTCCCGCATAAAGTAAGGCACGACGACCGGATATTCACCACCCAAGTCAATGCCCGCTTCTTGCTGGGTGATTTGAACCCCTAGATCCCGATCCAGCGGATAATGTGTGTGAATGACCGAACCAATTCGGTCTTTTAGTTGTGGTATAACTTTTCCACTTCGGTTGTAGGTTGCCGGATTGGCTGAGAAAAGGATCAACACGTCGATGTCGAAATTCACCGGGTAGCCGCGAATCTGAACATCTCGTTCTTCAAGAATATTAAATAGGCCGACTTGCACGAGTTCGTCAAGTTCGGGTAATTCGTTCACCGCGAAAATTCCGCGATGCATGCGCGGAATCAGCCCAAAGTGGAGGGCTTCCTCGGTCGACATGCTCACGCCGCCGGCCAATTTTGCGGGATCAATCTCCCCAATAATGTCGGCAAATTTGGTGCCGGGGGCAAGCCGCTCCGCGTAACGATCCTTGCGCGGCCACCACGCGATGGGTACATCTTGCTCAGCGTGCTCGGCAATATATTGCTTTGCGGCGCGGCTGATGGGATGAAACGGGTCCTCGTGAAACGGCGCTTCTGGTATGGCGAGATACGGAATCTCATCGTCTAAAAAACGCACCAAGGAGCGCATCAGGCGACTTTTGGCTTGACCCTTTTCACCCAGAAACAGCATGTCGTGCCCTGCAAGAATCGCAAGGTTAACCTCCGGAATAACCGTGTTGTCGTAGCCGACAATGCCAGGAAACAACTCTTCTCCACTGGCGAGAATGCGGAGAAAATTATCGTGAATTTCGTTCTTGATTGACTTCGAGCGCCAACCGCTTTCGCGCAGCTGGCGCAGATTGATTGGTTTATCTACGCTGATTCCCATTCGTATCCGCAACGGAAAAGAAGCATTTGAAACTTAAGCCCCTTTCCTGATTATAGCGCTTACCAAAGGCAGGCCAAGTGCGCGGCGATTCGCCATCGCACTACCAAGCAATGGACATCATCGGCATACGATAGGGGACCCAAGTCAGCGAATTGGGTGGTCATTCGCCGTTGTGCGGAGCGCGCCGTAGTTATTGACTTGGAGATTTGCTAATCGATTTGTGCAACCTCTCCACCGCTGCGGGTCGCAACAGCCCGGTAAACATCTTCATCAATCGTACTGGCGATCAATCGTACCGAGCCATCGCCCCAAACAAAATTGGCGCCCGTGGCATGATAACTACTGAAGTCATCGAAGTGAGCATGCGGGTCGTTGGGCGGGTGATCCGCCGATCCCACAATGCGCGCCATTCCTTCGGCAGCCTCTGCGACGGCGCCAGTCCAAGTCGATCCATCCAGACGTGACGACCGTTCTCCCACGACGATGGTATTACTCAAACCATCTAAAATGTCGGCGAACCGAATGCGACTGTTTTGAAAAAAAACGCCGTCTCCGTCGAGTGGAGCATCTTCAATTTCCTCCGTTCCGTAAACGCCAACGTAATTCGAGCGTCCGACGTTGAACAAGGGATTATCCGAGTCGTCTGTGAGGGCTACCTGTGGTTCCCAGCGTGCGTCCGATGAGCACCGGTAGAAGGGAAGCAAGGATTGCCGGGGCGCCTCGTGGACCGGAGCGCTTATCGAGATCGTCGCGTCCATCTGATCATGAAGCGATGTCTGCTCGATCCAAGGTAGTAAGTGCATCGCCCATCCCCAACCTGGCTCGCCCGTGGAGATGTTGGCGATCCATCCTGCAGGAAGTTGATGATTCGAATCGTGATAATTGTGAAGTCCTAGTCCAATTTGCTTTAGGTTGTTGGAGCATTCGATTCGCCTGGAAGCTTCGCGCGCTGCCTGGACTGCTGGCAATAGCAAGGCCACGAGCACTCCAATGACGGCGATCACGACCAACAACTCGACTAACGTAAACGCTTTGCGAAGCATATTCATGATTAACTTCCTTCGATTCTTGAAACGCATTTTATGAATTAGAAAGTAGCTGGGAGAAAAAACCGCATGTTGGCGCGCAGGCCGAACCCAAGCGCCAGGGGACGCATTACAACAAGGCATATCTCACGAACCGCCGCAACAGCGCGAAAGCGCAAGCTAAGTTGGTCGGACCGCAAGGCGCCTCCGGCGCTGTGCGAGCGGTTCGAGAGCGATCATCCAGCGGCGTCGCCGCCACGCCGAAGCGCAAAGCGACCGCTGGCAACGCAAATTCAGAGGAAACGAGACGCGTTCAGGAACACGGAGCGATCCACGGATTACTGGATCCCCCATGAGCTTCCCCTTTGGTGGGCAATGCGTCTGCTCAACCAACTACGGGAGGCGCTCGGGCGCCATAAGCGACGGGCGCTACGCGAGACTGTACGGGACGAGGCGAGAAAACTCGCCCGTCCGGCGCTATAAATAAGCCGCACAAAGCGGGCGGCGCGCTAAGAAGTTGCCCTTGTGCGAAAAATTGGCAAATAAGGCAATTCGATGAAGTATCTAACCGGCCTACCGCCGGCGAATCATCTTCTGCGTCAATGTTATGCGGAAATGGATTTCCCGGCGCAAAACTGCCGCGATCATTTTTCGCGACCTTGTGCGCCCCATGATGGCCAACGCAGGCATGTATATGGCGATGATTGCTCGTATCCGACTCGTGGGTATCGCAATACCCAAGAGGCGCATCACAGGAGCAAGGGCCATTATGCAGGCCGAAGATAGGGTGATAATGAGTCGCGCGTACAAACAGCGAGATCGTCGCAAAAATTGCGACGAACCACCATGTAGTTGATCTGCGCGATACAAAACCCATTTGGACGCCGATACCCAGTTAAGGCAGGAGGAAAGCGGGCGCTTTCAATCAAAATTTGGGTAAGGCGGTCCGACCACTCAATAGACTATCGAAAAAACGGTTTCGTAGTCAAGAGCTTGGTCGGCAACTTAACGGAACATTCGCATGATCTCCGATCATGTCGCGTGACGTGCTAGGAGGCGTGCGAAGCTTTCCAAAGGTTCAAGGTAAGGTGCCCCTGGCCTTGATGATGTGCTTCATGCCATCCGATGATCTGAAGCACCGTACTCAAGGGCAAACCGCGTTCTTTCCATAGAGGCGGCAATTCGTTCAGGCTAGCCTCGTTCAAGTCGCCAACCGTCGCCACCAACTGCATGCGCGATTCATCCAGGACGCGCCGAATGTGCTCGAGTGTTGGAATGTCGTCGTCGGGCGTACTCCCGCCACGAAATCGAGGCCACAGCTCATTAAACGCGGCAGGTTTTTTGGCCAACCGCTCGGTTGCGAAGATCTCCTCGGTTACGCCGATGTGCATCAATTGCCAGGCAAGATGAGCGCGACCGGGTCCCGGCCGCCAACCGAGGATTTCCTGCGGCGCAGGAAGCGTTGCGATTTGATCTAACAACCCCAGGGTTCGAGTTCGGTTGAACTGATAACACTGAAGGTGAAAGTCGAACACATTCATGTTTGCAAGACCTAATGCCCAGGTGTTGAAAAAGCGCTGTCAACGACATATTACGCAACGAATCACTCATCGGTCACGCAACCCTCGGATGCCGATTTAACGTTTTTAATGTACTTGTACAGCGTGCCACGCGTTGCTTTGAATGATGGCGCCTTCCAGGCGGCGCGACGCTTTTTCAACTCTTCGTCTGACAAGGCTACATCTAAACGGTTACGTTCAGCATCCAAAGTAATTTGATCGCCATTTTGGACCAATGCGATAGGTCCGCCTTCTTGCGCTTCCGGCGTGACGTGCCCCACGATAAAGCCGTGCGAGCCGCCGGAAAACCGCCCATCAGTAAGCAGCGCCACGTCCGAACCGAGTCCCGCACCCATGATGGCCGAAGTCGGCGTGAGCATTTCCGGCATGCCGGGTCCTCCTTTCGGACCTTCGTATCGAATAATGACAACTTCGCCTTTTTTAATCTCCTTGCGCTCCAAACCGTGCAACATGTCTTCTTCTGAATCGTACACGCGGGCCGGCCCGGTAAACCGCAGTCCTTCTTTACCCGTTATCTTCGCAACGGCGCCTTCAGGCGCCAGATTGCCCCTTAAGATCTGAATATGCCCCGTCGCTTTTATCGGACGATCAAGCGGCTGGATGATTTTCTGGTCTGCGGCGAGACTCTCCAAGTTGGCAAGGTTTTCCGCCAAGGTTTTGCCGGTCACCGTCAGGCAATCGCCATCGAGCATCTTCGCTTCGTGCAACAATTTGAGAATAGCCGGAGTGCCGCCGACGTGCTGCAAATCCTCCATCACGTATTTGCCGCTCGGTTTCAAATCCGCGATATACGGCGTCCGATTACTTACTTTCTGGAAGTCATCGATGGTTAGCTTGACATCAACAGCACGCGCCATGGCGATCAAGTGCAACACGGCGTTCGTCGACCCTCCCAGAGCCATTACCACAACCATCGCGTTTTCAAATGCGCTGCGCGTCATGATGTCGCGCGGTTTAATATCCTTCTCCAGCAATTGTCGCATCGCTTGCCCTGCCGCGATGCATTCCTCGATTTTCGCAGGAGATTCGGCCGGAATCGACGAGCTATAGGGCAGGCTCATCCCCAAGGTTTCGATCGCCGAGGCCATCGTATTCGCGGTGTACATGCCGCCACAGGCGCCAGCGCCGGGGCAACTGTGCCGGACGATTTCACTCCGCTGCTCTTCACTGATCTTCTGGGCGAGGAACTCACCGTAACATTGAAAGGCTGAAACGATGTCAAGCTTTTCATAGTGCGACGTATGCCCAGCACGAATGGTGCCGCCGTAGACCATAATCGACGGACGGTTTAATCGGCCCATTGCTATTAGGCAGCCTGGCATGTTCTTGTCGCAGCCTGGTAAGGCGATTAATCCGTCATACCATTGCGCACCGACGACCGTTTCGATCGAGTCGGCGATCAAATCTCGGGATTGAAGCGAGTAGCACATACCGCTTGTGCCCATCGAAATGCCATCGCTCACCCCGATCGTATTGAAGCGCATGCCGACCATGCCTGCGTTCGTGACGCCCTGCTTAACGTGTGCGGCGAGGTCGTTGAGGTGCATGTTGCATGTATTGCCTTCATACCACATGCTCGCAATGCCAACTTGGGCTTTACTCATGTCGTCTTCCGACAGGCCGGTGCCAAAAAGCATCGCTTGCGATGCGCCTTGGCTTTTTGGCTGTGTGACGCGACTGCTGTATTTGTTCAGCGGTTGGCTCATGAATCGAAGCGGGGTTCGTGGAGTGGATGGATGGTGGGTGGGTGCAACAATCTCACCCTTCCAATTGTTAAGGGTGAGGCGGCGACCCCAGCGAAATGCTGGGCGCTCACGCATGGAGACATCTTTGGGCGCCACCCGATTCGCCGTGACGCGGCCATTTTACCCCGCGTTTTCCATTTTCGCGACGCCCCGTATAATGCCGCCTCAAGACGAGCTTCTGGAGGTGTCCATGACTGATAACCAAAGGACCCTGCGCGCCGTTTCCTGGCGCGAGTTATGTCCCTGGCTCATCATTTTTCGTGCTTTTCGCCAAGCCGTACGCGTGCCGGTATTGGCGTTGGCGACGGTCGCCGTACTTCTCACACCGATCGGATGGCGCATTTCGGAATCGCTCTTTTTGACGGAGGATCGCATCGCCCTCGAGGCGCTCTACCAAGACCGTGACGCCGTTGGAATTCCCGCCCGATGGCCGGGCGGAGTACGGTCGCGTCCCGTTGCGGACGAGTTGCAAAGTATTGATTTGGCGACTCCGGTTTATGAGCGGGCGGCAAGTCAAATCGCATCGGTGTTTCATGGCGCGGTTGCGCCGTTCCGGCGAATGTTCGACCCTCGGGCGAGTGTCGCCGAGTTTGCTTTTTTTCTTCTGGGCGGCTTGTGGACCTTGGCTATTTGGGCGTTGTTCGGCGGAGCAATCACGCGAATGGCCGTCGTGCCACTGGCGTGCGATCAAAGTATTGACTTGCGCGCAGCGCTACGTCATGCCGTGCGAAAGTTCCCAACCTACTTTCTGGCGCCCCTCTTTCCCTTGCTTGGCGTTGTACTTTTCGGAGCGGGCCTTGCAGCGTTTGGATTATTGTTACGAGGCGGCGGGATCGGAGTTCTGATCGCAGGCGCGTTGTGGTTCTTAGTGCTCTTGGGCGGGTTAGCCATGGCGTACATTTCGTTAGGGCTGCTTTTTGGATGGCCGCTAATGTGGATCACCGCCAGTGCTGAGCAAGACACCGACTTCTTTGAGTCGGTTAGTCGCGCTTATTCATATACCCGTCAAGCACCGTTGCAGTATCTCTTTTACGCGATCGTCGCAGTGTTATTCGGTGGATTATGTTGGTTACTGGCCGAGTTCTTTACGGAGGCGACAATCCAACTGGGTGACTGGGGAGTATCTTGGGGCGCAGGACGCGAAATCGTAACGCAAGTTCGAGCGGCGACCACGCTTTCCGATGACCAATTAGCCGATGAGTTACCTCCTAGGATTCGCACGGGGGTGCAAATGGTCGCCGCCTGGACGGCCTTCGCCCATTCCGTGACGACGGCGTTTGCTTTTAGTTATTTCTGGTGCGCCTATTGCGCCATTTACCTGCTTTTAAGGTACGACGTTGACCGCCGCGAGATGGACGAAGTTTGGTTCGCCCAAGAAAACGCGGGTCTTACCAATGCGCCGCCGCCGCTTTCCATCACGTCGCCGCCGGGCAACGCGCCATCCATCAACGACACCGAATGAGCATCACTGGGCGACTGGAAATCTCTACGACTCAACGCGACCTTACGATGACGGCGTCGACCTAAGGATGTCCGACATCTGCCGGTCGAATTGCCCGCGCGTCAACACTTGATCGCATCCGGCAAGTCGCGCCGCGTTCAAACGCGCCTCGTGAATATGCGATCCAAATCCCAGGATGCTTGGAGGTCCTTGCAAGTTATCTCGCACCGCACCAACAACCTGTGCGGGGTCAAGACCAGGCGTATCCAAGTCGAGCAAAACGAGGGTGCAGCCATCTTTGCCCGAGCAAGTTAAAAGATCTTCCGTAGACCCGACCACCTGAAGGTCGACACCCGCAGCGCGAGCCGTTGCACTGACCCGCGACGTAAAGAACAGATCTTTGCTTAAATATAATACCGACATGATTCGTAACGAGAATTGAGATTGGATGCGATAAAGCCGCCGCGCTACGGACTAAACAGCCCCAGGGCCTTCCGTCATTTGTCCAATTCGGATCGCACGTTCGACCGGCAGCACAAAGATCTTCCCATCGCCGATTTCGCCATGCGTTCCCGTGCGGCCAACTTGTTCCAGAGTATCCAATGTTCGCTCGAGAAAATCGTCGTTTACGACGATCTCCAACGCAATTTTGCGCAGCAAGTTGATTTGATACTCAACACCGCGATACATGGCCGTTTGGCCGCGTTGGCGTCCGTAACCTTGGGCGTCGCAAACCGTCATTCTCTCAACACCAATTTTTACCAGCGCGTCACGCAGCGCATCGAGCTTGGTCGGCTGAATTATGGCAAGAATGAGTTTCACCGACATACGTCCTTAACAGCGAGATTCCATCTTTGTACCATACCGCACTTGTATCGATTGGCAAAGAAAGGATTGTAGCAAACCGCAATGCTCACCGGCCATGAACAAGATAAAGCCTCACAGCGTTCAAGGCTCGTTTGGCGATTAAAGCCTGGAGAATGTCCGGGTGGCCGGCATATAGCACCGAATCGGTAATGATCTCGTCAGGAGTAGCCAACGCATAGTGAACGTGTTGTGGACTTGCCGCTGAGGATTGAATCTCAGGAAACGGCCCGACGGCCATCGCCACATCGGCTCGAAACATTCGACGGCATCGATCGGCCATCTCTCGGACCACTTCGCGCGAATTCTCTCCCCATTGCTCGATCAAAGTTTGCGGAACATCGAGACACCGTTGCAAGGCTTCTCGATTGCGAATAACCAACCCTCCGAGAAACAGCGGATTGGGCGGCGTGACCTCGCTCATCCACTCCGTAATGAGCCCTCCTGTTCCCCACTCTGCTACGGCAAGTGTCGTTTGTCGATCGACAAGGCAACGGGCGACGACATCGTGAAGCTCCTCTTCGTCGCGACCATAGACCAAATCGCCCAGACATGTGCAAATGGTATCAATCGTGGGTTGAATAAGATGTTCACACTCGTCGTCAGATGCGCCTTCGGCGGTCACTCGCAAGGTGATCGTCGCCCGATGCACCGTAATTCCGACGGACGGCTGCCTTCCTCGCCGGATCAAATCGGGCAGCATCGCTTCAATGTGGCTCTCCCCCACACCAAAACATTTGACGCAGCGGTGCCGAATCAGGCGTGGCGGACCAGGAAGCGAAGCGCGAATCGCCGGTGCGACCGACTCGCGCCACATCTCCTTCATTTCCGCCGGCACGCCCGGAAGACAAATGAACCGCGCTGGCGATCGCCCCGGACGCGCCGATTCGAAGTCGATTCCTGGCGCCGTGCCGTGAGGATTGGGAACCACGCGACTGCCCGCGGGAAACATCGCCTGCAAGGCGTTGCGTTCTGGCATCTCTCGACCGCGACGCGCGAAGAGCGATCGGATTTGATTTAACGCCATTTCGTTTTCGACAAGCGGCGCGTTCATCGCCGCGGCTAACGCCTCACGCGTCAAGTCGTCAGCCGTAGGTCCAAGACCGCCGGTCACAAGGATCCAATCGACGCGGTCGCGCGCCTCGCGAAACGCGCGTACGTTGGACGCCAGGTCGTCGCCGACCGTAGTATGAAAAAGCGTGCGTACTCCCAACTCCGCTAAGCGTTGACTAAGCCACTGACTGTTTGTGTCCAAACGTTCGCCACTGGTAAGTTCGTCGCCGATTGCAATGATTTCTGCCGTAGTCGTCATGCGTCGAGGATCAGTTTTGAGGCAACTCTCCGAGAGTGCGGATAGTTTGCCGCCGTGCGGGACAACGGTGCGCGACACGAGTTTAGAAAAGCAAGTGAACCCTACAACCGCGAATTACTTGGGGAGTATTTCAAGGACATTCTCAGGGGGGCGGCCAAGACGAGCTTGCCGACCAACGACAACAATCGGTCGCTCAATGATCTCGGGATGCTTCAACATGCGTTCGATCAGAACTTGCTCATCGGTGGTCGGCGGCAATCCCAACTTTTGATGTTCTTTGTTACGAATGAGTTGCGACGGCGCCAGGCCTAATTTCTTTAGCAAGGTGCGAAGCGTCGCCTCGTCCGGCGGAGTTTGCAGATACTCAACGATCTCCGGTTCAACGCCGTGTTCGCGAAGCAGTGCGAGTGTTTCGCGGCTCTTTGTACACCGCGGATTGTGGTAAATAATTACGTTTGGCATTTTCTCATTGTAGAACGCTGCTTGGATTTGACCAATCGGCAAAGGAGCGTTGCCAAATCGATCTTCACGTATGTATTCTGAAACGCCCCGTCTCGCGTTTCCCAGCTTTTACCTCGTGACCCGCCCATGTTACTGTTTGATGCGCATTTAGATTTGTCCATGAACGCCCTTCAGTGGAATCGCGACCTGACCAGACCCCTGGAGGAGATTCGTCGCCGCGAGGCGCACCTGACGGATTACGTCGATCGCGGTCGGGGCGTCTGTTCGCTTCCCGAAATGCGCCGCGGTAATATCGGATTGTGCGTGGCCACGTTGATCGCCAGGTATGTCGCCGAAGGCAACCCGCTTCCGGGCTGGAATAGTCCCGAGATCGCCTGGTCGGTCACGCAAGGGCAGTTGGCCTGGTACCGAGCCATGGAGGAAGCCGGCGAACTCGTGCAAATCACGGATCGCCAGCGTCTGAATCGCCACGTCGAACTGTGGCGAAACGACCCTCCTGCGAATTCGCCCATCGGATACGTTCTGAGCCTTGAAGGAGCCGACTCGATCCTCACGCCGCACCATTTGCAACGCGCTTACGCCCAGGGACTGCGAGTGATTGGTCCAGCGCATTATGGTCCCGGGCGTTATGCGCCCGGCACCGGCCAGGACGGCGGATTGGAGCCGCAATGTCGGGAACTTCTTGCCGAAATGCGGCGTTTGAACATGATTCTCGACGTGACCCACCTGACAGACGAGGGTTTTTGGGAGGCATTGGATATTTTCGACGGCCCCGTATGGGCTAGTCACAGCAATGTGCGCGCGCTCGTTCCTCATCAACGCCAATTGGCCGATGACCAAATCAAATCGCTCATCGAACGCGGAGCCGTCATCGGGGCGGCGTTTGATGCATGGATGATGGTTCCCAATTGGATTCGCGGCAAAACGAAACCGGAAGATTCGGGTTTGCGCATCTCATGGATCGCCAAACATATTGATCGAATTTGCCAAATTGCCGGCAATGCAAAACATTGCGGGATTGGATCCGATCTCGACGGAGGGTATGGTACAGAGCAGACGCCAACGGACCTGACCAGCATTGCAGATTTGCAAAAACTCGTGGACATTCTTGATGGTCGCGGCTACAGTCGCCAGGATATCGAGAGTATTATGCATGGAAATTGGATTCGCTTTCTGAACGAGGCGTGGAGTTCCTAGGTTGTCGATGGCGCGACTTGGGCGCCTCGTTTGATGGTGCAACGTACGGCGGTCATTCGCCTCGAACCTTAGATTTTTCCGCGAATATGAAACTCGCAAAATTCCGCCAAGGCAGCGCTGTGGGAGTCGCCCGACTGGACGGCGACTCCGTCATCCCACTCGACTTTTCCGGCGGACAATATGTATCGCTCGCGGATATCCTTGAGGCTGAAGAGCCGCATGAAGTCGCCGCAATGCTTTCGGCCGGGGCCGCGCCAATTCCCCTAAGCCAGGTGAAGTTGTTGGCGCCGATCGATCACCAGGAAGTATGGGCCGCAGGTGTAACCTACAAACGCAGCAAGACGGCACGAATGGAGGAATCGGAAGCGGCGGCAGACTGTTATGACCGCGTCTACGTCTCGCCAAGGCCCGAACTTTTTCTGAAGTCGACGCCCCACCGGGTCGTCGGCCCCGGCGAACCAGTACGTATTCGGCAAGATTCACAATGGAATGTTCCCGAGCCCGAGTTAACGCTGGTGTTGGACTCTCGCATGCGATTAGTAGGGTTCACCATTGGCAACGACATGAGTTCGCGAGACATTGAAGGGGAAAATCCGCTCTACCTTCCACAGGCGAAAGTGTATAACGCTTCCTGCGCGCTCGGTCCATGCATCACCTTGCATCATAGCGGCGAAATGCCCCCCTCGTACAAGATTGGCATTGCGATGGTGGTGCGGCGTGACGGGCAGGTCGCCTTCAAGGACAAAATTACGACCGCCGAACTGGCCCGCACGTTCGAGGACTTAATCGAATGGCTTGCACGCGATAATTCCTTTCCGCACGGGGCATTTCTGCTCACGGGAACCGGCATTATCCCGCCAAATGTTTTCACGCTACTGCCGGGCGATATCGTCGACATCGCCATTGACGGAATCGGCACGTTATCGAACCCGGTGGTCCAGGGCGAAGCGTAGGTTTCGTTATCGAAATGAAATGCAGCGTCCATGAAATAGGGAGTGTTATTCGAGGATTTCTCTCAGGTTACTGTTCCATCTTGGACTTGGAATTATTTTCCGCCAGATTCCTCTTTGCGCGGACCTCTTTTGTGTTAGATTGAACTGCATCACAGGGGCTCCAGCGTGGGAGGTGCGTCGATGGCGCGCTCACGTCATAACCCTACGCCGGATGAAATCCGGCGGGCCTGTGAGGCGATCCGGTCCACCTGGAGCGAGCGAGAGCATCGCCGTCGGGCGGGCTGGAGCCGTGAGTTGGTCGGTCAAGCCGACCGTTGGACAGCGCCGGAGTTTAACGCCCGGCAAATCGGACTCATCGAGGGACAGAGAATCCGAGGCGACTTCTAACCTTCTCTCGATGAATCACGCTAACCCCGGCGAACGCCAGCTCGTCGGGGTTAGCTCACTTCTTGACCCAAGTTTTCTCAACGCCAGTTTTCTCACCACGGCTTTGCTAAATCGTGTCTTTTGCGACGCAGTTGCGCTCGCACGGCACAGGAGAGGAACGAATTGTCCATTCTCCGCAATTCTGCGTCACCACGCCTTGGAAGTCGCGATGCGGCTTGCCCGAGTCACGTTTTCCCGAGCAAATCCAAGCGAACCTATGAGCGCCGCGTCGTCCGAGAGGTTCCGCCCCGACACCGCCGTACCGTGAGCGCATTATTGCGCTATCGTCCTCCAGGGGGGAGTCGCTTGTCTGTACATTTCGTTCTTCCACATTGGAACAACATGAGGATATGAACGGGGAAGGGCATCATAACAAGAAGTCCGCGCAATGATTACGTCGCACTTGAACAAATGTACACATATTACATTCTAATGTCAAGTGGCTTGGAGAAAACATAGCAAGCGACTTCCGAGTCGGATGTCACTGGATTCGTGCGGATTTCAAGACAATAAGAAATCTAACCCGCTTCGCGATCGCAAAAATCCGCTCGCCGCCGGTTGTTCCTCGCGGCAGCGGCATTGGATCCCCTCACGGTTACCGAATCAAATCGACGTGACAAATCCAAATGACGGAACGCGCCAGGAATGGCATGAATCGGCTTCGCTCTGAACTTCCTCATGTCATCGTGCAGGAACCACTTTCGGAATGGATGCGGTTTTCGCGTTCATAGTAATTGAGTCGGCAGGAGAAATAGGAAGAAACGGACTGTTTGCACGTACCGGCTGCATCAGCAACTGACAGGCGTCGCTCCATCATGTACAGTAATGGCATGAGCAACGATGATCTGCAACAGCGTATTTTGGAGATGGTTTCGCGGCCGGGGTATCAGCCGGTCAAGCCGCGCGTGATTGCGAAAAAGCTCGGACTGCCTCCCGAGGCCAAGGAGGACGTTCGCAAGGCGATTAAGCGCCTCATCAAACAGGGAAAGGTCGGCTGGGGCGCCAAGCATGTGGTGTTCGCAGTCTTCGATCGGCCCCAACCCGTGGCGCCGGCGAATACCAATCCGCCGCCGGAAAGCGCGAAAGACAAGAAGAAAAAGTCGAAAGTCGCGAGCGACGGCGCTCCGCCAGCGCTGGAAAAGGGCGGGCGCGTAACGGGTATTTTTAGCCGCACCTCGCGCGGATACGGGTTTGTGCGTCCCTCGGGAGTCACCAAGGCGGAAGGCCGCGCGCGCGACGTTCTCATCCCCGAACGCAAGACGAAAGACGCCTCCAGCGGCGACCTCGTGGAGGTACGCATCCTCGGAAGCGAACGCGGCCGCGTGTCGGGCGAGATCGCTAAAGTACTGGAGCGCGACACCCATCAGTTCGTCGGCACGTACTTCGAGCGAGGCGGCGAAAGTTATGTGCAAGTGGACGGCACGGTCTTCGCACAGCCAATCAACGTAGGCGATCCCGGCGCGAAGAACGCGCTCGCGGGCGATAAAGTCGTGATCGAACTGGTCCGTTTCCCGTCGCACATCCACGAAGGCGAGGGAGTCATTACCGAGGTGCTTGGCCCACGCGGCGCCCCCGGCGTGGATACGATGACGATCATTAAGGAGTTTGGGCTCCCTGAAGAATTCCCCGAGGACGTGCTGGACAACGCGCGCCGCGAGGCGGAGCGATTCACCGAGTCGCTCGAAGGACGTTTGGACCTGACTGCGGATACGATTATCACGATTGACCCGTTTGACGCGCGCGATTTTGATGATGCTATTTCACTGACGCGCATCGACAACGACCATTGGCGACTCGGCGTTCACATCGCAGACGTGGCGAATTTTGTCCAACCGGGCTCAGCGCTCGACGGCGAAGCAAAGAATCGCGGCACCAGCGTGTATTTGCCGGACCGCGTCATTCCCATGCTGCCTGAAATCATTTCGAATAATCTGGCAAGTCTTCAGCCGGACAAGGTCCGCTATACACGCACCGCCTTTATCGAGTTTACACCGGACGGCGCACGCATTGGCGCTGAAGTGCGAACGTCCGCCATTCAAAGCAAACGCCGCTTTACCTATGAGGAAGTGGATGAGTATTTGGCCGATCCGCAAGCCTGGCGGGAAAAACTGACGCCCGAGGTATTTGACCTGCTTGGCCGCATGCACGAACTGGCGATGATCCTGCGCAAGCGGCGGTTCGCCCGAGGCGCCTTGGAGTTGCATTTACCCGAATTGAAAATTGATTTGGATAAGCTCGGCCGCGTATCGGGCGCGCATGTCGTGGAGAATACGGTCAGTCACCAAATTATTGAAGAGTTTATGCTGGCGGCGAACGAAGCCGTTGCCGAGGCCTTGGCGGACCGTGGTTTATTTTTTCTTCGCCGTATTCATGGTTCGCCCGATTTGCGAAAGCTTAAGGCGCTCACGGAGTTTGTGCACGAACTAGGCATTGAAGCGGAGAGTCTCGAAGATCGATTCGAAATCCAAAGAATCTTGGCGGAAATTGCCGACCGACCGGAAAGAAATGCGATCAACTACGCTGTATTGCGCAGCATGCAAAAAGCGGTTTACGGCCCGCAAGAGGAAGGACACTTCGCTTTGGCCAGCACGTGCTATTGCCACTTCACGTCTCCCATACGTCGTTATCCCGATTTGACCATTCATCGTATGTTTGACGCCTTGGAGCAAGGCCACCGCCCGCCGCAGGATTTTGACGAATTATCGGTGCTCGGCGATCTTTGCTCCGAACGGGAACAGCGCGCCGAGTCGGCCGAACGCGAACTCATTAAGGTAAAGCTGCTTAATTATCTTGCGACGAAAATTGGCCTTACCATGGATGCGGTTGTCACGGGTGTCGAAGATTTCGGGTTGTTCGTTCAAGGCGTAGAATTGCCGGCGGAAGGACTAATTCGCGTCAACTCGTTACAGGACGATTTCTACCAGTATGACGACCGCACGCATACGCTCGCGGGCCGCCGCGCGGGGAATTCTTTTCGATTGGGCGATCGAGTACGGGTTGAGATCGCCCATGTCGATGTGGACCGTCGTGAACTAGACTTTCGTCTTATTCAAAGCGATACCGTCGCGAAATCTCCCTCGAAATCGCCGTCGAAATCGCCACCACAGAAGACAAAAACCCAGCGCAAGAAGCGAAAGGGTTAGACCTAGCTCCTTGTAAATGCCCAAGCCTTCCACCCGAACTTCTGAGCATGGTTGCATCAGAGCGGGATCTCAAAATACTCAAGCGCCCACTCGCGCATGAAGCGAACCTTTGTCGGACGAATGCGATAGACAATCAACTCTGGGTTGTCCAAGTTGCCCAGAAACTGTCGCATCAAGGGGTTCGCCTCCCAGATCTCTTGCAGAACCAAACGTTCGGTGACAATTTCGGCCACGCCGGTAATTCGAACCTGATCGTGATCGTCGTCCAAGTAACATAGTTCGACCTGGGGATTGGCTTCAATCTCAATGGTCTTGTGGTAACGACGCAGGTTCGCCACATAAATGGTGAATCCTTCGACTCTTACGGGCGACACAGGCCGCACGCGCGGCTGATGTCCGTCAACAGTAGCCAAATGCGGAAATCGTGCGTTACGAATGACGTTCTGCGCCAGTTCAACCAGGTTGGCGGAGTTAATGGGTTTGGATTCCGGTCGAGACATGGCGTCAACCATCACAAATCGAGTGACGAACCAAGGTAGGACGATAAGGTCCCTTCATCTTGCACGACATGACGTAAACTTCCAATAGGCGCTTGTGGGTAACGTCGCTCTTAGATGATGAGTTCCTATGCGATTGATTTTGCAGTTCGTATTCGTTTTGCCGATTCTTTCGCTCGGGTCATCTTCAACATTAGGCGCCGAGTGGACGATCGAAGTGTTCTGGCGCAGCGACCGCCTTGAAGGAACCCCGCTTGGGTGGTCGAGCCAAACAATCGATTTGCTTGGTCGCGATGGATCCTGGTGGACCTTTCCGCTGGACGAAGCCCAAGACTACCGCAAACTGTCGTACGATTTTCGGCCGTTAACCCAAGGCGAGCAACGCGCGTTGCTCATGGGCGAGTTTGGCGCCGGGTACGAGGTGTCGGGAACCGGCAATTACCTCGTGGTTCATCCGGCGGGGCGGCGTGATCGTTGGGCGCACCGCTTCGAGGAATTGCACCGCACGTTTGTGCAATACTTTTCCGTTCGCGGGTTTCGCCTAGAGTCGCCGCGTTTCCCGCTCGTCGCCATTGCCTTCCCGACGCGTCAAGAGTTTTCTAACTACGCGGCGCGGCAAGGCGTAACTTTGCCAAGCGGCGTACTCGGTTATTACTCGCGCCAAACAAATCGAGTTTTGCTGTACGACCTCACAGCGGACGACCGTGGTTTCTCAGCAAATGATAACATCGCGACGATCATTCACGAAGCCACGCACCAAATGGCGTTCAACACGCGCGTTCACAACCGCTTTGCCGCTTCACCGATATGGACAATCGAAGGACTTGCAACCATGTTTGAAGCGCCGGGCGTGCACGACGCGCGGCACAATGCAACGAAGGAAAGCCGCGTCAATCGCGACCGTCTCACGGCGTTTCGCGAGTATGCCGCCGAGCGGCAAACAGGCAAAATTCTCGCGGAGATGATCGCCACCGATCGAATTTTTCAAACCCATCCTGACATCGCATACGCACACGCCTGGGCGCTGACCTTTTTTCTTTCTGAACAATATCCGCAAAAATACGCAAGTTATCTTGCGAAAACCGCAGAGCGACCTGCACTAGCCGGCCTGACCGCAGCCGAGCGAATTAAGGATTTCCGTAGCGAATTTGAAATCGACTTCGCGATGTTGGAGTCACGTTTATTGCGATTCGTCGATTCCTTGAGATGATGAGGTCGAGTCCAAGTCGACCTTGCGATTGCGATTTATCCAACCGTTTTCAAGATGGCGTAGGACTCAGGTTCCCGCCTGCTGACGCAAAATTGCGTCGAGCGTTTCAAACAACTCATTCGAGCGAATCGGTTTGGAAAGGTAGCCATCCATCCCCGCCTCTAAACACTTCTCGCGATCGCCCGTCATCGCGTGCGCGGTCATGGCGATAATGGGAAGCCGCCCGCCCGTTTGCTTCTCGCGTTGCCGAATCGCAGCAGTCGCCGCCAAACCATCCATTTCCGGCATGCGTACATCCATCAGAACTACGTCGAACACGCCCTCTTCTAATTGTCGCAATGCTTCTCGGCCGTTGTCAGCAACGGTCACATGGTGCCCCTTACGACCTAGTAATCCGATCGCCAGTTTTTGGTTGAATAGACTGTCCTCCACAAGCAAGATCCGTAACGGAGGAAGGTCGTCGGACAAAGACGTTGTCTCTGGCTCAGGCGCGGCGTCCGCCTGCTCAATGTGTAACGCTTCGAGTATGGCGTCCAATAATTCGGATTGCTTGACCGGCTTCGTCAGGCGTCGTGCGACATTTAATTTGCGACAAAGCGCCGCATCGCCTAATCGATCCGAGGAGGTCAGCATGATCACGGGAGTCTTACCATGCGCTTCGTCGCGACGCATCCATCCGATCAATTCGAATCCATCGTGGTCGGGCATGTTGAAATCGGATAGCACGAGATCAAAAGGCCGGCCTTCCGCAACCGAGTGCGTGAGCATTCGCCACGCCTGAGAGGCGTCGTCGGCGGATTCCGCACCAATGCGCCAGTTGTGAAGCAATTCAGTCAGGATCAGGCGATTCGTCGCGTTGTCGTCAACCACAAGTAATCGCATTTGCGACAACGCCTTGCTCGCGCGGGGAGAAGGTCCTGGCTTCGTTTCGTCCACGAGTTGTAATCGTGTCGTGAAATGAAACACGCTACCGCTGCCTACCTCGCTTTCGACCCAAACTCGGCCATGCATCATCTCGACGAGTCGTGTCGAGATCGTTAAACCCAATCCGGTTCCGCCGTAACGGCGGGTCGAAGAATTGTCGGCTTGTTCGAACGCTTCAAAGATACGGGACAGTTTGTCAGCAGGAACGCCAATGCCCGTGTCGCGAACTTGGAAGTGAAATTCCGCCTCGCCTTGGGAATGACGCGTACAAGCAATCTCCAAAACGACTTCACCCGTTTCCGTAAACTTAATGGCGTTGCCGACGAGGTTAACGAGGACTTGCCGCAATCGATCCGGATCGCCGATCACATGATCTGGCGCCGGTTCGATGACGCGCCACGCGAGTTCTAACCCCTTGCTATGCGCCCGCATGGCGAGCGACTTCATCGTGTCGCCCACGCAACGCCGTAGCGAAAATGGCGTTTGCGCCAATTCCAACTTGCCGGCCTCGATCTTGGAATAGTCCAAAATATCGTTGATGATTGTCAGGAGCGACTCTCCGGACGATTGCACCATCTGTAAGTATTCGCGTTGCACATCGTTCAGTTCGGAGTCTAAGACCAGGTCCGTCATTCCAATGATGGCGTTCATCGGCGTGCGAATCTCATGACTCATATTGGCCAGAAAATCGCTCTTCGCCCGGTTCGCTGCTTCGGCGGCGTCTTTCGCACGTCGCAGTTCAGCTTCATTCCGTTTGCGAACACTGATATCGTGCAAAAACGCGTAAAAACACCACTCGCCCCTGAGTTGAAGCGGCGTGACACTTAGCTCGACGGGAAATTCGACCCCCTGACGATTCAGTGCGGATACCTCGATTCGCTGGTTCAGCACGGGCCCTTCGCCGGTCTCCAAGAAGCGAGCCAATCCCAGAAGGTGGTCCGAGCGATATACGGGAGGAATGATCGTATCGACGACCGGTCGACCCAAGACCTCATCGCGGCTACGACCAAACATCGCCTCGGCTTGCGCATTCCACTCAATGATATTTCCCTTGGAGTCCATGCCGACGAACGCTTCACGCGCGTTATCCAAGATTAAACGTGTACGCTCGGCGGTTTCGCGAAGGCGTTCCTCCGCCGATTTCTGCGCGGTGATGTCTCGCGAAACACCCAGCGTACCAACAATGACCCCCGTTTCATCGCGAAAGGGAGACTTTGTGGTGGAAGACCATGTGATGGCTCCATCCGGCCAGATCAGCCGTTCCTCGATACCCACCAGCGGCGATCCCGACTCCATGACTCGACGTTCATCGGCCAGCGCTTTGATTGCGTGCTCGCGAGGAAAGAAATCGAAATCGGTTTTGCCTAACGCTTCTTCCGGCGTCGCCAGGCCCGATCGCGTTGCTTTCGCCAAGTTAATCCTCAGGTACCGACCTTCTTCGTCTTTAAAGTAAATGTTGTCGGGAATACTGTTCATCAAGGCGTGAAGTAGATACTGTTCGCGATGCAGCGCAGCCTCCGTGGCGCGGTGTCGAGTTATTTCGACGGTCAATTCAGCGTTCGCATGTTCTAATTCCTCGGCTTGTCGCGCTAATGTCTCGCGTGATTCCGCAAGTTCCGTGGTGCGCTCTGCGACGCGTTGATCGAGCGTGCGATTCAGGATTTCAAGTTCCGCCTTTTGTTGCGCCAAGCGTTCGTTGGCGATGATGAGTTCATCTCGCCATCGTCGTGTATTCATGAGAACCACGCACCATCCGGCCATAAGAAATACCACGGAGGCAAAACCAGCGGCGATCCGCACGACCGTACGATCAGGCGGTTGAGGAAACGCACCCTCGGCCGCTTGAAGCCAGGCAAAGTACAGAGCAACGGCGTCGTCGTACTCTTTTCTTGATTCAAGGTAACCCGGACTCGATAGTACTTTTTCGGCTTCCGACAACCGATCCTCAGTCACGTACGTCAAGAGTTGGTTTTCGTTTTCGACCAACTTTTGGTGAAGCGCTGAAATGCGTTTGATGGACGGCGGCGCTGGGCGATTCTTTGTCCACTGGAACGCGTCGTTCAAAGCGGCGTGTCGACGAGCGAGATCGTTACGATACTGGTCGATCCACTCGGAGTCCCCCGTGGCGGCCGCCGCGCGAATCGCCATAGCGATACGGCCATTCAGATCATTCATCGTGGAGCGCAATTGCTCGATCTGTGCGTCGCGTTGCCGTCGTTCCTCGGTAACAAGCCGTGAGCTATAACTGCTCCAGCCAAGCCAAGCCAGTACCGAAGCGGTGACGAAAATTGCAAAAGTCAAGAGCCGCAACGGATGACGGCGGTCGGCGCCCGGAGCGGTCGTCATCGTATCCTCGATATCAATGAATTGGGGGAATAACCACGGCCCTTACCAATCTAAACGGCAACCGATCCGCTGACCAGCGACGGGGAAACTTGATTCTCCCGAGCGACCTATGCACGATGGGGCGTGAGTTCAGACGGTGGGGGTACGCAAACCGCGTGGCCCAAGCAAACTGTTTTTGACAGCAAAACTCGCCCAAGGTGCGCGTAACTTGCACCAGTCGCATGGATCGTGTTGTACAATGCCGGCGTATACCCGCAAGGCGTACAGACCTTGACGACCAATATTCACCACAGAGTCCTTCGTCGCCAATGCTTCTTGGCATTCGCATCGGTGCGACGGATTGCCGAGAGGCGATGTCGCCATAACCTACTTTACTTGATCGGTCAGTCGACTCGTGCGAGCTGGAAGTACACTTGAATTGGGCGGATACCTGTTGATGCACTCCCTTCCTGGCTGGATAACTCGAATGCGATTTTTTTGTCTTTGTTGTGTGGTGTGTCTGAGTGCGTGGGTCGCCTTGCCGCGATTTTCACAAGCAAATCCGCCCAGCGAAACGTCGCAACGGCAGACGAGCGATGATGCGTTCATCAACGATGCCTTACGGCCGTTCTGGCGTTCGCGATCAATGCGCGAACCGCTCTTTTTCATTCAGTATGCCGCAAACGAGGAGCCGCGCGCTTCGTTACTCTTTTGGCCAAGCAACGTAATTCGCGTGGATAGCGCGACGCGCGAGGTCCATTATGAACCGATGCGCGACTACGTCGTTGATGTCGAGAAAGGAACGTTGCGATTGCCTGCGGGCAGTCGGATTCCGTTTAAGACGCTCGACGAACTTTACCCGCTGATGACTTCTGATCGTCCAAAAATCGCACGTCAAAGCGGCGACAAAACGCGCGGGGTCTTTTTTGACAACGCCGACGGCTATCACCGGCTGCAAGTCGAAGCGACCTATGAGCACGACCAACCGTGGACGGGTTATACGCCCCAGTTCGAAGGCGGTCGTTTGCGAGGCACGATAGAGAAACTGCGATCGCGAAGCCCAATCAAGGTCATCCTGTGCGGCGACAGTATTTCCGCGGGATATAACGCAAGCAAGTTCACCCGCGCCAAACCTGGTTGCCCCGCCTATGGAGAGCTTGTCGCCTCAGGCTTGGAACGACATTACGGTGGAAAGGTCGAATTCACCAACTATGCCGTTAACGGTTGGAACAGTGTCCAAGGTTTGCGACATATCGTCGAAAATCGGCTTGGGGAGCAAAAGCCGGAACTCGTCATCCTTGCGTTTGGTATGAACGACGTGCTTGGAAAAGACGCCGCCACATTCCAAAACAATGTTCGCGCCATGATGGAGGCAATCCGTAAAGATTCTCCACAGTCGGAGTTTGTTCTCGTCGCGTCCATGCTAGGAAACGCCGACTGGGGAATGCCGATGGAAGAGTTCGCCCGATATCGCGATTCTCTTAAGGCGTTAGTCGGACCTGGTGTTGCATTCGTTGACTTAACGACGATTTGGGAGGAATTCTTACGCCGAAAAACGTTCTACGACCTGACGGGAAACGGAGTCAATCATCCCAACGACTTCGGGCATATCGTATATGCCCAGGCGATATTGGCGCTCTTGATTGAGGCCCCAAACGACGTGAAGACCTCCGAACCGACCCAAAGCGAATCTCGGCCCCGGGCGCTGCTTCAACAAGCAGAGCGTATCGTATTCTTAGGCGACAGCATTACTTATGCGGGAGAATACATTACGTTTTTCGAAGCCTGGCTTTTAACGCAAGGCTTGGCGAAACCGCCGATTGTTCTCAATCTTGGACTCCCTAGCGAAACGGTGTCGGGCCTTAGCGAAGATGGTCACGCCGATGGAAAATTCCCGCGTCCTGATCTAGCCGAGCGATTAGAACGCGTGCTTGCGATCACGAAACCGGATCTTGTGTTTGCATGTTATGGAATTAATTGCGGGATTTACCAACCCTTTGACGACGACCGATTTCAGAAGTACCAACGTGGGATTCGCAATCTCAAACAAACCGTCGAACAAAGCGGTGCGACTCTGGTGCTCATTACGCCGCCTGACTATGACGAAAGTCGTCCCAAGGCGACACCCCAATACAATTCCGTTCTTGATCGTTACTCCGCGTGGCTAATGGCGAACCGTGACCAGGGGTGGCTCGTCGTCGACCTCCACAGCGCCATGGCGAAAGAAGCGGCCGAACGGCGGAAATCTGACGGGCAATTCACCTTCCAACCCGACGCCGTTCATCCAAATACCGAGGGCCACTGGTTCATCGCTCGTCAGCTTTTTCGTTGGTTCGGTGATCATGCTGCGGCGAACCTAGCTTCTCCCCAAGCGTTTTTCGGAGAGCGCGGCCTTCAAGAAGAGGCGTTTCGAATGATTCAGAAGCGGGCAATGATTCGTCGCGACGCGTATTTAACCGCGTCGGGGCATAAACGCCCCGGCATCACGCCGGGTCTGCCGCTTCCGGAGGCGGAAGCGCAAGCCCAAGCAATTAGTCGCAGCATTGCAGCGGAAGGTATTAGCCGTCCCTAAGGGCATGTTTGACTTCTGCGGCAAGGCGGGCCACATTCGGTTCATGAACCATATGTGCGTGATCTCCAGGAACTTCGCGCACCTCGACTCCGCCAAGGGCAAGTTGGCCCCAGCCCAAGTAGGGATCATCCGACACGTCATTCGTCTTTTGTTGCTGCGCCGCGCGCAGTAACACGATGTTGCCAGAATAAGGGCCGGGTCGGTATTCGAGCGTCGCCTTCATGTTCGATTGGAACACGCGGAACACGTGTTGTCCTGCCGCAATATCGTCGGTTCTTACCAGACCAGCCTGCGCGGCGCGATGCACAAAATACTCCAACTGCTCTTCGGGCGACATTTGCTGAACTTCGTCCAAAGGTCGGTGCTCCTCGCCCGGGAATAAAGCCACGATTAACGCGAGAAACTCACTCTCGTCAATTGGACGATCGGCAGGCAACGCGCCCGAATCCATCAGGATTAATTTCGCGACCTCTTGCCCCTCGGCGGCCAACTGGCGCGCCATCTCATAAGCCAAATTGCCTCCCAGCGACCAACCGGCAAGATAATACGGCCCCGAGGGCTGCACACGTCGCATCGCGGCGATGTAATGGGCGCACATGTCCTCGACGCGCGTATGCGGCGGATGAATGCCATCAACTCCTAATGCTTGGAGTCCATAAACGGGACGTTCGCCGCGAAAGTAACGCGCCAACTCCAAATAACAGAAAACCGTTCCTCCGGCGGGATGCACGAGGAACAACGGCGTTCCCTCGCCCTCCAATTGTAAGGGGACCAACGAGGCGGCCGCTTCCGCCAAATGTGGTGATTCAAGCAACGACGCCAAATGCTCAATCGTCGGTTGTTGAAACAAGGCCGCCAGAGGTAAAGTGACGCCGACTTGCCTTTGGATATCGGCCATCACGCGGACCGCTAACATCGAATGCCCGCCAAGTTCAAAAAAATTGTCCGTTACACCCACAGGATGTACGCCGAGCAAACGCTCCCAAACTTCAGCAAGAATGCGTTCATGGTCATTGCGCGGTGCAACGAACGTTGTCGCCCAACTGGGGCGATCGTTCGGCGGCGACGGCAAGGCGTTTCGGTCGATTTTGCCGGAAATCGTCAGAGGCATGTGATCCAACAATACAAATGATGCGGGCATCATGTATTCCGGGAGCTTCGCCTGCAACGCCTTTCTCAGCTGCGGGACCAGTCGTCCCACGACTTTATCGGCCAAGGGATCGTTCGTAAACTTCGACCAATCAATGCGTTCGCCGCGTGACGATCGGGACGCCAACGGCGTATCCGGCGCAGAACGTGGCGACTCGGCGCTGGCCCGAACATGCGAGGACAACGGCCGAAACAAAACATCGTATCGGTCAGCCGCTTCGTCCGACCATGTAGCGATGATTCGATAGGGCGACACTTCCTCAAGTGCAACGAACTCATCGGGGTCGAAAAGGTCGCCATGCAGATTGGCTTCGACGTCATTACGAAGTTCCGCCAGCGTCGTCGAATCATTCGCCTTTTGCAATTGTCTCCAGATCGCCATTTCACATGCGACACGTGGGTTCAAAACGCCGCGGAGCACCAGCGGTTTGCCTTCGCACTGGTTCAATTGCTGAGCCATTTGGGCCGGAGTAACACGGCGTTTACCCCAATCAAGGATTTCTGGAGCAAGACTTACCGTTGAACTGCGCCACGGATTCTCTTCATGGTCTCCCAACTTAATGAGCACGTCATACCGGAACCTTGTCAGTTCGTTACTCGCTCCACCTTGCTTGAGGCGAACCTCTACCTCCGAGACTCGCGGCAAACGTGCCGCAAGGGCAGAGAATAGGGCCGGATCAATAAGCAGTTCTTCTTCGCGCGCCATCCGAGCTTGAACGCGTTGCCGCAACGAGGCGCAGTCTGCGTGTTGATCGGACTTAAAGCATTCAATGGAAGTTGCGAGCGCTTCCTGCAAAGGCAAACTTCGCAAGTCGCCGAGAAACAGATGTCCGCCGGGACGTACCAGTCGCGCAGCGCCATCGATCACCGTGAGCAGATAATCGAGGCTCGGAAAGTATTGCGCAACGGAATTGAGTATGACGACGTCAAACCCGTCGGTCTCAAAGTCGCCAAGTCGATCCGCGGTTCGCTCTTCAAGACGGACTTTGGCGCGTAAGTCTTCCCGGCGTTCCAAAACATTTTCGATATATTGAAGCGATGCGTTGAGAAAATCTGTACCTACGTAGGTTTCGCAGTGCGGCGCGATTCGGAATAGGAGTAGCCCCGTTCCGCATCCGATCTCTAAAACTCGCCGAGGTTTTAGCTCAAGCACTTGAGCGACGGTACGGTCAATCCAGCGCTGCATTTGTTCGCGTGGAATCGGCTGGCCGTCATAACTGCTCATCCAACCCGCAATGTTCATTTCCGGGTCGAGAACGGGCGCGGCCAATTGCTGGGCCTGGTCGAATAAAGCGCGCCAGGTCTCCACGTGTTCTTGTTCGAAACCCGATTGCGACTCGCGCGATGCTTCCGCCGGGACGACATAGGCGATGAGTCGAACATTGCCCGGCGAATCCTCACGCGGGACGACAACGGCCTGCTCGACCTCAGGTAATGAGGTGAGCACGGAGGCAATCTCACCTGTCTCGATTCGATAACCACGGATTTTGACTTGCTGGTCAACGCGTCCCAAAAACTCGATGACCCCATCCTCGCGCCAACGTCCAAGATCTCCGGTACGATACATGCGTTCGGCATTCCCCGTCGTAACTTCAGAATTTCCTTCCCCAGAAGCGCGGCGTCCGGTGTTTCGCGCGAACGGATCAGGAAGGAATCGCTCTTCGGTAAGTTGGGGCTGATTGACGTATCCCCGCGCAACGCCAAGACCTCCAATGTAGATCTCGCCTGGGGCGCCAACCGGTACAGGCTGCCTGTGTTCGTCAAGTACATAGACCCGCTTGTTGGGCATGGGCGGGCCCAGTGGCGGATTCGCAGCCGAAGCGTCGCGCAACTCCATGATGCATGCGCCGACCGCCGTTTCCGTTGGCCCGTAACCATTAAAAAGACGGCGGCCTTGAATCCATCGCCGGACGATTTCTGACGAGAGCGCATCACCCGCGGATAAGACGGTGCGCATAAGCGGCATGCGCGACTCGGATAGTACTTCCAACAACGCCGGGGGAAACTTCGCCGCAGTAACTTCCTCTTGCTCTAAAAGATCCATCAGTTTGGGAGGATCGAGAACGGTCTCCCGGTCGAGAATGGCCAGAGTCCCGCCATTCGCCAAAGCCAGAAAGATCTCCGAAATTGAACCATCGAAACACGGCGAAAACAGAAATGTGGTGCGATCGTGCTCAGTAACGCCCATAATTTGCTTTTGCCCGCGCACAAAAGCCACGATACCTTGATGTTCGATTTGCACGCCTTTGGGAACACCCGTCGAGCCCGACGTGTAAATGACGTACGCCAAATTATGAGGGTTTAGTTCTCGAACGGGAATCGCATCGCGAGCTGCAGCGCCTTCCGTGTCAAGTTGCTCGACCGATACGGTCGTAACGATGTCGCGATCCAACTTTGTCGCATCGTTCGTCACAAGCAGTGAAGCACCAACGTCCGAAATAACGTTCGCCAGTCGCCCTGCAGGTTGCGACATATCAAGCGGTACATAAACTCCCCCCGCCTTCAGAACGCCGAGCATCGCGGCCACCAACTCAAACGAGCGTTCAAGCCCTACCGCGACGGGAGTCTCAACTTGAACTCCCCGCAACTGTAAACCCTTGGCGATCGAGTTCGCGCGTGCGTTGAGCTCCGCGTAGCTCATAGACGCACCATGACAACGTAGCGCAACCTTATCGGGGCGCAGCGCAACCTGTTCTTCAAACAAAGCGTGCAGGAGATAGGGCGGCGGGAGCCGTTTTTCCGTCCTATTCCACTCTTGGACCACTTGCCTTCGTTGCGTCTCGTCCAAAATGGCAAGCTGCGAAACGGGACGCGCCGTCTCGTTGAGCGCTGCGCCTAAAAGTGTTTGAAAACTCGCAGCCATGCGTGTGATCGTCGTCTCGTTGAAGAGCGACGTTCGATACTCGATCTGCCCCGTCAGACCACCGTGCTTGGTCTCCCAAAAAATGACGGTTAGATCGTACTTCGCGGCGCCGTTGTCAATGGGAATCGGTTCTATTTGCAGATCGCCGCCGGCCGGAATCGCTTCGGGCGTGTTTTGATACACCAGCGCAGCCTGAAACACGGGAGGATGGCTGCGATCACGGTCCAAAGCAAGCGATTCCACTAACTTCACGAAGGGCAATTCTTGGTGTGCAAACGCGGACAGTGTATTCTCACGAACCTGTTTCAAAAGGTCATCGAACGTGGGTTCGTTCTGAAGATTGGTGCGCAATACCAGCGTATTGACGAAGAATCCAATCAACTCTTCCAGTTCCCGTCGCGTTCGTCCCGCGACGGCGGTTCCCACGCAGATATCTTTCTGCCGCGTATAACGAGATAGCAAGACGTTATAAACCGCGAGGAGCACCATAAAAGGCGTCGCTTGGTAGCGCCGGGCTATGTCGGCAACGCCCTTGACCAATTCAGCGGGGATTTGAAATTCGAAAACCGCTCCGTCGAAATCTTGGACCGCCGGTCGTGGGCGATCGGTCGGCAAATCTAGAATCGCTGGCGCATCGGCAAGTTGTTTAAGCCAATAATCGAGGTGCTTATCCCATGCGCCCGCGGCCCACTGTTTCTGCTCCCAAGCGGCGAAGTCGCTATATTGCAGTACTGGGGGCGTTAACGGACTGGGCGCTTGATCCCGCGCCGCCTTATACAAAGCAGCCAGTTCCCGCAGCATCACCGCCATGGACCATCCGTCCGAGATGATGTGGTGAAGAACGAACAGCACCACATGCTCGTTTTCCGCTACCCGATAAAGCACGCAGCGAAACAACGGGGCGGCGCCCAAAACGAAGGGACGTCGCGACTCGGCGCGCATCTGCGTTTGCAATTCTCGCTCCGCGTCTTCGCCCCCCTGTGTTAGATCGACCAAGTGCGGTTCAACGTGCACTCGAGGATGCACAACACGTGTCGGGGCGCCGCCCTCCATGGCGTAGCTGGTTCGCAGGGATTCGTGACGTTCAACCAATTGTTGGAGAGCGCGCGCAAATGCGTCCGCCGATAAGGGCCCACGTAAGCGCGCGGCCAACGGCATGTTGTAAAAGGGATGGTTCGGCTCCAGTTGGTCCACGAACCACAGGCGCTGCTCAGCAAACGAGAGGACAGGCGGTTCGTCCGGCGAACGTTGCGGAATGCTCCGCGTTGCGCCATGACGCCCCTGCTCCAACAACATCTTTTCGAGCGCCAATCGTTTTGCGGGCGAAAGTTTGTCAAGACGAGCGATAAGATCAGTCATGGTAGCCCAAACAGGCGCTTTGTCCTGAAGTAAGACGCAGGGAAGCCATCTTGGCGCCGTCCCGCTACTGGAGTTCTTTCTGGTCGCGGAGAAACGCCTCGACGTCGCTGTCGGACATGGATTCCAATCGTTCGATCAGCGACTCCATTTGCCGCCCCTCGTCTTGTTTTGCCTGATGACGGAGGATCGCTTCGGCCAATCCGGCGATCGTAGGCCGACGATAAAACTCAATCAGCGGCAACTCGGTCTGCAGTCGTTCGCGCAACCGCGAAGCCAACTGCGCCGCCATGAGCGAATGCCCGCCAAGTTCGAAGAAGCTATCCTCGATCCCGATGCGCTCGACTTTTAATACCTCGCTCCATGCGTCGGCAAGTTCGCGCTCCAGTGGCGTTCGCGGAGGAATAAACGGCGTTGATCGGGCAAATTCCCCGTCAGTTCGCTCCGGCAAAATGCGACGATCAATTTTGCCAGCGGGCGTATGCGGCATTTCCGGTAAGGGAATATACGCCGTCGGCGTCATGTAATTGGGTAAACGATCCGCCAAATAACTTCTTAAAGATTCAGGCGTGACCGTCGCTTTGGCGACAAGCGAATAATACGCCGTAAGCCTTCGTTCGTCATTCGCATCCGCCGGCGCCAATACAGCGGCTTCGAGCACATCGGGGTGTTGTGAGAGCGCGGCTTCGATCTCGCCTAGTTCAATGCGATAACCGCGAATCTTGACCTGCGAGTCGGTGCGGCCCAGGAACTCAACTGCTCCGTCGCTGCGCCATCGAGCCAAATCGCCCGTGCGATACATCGTCGCCCCCAAAGCGGCGTCAAAACCATTCGGGACAAAGCGTTCACGCGTCAACTCCGGCCGCCGCCAATAGCCCGCCGCTACACCTTGACCGCCAATGCAAAGCTCTCCTATCGCACCCCGCGGAGCAAGCCGTCCTTGGGCGTCGACGATAAATAATTGCGTATTGGCAATTGGCCGTCCGATGGGAATGGGATCAACCGCACACTGAACACGATGGATGGCCGACCACACCGTGGTTTCGGTGGGGCCGTACATGTTCCACAATTCAACGTCGTCGTGCAAAAGATCATGTGCTAAATTCGCCGTTAACGCCTCCCCGCCCACCAGCAACTTCATTCCGGGTCGGGGGCGCCAGCCCGACGACAACAACATGCGATACGTCGCGGGCGTCGCCTGCATGACGGTGGCGCCATGTTCGGAAATGAATTGCGCTAACCGGCGACCATCAACAACCGTCGGCCGATCGGCGAATGCAATGCGGGCGCCCGTGCTGAGAGGCAAAAGTAACTCCAACACCGCAATGTCAAACGAAACGGTTGTGACCGCAAGCATGCAGTCGAGCCGGCGGAGCCCCGGCTCGCGCTCCATGGCCGCTAGAAAATTGACCACGTTTTGCTGCGTTACCATTACGCCTTTCGGCGTTCCGGTCGATCCCGAAGTGTAAATCAGATACGCCAAACGGGACTGCGACAATGAACCGTTGACGCGGTGAAGAAACCGTTCGCGGCGCGCCGCGTGCGCACCTCCCTTGTTCGCGCCAAAGAATTCAGGACCGGAAGGCTTCGCATTCCTGCCCGAGGGCAGGAGTTCCTCAACCTCGATAACGAACGCATCGGTCTTGGGAAGCGTCCCGGTAAGCGATTTCTCCGTCAAAATAACCGAGGCTTCGCAATCCTCAATCATGAACTCGAGACGCGACGCAGGATATTCCGGATCAAGCGGGACGTAAGCGCCGCCGGCTTTTGAAACTCCTAAGAGCGCCGCCACTAATTCAGGCCGGCGCGTCAAGTGGACGCCTACTGGCGTATTGACGGTTATCCCCAAATGCCGCAGCGTGTTTGCAATGATCTCGGCGCGCGTATTCAGTTCTCGATAGGTCCAAGCGCCGCTTGCGAATTCGATCGCGACCGCATCGGGCGCCAAAGCGACTTGTTTCTCAAACAATTCGTGAAAGCCATCGACGCTTGGAACACCGGTTTGTGTGGAGTTCCACTCGTGGATAAGCTGCTTGCGTTCGCCCGGCCCTGGAATAGGCAAACGGGACAAGGCCGTCGTGTTGTCAACGGTTACGCGCTCAAGCGTGGCGATCAACGCATCAAGCATCGAGTCCATCGTCGACTCGTCAAACAAAGATCGATCGTAAACGAGCGCGATTTGCAGCTCATCGCCGTTTTCCTCGATGACGAGAGAAACGTCGAACAGCGCCAATCCCGAATAATCCGCCTCGCGTGCTTCGATCCTCGCTTCGCCTAGATGATCAAAGGGAAACGCGGGCGTTTGATAGAGAAAGAATGCCTGGACCAAGGGGGCCATGCCGGGGCGGCGTTGGGGCTGGACTAACTCGACGACCTGCTCAAATGGCGTTTGACCGTGCGCCAGATCGTCGAAAATCGCATTCCGCGAGCGTCGCACGAATTCTGCAAACGTCGGGTCGCCCGATAAGTCGCCCCTCAAGGCCACGGTATTGATAAAACATCCGACGGTTTGTTCAAGTTCAGAACGCGTACGCCCCGCGACGGCCGTTCCCACGCACAAATCATCCCGACCCGCGTAGCGCGCGAGAACACTCTGGAAAACCGCCAGGTGAATCATGAAAGGCGTAGCGCCTTGCTCCCGTGCGAGGCGCTCGATAGCGCGGCGCAACTTCGCCGGCGCCCGACAAGTCACCGATGCGGGCCGCGAAGCCGTACCCGCGCCGCGTGGATGATCGGTCGGCAGATCGAGCGCCGGAGGAACGCCGTCCAGCCGGTTACGCCAGTACGTCAAATCCTCTTGCTCATCACCGCTCGGAACGTTAGCCGCTTGCCAACTTGCAAAATCTACGTACCGTAGGGGCTCGGTGATCCAACGGGGTGATCCGTTGTTTTGTCGTGCAACATAAGCAGTTTGCAAGTCGCGCAAGAGCAACTCGATCGACCATCCATCGCAAATGATGTGGTGCAACACGAGTCCAAAAACGTAGCGGTCATCTGATAATTTCACCAGCCCTGCTCGCACCAATGGCGCCTTCTGGAAGTCGAAGGTTTGGGTTCGCCATCGTTCTTTAGTTGCGGCTAATTGTTGCGTTCGTTCGAGCGGCGCCTCGTGGGATAAATCCAAAAAGTCCCAAGGCAAGTCAACGTGGGATTGAATCTCTTGCCGAGGCGCGCCGTCGATTTCGTAGATCCGAGCGCGCAGCATATCGTGACGCGCGACCACATCATGTAAAGCGTCCTGGAGCATGACCTCATCGACCTGCCCCGAAAGTTCAACGATCACCGGAACATGCGCCGCGGCCCTTTCTCCGCCTAATTGTTCGAGAAACCAAATTCGCTGTTGGGAAAGGGAAAGCGGGTACGGCCCGCTGTTGTCGCTTCGAGATATCGGCAATTGCGATTGCCTGGCCGAAGCAACCACCTCATCCGGTTGTGCGACCGCATCGTCAAGAAGCTTCGCCATGCCTCGCAAAGTCGGGTCGTCAAACAATCGTTGAATGGGAAGTTGCACTCCCCAACGCTCGGCAACTCGCGCGACAAGTTGCGCTGCGCGAAGCGACTGCGCTCCCAGCGCAAAAAAGTCCGACTCTCGGCTCACTTGCTCCAACCCCAGCAAATCGCACCACACGGCCGCAAGTTCGATTTCCGTTGGAGTTTGCGGAAGGTGCTCGCCCGCCGACGCGAGAGGCACATGGGGCAACGCCTCGGCAGTCCAAGATTTCAATACGTTGAGGCGTCCCGCGAGGAAATCATCACGGCACTGACGACGGCGCGTCTTACCACTGGAAGTTTTCGGCAGCGAGCCCGAGGGGATTAACACGATGGCATGGGCCGCCAGATCAAAATGCAACGCCAAAGTCT
Source organism: Planctomycetota bacterium (assembly GCA_963204915.1). Classification (GTDB taxonomy): domain Bacteria; phylum Planctomycetota; class Planctomycetia; order Pirellulales; family Pirellulaceae; genus JAHWKS01. The sequence continues at coordinate 9,974 of CAUJHS010000064.1, read as the reverse complement.
GACGGACCGCGGCAATGACTTCTTCCAGATCGAAGCGTTTCGGCCGAACCACTTCATGCACTAAGACCAATCGTTCTTCGTCGCCATGATCGATCGAGAACGCAGCGCCGCCATCGCCTTTCAATGCGGGGTGCGCTTCTTGGACAGCGCGTTCGAGATCGTGCGGATAGTAGTTTCGTCCGCCGAGAATAATGAGTTCTTTAATTCGCCCGATGATGTAAAGTTCGCCCTGGTGGAGAAAGCCCAAGTCGCCGGTGCGCAAGTAACCCGTTTGATTTGAGCCCGCCAGGCGCGCGTCGAACACGCGTTTCGTGTCGTCGGGACGATTCCAATACCCTTGCCCTACGCTCGGACTGCGGACCCAGATTTCACCCACCTGGTTTGCGCCGATTCGCCGGTGGGTTTCGGGATCAACAATCTGGACGTCCATTCCCTTCGCGGGCGGCCCGCACGCCACAAGCTTCCGCGCGTGCGGATGATTGGCCGGCGTTCGGTGCACACGATTCTTCTCCAGCTCGCGCGCGTCAAAGGAGTGTTCCGTGGGCGCCGCTTCGATTGGCGCCGCCGAGATGATCAAGGTGGTTTCCGCCATGCCGTAAGCAGGCATCAAAGTCTCACGGCGAAACCCAAAGGGGGCGAACTTTTCCGCGAATCGGTTCAGCGTGTCGGCGCGCACCGGTTCGGCGCCGTTCACGGCGACCTTCCAACACGTCAAGTCTAAGCCTTCGCATTCCTCCGGCTTGATTTTGCGAACGCACAAGTCATACGCGAAGTTCGGGCCGCCCGTGGTTGTCCCGCGATAACGATGGATCGCCTGCAACCACCGAAAGGGACGTTGCATGAAAGCCAGCGGAGACATCAGCACCGTTCGTCGGCCGGCGTACAACGGCAATAAAATTCCGCCAATGAGCCCCATGTCATGATAAGGCGGTAACCAATGCACTCCCACAGCCCGCGGAACATCCATGAGGTGGAAACCTGTGCGAAAATTGTGCATCAGATTCGCGTGCGTCAGAGTGACGCCACGCGGTTCACCTGTCGAACCCGACGTATACTGCAACAGCGCAATACGCTGGGGATCATTCGAGGGCTCCCGCCACTCGGACGCTTGGGAATCAGCGATATCCTGAGAAACGATCGTCCCCTGCCCACAGATGTCCCAAAGCGAGCCGCCCTGATCGCCGAGCACTTCGGCCGTGCTCAGCAAGAACCGGGCATCTGCATTCTTGACCACCGCCCTCAAGCGCGGGAGCGTCCGCGCCAACCGAAAAGGGTCCGGAGGATAAACGGGGACCGCGACCGCTCCCGCGTAAAAACAGCCGAGGATCGCCGAAACATAGTCCAATCCCGGTTCAAACACGAGCAGGACACGTTCGTTCTCGGCGTCGCGTTCCTGCAAATGTGCCGCTATGGCGCGAGCTCGTCGATCTAAGTCCCAATAAGTGAAGTTCGACTCAGCTGTTTCACCCTCCAACAGAAATGTATAAGCAAGACATTGAGGGGTAACCGCCGCACGGAAGCGGCTGATATCAACGAGTGTCCGTAAATCCGGCGGTGCTCCCACCACATCCTCAATATGGAGGGAAGAAAACGACATCGCCGATGGGCCAAGGCTACTCATTTGGCAAATGAGGTGTTAAATGCAATTGGGTACTAGAGTTAAGTTAAGCGCGCCCTCCTTAGCCGCCGCAAATGTTGGTCCGAAAACACGACGTGACTTGCAAATCTTTTGCAAACACCACGCATTGCCCAGTTTCAAACAACATCGACCATGGCGAATTTAACACTCAACTCTTTGTCAAAGAAGTACGATCGCGCTAATGGGTGGGACTAGTGAATAGCGCGGCGGATGACATTTCCCGAATTATATCTTTTTTGATAGGCGGGAAAGGGATTGTGTTCCATCTGCCCATCAATATTCGAAAAAGTAACCGCAGCGCGCGTCGACTGTCTCTAAGTCCTCCCAGCGCGTTTCCAGTTTTTCACCGCATTCTGCGTGCGCAGTCCGCCACACTGTGTTCGTAAATACGCATTCTCAGAGATTTGCGGCCAGGATGAGACAGAAACCCCAGGAAGACAAGATCGTCCTCTACAAGAAAAGGGGTATTAACGCATGCTCAATAGAGGTTATAGCACGACTTCACACCGAGAGATCTAACCCTTAAATAGGGGAATTGGTGAAAACTCTCCTCCAAGTACGGACTCGCTATCCCAACTAAGCCAATGCTCAAGCAGTGCGGCATAGACTTGCCGAAAGTCGGTATGATGTCTCAGGTCCCCGTCTTCTAGGTCCGTAAGACTGGGATGCGGACCGATCAAACCCGGATTCACACGGGGACTTGCGACAAAAATGGGCCCCGCGGCGCCATGGTCTGTACCCTCACTGGCGTTTTCCTGAACTCGGCGGCCGAATTCGCTAAAGCAAACGACGGCGACCCGGTCAACGTGGCCATGACTGTCTAGGTCCGCCAGAAACGCCGAAAGACCGCTGGAAACTTGCTCCAACAATCCCGCGTGGGTCTGAGCCTGGTTGGCGTGCGTGTCAAAACCTCCAAGTTCGAGATAGTAGATACGCGTCGTTAGTCCCGCGTCAATCAACTGCGCTACCAGGCGCAATTGCTCGGCAAAAGCTGAGGAAGGATATCGAACGCTCGGTTGATATCCTTGGGAAGCCTGCTCAATCCGCTCACTCGTGGTCAACGCCGTCGTTGTCGTGGACTGAACGAACCCCAGAAGATCGTTTTCCTCATGGCGATTGATCGCCACGAGATCGTGAGCTGCGGAGCGAACCGCCGGATCACCTTGAAATCGGAATCGATCGATGGAGCGCACGGAGGGGACGCGCACACGCTGCGCCATAAGCGCGAACGGCTGCACACCGGCGCCCACGTGCAAAGCGGAAGCATCGGACTCGGAAGGACGGTACGAACGATCGAGATAACGACCAAGCCAACCATCCGGGCGAGCTTCGTCCTTACGCCGGCATGTATGCCAAATATCCATCGACTCGAAATGCGAACGGTTAGGATTCGGATACCCAACGCCTTGGATCACGGCAAGTCGACCGTTTTCCAAAAGGTCGGCGCAACCGCGCATTGAGGGATGAAATCCTTGTTCCGCATTGATCTTCAAAACTTGTTCTTTGGCGATCGCCAATTGCGGGCGATTGCGGTAATACGCCTCGTCGGCAAAAGGAACAATGGTGTTTAAACCATCGTTGCCGCCGTAAAGTTGCACCACGACCAGGATATTTTCCCCCGACAAACGTTCACCCGCGGCTGCTTCGCGCAAGAATTGGGGAACTGTGGGCGCCAGGGAAACAACGGAGGCGCCCAATGCGGCAGACAGGAACTGTCGTCGTGTGGCGTTCATCATGGCTTTCCGGTTGATCGGGGTCCGAACCGCACTTGGTTTCTGTTTCGGCAGTGTTTCTGCTTCGGCAGAGTCGACTGAACTCAACCGAGTTGGAATTCTGGCAAGGCGGTCATTCCTTGGAGCACTGCTGCCGTTTTGTGATGACGTGAACCAGGCGTTGCCTCACCTAACGCCACGAGGCGTTGACGGAGCGATAGGGACAATGGCGTGGCGAGTAACAACTCCGCGAGCCACGTAACCGTTTCGTCAGTCGTGGTCAAACCATGTTGTTCGACCAGCGTTTCAAGATTTTCACCTGCGAAGCGAGTGTTTTCGTCTTGGATTAACCGTGATGCGAGGCTCGCACGGCCAAGCAACGTTGATGAGTTGATCCACGTTCGGCCGCCGTCCCAACCTTTGACATTAGGAGGAAAAAATAACTCCTGTCCCAGCGAAGCCAACTCGTCGGCCAACTTGTAAACGTTGCAGGCGCCTTGCAATGAACGCAACAATCCGACTCCCAGTTCGACCGGTGAACGCACCTTTCGAGCAAGCGCATGTTCCGAGAAAAAGACCTGGCTCGCAAGGATGCGGTGAACCACTCGGCCCACATTGAAGTCACTGGCGGAAAACTCGGCGACCAGCGGCTCTAGCAACTCGTCACTCGGTTGCGGTTCATCGAATACAAAATAGCGAACCAGCTTCCGCACGAGAAATCTTGGAGCGGCCGGCTGCTGGACGATAAGCCGTACGACCTCTTCGCCTTCAAAGGCGCCGCGGCTGCCAAAGATAACTTTTTCTCCGCGGTCGAACTGCCGTGCATTGCGATAGAACTTACCTCTTCGCACCTCCCAACCGGTAAAACATCGGGCTGTCTCGCGAATATCCTGTTCCGTGTAATTCCCTTCGCCCAGACAAAACAGCTCCATCAACTCTCGGGCGTAGTTCTCGTTCGGGCGCGCCTTCCGATTGACGGCCGAGTCCAAGTAGAGCAACATGGCGGGGTCTTTGGAAACGCCTTGCACAAGCGGTTCAAACGTTCCCAGCGCATGCCGTCGAAACAACTCGTTCTGCTGTTGCATGAGAGCGGCGTCCAGCACTTTCTCTGCGCCCGTGGCGAAATGTCCGTGCCAAAACAACGTCATTTTCTCCCCCAGCACGTCGGGGGTGTCCAATAGCACGCGCAACCACCAAGCTGGAAGCGATTTGGGATCGCCGCCAGCTAACACCGCTTTGGCTAGAGCGCGAAACTCTTGCTTCCACTCTGGCGCGCCCTGCGGTCGACTCATGAGCCATGCGACGGAATCCGACGCTCCGCGTGAGACAGCGGCGTCGAGCGTGGCGGCGTCGGCCGCGAATCCCGCGCGTCGATAAAGGTGCGCCGCTAACGTGCGAGACCACGGGCGTTTCGCATCCGGCTCAAACGGGCTCCAGGCCCATTGGGGATCCAGCGCATTCAAGTTGGAGTGCATTCGTCGGCGCCGTGGCTCGTTACTTGGTGGGGGCAGCGTTATGCAAGGGAGGTTCGGCCAGTGAAACGACGGCTTCCAATCGAAGCGACTTCTCGTCGTGCTTCATTCGGATTTGGGCGCCACGCAGCCATGACAGGACTTCGAGCAGTCCGCCAATTTCCCGCTCGGCTTCTTCGCGACTGTGCCCTTTCTCCAGCATGTTCTGTGCGATGAGTTGTTCTCGATTGTCTTGGATCAACGCACGGAGAACGCTCGCATTCGCATGAGCCTGCACGTTCACCCTCGCTCGGTCGTGAGGTTGTTCCGATCCCGCTTCGTTCCGAACGGACTCCGCCAATTCGACGGCGAGCGCCTTGGTGCTCGAGATAATCAGGCGATCGCCGATGAACGCGGCGCTGGGCGAAAAGTTGTAGTTGATCCGGCCGCGCTGGGTGTCGTCTTCGTCAACGGGCGGGAGGTAAGTACCAAAGATAATTTCATCTTCGCCGCGCACGTCGGAACCCAACTCAAGCGGCGGTTGCCCGTTCATCGCGCCCACAACGTTGAGAAATCCAACCAAACTTTGAAGAGAAACCTTTAACGGCCGTCGCATCTTGGCTTCATCCTTCAAGCGAAAGATGATGGCAAAGGCGGGCAATTTGGTGTCCGGAGCTGGTAGATCGGCGTGCGGCAAGGTTTGCCGAGCCACGACAATCTGCAACTCGGGACGGGCGGCCGCGAGAACCTCGTCGCCGAAATCACGTCCTGAGAAGAGAGTGGTCAAATTGCTGTTGGCTTCAGCAAACTTGGTATTCACGTTGTCATTGAACAACTCTGGCGCGGACGCCCAAAACTCGCTTAGGTCCCGGTGCGTACTCAGAGAGAGGATCGTATCCTTCGCAGATGCGAGCGGAGGAGCGGCGCCTTGAGCTTCGGCCCCAAAATAGTACATGCGTGTTTCATCAAGCCATTGGGGGTCGAACGGCGCTGCCGCTGAGATCGCCACCTGATCGGGTTTCGTCGTCAACGAAACCGTGGCGTACGGGGTTTCTTTGGCCACGGCAACCAAGCCCCCGAGAACCAACTCGGCTAACGGATTGCCATGCAGTCCTTGTGCGACTTTCTTCCCAAAGCCCGCTTCGCGAAGCGGTTGTAAATCGGCGTACGACCAACCTGCCGCCTCCGGCTCTCGGACGGCTCGAGCTGCGGCAAACTGCGGATGGCCCGCCAGTGTCGCGTCATTTTGCTTCTCGATGTCCTCAGTCGCTGAAAGGAAACGATCGAGCACTGCTTTTCCTAACTCGTCTTTGTTGGTTACGACGAGCCAATCGCCCACGATCGCCAGCCGGGCGCGATCGACCGCGTAGGCCGTCACGCCGCGGTATTCGCCGGTTTTGATCGGATCAGGATTTCCCTTTTGTCGGGCATCGGTCCTGGCAAGGGTCAACGCGGCGTCCACGACGGTCTCGAGTTTTTTGGCGTCGTTCGCGCGTACGAGTAACACCACCCCTTTCGACTCGGCATCGATGGCCAAGAAAACGCCGCCCTGCGTGATCTGCTTGAGTCCGTCACGCCAATGTGCGTCAACAGCGCCTTCGAAAAGCTTAACGAGCACCAAAAACTGTTTATATTGTGGCGTATCGAACGCCTTTTGATAGTCTTCAATTTCGCGCAACCGTTTATGGATCGGATGATCCATGACCAGATCAAGTAACTGCGCTGGATCCGATAACTCGGCGTACACCGCGGTTGTCGGAGGGAGCAAATCTGCCGCAGTTATTTCGTCCGCACGAGCGGCTAACCCTTCCAACAAACTTCCCAAGACCCATGCAATCACGCAGTAGGCGATGCGGCGCGGCATAATTTGACCTCGCGAAAAGAAGGGGAGACGAGTTGGCGCGTCGTGCATTATACTGAACCTCCCGCCAAAAAGTTTCAAACCTAGACTCCCGAATCCGTTCGGGTTCCTACCAAGATAGCGCAATGCGGTATCCGGGTCGTATTTGCTGGTTAGTTGCAAGTGTCGTTCTTGCCAGCGCTGTTCCTGCGCTGCCATCACAGTATGAAGTCATCTTCGAAAACGGCGAACGCATAACGGGCGATCAATTGATCAAACTGCATGCCCCGGAAGGCGCGGCCTTGGACGGTCGGGAACTCTTTGCTCCGATTAACTCGGCGCGGCTCGTGCGCAATCTCCGCGAACGCGCGGTACGCCGCGGCCCTTGCGTCGAATTGACGAACGGCGACGTTCTTCCCGGACAGATCGTCAGTTGGACGCCCCCTTCCACCGGACGCATCGCAAGTCCGCACTTCTTGATTGCGTTGGGCGACGTGGAAGACGCCGATATGTTTGCCGATACCGTCGCGGTGCGGGCCGAATGCGTAGCGCGCCAAACCCAGTTCGATTTTCGCTCGACGAGGCTTGAACCTGGATTCGTTGTGACGCGCGACGGGCGACAGTTGCAAACGCGCAGCATCAGTTTCGAAGGAACTCGCATTTCCGCGTTGACCGAAACCGGCGTCGAGGCGTTCGATTTCGCCGATCTGAAGGAACTGCATCTTTCGAGCGCGAATTCGATCACGGATGTTATGCGCGATGGCGCTTGGAGTGCGGTGGGTGCGGCGCATGGCGTGACGAGAATTGTAACAAATCGCGGCGCCGAAATAACCTACGCACGGCCGATGGGGACTCTTGCTTCGCTCGATCGACCGCGAGCCGACGCCGACAGCGCCCACTTGGCGATCCGACCAGCGTGGGCCTTGGAAACGCTGTTTGTAAGGCCCCATAACATAGTTTCCTATTCCTACCGCCGTCCGGAGGAAGCGCCGCTTTCTTTATTGCCGGTTCAGGTATTGGCGGAGCGCTCCATGCTGCATTATTGGCCGTGGCGCCGCAATGTGAATGTGCAGGGCCTTCCCTTGCAAAGTGGACGATTGGCGTTTGAGCTTGGAATTGGAATGCATGCGTATTCGGCCGTCGCCTTTACGCTTCCGGCTGGCGCACGATACTTCAACGCCTGGGTCGGGCTCGATTCCTCCGTGAAGGACGGAGGGTGTGTCGAGTGCCGCATTCACCGCGACGACGTCGATGGACCGGTCATGTGGAAGAGCGATTTCGTGCGCGGCGGGGACGAACCTGTGCGCATCTCGTCGCTCGATGTCGCCGGTGCGCAGCGCATTGTACTGGTGGCCGACTTTGGTCATGAAGGACGGCCTGAAGGAGCCGATCCGTGGGATGTGTGCGATCATGTCGCTTGGCTTGATCCCACCGTAACGATCGATCCAGAGCAACTTCCACGTCCCGCAATGGAGCCCGATTGGTGGATTCCTCAATTGTCGGGATGGGAGATTCCTCAAGACATGCGCGCACGAATGTCGCTACGCCCTTTCTGGGATCTATGGCGAAAGCAATGGAGCATCGCGATGACGACCGACCAGCCTGGCGTGGACGCTCCGTTCGAGCTGACACGACAGCTGCGCGTCGATCTCACCAATGCCGTGTTGCCGATCTCGGCGGCAAACGATAACCGCGGAAAGACACGACACGCGATTTATGTTCACGTGGACGGCGCACCTGTGACGTCGACGCAGAACGGCGCGATTCACACCCGATATACGCGCCGTTTCGAGGCCGAGAGCCGCGAGTGGACGCTGGCGCCGTTTCGCGACAAGCAAGTACGACTGTCGGTTCTGATCGAGCCGCTCAATATGCCCGACGACGACCCCATGGGTTTGCTGTGGGAGAATCTCGCGCCGCGCCCTTTGGTCGACAATCTCCCCTCCGACGGACAGCCCCTCGCGCCGGATGTCCCGCTTACCTCCCTAACGCCGGTCTCGGCCACGTCGGCGAGTAAAAAACTTAAATTGCACGCCGGAAAACTTACTAGCGGTAAGCCATTGGAAATTCGTGGGTGGCGGTTTGAAAACGGATTTGGCGTCCCTACGGGAAGTGAAATCACCTATCGCTTGGACCCGCAGTGGACGCGGTTCGTCGCAATCTTGGGTCTCGCGGAAGGCTGGAAAGGCGTAGGTCCCTATTCGATCCTGCTCGACGGCGAACTACACTGGGAGTGTCAGACGCCGCTCATTTTTCTACGCGGCACGCCGGCCTTACAGATTGATGTGCCCTTACCACCGGGGCATCAAACCATAACACTGCGAGTCGGCGGCGACGACAGCTATGCAGCGTGGGCCTGTGCAGGGTTTGTAACGTCGCCCTAAGTCCTACCTCATACGCGTTTGCGTTGCTGAACTCAGGTCCAGATCAAGTTTTTTGTTCTCCCTCCGACCGCGTTCCTCGCTTGCCCGAAAAGTGCGCACATGATTCGTATCGCCTTTTGTGTTGTTGCGTTCGTGGGTACGTTATTCCTCAACCAGGCAAACGCCCAGTTTGGTGAAGTCGTGGAGACCGATGACGAGATTCGCCTGATTACGTCCACACTGGAGGCCAAGATCCGCAAGACCGGATATGTCAGCGGAGTGCAGGGCGGCGCGTTCGTTGACCGTGCGACCGGATTTCGCGATGTAGGGTTTGGGCTCGACATCGTCGATTGGATCATGGAGCCGGGCAGCGATCAGGCGTACCGCGATAAGTTACCGGACCACATGGTTTATGAGTTTGGTAATGCGTATCACGGTGACACGCCCAAGCGCTCAATAGAAGGCCCGCAAATTTGCACGAAGGCTGGCGTCGTTGCGCCACGCACCCTACAGGGCGAAGATTTTGTCGCCTTCGAAATGGACTACACGTACCAACTGGCGGCGCCAGGACATAAACCCGGTTCGAAGTGGACGCAAACTTTGGTCTTCCCAAAAGGTAAACGCTACTTTATCTCAAGCGATCGGATTGATGCGGTGAACTCGAGCGATGCGATGTTTTTGCGCATCGATATGCCGGGCCATGTCAAACACACCCGCGGCGATACGTTCAGCCACATCTATTTAAGCTATCTCGATCAAACCAATACGCCCGGCAATTATCCCGATGGCGTCATCCCGGCGAATGAATTCTTTGAAGATTTCGCACCGGATGCGCGCTTCAATTATCGCCGCGAGCGGGTCAAGCAGCCGCCCCAACGCTTCATTCGGGCTTACCGACTACGCGACCCGCAAACAGGTAAATCAGGCCCCTGGCTGGCAGGTATGACACTAAACTCCTCCGTCGTTTCT
>CAUJHS010000063.1 GCA_963204915.1 Planctomycetota bacterium | reverse complement strand
CGAATGGCACTTAGAAATGGCGTAAGCAGTTGCCACGAAGGGGCATAGAAAAAATGGCCTCATTTGCTTAGATGGTTGTTAGTTGAGGACATCCATCCGCCGCAAGGAGGCCCAAGATGCGCCATTGTAGCTGGGGACGCTTTTCGCAACAGGCGAGGTTCCTAAGGCGTCAATTTCTTCAGGAGGGTGACCTGCCGTTCAGCACGGCCCTGTCGGAGGCAACGATCGCCTCAGCCCTTGAAGCCATCGAGGGAGTGTGGAAAGATCGCATCTTCTCGCCCCTGGTTACCTTGTGGGTCTTTCTGAGCCAGGTGCTCAGCGCCGATCACTCCTGCCGGGCTGCGGTAGCTCGACTCATCGCTCATCGAGTGTCCGAGGGGCAGCCTGCTTGCTCCGCCAACACGGGCGCCTATTGCCAGGCCCGAAAGCGATTGCCCGAACGATTCTTTTCCGCCGTAGCCTGTTTGGTCGGGCGAGCTCTGGATGCTCAGGTTAAACAGAGCTGGTTATGGAAAGGGCGGCGAGTGTACTTGTTTGATGGCACGACGGTCACCATGTCCGACACTCCCGCGAACCAGCAAGCCTACCCGCAAGTCTACAATCAGAAGCCAGGCACGGGCTTTCCGATCGCGCGTGTGGGAGCCGTGATCTCCCTGTCCTGCGGAGCGGTCTTGAACCTTGGTGTCTGCCGCTATGCCGGCAAAGGCCAAGGGGAAGTCAGCTTGCTCCGGCGATTGTGGGATGTGCTTCGTCCCGGAGACGTGCTCTTGACCGACCGGTTGATGGCCAATTGGACAAATATCGTGTTGCTCCAGAAACGCGGCCTCGAATTGGTCAGTCGCTTGAACAAGGCCAATCGAGTTGCCGACTTCCGACGTGGGAAACGCCTGGGCGATCATGACCATCTCGTCCGCTGGTCCAAGCCGTCGTCCATTCGGTCGCTGAACTGGCAGGCGTATAAAACGCTGCCTGAGTTCATCACGGTTCGAGAAACCCTGATTCGCGTCGTCCAGCCTGGTTTTCGCACCAAGACCATCATTGTTGTGACGACGCTGCTGGACCCTCAGCAAACGACCAAGGAGGATCTGGCGACTTTGTATCGTGCACGCTGGAACAACGAGCTTGATCTGCGATCCCTCAAGTCCACGCTGCAGATGCACCACTTGCGCTGCAAGACGCCGGAGTTGGTGCACAAGGAGATCTGGACGTATACGCTGGCGTATAACCTCATTCGCACCATGATGGCTCAAGCCGCAGCGACGCATGAGCTCGTGCCCCGCTCCATCAGCTTTAAGGGCGCCGTTCAAACCTTGGAAGCCTTTCAGCCGGTGATTGAGCTTCAAGCCGCTCGCGGCGCTGCGCATCGCTTGCGGCTGTACCAGGACTTACTCCACGCGGTTGCCACGCATCGCGTGGCGAACCGCCCTGACCGCTTCGAGCCTCGCCTGAAGAAGCAAAGACGCAATCCCTGCGGTTGGCTGATGAGGCCCCGCGCCGACCTCAAACGCGAAATGGCGAAAGGCGTTATCGAAATCTAAGTGCCATTCGCCTCTGGGACCGACGACCGTACGGAATCCACCAGCGGCGAGAAAATGCAACAGTTCCAGATTGGCAACACAGATTTCGGCATCGACGCGGCCGCATCCTCGTTTACCGTGGACACTACGGACCCCGATCGACCGACAATCACCATTGAACTGTCCGGCGATCAAGCCACGTTCGACGCCCTGACTGCCGGCGACGATTCCGAGTGGTCCTGGGCGCTCTATCCGCCCGGTTTCTATCTGCGTTCCTTTCCCGCCCAAGTTGATCCGTCCACGGGCGTCGCGACGGCGCGCGTCCAACGCGAGGACATTGATACCTATGAATTCGCCATCTACCTGATGGAACACAACGACATTGATGACGTCACGGTCAAACTCATTCCGGACCAATCTCTGGAAATCACCGGCCGCGTAGACCTGTTTGGCGAGATCCACGACTTCGCCGTTCACTGGCAGCATTGAGCGTCCGCATAACAGCACGCGGCGTGGGATTCGCAGGCCGCACCACTTGCCAATTTCCATCTTATCGTTGCTCCGCAGCATAGCTCTTAAAACGCCAATGCCCTTCGATAGTGAAACTTGGGCGATTGAGAACCTGCCCTACTTTCGCCGTTTGGACTTTTTCGCGGATTTGGCAAACGAAACGGATGAAGAGGTGCTTGCGGTCATTCGCGCCCGATATGCGGACGAGTATACAACCCCTTGGCGTAACGCCGGCACGATGGCGCCGACCCCGCCGCCGTGGAAGATCGAACTGGGGCCCCCGCTTTCGGATTTATGCTTGCTGCGACACGACACCTCGCGCGTGTGGTGGCACGACACCGAATGCGTCTATCCGCCCGAGCATTTGGCCTATCGCGATGCGATTATACGATGGTCAACGATTTCTCGGGGAGCATTTTCGCCAATCGACGTTCAAGAACGGTGGGGTGGAACGGATGAAGAACCTCAAGACCCCCTCGTGCAAATCACCTGCGACCAGGGAACTTTAACGTTGACTCCAAGTTTTGATGGCGACTATTTTGATTTGGCCATCCTCGCGCCGATCAATGCTTGGCTAGCAAGCCGAGGCGTCCAATTGGAACTTTGCCAGGCGTTCGATCAAACGGCATTTGTCGTCGCCTTAAACGCTAAAGAGAAACGTCAATTGGAAGATCAACGTGGGTGGACGTTCCAAAGTCTGCGAACATGAAATGCCGGTTCGCTCACAGTTTACGTGGCGCCGGAGGCCGCGAGACTCAAAGTTCCCGGCGACTGGTTCTGCCTTACCACGAACTCGCCATGAGCCAGGTTCTGCGGTTTTACGGCGCCGTTGAGCGTGATCTTGCGATTGAGATCTGGATGCGGGAGCATGCGGGCGACTTGGGGACGATCGCGCAGTGTTGGTTTCAGGTCATGCGCAATTGTGGAGCCGACGTGCGCGAGTTATTGCACGACGGCCATCCGACCGCGTGTGTCGGCGACGCCGCTTTTGCCTATGTGAATGCCTTCCGAGCGCATGTGAACATCGGGTTCTTTCGCGGCGCCGAACTGCCCGATCCGCACGGCCTGTTGGAAGGCGCGGGCAAATACATGCGCCATGTGAAACTCAGACCGGAGCGCGACGTGGACGCCCCGGCGCTCAGAATACTCATCAAAGCGGCATACCATAACATGCAGCGGCGGCTAGCGGAGTAGAATTTACCGTCCCGTTGTAGAAACTACATGGCTGGCAAGTCGGGCTTTGCCTTTTCTTGCTGGCGCCGCGGGACGGATTGGTTCTTCCACATTGCGGCACGACAATTGCCACGGGTCAGAACGGTGAAGCGCGGGCGCTTCACAATCACACGAAATCGTTCAGGGAGGAACAAGACATGGAGATTCTATTCACGCTTCTTTTGGGCTTGGCGGCCAACGGTGATCCGGCGGCGGTGAACCCCGGCTTTGAGCAGCTCGATGAGCGCACCGGAAAACCAGCCGGTTGGTCCTTCACATCGCTGCCGGACAAGCCGCACCTGGTGGCCTACGACGCCATGGTGATTGCGGCGGGCGATCAAAAGTCCCACGCCATCGCCATTTCGGTCGCTGCCGATCATCCCGATCAAGACGTGGCGTACAACGTCCATCAGGACCTTCAGGGAATGACGGCCGGAAAGACCTACCGCGTCACCGCCCAGGTGCAAACCCGAGGTTTGACCACCGCGCCGATGATTGTCATCCAATGTCTTGACGCCGAAGGTAAGAAGTATCTCGGGTTCGCGCGTTCCCCGGAGAAGCAACTGGCGGGAGACCTCGCACAGTGGGAACAAGTCGAAACGAGAATCACGGTCCCCGAAGGGGCCGGCACGGTTCGATTGCGGATCGGCATCCCAGCGAAAGGCAATGCCGGCGGCACGGCGATTCTCGATGACGTCACAGTCGCCGAGATCGAGTAGAATGGCGAAAGCCGCTTGGCAAATCCGAAGCAAGAATTCATCAGCTCGAAACGAAGGAGGGCTCAACGGCTTCCTTGGTTTCGAGCATTCCTTTTTGAGTTGCGTGCTTCGAATTTCGGATCGCTCTTTGTGTCGATCGGCGCTTAAGGCGATCGAGAGATCGAGAAGTCCAGGGAGAATGCGATGGCGCGTTGGACATACTTGGCCGTAATGGTTGCTTTGGTCGGATGTTCCCCACCCGTTTCCGATCCGGTAGTCCACACTCGAGTCCGCAAGAGTTCCAATCCGCCGGCCGTAACCGCCGTTGCAAGACCGCCTAAGCCCGACGGCTGGATCGAGTTTGTCGAACCAACGAACGCTTTCTCAATCGATACGCCCGCTGTTCCGCACAGCGATTCGATGGTAAATGTGCCGTTCCCTGGCGGGATGCCAGGGCCGACGATTTATCGGGGGAGCGGCAACGGCCTCAGCGTCTACCTGAGTTTCTTTGATCGACAACCGGCGGAAGTTCCGGCGATTCGAGCGACCATGTACGAGCGCGGCGGGACCGCGGGCCTGGCCCCTCTGAGGACCGTCACGGCGCGCCGCGACATCACCTGGGTCGGGCAACCAGCCGCGAAGTTTGAAGTCCAATCGGGAAACATAACCACCGTGGTTCGTGTGCTGAACGTGGGGAACCGGTTCTACGCCTTCCATCTCGCGGGACAAGACGGTCAACCCGATGCGGCGGCTCGCGAAGCCTTCTTTGGGTCGTTGTCGCTCCGAAGTTAATGCTCAATGGCTACCTGCCCTTAAAAGACTTGGACGAACGGCGCGAAGACCGAGGAACGTCGATGCTTAGTGTTTTACTCATCATCGCACTGGGCGCGCCGCCGAAATCGGCCGCAGAACTGGATCTGTTCCCGAACTATCACACCGTCGGCGTCAATGTGAAACGGCAAACGCCGGACCCGCAGGCCGCACGGCGACCTGAAAGCAACATTATGAACTGCGTCCGCGTTAACGCGAACGTCAGGCGAAATTAAAACCAAGGTAGAACGTTTCGGTCGTGTTACCCCCAAGGCCTAAGGACTTCCTATCATGACTGCGGAAAAACTTGCGGTGCAAGCGGCGCTCAACTCGAAGATCCGTCGCTTGGAAGCGTGGAAACCGGGAAATCAGTACGTCGATGTTGCGGAGATTGCATCCCCATGTCCCCAGTGCGGCGGGCCCGTGGTTTCCGCCTTCGTCTACGACGACTGCTCCTCGCCGGAATATTACTACTCCCACTCCGCCCACGTATGCCTCAACCTCGAGTGCGACTATCGCGAGGAGCGTATGGACAGCGTGGGGACCGACCATGTGTTCGCTCCGGAATTGTATTGCGCCTTTTGCGGGCGGAAAGAGAAGGGAACGTTCTAAGTTTCGGGCTGAAAAGTCGAAGAATGAGCCCAATTCTGCGGTTTCCTGGCGCGGTCGAGCGCGATCCTGCGATCGAGGTATGGATGCGACAGCTCGCGGGCGACTTGGGAGCGATCGCGCAGCGCTGGTTTCAGGTCATGCGCGACTGCGGCGACGACGTGCGCGAGTTACTGCACGACGGCCATCCGACCTCGTGCGTCGGCGATGCCGCCTTCGCCTACGTGAACGCCTTCCGAGCGCACCTGAACGTCGAAGTCTTTCTCGGCGCCGAGTTGGCCGATCCCGACGGCCTGTTCGAAGGCGCCGGCAAGTTCATGCGCCACGGCGCTCAGGAAAGTCATCAAAGCGGCATACCATGACATGCAGCGGCGGCTAGCACGAGGGCGGTATACCGTTTCTTGATGATCTCGGCGATCAAGCGAACGTTGTCGTAATCTAATACACTTCACGCGCGGAGTTTATTCCGGGAGGCAAGGTGTGGAAGCGGAGCGGAGGAGCCAAGCGCCGTGCTGCACGTGCTTCACGAAGTCTTTGAGGGTCATCTCGCGGTCTTGGCCAGTTTCCAGATCTTCCATCAGCACGACCTGCGCGAGTTGTTTTAACCGAATGACTTGTCCCGCTCTCGTCAGAAACATCATGCAGCCCGGCGGCGGCGTGGGATCGAATTTGATCTTGTAACCGCCTGCGGCGTTCCGGCTGAGGTTGGCTTGCACAATCGACTCGATCTCAAACCACGTCTTCACGATCTCCGGCCGCTCGGCGACTGAGGCGGATTGGAAGGTCGGCAAAAAACCTTCGGAAGAAGCCGCGGGCGACTCGGAAGGCGTCGCCGGTTGTTGCTTGAAGTTCGTGAATGTTTGCTCGACGGCCTGGTGCAGCCTGCGGAATTGGACTTCGGTTGTGCGGATCCGACTTCGCACCGCGACTTGTTCGGACTTCATGCGGTTCATCGTGTCGATGGAAACCGATCGCGGATCCTTCGCCGCCTTCATGCGCATTTGCTGTTCGAGATTTCGCGCCTGAGACTCCCACTGGGCGGTCTTTTGATGGAACAGCGCGTACAACCGTCCCACATCGAAGTTGGCCTGCTCCACGTCGCCCAGTTTGAGTTTTCTGCCGGCTTCACTGACGCCGCTGGCGATCTCTTCGACCTGAACGACAATTTGGTGATTGAGCGTCAACCGCAGGGCTTTGAGCAGGCATTGCGTGCGCGTGAAGTCTCCCAGGTTGACTTCCAACCCGCCGAACGATTGGAATTCGTTCTCCGCTTCGGACCGAAGATCGATCTCCCTCGCATTGCCGGATGCGTCAATTTGAGGTTCTTTCATCATCGATACTGCTTTCCTCGCGCATGAATAGTCCGCGGCGGCAAATGGCGCGTGTCCGGCTCTTAACCGTCTGTCGCGAGTACCGCGATCGCTGCGCCGCGAACGATGGCCATGCGGTGTTGCTGTCGCGTCGCGCATGGTACCCCACGCGCCCGATTCCGCCAATCGTACTCGCTTCGGGTCGGGCTGGAACCTTGTCGTCACCATGCTACACCTCCGTGCCGTGAGAGTCGAACCTTGCGGCCACCCGCAGTTAGGGGCCCTCGTTGTCTGCGACCTTTCGTGACGTCGTACAGCAACGGAGGCAATGCATCGTTACGCGTTGAAGATCGGCAGCAACTCGAAGGAGTTAGTCAGGACGCCCGGCGAAGTGATCCCTAACCACTGGTGGAGGATGGTGGCGTAGACCTGTCGGAAGTCGATCGCGGCCTTCAAGTCGCCGTCCTCCAGGTCGATCAGGCTGGGCGTCGGTCCCACCATGCCCGCGGCCACGCGTGGACCGGCAAGAAACACGGGGCCGGCCGTGCCGTGGTCGGTGCCCAGCGACGCGTCTTCTTGGACGCGCCGGCCGAATTCACTGAAGCAGAGAACAAGAACGCGGTCGTCCAGCCGCGCGGTTCGCAAGTCGTCCAGGAACGCCTTCAGCGCTCCCGCTAGCTCCCGCAGCAGCCGCGCGTGCGTGGGAAGCTGAACCGCGTGCGTGTCGTAGCCGGGCTGAATGGCGTAATACACCGGCGTTCCAAAGTTGGCCTTGATGAGCTGCGCCACCGACTTCAATCGCTCGGCAAGCTGCGTGGCGGGATACGCGGAACGGTCGTTCGCCACGTTCTGCGTCACGTTTTCAATCAAATCGGCCGTCGCATAGGCGTCCAGCGCGGCGCGACGGGCAAACGCCGCCAGGTCATCGTCCTGGTTCTGGTCTTGGCCCGGCGCGGCTGCGAGACGATGGTCGGGAAGGGTCGGGCGCGAAGCGAGTTTCAGGTCTTGCAGATTCGCCAGTGCCACGGAGGTCGAGCGGCGGCCGCGAAGGGCCACCGGCGGCGAGTCATCGCCAAGCAACACCGCGTGCGGGGCGCCGTCGGCGGGTACGGGCCGTTCGTCCATCGCGCGTCCAAGCCAGCCAAAAGTTTTGTGCTCGTCGCGGTCCATACGCGCGGTGTGCCAGATGGCCATGCTCACGTCGTGCGAGCGATTGGGATTCGGATAGCCGACCCCCTGCACGATCGCCAACCGGCCGTCTTCCAGCAGGTCAGCCATCGGCCGCAGCGAAGGATGCAGCCCGACCTGGTCGTTCACCTTGATGAGTTGCTCGGTCGGCAGACGCAGCTTGTCGCGGTGTTTGGCGTAGCCTTCATCGGTGTAAGGGACGACGGTGTTGATGCCGTCGTTGCCGCCGCTGAGCTGGATCACCACCAGAATGCGGCCATCGTAGGAAGTCTCCGCAGCGCTAGCGGCACGCGCGAGAAAGACGGGCACCGACGGCGCCAGCGCGATCAGTGACGAACGCGTCAGGAACTCGCGCCGGTGGAAACGCGTGCGAAACATGGAATTCTCCTTTTGCGTTTTGATCGACTAACCAGGTCTTCTACGATGGCGCCTAAAGGGATGGCAGCGCGTAACCGCAAGCGACGCCGCTTGCGGTTTCACGCTACAAGTCCTCCACGATCTCATCATGCGTACCTAATTTGTTCAACAAACGGCATCAAGCGAGTTGCGCCTCAGGCGAGGCAAGTAACGAGGCAACGTACCGATCGAGCGTGTCGTCGTGCGAAAGACCGTCTGGCGGATTCGCGCGGCCGAGCAGCAACTGGGAAAAGAACGTTCTTTGATCTGCAACTTCGCTGGCGCCGTGCCCCTCGGCCAGCGCCGCGGCGTCGAACGGATGAGACGGATGATGCAGCGCACCGGCGACCAGCGCCGTCGCAAAGTTCGTCCGGCCGATGATCGCCCGGCTGGTCAGCCACGCTCGGCCGCCGGGCCAGCCGAACACATTGGGCGGATAGAAAAGGTCCTGCCCGAGGTTCGCCGAGCGTTCCGCCAGTAAGAGCGTGCTGGGAGGCGGGTCGAAGACTTCCAGTGCGCAGAGCGCGCCGACGAGGTACTCCACCGGCGCGAGCACACGGTTGCGCAGATTGCGCTCCGAAAAGAACGCGGCGCTGTGCAGCACCGTGGCCGCCGCCCAGCCGATGTCCAGCTCCCGCGCGCGGAGGCCGTTGGCCAATTCGTCGAGCGCAGCTTGATCCACGTTCCCTTCGCCCATGAACTGCTCACAAATGCGAAACGCCAGACGCCGGGCCGTGGCGGGATGCTCCAATAATAAGCGCACGACGTCGTCGCCGCTCCACCGGCCCGTTTGCTGGAAGATCGTTTTCTCGCCGTCGTCGTGATCGCGGGCGGCGTGGCGAAACTCGCCGTCCTTGACCGTGTGGCCCGTCAGCGCGCGGGCCACTTCTTTAATGTCGTTTTCCGTGTAGTTGCCCACCCCTAGCGTGAACAACTCCATGATCTCGCGGGCGAGGTTTTCATTCGGATGCTCCTTGCGGTTCACCTCGGCGTCGAGCCACAGCAGCAGCGCCGGGTCCTTGGCCATGCGCCGCAGCATTTCGCCGAACGGCGCCCGCGCGCATGTGCGCAAGACGGCGTTCTGCCGCCGCATGAGGGCGGCATCTTCGATTTTCACGTTGCTGGTGGCGAAGTGGTTGTGCCACATCAACGTCAACCGCTCGCCCAGCGGGTCGGGCGTGAACAGCATCCGATAAAACCACCAGGCCTTGAGGCGGTTCACGTTGCCCAATCCGACCGCCGCATCGCCGATGACGCCCGCCATTTTCTCAAAGTCGTCCGGCACGCCTTCCACGCGTGAGTCGCCCTTCAACAACCGGTCGATCGCGGCGTGCGGTCCGTCGTCCAGATCGCGCCGGATCTCTTTCCACGTCGCGGCGAAGGCGGCGCGGCGATGCAGATGGACCACGCGCCGCAAGTCCCACGGCTCGTCGGCCGATGGTTGCCAAGGTTCCCAAGAATCCATCACCGTCGCTCAGGGTTGAACGGTCACATCCCCCAGGTCCTTCACTTCGCCGGCCTGGACCTGGAACTCCTTGACGGTTTCGATTCCGCCGTCGCCGTCGGCCGCAATTCGGTACGTGGCGCCGGGAATCAGTGCGGGCAGAGTCAAGTTGCCTTGCTCATCGCTCTTCATCAGATTGGCGTAGTTCGTCCGGTCGATGTTGGCGACGAAGTCCGCGTCGGCTGCGAACTCTCCGCGTAACACGGCGGCGGCGTCATACCGGGAGGCGCCGGGCGTGACGACCATCTGCACGTTGGCGACATGGTCGGCCACCGGTTCACCCTGGCGATCGACCACGCGCAGTTTGGCTTGTCCGCACGGCCGCAAGACGACGGACGGGTCGCCGCCGCCAGACTTAATGATCGCCGTGGCGCCGAGCTGCCGCTTGGCGTCCAGAAAATAGACGGGGTATTCCACGTTGGGCGCAAGGCCCGAAAGCTCGAATCGCCCGCCCAAGGTGGGCGTGGTATGGCCGCGCCAGATGAGCGAACTATCCCAGATCTTGAGCCGCGAAACGACGAGCGCTTCTTCGACGAGGTTGCCTTTCTCGTCCACGATCTGGCCCTTCACGGTCGCACCGGGCTGGAGTTCGAGTTTCACATCGAGCGCTGGGGCGCCCACGTTAGGATTCAGCTCGGCGATCGCATGGGCGTAGTTCCGCGCGCCGCCCGGCTTGCCTTGCGCCAGTTGCCGCTCGCCAATCTCCTGGCGCACATAGCTGCCTTGCGAGCTGCTGGCCAGCAAGCGACCGGGACCGGGCAGAACGGCAATCGAAAAGTTTCCCTCTTGGTCGGAAAGCTGAATGCCTTGCCAGCCGGTGAGGATCGTATCGGAGTGATGAGGATTGTTGAACGATTCGGGTACGTATTGCACGGTGGCTCCGGCGACCGGCTTCCCGGTTCCCGCTTCCACCACCCGGCCGCGCACCAGCACGCCGCGCGGCAAGGTCAGATCCACTTGCTTGACCCGCTCGCCGGACTTCCAGCGGATCGATTCCGAGAACGGCGTTTGATAAGCCAGATAGGGAACGCCGTCCGGCGGGTAGGCGGTCAGGCCGAAGCGAATTCCCGGCCGGGGATTGATGCGATAGCGTCCCTTGTCGTCGGCCTGCCCGGCGACCGACACCATCGAGCCGGCGAACTCTTGTTGACTGGCCCACAGGGTGATGCGCGCGTGCGGCGCCGGTTCGCCGCTGTCGGCGTAGCGCACCAGCCCCTCGAACCACTGCGCGGGCGCGAGCGCCAGCACCGCCTCTTCCCCCGGCGGCGCGTTTTCGACCAGGGGCCGGTACGTCGCGTCGCGCTCGCCGCGCTCTTCCGACATGCCGGTGTTGAGCGCGATGTTTTGCGGCGCGAACTGCTCAGTTCCTTCGACCGCCAGAAAGACCCCGTGGCCGGCGGGAACGCCGCGCAAGGTGAAGCGCCCTTGTTCGTCGGAGACGACGGACGGGAGCCACGCGGCGGGAGCGTTGTCGCCGTTATACCCGACGCCTTGCTCGGCGCTGATGTTTTCGTTTCGCGCCATCACACCTTGCACGGAGATGTGCACGCCCGCGGCGGGCTGTCCTTCCAGGTCAATCAACCTGCCACGGATCGTTTCCTCCTGGGGAAGTTCCAGCGGCGCGTCGATCTTGTCCGCCGCGAGATTGATCTGCTTCCAGGCAAGGGCGACACCGTCTTTCCGGGCAATGACGCTGGCGTAGGCGTGGGTTTGGGAAGTTACGCCCGCCAGACGCAGTGCATACTGGCCGTTTTCGTCGGTCACGCCCTCGGCCAGAACTTCACCGCGGGGACTCAAGTCGCCGCCGCGCGCGGGCTGCACCTTCATGCCAATCGCGGCAACGTGGGCGCCAGCGACGGGTTGCCCGCCGCTGGTCGCTTGGCCTCGGATAATGGCGCCGGCTGCCCGTGCGGGAACGAGAATTCCGTTTTCCGTGACTTCAAAGTCCAATCCGGCGGCCGCCAGCACGCGCCCGAAAACTTCGCGCAGCGGCAGATTCTGCACGTCCACCGAGATCCGCGCCTGCTCCGAAACGCCTTGGGCATGCACCCGCTTGAGGTCGATGGTGACGGGCGTTTTGTGTGACTTCTCCAATTCGTCGAGCACGAGGATCAGCGGCCGCTCAACGACCTTCAGTGTGACGGGCTGGTCGAGCCGCTTGTCAATGCCAGCGTCGGTATTTACCGGGGAAGCGGTTGGCTCGTCGTCTACTTCGCCGTCGAACTCGTCATTGGGTTTGTCAGCGCCGACCAACAAGTCGCCCAGGTCTTTAGTTTCGCCCGGCTCCACTTGCACGTTCTCAAACGGCTGGCCGATGAACATGTCCATGATCTCTCCCTGATACTTGCGCGGGGCCGAGGCGTTCGCATGATAGGACCAACCGGGAATCAGCCCGTCGAGGTGAAAGCGGCCTTCTTGATCCACGGGGATGGTCGTGGGATTGGCGCTCAGCTTCGGATGCGGCGCCCAAATGGCCGAGTCGTCGTCGGAGTTGAGTTTTTCATACTGCACGAAGAGCGAGGCATCGTCGATGGGTTCGCCCGCGGCGTCCACCAGGCGGCCTCGGATGCTGCCCGCCGCAAGCAGCTTGATCTCTAGCGTCTCTTTCATGCCGTGCGTCGCAAATCCGCCGCCCGCCAGGTTTCTCTGGCGATGAAAGACAAACACCTTGCGCTTTTCGCCGGGACGCAAGTCTACGATTTCGAATTGCTGACCTTCCTGCGCTTGCCATCCGAAGCGTTCGTTGGCGCCGTAGACTTGGAAGTCGGTTACGCCGTTGCCCTCCGGATCGACGGCGCGCACGGTCACGGGCGGACTGGCGAAGAGCGGCATCTCGACGCGCACCACGTTGCGCCCTTCGGCCGCCGGAACCTCGGCCACACGTTCGTAGTTTCCCGGTGTGAGGTAAAACGGCAGAGTGGGAAACGCTTTCGACCCGCCGAAATCTTCGCTGCCTCTAATCTCGTCGGCGCCGAACCCGCGCGCGAAACGGTCGATGCCGTCGCGGTCGATCGCGCGGCCGTCATAGCGGAACGCCAACACCCCGCGCGTCGGCGGCACCGGCACGCGGAACTCGCCGTTGGCGTTCGTCCAATAGCGTCCATCGAGGTAGGCGGTGCGCAGTCCCGGTATCGCCGCTTCCAGTTCGGGGTTGCGGAAGAAGTAGTAGATCAGCTCGCCGGTGAACGGTTTGTCGGTTGTGGAGTCGAACACGCGCCCCTCGGCCCACACGCCGCGTTTGAGTCGAAAGTCCAACTCGGTTGCGGCGCCCGCAGCGGACGTGTCGGCCGCATGTCCTACGGGAAGGTAAGACACATCGCCCGTGGCGAAGGCGACCAGGCGGTTCTCCGCGCCGATGGGCAAGCCGGTAATGCGATACCGTCCGGCGGCGTCAGTCGTGGTCGCAAATTGCTCCCGCTCGCGACTGGAATTCAAACGGTCGCCGTGGATCATGAAAGCCCGCACCACGGCATTGGCGATCGGTTCGCCCGTGTCGAGATCCAACACGCGCCCTTCCACGGGCTTGGACGGACCGATGGCGTGGAGAAACTCGTTCGGATACACCGTTTGCGTTCCGCCGCGCTCGTGCCGGTCGGAGGTCAAGACGATTTTTTCGCCCGGCTCGTTGCGGGCCACGATCTCGGTCGATTCGATGCCTTCGCCCTCAATCAACAACTGCACCAACCGCCGGGGGCCGAGGTCGCGCAGCTCGAAGCGTCCCTCGGCGTTGGTGGTCGCGCTCGGCAAGGCGGCGCGCAATTGCGCTGGCTCGATGACGTTCAATAAGTCGTTGACGCGCGCCTGCCAGGCGGCGTTCTCCACGCCGCGGGCTTCGGCCTCCTGAACGTCATACCGACCAGCGTTTTCGTCGTTGAACCAGCGGATACGGACGGTAGCGCCGATCACGGGTTGGCCATTGATATCGACCAGCCGGCCGCGAATCGGCTCGCCCGCCGCGGGCAACGCCGCCGGCCCCTGCTGGCCGCCGATGACGCGGGCCAACGTGCGCAACAAACCGCCTGGCGCGTTCATGGCGTCGCGGATTCCGCCGGGCCAGGTGACTGTGAAGCCATGGCCGCGCGCCGTCACGACGATGCGGTCCGAATAGTCCCAACTGGCCGGGTCGTTTTCCGTGACGTGCGACGGCGGAGGCGTGAAACGGAAAACGCCATCGTCGCCGGTGGTCGCCACAAGGATCGGCGGCTGCGGCTGCAGGTCGTGGACGCGCGAGCGAATCCAGTACAGTTTGGCGCCCGCGACCGCTTTGCCGTCGGCCCCAGTCACGCGGCCGTGGAGTTGTTCGTCAGACTTCGCTTCTTGGTCGCCGTCCGCCGCGTCGTTGGCTTCTTCCTCGTCGGCGCCACTTGTTTTCTCATCGGTCCCATTTGTCCCGTTCGTCCCATCGGTCTCATCCGCCAGGCCATCATCGGCCACCTGCGCCACCGCTACCGCCACCGAAGACTGCGGACCCAAACCGACCAAACCAACCAACATCGTGCCGGCCAGGCCGCCCGCCATCACCAACACCAAGAGCAAGTTGCCGGCGCGCGTCGAAAGCGAACGCCGGGTGTCCATGATCCGCACGACTCGCTTGGCCAGGATCGACCGCAGCGACACCATCGCCACGCCCGCCGCTCCTACAGGAAGGGTCGAGAGTTCGGCCAGGTCCACCAGGCGGCGTGCGTAGCCTTCACGGTCGCCGCCCAACTGGACCACGTAGTCGTCGCACACTTCTTCGGCGGCGGTTTCCAACCGGCGCGCCAGCATCCACACCAGCGGCTGAAAGAAGAAGACCGCCTCGGTCACCCGGCGGAGCAAGTTCCACATACAATCGCGGCGGCGCAAGTGCGCCAACTCGTGGATCAACACGTCGCGCACCGGCAGCGACACGTCGGCTTCCGGCAACAACACCGCCGGCCGCACCAACCCTGCTAGGCAAGGGCTGGCCAGATACGGACTGCGCAGCACGGGGGGCGGAGAGACGCCCACCAGCGTTGCCAGTTCGCGGCAAGCCTGTTGCGTCGCCTCTTCCGCCGGCGCCGCGCCGCGGCGAAGGCGATCCAACCGCTGCCAGGCGCATCCCAAGCGAAGCAGTAAGACCGTCGACGCGGCACACCACGCTAGGCAGATGGCGATCGCCGCCAGCCCGAAGCCTCGGACCTCGAATAACCAGGTTTCCGCGGGTACCGTGACGCTGGATGGCTCAGGGCGGGAGTTTGCCGACACCCGCAATGGATTTACTCCGACTGGAAGTGGATTCGTCCCAACCGCAGTTGGCGGCGCACTGGAAAACGATGGCGGTTTCCCTCCGTCTTGCCAGGAGGCTGCCTGCGGAAACGTGTCCGCTGCGAGCGGCGAAGTCTCCCAAGGAACGTCATTGTTGGCCGACGGCGAAAACGCCTGTTGCGGCGTCACGGCCATCGCCTGCGGTGGCACAGAGCTTTCCCCAGGCGGTCTTCCGCTCACCTGTTCGTAGGTCCAGGCGACGGGCAATTCGACCGACCAGCCCGAGACGCCGCCGAGCGCCAACAGGAAAGTGGCCAGCGGACAGACGAGGGCGGCTACGAGCGTGGTGCGATAGACGGCCGACTGCAACGCCGATCCCCGGCGATGCAGCAGCCAGGCGCACGCCAGGCCCGCCGCAATCACCAACGTCGATTGCAGCAACCAATTGAAGGCGAAGCCCACCGTGGCGACCGCCGCGTCCAACAAGGCCATCTCGGTCTGAAGCCAGTTCATGGCGATCCCCTTACTTCTTACCTTGTTGTTTGATGAGCTTGCGGATCTCGTCGATCTCTTCGCGCGAGACGTTTTCGTGCGTCAACAGATGGGCCACCAGGCTCCCCACGCTGCCGCCGAACACGCGCTCCACCAGGTCGCGCGTGGCGCTCTGCTTGAACTCGTGTTCTTGAACCAGCGGAAAGAAAACAAACGTGCGGTCCTGGGCCTCGTGCGACACCGAGCATTTTTCCTCCAACCCGCGCAACAAGGTCTGCACCGTGCTGTGCGCGATCGGCTCGGTGGCGTTGATCGCGTCGGTAATCTCGCGGGCGGTCGCCCGCCCCCGGTCCCATAAGACCTGCATGATGAGCAGTTGAACTCGGCCAAGCTGTGTGGATGTCATGATCGCACCGCCTCCCGGAATGCGGCATCGTTTAGTTGACTAAATCTACAGAAGTAAACGCGCAAAGTCAACTCTTTCTCCAGAAAGTTGGGGACAGCCGACGGCGAACCCGAGCTGTGGAGGACAGAGCGAAGCCTCGAACGCCCCGTTCGGAAAGTACAAGGCTTTGCAGGTATTGCCGCCAACCCCCGATTAGAAAGCGAGATCCTCTAAGGAGCGCTCTAGAGGTTCGCCTTCGATGTCCGGGCAACGCGAAATTCGCGTGTACGGTTCAACCGCACGCCGGACTTGAAGCCCAGCCGCAGCAGCCGATCCGGAATTGACGGAAGCACGAAGGCGTCGGTGGCAGGCAGCAGCGCCCTAACCTGAATGGCGAGGCGGGGCGGACAGTCGATGATCGTGAAGTGGTAATCGTCCGTGACTCACCGGCGAAGAGCGTTTCGCCGCTTGTTGAAGATGCCCCAGAACTCCTCCGTTGTTTTTTAGCCGTGGCGGGCCCCTTTGGCCATGTTCGTCTGGAAGTCGTCGATTCGCACCGAACAAGGAATGAATGACGAAGAGATTCTTAAAGCCGCCGTCGATGTTCGAGGCATTCGGCTCGACGAATTCTGCGATTTGGCTGGCGTCAAACTCCTCGTCCAACATTCCCGCCAAAAGGTCGTGAAGAGTCTTCTTATGACGCTCGATATAAAGCAGGCGGCTCTCATGGTAGTCGTCTCCGTGAGTGAATGAATCGGAACGACGGCGATAACTGGTGCCTACGCATCCTTCAGAAACGGCCAATACAACTTTTGGATTGGCAGCGGCGCAGCGAGGCGCCTCGTAGTAGGAAGGACGCAATCATTTGGCGATAATAACCCGAGGAAAGGATGTGGAAATGAACGAGCGAATCGAGACGATCAAGGCATTTCACGAATGCCGGAACTTCGGCACGGCGGACAACCTTCGCACTGCCCAGCGAAATGTCGCCGCAACGTATCGTTCGCTTTCACCCAACGAGTGCAGCACGCTGGCTCGGTTTGCCGTCGAAAGCGGCAAAGGCGACATTCTTGCTCATCTGGCTTGTCTCCAGCCGGGTAGTCTTTCGGGTCTGCACCTCGAACTGGCGGCGAGTAACCTTCTTTACCCTCCGGTGATCTTTCACGGCACTAACCAACAAGCGACGAACCTGCTGATTGAGCAACTCGGTGATGGTGAAGCCGAGAACGTAAACCTGTCGCTGCTGGCTCTTGCTTGGGCCGACAACCCCACTGTGCAACAAGCCTTCCACATCTGGCGAACGAATCCCCCGTGGTGGTGCGAGTCGCTGCACATACCACCTCACGAATACGCCGACTCAGCGGGCTGGGAACTCACAGACAACGGAGAAAGGCGAGGACTGATCCTCAATGAATGCCGTCCCCTTGTGCTGCACGATCATCCTGATGCCGTCCCCGGCGCAATTCAGATCAACGCTCCCAGCACGTCTTCATGCCAGTGGTGCGAACGCAGAATGACGGCCCTGTTCGACTTCGATTTGAGCAATGAGTTGCTTGCCTTTCTCGGGGTCGAAGGGAGTCGCCTGCGGATCGAGACCTGTGACGTGTGTACTTGTTACGGGGTGGTCTTCACGCAGTTTGACTGGGTTGGAGGAGCATCGTGCCATCCGGCGAATGTTCGCCCCGAATACCTGCCCGACGATGCAGGCGACTGGGACTTTCCCAAAGAAGACGCATTGGTTCTGAGCAGCAAGCAGCGCCCCATCACCGAGTCCGCCGACCGCAACATGCCAATCTCGTTTTCACAGGTCGGTGGACATCCTTCGTGGGAACAGGATGCCGAATACCCTCGATGTCCTTCGTGCCATCACAAGATGGTTTTCATCGCTCAACTCAGCAACGAGGATTACGCCGCCGCCGAGGGCATCTACTACGCTTTCGTCTGTCGAGATTGTCGGGTAGCGGCGACCCATTACCAGCAGACCTAAAAAATCATGCGACCTAAGTGGCGGGATTCATGGCAATTCCCAATTAGATACCCCGATGACCAGCCTCGACGAGATCAAAGACGCTCTGTTGCTTTACAGCACCCACCAGCAGCATCCGACTCAGGTGGGGTCGGGTCGTAGAGTGCGCTTCCGGACCGGCATGGAACATCTCTCATGATGCAAGGAATCGTCCGAGCAAGTCTTCTTACCTGACACTTGCTCCGTGGTTATCTGACACGAAACCTGACACCAAGTATTTCCGCAACCCGCTGGAAGGCAAGAGATTTGTCGTAAGCGCATGAAAAACGCCGACTTGCGAAAATCGCAAGTCGGCGTTTAGTGGAGGCGGCGGGAATTGAACCCGCGTCCCGCGATGTTTCCGTGAATGCGTCTACGGGCGTAGTCGAAAATTTGGTATTCGCTGACTACGGCTCTTTTCGACGAGATCCGTCGCCAACTAGCCAGAGACGTTTTTTAACATAGACCGTTTCCGGCGTGGGCCTAAGCGATTTGGATTTGGCAACCGACTTTTGGCTCTCTCCAACTAAGGGCCGCAGTCGGGGCTACCCATGTGTTAGGCAGCCAGTGCGAAGTTACCTTCGGCAGTTAAATTTGTTGGTCGGCTTTTAACGTGGCTTCTGACCAACCACGGCACGCAACACTCACTTCCAGTCATCCGGTCGAATCCATTTCGCCCCCGAGAGGACGCAGCGGCGTCCTGCTGCAACATTATACGCCGCTGCTGGTTATTACGGAATGGTTATCGGTAAAGTTCATTGCTTTTCTCAAGTTGTGACGCTCCAGGTGTACCGCCATTTGCCGCATCGGTCGAGCATTTCCTCAGTGCGGGACGGCAATTCTTGGCTCTTGGCACGAGGTCTGCAAGTTGTATGTAACATGGCGGTTTTCCACGCGGGTGGGAAACTAAGTGTAAATAAGTGGCTCATTGTACTTGGGAGAAAACGATGAACTGGGATCAAATTGAAGGTAACTGGAAGCAATTTAAGGGCAAGGTCAAGCAACAATGGGGCGATTTGACCGATGACGAACTGGACGTTCTGTCCGGCAAACGCGACGAGTTAGCGGGTCGGCTGCAGGAGCGGTATGGCTGGGAAAAAGAGCGAGCGGAACGCGAACTCGATTCGTTCGTCAAATCGCTGTAACAACGACTTGCTTGCCTTCCACAGCAAAGCGAGCTTTGTCCCTAAATGACGAGCGGCGCGCCACGCCACCCGGGTCGCGGGCGCTAAACATCGAAAGGCGGTGGTGTGGCGTCGAGTTTTTCCGTCAGGTAACGCAAACGCTCCACGGCTCGACGCCACCGGAGGGCGGCGAATCCGGCAAAGTAGGCGAATAAGCCCAGAGTTCCCACCATGACGAAACACCAGCGACTTGCGTCGCCTGCGAGCGTTTGATCCTCCAGTTGCAACCACGCAACGAGTTCGCTGTCTTCACCCACGTATAACGTCAATCCGAACAGGAAGGCGTACATGGCGGAAAGTCCGGCGCCGACGAGGGCTGTGACCCATGCCGTGCTCCAGTCGGGTATCTGGCCAACGTAAATTCCGTAGGCAATTTGGATCGTGGCCAGGAAGATCAATAGCCAAGCCCAACGTGCTACTGGCAACGTGTGATCGGAATCAACAAATTCCGTAATCTCGATCATCGCCGGTGTCAGACCGAACAAACCGATTGCGGCGAGTGACAACCCAATGCCGTATGCAGTCCAACGGTGCGCAAGATCAGGCTTGTAGCTTGCCGCGTCCTGCGATGGTTCCAACTGTTGGAAACTTGGCGAGCCGGGCTGAACGGCAGAAACTTCAGGGTCGGCAGCGGGCTCCGATTCCGTGCTGGCAAAAGCCGCGTACTCGGCCGGCGGCTCAGCGGGCGCAACACCAACGGGGCGATTGCTCCCGTGTTGTGGAAGGGGTGGCGGCGTCTGCTTGGGTTGTGCGGTTTGCTCGATGGTGGGAAGAGCCGCGTCAGCAACTTCCTCACGTGGCGAGGTCGCCGCATTTTCATTGTCGCGCGAAGCGTGGGCGGAGCTTTCGGGTCGAACGCGTGGTACGGGAGGTGGTTTGCCGGTTGCGCCCGTCGTGCGCGATGCCGTCGACGTGCGTCGCTCGCGCTGGGTTTTCAGTTTCTGCTCAATCGCGTCGAGTGGTGGGATAGCCACCTTGCCGCCACACTCTGGGCACTTCACGGTCTTGCCCGCATAGCGGCGAGACACCGTCAGTCGGTGCCCCTGAGGGCAAGAAAGCGAAACCGGCATCGGAAGTTAGAATTCAAGATGTACACGTGGAGGGCGCTTGCCCTCAATATCCCTCGCTGGGTCCGGCGCGTCAAACTGAGACCGCAGCGACACGCCGAACGGGTTTGGATTTCGACCGCGTTACGGCGCGATGCCAAGCCGCTTCAATTCGCCCACCACGCCTTGCACGATCCGGGCGACCTGTTCGGGATCAAGCGACTGACCGACCGGACAACCGCCGACAGGTTCATGGGTATAACCTTCGGCCGCGAGCAGGCATTGCAGCTCGCTGCTGAGTTTCTCGATGCCCAGTTGTTGTCCCGGCGATTGCGGCTGCCGTCCTTTGCCGGTTTGAATGCCGCGCAACCGCAGCGCGGCGCGGAAGCCTTCTGGGAACTCAGAGTTATAAATCATCGCGTCAAAGAGCCGCAACAAGCGATACTGGAGGCTCCGCGCCGCGTCCAAGTTCCCTAGGAGCGTTAAGTCGTACAATTTGCGGGTGATCTCAGGAACAACGCCGCTGGTGGCGTTCGTGCCGCCGTCGCAACCAATGAGCAACATGGGCATCAAGGCGGCGTCCCAACCGGTAAGGAAGCTGAAGTCGGATCGCATCGGCCGCACCGCGTCAATCATCCGCATCATATGGGGCAAATCGCCGGAGGAATCTTTGATGGCCACCACGCGCGGGCATTCCTCGGCGAGCTTTCGCACGGTGGGCACGTCAATCGGCGACGCGAACATAGGGATGTTGTACAACGTCACGTCGATCGGCGTGTTGTCGGCAATTTCCTTGAAGTAGGCGTACACGCCGGCCGGCGAGAGTTTGTAATAAAAGGGAGACACAATCGCGACGGCGCGGCAGCCCATCTCGTGATAGGCTTCGCAGGCTTTGATGGTCTCGCGCACGTTCGCCTCGGCCGCGCCGGCGAGGATCGGCACCCTTCCGCGGTTTTGATCGGCGATGATTTCAATAATGCGTCGCCGCTCTTCGACGGTGAAGCGGGTAAACTCGCCAGTGGAACCGTTCGGGTATAAACCATGGACGCCGCGTTCGATTAGCCAATCGACGTAGCGTCGCAGTTCGGCTTCGTTGATTTCGCCGTTCGCATCGAGGGGAACGATGTTCGGAGTGAATATGCCGCGCAAACGGTTGTTGTCAGTCATGATGGGCGGAGGCAGGCAGGATGTAGCGGCTATGCGGCCGCGGCAGGATGTTACAATAAGTCGACGGACAGACCACTATCAATCATAGCTCAGACCGTCCCGACCGCCAGGGATGTGTTATTGGACCTGCCGGCGCCATGTCGAAAACTTCCCGCCGCCCGAAACCCTCCGCCGCATCGCACCCTCCGTCACGCGCAGCGGCGGAAACGTCACAGTATTGGGTCTCGCCCAAGGTCGTTTTGGCGGCTTGGCTGGTGTTATTCGCCGGTTATTTGGTCGTGTTTTACGCCACGCCGCTGACCAATTCCGGCGCGCAACCGCTGCGGCGCATCATGTTCCTGTTGATGGCGTTTACGCCCGAGTTTTTTCTATCTACCTGGACCGGAAACGGGATGCCCGTCGCGGTGTTTGATCGACTGCCGGTTTTGCTTGCGACCGGTTTTATGCTCGTCTGGGCCGGCGTCGTGGGCTGGGCGGCGTTAACCACTTTGGATTTGACGCGGCGGCTGTCGTGGTGCGAACAACTCGTCTTTGCGGAAGGCGTGGGGTTAAACCTTCTTTCGCTCGCGACGCTTGCCGCCGGTTTGGCGGGATGGCTAAGTCGTCCTTTTGCGTGGATGGCGCCGCTGGCCGTTGCCTCGGGCGCGTGGTTCGCATGGGCCATCTGGCGGCAACGACGCAACCCGCCCGCGTTCGCCGAGGCGAGCCCGGGGAAAGGTGAACCGCATCGCGAGGTTTGGTGGTTCGCCGCCGGAGCGCCGGCGTTGTTCGTGATCATCTGGGGCGCCATGATGCCTCCGTGGGAGTTTGACGTGCGTGAATACCATTTGCAGGCGCCCAAAGAGTGGTTCCTGCAAGGGCGCATCGATTTCCTTCCGCATAACGTTTACGCCAACATGCCCTTGGCCAGTGAAATGCACGCCGTGTTCGCCATGGGGCTGATGCCCGGCGAACGCAATTGGTGGTGGGGAGCGCTGGTCGGTAAGACCGTCATGGCGTTTGCGGCGCCGCTCACTGCTCTTGGTTTGTTTGCGGCAGGACGCCGGTTTTTCTCGCAACAGGCTGGCGTGGTTGCAGCGCTGGTGTATTTGACCGTCCCTTGGATTGCACACGCCGCCCTCGCGGGGCTGAACGATCATGTTGTCGCGTTTTATACCTTCCTCGGGTTTTACGGACTACTGCTCTGGCGCAACGACCGGGGCTGGCCGTTGTTGGCGCTGGCAGGGTTTTTCGCGGGCGCTGCTGCGGGATGTAAATATCCCGGCCTCGTCTTCGCCGCGGCTCCGCTCGCAGTCATCGCACTGGGAATTGAGTGGCGGCGAGAGCGGCAATCCGCGGCCGGTTCGACCGAAGCAACTTCGGCCGATTCACAACCGAGCGGCGAAACGCGAACCTTCCGGCGTGGCCCGGTGGTATCCCTCCTGCGCGTAGGGATGATCTTCACGATCGCGGCGCTCTTAGGTGGTGGCTTGTGGTACGGCAAGAATTGGGTTTTGGCCGGCAACCCATTTTATCCCTTGTTGTACGACGTTTTTGGCGGGAGAAGTTGGACGCCCAAGCAAAACGAACAATGGACGCGCGCCCACCAGGTGCCGCAAAGCGCCGAACAGGGGCCGTACGCGCCGCACCGGCTCATGCGTGCGATTTCGCAAGTCACGTGGCGCGGCGAATGGTTGAGTCCGTTGGTCATGCCCTTGTTGTTGCTCGCGGCGCTGCAAGCACGCAATCGGCGGGTGTTGGCGCTCGCGGGAGGA
The DNA here is from genome assembly GCA_963204915.1 of Planctomycetota bacterium. Lineage (GTDB taxonomy): Bacteria > Planctomycetota > Planctomycetia > Pirellulales > Pirellulaceae > JAHWKS01. The sequence continues at coordinate 69,516 of CAUJHS010000063.1, read as the reverse complement.
TTGGCATTGTTTATCTTCGCCGCCTGGTGGCTGTTCACGCACCGGATTGACCGATTTTGGCTACCCGCCTTGCCGCTCTTGGCGCTGCTAGCCGGAGCGGGGGCCGCGTGGTCGGACAACGTCGTTTGGCGGCGCGGCGTTCTGGCCGCCGTCCTATTTGGGGTGTTGGCGAATACCTTAGTGATTGCGTCGCCCTGGGTGAGCGACAACCGCATCTTCGTGGCCTTAGAGGCGCTCCGTACCGATATTGACGACCCTGAGCACGACCGGCTCGGACGGGTCAATGCGGCTCATGCGGTTTTGAACCGTGTAGTGCCTCCGGGCGGTGCGGCCCTATTGGTGGGCGATGCGCAGCCTTTCGATCTGGAAATGCCTGTGTTGTACAACACGTGTTTTGACGACTGCGTGCTGGAAACACTGATGACCGGTCGCAACCCCCAGGAGCGGCGCGAAGCGCTGCACTCCCACGGCGTGACCCATGTGTTTGTGCATTGGGGCGAAATATACCGGTATCGTGAGCCGGGAAATTACGGCTATTCCGATTATCCCCAGCCCGCGGTGTTTCAAGAACTCGTACAACAGGGCGTGCTGCGCCCGGTTTGGCCCGACGATCCTTCCCCGCCGTTGTCGTTGAAAGGCCACCCCATGCCGCAAGTTTACGAGGTTGCGCCGCCGTAAACTTTGCACGACGCGCGAGAAGTTCCACGGATTGACGTGCGCGGCGGATCGCGATGAAACTGGTTGGAAACGACGCAGAGGAAGGCCCTTGCCAAGGTCGCGAGGTTTGCGGCTAAGAGTGAGAACTGCAAGGCTGATCACCCTGCTCGAAAGAATTCAAATTCAGAGCAAGAACGTCCAAACCTTTCTGGTTCTTGTGCCGATAATTTGGCTACTTAAAGCACTTGCCAATGCTATAATTCACGTAGCCTGGCAAAGGCCAAGAAACCTCCGACAGTTTTCGGCAGAGGGACCAAAAAAACCGCGTTGGCCAAGATCAACTAACGGCATGTGCAGAAGCACGCCCGATCTTCGCCAGTCTCGCAGCGACTCCACTCGTCGCAACTCCGTCGGGGTTTCCATATAAAGGCCGCAAATGTTTCGTAAGAAGCGTTTGCGGCTTTTTTCGTTGCGTTAATTCCTCTCGACAACTTGCTGCCCGCCGCGTTATGCTCTCCCGCCCGAATTTTCGACCGGGAAACTTGGCCCAGTCCAAGAACCTGGGGATGGGTCAAAGGTTCGGCAATTCGCTCGGCCGATATAAAGACTCATCGTGGTGTTCTCTTCGTTCTTGAGGCAAAACCGAACGCCGATGCGCAACATGCGGCCGATTGCCGTTCGCGAAACTTGCGAGGCGCCCCGTTTGGCGGCGATCTTGCGGCTTGCGCAAACTGTGCGGCGTTCGGCGTCCAGCGCAGCTTGTGCATGCGCCGTAGGACTCGCCCTTCTCCCGGCCGGTTGCTGTTCACTCTCCTGGCGACCCGACGCCAAACAGGTGGTGGCCGCGCGGGAGTTGGTCGGCCGAGGTTTGGAGGCCCAACAGGAGGGACGCGACGAAGCGGCAGGCCAGTTCTTCGCGCAAGCCATGGAGCTTTGCCCGGTCGATGAACGGTGCCGGCGCCACTACGCCGAGGTGCTTTGGCGACAGGGTCGCGGACCCGAGGCTGTCGCGCAAATGACCGAAGCGGTGCGTCTCTCGGGCCAAGATCCGCTCCTGCTGGTTCGCCTGGGAGAAATGCACTTAGCGCTTGGCAATGAGGGGAATGCTCTGGCGTACGCCGACCAGGCCATCGAACGCCGAGACGATCTGGCCCTGGCTTGGCGACTGCGCGGCGACGTACTGCACCGCCGCGGCGAACTACGTGAAGCACTGGCGTGTTACCACAGCGCCTTGCGGTTCGAACCCAACAACCCCACGGTGCAAATTGCGGTTGCGTCGATTCACCGCGACTTGAACCGACCGGAGCGATCGCTCTCCGTGCTCGATGCGGCGGTTGACCAGTTCTCGCCGGGTCCGGCGCCGCCGGAAGTGCTCGTACATCACGGCCTGGCGTTGAAGTCACTCGGTCGATTTGAGGAAGCGGTCGAAAGTCTGGCCGCAGCCGCCCAAGGTTCAAACGATCCGGAAATTGTCTTCCTCTTGGCCGAAGCGCGTATGCTGGCGGGAGATTCCGCGGGCGCTTCCTACGCCGCGCGGCAAGTCTTGCAGACGAATCCTTACCACGCCGGCGCGCGGCAACTCGAAACCGCCCTTCGCGAGAATCCGTCGGTTGCGTTGCAATGGACGCGGTAACTTCGCGCTGTCGTCGAAGCGTAAGGCTTGCCGGTCCACGTTGTTTATGTCTTCACGAGGCGCCAGCAGCGGTGGATGCGGCGTTCGCGAAAGTCGGGCGGGACCGTTTGTCGTGAAATCTCGCGCGCTTCGGCGCCCCGCAATTCGTCGGTTTGCAGCTTGAAGCGACGAAAGTTCGTCGAGAAATACACCACGCCGCGGGGCGTCATCAAACGCAACAAGCGGTTGAGCAAATCGACGTGGTCGCGCTGGATGTCCCAGTCGTACTCCAACTTCTTGCTCCGCGAGAACGTCGGCGGATCGACGACCGCCAGATCGTAACTAGGCCGCGGCGGATGGTACTCCAGAAATTTGCGGGCGTCGTCCCGTACGCGGCGGTGTTGCGGGCCGTCCATGCGGTTCAGTTGCAAGTTCCGCTCGGCCCAGGCCAAATAGGTGTTCGAAAGGTCCACCGTCGTGGTGGCCGCCGCTCCGCCCGCGGCGGCGTACACCGTGAACGCGCCGGTGTACGCGAACAAGTTGAGAAATCGCGTGCCGGCGGCCTCGGCGCGCACCAGAGAGCGCGTCACGCGATGATCCAGGAACAATCCCGTGTCCAGGTAGTCGGACAGGTTGACCAGGAACTTCAAGCCTGACTCGGTGACCACCAGTTCACGCCGTTGTTCGCCCTGCCGTTCGTACTGGCTCGCTTCGAGTTGCCGTCGTCGTCGTTTGACGAAGATATTCTCCGGCGGCGTGCCGAGCGTTTCCCCCGCCAGTTGCGTGAGAAAAGCCAGCCAGGTTTCGCGCCGCGGCGTCGATTCGGCGTCCGGCTTTTCATACACCGCAATGTGCAGGCAGTCGCCGTACCGGTCAATCGCCAAAGGAATGTTCGGAATGTCGCGGTCGTATAAACGGAAACAATCGGTCTGCTGGCGCGTCGGCCAGCGCCGGTAGTGCCGCGCCATCTTCACCAACCGATTGCGAAAATCGTCGGCCTGGCGGCGGTGCTTCTCGTTGAGCGCGGCGGGAAGTTCCACAACGTTGTTTCGAGTTACGACGGTTGAGCTTCGTCCAGCGAAAGCGAGGGCGCGGCGTTGCGCGCGATTTGGCGTTCCAATTCAGCGACGCGCTCGCGCAGCAGTTCTAACTCCGCCTCTTTTTCTTCGATCGTTTGCCGCAGTTGGTCAAGCTGCCGTTCAGGACTACGACGCACGACGCGCGTGATCAAATCGAGTAACAAGATCGACCGCCAGAACCGCATCGTCAAGCCGCGCAAGCGGTACGCGCGGCCCATGCGAGCCAGTTGTTGCAGTCGTACGGCTTGCCCCAATCGCAGGAAACGCAGGAAGGCCACGAATGGTAAACAAATCACGGCAATATCCATCCAATGTCGTTTACAGTAGTCGAATTTGTTTTCGACCACCGACACCATGACGAAGAACTCCAGCGTGAACGCCAGCCAAATCACGCCCGTCGCAATCGACACTGCCCAGCGCAGGGAAGGATTGTCTGCAAGCGCAGCGGCCCGGTAATGTTCAACGGCCAACAAAGGCAAGATGGTGAGCGCCACGCCGATCATCGGCAAACTGAAGGCTCGCTCTAATTCCAACGCCAGGCGGGCGTTCCGAGCAACCCAACCTCGAAACGGTATCCAAATCAACTCGGGTTGGGCCGGATCGCGCCCGCACACGCGGAGCGGAGGCAACAAGCACGGCACGATGCGCCGCCGCCAATGGCGGTCGCGCCGGACGATGTGAAAAAGGACCTCGACCACGAATAACCCATACGTGGCGACCAGCCCCCAGGCCAACCAGGGCGGCAGGCGGCCTTCGCCCAGTCGAATCCATTCGGATGCCGCGCCGAGAAGCACCAGTAAAATCAGCGCCGCCGCAAACATAGGTGCGGCCAGTCGACGGTCCCAAGAATCCAACGCAGGATGGTCCATACCGTTGCCGTTGATGGTAACACGCACGTTGCCGACATCGCAACGCCGCGCCGGCAAAGATGCTCCCCCGGACATGAAACCATTCCTACCCGAGCTTATCAGGGCCTTGAGACCAAAAACCCAAAGCAAAACCGCCTTGGTCCGCCTGATTGATCGCCCCCAAAGCCGGCGCTTGAAACGCGATCTTCCCCCAATTATAGTTGCTACATCGCCCACCTCGTTTTCACTCCATGGGCCGCGCGAAGGGTCAAGAGAAAACTCATTCTCTTGGCTTGAGTCAATCGGGGCATCCTCAACTCCTCACTCCAGGCGTAGGTGCATGTTTTCTACTTGGGCGCGTCAAAAGGCGGTCAAGGTGCGCAATTCCTGTTGGCGAGCGAAACGCCGGCAAGTACGGCGCCGTCCGGGAATGGAAGTATTGGAGTCGCGCCGCGTGCTGGCGGCGGTGTTTAACGAGCTGCATATTCCGACCCAGTTCCCCCAGTCCAGTCAGGATCAATACGTCGAGATTCGCGGCGACGCGAACGAAGTGCTGGCCGACGGCACGTACCTGGTGGCGGTCGATGGGCTAGGCAACCCCGGCAACGTGCGCGCCATGTTCGACCTCTCCAACGTGGCGCTAGGCGCCAACGGCTTCCTGATCCTCACGCAGCAAGAGAACAAGTACATCGTCCATCCCGACGCCACGGAGTTGACTGGCGCCGGCGACCCATCGCTCGGCTTCGGCGGGATGCGGGCGCCCGGCGATCCCGACGGGACCAGTCGCTTCAACGACAACTCAGTGACGGGCAACACTCTCGCCGAGTTCCTCCTGGAGCCGACCACGTTCCTGCTGATTCAGTCCGACACGCCTGTTACGATCGGCCAGGATATCGACGCAGACGATGACATCGTACGCGACGGGGATGCGGCCGATTGGACGATTCTCGATAGCGTGGCGGTGGTCAACTTCGGCGACGGGGTTATGTCCTATTCCCCCCTGGTCTTCGCCGATGTGAGCACGACGGGGTCCGCAGAGGAGCCTTTTCACGTTGTGTCCACCTACGGCGTTTCCTGGATCGGGCGCAACGGCGACACCGTCGGCTCGGCGCCGGCGGACTGGATCAGCTCCATGGCGTCGGAAGTCGCGTTCCTCAGTTCGAACTATCAATTGGACAACGGCTACACCTTTCCCGAGGTCTTTGCGGGCCGCCGCTTGGATCACGTGGGCGCCCCCAACTTCTTCGCCACGATCTCGGGCCAGGTCTTCGAAGACGCCGACGGCGACGGCGTGAAGCAGGAAACCGAAGCGGGTATGGCGAATGTGGCCGTGACCCTCGGAAATTTCGCCAACAACAACTTTTCCTTCAACGCGGAGATGTTGCCGCCGCCGGCGGCGCCTGAGCCGAACCCGTCCATCCAGAACGCCTTCCCGTTTCTCACGCTGACGACGGCCGACGCAACCAACTGGCAACACCCCGCCGACACCCACAGCGTCCGCGTGGTGGACGATCCCAACACCACGGACCCCGACGCGTTCGCCTTCGCACACGGCGCCAGTGACACGGCCTTCACGACCGACAACCGCCTGCGCATCGACTTGTACGAACCCGTCAGCGAAGTCGGCGTTCGATTTCGGGAGTCGACGCCCAGCACTCCCAGCCAGGTTGCAATCAAGCTGTTCAACAGCCTTGGCGAGCCCTTGCCAGAAGATACGCAAACAACCGTAGTATTTTCACCAACAAGCGCCTTGTTTTTGTTTGGCCGCGAAACGGCCGACATTGCCTACGCCGTGGCGTATGTCGAATCGGGCGACGGCGTCATCACGGGCGTTTCGGTCAGCCCTGCCAATCGCACGGTGACGACCGACGCGAATGGCGACTATCAATTCTCCCGCGTCGCGCCCTCGTTAGGAGCGTTCGACGGCGTTCATCAGGTGAGGCAAACTCCGCCCGAGGGTTTTACGCAAACGTTCCCCGCCGACGACGCGCCGCACAGCGTCACGGTAACGAACACCACTCACCAGACAGGCGTGAACTTCGGCGTCCAGCGCGCCAATCGACCGCCGGAGGTGGAAGATCAGGAGTTCGCAGCGCCGGAAAACAGCCCCGCGGGAACCGTCGTGGGCACGGTCGCGGCGAGCGACCCGGACGCCGGGCAGACGCTCACTTACGCCATCACGGGCGGCACGGGACAGGAGGAGTTCGAGATCAATCCTGAAACGGGCGCTTTGACCGTCGCCGAGGGCGCCGTCTTGAACTTCGAAGCGGAGACGAACTCCTATACGCTCGAGGTCCAGGTCACGGACAATGCGACGCCCTCCGCCACGACGACGGCGACGGTCACCATCGCGATTGGCGACGTGAATGAACCGGCGACGGAACTCATCGTCACGCCCAATGGGATTCCTGAGCTTGCCGACACCAGCAGCGGATACGTCATCGGTACGATAACGACCAATGATCCCGACACGCCAAACACCGCTTTCAACTCCTATACGTTTGAATTGGATCAAGATTCACCGTTCTTCGAAATCGTCGATCACAATAACGATGGACGCTTCGACGCCCTGGCGCTCAAGGAGGGCGTAGGGGTCGACTTCGAAGTTTTTGCTGGCCCTGTTCCGGCGTTTATTGAACGCATCGATTTTTTCCAAAATCGTGCACCTAGCAGCGTGGCGATTCACGTCCTCGACGAAAACGAGCCGGCGACGAAAGTGACGTTATCGTCCAACACCGTTTCCGAACTGGCCCACACCAGTAGCCCGGTCATTATCGGCGCCTTGGGAACCGACGATCCCGACACGACAACCGCCTTCAATAGTTACACGTTCGCCCTGCCGCCCGACGTGGAAGACAACCACTTGTTCGAGCTGGTCGGTCCGGACGCCGAGGGGAAATTCGATCTGGCGCTCAAGGCTGGCGTGACGCTGGACCACGAAGACCAGCCCACGTTGACCGTCGAGGTCCATGCGTTTAGCGGCGAATCGACCGTGATCACCACCCTCACCGTCGAGGTCGCGAACGAGGAGGAACCGCCGCAGGTCGAACCTCAGCAATTCACCGTGGCGGAAAACCTGGACGCGGGAACGGTCGTGGGCACGGTGATCGCCACCGATCCCGACGCGGAAAGCGGCCTGGAGCCGGGCAGCTCGTTTTCGCTTTCGGTCGGCGACATGCCTTTCGCGATCGACGCCGACGGCGTCATCACAACGACGGCCGCCCTTGACTTTGAAGCACAAAGAGTTCACACGTTCCCTGTGACCATCACCGACCCCACTGGCTTAAACGACTTCGCGACCATCACCGTCAGGGTGACCGACGTGGCCGACGAGAACGAACCGCCGGTCGCCAAGAACTTCGCCGAAAGCATTGGCCCCGGGGAGTCGATCACGTTCGACGTGGCGGCCCAAGCCACCGACGCCGACGGGACGATCGATCCCTTAAGCGCCGCGATCGTGACTGGGCCGCAAGACGGCACGGCGACGGTCGGCGCCGACGGCAGGATCACTTACACGCCCGCAGAAGGCTTCCACGGCTTCGATGACTTCACCTACACGGTCCAGGACAACCAAGGCGGCGTCTCGAACGTGGCGACGATCACCATCGACGTCTCGGAGCCAGTGTCCTTGGAATGGCAAAACGACGGGATGTTCCGTGAAGATGTGGACGGCGACGGCGATGTCGATATCTCCGACTTGCTGGCGGTGGTGCAATTCCTGCGCGACAACGGCCTGGGTTTCGAGTTCACCACCCCCCCGCAGCCGGACGACACCTTGGCCAACGTGGACGGCGACGACATCGCCTCGGTCAACGATTTGCTAATGGTGGTGCGCGCTCTCCGCGACCAGCAGAGCGCTGTTCAGGGGGAAGCGGAAGCCCCCGCTCCGATGGACGTAGCGGCTGTGTCGCCGTCTGTGTCCCCTCCCGTATTCCTCTTCCTTCCGCAGACCGACGACAACGAGGAAGAGGAATCTTGGGAAGCGGTGCTTCAGCAAATGGCCGCTGATGTCGCAACGGCCCGAGGCTAACGCTACCTTGGACCGACGCGATCCCATCAATCACTGTCTCGGCTGGGCCATGGCTCAGGTTCGGCCGCCTGGGATTTCGGCTCGCGCTTGAAATGGGTGTGCGCCCTAACTATACTCGCCACACCAACTTATACCTCGACTGCGGTATGTCGAGCCCGCAAATAGCGGGTAGCAGCGAATGCTTTCCCCCTGATTAGCTACTGCGTGCCCACCCTGGAAATCGGCCTATGCTTTCGGTCCACCCGCGTCATAAGGTGCTTGCCGCACGCCAATCCCGCCAACGGGCGAGGCGTTCTTACGGACGCCGTCCTCGGTTCGAGTCCTTGGAGTCGCGGCGCGTGTTGGCGCCCGTGATTAACGAGATTCAAATGCCCGCCGAGTTCCCTCAGCACAACTTGGATCAGTACGTCGAGATTCGCGGCGAACCCGGCGAAGTCCTGGCCAGTGGCACGTACCTGGTAGCGGTCGATGGGCTGGGCAACTCCGGCAACGTGCGCGCGATGTTCGACCTCTCCAATGTGAAACTGGGCGCCAATGGCTTCCTGGTCCTCACGCAGCACGAGGTCGACGACTCCTACAATGTCCATCCCGACGCCACGGAGCTGACCGGCAGCGATGGTTTCGGCGGGATGAAGGCGCCCGGCGATCCGGATGGAACGGACCGGTTCAGCGACAACTCGCTGACGGGCAACACCCTCGCCGAATTCTTCCTGGAGCCGACCACATTCCTGTTGATTCAGTCCGCCACGCCCCCCACCGTCGGCCAGGACATCGACGGGGACGACAATGCCATTCGTGACGGTGATGCGGCCGCTTGGACGATTCTCGATAGCGTGGCCGTGGTCAACTTCGGCATCGGCAGTATTTCTTATTCCCCGCTGATCTTCGCGGAACATAGTGCGGAGATCGTCGCGGAGGCGCCTTTCGAAATCGTACGCACCCACGAAGTTTCCTGGGTCGGGCGCAGTGGCGACTCTGTCGGCTCGGCGCCGCCCGCATGGATCGGCGCCAAGGCGGTAGAAGTCTCATTCCTAAGTTCGAACTATCGCTTGGACAACGGCTTCACGGTTCCGGGGAGCTTTGCCGGTCGCCACCTGGAACACGTAGGCGCGTCGAACTTCTTCGCCACCGTTTCGGGTCAGGTGTTCGAAGACGCCAACGGCGACGGAATCAAGCAAGAAACCGAACGGGGCATGTTCAACGTCCCAGTCCGCGTCGGATTTTTCACTGAGGACATGGTTTCCATTCAGGCGAATGACTTTCCGCCGCCGAATCCTCCTGCGGTGAACCCCTCGCTCCAGAATTTCTTCCGCTCGGTCACGCTGACGGCCGCCGACGACGGCGCCCGGCAACGCTCCTCCGACACGCATCCGATCCGCGTAGTGGACAACCCCCTGACGGAGAGCGCCAACGAGTTCGTCTTCGCGCACGGCGCCAACGACACCTCCTTCACGGCCGACAACGCCCTGCGAATTGACTTCTACGAACCCGCCAAAGCCGTCGCTCTCTCGACGTTCGCCACGACGGACAGCCACTTTGCCATCACGCTCTACGACAGCCGCGACGAACAGTTATCCGCAGCGACGAAGGTGGTTGCCGCGGGCCATGACTTTATTGCCGCCTCCCTCGACACGGCCGACGCTGCCTATGCGGTGGCGTATCGCCTGACGGGCGACGGCGTGATCAATCTAATTAGCTTGAACCAATCTGTTCCCACGGCGACGACCGACGCGCACGGAAACTACCGGATTCCGCGCGTGCCCCCTCGCATCGGAGCGTTCAACGGCGAGCATTTCGTGGTGCAAACTCGGCCGCAGGGACTCAAACAAACGTTCCCAGGAAGTAACGCGCCGCACATCATTACCGTGGCAGACACCGCCCCCAAGACGGGCATCAACTTTGGCAATCAGCACCCCAATCGACCGCCGGTGGTGGAAGAGCAGGAGTTCGCAGCGCCGGAAAACAGCCCCTTGGGAACCGTCGTGGGCACGGTCTCGGCGAGCGACCCGGATTTCGGTCAGTCACTCACCTACGCCATCACCGGCGGCGCGGGCCAGGAGAAATTCACGATCGATTCCAAGACGGGTCAATTGACCGTCGCCACGGGCGCCGTCTTGAACTTCGAAGGGACGAACTCCTATTCGCTCGCGGTCACAGTCACGGACAATGCGACGCCCCCCGCTTCGGCCACGGCGACAATTACGATCAGCCTCACCAATGTGGACGAGCCGCCGACGCAAATCCTCCTCTCGTCCAACACCATTTCCGAACTGGCCGACACCAGCGGCCAGGTCATCATCGGCACGCTGACGACGAACGATCCCGACGCCGGCGCGGCCTATACCATCGTGCCGCACGTCGACTCTCCCGACCTGAGTGCGTTCGAAGTCCTCGATCTAGACAATGACGAACGCTTCGAAACCCTGGCGCTGAAGGCGGGCCAGACGCTCGACTTCGAGACCAAGCCGACGTATGAGTTGTTGTTGGTGGCGTTAGTCACGAACCCCGGCGACCCGGTCCTTATTCAGCCGATCACCATTCAAGTCCTCGACGAAAACGAGCCGGCGTCGCAAGTCACGTTGTCGTCCAACACGGTTTCCGAAGTGGCCGACACCAGCCAGCCCGTCGTCATCGGCGCCCTGGGGACCGACGATCCGGATACGAACCCCAACTTCTCGACCTACACCTACGTCCTGACCCCCGGTGCGGCCGACAACAATTCGTTCATGCTTATCGATCACGATAGCAATGGAACAGCCGACCGCTTGGCGCTCCAGGCGGGCGCCACGCTCGACCACGCAACCAAGCCCACGTTCTCCGTCCAGGTCGAGGCGATTGGCCCCGGCGGTCCGCCCGTCGTGACCAACCTCACCGTGCAGGTTCTCGCCAACCAACCGCCGGTGATACTGCCGAATCAAAGCTTCTCGATCGACGAAAACAGCCCGATTGGCGCCGTGGTGGGAACGGTGATCGTTACGGATCCGGATGATCACTCACCCGGGCAAGGCAACCCGTTTTCCATTTTCCCCCAAGTCTTGTTCTCAATCGACGCCGACGGAAAAATCCTCGTTGCCAGCCCGCTCGACCACGAAACAACAAGCAGTCAGTTGGTCCAGGTCATCTACACGGATCCCCGCGGCCTGTCCGACACCAAGACGATCACGATCCACGTGAACGACGTCGTCGAAACGATGAACGAACTGCCGGTGGCCAAAAACTTCGCCGAGAGCACGGGTCCTGGCGAACCGATTACCTTCGACGTGGCGGCCGGCGCCACAGACGCGGACGGCACGATCGATCCGCTCAGCGCCGCGATCGTGACCGGGCCGGAAGACGGAACCGCGACGGTCGGCGTCGATGGCAAGATCACCTACACGCCCGCAGAAGGCTTCCACGGCTTTGACGACTTCACCTACACGGTCCGGGACAACCAAGGCGGCGTCTCGAACGTGGCGACGATCACCATCGACGTATCCGAGCCAGTAAATTTGCTTTGGCAACGCGACGAGACATTCCGTGAAGATGTGGACGGCGACGGCGATGTCGATATCTCCGACTTGCTGGCGGTGGTGCAATTCCTGCGCGACAACGGCCTGGGTTTCGAGTTTAGCACTCCCCCGCAAGCCGGCGATACTCTGGCCAACGTCGACGGCGACGACATCGCCTCGGTCAACGATTTGCTAATAGTGGTGCGCGCTCTCCGCGACCTGCAGAACGCCGGCCAGGGAGAAGGCGAAACGCCGCCGACGGAGGAATCATTCCCGCCGTCGGTCGTGGCGTCTGCGGAATTCGTCTTCATCCCGAATGTGGAGGACGATGAAGAAGACGCCTGGGAAGCTGTGCTCGCGCAATTGGCGGCCGACGTGGCATGCGCTCCATCCTGAAAGGGATACGTCTGGCGTCGGGTTGCCCCGCATCGTCATTCCGCGGTGACGTATTCCTCGCGGAAGAATTGGGAGGCGGTTTCCCACGCGTCGGCGGCGGCCGAGAAGTCCACATCCATCCCGCGGACGGAAGCGTCGGCGATGCGCGGCTGTGCTGTCGCGTCGGCATGTAGGGGAAATTGCGCACTGGGGCCCTCGGCCAGTTTTTGCTCCACCTGCGGAGTGAGCAAATACTGCATCAGCGCCTCGGCCGAGGCGCGATGGGCGGCGCCGCGAATCAAACACAACGTATTAGGAATGAAGAGCGCACCAAGCTGCCCCTCGCCTTGATCGGGATAGACGATCTCGACCGGCATGCCTTTTTCGATTTCGACAATCGCGTCGTCCGTGTCGGTCAAGCCGAATGCGAGCTGTCCCCGGCCCACGGACAGCGCGACTTGCTTATTGCCCGAAAGAACCTGCGCGTTCTGCTTCACTTCGCGGAAGAACTGCTTGGCGTCGCTTTCACCCCACTGTGCGAACAACACCGCCGCGTGAGTCGCCGTCGTGCCGAACAATGGGAGCGCCAACCCACACTGGTCTTTCCAACGCGGATTGGACAGGTCTTGGATCGACGACGGTCGTTCGTTCTCGGGCACGAGTTCGGTATTCACAAGGAGCACCCGAGCGCGTGCGGCGAAGCCATACCAGGTTCCTGTGGGCGAGCGATAATTGGCAGGAAACTTTTCGGCCTGCGGCAGTTTATAGGGTTCGAGCAAACCGGCTTTCTCCAATCGCAAGGTATGGAGAATTTCGTTGTTCCAGAAGACATCGCAGCGTGGTCGATTCTTTTCCTGCAAGATCGCATTCACGAGCCCAACCGTTTTGGTCGACTCGACGTCGAACTTCGGCTCGACCGAGACGCCCGACGTTTGCTCGAACTCGCGAAAGATCGGTTCCGAGAATTCGCGATCCAGCGCCGTATACACCACGACCTGCGAAGGACTTGCCGACCAGCACCCCCCCGCAAGCAGCAATACCGCAGCGATGACGATTTTTCCCCTGCGTTTCATCAAAACGCTTTCAATCACGGTAGGCTTCATGGCAACGCTTGCAGGAGGTTTCCAGTGTTTTGCAATGCGCCCTTGCGGCGGGCTTCGCCAATTCAAGCTCCAGGGCTTGGGCGCCGCGTTCGGCTTCGACCATCCAGGCTTTGAAACGCTCGTCGTAATCGCCCGATAAATGGCGAGAAGACTCTCGCAATTGTTCGCGCAATAACAGCGCCTCTTGCCGCGGCGCAAGATCAGGATGATCGGCCGGAGGGCGCCATCCTGCGGCGGCGATCAATTTGAGTCGATCAAAGCTCCGATCGATTTTCGACATGGCGGCCGCCAGGGAATCGACCTTCGCTTCGGCCACAAGCTCGGGCAATACGGCATCGGCGGACGGCGGACGCCATGCATCCACGTCGCGCCAGAGTCCGCGGTAGTTCGGGCTTGTGCCGGCACGTTCGAGCAACACGCGCGCTTCGGCCTTGCTCAACTCATTCATCGCCAGACACGCGACGGCCGCCGCCGCCGGACCACGATGTTTGCCGTGATGGCAATGGATGAAAATCGGTCCCGGCACGTCTCGGGCTAGCCGCGCCAGCGCTGCCGCGGCTTCGGGTGGAACGCCGTCATAACCAATGGGAATATGGATGTAACGCAAACCGTGTTTTGCCGCGGCTTCCAGGTTCGGGCGAGCGCCATCCACGCTAACGATGGCTTGGATTCCCGACTTCGCCAGGAATGCAAACATGGCCTCGTCGTGCGGTTCGCCGCCAACGAATACGCGCGGCGAAGCTTGCAAGAAGTTTTCCGGCGCCTGGGGCGAATCCTCCTCGCCCAGCGCCGCGGCGACCACTCCAGCGAAGTACAAGATTGCGATGCAGAACCGCAGTGGTTGAGTTTGCTGCACGTCTCCCCCGCGCCTATCATTTTTGGTTTTTTAGTTTTCGTACAGAATAAGCAACCGGGACGAAATGTCAACCCCGTCGTTCAGGGCTTCGCGACGTTGGTGGGATGTATTTGCGTGACGGCGATACCGCCGGAGAAACAAACGTCGACGTCGCCGCCGGTCCGCCGTCGGCGGTTGTGGTAATCGCTGCGGAACAAATACCCCTCGTCCTGGCGCTGGTACGCCACGGGCAGCGGATGCAGGTCCAACTCGGCGAAGGTCACGTCCGGCAGCGACTCGGCCGAACCGGACTGAAGTTCAACTTGGCCCCAGTCGGGGAAGTTCACATTCCAGAACGAAGTCGGCGAAAGTTCATGCGCTAGCAACTGAGCAAAGGCAAGCCGGGCCGCCGCCGCAGCCCGCGGCCACACGACGGTTTTTCCGCGGCGATACTGGGACATCGCCACGGCGCGCTTGCCGAACAAAGCCGCCTCGCGCGCCGCCGCGACGGTGCCCGACAGGTACACATCGACACCCAGGTTGCCGCCATCGTTAACCCCCGACACGACCCAGTCCACATCCTCGGCGAAATACAGCAGCGCGAGTCGCACGCAATCGGCCGGCGAGCCGCTGACGGCGAACCGCGCGGGCCCGCGCTCCGTCACACGCAGGACTTCATCGGTCGTGGCCCGATGGCTGCAACCCGACAACGGCTGGTCGGGCGCTACCACCACCACGGCGCCAAAGTGCGACATCGCTTGCTCCAGCGCTTCCAAGCCGGGAGCGTCAATGCCGTCGTCGTTGGTCAGTAAGATCTTCATGCACCGATACGAAAGAGACAGGATGCGTTTGAATAATGACCGGGCCGTCATCGCAGGGACCATTCGCGAGCCGTCCTGCGAGGAGTTCCCGCTGCGGCTGACTACCCGCCCCGCGAATGTTGCCGGGGTCAGAAACTTTTCAAATATTGAACCGATTGGCGCAATTCGGCGACGGGGTCGGTCGCATCACGCCGTTGCAAGGTGAAGTACCCTCGATAATCGTGCTCTTCGAGGTTGGCGAACACCGCCGGCCAGTCAACGGAACCGCGTCCGAGCGGAGTTTCCACTCCTTGCCCGCGAGATACATCGCGAGTGCCGTCCGAAGCGTGCACATGCAGGATGTACGGCCCCAACAACTTCGCGGCGTCGGTCGCCGAACGGCCATTCGCGACCAATCCGCCGGGATTCAAATTGACCATCAGGCAATGTTCGGGCAATGCCTGGATGAGTTCGGACAAGCGTTGCAAGTCGTTACCGCCGGTATCGGCCGCGAGAAACGCCCCCACGCGCTGCCCGTGACGTCCGAGATCGGTCAGAACCTGCTGAAGCAACTGCCAGCGGGGGTCTTCGTTCGACTCCGGCACGTGACCAATTTGGTTGATGACCGCGTTCGCCCCAAGATCCCACGCCAGCGACATGGCCTGACGCGTCGAGTCAACGCGGCGATCCAACTCTTCGGCGGTATCGTAACCACGACGGGTACGGAAACTCACCGCCGCGACCCGCAAATGCAAATCTTCCAGAACTTTCCGCAAATGCCGCACGGCGGTGCGGGTCATTTCCTGCGGCCGAAGTTCATTTCTCGCGTCGATTTCGACCGCTTCGGCTCCCAGTTGCGCCGCGGTATGCAAGGCTTGTTTGAAGGGAAGCCGCAGGCTTGCCAGTTGGACTCCCACACGAATACGCAGCACGGACGAATTACCTCCCCAAATTCCTCAGCCGCCAGGCGGCGAATCGCAATCGGCAGCCGGAACTCCGGCGCACTGAACAAAACCATGATTCACGTTTTATGGTCTCTTCTGATTTTAGCGGCTGCGCCGAGCGCGTCTATCGACCTGGGCGGGTTGGAAGCGGTTGAAGTTTATCGTTGCGACTTTCAGAAACAAACCATCGCAGGCGATGAACAAGCCGCGGATGTGAACTACGACGCCTGGCCCGACCATTGGACTCGGCGACGCGACGCGAACCATCCCACCTATGTGAAAATCGCCATCGCTGGCGATGACGACACCGCTTCGTCAGAAGCCGCAGGACCGTCGCCAGCGCTTCCCGACAATTCCGCCGCGGGGGCGTCTCCCGCGCCGGACTCTCACATCCCGCGCTGGCTCCAAATTGACATGAACGGGGGCGCCGCTGCGGCGTTTACGCCTACGTTGGAAGTCAGCCCACGATTTACCTATCTTGTCGAAGCGCAACTGCGCCTGAACAACGTGCGCCACGATGAAGCCTACGTGACCGTTTCGTTTTACGACAAGCAACAGCGGTTGCTGGAAAACTATGAGTCGGTGCGGCTGCGCGACGGCGGCGCGTGGCAGCGCGTGCAAGTGGGGCCGCTGACGCCCCGCAGCGACAAGATTCACATCGCCGTGATCGGCGTTCATGTGACGCCGACCGAGCAAGCCGACTTGCACGCCACCGTGTGTTTTGCCGATTTGCGTATGGCGCGGCTGCCGCGCATGAGTTTGACGGCGAATAGCCCGCATCACGTTTACAGCGAGGCGCAGCCGATTGCCTTATCGTGCGAGATTTCCGGAGTGCGCGAACCCGACCCCGAGATTCATCTTCGCGCGAGCGACGTCTGGGGGCGTCCCGTCGACGAGTGCGTTCGCCGGTTGCCCAGCGTGGTCGTGGAACGCGATCCCGCCGGCGCCGAGTCCTCCCCCACGACATATGCCGGCGTTGTCGCTTGGAAGCCGAACATTATCGAGCCTGGGTTTTACCGTGTTGAGGCGGAAATGCGCATGCACAACGGTGTGGCGCACCGGCGCGAATTGACCTTGGCCGTGGTCCGCGAACATCTCGTACGACTGGCAAGTCGTTCGGGTGCGGGAGAATTTGGCTGGTCCCTCCCGCGCGGGAGCACGCCCCTCTCGGTGGAAGAGCAAGCCTCGCTAGTGACAATGGCGGGCCTGCAATGGGTCAAATTGCCCGTATGGTTTAGCGAGCAAAACGCCGACGAAGCCGACCGGCTCGCACGGTTCGTGGAACGGGTCGAGCAAGCGGGAGTGACGGTTGTGGGCGTTCTCGACCAGCCGCCGCCGGAAGCGCGCCGCGTGTTTGGCGATGAAAACCCGTTGCCCATTGCGCGCGTGTTCTTGGAGAAAGATAGCTGGCCGGCGGCGATTGATCCGGTCGCCACGCGGTTTCTGCCCATGCTGCGCTGGTGGCAACTTGGCGACGATTTCGACACGAGCTTCTCGGGATTTCCTGGCCTGGAGGCGAAGATCGCCGAGATTCGTCAACGCCTGGAGCGTTTCGGGCAGAAAGTCGAGTTGGGATTCGCCTGGCCTTGGCTCGAGCAAGAGCCGCCCCGGCCGACGGCCGCGGCTCGCTGGGAGTTCCTCAACTACACGCTCGCGCCGGATGACCCGGCGTTCACCAGCGCGGAACTCGCACGGCGCATGGACGAGACGCAGTCCTCGGCGCACCGTCGCTGGGTTACCGTGCAGCCGCTGTCGCGTCGCGACTATGATTTAGCAACCCGTTCGCGCGATCTCGTCGAACGGATGGTCACGGCCAAAATTGGCGGCGCGAGCGTGGTGTTCGTCCCGCGCCCTTTCGACGCGAACTCGGGTTTGATGAACGCCGACGGAACCCCCGGCGAGTTGTTTCCGGTGTGGCGCACCACCGCAGCGCTGCTCATGGGAACCGAGTACCTAGGCGCCATTCAAACTCCG
Source organism: Planctomycetota bacterium (assembly GCA_963204915.1). Taxonomy (GTDB): domain Bacteria; phylum Planctomycetota; class Planctomycetia; order Pirellulales; family Pirellulaceae; genus JAHWKS01. The sequence continues at coordinate 51,771 of CAUJHS010000063.1, read as the reverse complement.
GAAGGAAGTCAAGCGTTGGTGTTCACGCGAGGCGACGCCTCGATCATGGTGTTGTGGAACGAACGGCCCGTGCGCGAGAAGCTTTACTTAGGCGAAAGCTTGCAGCAAATCGACTTGTGGGATCGTCGCACCACGCCGCCGAACGAAGACGGGCAGACGGTCTTGCACGTTGGCCCGACCCCCGTATTCGTGACAGGCGTGAACTCCGCGATTGCGCGCTGGAGCATGAGTTTTCAGTTTGACGATCCCAAACTGGCGAGCCTGATTGGACGCCCGCAACGTTTGCGCTACCGCTTTGAAAACCCCTTTTCCCAGGGCGTTTCGGGCCGCGTCACGTTTCACACGCCCGACGTGTGGGATGTCGAACGAGGCGAGGCCGCTTTGAAACTCGCGGCGGGAGAAACGCGCCAAGACGCGCTGCAGGTGGTGTTGCACCCCACGGCCAGTAGCGGCCGTCAGTTGATGCGCGCCGACTTTGAAATCAATACCGATCGCGAATATCGCTTTAGCGTGTGGCGAGAAATCGACGTCGGTCTGGGCGACGTCGCCATGGAAGTTAGCACCTGGCTCGATGAGGACGGGCGACTGGTTATCGAACAACAGTTCATTAACCGGTCGCAGGAGTCCGTGAGCTTCTTGTGTCAGCTGTTCGCGCCGGGGCGTCCGCGCGTGCGCCGGCCGGTGTTGGATCTAAATCAAGGACGGACCTCCGTCGTTTATCATCTTTCCAATGGAGAATCGTTGTTGGGCCAAACGTTGATCCTTCGCGCCGAGGAGATCAACGGCGACCGCGCGCTCAACCATCGTTTTGAAGCCAAGTAAAACGCCGCCGCGTCACAGCCTTAGCTCACGGCTAGCCCCAGCGCCATGATGCCACACACCGAAACAAGCACGAGAAAGTTGAAAATCAGCCCGAGTATGGCGAACAGCTTGTTACGGTTTGGTTGGACGACTCCCGCAATGCCCAGCCCCAGTCCGATGACGGCCAGCCCCAACCCACCAATGATTCCCAGGCCGACCATGATCGCCTGGGGCGACTCATCCGTGAATTCATCTTGCATGCTGGCCGCCAGATAGGTCGCGACGCCAATCAAGGCGAACATGACGATGCCGCAAAACAACGACATCACAAACGACGCGATGCCAAGCCCGGAATGCCGCGGCGCTGGAGGCGCAAACGGCATCGGTTTTTCGGCGAAGGCGCCAAACGGCGGTTGATACGGATTTTGCGACATACTGCCTTCCGAAAAAGCGATAACACGCTTGTAAAGATCGCCAACTCGCCCTCAACGGCGCGAGCGCCCTGGACCTAGAGCATATTTCATCGAGGTGTGATGACTTCATCAGTGTGGTCCACTCGCTCCGCGAGTGGTTTCCGGCACTCGCGGAGCGAGTGCACCACATTGGGGGCGTCACACCTGCATGAAACGCACTCTAGCGTTGGACCCGTTCATGTTCCTGCGGCGAACAACGCACGGCGTGAATCCCGTCGTTTACCACTGGTCAGCCTGCGCCACGCCGCGTGCGGCCGCCAGTTCGGTTGTTTTGGGGCGGCACTCCAGCCCCACAAACCCGCGATAGCCAAGTTCGTACGCTTGCTTGAGCACGCGGGGATAATAAATCTCGCCCGTGCCCGGTTCATTGCGTCCGGGATGATCGGCCAGCTGCAAATAGCCGACCTGATCGAAGCCGTCTTTCAAATGACCGCAAAGGTCTCCCTCGGCAATTTGCATATGGTAAAGATCCCAGTTGATTTTCACCATGGGCGAATCGACTTCGCGGCAAATGCGCACCGCGTCTTCACTGCCGTACAGGCAATGCCCAGGATGGTCGACGCGGCCGTTCATCGGCTCCAGAATGAGCATGACCTTTTCGCGTTCGGCGATGGGCGCGGCGCGCTTGAGCGCCTTGATGACTTGCGCGTGCATTTGCTCTTGCGACATGCCCGGTTGATTGTTGCCCGCGACCACGGTCATTTTTTCGCACTTCAACTGGTGCGCCACCTGACACGCTTCTTCCACGGTGGCCACAAAGGAGTCCTCGTTCTTGGGGTTGTTCATACCGGGTTCAAAGCCCCAGGCGGTGAATTGCGCGACGGCTACGCCCAGTTCTTCGCACAACGCCGTAATGGCGGCGATGTCTTTCCCCTTGTAGGGCCAAAACTCAACGGCGGGGAACCCCAATTCGGCGGTCTTCCGAATGCGATCGAGAAAAGGAAGTTTCGTCCACCACATTTCCACGTTCACCGCAAAGCGGCTGTGCGGCGTCTTGCCCAGCGCCGAAACATCGTCCGCTTGTCCCACCGCGGTCGCGCTGGCGCCTGCCCACGCCGAGGCGGCTCCCACGGCCAACGCCGAAGCGCCCAGAAAATGACGACGATCCAAGGGGTGGTTGTGGCTCATAGCGTAGACCCTACCGCGGCAAAGGGACCGAACACCGCCCAACGCTCCCAAGGCGACGCTGGGCAACTTTGTTTGGTTGTAGTCACGGCCAGACCGTTTGTCTATCGGCCGGCGTGTGCAAGAAAAAATCCAACGGCGTGAACGCACCACCCAAAAGGGCATGAAGTTGTGACCACACGTGTCCCGGCGTGACCAGACGTGTCAAAAAGAGCCTAAAAAAATTTCACAAGATCTTACGGGATATGACCTTACGTGTCACTTGGCGAACGAACAATAGGAGTGTGGAAAGTGATTCACCCCTTCAGCCAAGGAGACCCATCAATGGCTAAGTACTATATCGAATCGGGCGACTTGCGGATGATCGTCGAAGGTTCGGCCCCGGTGCCCGCCGCCGCACGCGCTATTTCCCAAGCCGTGGCCCGGCACGTGGGGCTGGCCCAAATGGTCACGGTGAGCGAGCGTGGCTACGTCAGCCAGCGCGAAGGCGGCTGGCTCTACGACACTGACTTGATGCTCGAAACCGGCACGCTGCTCGGCCTCGTGGCCGAACACGAACTGAATTAACCCCTCAAAGAGGCGAGTTTTCCAAACCGCCTCTTTTTTTGCGACTTGCGGCGCCGCAAGACGGTCAAACCGCTTCTCACGACAAAGCACGCCAGCAAAAAAAATTGGCTGTCGCGGCGCACTTCCCCGTCCGCAGGGGTTCACCGCGCGAAGCGACAACCACAATCAAAGGAAAAGCTATTTGCCGATTGTGTTCTTCCCAACCTCAATCGTGTAAAGATCAAAACTCCCGTCCCGGTTGGAAACAAAGGTAATTTCACCGGTAGGAGACCATGTTGGGAAGTTATCCCAACCTGCGTGGTTGGTGATGTTGGCCGGTTGATCTGCTTCCGGCGAGGTGATGTAAATCTCAAAATTCCGGTCACGCAAACTAGCGAACGCAATCCAACCGCCATCGGGCGACCACACCGGGTAATCGTCCAATCCGGGGCTATGCGTCAGGCGTTGTAATTTTCCTGTTTCGATTTCCAGCAGCGCAATCTCTAAGTCCCCCCAGCGATCGGTGGCGAACGCAATTCGTTGACCATCCGGCGACCAGCACGGGTGCGCATCGAGTGCGGGATCGCTGGTCAATCGTGTGCGTTCGCTACCATCGGGCCGCGCGCGATAGATTTCTTGGTTGTCATCGCGCGTCGACGTAAACACAATCCACTGCCCGTCGGTCGACCATGCCGGCCATTCTTCATGCGATAGTTTTCCGTCGCCTGTCGCCACGGGTTGAAGGTCGCTCCCCTGAACCGAAATCGTGTAAACCTCGATGTCTCCCTGGTTGGGCGAAGTTTTGTCGAGCGCCAGCGCGAGGCGAGTTCCGTCCGGCGACCACACCGCATCAAACTCGGGTTCTTTACGGTCGGTCAAACGCCGTTCCTGCGCGCCTTGGGCGTCACACAGGTACACAAACATGTCTGTCCCACGATGGCGCGTGAACGCGAGGCGAGTTCCGTCCGGCGACCACACCGGCCGCTGCTTGAAATGCCCATCGCGCGTGAGGCGAACGAGCCGCGGCGTGGAATCTTCGGCCCCTGTCCATTGGCCCAGGAGAACAAACCCCAGCGAACTTGCCAGCCACATTCGCCAACGCCATGGCGTTTCCAACGTGCGAAGGTGCGGCATTACAGCAGCTCCTCGATCACGGCGCCTTGCGGCGTCAAGCCTGCTCCCGTCAACGTCGTCGTGGTGATGCCCATTTGATGAAACACCGTGGCAAAGAGATCGGCTGGCGAGATCGGTTGGGAAGCGGGATATTCTCCCCGTCGATCGCTGGAGCCAATGACGCGACCGCCTTGAATCCCGCCTCCGGCGACGAGTCCCGCGTAGCAGTCGTTCCAGTGATCGCGCCCTGCTTTGCCATTAATCTTGGGCGTGCGGCCAAACTCACCCACGGCCACGACGATCGTTTCGTCTAGTAAGCCGCGGTCGTGCAAATCATCCAGCAGCGCCGACAGCGCCTGATCGAGCATCCAGCTATGCCGATCTTGAAAAACTTGAAAGTAGCGATCGTGCATATCCCAGCCGCCGTCGCCGGTGTCTTCCACCGATTCGACATGCGACGACCAATTCACTTGAACAAACCGCACGCCGGCTTCAATCAATCGGCGAGCCAACAAACAACACTGCCCAAAGCGAAACCTTCCGTAACGCTGCCGCAGCACCTCCGGTTCTTGCTCTAAGTCATAAACTTGCCGCGCCTGAGACGTGGTCAGGAGCGCGAGCGCCTGGCGGTAAAACTGATCGAAGCGTTCCACGTTGGGCGAATTCTGGATCTGATCGGCAAGCCGATTCATCGCGATTTGCAGTTCGCGTTGCGAGGTCAATCGTTCGCGCGATTGGCCTTCGATCAAATCAAGCTGCGGAATTTTCACACCGTGCTCGACGTCATAATCCAACCGAAACGGATCGTGCAGCCCGCCTGCGGTTCCACCGCCTTCGCCAGTGATGCGGCGTTTGCCTTGATGTAAATTTCCACCCATCGTCACAAAGCGTGGCGTGACAGGATCAAAGCCCAACACTCGCGATACAATCGCGCCGTGCGCGGGCTTCACATCGCCTGGGAGCACCTGTCCACTGAGGCTCGCCGCACCGGTGTTGGAGCCGGTCAAGCCAATCGTGCCTGCGACGCCGTGATCGTTCGACGTATGCTGAAGCGAACGAAGCAGCGCGTATCGGGGCGCACGCTCGGCCAGTTGAGGCAGGAGTTCGCAGATTTCGACGCCCGGCGCACGAGTGGCGATGGGCGCGTAAGGCCCGCGATATTCCGAGGGCGCTTTCGGTTTGAGGTCGAACGTATCGAGATGACTTGGCCCGCCCCACAGCCACAGCAAGATGACCGATCGGGCCGGCGGCGTGCGCTGGGCGGCTTTGGCGCCTTCGCCGCGAAGTAGATCGGCCAGCGAAACGCCCAGCAGGCTCAGGCCGCCGGCGCGCAGCCATTCACGCCGCGTCCAACCGTCGCAACACGTTGCTCGCAACTGACCGATCTTGAGCATGCCGCATCTTTCACCATGGAACGACTTGATCAGCCGCGAGCATGGCACAGCGCAGGCAACGCGTCAACCATTGGAAACGACACAGGTTGATCGGACCGGCGCGACCACATCGAAGGTGGTCATGCTCGTCCGGCCTGGGAGCCGATTCACGCAGATGCTGCACACGCGAAAGGGCGTTTCCCGTGGCCGATCGGGTGATTAGTACAACTCGGCCATTTCGCGGGCGTGGTAGCTGGAGCGCACAAACGGCCCGCTGGCCACTTTCTTGAAGCCCATATTCTTGGCCGTTCGACCGAGGAACTCAAATTCGTCGGGCGTCAAATACCGTTTGGCGGGAAGGTAGCCGTCGCCGGGGCGCAAGTATTGGCCCAGCGTGAGGAAGTCGCAATCGACGTCGCGCAGGTCGGACAGCACGTCAAACACTTCTTCGTACGTCTCGCCCAAACCCAGCATGAGCCCGCTTTTGGTCTTGATGGCTGGATTGCGCTGTTTGATGCGCCGCAGCAAGTCGAGCGTCCAGCGATAATTCGACTTCGGCCCGCGCACTTCCCGATACAACCGCGGCACCGTTTCCGTGTTGTGGTTGAACACCTCGGGCGCCGCTTGAATGACTCGGTTCAACGCATGCGGTTGTTCGACAAAATCGGGCGTGAGCACTTCGATCGTCGCGCCGGTTCGTTCGCGCACGGCGGTAACGCATTGGTAGTAATGTTCGGCGCCGCCGTCGGGCAGGTCATCACGTGTGACGGACGTAATTACCACGTGCTCTAAACCGAGGCGATGCGCTGCTTCCGCCAGTCGTTGCGGTTCGTCCGCCTCGGGCGGCGCCGGTCGGCCCCGCTCCACGGAGCAAAATCCGCACGGCCGCGTGCAAATATTCCCCAAGATCATGAAGGTGGCGGTCTTTTGGGAGTAGCACTCCATCCGATTGGGGCACTTCGCGTTGTCGCACACCGTTTCCAACCGCAATTCTTCCAGCAGACGCGACGTAAAGTGATTCGCGTTTCCTTTGGGAATTTGCCGCTTCAACCAACGCGGCAACTGCTCGGCGGAGCGCGGTGTGCTACGCGTCGCGCAACCTAACCCGCCCGAAGAACAGGAAGACCCAGGAGATGAAATGACCGGAAGTTCAAGACGCGCGGGCCGAGGATTCACGATGTTGCTCGCGGACAGGAGTTAGCCAAGGATGCCCCGTTAAGAGGTGATACCGCTCGCAGCCCCAAGCCGCGGCGAGTGCGGCGATCAGTGCGGTCCTCACCCGAGGCATTTTAATCGGTCGGCCGCATTCGGCTAAGAGGGAACTCATTTCGCTTTTTTCGGGAGCGCCGTTTCCGGGACGTTTCGCCCAACGTGCGGGATAGGTTTCCACATAGCCCACGGCGCGACTGGTCGGATTGACATTCAGAAAGGCGCCCTGCCAGGCCACGTCGTGTTGTACCGCCACCCCCACCGCCGCGAGTTGCCCGGTGCGTCCCCACACGCCGAAGCGGCCAGGACGCGTCTGCGTCGCCACGTGCAGTTCGGTCACAGCCGCCATCAAACCGTGTTGCAACCGACGCAAGTATTCGCCCACGGTCCAATGCATATGATTCAAGGGAACGACGGGATAAATCGCGAGCTGCCCCGGTCCGTGGACAATGCACCCCCCGCCTCGGCCGAGCCACCGGACGTCCAAACGGCGTTCCCGCAGCGCGTCGGGCGAAAGTCGAATATCGCCCCGCGACCCGGCCCGGCCCACGGTGATCAATTCCGGATGCTCACACAACAGCACCGTGAGTCGGCGTTCCGAACGGCCGCTCGCTTCATACACCAACCGCCGTTGCAGGGCCAAACAGTCATCCCATTCCACTTGCCCTAGCAAGTGGAAGTCGGCCGTGGGCGACAGGTCTGCGGCATTGCATAAAGGGGAAGGCATGGCTTTATTGTAGGCAAAAGCCGTCGCGTCGGTCAGTCGGGTAGCGTCGGCTTTTATGGTTCGTCGAGCAACGTGGGAACTGCACCCTGCCGCGGTTATATCCAGGATTCCGCATGACGCAACTATTTTTTTGCTTGACTTACGGCGCAAGCCCCAAGCATAGCCGCACCGCAAAGCAAGATTGGAGCCGTACTTACGTGCGAGCGATGAAATTTGTTTTGTCGTAAGTTATTTTTACTTTACACATAATTCGAAACGAACTATTGATCTGTACATTTGTGCGAGTATAATGATTATGTGGCGTTATCGTCCGCCGCTCCCTCTTCTTGCCGCAAGTTCCTTGATTGCGGCTCTCCGCTCGCCGGCCAATCCGATATAATCCACCTCGGATGCGTTGCCGTCGACTTGTCCCCCCTGCTTCGGGAGAAATGCGATGAACAGGATTTGGCTGGCGCTGTGGGTTCTCTTGCTGACCGCCTCATGGACGATGGCCGCCGATAGCGCCGCGCTGCGCCGTCAGCAACAAGCGCAGGAAAAGGCCCGGTCGATTACGCGCCAGTTGGTTTCGCGCATTTTGGATATTCAGCTTCGCCAATTGGAGGAAAACGGCCTGCGGCAGCAGGCGGTCTATCGTGAAATCGAAAGCATGCGCGGCAGCTTGGATGAACTGGTCCGCGCGGACATGGATGAAGTGGTCCAACTCTTGGTTGAAGCGCAAACCGGACCGGAGGACCAGCGTTCCGCCAAATTTCAGGCGGCCCAAGATCGCGTGCGCGACATCATGCTCACGCTGTTGGCCGAGCGGCAAAAACTCCTGAAACGTCTCCAAATTGCGGAAGTCGCCGCGCATGTGCGCCGCATGATCGAGTTTGAACAAAAGGCCTACGGCGAAACGAAAAACCTGCCTTCGCTTCCCCAGGACGAGCGCGAGGTGCAAGCACTGGCCGTCATCAAAGAGCAAAAGTTCGTCAAAGAAATGTTTTTTCAATTGGTCGCCATGCTGCGCGACATGACCGACTGGGGCGGCAAGGTCGGAGCCGGCGCGTCGGAAGGCCTGCGAATTCTGAAGACCGGCCAGGTAGGTGAGGAGCTGGACGAGGCCGAAGAACGTCTTGCAACGGCTGAGTTTCCCGACGCAGCGGAAAGTCAGTTTGCCGTGATCAAGGGGCTGCGCGCCTTGCTGGAGAAAATCGAAGAAACGCAAGGACTCATCAGCAGCGATCGCGAAGAGGCGCTCAAACTCATACGCGAGATGCTCGAAAAGCAGGAAGCGCTCCGTGCGGAAACACAAGCGAAGGATCTCAAAGAAGATCAGCTTCGTGAACTGGTCGACCGGCAAGCGCAACTGCAAAAAGAGCTGGATCAATTGGCGCCCGTGCTCGATGAATTCCCCACCGCCTCGCCGCTTTTGGAGCAAGCCAAGGCGGCGGCGTTTGAAGCTTCGGCCGATTTGTTTGAAAACCGGCAAGAGGAGGCCGTCGCCGAACAAACCCAAGTGATTGGCGCCTTGGCAGAAATTGAACAACAACTGCAAAACGTGATCTCGCGGGAAACGTCGGACCGCAGCGCCGACGAACTTGCCGCCGATGTGCAAAAGCTTGCCGATACCAAACAACAACTGGAGCAGATCGCGAAAACGCAAGAACAAGCCACGCAAAATGCGAAGGATCAACCCGCGGAAGCGAAACAGCAAGAAGCCGAAGTGGCCGAAAAACTGAAAAGTCTTGCCGGGTCGGAAGATTTGCCGTCGGTCGTGAAAGCCCCCATTCAGGACGCCCAAGAGGCGGCGGCCAGCGCCGACCAGGCCTTGGCCGATGCTTCACCCGAAGCAGCCTCCAAGCGTCAGGAAGCCGCCCAACAGGCCGAAAACGCCGTCGAGCGGGCCCTCGCCCAAGTCGAAGCCGAATTGGCCGACACGCAACGCCGCCAAAAAGCGGTTGAAGTGGGTGAGTTGGCGCGCGCGGCCGAAGCGCTGGAACGAGCCGCCGCGGCCGAACGTCGCATTGCCGAACAAGCCTCTCAGGCCGCCAAAGATAACGGCCTTGCGCAACAAGACGCGGCCGCCATGCTCGCGGAACATGAAGTCGCCCGAGAGACTGCGCAAAAGATCCAAGAAGGCGTCAAGAACACGGCGCCCCAAGCGGCGCAGGAACTGTCGGCCGCGGTCGACCCGCTCAAACGGGCCAGCGAACAACTAGCGGCCGCCGCGCAAAACCCCGGCGAACCGTCGAAGTCGCCAGCAGGTGAAGCCGCGCGGCAAGCCGGTCAGGCGGCTGAAACGCTGGAAAAGGCCGCTTCGTCTTTGCGGAAGGAAGCCAAACAAACGGCTCAAGAGTTGGCCGCGTTGGCGGGCGAACAACTTCAGCAAGTTTCCCAAGTGGCCAACGCGGTGAACGACGCGCTCGCGCAACAAAACCGCGCCGCCGCCGCGGAACCCCTGGCGGAACTCGAAGCCGCCCGCGAGAAAGTTCAAGATGCACAAATTGCGCAAGCGCGGGCAGCAGGACGACCGGAAGCCGCCGACGCGATGCAGCTTGCACGCGAACTGGCCATGGCGCAAGAACTCCAGGCGGCGGCTGATGTCGCCGCGCAAGAGGTTGCGGCAGGGAAGGCGACTTCGCCCCTCGACGCCGCCCTGATGCAGCAAAAGGCGGCTGAGCAAATGGCCGCTCTTGGCGAAAACTCGCAAGGCGACGTCGCGGAGAAGCTGAAGCAGGCAGCCCAGAACGCCGCGCAAGCCGCGAAAGAAACGCTTGGCGGTAATCCGTCCAAGGCGGAAGCGGCGCGCAAGGCGACGGCGACGGCGCTGAATGAAGCCATGGCGGGCGCCCAAGAGGCCGTGTCTCGGGCCCAAGCGGAACCCGCAGGAGAACGCGACGCAGCGGCTCAAAACGAGGCTGGAAAGGCAATCGCCGAAGCACGCCAAATCGCCAATCAGGCGGCGCCCGACGCCGAAAAGCCTCTGGCCGAAGCTGGCGAACAATCGGCTCAAGCCGCCCAAGCGCTCGAAACCGGTGACGCGCAAACCGCGGGCAAGGCGCAACAGGGAACGCAAGATGCCCTGGCGAATGCCGATGAGGAACTGCAAAAAGCCGCACAAATGCTTGCCGAAAAGACCGGCCAACAACTAACACAACAAGGAATGCAAGCCGGCGAGTTAGCCGATCGGGCAGCGCGGGTCGATCCTTCTGCGGCCGCGGCCTTGCAACAAGCGCAACAAGCTTCGCCGCCTTCCCATGCAGCGGCGCAGCCCACGGCGCGGCAGGCCGGGAAGGCGCAATCCGAAATGATTCGTAACTTGGAACGGGCCACCGCAAGCCTAGCGGCCCGGCAAGAGCAAATCAATCGAGATCAACAAATCGCGGAAGCGCTCACCGGCTTGTTAGGCTCCCAGGAACAAGCGCGTGACGCAATCGCGCAAAACGCTGCCGCGCTTGGCGAAATGCCCCAGCCGACGCCAAACCAACCCGCCGGCCAACCTCCGTTCAGCCCCGAGCAAATGGCCGCGGCCGACGCGTTAGCCAGGGCCTCGCAGCAGTTTGCTCAGGCCATGGAGGCGACCGGCGAAGGCGCGGCGGCGGTCTCGGGACAAGAGCAAGTGGCGAACCAACCCATTCGTGAAGGACTGGAGGCCGCTTCGTTACTTGCCGGGCTGGTTCCGCTTCCCCTGCCGGAGGCGGTGCCCTCGGGTGCTGAGCCTTCCAAATCGGCCGGTCAGGCGCCTGCTGCCGAAGGGCAACCGAACGCCTCGGGTCAAAAGCAACCTGCGCCGCCAGGTGCATCGCAAGCACCAGGCGACCTGGCGGGACAAGGTTCAGGCCAAGCCAATCCGGCAGCCATGGGAACTGGCTTTGTGCCGCAATCGCCTGGCGTTACGGCGCAGCAGATTGCAGGTCCTGATGCCTTATCGCAAGCGGCCCAAGCTTTAGCGCAAGCGATGGGGCAACCGACTTCGCCGGGATCCAGCGCGGAAGGCGCCGCCAAAACACCGGCTGCGAGCGCGCAAGCCGCCTCTCAAGGGGGTCAGCCCGCGCCATCGCCGACCGCGGGCGCTCCGTCGAGCACAGCGAATGTGGGAGGAGCGGCCAAAGCGGGCGGCCCGACCGAAAACCAGGAATCTCCCGAGGGGAAACTCGCGCTGGCAACAGCCGCCAAGGCCGATAGCCGAGCGGGCGACTCGCAGGATGATTCCGCTGCCGCGGCGCGCCGGTTTGCGGAAGATCCCTGGTTCGCCAAACTTCCGCCGAACTTGCGCAACGCTATGCAAAGCAAAGTGCGTCGCAGTCCGCCGCGCGGATACGAAGAACTTCTGCGGCGGTATTTTGAAGAGTAGGGAGTTCCGCCAACCCATCCGCCGCGCGCGGCTTTTCGCCTCTTTCTGGCGAGGGATGACTCTCCCTCCTCCATGATCGTGTGCGACGCCGCGCCCCGCCCCGGGGAGCGGCGAACCATGCGACGTGGGGACCGCGAGAAATGCGCGCGGATTTGCTTGGCCAAATGGTACAGCTTGCCGAGCATGGGGCCGAAAGATCGGTTTCGTCGCACAATCTGGTGCAATTCGAGTCATTGGCAGGAAGCGGTCATTCCGAAAAATTGGGAAAGACGTATTCGTCATTCTCCCATCACGATTCTCGGAGGGCAGGGAAGCGGAGTGAAAATCTCCCACCGCCCCGCGACTGTAAGGGGGACAACGGCCGCAAGCCACTGGTGCTAGGCACTGGGAAGGGCGGCCCGCGAAAGAACCCGAGTCAGGATACCGCACTCCGGGACCAACCCTTCCACTTCCTGCGAGGGCAGGAAAGGAGCCGCCATGACTTGTGGTATTCGGTGCGCTTGCGCGCTGGTGTTTTCACTTAGTTGGACGTTATCCCTGGCGGGGCAAGAGCCGGCGCTGGAGCCGCCGGAGCCGCCTGCGGAAACAGAAACGGAAGCGGAGGTCCCCACGTTGCCGCCGCAAACCGTCGTGGGGCAACCCAGCCAAGGCGCCGCAACGCCGCAGGTTGAGGCGACCGGCGGCTCCGGCCAAGGCGGCGCTTTTCCCGGTGAAGTGCAAACGGTGGTCACTCCCACGCGCGCCGAGCAGCCGGCCAGTCAGACCGGCGCCGCCATTAGCGTAATCACGGGAGAGCAACTTCGTCAAAGCGGCGTGCGCACCGTCGGAGAAGCCCTGCGCGGCGTTCCAGGCGTTGACGTTGTGCGGACCGGCCCCCCGGGAGGCGCTTCTTCCGTATTCATGCGCGGCGCCAACTCGAATCACACGCTGGTGTTGCTGGATGGTTTGCCGCTGAATGATCCGAGCAATCCTAGCCGGTTGTTTGACTTCTCCACACTCAGTGTCGACAACATTGAACGGATTGAAGTGCTGCGAGGCCCGCAAAGTTTGCTGTACGGCTCAAATGCGATTGGCGGCGTGATTAACATTATTACGGCGCGCGGCGAAGGTCCTCTCTCCGTGCGCGCTCGACTCATGGGCGGCAGCTTTGGTACGCACCAGGAAGGCGCGCGTGTCAGCGGCGGGACCGATGTTTACAACTACTCCGTAGCGGGAAGTTGGTTTCAAACCGACGGATTCTCGGCCGCCTCGCCGCGCGTGGGAGGCGTCGAGGCCGACGGGTTCGAGCAAGGGACCGTCTCGGGCCGCTTTGGCTGGACGCCCACCGACGCGTTCGACGTGGATTACATCTTCCGCTGGATCGACGCAAGCGCGGAAATTGACGACGCCTCGTTCGCACTCGGTTCGCCGCCGACGGATGATCCCTTCCGCTTGAATCAAACCGAGCAGTTCTTTCAAAGAGTCCAAGCGCGGCGCAGCACGCTGGAGGGCGCGATCGAGCATCGGGTCGCGTTCAACCTGGCGAAGCACGACCGCGACGACACCGACGACGCTGTGCCCTTCGACTTCCAGGGCGAAACGCGCAAGTTCGAATACTTGGCCGATGTGCTCGTGGCGGACAACAACACCTTCAGCGTGGGGGCCGATTATTTGGACGAGAACGCCGAGTCGTTCAGTCCGTTTGGCAACGACAGCGCCGCCCAGAACGATGCGGGCTTGTGGGTGCAAAACCAGTTCAACGTGCTGGAGCGCGTGTTCCTCACGGCCGGTTATCGCTGGGACGATCACAGCGCCGCAGGACCGGCGCAAACGTACCGTTTCGCCGGAGCATTCCTCTTGCCGGAAACGGGCTCTCGACTGCACGCCAGCCTCGGCACGGGCTTTCGCGCCCCCGCATTGGCCGAGAATCTGTTCGCGTTTGGCAACCCGAATTTGCTCCCGGAAGAAAGCAAAGGTTGGGACTACGGCCTAGAGCAAACATTCCTGGACGGCCGGCTCGTGGTGGACGCCACGTACTACCGTAACGATTTCCGCAACTTGATCTTGTTCGACCTCGCCACGTTTACATTGCAGAACATCGGTACGGCGCGCTCACATGGCGTTGAGTTGACCGGGCGCTGGAGCATCACCGACGTGACGGTGCTCAACGCCTCGTACACGCGAACGGATAGTCTCGACGGCGAAACGGGCGAATTGTTGGTCCGTCGTCCGCCGAACAAGGGGAGCCTCGGCTTGGGCCGCCGACTTTGGAACGATCGCGCGCTGGTAAATCTGGATGGAATTTTCGTCGGCGATCGAACCGATTCGCGCGATGGCTCCGTCATCTTGCAGGATTACGTGGTGTTCAACCTGTCCGGGCATGTCGACGTCTTTGACGACGTACGCGTGCTGTGCCGGGTCGAAAACCTCTTTGACGAAGATTACGAAGAAATCACAGGATTTCAAACGCAGCCGCTCTCGGTCTTCGCGGGCGTTGATCTGATGTACTAGAGCGTACTTCATCGAGGTGAGATGACTTCTTCCGTGTGGTCCACTCGCTCCGCGAGTGGTTTGCGGCACTCGCGGAGCGGGTGCGCCACATTGGGGGCGTCACACCTGCGTGAAACGCGCTCTAACGGGTTACTTTGCGAGCGAGGTTGGCGCGTCGGCTTGCGAGAGGCCTTCCGGCAAAGCGATTCCTTTAACCGCAAGTTCGGCCCGCTGCGCGTTATCGAACAGCCGTCCCGGCAGAACGCCCACCGCCAACACCATGGCTGCTGCGGCGGCGGCGGCGCTCCAGGCGCCCCAGCCGCCCTGCGAAGGAAGCGCCGTATCCGCTGTGCGGAAGTACATCACGCCGACGATTCGCAAGTAATACGCTGCGGCTACGGCCGCGTTCAGCACACCCACAACCGCCAGCACAATGAACCACCATTGCAGCGTGGCGCTCTCGGTGTTGGTGGCCAACCGAATGGCGTTGCCAAACAACGCCAGCTTGCCCCAAAAACCGGCAAGCGGAGGAATGCCGCTGAGCGAAAACATGCACACTGCGATTATGGCCGCGGCGACCGGCCGGGTTTTGGCCACGCCGGCCAGTTCGTCGATGCGGTTCACCTCGCGGTCTTTGGCGCCCAAATACGTGAAGGCCGCAAAAGCGCCCAGCGTGGCGAACACATACACGAACAAGTACAGGATGACCGACGACAAACCACCCGTGGCGGCCTCCGCAGGACTTGCCGCCAAAGCCACCGCCAGACCGATCAGCATATAGCCGGAATGCGCGATGGACGAATACGCCATCAAACGGCGCAGGTTGGTTTGCCATAAGGCCGATACATTGCCGATCGTCATGGTCAGGATCGAAAGCACAATCGCCAATTGCCAGGCGAAATCTCCCAAGGCTGGCATGGTTACGCCCACTAATCGCACGAAGACAACAACGCCGGCGATCTTCGGAAGTATCGACAGGAGCGAAGCATTTGCGTGCGTGGCGCCTTGGTACACGTCGGGCGCGTAAAAGTGAAACGGCGCCGCAGCAATGCGAAAACCCAAGCCAGCGAACACGAGGATCAACGCCAGGGGCGCCATCGTCATTAAGCCGCCGTCGGCCGCCGAACTGGTTTCCAAGGCGGCGCGAATTTCGGTGAGCGAGGTCGAACCGGCCATGCCGTAGAGGAAACCGAAACCGTATAACAGCATGGCCGACGAAGCCACGCTGAGGAAGAAGTATTTGATCGTGGCTTCCGCGGTGGCGCCGTCGCGGCGTCCTAGGAACAGCAGTACGTAAGTAGGAATGGAAAGCATTTCCAAACCCAAAAATAGGAAGATCAACTCGTTCGCCGAGGCAGTCAGCATCACGCCGACAATGGCCAAGAGCAACGTGCCGAGGTATTCGCTGACCAGTTCGTTCTCGCCCGCGCGAGACGCCTGCAACACCAACAGGAAGCCAGCCAAAAGAGCCACCGTGCGCATGGCGTAAGCGAAATAGTCGATCGCCAGGGGACCGTGTCCCTCCAAGACGAGGCTTTGGCGCCAGACCGCTCCGCCTTGGTGCCAGTACAAAGCGAACCCTGCGAACGCCACGGCGGCGGCGGCAAAAGTGGTCCAGCCAAGCCGCGTTTGGGTATTCGGCTTCGGACGAAACAACGCATTGCCCACGTAAATCCACACGGCCAGCGCGGCCAGGGCAATCTCGGGCCAAAGAACCCACACGGTCGTTGTATCGGAAAACACGTTGCGTTATTCAGTGGAAGGGAAATTGAGTTGATTCATGCGGCCACGCGCGTCTCGGCCGTTGTGGCGCCATACAGAACAACTAGGGTTCCTGTTCGATGCGAGCGATCTTGTTGACCCCACGCGCCGGGGCGTGTCGCCAGGGCGACGACTCCGCAACAGCCTGCTGTGCAGCGTTCGACGAACGATCGAGCGTTGGCGCCATTCGCTCCAAAAAGAACTGCGGCCACAGGCCGATCCAAAACACAAACACGGCCAATGGCGCCAACGAGGCGACTTCCCGCCAGGTTAAATCGGCAGGAAGGTGGGCGTCATGCGCGTTGTGTGGGGGCTCCTTGAGCGGCCCAAAGAACACCCGTTGCACCAGCCACAACATGTACCAAGCGCCCAACACCACGCCGAACACCGACAAGACGGCGATCACCAGGTATTGCGAAGGCCAGACCTCGGTGGTTTGCGATGCTTGGAACATTCCCGCGAGCAACGGAAATTCGCCCGCGAAGCCGTTCATGCCGGGAAGACCGATGCTGGAAAAGGTAAACAGCAAAAAGAAGAACGCGAGCCAAGGCGCCCGACGCGCAATTCCGCCGAAGGCGCGAATCTCACGCGTATGGTAACGTTCGTACATCATGCCGACCAGGGCGAAGAGCGCTCCCGTCGAAATGCCGTGATTGACCATTTGCAGGGCGCCGCCGTACACCCCCAGACGATTCAAGGCGAACAACCCCAGCATGCAAAAGCCCAAGTGGCTGACGGAGGAATACGCAATCAAGCGTTTCATGTCGGACTGGGCCAGTGCAACGAATGCCCCGTAAATGATGCCGATCACCGCCAGCCACAAGAGCAGCGGAGCAAGCGTTGCCGCCGCATCGGGCAACATGGGAATATTGAACCGCAAAAAACCGTACGTTCCCATTTTCAACATAACGCCCGCCAGAAACACGCTACCCGCGGTAGGCGCCTGGACGTGCGCCAAAGGCAACCACGTGTGCAAAGGAAACAACGGCACCTTAATGGCGAATCCGGCGAACAACGCCAGGAAGACCCAAAGTTGCAAAGCGCCCGGCAAGGGCCGCGTTTGGAGCGCCGCGGTCAAGTCGGGAATCGAAAAGGTAAGCACGCCTTGACCGCCCGGCGCTGCCGGGTCGTTGGCCACCCAGAACACGATGGCCAGAAGGCCGAGGAAGGTCAACACGCTGCCGGCAAAGGTGAACAGGAAGAACTTAATCGCAGCGTAGCGTCGCTCTTCGCTTCCCCAGATGCCGATCAAGAAGAACAACGGGATGAGCGTGAATTCGAAGAAGATATAGAACAGGATAATGTCTTTCGCGGCGAACACCCCCAGGCAACCACCGGTCAGGAGCAGCAACATGGCGTAGTACAACGAGGGGCGTTCCGCGATCGCCTCCCAACTGACCAGGACCGATGTGACCAGCAACAAGGCCGACAAGCAAAACAGCCATAGACTGAGACCGTCTAAGCCAACCGCAAATTGCACATTGACGCCAATATCTTCGCCGCCGATCCACGAGTGCGCCACGTTGGCAAATTGGTTTTCCGGCCCGACCGGGAAGTTTGCGGCCAGGAAGCAGGTCAGCGCGAGGGTCGCAAGGGCGACGCCAAGCGCTGCGGCGCGAATGACGTTCCGGCCCATCGGCGCCAGCGCTCCCATCAGGAAGGCGCCAAAGAAGGGCAGCAGGATCGTAAACACAAGCCAGCGAGAATAATCCATGGTCGGTCAAGACCTTCCGTCAAGCGTCAATTTGTAGTGTTCGCCGCGTTGCGGGGGTGTCCCGCAAGGGCCAGCTATCGGCCGGCGGCCCACAGCCGCACGGCAAGTAAAATCAGCGCGCCCAGCACCATGGCGAGGGCGTAAAACTGCACCAGTCCCATTTGGAGCGATCGCATGACCGAACCGAGAGCCGGAGGAATTCGCCCCACGAGGTTCACGAGCCCGTCGACCAGGTGGCGATCAATCCAATACGTCCCTTGCGCGAAAAGACGCATGGGACGCACGATCAGGAAATCGTAGATCTCGTCAAAGTAAAACTTGTGCGCCGACAACTGATACGGCGAAACGCCGCGCAACCGCGGGCTCTGGCGCAGTTGCAGTTCTTTGCTAATCGCTTGCACTTCGCGCTGATCGCCCAGGTAAAGGAACGCGGCGACGCCAATGCCAATCAGCGCGATGAAAAAGCTCACGACGGCGATCCACGTATGATCGGCATGATGCCCCCCCGCCGATTCGTGGCCTGCGATGCCGGACAAATAGGCCAGCGAAGGAGTATGGCCGAGGAAATGCGTAAATGATCCCGTGACGAAAAGGACGCCGCCGATAATGGCCGCAAGCACCGCCAAAGTTAGCAGCGGCCCTGTCATCGAGGCAGGCGATTCATGCGCGTGATGCCCGGCCTCGGCGGGGATTTGCTGCGGACCGTGGAACGTCATAAAGAATGCGCGGAACGTGTAAAACGCGGTCAACAGCGCCGTCAACAAGGCGGAATACATCAGCACCGAGTAAAGCCCCGCATAAGCCCCGTCGTGCGTGCGGTCATACACCGCCGCAATGACCGCGTCTTTGCTGAAAAAGCCCGAGAAGGGCGCCATGCCCGCAAGGGCCAACGAGCCAATCAAAAACGTGGCGTAGGTGGTGGGCATGATATGCCGCAAACCGCTGAAGCGGCGCATGTCGATGACGCCCCCCATGGCGTGCATGACGCTTCCAGCCCCAAGGAACAGCAGGGCTTTGAAAAACGCGTGCGTGAACAAGTGAAACATGCCCGCGGCGACACCCGTCGCGGTGGCTGTTCCCATGGCGAGGAACATATAACCAAGCTGGCTGATCGTGGAGTACGCCAGCACGCGTTTCAAATCGTATTGGGTCAAAGCGATGAGCGCGGCCAGCAAGGCGGTCAACCCGCCGATGGCCGCGACCACGGCCTGCGCTTCGGGCGAGGCGTCGAACAAGGGAATGCACCGCGCGATCATGTAGACGCCGGCCGTGACCATCGTAGCGGCGTGAATTAAGGCGCTGACGGGGGTAGGGCCTTCCATCGCATCGGGCAACCAAACGTGCAAGGGGAATTGCGCGCTCTTGCCGCAGGCGCCGACCAGGAGCAGCAGGCAGATGGCCAGGCCGACGCCGCCGCCCACGTAACTGCGTGTGTCGGGTCCTTGCCCGCCGGTAAGTATGGTTTCCCAGTCACGACGCATCTGCCGGCCGCCCGCGTCTTGCGTTTCCAACAAAGTTTGGCCGAGCACCCCCGGCGTCAGACGTTGCGAAGGGTCGGCAGGAGTCTTGCCTGTTTGAAGTTCTTCACGCGCCTGGGCGACGCGAACCGGATCGGTATCGCCGTTGGCCAGCGAGTCGTGAAAGTCGAGCGTTCCGTAGGTGGTCCAAATCAGAAACAAGCCCAGGGCGAAGCCGAAGTCGCCCACGCGATTGACGAGGAACGCCTTCTTACCGGCGGCAGCCGCCTCGGGTTTTTGATACCAGAAGCCAATCAATAAGTAGCTGCAAACGCCCACGGCCTCCCAAAACACGTAAAGCAACAGGAAGTTGCTTACTGACACGAGCATCGTCATCGAAAATACGAACAACGACACATACGTAAAAAACCGCCAATAACCGGCGTCGCCGTGCATGTAACCCGCCGAGTAAATGGCGACCAAGGTTGCGACGAAAGTCACCATGACCAGCATCATGGCGGTCAGTGCATCGGCGCGCAACACGACAGAAATGCGGAAGTCGCGCTCGGACGACCCTTCATGCCAGTTCGATGGCGCGGTCCAGGGGTAAGCGCCTTCGATGGCGGCCCAAGTCCACAGCGGCGCAGGAATCACTTCGACGCCGCCGAGCGTATCGCGAGCCGAGGCTCCATCGGTCGGTTCCGCCTGGCGGTGATAAATTTCCAAACCCAAAAGCGCGCTGCACACGAACGATCCAAAGATCGCGACGATGGCCGGCCAATGGCTTTGCGACCGCAACACCCGCGGACCGAGAAGCGCCGTAATCACGCAGGCGGCCAGCGGCAGCGCGGGAATCAGGATGAGTAACGTACGAACGTCGAACATACAGTCTCACGTTGTGGGAAACGTGCTCGGTCCAAGGACAGTCAATAAGGGAAGACTGGGACGCCTCAAGGAAGTTAACCAATTTGCAGGGAACGATGCGTTGACAAAATGTCGCGTGCCACGGCGTTCGAAAATTCTAAAGCGTTCGCCGATGGCTAATTTGCTCCAGGTCGACCTCGGGAATACGTCCGGCTGGCGTAAGTACGGGCCAAGCGCGGTCTTCGGGTTGCTCCTCCGGAATGCGACGATCGACATGCGCCGGCAAATGCTCTTCCCGCAGGTTTTGCCAGAAGGCGATATCGAGCGTTCCGCTCCGTTGGTACAGCATCAAAATGAGCGCCAGGGCGATGGCTGCCTCACAGGCGGCCACGGCGACGATAAACACCACGAGCATTTGGCCATCCCAGTTGCCGTGAAAGCGCGACCACGCGATGAACGTGAGCGAAACGCCTTGCAGCATCATTTCAGCGCACAAGAACATCACGATGGCGTTGCGGCGCACCAGAAAGCCGGCTAGCCCCAAGGCGAACAACACCCCGCCTAGGACCAGGTAGTTTTGCAGTAAGGCGGTTTCATTCACGGCCGTTTCCTCCTGCGGGTTGGAGTTCTCGGGCAGGAGCGGGCTGAGCGGCGCCGTCCTGAGTTGTGCGTTCGTTCCGTTCGTAATCGCGCCGGACGATGGCCGGATCGCGCCCTTGGATGACAATCGCAATGGCGCCGACCAGGGCCACAAGCAGCAGCGTGCCCGCAATTTCCACAGCAATCAAGTGCGTACTGAAGAGTTCTCGCCCCAGGTGCGCCATGTGCGCTTCGGCCAAGACAGGGTTGGCGTTGGCGGTCACCGGCGCCGCCAGGCCGTTTAAACTTTCCGTCAGATACGCCACCCCGCCAATAAATAACGCCGCGGCGGCCGAGGCCGCCAGAGGCGGTAAACGGCCCCAACTAATGCGATCGTAATACGCATGGCCTTCCGACTGCGCGAGCATCACGACAAAGAGGAACATCACGACAATGGCGCCGGCGTACACCGCAACCGTGGCGATACTCAAGAACTGCGCACCGGTGAGCAAGAACAACCCAGCTATACCCAGCAGTGTGGTGGCGAAGCACACGGCGCTGTATACGGGGCTGCGCATGGTGATGGTGGCCCCCGCTGCGATGACGGTCACACCCGCCATGAGCCAATACAAGACGGACACGAACAAATCTTCATAACTGGCGCCGGCCGCGTCGGCGGAATGAGTAATGGAGTGCTGGGTCAGCCCCAGCAACACGAAACCCAAGAGGGCGACCACGCCGCCGATGACTCGACCCGTGCGATGCAAACGGGACAGCATCAGCCACACCCCTATGGCGCCGAGAAGCATCGCCCCCGGCAGCAAGTAGGGCTCAAGGGTCGACCCGAGCGCGACCTGTTCGGTCGCGGCCTTGGCCGGAGGGGACGAAGCCGCGTCCGCCTGCGCAACCGCCGAAGCGGAAAACGACGCGACACGGCATAATACGGAAGAAGTCATACGAGGAATTTATGATGGGTTCAGTGCGAATGCGTGTGGACGTCGCCCTGCAGCACAGGCGATGCCTGCGGCGGCGCCGCGGACTGGGGCGCGCCAGTTCCTTCGGAACTCGGGGTCGGGAGGCCATGCCGAACGGAAGCCATGGGTTCGGCGTCTTTCGTCGCTTCGTAAACGGACAGCAGCTTTTCCTTATCGAACACCATTTCTTCGCGGCTGCGGCCCGTTAGGTTATACAAACTGGTTAGTTCAATCGCATCGACGGGGCAGGCTTCTTCGCACATGCCGCAAAAAATGCAACGCAGTTCGTCGATGGTGAAACTCTCGGGATATTTCTCGCGGTCCGGCCACGGGCTTTCGACACCGACGATGTCGATACAGTGAGCGGGGCAGGCCGTGGCGCACAAAAAGCACGCAACGCATTTAACGCGGCCTTGCGCGTCTTTATTCAGGCGATGCACCCCGCGGTAAATCAGCGGGTTGTCAATTTGGGGTTCTTGGTCCGGGTAGCTGACCGTCACCTTCGGCGAAACCAGGTGCTTGGTGGTTACGGTTAAACCTTGCAGGAACAAGGGCAAGTACATCTTGCCGGCAAGGCCCAACTTCGGCTCGTCCACCCAGCGAATGGCGGGATCTTGAGATTTCATACACAACGCTCCAACGTCAAATCTGGGTGTCTACACGGTACGGTTGAAGTCCGCGGCGCGGCCGGTTATCGCTCGTCAGTGGCGCCGCATAGGCCACAGCCAGCCAACCCGCCAGGCACACCGCCCACGCCATCGGCACCAGTAGCCAATCGCTAACCTCAAACGACTTTCGCAGTTCTTCAAACACCGCCACGGCGACCAGATTGACCATTCCCAGCGGCAGCATGACCTTCCAGGCCAAGTTCATCAATTGGTCGAAACGAAAGCGAGGCCAACTCCAGCGGACCATCATGAAGAACAGAATCACGAGAAAGATCTTGGTCATCAACACCGCGATCCGAGCCAGCGCGATCGGCCAATTCACTTCCGACACGCCCCAGAAGCCAGGGTCGGTCAGTCCCCAAAAATGCCATCCTCCTGCGAACAAAATGACGATCAAGAAGGCCGCCGTGATCATGTGCAGGAACTCGGCCACCAGGAATAACAACAGCTTCATGCCGGCGTACTCGGTGTGATAACCGCCGATCAACTCTTGTTCGGCTTCGGGCAAATCGAAGGGAAGCCGCGCGGCTTCCGCAAAAGCGGCGACGACGAATACGATCAAACCCAGCGGCTGGGCGAAGGCGAACCAGACGCCCGTTTGCGCTTGCTGCTCGATGATCACATCGAGTTCGAGCGATCCCGTCGCGGCCACCACGCCCAGAATGCCCAGCCCGAGGGGAATCTCGTAAGCGATCAACTGAGCGCTGGAGCGCAACATGCCCAGGAAGCTGTATTTGTTGTTACTGGCCCAGCCTCCGAGAATCACGCCATACACGCCGATACTGGAAAGCGCGAACACATACAACAGCGCAACGTTCACGCCCGGTGCGGCGATCAGTTCGATCGGGCGGTCGCTTTCTTCGCCCAGCCAGCCGCGAATCGTCTCACCTGGAATGACGCTGCCAAAGGGAATGACGGCAAACACGGCCAGCGCGGCGGCCAGAATCGCAATGGGCGCCAGCACGAACAAGCCGCGATTCACATGGGCGGGCGTGAATTCTTCTTTGAAGATGAATTTCAAGCCGTCCGCGAGGGGTTGCCCGAGTCCAAATAAGCGCACTTTCGTGAGGGGAATTCCCACGCGGTTCGGACCACGTCGGTCCTGCACCCACGCCGCGATCCAGCGCTCCAGCAGCACGAAGTACGCTGCGGCGGTCATCAACCCTCCTAACAGGAGGGCGATCTTCGCGAGGGAAAGAATTAGCTCTACGTACATGGAAGTTTGATCGTGTGGGACGGCGTGCAATTCGTTTCTGGCGATTTAATCGGTCCCTTGGCGTCGCTTGCGGGCTGCGAGCCTGTCCTGCCGCTGGCGCCATCGAGGAAAAGACTAAACCGTCGACGCAAGCTGCGATGTCTTCAAGTCGATTCCTAGGGGAGGCGGTTCATGATGCGCCGGGGCAAAGTAGTTGATCTCATTCGCCACTTCGAGCATGGCCGACCGGGCGTTGTACAAACCCTTCTCGCCTAGCAGGCGCCAATACAAACGGCCTTCGACCATCACGCCCGCAGGCGGACGAATAGCCCATTGGAACGACTGGAGCCGATCGGCGTGATTGACAAACGAACCGTCCCGCTCGGCGTAGGCCGCACTCGGCAGGCGCCACGTTGCGATGCTCCATAGCGGCGACGGCAGCAAATCTTGCACAATCAACAGAGGGACTTCCGCCAGACGCTGGGCGGTCGCTTCGTCGTGCCAAGGTTCCGGGTAGGCGCCGGTGATCCACACGGCGTCGAACTCGCCGGCTTCGGCGCGAGCCAGGAAGTCGTCCCAGGCGACAAGACCGCCGTTCATGCGCGAAGCGACTTCCTCGACGCCACGGCGGTTGGGGCATTTCTCGGCTCGAATGGTAAAGCCATTGGGGTAGGTTTCATCCTCCCCCACGACCGGAACGAAACCGAGCGCAATGGTTGCATGCTTGTTCACGCGGCGAGCATACTTAGCCAGCAAGTACGCTTCTTCGACCGTGAGAAATGGCGAGAGCACGACGGCCAGGTTGTCGGCATCGCGCAGTTGTTTGTCAAGTAGCGCCGGCGTCGTGGACCAATCGGCGTTGACGTAGTCGTCGCCCTCAAGGCGTTGTGGCTCCGTATTGCGTTCTGCGGCGTGCACGTGCTTCCAGCCGTAGCGGCCTTCGTCGCAAATCCACCACTTATTCACATGCGGATTTTCTCGCGGCTTGATGCGATAAATGCGGTCCTGGTTCTCTTCGGTGTAAATCGAACAGCCGGTCGAGCAGCGCGAGCATACCCCCGCGTGCTTCTTCATGAACCAGACACGTTGCTCGTACAGAAAGTCTTTGTCGCCCAACGCGCCGACGGGGCAAAGATCGGCCACATTGCCGGAAAGTTTGTTCTCGAGCGGATAACCGGGGAAGATATCGATCTCTTCATGGGCCCCGCGATGGATGACCATTAACTCGTTGGTGCCGGTCGCCTCGCGCGTGAAGCGAACACAGCGCGTGCACATCACGCAGCGATCGACGAATAGCGTAATGGTTGGACCTAAAGAGCGGCGGCGACTCGTGAACGGCTTGATGTCGGCGCGGCGCTCTTTCTGGCCGTGTTCAAAGTGGTAGTCCTGCAAATAGCATTCGCCCGCTTTGTCGCAAATGGGGCAATCGACCGGGTGGCGAATGAGCAGGTCTTCTTCGACCATCGCCCGGGCCTGCTGAACTTTTTCACTGTTCGTGACGAAGACCGTATTCGCGCGGGCGGGGGTTTGACACGCCGGCACGAGCTTGGGAACCATGGTGATTTTGCCGCTGGCCGGATCGCGCGTGCCCGACTCGACCAGGCACATCCGGCAACTTGCCACGACCGACAGGCCGGGATGCCAGCAGTAATGAGGGATATCGACCCCGGCTCGCTTGGCGGCTTGAATTCCATTCAGCCGCTCGTCGTCGCCTACTTCGATTTCCTGTCCGTCGATGATGACAATAGCCATGAAACGTCTTTGATTGACCGTGGTCGGAATGTCGTTGCACCGCACCGGGGAAGATGCGCGCAACGTTGTTAGTGAATTCCAATCAGTTCAAGCGCTGGCACGGCGCTTTCTTCTTGGTAGCCCTGCGGGTTGGTGCGTTTGATGAATTCTTCGAACTCGCCGCGCCACTTTCTGATGGCGTTCTTGATGGGCCATGCCGCGCCGTCGGCCAAACCACAAATGGTCGTGCCTGGCATGATGCCAATGTTGTCGCCGATTTCGAGTAAGAGGTCTAAGTCTTTCAGGCGGCCTTTGCCGGCCTTGATGCGATTCATCATTTTGAGCGCCCAATTCGTTCCTTCGCGGCAGGGCGTGCATTGGCCGCAGCTTTCATGAGCGAAAAACCGGCAGCTGTTGTGCAGCGTGTCGATCATCGACACGGTTTCATCCATCACCACGACCGCCGCGGTACCCAAGCCAAGGCAACCGAACTTGCCAGGCCCGTTGAAATCGAGCGGGCAATGGAACTCGTCGGCCTTGAGCAGCCCCATGCTGATGCCGCCGGGGATGGCCGCTTTGGGCTTGCGGCCTTTCCACATGCCGCCGCCGTATTCATCGATCAACTGGTTGACCGTGATTCCGAGCGGCGCTTCATAACAACCTGGCCGCTCGATATGGCCCGACAAGCAATACAGTTTGGGACCGTAACTTCCGGCGTCGCGGGGATTGTTCGGATCGGCGGGCACGCCAATCGACTTGAACCACTCGACGCCGCGATCGGCAATTTGCTTGACGCAAGCCGCCGTTTCGACGTTGTTCACCACCGTCGGCTTGCGAAACAACCCTTCCACGGCGGGAAACGGCGGTTTGATGCGCGGCCAGGCGCGCTTGCCCTCCAGGCTTTCGATCAAGCCGGTTTCTTCACCGCAAATGTACGCCGCAGCGCCGCGATGCAGGTAAATGTCGAGCGAGAACTCCGAGCCGTGGATATTTTTCCCGAGATGTCCCGCTTCGTAACATTCGTTGATCGCCAGTTGGAGCCGCTGGTACGCAAGCGGGTACTCAAAGCGCAGGTAAATGTAGGCCGTGGTCGCGCGGGTTGCATAACAGCTCAGGATCAACCCTTCGATCACTTGATGAGGATCATCCTCCATCAAGATGCGATTGTTGAAGGTTCCCGGTTCGCTTTCGTCGGCATTCAGGCAAAAGTAGATGGGGCCCGGGTGATCTTTGGGAAGGAACGTCCATTTCAAGCCGGTGGGAAACCCGGCGCCGCCGCGCCCGCGCAAATTGCTGTTCTTGACGATGTCGGTGAATTGAACCGGCGACTGCTCTTTGAGCACGCGGCGCAGCGACTGATAGCCGCCCGTTTGCTCATAGAACCGTAGCGTATGACTGCCTTCTTGACCGACGTTCGCCAGCAGAACTGGTTCAAATGGGGGCATGGGTGTCCTGGTTTTCGAGATCGACGCGAAATGTTCGCCAAGAGCGCGGGGTTATTTTCCGGTTGCGGCCGACGTTCAACGATATTTACAGCGACTTCAAAAACGCATCGGCTTGCTCCTTGGATACCGACTTATGCAAGGTTTGATTGGCCAACATGCAAGGAGCATACTCACAGGCGCCAAGACACTCGGCATACTCCAGCGTGAGCTTGCCGTCGGCGGTTGTTTCACCGGGGTGGATTTGCGCTTTTTCACAAAGGTGGTCAAGCAGTTCCTCGCCGCCGCGAAGCGCACAACTAATCGAGCGGCATACCCATGCCCGAACTTCGCCACCTGGCGCGTCTTGTTTGAACAAGCCGTAAAACGACAGCGTATCTTGGACCTGGGAGGGATGCAGTTCGAGCAGCTCCGCCACTTCAACCACGGCTTGCAGCGGCACGTACCGCAGATGTTCGTTCACCACATGCAGCGCCGGAAGCGTAACCGCCAGCCGATTGGGATAGCGAGGAAAGAACGCGCGGATCTCCTCGACCATGGCGGGCGTGAGCAGCCGTTCCGACACTGGCTCCGGCGCGGCAGGTAGGGGGTTTTCGGTGGGCATGGTTGGGTTGTGTCTTGCTTTGCGCGGCCTGCGGGGCAAGCCGGCGATTAACGGTCTAGCTCGGCGGCGATGATGTTTAGGCTGCCCAGCACCGCCACGATATCGCTGAGTGTGTGGCCGACGATCAAACGCGGAAAAATAGCGAAGTGAATAAACGACGGCGGACGGCAACGCGCACGGTAGGCGACGTCGCTTCCGTCGCCTACCAGGTAAAAGCCAAGCTCGCCGTTGGGGGCTTCGATCGCGGCGTAGGCTTCCTCGTTGGGTACTTCCACGCCCCGGTTGGCCATGACCAACTCGAAGTGCGTGATCAAACCTTCGATCGTTTGATAAACCTTTCCCTTATCGGGCAAGGCGGCGCGCTCTTCCTCGCCGACGCGAACCGGGCCGGATGGTAAGTTCTCAATCGCTTGTTGGACGATTTTCAAACTCTCTTTCATTTCCTCCATGCGCACGAGATACCGGGCGTAGCAATCTCCGGTCTTCATGCACACGACGTTGAAGTCGAAATCGGCATAGGCCAGATACGGTTCGTCTTTGCGCAGATCGCGCGGCACGCCGCTGGCCCGCGCAATGGGCCCCGTACTCGACGTGTTGATCGCTTCCTCTTTCGACAAGACGCCGACGCCCTTGGTGCGGTCGGTAAAGATACGATTGCGATTGAGCAACCGCTCCATATCGTTGAGCGTTTGCGGGAAATCTTTAAGAAACGCGCGGATCTTCTCCAGCGTTACCGGCGTCACGTCTTGCGCTACACCGCCCACGCGCGTGTAGCTGTTCGTGAACCGGGCGCCGCACAAAGATTCGAAAATGTCGTACAGGCGTTCGCGTTGATAGAAGGCGTACAGAAAGAACGTGAAGGCGCCGACGTCTAACCCCATGGCGCCGGTGCAAAGCAAATGATCGCTAATTCGAGCCAACTCCGCCACAATGATGCGGAGATATTTGCACCGCGGGGTAATCTCGATTCCGCAGAGCTTCTCGACCGCATTATGCCAGGCCACGTTGTTGGCCATCGGCGAAATATAATTCATGCGGTCGGTGATGGTTACATACTGGTTGTAGTCCAAATGCTCGCCAAGCTTTTCGAACCCTGAGTGTAAGTATCCGATGTCGGGTATCGCCTCCACCACGCGCTCACCGTCCAACTTGAGCACGAGACGCAACGTGGTGTGCGTAGCCGGGTGTTGCGGCCCAAAGTTGAGGGTCCACAAGTATTCATCGCTTGCCCCCGGCAGCGGCGGCGCGGTGCGGGTCAATGGCATGAGTTGTCGTCTTTTCCTCGGAGGGCGGCTCCTCTGGGAGCGCTCAAAATCATTCCAACGTATATTCTTCCCACAGCGACGCACGGGACGCTCGTCAGGCGGCCAGCCCCGCGGCTGTTCGTTTGGAATCCCTTAGGACTGATCCCGCCGCAACACGGGAAAATTGTGGCGTTCGCCGCGGCCTTGCAGGGGGTAATCCTTACGCAGCGGGAATGCGGTGTATTCGTCGGGCAACAAAATGCGCCGCAAGTCAGGATGTCCTTCAAAATGAATGCCAAACATGTCCCACACTTCGCGTTCCATCCAATCGGCGCCAGCCCATAACGACGTGACCGACGGAACGGTTAAGTCGGGCTCGTCCAAAAAACAGCGAATGGTGATGCGCTCGCTGGTTTCGACGTTCGCCAATAGGTAGACCAAGCCGAATCGTTCGATCGCGTCGCGGTAGTTCAGGTAATCGACGCAGGTAATGTCAACCAAAAGGTCGAACCCTCGCGTTCCCCTGAGGAATTGAAGCATGTCGAACAGCGATTCGCGCGGCGCGATCACGCGCGTTTGCCCGCGAAATTCGCTCTCCACCGCTTCCGCAAAGCGGCCCTTGATCGCGTTGACAGTTTCTGGGGCGGCGGGCATACGATCGCCAAACTCTCGCAAGAGGGGACAAACAAACCAACTCGGAGGACGCACCGCCAACAGCACATTGCAACGTGCGCCACGCGACTCGCCTGGCCGAAGACGTTGCTCCGTTCAACCGCTTGGCGCTGGCAATGCGCTCGCAACTTTCGACTACTGCCCAATGATGGGCAACTCAACCAGAGCGCGCTTGCGTTGCTGGCGTTGTGGAAGAGCGAACTCCTTACCACTCAGCGTGCCTTCACGCTGAATTTTGTCTTGCAGGTCGATGATCCCTTGAATCAACTGCTCGGGTCGGGGCGGGCACCCGGGCACGTACATGTCGACCGGAATAAATCGGTCAATGCCTTGCACCACACAATAGGTGTCAAACACGCCGCCGGTCGAGGCGCAGGCGCCCATCGAGATGCACCACTTCGGTTCGGGCATTTGTTGCCAGATGCGCTGGAGCACGGGCAACATTTTCATCACGACCCGCCCGGCGACGATCATCAAGTCGCATTGGCGGGGACTAAAACGAAAGACCTCGGCGCCGAAGCGGGCCAAATCGTGTCGACTGGCGCCGGTCGCCATTAATTCGATGCCGCAGCACGCCGTGGCGAACGGCATCGGCCAGAGACTATTCTTACGGCACCAATTGGCCAACGCATCCAATCGGCTGACCATGACGTTGTCGGGCAAACCCGTCTGTGGATTGGTCGCTACCGCCATTGAAACACCCCCTTCCGCCACACATACACAAACCCCAAGGCGAGGATGGCGAGAAACACCATGACCTCGCCGAACACCAACATCCGGCTGTAGTCCACGTTCAAGGCGCCTGCTTTCGCCACGGCAGCATCGATCCCTTCGGGATGGCGGTTCGCCACGGCCCAAGGATAAAGAAACAGCAATTCGACGTCGAACAAGACGAAGGCGATAGCCACTAGGTGAAAACGGACGTCAAAACGTCGCCGTGCGTCGTGAATCGGATCCATGCCGCTCTCGTACGGCATTTCCTTGACACGACCTTTGCGCGCGGGGCCAAACGCCCACCCCATGGAAAGCATTCCTAGCGACGTGGCCAGACCAGCCAGCACAAACAAAAACACGGGGAGGAATGCGGTTGCCATAACTGCAACGACCAAAGGGCTTTGAGGCGTCCTGCGACTTTGTGAAAGTTATCACAAAGTGGGACCCAAAAAAAGGCCGGACTATTCGGCCGCCGTTAAAATCGTATCGTTCCGCTCAGGGAATTCAACCAGGGTGATTTATATAACGTCTTTTCGATGCTCCCTGACCCGCGGTCGGCGAAAGTGCTGAAGCGATTGTTTGCCGATGGCTCGTACACGAGGCCGCGTGATTTGGGTGTCACGCCCCCTCAGGCTGACTACGAGTTTGCGGAGGGCGAACGGATTGAGGGTCGACCGGCGACGGAATGGGTAGCGGGGTTTGATTTTCGAGCTCGTCGAGAAGCGCTTCAATGGCGTGCAAGGGCATTCCCATCTCGAGCGCACGTAGGGTCGCTGTTACGCGCTCGTCGAAGCTTTTCGCGTTCGCCAGGAGTTTTCTCGCGGCTTCGTGTTCCACAATACGCCGGAATAAGTGAGTTGGAGAAATGCGTTGAGAGGAGAACCAAGTTCAAGGTCGCCAAAGAACTCGAGACGCCGCCGATGCGCGTAATCTTTTCTTCGGCATTTACCGAGCGTTTTCATTGGCCGATTGCCATACAGGCGGACCCGGCCCAACGGCAATAGGAGAAAAGTATTACAACACGCCCCGTCACGGGCAACTTTGGCGCGAATATTGACAAAATCGTACGTTTAAACGCCGTCGCGAATCGCCAAGCGCGCAGGTGGAGTTACGTCAGACGAACTTGACGACTAGGTTTTGCGGCGGGGATGGCCACCCGGAGAACGCCGCCTTTTACGCCTCTATTAACTATACGCTTTATTAAGAACGATTTTCAAAATTCATACAGATATTTCTTCAAAAAATCGTGACAAACGTCGCGTAGCGATTTACTTCCCGCCTCCGGGTGCGACAGGTTCCCCTGCGCAATTTCAGAGCCTACAATCGCAGCCTTACCCTGTCCTTCCAACCATTTTGACACGCCCCATGCACTCGAAATCGCACTATGACTGCATCGTGATTGGCGGCGGACATAACGGTCTGGTGGCCGCTGCCTATCTGGGCAAGGCTGGCAAACGCGTATGTGTTCTGGAGAGACGGCACATTTTGGGAGGTTGCGCCGCCACAGAAGAGCTATGGCCAGGGTACAAGGTTTCGACTGCGGCTTACGTCATTAGTTTGTTTCTGCCCGAGATCATTCGAGATCTGCGGCTTAAACAGCACGGGCTGAACATTTTGCCGCGCAACCCGTCGTCGTTTACGCCGCTGTTAGATGGTCGTTCATTGCAAATGGGCCCGAACCTGCGGCAAACTCAAGGGGAAATCGCCAAATTCAGCGAGTTGGATGCCGAACGTTACCCCCAATATTGCGAGATGTTGGAGCGTGTCGCCGCGGCACTCGAGCCAGTGCTGTCGGACGCGGCGCCCGATCCGCTCCCATTGCCGAAGGAGCATCGCAAAATTGGGCTGACCAAGCGCCTGCGGGATACGAACAAACTGTGGAAACTCTATAACGCCTTAGCGGACTTGGGACAGCAGCAAATCGACGCGCTCGAGCTGCTTTCCGGGGCGGCGCGGCCAATTTTGGAGCGCTGGTTCAAGGCCGAGGTGTTGAAGGCGACCTTGGCTACCGATGCCGTGATCGGCGCCTTTGCGTCGCCCTCGTATCCTGGTACTGCGTATGTCCTGCTGCACCACGTCATGGGAACGGCGGGAGGCGCGCGTGGCGTTTGGGGTTATGTCCAAGGCGGGATGGGCGGATTGGCCAATGCTTTGGAGCACGTTTGCCAGGAATTACATGTCGACATTCGCCGTGAGTCGCCTGTGTCGCGCATTCTTACCCGCGGTGGGAAAACACTAGGCGTGGCGTTGTCGGACGGTAAAATTCTTGAGGCTCCGGTCGTCGCTTCGAGCGTTGACGCGCACTTGACGTTCGAATGTTTTCTTTCGCCCCAAGAATTGCCCGACGACTTCCGACAAGCGGTCGCCAAGATCGACTACGCCTCAGCATCGGCGAAGATCAACCTGGCGTTGGCCGAGCCGCCCCGGTTCACTTGTATACCTGGCGACGGCGTACAACCGCACCATCACGGCACGATCCACATTTGTCCCACGTTGGACACGATTGAACGCGCTTTTGATGACGCCAAATACGGTCTGCCCAGTACGGAGCCGATTCTCGAAATGACCATGCCCTCAAGCGTTGATCCCACACTGGCGCCGGCGGGCAAACATGTGATGTCGATGTTTGTGCAATATGCTCCCTATCGTCTGGCGCGCGGCTCCTGGGATGAGATCAAAGAAGATTTCGCCAACCGTTGCATCGAGCTGTTGGCGCGTTACGCTCCCAACGTGCCCGGCGCGATTGAGCATCGCCAGGTGTTGAGTCCGCTCGATCTGGAACGCACGTTCGGCCTGACTGGCGGCAACATTATGCAAGGGGCGATGCATTTCCATCAGTTGTTCGCTTTTCGTCCTGTGGCGGGTTGGGCCGATCATCACACGCCCGTCGAGGGCCTGTACCTCTGCGGCGCTGCGAGCCATCCTGGCGGGGGCGTTCTCGGAGCCTGCGGCCGCAATGCGGCGCAAGAGATCTTGCGCGACTTTCCTTAGAATTGTGTTTCTACCTATGAACGCCGTTCGCGGCCGAAGCGCCGCGGTTGCCTCCGTTCGCGAAAACTCTCGAACCGATTCGTACCTCATGGAACTTCAAGTTGGTTATTGCACCAATGTGCATGCCGGCCCGACGTGGGAAACCGCGCGCGCCAATTTAGAACGCCACGCGCTGGCGGTGAAACAAGCAGTTCGACCCCACACGACGATGGGTGTCGGTTTGTGGCTTGCGGCCGATGCGGCGCGGCAACTCTTAACCGAAGGCCTCGAAGAAGCCCGCGCGTGGTTAAACGACGTGGGTTTATTACCGTTCACCCTAAACGGCTTTCCGTACGGCGACTTTCACCAACCGGTCGTGAAACACCGTGTGTACCATCCCACGTGGTGGGAGCCGTCGCGACGGGACTACACGTTCGATCTCATTCGCGTCCAGCATGCCCTGTTGCCTCCGGGTATGGAAGGCTCCATTTCAACATTACCCATTGCCTGGAACCACCCGCAACCGACCGACGCGCAATGGCGGCTCGCCGCGCAACATTTGGCGGAAGTCGCAGAACTCCTGGCGCGATTGGAGCGCGAGGAAGGTCGAACGATAACGATCTGTCTGGAGCCGGAGCCGGGTTGTTGCCTCCAGCGTTCGAAGGATGTTGTGCAGTTTTTTGAAGGTTACCTGCTTCCACAAGGTAATGAAGCGGCAATCCGAAGGCATTTGCGGGTGTGTCACGATGTGTGTCACGCCTCGGTCATGTTCGAAACACAAGACGAGGTATTCGTTCGATACCAGGCGGCAGGCATCGCCGTGGGAAAAGTGCAGGTCTCTGCAGCCATTCATGTTCCGCTCGACCGGATGAACTCCGACGAACGCCGCGGCGCGCTCGATCAACTCGCTCGTTTTGCCGAAGATCGTTACTTGCATCAGACCGTGATCCAGGCTCGCGAGGGTGAGCAGTTCTTTGAGGATTTGCCGCTCGCGTTGGCGGCCCACTCCGACCGAGAGGCGGCATCGGGCGATTGGCGCATTCATTTTCACGTGCCCGTGTATCTGAGCCATTTTGGACATTTGGCGACGACGCAAAGCGATATCCTGAGCTGCCTCGTGGCCGCGCGCGATCGCTCACACGTGAAACACTTTGAAGTGGAAACGTACGCCTGGAGCGTGTTGCCGGAGGATTTGAAACAACCGCACTTGGCGGACGGCATTGCGGAAGAGTTGCGGTGGTTCGACGGAGCGCTCGCCTCGCTCACGGGTTGAGGCGTTCCTTGCCCGAGCAAACCGCGCGACGTACTCGCTGCCCGCGCGGTCCGGACCGCGTACAATAGGAGGTCGAGTCGCCGGGAGCGCGCGCATGGCTAATGAAGCGTCAAATCCTTCCCTGTTGTTCGATGAACCGCCTAGCCGGTTTGTCGTGGGAATCGACCTGGGCACGACCAATTCGGCCGTCGCGTATGTCGATACGCACGAATCGCCGTGGACCGTGCGGACGTTCGAGATCCCGCAGTTGGTCGAAGCGGGCGTAATCGAGGTGCGTGAGACCCTTCCGTCCTTTCACTATGAAGCCGCCCCAAGCGAGTTTACCCCGGATGCCCTTCGTTTGCCTTGGAGCCAGGACGCGCCGCGTACGACGGTTGGGTTTTTCGCTAGAAATCATGGCGCTTTGTCGCCAGGACGATTGATCGCCTCGGCGAAGTCTTGGTTATGCCATACGGGCGTTGACCGCACTGCGGCGCTGTTGCCTTGGCACGACGTGGAGGATGTGCAAAAACTCTCTCCCGTTGAGGCCAGCGCGCGGTATTTGCGGCACATGCGTGAAGCGTGGGATCACCGCTTCCCGAACGATCGGCTCGCCAAGCAAGACGTCATACTGACGTTGCCGGCGTCATTTGACGAGGTGGCGCGTGAACTGACGATTCGCGCGGCTGCGGCGGCGGGACTGCCGCGAGTAGTGCTTATCGAAGAACCGCAAGCGGCCTTTTACGCCTGGATTAACAAGCACGCTGAGAACTGGGAAACGCTGGTTTCGCCGGGGCAAAAAATTCTGGTGTGCGATATTGGCGGCGGGACGTCGGACTTCACCTTGATTCGCGTGCGACGTACCGAGGCCGGGGAGGTTCAATTCCATCGTGTCGCCGTGGGCGACCATTTGCTCTTAGGAGGAGACAACCTCGACCTGGCGCTGGCGCACCGCTTGGAGCCCAAATTCGCGACGCATGAAAAACTCACGGCGCGGCAATGGGCGGCCCTGGTTCGTTTGTGTCGCCAGGTTAAAGAAACGCTGCTGGCAAGTCATGCTCCCGAATCGGCGACGGTTCATCTTCCGGGCTCGGGTGCTCGACTGTTGGGGGGCGGACGTCAAATCGAAGTGAACCGCGAGGAAGTTCGCCAGCAACTCATGGAGGGCTTTTTGCCACAATGTCAACTGGAAGAAAAACCTCGCGGCCGACAATCGGGATTTCAAGAGTTTGGCCTTCCCTTCGCACCCGATGCCGCGATTTCGCGCCATTTGGCGGCGTTTCTTACGGCCCACCGCCATAGCGCCTTGGGTGAGGAAGATGCGCAAACCCACGATCCGGCTCGGCCGGACATCGTCCTATTTAACGGTGGATTTTTCGCATCGCCGATCTTGCGAACTCGGTTACTGGAAGTGCTAACTGGCTGGTTCTGCGCCGAGGCGCCCGATTGGACGCCGCTGGTTTTGGAGAACGAACGATTGGATTTGGCCGTCGCCCATGGCGCGGCGTACTATGGCATGGTGCGCCGCGGCGAGGGCGTGCGCATCGCGGCGGGGCTCGCCCGAACGTATTACGTCGGCGTCGAAAGCGACGAACACGTCGCCGTTTGTCTGGCGCCCGCAGGCGTCGAGCCAGGACGCGAAGTGCGTTTGGCCAATCGCCGGTTTCACTTACTCGTGGGCCAACCCATTGAGTTCCCTCTGTACTACTCCAGCGTTCGATTGACCGACCAACCCGGGCAACTCGTCGCCGTGGACCGCGAACAGATGACCCCTTTGCCGCCAATTCGCACCGTGTTGCGCACGCGTCGCAAGTCGGAGCGTGGCGCCATTGACGTTGAACTGCACGCCCGACTACTCGAAATCGGCGTGCTCGATGTTTGGTGCAGTGAAGTGGGCGGCGAAAGAAATTGGCGGTTGCAGTTTGACATTCGGAGCGCCACGCAAACCGATGTCACGGCGCATCAATCGGCCGCCGAGGCCGAGGGCATGCTGGACGAATCGCTGTGGGACGAGTGTCGGCAACGAATGCACGAAGTCTTTGCGCAGGAAGGCGCCGCCGATCCGCGCAGCTTGATGAAGCGTCTGTCCGAGGCGACCGCCATGAGCCGCGAAGAATGGCCTACGTCGCTCCTGCGACGCATCTGGGAAGAACTCGTCAGCCTTGACGCCGGACGACGAAAAAGTCCGGCTCACGAAGCGAGGTGGCTGAATTTGCTCGGTTATGCGCTACGGCCTGGCTACGGGCTCGCGGCCGATGACTGGCGCGTAGCACAAACCTGGCGACTGTTACAAGGAAAGCTGTACCATCCTTCGCCGACAAGCCGGAATGAATCTTGGATTTTGTGGCGTCGCATCGGCGGCGGACTCAACGCGGGGCAACAACGCGCCCTGGCCGATCCGTTGCTCGCTTCGCTCCGCGCCATGCACAAACGGATGACCACGGGACGTGGGCGCGGCGGCGAGTTCGATATTGCTCCGCAAGAAACGCCCGAACTTTGGCGATTGCTCGGTTCACTGGAATGGCTTGACGTTGACGTCAAACGTGAACTTGGCGACATGATTTCCGACCTCTTAACTCGCCGCAAGTGGGATCCGATCCGCGGAGCGCTTGCCTGGGCGCTGGGGCGTCTTGGCGCTCGCGTCCCGATGTATGGTCCGCTCAATACGGTCGTTACGCCGAAGGCGGCGCAAGCGTGGCTCGAGCGATTATTTCAACATGAAGCCGACGAACCGATGTTCACCCTCGCGGTAATGCAAATGGCGCGCAAAACGGGCGATCGTTATCGCGATGTGTCGGAGGGTAAACGTGAGGAAGCGCTGTCCTGGTTGGAGAGCCGTCGTGCGTCGCCGCATCTCATCGAGTTAGTTCGCACGGGCGGGTCGCTCGACACCGAGGAGCAGAACCGCGTGTTCGGCGAGGCGTTGCCCAAGGGGCTGCGCTTGGCGGACTGACGTCCGATCCATCCCTCGCGACGCATTCGAGACGCGCCGCGGCCGCGGATTACTGAATGAACTCGTCCTCGTCGGATCCCGCGCTTAGCGTGAGTTGCCCGAGGTCTTCCAACTTCCGAATCACATCGACGATTTGTTGTTGAACCGCCTCGACTTCCGAGGCGCGAACCGGACCGAGGTACTCCATTTCCTCGCGCAACATATCGGCGGCGCGCTGCGACATGTTGCCCAGGATTTTCCCCTTGAGTTCTTCCGAAGCGCGTTTAAGCGCCAAGGCCCACTGGGCGCTTTCAACGTTCTTCAGAATCGTTTGAATGTCTTTGTCCCCAATCTTGATAATGTCGTCAAATACGAACATTAACCGGCGAATTTCCTCGACCAGGTCGGGGTCTTCTTGCGCCAAATTCTCCAGGAGCGCCTTCTCCGTCGTCCGATCGGTAACATTGAGGATTTCGGCGACGGAATCAACGCCGCCGGCCTTGTTCGTGCTGGACTGACTCATGACGCTTGCCATGCGATGCTCCAGTCCGCGCTCCACCGCTTCGATGACCTCGGGACTCGTTTGCCCCATATTGGCGATGCGCCGGATCACCGAGAGTTGACGCTCGGTGGGTAGTCCGGAGATGATTTCCGCGCCATACGCTGGCGGCAAGTGAGACAACACCAGGGCGATGGTTTGCGGATGTTCGTCGATAACGAACGTCAGCAGGTTTTCAGGATCCACGCGTTTGAGAAAGCCAAACGGGAGCGCATCGAGCGATTGCTTGACGTTGTCGAGGGTTTCTCGGGCGTTTTTGCCCAGCGCCTTTTCGACGAGCGCTTGGGCGACATCGAGTCCGCCCGCTTCGCCACCAAGCGCGTTGGGGTTTGATTCGGCGAACTCCGTGATAATGGCTTCTTGCTCATCACTGGCCGTGGCGCCCAGACGCGCGATCTCAACCGAGACCGCCTCGACTTGCTTGGGCTTTAGTCTTTTGAGCAGGTTGGCGGCTTCTTCGGCCGGCAAGCTCGTCAGCAGGACTGCAGCCTTGCGAATATTCGTGGCGTGAACCGGCATGGCCAAATTCGTGGAGCAAGTGGTCGACATTTGCGACGCGCGACGGCGCGCATCGTAAGTCATCGACGCATTCGCTAACGCGCATTTACAGTTGAAAGTTTCCCTGGTCCACCCGGCGATTCCGGTGCCATTGCGGCATTTGCGCCAATTGCAAATGTCGGCCCGATTATCAAAACCGTTGCAAACGGGTATGCTGAGTACATGCCGACGAATGCCGACTCCATGTGGACGGCGGACCGTGCGGAACCACTTTTTTACGGCTTTCGGACCGTTGCATGACCGTTGCCGCGCAAGAAGACATACGCCGTACGTTGTTTAACGTGCCCAATCAACTGACACTGCTGCGTTTGTTGCTGGCGGTGGCCGTGTTTGTACTCATCCCTTTGCAATTCTACCGGTCGGCAATGATCGTGTTTTTGATTGCCGCGTCGACCGATTGGATTGACGGCTATTGGGCCCGAAAGTACGGGCAGGTTACGAAGTTGGGGCGCATTTTCGATCCGTTTGTCGATAAAATCATCATCTGTGGCACATTCATCATGCTGGCCGCGGAGCCCGATTCGGAAATCAAGGGCTGGATGGCGGTGGTGGTTGTAGCCCGAGAAATGCTCGTAACGGCGTTGCGAGGCTTTATCGAGCAAAGTGGCGGCGACTTTTCCGCGAGTAAGGCCGGCAAGTTGAAAATGGTGTTCCAATGCGCCGCGGTTGTGGCCAGTCTTGCGGCGCTGATTGTATTGCATACACGCAAAGAAACCGTGGCCTTCGAACTTCCCGGTTGGCTGTACTGGGGACTGCACGCTTCGATCTGGTCGGCCGTGTTGCTGACGATTTATTCCGGAGCCGGGTACGTTTTGGCGGCGTTGAAGTTCCTACGCGAGGCAGACTGACTTCATGCCGCTCCATGTGCAGTTGGCGGCGGCCGCCTTCCTGGCGCTGCTCGTTTTCGGTTTAACCGGATGGCTGAACGCTTTGGCCGCGTGGCGTCGCGGAGAACCGCTTTTGCCCTATGAACCGCGTCGCCCCGTCCCGTGGACATTGCTTGATCTGCTCGCGGTATTCGCCACGTACCTGATTACGCAAGCGGCGGCTGGCGTGTTACTTCGCCAATGGTTGGGCGGAGGCCCGATTTCACTGGAAGATGCGTCGGCCGATCAACTGACCGCCCTGTTGCTTGCGCAAGGCGCCGCGAATCTCGCAACCGGGGTGCTCGCCGTGTTGGGAATTGTGATTCGCACGCATGCAAACTCAGGCGACATAGGCTGGTC
The DNA here is from genome assembly GCA_963204915.1 of Planctomycetota bacterium. Lineage (GTDB taxonomy): Bacteria > Planctomycetota > Planctomycetia > Pirellulales > Pirellulaceae > JAHWKS01. The sequence continues at coordinate 12,486 of CAUJHS010000063.1, read as the reverse complement.
TCTCGTGCAACTGGCGAACGACGTGCGGATCGGCGTGGTGGCGTTTTTTATGTTGGCGCTTCCCGTACTGGTGATTCAGGCCGCGCTCGTTCAATGGATGCCGTCGGAGCATCCCCTCATCATGATGTTGCGCGATCATTCACATCCGTGGTTGTTTGTGGCGAGTGTGTTCATCGCGGTGATTGTGGCCCCCTTGTTTGAAGAATTGATTTTCCGCGTACTGTTGCAGGGGTGGTTAGAAAAGCCGCGTCGCGTCGAAGCACCGCTCGGTCAACCGGTTGAAAACGACATCATGCCGAGCGATCCGGAGCAAGCTCCGTACTGGCCGATCTTCGTGAGTGCTGCAGTATTCGCATTATTGCATCTCGGCCACGGCCCAGATCCAATTCCGTTGTTTGTACTCGCGCTGGGACTCGGCTATTTGTACCGGCAAACGCATCGGTTAGCCCCGTCGATGACCGTGCATTTGCTGCTCAATGGAATGAGCATGCTCATGTTGTGGGCCGAAATCAATTATGGCGGTTCCTGACTCATCGTCCGCAAAACTCTCTCGGCGGCAACGGAACCGCTCCTCAGCGGCGCTTAGGTCGTTTAGACTTTTACGGACTTGGGATCGCGCGGGATCCTCTCGCATGATGTGCGTACCATTTACTTGGACCGACGGTTGCAACCTATGACCCGCATACTGATTGGCGTGTGGTGTGCTTGGATCCTCCTTGCAAAGGCCGGCGATTTGCTTGGCGATGAGCCTCAACCAATGGATTATGCGATTGTGATTCACGGCGGCGCGGGCGACGATCCGGCCGAACTTTCCGAAGAAGCTCGCGTGGCGCGCACGACTGCGTTACGCGAGGCGCTGGAATTGGGCGTCGAAGTGCTTAAGGGCGGCGGAACGAGTTTAGATGCGGTCGAAAAAGTGATTCGTCATTTGGAAGACGAACCGCAGTTTAACGCCGGGCGCGGAGCCGTTTTCAATGCCGACGGAGGGCATGAACTCGATGCTTCCATTATGGATGGTCGAGACCGGGCGTGCGGCGCCGTGGCCGGGGTGCGTACGGTGAAGAACCCAATCTCTCTGGCGCGACTGGTAATGACCAAAACTCGCCATGTGTTGCTGGCGAGCGAGGGCGCCGATCGGTTTGCTAAGGAAATGGGGGTCGAACTGGTTCCGCAAGATTACTTCTCAACGCCGTTCCAACGCGAGCGATTGAATCGCGCCAAACAGGCCGAGAATTCAGCGAAAACCGATGCGCACATGGGCACCGTGGGATGCGCCGCACTCGATCGACATGGCAACCTTGCTGCGGGAACATCGACAGGCGGCTTGACGAACAAACGCTTTGGCCGAATTGGAGACTCGCCGATTATTGGCGCCGGGACCTACGCCGACAACACCACGTGCGCCGTTAGCTGCACGGGCGTCGGAGAGCTTTTTATTCGTAACGCCATAGCCTATGACATTTCGGCGAGAATGGCGTACCAGAACGCATCTCTGGAAGACGCCGTTGCCCACGTGATTCAGAAAACATTGCCCAAGGACAGTGGCGGCGTCATTGCCGTCGATCGCCATGGCAAGATCGTGATGGACTTTAACACGGCCGGGATGGCGCGAGCCGCCGCCGACTCGCAAGGACGCTTCACGGTCAGCTTGAGCGCAAAAGAGTGACGCGCCCGTTGCCTGCCATCGAGGCAATTTTCCGTTTTCTTTACCAGGAGTACATCATGCAATCGCGCCTGCAACGAGCGTTTCCGCTCGTTTTGGTACTAGTTGGCTTGGCGTGCGCGACAGCAACTTTCGCCGACGACGCAACGCCACAAACGCGGCGATTGTTGTACGTCGCAACCCCAGGGATTCGAAATTATCTGGAATATGGAGGACACGGCTTATTGGTGTTCGACATTGACGCCGATTACCGGTTCGTGCAGCGAATCCCGCTGGGCGGACTCGACCGCTCGGGTAAACCGATGAACGTTAAAGGCATTTGCGCGAGTGAAGAGACGGACCGCTTATACGTCAGCACATTAGAGACGCTGCAGTGCTTAGACCTGGCGAAGAACCAACTGTTGTGGGAGCAACGTTACGAGGGTGGTTGCGATCGGATGGCGATTTCGCCCAACGGGCAGGTCATCTACTTGCCGTCGTTGGAGAAAGACCACTGGCACGTGCTAAATGCTATTTCGGGCGAAGTTGTCGCCAAGATCACGCCGATGTCGGGCGCTCACAATACGGTGTATGGTCCAAATGGAAAACATGTCTATCTTGCGGGGTTGCGGTCGCCGTGGCTGGGTGTCGCAGAGACGACCACGCATACCTTGACGGCGCAGGTCGGTCCGTTCAGTGCACCCGTTCGACCGTTTACCGTGAATGGACAACAAACTTTGTGTTTTGTGAACGTGAACGATTTATTGGGCTTTGAAGTAGGCGACCTTACAACGCGCGAAAAGCTGCACCGAGTCGAAGTCCAAGGATTTCAAAAAGGTCCGATCAAACGACACGGTTGTCCGAGCCATGGAATTGGTTTGACACCCGATGAAAAGGAACTTTGGGTTTGCGACGCCGCGAACCAGCGCATGCATGTTTTCGACGCCACGGTCATGCCGCCCAAGCAAATTGCCAACGTAAAACTGCGCGACGAGCCAGGTTGGATCACCTTTTGCCTGGATGGAAAGCACGCGTGGCCATCGACCGGCGAGGTAATTGACGTTGCGACGCGACAAGTTGTTGCAACACTTGCCGACGAAACCGGCGCCGCGGTTCAAAGCGAGAAAATGGTCGAACTCCACTTTCGTGGGCGGGATGCGGTGCTTGCTGGCGATCAATTCGGCATCGGCCGAGTGCAACCGAAGTAAGCACCGTCGGTTTCGCAAGATTGCGACACGCAAGGCAGATGAATCTCATCGCCAAATTCGTGTTGGATCGTCAGCGGAATATTCTGACGACTTAACGCACAACCGCGTTCCGCAGTGCTGCGATCACGCCGTCCATCGTATAGTCCACAGCTTCCGCAGCAGGTTCCCATCCGCATTCCCGTAATGCGCTGGAAGTTAGAGGACTGATACTCACGATGCGGGTTTTTGAGAGCGCTTCGCCAAACATGGCTGCCAAACTTCGAGCGATTGCGCTACTCGTAGCGGTTGTCCAGTGAATCTCTCCTGCAGCGAGACGCGCCGTGATTTCCGCATCGGGTTCATTGACATCCGCGTTCGAGTAGACGACGACCTCTTCAACCTCGGCGCCGGCGTTGCGCAACATGCACGGCAGCGTATCTCGTCCTCGACTGGCGCGGGCATAGAGAAATCGTTGACTGCGCGCCGTTGGCGCGAGTCGCTCCGCGAGAGCCTCCGCATCGTACCGATCGGGTTGGCAGTCTGCGCGTAAATGGTATTCGTTCAATACGTGCGCCGTACCTGGCCCAATTACGGCAAGCTTAACGTTGCCCAAAACTCGTACGTCAAGTCCCAACGTGAAGATGCGATTCAGGAAGTATCGCACCCCGTTAGCGCTCGTGAATACGAGCCAATCGAAGCTACCAACACGTCGAATGGCGTCGTCGACAGGGTCCCACGCCGGAGGATCGGAAATCTTGATGACGGGTTGATGCAGCACCTCAGCGCCTAATTCACGCAAACCATGCTCCAGTGGATCTTCGGGTTGGTGCGGACGAGTGACCAAAATCGTCAGACCAAAAAGCGGTCGCTGCTCGAACCAAGAGAGGGCGGGCGACAGCGATGCGACCTCGCCGACAATCACCACCGCCGGCGGACGCAATGGTCCGCCATCTTTGGCTTCGACGTTCTCAGCCACGTCGGCCAAAGTGCAGCGAATCGTTAATTGATCGGGCAGGCTGCAACGCCGAACAATGGCGGCCGGCGTGGCCGCCGGCTTTCCATGCTTGATGAGCTCCTCCGTCCAACGACGCGCCGTTGTCACGCCCATGTAAAAGACCAAGGTGCCTGGAAACCGCGCCAGCGCGCTCCAGTCTAATGCTGAGCCTTCCTTGGCGGGATGTTCTTGCCCCGTCACTAGCGCTGCGGCGGAGGCAAAGTCTCGATGGGTAATGGGTATGCCGGCGTACGCTCCTGCCGCCAACGCCGCCGTAATGCCAGGCACGATCTCAAAAGGAGTCTCCGCGTGCAAAAGCGATTCGGTTTCTTCGGCAATGCGGGCGAACACCGTCGAGTCGCCGCCTTTGAGCCGAACCACCGTTTTTCCTTGACGCGCCTCGGCCAGCACGCGCGCGTTAATCTCTTCTTGAGACCAAAGATGCGACTTCCCGTGTTTACCCACACATACCAATTCGGCATTCGACGGAGCGTTGGCGAGAATGCGAGAATTGGCTAAATGGTCGTACAGCACCACATCCGCCCGTCGCAAGCATTCAACGCCGCGGAGCGTGATGAGGTCGGGATCTCCCGGTCCCGCGCCGACTAGATAGACTTTGCCGATTCCGACGGACGTTGTAGCATCGGACGACCCGCGAGTCGCGCGTCCCTGACGGCCTCGCATTACTTGACTCCGGGAATTAAAGCCGCGTTGGGGTCTTCCGGTGGACGGTCCAGCACAAGGAACGAGAATAAGTCGGCAATTTCTTCGGGTTTAAGCTGGCTTTCCAAACCTTCCGGCATCAAGGAAAGCTTGCTGATGCGCATTTCCTCGACATCGTCGCGCGGAATGGTCTCCAGCTTCCCACCTTGGGTTTTCAACACCACACGCACCGGGCTGTCTTCCACTAACAATCCAGAAAGCACGCGGCCATCGTTTGTGATTACGGTTTGTGCTTGGTAAGCGGCCCCGATCACCAAGCTGGGGTCAAACACATTCGACAACAATTGCTCGAAGTTTCCGCGCCCGTTGCTTGTGATGTCGGGACCAACCTCTTGTCCTTGACCATAAATCTTGTGGCATTGGCCGCAAACCTTCATAAACGCTTCACGTCCGCGGTGCGGATCGCCTGGCGTAGCGCGCAGGAAGCCGCGCATTTGTGTGATGATTTCCTCGCGCTTCGGATCGCGTTCGGTACGAAGCGTGCCCCAGTGGCGTTGCACGGCCGCGACGAGTTTGGCGTCGCCGCTATCGAGCATGCGTCGGACCTGGTTGGCGTTCAATGCGGTTGTCGGAATAGCACCCTTGCCAATGCTTTCGAGCAAATCTTTGCTCCATGCTGCGCGTTGTGTCATCAGTTCAATGGCCTTCGGTTTCTGTTCCGCGTCAAGTCGTTCGTAGGCGCTTGCCACCATCTTGCCGACGCGCGAATCGTCAAGTCGGCCGAGCGAGCCGAGCACGCCCGCTTGAAGTTCGCGCGATGAGTTTTTCGGATCCGTCAAGACGCAAAGGGCGAGCGTAAGAGCTTCCTCGTCGCCGCCTGCGATCAGCGACTCAAGGGCCGCCAGTCGTACCGCCGGATTTTTGTCGGTCACGACCCTCATGCGCAAACGTTCTTGCGCCACCGGATCGCCCCACGCAGCGGCCACCAGCGCGGCCTGAAACGCGCCTTCATCGTTCTTCTCATTCTGTATGATGCTCCCAAGAGAATCTTTGAGGTGCTCGGAGAGCGCCGCCAACTTTTCACCCGCAACCTCTCCGGTGCGAATCCGCTGCGCCAGGGTTTGCAGGCACTGCGAAACAGTCGTTTGATCAGCCGCGTCTTCGATGAGCAAGGCAGCAAAAAACGCACCAGCGGCGGCGGGGTCGGCGTTCTTGATCGCGAGCATTCGATCAACGGCCAGGGGCGTCATTCGCGCAACGCCAGGGCGGGCCAAAAAGTCCTTCTGCGTCAACAAATGGACAAAATGCATGGGATCACGTTCGATCATCGGATGCGCGTTATGCCAAACAATGTGCGGGATTAACGGATCCGTTCCGCATCGCGATAACACGTCGATCAACAGGGGCAAGGCGTCAACGCCCGAGATCTTTCGTGCGGCGATTGCGACCTGTAATTGAACGTCCGGCGAGGAATCGCCGGTCATTTGCACAATGCGCTGGCGAAGCGTATCCGCGATTTGGCCCATGTTACCGGCCATGCGAACTCCCCAGGCGCGAAAACTTGCATCGGAATGCGCCAGCAGTTTCTCATGAAACTCGGGACTCAAGGAGCCTGTCCCCGCCATGGCCCAAAGTGCATGGAGACGCGTCTTGCGCGGAGCTTCGCTCAGTACGAGTTGTTCGAGCTTTCGACGCGTGTCGTCTTGATTACGTTCGGTCAAGAGTCGTTGGGCGATGTCTCGGTAGTAAACGTTGCCGCTATGAAGCCGCTCGATTAACCGGTCATCGCTTTCCGATGCTAAATCGAACTTTGGAGCGCGCGGTGTTTCTTGGTAGCGAACGCGATAGAGGCGACCTCGGCCACGATCAATTCCTTCGGGATCGCGTCGCGCGTCTTGATAGCAGTGGTACCGATCGTACCAATCCAGAACATACAAACATCCATCAGGGCCGGTCTTTTGAACAACGGGCATGAACCACGCATCGTTGGCGGAGAGGAAATCGGGTTCGCCCGTCGCAAAGTACGTTGAGCCGTCTCTCCGGAGCTTGTCGACGTTGATGCAATTGCCGTGGATGTTGCCCATGTACAGGCGATCGCGGAATTTTTCCGGATACGCGTCGCTATCAAAATAGTGGATGCCGCAATACGCGGCCATTTGGTGTTTGTGATCGACAATGGAATCGATCTTCCAGGTGAACGGGGGGTAAGGCCCGCCCTGGCGATGATAGTAGCCTGTTTCGGTCAAGTGCCAAAGATGATCGATCACGCAAGCGCTGAGAAACGCGCTGCCTTCGGGGTCCCACGCAATGCCCCAAGGGTTGCTCGTACCTTCCGCGAATAGCTCAAAGTCGCGTGTTTTCGGGTGAATGCGAAACAGCGCACAGGTAAACTCGTACTCTTTGCCCTTGTGTTTAACGTGGCAGAAGTTGAACACACCGTTCAGACCGTACAGCCAACCATCAGGTCCCCAAGTCAGTGAATTTGGCAATTCGTGGGTATCGGTGCGGCCAAAACCAGTGACGACGACTTCGGTTTTGTCGGCCTTAAGATCCCCGTTGGTGTCTTGCAGGAACAGTATGTCTGGAGCGTTCGCCACCCATACGCCACCATGACCTACGGCAATGCCCGAGGGAATATTAAGTCCTTCTGCAAAGACGGTTACTTTGTCAACCCGTCCGTCTTGATCGGTGTCTTCGAGCACTTTGACACGATCTCGTCCGGGCCCTGGTTCGGTCCGCGGGTACTCAAAGCTCTCGGTCACCCAAATGCGGCCTTTATCGTCAAAGGTCATCGCCACGGGGTTCTGAATGTCGGGCTCCGCCGCAACAAGCTCAACGGTGAAACCTTCGGGCACATCCATTTTCTCGATCGCTTCTTGGGGCGAAAGTGCGGGCCCTGGGGGTTTCGTCTGATGATGAGGGATCACATCGTCCGAGCGAACTTGGGATACAAGAACAAAACTGAACGCGCCGAAGATGATCGCGATGTACGCCACGCAATTTCGCATACAAGACTGCTCCTGAAAGGCGGGAGAAGTTGTGAGTATGGCCGAACGCCCCGTCGCTGTAAAGTTGCCGGAATTCTGCCGAATTGTCGACTACGAATCCAAAAAACTCTTTTCCCGCCCGCGCGTTTCAGGTAACCTATCCTCTACACTTGTCGTTTTTTCTACGCCTGAGGTTTGTCAGGCGTTTCCTGCGAGGGTTAGGGGGTTGTCGGAGTTCATCATGGGCTTGGTTCAAGAGTTTCGTATCGGGCTATTCCTAGCGATCTTTTTGTGTGCGTCGATAAGTGCAGCGCAAGAGCGATTGCGAGTGGGACAAAACGTTGAAGTCAGCGTGCGTGGTCGCTGGGTGGAAGGCGAGGTTACGCGGATTATGCCCGATGGTCAGTCGGTGCAAGTCCGCATTAAGCAAGGCGGGCGGCCCCAAGTTGGTGTTGTTACGCTTGGGCAGGTGCGATTACCTTCCCAACCCAGCGCGTCCGCTTCCACATTGGGAGGTGCGGAAGCAGCGTCTCCGAGCGGTCAATTGCGAATTTGGTCCGATGCAACAGGCCAATTTAAAATCGAGGCCGTGCTGGTGGCGAAGCAAGGCGCGAATATCAAGCTTCGCAAAACGGATGGGGTGGAAATTAGTGTACCGATTTCGAAGCTGAGCCAGGCAGACGTTGAATTTCTCGCTACGGCGCCAGACCCTCAAAATCAATCGACGGGAAGCGTTTCGTTCCAAGCGGGACAAAAGGTGGAAGTGCTCCAAAGTCGACGATGGTGGCCCGCAACGGTGGTGCGAGCGGAGGGACAGCGATGGCTCATCCACTACGACGATTACTCCGACGCGTTCGACGAATGGGTCGCATCAGATCGAATTCGCAAACCCGGCGACCCTGCACCGTCGGGAACGCCGGGGATGGCGAGCGTGCCCGGTTCAAGCCAAACGCCAGCCGCCGACTCGGGTGAACTCCAAGTAGAGACCGTGGCGTGCAGCATCGACTCCTCAACGGTCACAGCTTTGGAAAAACTGGCGCCTCCCAAAGGCTTAGCGCCAGATCCGGCGAAACTTTCTACACTCGCGACCGGCGCTACTCCCCTACGCGATTTATCCACCTTTGAAAGTTTGGCAAGCATAGCGCCAATCAATGAAACGACGATCATCGCATCGATCGTCAATCAACCGCCCGGCAAATCTCCTTCGACACAGCTCGCATGGTGCAACGTCGCGGAAAAGCGAGTAACCAAAGACGCTGCCCTCCCGGGCGGACATGCATTTTTCGCGTGCGACGCTACGAATGGTTGGCTATTGACCTATGAACCGCGAGACAACAAACGACTCGTCGTTTGGAAATGGCCCAAGGTGGAGGAGTCCCCGCAACCCGTATATGCCTTGGTTCTGCAAAACGATGATCCGAACCCATTCTCCAAAACGTTTGAAGACGCCCATCTCGCGGGAGCTGGGCGAGCTGTCTTCTTGACGGGCAACGACGAAATCGTGCTTTGGGATTTAGAAAAACGTCGAGTTGAAAAACTCTGGAAGGCCGAAGTTGCCGCGGTCAGCCCCGGCGGTCGCTATTTGGCCATGTACGGCGAAAACGGTATTGCAGTTGTCGACCTCTCGACTGGTCAACAGGCAGGCTTCTGGGATACGGGATGGTTGCCTCTGCACCACATAGAGTTCTCTCCAGACGGGGCGCAACTCGCGTTCACATACAATGATCGTGACCTCCGGGTTTACGATCTCAGTACGGGCGAATCGAAATACCAGGGCGTCTTGCCTCCGGGGTCCGTCGTTGGCGACAACGGCCTGCTTTGGACAAGCGATAGTCACATTTTAGTGGGGCAAAAGTATCTCGTCGATCTCGAGGCTGGCTGCACGATTTGGGACTATACACTCCGGTCGATTGGCTCAACGTTTATCCTGCAATCTTTTGCCGGACACGTAGCCTACATCGCGAGAGACATCTTACCGGGGTCGAGTCGCATTCCCACGTTATGCGTAGTTACGCTTCCCCATCCCGAAGCGACACAGGCCTTGAATAACGTTGACAAAACACAATTGTTTGGTTTGGCTCCTGGCCGTGAAGTCAGTCTTCAGATTAACATCGGCGGCGCGGACGGTGATCGGGTGCGTCGTTCTTTGGAAAAACAGATTGCGGCGAACGGCTGGAAAGTCAACTCAGCCGCGCCCGCGAAACTCATAGCATCAATCACGCGCGGCGCGCCAAAGTCGCAATCGTATCAGCAAGGCGCGGGACTCAACGGACCAACGACCACGGTCACCTATCAACCCCTCATCCACACGGTGGTAATTCAAATCGATGGGGCAGAGAGTTGGCTTCGCCAAACGGAAACCGGGCCATCAGGAGTCTTGGTCGCCAGAGAGGGGCAATCACTCCAACAAGCGGCCGCCGAAACGGAAAAACCCTATCCCGAGTTTTTCGATAATCTGGGAATTCCACGACAAATTGTCCGGCCGCAATTCCTGGGAGGTTTTGGCAAGTCGCAACTGTCGGTTCAGGGAATCGTTTCCAACTAACCCCATGGATCGGAATTTACGTGTACGTCTTGAACTGACAACGAACAATTCGTTTGCAAAATCGGTTTGCTATTCCGAAAGTTATTTAGGTAGCGATGCCGGACAGATCGACCGGCATCGCCCCGATCAAGGTCCAATCAAAAACGACTTAATCCACCGTTAGCACAATCTTTCCGGCCAGTTCTCCGGTCTTGTGAACGGTGCTGGCCTCTTGCAAGCGATGCGCCTCGGCCGCTTGCGACAACGGCAACACTTTCGCAATTTGCGCCTTGAGTTTGCCCTCGGCCATCCATCGGTTCATTTCGTCGGCGCTAGCTCGCATTTCCTCAGGCTTTGCCTTAAACATGACGACGCCAAACATCGAACACTGTTTGACGTAGAATGGCCCCACAGGAAACACGGGTTTGGCGTCACGGCCCGCCATGAGTACGATACGCCCGCGTTCAGCCAATGCAGCGACAATTTTCTCGAAGTTGGGCTCGCGCAGCGTTTCCCAATAGACATTCACGCCCGGAGGCGCGAACGATTTCAGAGCGGCGTCCTCGTCCTGCGTTTTATAGTTCACGACCTCATCCGCACCAAGCGCTTTCGCGCGGGCGCATTTCTCGTCGGATCCGCCGGTGGTCAATACCCGAGCGCCAATCGCCTTGGCCATCTGTACAACCATCGAACCCACGCCGCCCGTTCCTCCGTGCACGAAGATCGATTCTCCTGATTGCAATCGCGCGTTTCGCACCAATCCCAGATGCGCCGTAACGCCGACCAAGGCGCACGCGGCGACAGTATGGTCATCAACGTTATCGGGAGTCGCGTAAACCCAGTCGGAATCGATCGCACAGAATTCGGCGAATGTCCCTTGCCGTCCGAGAAGCCCCTGGTTCGTGGTCCAAACCCGGTCTCCTTTCTTGAACCGTGTTACCTGCGCGCCCACCGCCTCGACAACACCGGCTGCATCGCAACCGAGGATAAACGGTTTGGGCAATTCCGCGGCGATCATTCCGCCGCGAATATACGTATCAATCGGATTGACCGACACAACCTTGACCCGCACCAGGACTTGGTTCGCTTTGGGCGTTGGCATGGGCAAATCGCCGTAAATGATTTTGTCGGGCGGCCCCGTTTCTTCAATGTAAGCGGCCTTCATTACGCTGATCCTTTGTTCGGGCAGTTGATCCGAAATCAAACGTGCGGTCAAACGTATGCGAAAGCGAATTGGCTGTCTACAAGGCCAAACGCGCAGCATCTCTACACACCCAACCTACGACGCCGCCATGACGCAACGCAATTGACGCTTCGAAACGCTTTTGCCACAGTGGCGGTAGGCGAAATGACGTTCGACGTCGCTGAACCTAGCCCATTCACTTTTGCAAGTGCGAGACGGACATGTCCCCACCTTTGCCACGGTTACCTCAACGAGAGCGAACGGCCCACAAGGGTGACTTTGGAAGGGCTTTGCTCATTGGGGGCTCACGGGGAATGTCAGGCGCCATCGCGTTAAGCGGCATGGCGGCCTTACGCGGCGGCGCGGGATTAGTTCGACTCGCCGTGCCCGAGGTATGCCTGGACACGGTCGCGAGCTTCGAACCCTCCTATATGACACTGCCCCTCCCCTGCGACAGTCACGGGCGCATCGCCGGAAGGGCGAGAAACGCCTTAGAAGACGCCATTGAGTCAGCCACATGCATTGCGTGCGGACCAGGTTTGGGGCAAACGGATTCCCTACAGGACTTAGTCGAGTGGCTATACCGTTCGGTCGCGAAGCCCATGGTGTTGGATGCCGATAGCCTAAACCTACTGGCAAAATGCGAAGACACATTATCCCGGCCCGGTGGACCGCGCATACTTACGCCGCATCCTGGCGAGTTTCAACGCTTGTCCCAGGAGAAGAAACTGAATACGTCTGAGGCTCAACAGCGCGCGGTGGAATTAGCTGTACAGTGCGGCGTCACCATTGTCCTCAAGGGCAATCCTACCTTAGTAACCAACGGAGCACGAACGCATCTCAATACAACGGGCAATCCGGGGATGGCGACCGGGGGCACAGGCGACGTGTTAACCGGGTTGATTACCGCTCTTGTATGTCAGAAGTTGACACCCTACGACGCGGCTCGCTTGGCGGTCTACGTTCACGGGCTTGCCGGAGATCTGGCCGCCGAAGAACTGGGGCAAGTCAGCCTCATCTCTAGTGACTTGCTGAAATATATCCCCGCGGCGTTACGCGAAGTTTCTTGATGCGGCGCACCGCACCTAGTGCTCTGTCACCTTTCGATATTGGGATTGGTCGCCAAGCATGATTCGGCGATGATTTAAGGCAACCAAGGAGGGTCGCCATGCAGAAGAAGTATATCGTCCGTCTCACGGACCAGGAACGCGCGACATTGGAAGAGGTGGTTAAGAGGTTCAAGGGGTCGTCGCAGAAGGTGCGGCGAGCGCAGATCTTGCTGAAGGCCGATGCGGATGGCCCCGGT
>CAUJHS010000062.1 GCA_963204915.1 Planctomycetota bacterium | reverse complement strand
GCGAGCCGAACCGAAACCATCACCTCCGCCATTCTCTAGCCAACAATTCTCAAACTCTTGGATGCTTGGAGAAGTCTCCAAGCTGCTCCCGCTGCGGGGGATATGCTCTTCTCTTTCTCAATGTGCAATGACCCCGACAGCATATGAAGGCCATGATATGGCGGAATTTATGGCAGTTTTGTCAGGGTTTTCAGGCTGCAAAATCGGCTAAGACTTGACGTGATTGTGACTTGCGGATGTCAGGGTCGCTTGACCCTGACATGCCCAAAATCCGCCGTCAGCCCTTCTCCAAACCAGCGGGAGCCCGCCAATCGAGGCAGACCGGCGAACCGCCCCTCCATAATAAGAGGCCCCTCAGGACGGCGAACACCCGGCCGTCTGGGCGGTCATTCCTATGTAGGCGAGGCCCTCCCACATTGCGACGAGTGCTCCCCGTTGGGTCCTGACCAAATGTCTCAATCACCGGCGGAGTTCGCCGGCAAAATGGGAGCTTACAGCCATGCACGTCGATCATTCAGTCTACCGCCTACAAGCTGTCATCCACATCATGAAAGCCTCCCTTGTCGAGACCGTCCGGAGCTTGGACGAAGCCGAGCAAATATTGGATGACCTGGTCCCATTCGAGTCTCACGTGCCACGATCATCTGCGACTGGTGCGCGTCAAGGTGCGCGCCCAATCGTCGACACCTCCACGTTTTCAGTCCGATGGAATGGCAAACAATGCCACCTGGGGGGAATGATTCCTTTTCGATTCATTGAAAGACTCGCGCGCAGACTGAATCACTTCGTGCCATACGAGCAACTGATGGTGGATGTGTGGGACGGCAACAGGCGATCTCGTGCCACCATCCGAGCCGTTGCTCGTGATCTACGCAGCGCGTTGATCGAGGCGGGCATGGACGATCTTGCCTCGGCGATCAAGGGTGAGCATCAAACCTATGGTCTCATGCTCAGTTCCCACCACCAGTGACGAGCAAGAGATCCCACAGGGAACCCACAGACCCACCTCACGAAAGCCCACAGTCTCCGGCCATACTTTTCAACGCGACTGATCCGCGCTGCGGTCAGCATCGCATCTCGCCGGGGGACAGATGGGCGAATCTTCAAATGGTAATCAGAGTCTGTGGTGGGCCCGGGGAAAACCAAAGCCCGAGTCGGCGCCCCCGCGCTACCGCGCCGTCGCCTATTACAGACACTCAGCGCAGGACCGGCAGGAAAACTCTGTCGCTATTCAGCAGGAGCTGGTCACCAAATGGGCAGTGGCCAACGGTGTCGACATCATTCACGAGTTTTCGGATCGCGGGAAGTCTGGATTGACCGCGGAGGGCCGTGACGCCTTTCAAGACATGATGGCGAATTGGGTGAAAAAGAGAAATGATTTTGATTTTGTTCTTTGCCTGGACGTGAGCCGATGGGGGCGGTTTCAGGACATAGACCTCTCAGCCACCTACAGCGCGGAATGCAAACGCCACGGCAAGCGAGTCATTTATACCACCCTGGGTATGCCCAGGCCCGATGACCCGCTCTATCCAGTCTACGTGCAATTCGAGCGATTCAGGGCCGCGCAGTACAGCAAGGAACTGAGCGTTAAGGTCTTCCATGGTTGCATGAAGATAGCCCAGCAGGGCTATTGGGTCGGCAGAAAGCCGCCCTACGGTTTTCGTCGGCTTTTGTTGGACGAAGCACGCCGACCCGTTCAGGTTTTGGCGCCGCGACAGCGTAAGAGCATTCAAAATCAACGCGTAACGCTCACGCTTGGAGACGAAGCCGAGGTCGACGCGGTGCAACGGATATTCCACGAGTACGCCGAGGCAGGGCACACCATTAAACGGATCGCTGAGGATCTGAACCGCGACGGCGTGGCTTCGGCCAGTGGGCGCTCCTGGAATGCGTCTATGATCCGGCGGATCCTCAAAAACGCCGTCTATGTAGGCACGCTGGTCTACAACAAGACAACCCAAAAACTGTTGACGCCGACACGGCGCAATCCCCATGACCAATGGGTGCGGACGACGCGGGCGTTCGATCCGCTCGTGAAACAGGACACGTTCGACCGGGCTCAGCAAACGCTCGAAGAATCTTCTTCCCGGTTTACACCAGAGTTCATGCTTGATGAACTCACACGGCTAGTTGAGCAGCACGACTTTATTCGTCCATCTTTTGTTCGTGCCGACCCGCTTGCTCCTTCGCCCACCACTTATGCCACGCGTTTCGCCTCGCTCGACGCCGCCTACCAGCAAGTTTTCCGAATCGCGTTGGGGCAAGTCCGGGAAGAAGTCGAAGGGCTCGTCCGTGGCCTCGCAAGCCATGTCGAAGCCTACGACGATTTCCTGGTCATCAACCGAAAGTTCACGGTCTTCATTCAGCCGTCGGTTCCGATGCCGCACGGGTACGACCAGTATTGGTATTTCCGCCCCGATGATCGCGGTGCCGTAGACATCACCTTGGGGGTTCCCGTTTCGGGCCCCAAGGTCCCTCAGATCCTGGGGTATTTGGCGTTGCCACGGCTGTTGGTCCGAGGGCGTGGGATCCGGCTGTTCGGCTCATCCCACTCGCGCTTGGACATGTACGGCCACTAGGGTTTGGAAATGATCCTTCAACTAGCGAGGGCGTAATGACTACCGCTTCCATCGTGCTGATGAAAGACCGGCGCCGCGAAATGATCCCGATCGACAAGATCAAGGTGATCAATTCACGGCTTCGTGACGAGGCGCAATTTGCCCTGAACGTGCAGAGCATCGGTGCCAACGGCCAGCTCAAGGACATCCGGGTCAATGACAAGTTTCTGGTCAAAGACGGCTTCTATGAGTTGATTTGTGGTGAGGGGCGGCTGATCGCGCAGCAGCGGCTCGGGCGAACGCAGATTCGTGCTGAGGTTGTGACGTGCACACGAAAACAGGCCTACCTTGAGTCGCTCGTGGAAAACCTTGCGCGGAGTCGAGCCGGCACCATGGAGTTCGCCCGAGAACTCGAGGCATTGCACGATGAAGGATGGTCGTTCGCCAAGATTGCCGAAGTGGCGTGTCGCGCGGAGGAATACATCCGGCAGTTCATTGGGCTGGTCAAAAACGGTGAGGATCGGCTGATCCAGGGCGTCGAGCAGGGACTGTTTCCGATCTCCTTCGCCATGCTGGTCGCGGAGACCGATAGTGCCAATATTCAGCACGTGCTTATGGACGCATTTGATCGTGGGATCGTGGGATGTCAGAACTTCTCAAGAGTACGAGCAATTATTAATGCTCGCGCTGATCCGCGTAAACGCAAGGACGGACGCCGGGCGCAAGCTGAATACACCGTTGCAGCCCTGACCAACGATATCGCCAGCGCCACCGAAGCCAAGGAGTCGTATGTGCGGGAGGCAGAGGTGAAGGAACGTCGCGTCTTCACGCTTTTGGATGGTGTCGCGGAGCTTTTCAATGATTCGGAATTGGTTGAGTTGCTGGAAACCGAAGGGCTGGACAAACGGCCCGAGCTTTCGGGGAGCTACGCCGTTTCATTGGCGAAATGACCCATTTTGAAAGGGAATTCCATGGACGAATCCAAGGCCGTCGACGTCCCCATGGGCCAACTACGGCCTCTTCGCGACAGAACGGTGGGCAAGCAGGAGTACAACAGGATTCTCGCCAGCATTAAGGCCATCGGGCTCATCGAGCCCTTGATTGTTTACCCCGAAGGGGATGCGTATCTCATCCTGGACGGCGTCCAACGATACCGTGCTCTGGCTGAGCTTGGGGCGGAGGTGGCGCCCTGCATCGTGGGAAAGTACCGTGAGGCGTTTACGGGCAACCGCATGGTGAACCGGATATCGCCCGTGCAGGAACACCGGATGATAGAGAAATCGCTGGAGGAGTTAGACGAGCAATCAATAGCATCTGCGCTAGGCGTTTTGAGCATCACCCATCGCGTAAAGCGCAAATTGCTTAAGCAACTGCATCTCGCGGCCGCTACGGCTTTCGACCAAGGCAAGATTACGAAGGCTTGTGCGCGGGAGCTGACGCATGTCGAGGCGGAGCGGCAGCAGGAAATCGTTACCGCGATGGACGGATACAAGGATTACAGCATTGCGTTCGCCCGCGCCATGATCCTCAAAACCCCGCGGCCTCTCCGCGAAACACGCGGACACAAGAAAAGCCCTTGGGATAAAAACGGCCAAAGAAAAGACGGGTTGATTCAGAAACTGGCGGAGGCGGAGCATAGACACGACTTCTACTCACGGCTCTATAAGCAATACACGATCGACCTGCTGAGGCTCGCCATTTACGCACGCTCTCTTTTAACCAACGCCCGTGTTCGAGAATACCTCGACCAGAGCCATCCTTCCGTAGTCTCGCGTTTCGAGGCGGTCATCGCCGATGCCAAGGCCTAATCACCGATGAAATGGTCGCGCGACAAAATCATCCGTGAGATTCTCCGGCGTGAATCGGCCGGGCTTCCGCTCACGGCGGGAGGAGGTAGCGGGGTCGAAAACAAGATGTACCAGGCCGCGACCCGAATCTTCGGATCATGGCGCCATGCGGTTGCAACCGCTGGTGTCTCAGCCGGACTTGTAACCCCCCAGGAGCGATGGCATCCCACGCGAATCTTGAAATCGATTCAGTCGCTGTCACGTAGGCGCAAGCCTTCACACTTTGCCGAACTGGAGAAGCGACATGCCGGTCTTGTTCGGGCTGCGCGGAGAATTTTCGGAACATGGCACAAGGCGGTTATCGCGGCGGGGATCGATCCGGCTGTTTTTCACCTTGTTCGGCCTTGGTCGCGAGAGCGCGTTATCGAAGGAGTCCTCAAGCGTGCCCTCAATAATGAATCCTTAGATTTGGCAAGGGTGCCAAGGTCTTTGATTCAAGCCGCGGTCCGTGTCTTTGGTGACTGGCGGGCAGCGGTCGACGCAGCGGGCCTCGACCCAGACCAATACACCGGCGTGGTTTCCGCCAATCGAACGGCAGCGATCGAGACCGGGATGGATCCGTCACAAATGCGTTCCGCTTCCCTCGAGAGCGGCTTCAAAGCGCCTACTACCGATCAATGGGCGTTCGATGCGGTGGGGCGTCGCTGCCGGGAGCCGGGCGAGTTTTGATCTGATCAAGAAATCCTCGCATCCATCGTGACCAGGCTGCGTGCCAATCGGGGCATGCACGCGTTTGCCGTGTACGTGGAGGATCGGCCGTTACTGATGGCTGCGATTCGGCGATATGGAGGTTGGTACCCGGCGCTCTTGGCGGCAGGGTTAGACCCCGACCAATACCGTCGAAGCAGGGGGCGTCCGTCTAAAGCAGTGGGGCGGCGCCATCAGTGATCGAACTGGTCGAGTCAGGTCTTTCGGGATGAGACCAAATGTATTTCAGGAACCAACGGCGGGCCATCACCTTACGAAGCGACGTCTCAAAGTCTCGCAAAGTCCTTCTCCACGCCACCGCTACATGCGTTCGGACACAATCACATCGATTCAAAACGTCTGTCGAATCATGAATACGCGACACCAAAAAGCCATGGTGCCCCGCGAGGCAATCACCCTGACAACATACGCACAGCTTGACCTGTATCTGTGCAAGTTTTCGCTGGGCGAACTGGGGCTCGTCCTCCTCATCGGCAGGCACGGGACGGGCAAAAGTGAGAGCGTCAAACGCGCACTCCGCGTGACCGTCCCAGATCGCTCGTCCGCTGCCGCCGGTCTTCAGACACTCTATGTCGAGGGGCACATGCAGACCTTTGGCCTTTACCGACACCTTTGGGAACACCGCGACCTACCTGTTGTGCTCGACGATCTAGACAAACTCTACGCCGACAGCGATTGTGTCCGTCTCCTCAAGCCGCTGTGTAACACCGAAACGGCGCGCCGCGTGAGCTGGCTGACCAACCTCACCATCAAATCACCCGACGTCCCGGCGTCCTTCATCACGCGCAGCCGCATCATTCTGGTGGCAAACGAGTGGCGAAGCATCAACGCTAATGTACGCGCGCTCGAAGACCGCGCCATCATCCTGCATTTTGACCCCTCCAATGAGGAAGTCCACCGAAAAGTAGGCGAGTGGTTTGAGGATCGTCAGGTATACGCGTTCATCGCCGACGTAATGCCCTCCATCCCGGCGATCTCGATGCGACACTACTGTAAAGGAGCTCAGCTACGCGGCGCGGGGTTCGCTGACTGGCGCTCGAGCCTGCTCCGGATGCTAATTCCTGATGCGCGTCTAGCCTGTTTGGTGGCATTGCAGCTCGACTCCACCCTGCTCACCGAGCGAGAGCGGGTGGAGCGGTTTATCAAACTTACCGGCCAGTCGCGTGCCACCTATTTCCGTTCAAAAGCCCGCGCCGTACGTCTCGCGGAGCATGAGACACAGCGATAAACGGGGCTTCAAATCCAGGGTCATTCGTGTGCCGCGTACTGACATTTCTTGGTCGCAACTCGGTCCGCGTTCTGATGGCACGGTCGACGGAGGGGAGCTGATCTTTCAGGTTCAATACCTCAAAGCCAAGGACCAAATCCTGAGAAAAAGGCTACCCAAGAATCTCCGGGTGGCGCCACGGGAAAGGGCGGGCCGAGTGATCAACGTGTTGGTGATGATTGTGCATCCGCGCACGATTAGCGAGATGATGCCGGCAATTATGCAATGGTCGTTTTCACGGGATCAAGTTGTGAGAAGCAGCCTTAGATCCAAGGTGTAAGACGTGTTACTGTTTAAGAGTACTGAGACCAACGGATAGGGTTGGCTGGCGCTTGTCATTCGTGTGGATTTGCAAAATCCCATCGAACGAACGAGCGTCGGAGGTTCCACTCCAACGGACCGGGAGTTTTACAGATCCGCCCGGTGCAATGGGTTCACGTGGTACCACAGCCGTGCATCCTTTGATGGTTGATGTGCTATAGAGGAGCCTGACTGCGGTCGTCCCGTGATTTACGACAGTGACTGATATCTCCTCGCTGGCGGCACGGGGCAGAGTCAACGCGCTTGGTTCCACCCCAAGTGCCAGCCCGATCGACGCGCGAACCTGCAACGTCGCAATTGGATCAGTACCATTTCCCACCACAAAGATTCGTTTGCTGTACTCGCCCATCTCGGCAGGAGGGACAAACTCGACCGGAACCTCAACCTCACCTCGAGCGGGGATTTCCGTCGGCTTGAACAAGACCCGAGTGCAGCTGCATTCGGCTATGATTGCCTTGATCGAAAGTGTTTTGTCAGACGGATTCTTTACGACGAAGACCGTGTGATGAGTGCTCTGAGGCTCGACATAACCAAAATGATGCGATGGGCTTTTCTCCCGTGGCACACTGTCCGTAAATTTGGCCGCGCCTGTGTTTTGGGATGGGGTGGTCTTGGCCGCCGAGGTGAGGCCTACGACCTTTCCATCTTGTAGGTTGACGACAAGTGGCGTGGTCAGAATCCAGTCTTGCTTGTCGCTGAGACGGCCGGGCACGACACGAGTCTTATCCATCTTTGTCAGCTTGGCGTCGGTGAACGGCGGAACCTCCACCAAGGCGACTTGAGGCTTGTCATTCTTTTGACTGTCTGCAATCGTGGTCTTGAGTTCATCTTGGCAAGCGGTGCAGTTATTGCGATAGAACACGACCTTCCAGAGTCCGGTCTTAAGTTGTTCGGCGATATCGATATGGTTGAGCAGGGGAAGGGTCTGACCCTCCCAGGAAGCAGTGTTGACTACCACCTGCTTTTCCTCGCCTTCAATCTGCCCATCGCCCTGAAGTTTAGCCGGCTGCGTGGTTGAGACGATTCCGGCCGCGACAGCGGCGCCGGCAATCGCAACGAATCCGACCAAAGACTGGAAACCAAGACGTGCGGGCATAGGTAAACGACGCCGTGGGAAGAAGACTCCGAGCATGAAAACGACCCCCAAATCGATGGTAAATGACAGCCACGGACTTATCTCGACCGTGCCCCAACAACCGCAGTCCTGACGGCCACTAAGACCATGGTACATGTTCCAGATCGCGAAAGCCGTGAAGGCGATGATCGCGGCGATGGTCGCGAGCTTGACCCGCGCCCCAGAGATCAACCAACAGGCGAGCAGCCACTCGGCGGCAATCTGCCCCGCCAACCAAGCCGCACCAATATCCGTTCCGCCGGGGTATCGAACCCATTGGTGGAGCTTAAGCGCTGCGGCAAGGATCAGTACTAGAGCCGCAATAAATCGTGCCGCGGTCGTGCCGCGGGGAATTCCCGGTCGGGCTTGGCGTTGGAGGTATTTAGAAGTGGTCGCGGTACTCATGGACGGCTTCACTGATTAATCGGTTGAGTCTGATTGAACTCGGGAAACGAACGTCGGCTTGGGCCACCCATGAGGGCGAGTTGTTCCTTGGCCCACTCGACCCACTCTTCACGCGTGTCTTTGAGGGTGATTTCGGTGAGGAGGTCTCGGGTCTGCTCATCGTGATCGCCGCGGCGTACCCGTGCCCGAGCTAGGTTGCCGGTCAGTTCGGGGTTGTCGGGTTCTTGACCCTTGGCAAGTTCGTATTGCTTTACGGCGTCGTCAAGCTTTCCCACGGCCTCAAAGACAAGGCCCAGGTTATTTTTGGGTTCGGGCTGATTGGGCATGAGCTTGATCGCATTCTGAAACTCCCACGCAGCGACGTAATACTTCTGCTGCTGGAAGTACACCTTACCCAGGTTATTGTGCGCGGGTCCGAAGGTGACATCAGCGGTGAGGCAATCCTTGAGGAGTTTCTCGGCCTCCTCCAGCTTGCCCTCCTCTAGGAAATCGACCGCCTTGGCATTCTGCGCATCCGCAACGCTCGAGTCTCGGCGGGGGGCGGGGTTCATGGTCTTATAGTTATAGGTTGCAGACGAATTGCTCTTGTTCTCCGCGGCGCAGCCAAAGGATGCCGCCAGGGCGAATAGCAAGATGGCGCCGTACACGTGGAATGACACTCGAAGAAAGAACTTCCGGTGGGCCATAGGTTAGAGGTCTCGCTTTCGGTGGGGCGTGTCGCCCTGGGGTGAGAAGATCAGGTAGCTCAACGTGGCTTCGACGGTCCATAAGTCGCCACGTTCGCCTTCGCGTGGGGCGGTGATGCGTAGTGATTTGACCTGCAGGCCGGCTTCGGAAGACGACAGAGTGTGCAGCAGTGTCACTGTCTGCTGGAGGCTCACATTGCGCAGAAGCACTTGGGTGGGTTTTTCACGGTAGGGGGTCTCTCCAAGCCGGCGTGACGCCTCAGGCCAGACACGGATCAACCGTTCCGCGGGGATGTTGGCCTGCCGTGCAGCTAATTCAATCCGCTGGGTAAGTTCGCCTTGTTGAAGCTCGGCCGATCCCGCGAGTGAGGGACGACCACGGAGACGCTCGATGCGCTGTCCGAGCTGCCGGCAGGTTTCCAAATCCTGTGCGGCATCCAAGGCGGCCGCGCGGCTTCTGACCATCGTGTCGTAGCTCCACACG
This sequence comes from Planctomycetota bacterium, assembly GCA_963204915.1. Lineage (GTDB taxonomy): Bacteria > Planctomycetota > Planctomycetia > Pirellulales > Pirellulaceae > JAHWKS01. Next base: position 26,290 of record CAUJHS010000062.1, on the reverse strand, counting down.
GCGGCGAGCAGGAGAAGCACCCCCAAGATGCCCGCCAGCGCGGGTGTCCGCTTGGACGTATCAGATGGGAAGAGTGACCGGATCATGGTCTCGCCTCCTGCAGGACCATGGCTTCCGAAGACGAAACCGAGTGGGCAGGTACGGCGCCGGTGATGGTGAATGAAACGCCTTGTCCGGAGAGTTGCTCGGTTCGGGGGGGCTCCACTTCAAAAGCCCCTTGTTTGCGGAGGGCGGTGGCGATGAGTTCGGCGTCTCCGTGGGTACGGGCCTGCCCTTCTATATAGATACGGTCCTTATCAATGCGGACCTCCAGGAGCCGGATTCGGACATCCCCTGGGAGCCGGCTCATTGCGTCACGGAGCACGAGGAGGGCCGAACGTGATTGAATCACTTCTTGGGAATCCCCGCTCAGGCCCCGCATCCGCTGTTCTTCGCTCTGGAGTCGTGACCGGAGCGCCCCCGGAACGGCTTGGCCGGGCAGCGCTTGTCGGAACACGGATTTCTGGGACTCGATCAACGCTGCTGCCAAACGGTCGTATTGGTGAGCGCGCCAAAGCAGGCTGGCCGAAAGTACCACCAAGAAAATCGCGGCCAGTGACGCGGCGAGGACCAGCGGCCGGAGGACTTGGCGCAGCGGGTCGCGCACGGCCAGCGCGCCGCGGCGTAAATCAAACCAAGGCGCGAGTTCGCCCAGGAGGATAAGTTCGGCGGCCCGCGCCGCGGCACTGACGATCGAAGTTTCTTCCACCTGCTCCACGACGGTATTGGGTAAATCAGCGATCGCCTGTGGTGTGCCGCCGCAGCACGCGAGGCGCCATCCATCTGTGTGCCGGAGGGCGCGGAGCGAAAGGCCGCTGGCGTTCGGGTCGCCTGCCTGGTTGAGATGCCACGCGAGAGGTTGACTCTCTTGGAGAACAAGACAATCGAGTTCCAGATCACTGCACCAGGCGACGGCGTTCCAAGGCTCGACCTGCGGGGGGAGTTTACGCGTTGGTCCGGTGGGAAGCGTGGACGATGTCCGTGTGGATTTCAGTTCGTCGAGATCGCTTGGCTCGATGGCACGGCGTTCTTCGGGGGTGGATGGTGACTGGGTCGCAACGATGCGGTTCTCTTGTTCGAGCAATCCCTGGGTAGACAACATCACCGTGGGGGAGATGCATTGGATGGCGATGCCTGCGGCTTCAAGGGCCTCGAGCCACGGGTGGAGTTGAGCGGTGCGCACCGCGACGCCCAAAGCCGCGTCGCGACCGGGTGCGAAGTCCGCGGTGATCTCCTCAGCGGCGAGGGGAAGCTTCTCTTCCAGCCGATAGAGCATGGCTTCAAATCGCTGCTTGCGTCGGGGCAAGCGTTCGGTCGAGATGCTGGCACAGAGGCACCAGGCCGAAGGGATCCCGAGGATCAGCCCTTCACCGGTATAACCCTGAGCCTTGAGGGTATTGGAAAGCGCCACCGCGGCTTCCATAGCCGGCGCCCCTTCCGCGACCGCAACGGCGTGCACTACGCCAGCGCTATTCTCGATCGTGGCCACCGAGAGTTTGGCGTGGGAATCAAGCAAGATGAGGATTGGCTTCGCCACCGCTATTTGGTCTCCATCTTGAGCGTTAGGCGCTGCCCGTCGAAAAGGACGATCGCGCTGTCGGCGTTGATCTCCAGAACCTCGGCGCCGGCAACCTCATCACCCACTTTGTGCATCTCCGTTTGACCCCCGGGCAAACTGAACATCGCTTGAGAAAAACCGGGCTCGACCACAGTCCCCGCGAGCTTCGCGGCGAACGCCGGCTTGTTGCTGGGGCCTGCTCCTCCATCAAATAGGGGTTTCCGCAGGTCGACCGCCCACACCGACTTGAAACTTTCAAGGGGGGGTATCGTTGTGAAGTCGGCAGCGGCTGCGGTCGCGTTTGTTTGTGCTGCCGGGTCAACCGCTGGCTTGCGCAGAGGCCACAAAACGGCGATCCCAGCCACGACGACGGTGCCGATGGCGAGCATGACACTGGCGACCCGAAGGGATTGTTTGAGTCGAAACAGGTTCATGGATTACCAATTGAAGTAATACGTCCGCGGCACGGGCTGGGCGCTGCGATCCTCAACCAAGAGTTCGTACTTGGTGGCACCGGTCCGTACGGACGTCGTGGCGATCCACAGCCCATGGCAGGACGAGCGACTCGTCAGCGCCTCACGGAGGTTGCTCCGCTGAACGCTGCTGAGTTCGAGTTCATCAATGACCCGATCAATGCCGATCCCGGGGGTTTCACGGCGCAGGCCGGTGATCTGACTGACGAAAGCAATACCGACGCTGTCCCGAATCCTTTCCTCGAGGGCTTCTCCGGAAGTCCGTTGGAAGTTGAGTCGGCCGTCGCCCCAGCAGGTGATGGCACCCACCGGCGAAGGGTAGCCATCCGGGCTACCCATGAGCTGACCCCCGGAAGGGTTCTGAAAAACCTGGCCCCAGCTCGACAGGCTTGGGACATCGAGCTGAGCGGAGCTGGCCAAGGGACGGAAGCGCATTTCCAGGCCGGGGCCATGGGCCAATCGACCGACGGCGCTTTGCACGCACTGCGTGCTTTCGTCCGTGGCGATGTGGTTGAGATTGAGTTTGGCCTGTTCGTCGGTGAAGACGAGCCTCACTTCTTGACCGACGAGCGTAAGCGTCGAAGTCACCTGAATGACTGGTTCGCGGCTCCGGGCTTCGGCCGCGGCGAGGATCGTTTCGGCGCGGGGTAACAAGGTGCGGCGGCAGGAAAGAGACGCCCACTTACGCTGCAGCTCTTCTTCTTCACGCAAGGATGCAACGGCCCGCTGCAGGCTTAACCGGCTGACCCCCAGCATGGCCACCGCGGCCATGACCAGGAGCAGCAGCGTCATCAGCAGGACGTAGGCCGAGTTGTGTCGGGGTGAGTTCCGCATGGTTACCGAAGGATCAGTGTGGCTTCCAGGGGTTTCTTGTTGTCGGACCAGTTGAGGGTGAGCTGAACGGCGCTGGGAAGACCGCTCAACGCTGGAGACTTCGGGCGGTCGCCAGAGGCCGAGGGCGATTGCTGGATCGCGGAGGTGGTGTCGAACTGAGCGACTTTCGAGGCGACCAACTCAATCCAAGGGATGGTCGATCCGGGCTCGTCGAGCATCACCTGCTCCCGCACCAGCCAGGAGTCTTTCAGGCCGGCAGAGCCTGCTTGCCCGGGAGAACCTTGCTGTAGCCGGTAGGTGATGCGGGCTGGGCGGTGAACCGGAGAGAGCGTCTGAGGATCGAGGGCGCCGAAGCCTTCGAGAACCAATCGGTTCTTGGCGAGCTTCACCTCTTGCGCATGCACTAGGTCGAAACGGATGAGGGCTACCAGTTCGGGGTGGCGATCTTTTAGTCGGTCGTTTTGCAGCAGGTCCGCTTGCGCGCGGGTAAGCGAGCGTGTGGCGCCGAGCACGGCCAGCATGAGCAGCGCCGCCAGCGCCGTAGCTACAACCACCTCGACCAACGTAAAGCCCTTACCGTGCACTGAGAGTCTCCTTGGGTAGCACGACGTCAACGGCCACCAGCGGTTGAGCGGTGACCGTGCCGGCAGCTCTGGTGTCAAATAGCTCTAGCCGTACCACCTCCACGTCGAGATCGTTAGCCTTGATCGACTTAATCTTGCGTGTTTTCCAATCCATGCCCGAACTCAGTTGCCCGGTGGCTTCCCGGGGGAATTCCTCGGTCCCTCGCCACCAGTCGCTGAGGAGCGTGTCCGCTGCGACCGCCGCCTCAAGACGCCGATTCGCCAGGGACCACTGGTGCGCGCAGCGCCCCTTGGCCACGAGGATGCTCACTAGGAGCGAGCCCAGGATCGCCAGCCCGGCCATCACCTCCAGGAGCGTCGTCCCCCGGGCACGGCTATTTCCCGAGCGGGAGCGGGACAAGTTGGTTAAGCGCGGATTCAAGTTCCTCCTGATCAGTGAGGGGCAAGATGTCGCCGGTCAATCCGGTGACCAGCCAACGTGAACTTTGGCCGTCGGGGCCTGTCATCAAGACGCCATATGTCGGTGTGCGTCCCTGCGAAGAGCAGGGGATGGACACCTCGCCGGAGCGGATGGCTATCTGACGCATGCGGATCTCGGTTATGGCAAAGCCTTGCGGCAAGGCTAGGGTGGCGGTGCTCTTCTCTTGGGTCGCCGCGTCGAGGCGAGTGACGCGCTGCTGAACTAAGTCCACGACTAACAGCGCCGGCTTGCCGAAGCGTCGGGCGTGCTCTCGGTTTTGATTCTCGTAGTCCTTCCATTGGCTTACGACGTCCTGCATCCGGATCCGAGACTCCTTGCCGTACAGCGAAGCCGTCACTGCAGCGGCCAGCAGCGCCATCACCACCAGGGCCGCGGCCAGTTCAATCAGCGTGAAGGCCCCCGCGTGGGGGCTATTTAGCGGTGGTGGTGATTTCACGGCGCTTCTCTTTGAGGTCAGAACTAACAATGTCTGCGTCGGCGCCTTCGCCGCCCTCGCGGCCGTCTGCTCCTAATGAGATCACTTCGTACGGCTCACTCTTGCCGGGGTTGTTGTAGAAGTAGCCCCTTCCCCAGGGGTCGACCGGGACTTGTTTGATCAGGGGCTCGGGTTGCCAGTCGCTCTTCTTGGTCAGGACCTCTAAACCTTCTTCATTGGTGGGATAGCGGTCGGTGCTGGTGTAGTAGCTCTCAAGCGCATTGGACAAAGTTGCGATCTCCATCCGCGCCGTGTTTTGCTTGGCCTTGGCTAGATAGCCCCGGACATTAAGGGTCACCACACCGGCTAGAAGCCCGATGATCACCAGCACCACCATGATCTCGATCAAGCTGAAGCCCCCCCGGAAGGGCGGAGGAGCTCCGATCGAAAACCGTTGGATGCAATAGCCTGCATCATTCGGCGCGAGGGATTCTTCCCTCTCCAAGTTTGCGTATTGAACTCTGCATGTTGAATTGGTCTTACAACACATTGCCGGCCTCCAGAATCGGCAGGATCGTCGCAAAGGCGATCAGCCCCACGATCACCGCCAGCATGAGAATCAGGATGGGTTCAAGCACCGCCAGGAATCGCGCCGTGGCGGTGGCCACCTGAGCGTCGTAATCCACCGCCAACCGGTCGAGCATCTCCTCCAAGCGCCCCGACTGCTGACCGACGCTGACAATCTGCACGACCAAGGCCGGGAACGCGTCGGTGGCCTCGAGGCTCTTGGCAATGTCCTGGCCTCCCTGCACCGCGGCGGCGCACTTGGCCAGGGCGTCTTTGAGCACGAGGTTCTTCGTCGAGCGCTGCGCGATCTCAAGAGCCCGGAGGAACACGATGCCGCTGCGAAGCAGTGTGGCGAACACCACCGCCAAGCGTACGATCGCCTGCTTGCGGATGAGGTCGCCGAGGATCGGGATCCTGAGCTGAAGCCGGTGCCACGCGAGCTTCCCCCGGGGGGTGCGGAGGACAGTGCCAAACGCGACGACGGCGATGAGGGCCAGCCCCAGCAAGAGCCACCAACGCTGGACGAGCAAATCGCTCGTGGCTTTAACCAGGGTGGTAACGGCGGGCAGAGATTGCCCCGAATCTAAGAGCGGCTGCAGGAGCTTGGGCACGACGAAGGTCATGAGGAATGTGCCCACGGCCAAGCCCGTGGCCAGGACGATGCAGGGATAAAGCAGCGCCGACGTGATCCGGTTGCGGAACTGCAGCGATCGGTTTTTGAAGTCCGCCAGTTGTGAGAGTGCGCTTTCGAGGTTCCCCGCGCTCTCTCCGACCTCGGTGATATTGACAACTAACTCATCAAAGATCATGGGTTGCTGCCGCATGGCTTCGGCGAGACTCAATCCTTCTGAGACGCGATCGCGCAGCATGAGCAGGCAGGCGTGGAATCCGCCCTTGTGTTGCTTGGCGATCGTATCAATCGCCTCCAGGAGCGGGATGCCTACACCGAGGAGCGTCGAAAGCTCACGGATGAAGGCAACCCCCTTGACCGCGTGCTTCCGCGTAAATTGCTTCTGCCAAAACGTGAGTGGACGAGCCGCCTGGAGCGGTTGGACTTCGTGAACAGTGAGCCCTTTAGCCCGGAGCGAATCCCGAGCTTGGCGCGGCGTGTCGGCGATGACGGTGCCGGCAACGCCGCTTTCGTCAAGGTCCAACGCTTTGTAAGCGAACACCGCCAAGCCGGAAATCCTTCATTAGCCATTGCCGCTACACCGTGGCCCGCATCGTAACGCGGAGCACTTCCTCGATCGTCGTAACTCCCCGGAGAGCGCGGTCGACGCCGTCGTCGTGGAGCGTCTTCATGCCGCGCTGGATTGCCACGTCCTTGATGTCCGCGGCGGTCGAAACCTCTTGAATTTTTTTGCGCACGGGGTGGTCGACCAACATGAGCTCGAAGATACCTACGCGCCCCTTGTAGCCGGTCTTGCGGCAGGCATCGCAACCAGGCCCGAACCGCATCGACGTGGTCGTGGGTGGCGATTCGATGCCGAGTCGCCGGAGCTCATCCGTGCTGGGCGGGATGGGTTGGCCGCAGGCGCTGCAGACCTTCCTTACGAGCCGCTGCGCGAGCACGCCAATGACTGAGCTGGCGACCAGGTAGGGCTCGATGCCCAGATCGAGCAAGCGCGTGACCGCGCTGGCCGCGTCATTAGTGTGGAGCGTGCTGAAGACCAGGTGGCCCGTCAGCGCCGACTGGATCGCCATCACAGCCGTCTCGCGGTCGCGGATCTCGCCCACCATGATGATGTCGGGGTCTTGGCGCAGGACATTGCGCAAGCCACTGGCGAATGTCATTCCTTTCTTCTCATTCACCTGCGTCTGACTCACCCCCGGGAGTTGGTATTCGATGGGGTCTTCGAGGGTCAGGATGTTGAGCTCTTTGTGATTCAACTCCTGCAGGGCCGCGTAGAGCGTGGTGCTCTTGCCGCTGCCGGTGGGGCCCGTTACGAGCAAGAGGCCGTGTTCGACGCCGATCAAGTCTTGGAAGTGAGACAAAGTTCCGGGGGGCATGCCAAGCTCACCCAGCGTGTAGAGCCGAGCGCTCTTATCAAGTAGCCGGACCACGATCCGCTCGCCGCAGCTGGTGGGCAGGCTCGCGATGCGCAGGTCAATAATGCGGTCGCCCACCTGCACCGTGGCTCGTCCGTCCTGGGCCAGCCGCTTCTCGGCGATATTCATCTTGCCCATGACCTTGACACGGCTGAGCACTTCTTCCTGCAGCGCCTTGGGCAGGTCAAAGGCATCAAATAAGACACCGTCGATGCGCAGGCGGATTACCAGTTTGTCGTCGTAGGGCTGGAGGTGGATGTCCGAGGCCTCGAGCTTGACCGCCTCGAAGAGCATCAGGTTGACCAACTTGATCACCGGCGCGCGAGTGGCGACGTCCAATAAATCCTCGCGGCCGTGCAGCTCCTGGATCTCGCTGAGCACATCGCGGCGATCGAGTTTTTCGATGAAGGTCTGGGCCTCGCCGCTCTTCTGCTGGTAAGAGACGTTGATGGCCGCGAGGATCGCGGGTCGGGTCGCGAAAACAGGCTTGACCGGCCGCCCGAGGAAGCGTGCGATGACTTCGAGTTCTTCGCAGGCCGAGACGTCCGAGATGGCCACCGGCAGGTGGCCGTTGTCGGAGGCGAGGCCGAGGACCGCGTGCTGACGGGCAAAGCCGATGGGGATCTTTTCGAGAAACTCCGCGGCGGCAATCGCGTGGGCGAGGGTTTCGTGGAAAGAGGTACCCAGCGCCGCCGCGGCTTTTCGAAGAGCGAGGTGCTGATCGAGATCGGTTACGGAAGATGCCGTGATGATCGGCGCGACAACTACCTCGCCCTCCGTTTCTGGGGGCGTGTTCGACGCTGCGTTCACCAACTGTCCCTCGGCCGCCTTCATGGGCTGCGGTTCCTTATTGCCTAACGAGCTCAGAGTTCATCCGCGTTTGGTCGGCACAGACACGCCTACCTTAACGCAGCACCATGGGCTTGCTGTCCGGGAAGTCCGACTTGATCTTAGCCTTCTGCGCATCCCGTTGCGAGAGGAACTTGAGGTCCTTGAACTGGTCGTCGCGCAGGATGATCGGCCGGATAAATACAAAAAGCGTCGACTCCGATTCGTTTTCCGTCTGACTAGAGAAGAGCAAGTCGATAATGGGAATCTCGCCCAGGATGGGGATCGCGCTCTTGCCTTTACTGAAGTCTTTGCGGGTCAGGCCGCCCACCACGATGGTATTCCCATCCGGGATGGTGACTTTGCTTTCGATGGAGTTAGTCTGTCGCGGAGGGGGCAATACCGCGTTGCCCACAACCGACGACTCGCCCGTGAAGTTATTGAGCGCCACCGTGTACTCGAGTTGTAAATGATCGCCCTCGCTGATGTGCGGTGTCACGCCGATGGTTGTGCCCGCCGAGACAAACCCCGCGAAGCTGGTGGTGGCCACCGTATCCGACGCATTGAGGCTGGAGAAGGGAGACTCGCTGATGCTGGTCAATGAGCCGGTGGCGTTGTCGTTGACCAGGATCTTGGGCGTCGACGAGACACGCGCCCGGCTGTTCGTCTTGAGGGCTTGGACCACAATGTCCGCAATATCGGTGGTGAGGACCGCGCCGTTGAATCCAATGCCGGGGGTGAGTGTGAGCTGTCCGGTGTTGGGATTGACGTCGCTGAGGCCAAACGAGCTGAAGTTGAGAAAGCGAACCGGTCCGGCCGTCCCGCGCCCCGAGATCTCCACACCGATATTGAAGCCCTTGGACGTATCGATGGTGACCACGGTGATCTCGACAAGCACCTGGGGCCGGCGTCGGTCCAAGGTCTTGATCAGCTGCTCATAGACCTCCTGCACCTGTGGCTCGGCGACCACGATGATGCTGTTGGTGTTGGCGTCAGCGGTGACGGTTGCTTGCCTCGTGCGCACCGATTGCAGCGGCAACAGGTCGCCCTTGTTGTTTTGGGGGTTGATCACCAATCCTGTCCGGGGATCACCCGTCGAGAGAGGCGGGAGCGGCGCCACATTCCCTGCAGGATTGGGGGGTTGGTTGGGCCCTTGGGCTTGCGAACCGGAAGGTTCGTGGTCTGCTGGTTTGCCGCCCAATCCTTCCACACTGACCGCTGAGAAACCTTCTTCGGTCTCCAGGGAGCGGATCGTGTTGAGAACCTCGGTGGCCGTGGCGTTCTCGAGTTTGTAGAACCGCACCGGGCTCTGCTTGCCGGATATAGGTTTGTCGAAGTCGCCTTGGAGTGCCTGCAGCTTCTCGTGGATTTCCGGGGTGGTGGTTACCACAAGCAGCCCCGCCTCTCGATCGATCGCGGAACGATAGATACGCTTGGCCTCGACTGGTCCTATGAGCTCTTTAGCCAGGCGATCCACGCGGTCCGCGGAGGCCGTCTGGAACTGGTAGACGTGCGTCTCCACGGGCAGCGCCACGTCGAGGGATTTCACCAGCTTCAGGGCTTCGTCTACGCGGTTGCGCATGCCGATCAAGACCACTTGGTTCGTGCGGGCGTCGGCGCTGACGTCCAATCCCTCGGTGCCGGCGACGCCCGTGCCGAGGGCCTTCTCCTTCGAAAGCAGGAGCTGCGTGATTTGTTGGGCCAGGGCCTGTGCCTCGAGGTTCTTGACCGGCGCAAACTCGAAGACCACGTTGTCGCGTGACTGATCCATGAGCTTGATCAGGTCGCTGATCCGGCCTATATTCGCTGCAAAATCCGTGACGATCAGCAGCCCCTGCTCCGGCAGCGGCACCGTGTTGGCGCCGGGCTGGGTCAGGAAGGGCTTGATGAATTGCTCGGCGCGTTTCGTGTCTCCGTGCTTGAGTACGAAGACCTGGGTGACGGCCACGCCGCCGGGGGCATCACCCGCCTTGCCGTCGATCCCTCGGATTTTCCGCGTGGCAATCTGCAGCAAGTCGTTGGTGGCAACAATCCGCTTCCAGCCGGGCTGCTCCGCGTCGACCAGAGCCAGCCCTTTCATCTTGAGTGCGCTATCCAGCAGGCCCATGAGGGTCGCTTTAGGAATCTTGACAGGAGTTTTCAGCGTGATACGTTTGCTGGCGATCTGCTCGTCGTAAAGAATATTGATATTGAGACGCTGCGCTACGTAATCCACCAAAAGCTTTAGTTCAAGATTCTCCGGGAAGTTAAGACTTATCAACGCTTCATCTTCTGACGCGGGTTGGGTGGTCTGTGCGAGCGAAGGACTCGCGGCGGGGTAACCTGCTAGCACGGCGCCCAGGCAAAGTATTTTCCACAGTTGTCGATGCATGCGGTTCCCACCGAAACAAAATGAAATCAATCGAAGTGATTCAGTAACGTGCTCGCGATTATAACCAAGTGGGTTTCCTTTCCAAGAGTTTTTATCAACAATTTGTCGCTTAAGGATTTTTTGTCTTGACACCCTCGAAGCGTGTCGGGTATCTTTAAAACGCTCAACACATCGTTGAGTGTCCGAACATCTTTTTGGTTTCCATTTGTTCCTGGTTCCCAATTTCGGTCCTGCGTTGCCTGACGAACGGTTCCTCTATAATGATCTTTCTTTCAGGGTTGGTTTGTAAGTACGGGGCGGTGGTGTCCTCACCATACGAGGCCAAGGCATTTCGCTTGAGAATCGTTTTGGTGAGATCGACCCACAGGGTCGGGTGGTTATCCATTGTCTGATTCCGATTCATGAATCTCTCAGTCACGCGAGGAGCTTCTCATGGCATTTGCTAAACGACACCCTGTCTGGTTGGTAATGATGCTCGCTATCGCAACGCTCTTGTTGTTGACGGCGCTACTGCCGACGTTTCTGGGGCGCCAAGACCCCCTGACACCCAGGGCGCACGCCGACGAGGCGCCGCACCCGGCTGAGGGGGCGCCGAGTACTCGCTTTGAATACGACCGATTCACTCAGCTTCGCGATGAGCTATCGCTGTCCGATGTCGATCTCGCGGCTTTGGCTTGCACCGATAGTCAGGTGGCATCGATCCTCACCGACGTCGCGGCTTGGCTGCAAGCCAACGCCGAGAGGCTCGAACAGAGCGGGCAGGCCGTGCGGTCCGCCCTTGCTGAGGTAAGAGAAACGACCCGCAAGATCAATGTCGGTCCGCGCGATGAGGCCGTGATTGCCCGGTACGCGGTCGATCAAGGAGCGTGGGAGACAGCTACCGCCGCCCGCGCGGCGGTTCCGCTGGAAGTGGTTGGTACGATCGAAGCGCATCTTGAGCAGGGCCAGCGGCAGGCTTGGGCCACCGGCCGTGCAAATCGGTCGGCGCCTTCGGAATTGAAATACGTGCCCAGCCTCACGGCCGAGCAAGTCCGGGCCTACACCAGAGCCCTGCGCCACGCCGCACGGACGAAGGGCGACCCCTCGGCGGCTCTCTCAGTGCTGATGGGGGGCCAAGCGGAAGCAAGACGCACCGCGCAATCCAACATAAACGACCGGCTCGGGGGGGTTGTTGAGGTGTCGCGGGTCGTAATCCCTATGCCGGAGGAGACTTCATCCCAGGAAACGCCAGAAGGCGGTGAATAGGGCATCGCACAGGGTGTGGTCATGAAGTCATTGCGTTATTCAATATTGTTTGCGGGCCACACGGCTGCCGCGGCCACCTTGCTGGGTGCGCTGGGGGCGATCGGGCTCCCGGTTGCTCGGGCGCAAACGACTCAGCCTACCTCTGCTCTGTCGACAGACGAGTGGAAGTCTCTGGACGCCACCGGTCTGGCACAGCTCGAAGCCAAGCTGCGCGCCTCCGCTACGTTAAGTGACCAGGAGCTGCTCGGACGCGTCCACGCATTTGCTGTTGAGGCGCGTCTGGTAGGCGCTACCCGCGATTCCAAAGTTCCTTTGACATCCATTCCTGGTGCAATTGCGCCTTGGGTAAATCTGCTTTCGCCGCAAGAGAAAGCGGATCTGCGTGCCGCCGTGAACGAGCGATACCTGAGGGACGTTGAAGGGTTGCGCCGGCTTCCCTTCGAGCAGATCTACAGCTATGTGGTCTGGAATGGATCGCTCGGGGCGTCGCGAGAAGATTTGGCCAAGGTCGCGCGGCAGTGGATGACGCAGAGCGAGATCTGGAAAACCTGTCCTCCTTCGCAGTTCATCACGATTCACGGCTTCTTCGACGGAGACAAGTCAGCGGAGGCCAAAGAATGCCGTGCGGCGATTGTGTCGGAGGTTCTCTCTCGCGAGTTGTGCAACGGTGAATGGTTGTCGAAGGCCAAGGGGGTCGAACTATCGGAGCGCGTGGGCACGTGGGGTCAATACCTCAACGCCGCGCAGAAGCGCGAGGTGCGGGCGCAGGTGTCGTCGTTGTGGGTGGATCGTCCCGAGAGGCTCGCGAAGTTGAGTACGCGTGAGTTCCTCTCGCTGGAGGGGGCGTGGCTCTACAGCTTGGAGGCCAGCGCGGGCGAGGATCTCAAGCTGGTGTCGGCGTGGGGCCAAGCCTCGGCGGACTGGAAGGAAGCGGCGCCGATGGAGTTGTACCAACTGGTGCAAAAGGTCAACCCCTCGACGCAGCCCGAATTGGCGGAATGGCGTCGCTCGATGGTGTCGTTGGGTATCCAAAAGCTGCAGGCGGCCGAATACGAGAAGACACCGGCGTTGGAGCGGGCATCGGTCTATAGCGCGTGGTCTGCGCTGATGATGCCGGCGCAGAAGGTGCCGCTACGCACGGCGCTCCTGAAGGAGTGGTCGGAAAAGGAACGGCTGGCCAAGACCGGCCGCGAGCAGCAGGCGCAGGTACAGGGGTATTTCACTTCCCTAGAACTGCCACCTCAAGAGTTGTCGAAATGGGTCGTCGCATCGATCGAATCGGGTCAGAGACTGCCGGGGGCGGGCGGCTCTGAATTGGTCGGCCTCCAGCAAGCATTGGGTGCCAGCGAGGAAGCATCCGCGGTTGCGGCGCGTCGCCAGATCCAAGCCGCCTTGCGGGAACAGATTCAGAAGGACGACTTCCTGCAGAAGGAAGACGTTCCCACATCACTGGCCCTAGGCCATGCGGTAGCCGCTGCGCTGCCCGTTGAAGACCACACGCTCGTGCGGGGCGCGGTGCTGAGGCGCTTCGGTGCGCAAGTGCTCCCGAGCCTCAAACCCGCGGAGGTGTTGGGGCTTGGCGGGTTTGTTGTCGGCTGTGGGGGGAGCACCGGTGAAGCGGCGACGGTGGTCGGCAACTGGGTCGAAAAGTCGAACAGCTGGAAGGACCTCAACCCCCAAAAAGATCGAGACGTGCTCGTGGGTTTGCTCACCATCCTCGAGCACGGGCAAGAGGTGGGTAGCGCGGCTCTAACGCGGATGACGGAGCAGCTTTGGACGGGAACGCTCAACAACGCCGCGGTGGTGGCGAAGCTTGATTCCAAGCTGTTTTTTGAGTTGGCGCAGGCCTATGCGCCTTACCTTACCCAGGTACAGCGCAAGACTCTCGCCGATTCAGTTTTTGAAAGAGTGGCCGGGCCAACCAAGAATCTCAAGGATGCAACGCCCGAAGACATCGCCCTGGCGCTGGGTGTTCTGGTAAAGCTCGGACAAAACGCGAAGGCAACGTCCGCGCTGGTGCAATATATCGACGAGTCGCCGCAGGCCAACGCCGCGCTCACCAAGCTCCTCCCCGTCGCCGCGGCACTTCCTGCCGGCAAAGAGCCCACGCAGATCGAGAAAAGACTGGCACAGATCATCGCCGAGGCCGACCTCCGTCAGGCCTATGCGAACAACACGTGGCAAAGGCTCGACGGTAATCGCTTGGCTGAGCTGGTGCGGTGGCTGCGCAACTCGTCCACGCCGAAAGAAAAAGACCAAGCCGAGGTGGTTCGCCAGTGGGGTTATCAAGAACTCCTCCTCGGTGGCGCCGCCAACCCCGCCGTCAAGCTTGCGAATGTTATTAGCGTGGTCCCGGCTTGGACGGCGGTGCTCTCGGATGCCGAGAAATCCAAACTGGCCAACCAAATTGCGAAGCGCGCCAGCGAAGACCGCGCCGGTACGGCGAAACTAACCTTCGCCGAGTGGGCTTCGGTGTTGACGTGGACAGGCCAGCTCGGCGCCTCTGAGTCCGAGCTTGGTCAGATGACCTTGTCGTGGATGAGCGCGAGCGAGTCGTGGCGAGGGTGCGAGACGAGCCAGCTGCCGGTGCTGTACGGTGGGTTGTCGGCGAATAAGGACGAGCGGTCAGCGCAGCAACGCGGGATGATCGTGTCGGAGGTTCTGACGCGCGAGCTGTGCAACGCGGAGTGGTTGAAGAAGGCGAAGGCGGGGGAGCTGACGGAGCGGTTGAGCACGTGGGGCCAGTACCTCAGCGCGGCACAGAAGCAGGAGGTGCGGGCGCAGGTGGGGTCAGTGTGGGTGGATCGTCCGGACGCGTTAGCGAAGCTGAGCACGCGGGAGTTCCTGTCGCTGGAGTCGGCGTGGGTCTACAGCGTGGGCGCCAGCGCGGGCGAAGACCTGAAGCTGGTGTCGGTGTGGGGCCAAGCCTCGACGGGCTGGAAGGAAGCGTCGCCGATGGACCTGTACCAGCTGGTGCAGAAGATCGACCCGGCCCAGCCGTCGGAGCTGTCGGAGTGGCGCCGGGCGATGGTGGCGCTGGGGGTCCAGAAGCTGCAGAGCCCCGAGTATGCGCAGAAGACGCCGCCGTTGGAGCGTGCGTCGGTGTACAGCGCGTGGTCGTCCCTGATGACGTCGGCGCAGAAGGCGCCGCTGCGCACGGCGATCGTGAAGGAGTGGTCGGAAAAGGAACGGCTGGCCAAGACCGGCCGCGAGCAGCAGGCGCAGGTGCAGGGCTACTTGATCACCCTGGAATTGCCGGCGCCGGAGCTGGCGGCGTGGACGGTCGCGTCGATCGAATCGGGTCAGAGGCTACCGGGGGCGGGCGTCTACGAATTGGTCAGCCTCCACCAGGCACTGGCGGCTGGGAATAAGGAAGCAGACGCGGCGCGTCGCCAGGTTCAGGCCGCGTTGCGTGAGCAGATCCAGAAGGAGGACTTCCTGCAGAAGGAAGACACCGCCACGGCGCTGGCCATGGGCCAGTCGGTGGCCTCGGTGCTGCCGGCCGGAGACCAGGCGCTCCTGCGTGGCGCGGTGATGAAGCGGTTCACGCCGGAAGCGGTGGCGAACCTCAAGGCCGGGGAGGTGGTGATCGGCCTGAGCGGGTTCGTCGCGGCCAGCGGGGGAAGCCCGCAAGAGGCGGCGAAGGTGGTGGGCGACTGGGCGAGCAAAAGCAACAGCTGGAAGGATCTGGACCCCCGGAAGGACCGGGGAGCGCTGGTGGGGTTGCTGACGATCCTGGAGAGAGGTCAGGAGGCGGGCAGCGAAGGGTTGAACCTGATCGTCAGCCACCTCTGGACGGGGACGCTCAACAACCAAGCGGTGGTGGCGAAGCTGGAGACCAAGCCGCTGCTGGACCTGGCGCAAACCTACGCGCCGTACCTCAATCAGGGGCAACGCAAAATACTCGGCAATTCCATCCTGAGCAAAATCGACGAACAAATGAAGTCTGTCGATGCCAAGACAAAAGAGATACCTGCCTATCAGCAATTAGGGCCGCAAACGATCAGCCAGTGCGTGATGGTTTTGGCCGACCTCGACCATGAAAACCGCGCCGCGGAATTGCTGCTGGAGTATGCGGCGAGCCATTCTGCGATGCCCGCCGACGGCGCGAAAGCACTGGTCGATGCCGCGAAGCGTGTCTTGGCCGCGGATCTATCGGTAGAGCGGCGAAAGAGTGTCCTCACTCGTTTTCAGCAGGCGGTTTTGGCCGAGGCGAAATCGACCATCGATGCACCTCAAGCCCGCATGGCGGTCGTCCGCTGGCTCATGCAATCGGGAGAAAAAGAGAAAGCGGTCGAACAGACCCAGGCTTACTACCGGGAACTATTGGCGGTCCAAGACCGCAGCAAGGTTTCGGGGATTGAACTCTTTGGCTTGGCCGCGTGCATTCTTTATTGCGATGCTCCTAATGAGGGGAAGCTTTTCCCTGGGTACCCCGACTTCGTGCAGCTTCTAGCGCCGAATCTCAAGAAGCTTCGCGTTTACGAAGAATCCGACGGCGAGTACGCCTGCTACTTGATGTTTGCCACGCCGCTGGCCACGCCGGCGGCCCAGGCGGCGCTCGAAGCCAAATTGAACAGCCCCGACCTGGATGAGCGCGTGGTCGCCGCCCGCATCGTGACCACGGTACGCAAGCTTCAGGGCGGCCTTACGCAGTGGCAATCAGAGCTCGACCGGAAGCTCGCCGCGGGCGCGCTCAAATCCGATGCTCGCGCCGAGCTGTTGCTGATGCGCGCGTACGCCACCGAAATCGAATCTTGGGACCGCGCGCCCCTGAGCGGAAAAAAATACATCGATCAATCGCTTGCCTGCGACCCCTCGGAAGCCGTCAAGCTGGTCATCGTCGAGTTCATGACCCACCGTTACGAAACCGTGCACGAGTTCGACCTCGCCCAGAGTTTGATCGAAAGCCTCGAGCCCCAGATGACGGCCAAGGCGTCGCAGGCCCGGCTGCGGGGGCTCAAGGAGTTTGTGGAGAGCCGGCGCGGCCAGCGCGTGGAAATCGTCGCCCGCGCTTCGAATGACCAGGAGAAGCGTCGGGTCCAAGGCGAGCTGGAGCTGCTCCAAGAACAACTCAAGGTCAGCCGGAAGCGCGAACGGCCCGCGGCGGTAATCACCAGTTTGGAACAGCAAATCAAAGAGGCGCGTGCCAGGCTCGCAAGCCTTCAGTGATGGACAGAGGCAACTTAATACGAGGTCTCGCACATGGATGCGCAATTCAAGAGAGCTGGTTGGAACTGGTCCGCGATTCAGCGCGTAGCTCTTTGTGCAACGGCGCTGCTGATCACGGTTGGGGGAGGGTTGTCTTTGTGGGCTGGCGAGCCGTCTAAACCTGTGCCGGCAGCGCAAGGGATAAAGCTTGACCAATTGCAGGCCGTGCTGCGCGACAGCGAGACGTTTGCCAAGGCGAACAAGGTTGCCGTTTTTGAGGACGTGCAGCGCGTGGCGGAGGCGTCCTCATGGAAGGATCGCGACGCACTCCGAGGCGAATTAACGAAAACCGTCGTGGAAACCCCGGGTGTTCTCGAAGCCCTTGGATATCCGGAACTCAAGGCCGCCGTGCCGGCCTGGTCTTCGCTTAATGGCTCGACAGAAGAGGCTGCGCGCTGGATGAGTCGGTGGGTGATTCAGAGCAGCGCTGCCAAAAATCTAAAGATCACGGAACTGATTTGGCTAGGACAGGCGTTGGCTAAGAGCGGCTTGCGCGACCCACTTGTCCGAAAGGCTCAGGGGCTGATTGGTGATGGCGTCGCCACGGCCTTGACCAAAGGCGCCAAGCTCCACAAGGACACGTACAAAGTGTATCTCGTTGACCTCGACCAAGGATCGAAGCTCCTCAACGAGCAACAACGAATCCGCACGCGCGAGGCCTTGATCTCCAACAATCTTTCTAACGACGAAGTCATTGGAAGTTTGAGTTCGGCGGAGTGGAGTGTCTTCGCCAAGACATTGGACCGATTGGAGAGGGAAGCTGGATCGACCAGTCTGCTTACGGCCAGTTGGGTTAATCATACGCAGGCTTGGAAAGAGGTTGATGCCTCGACGCAGAGCCAGTTCTTTGTTGATCTGTTTCGTGATTTACCGTCGGACTCTAAACAGGCCGCGGTGAGCAAAGCCAAATCGCTTTTGTCTGAACACCTCTGGGCCATCGGCCTCGACCCGAGCAGCAAGGCGGCGACGGCCGATCAGGCGCGGTGGGTAAAGAGCATTATTAATTTGGGTGGCCAGATGTCTTCCGCGCGGCGAGAGATTTTGGCCAAGGCGGTTTTTGAACGCATTACCGGCAAACAGCAAGACATGCTGGCGCTTCCTCATGCTCAGATTGCCGATGCCGGGGCGGCTTTGGTGGCCGTTCAACACAACGAATTGGCCGCAACACTCCTAACTAAATACCTGCAATTCGACGGTACACGGTTGGCGACTTTTGCCGACGTGTTCTATCCCCTCGTGTGGGGAATTGTCACCGAAGAGCCCGTGCAACAGCCACAGGCTGATCTGTGCAAACTAGCAGAGTCAGTGACGGGCAGGCCACTGGTCGCATCACCATCCATTTCCGACTTGCTCATTCGAATTCAGTACCTCCGGCGGGTTGGTAAAGCTGAGCAAGCCAAGTCAGAAACCTTGGCCCGTTACCGCCAACTCCTGGTCGAGACCAAAAACCTTCGTGATGTTGCAGCCACTGACCTGGCTGCACTTGCTTCCTGCATTTTGGCGTGCGACCCTCAGAAAGAAGGCGAGTTTTTGACTGGGTATTCCCGATTTGGGGAGGCTCTAGCGGCGAATCTCGCCAAGCTTGCAGCACTGGAGCAGACTGATTCTCCATGGAACTACTACATGCTGCTGGCCACGCCGTTGGGTGAACCGGGGCCGCAGCAGGCCATCGAAGCAAAACTCCATAGCGCCGAACCTATGGAGCGCTTCACCGCGCTGAAGCTGTGGGGCACCATCCGGAAGATGCGCGGTGAGTTGGCGGGGTGGAGGAAAGAGCTTGATCAACAACTTACCAATAGCAGCCTTGGTGGCGACCAGCGAGCAGAGTGGCTCTTGGGGCGGTCGTTCGCGGAGGAACTCGAATATTGGGATCGAGCGCCGCTCTCGGGTCGGGAATTCATCGACGAGGCGATGGCGTCCGCGGAGTCGGATCGCGGTCGGTTCATGGTTACGAATTATCTGGTGAGCCGTCTCGTGTTTTCGGGTCAGTTCGAGGAGGCGACCTCTGTGCTCGACAGCATGAGTTTTTCAGACAATGTGGATCGACAAGGTGTTGATGGCTTGCGTCGTTGGATCGAATCGTCGCGACAGGCATTTTCAATTCGTGTGGCCCAAGAGGCTCGCCAGCGTGATCGTCGCCGCCTGGAAGGTCAGTTGGATCTTTTGCAAACGCAGCTGGTGATCAGCCAGGAAAAGCATCATTCGCTGGAGGCGCGCCAGTCACTACAGAAGCAGATAGATCAGACGCGAGAGGCGCTGTCATCTCTGCGGTAAGTCTGCGGTGAGAGCGGATGCGGGTGGTTAGATCGTTGCACACCTAGATTAGGGGTTGAGTATGCCAGGAATGACGGGAAGCCGACGTGGGATGGTATTGCGTCTGGGTACCGAACGGATGGGGGCGAGCGGTCGTCCTTCCCCGAGAGTGCATCTCGCTTCGCGCCCCCTGACGCGCCTGCAGCTGAACTGGGCGTGTTGGTGGATGTCGCTGGTGACGCTGGTGTTCGTGGGGCTGGCGGTAGCGTGCCCGGACGCGGACCCGACGGTGGCGTTGGCGGACCCGAACTGCTGCAAGGGGTGCAACAGCGAGGGGAATCTCACGTTTTACGTGAAGGCGAAGATGCGGGGCGAGGCGGGTGAGGTCTGCTCGAAGGAAGACATCGAGGCGGCGACGAAGAAGCCAGTCCTTTACGGTAGTGGCCGGGCGCTGTTCAAGGTTCAGGACCTGGACAAGCCGGCGCCGTGGAGCGAGCTGAACCACTGGCGTTCGTACAGCAACCTCAGCGAGTCGGGCTCGGACTTCGAGGGGCTCAACGGCTACAACTGGTGGACGTACGGCCCGGGATATCCCTTTGCGATCGACGTGAATCCCACACTGCCGGGCGAGGTGATTGCGATCCCCTTCCCGGACGGGACGCTCTATGCCTTCGCCGCCAACGGCGGCCCGGGCTGGGTGAACCTCAAGCCCGGATACGGGTGGATCAAGCTGACGCACGACGACGTAGAAGAGGTCTTCGTGCTGACGATCACGACGGCCCCGGGGGACTTCGTCTTCAAGATCTACGACTTCGATCAGGGGAGCCTGGCGGGGAAGTTCAAGAGCTCGACCGATCCCTGGGGCAAGACCACGCAGGTGCTCTCCTACACCGGCAACAAGCCTGACGAGATCCAGGAGATCGGGGTCTTCGGTGGCTCGACGGTGACCAACTCGCTGGTTTACACCTACTACTCCAGCGGGGAGGCGAGCGGCCTGGTGCAGACCGCGAAGATGCGGCGGAAGGTCGGCGCCGGGAGCTGGACGGACCTGCAGAAGGTCAGCTACACGTACTACGTCAGCACGGACACGTTCGGCTCGACGCGGGACCTGAAGACGGTGACGAACCAGGTGCCCGACGGGAGCGGGGGCTGGACGGACACGAAGACGTCGATGTACCGCTGGCACAAGAGCGGTGACGACCACGGGGTGGCGCACCAGCTCAAGTACGTGGTGGGACCGGAGGCGTATCGTCGGCTCGACGTGAGCAACGATCCGCTGACCGCGACCGACACGGTGGTCGGCGGCTTTGCAGACTATTACTTCGAGTACGAGACCGACAGCGGCAACGCCTTCTACAAGGCGGTGACCAAGGAGGTGGCTTCCGGGGGTTGCGGCTCGTGCGGCGGGGGCGACGCGTCGGACACGTTCGTCTACAGCACCAACAGCCACTACGGGACCCCGACCGACCCGGAGAACGCCTGGAAGGTCAAGACGGTGGTGACGCACGCCGATGGCAACACCGACACGGTGTACACCAACGCCGAGGGCCGGGTGATGCTGAAGGTCTATGAGGACGTCTCGACCGGCGATAAGTGGCACCACTTCAACAAGCGCTCGGCGGGCTGCCACCTCTCGCTCTCGGCCAAGGGCCCGGCGGTGACCGGGTACGACGACGATTACAACGACCTCCTGCACAAGGTGGACGGCAACTACGAGTACCTGGCCGACTCGGCGGGGGTGATCTATATCCAGGAGACCTACGCCGCCGACGACATCCCTAACGGGGCGGTGGAGAACTGGAACTCCTACACGAAGATCAAGCACGGTGAGACGGGGACGGAGATCAAGCTCGAGAAGCTCGAGTACGGGGAGTTCACCGACTCCAACGGCGTGACCGACCGGTTCATCGATAAGCGGATCGTCTACCCCGACGCGAGCAACGACGCGGTGACGATCGAGACCGGCTACGCCTACACCTACTACGACGGCAGCACGCTCCAGAAGACTAAGACCACGACCCTGCCGGTGGTGGGGACGAGCCAGAACGGCTCGGGCACGGCAGACACGACGGTCGAGGTCTATGACGAGAACGGCCGGACGACCTGGAGCAAGGACGAGCGGGGCTTCATCACGCGGTCGGTGTATGACGAGGTGCTGGGGACGCTGAGCCAGCGGATCGAGGACGTGAACACGGGGACCACTTCGGACGAGCCCTCGGGCTGGACCCACCCCGGGAGCGGCGGGCTGCACCTGGTGACCGACTATAGCTACGACGACCACGGGCGATTGACGCGGACGCTGGGTCCCTCGCACGAGGTGGACCTCTCGGGCACGGCCACGACGGTGCGGACCGCGTCGTGGATGGTGCACCAGGAGAACGGGATCGGCACGGACGACGAGACCTGGTCGGCCATGGGCTACGCGACCGGCTCGGGTCCGAGCTACACCTACACGCTGGTCAACCCGGTGACGATCACCAAGCTGGACAAGAACGGCAAGACCACGGAGGTCATCGTCTCCAAGCGCAGCACGGGCAGCGGGGCGCTGGCCGCGGGCAACACGTTTAGCCAGACCGACTGGCAGCGCTGGTCGGTGACGCACCGGGATGATCACGGGCACGTGGACTACACGAAGCTCTACCACACCATCCCCTCGTCGGGCGCGGGGTCGAGCGGGACCAACTTCAATCAGACCGATGTGGCCTACGACAGCCTGGGGCGGCAGGTGAAGGTGAAGACCCCCGGCGGGACCATCACCCGCACGGTGTACGATGCGCGGGGATTGGTAGTGAGCACCTGGGTGGGCACGAATGACAGCGGCGCCACGGCCACCGACCCGGATGGTTCCGGGGGCTCCAACAACATGAAGCAGGTGGCCGGCTATGAGTACGACAACGGCAGCGACGGGGGCGATGGCAACCTCACGCAGACGACGCTGCACGTCAATGGGAGCACCACGCGCAGCACGAGCTACGCCTACGACTGGCGGAACCGCCGGACGGACGTCAACGGCGAGGTGGATGCGTATGCGAAGTTCGACTACGACAACCTCGACCGCGTGACCGAGACGCGTCGTTACGACACAACTTCCGAGGGCAATTTGATTGGACGCTGGCTGACCAAGTACGACGACCGCGGCCGGGTGTACCAGATCATCGGTTATTCAATTGATCCGTCGACTGGTACACAGGGCAATGTACTGGTCTCGAATAACTGGTTCGACGCCTTCGGCAACCCGATCAAAGCGATCGGTGCAGGAAATGGAAAGAACTTCAAAAAGTATGTTTACGACGGTGTAGGCCGAGTCACCAAGAGCTACATCGCCTACGACACCGACGAGACCGACTACGCCGACGCGGATGATGTAACCGGCGACACCATCCTCGAGCAGGCGGAGACGGCCTACGACGCGGCGGGCAACGTGACGCTGGTGACCTCGCGGCAGCGGCTCCACAACGCCACCGGTACGGGCGAATTGACCACCATCAGCGGCAGCCAGCCCAAGGCGCGAGTCTCCTACAGCGCGAGCTGGTACGACGGGATCGACCGGCCGATCGCCAGCGCGGCCTACGGCACCAACGCCGACGACCCGCTGACGCGGCCTTCAACGACCCCCACGCGGTCGGACACGGTGCTGGTGACCACGACGGTGTACGACGACGCGGGCGAGGCGTACAAGAGCATCGACCCCAAGGCGATCGAAACCCGCCTGACCTTCGACCACGCGGGACGGCGGACCAAGGTTGTCGAGAACTACGACGACGGCGACCCCACTTCCGGGGCGGCGGACAAGGACCGGACCA
Source organism: Planctomycetota bacterium (assembly GCA_963204915.1). Taxonomy (GTDB): domain Bacteria; phylum Planctomycetota; class Planctomycetia; order Pirellulales; family Pirellulaceae; genus JAHWKS01. The sequence continues at coordinate 3,579 of CAUJHS010000062.1, read as the reverse complement.
CCAGCTACACCTACAACGCCGACGGACAGATCGCGACGCTGATTGCCCGGATGCAGGCGGCCTCCAACGCCGACGACCAAGTGACCACCTACGTGTACGGCACCACACTCACCGATTCGGACATCGCTAGTAACGCGCTCCTGCGCGCCATCATTTACCCTGACTCGGACGACCCGTCTAACCTTTCGGGCAATGGGACCGACTCGATCTACGACCGCGTGGAGCTTAAGTACAACCGCCTGGGCGAGGTGACGGAACGGAAGGACCAGGCCGGGACGATTCATAACTACGACTTCGACGCCTTGGGCCGCTTGACCCAGGACCGCGTGACGGCATTCGGCTCGGGCGTGGACAACGCCATCAAGCGCATCGCGCGCACTTATGAGGTCCGCGGCATGCTCAAGAAGGTCACCAGCTACGACCACGCCACCGTCGGAAGCGGCAGCGTGGTTAACGAGGTCGAGCTGGCCTACAACACCTTCGGCCAACTCACCACCGAGTACCAGGAGCACGACGGGGCCAAAGACGGTTCCACGCTGCACGTCGACTACGCCTACGACTCCGGCGGCTCCAGCAGCAACCAGATCCGGCCCAACAAGATCACCTACCCCAACGGCCGCGAAGTGAACTACCTCTACGCCGACGCGGGCGACACCTCCGGAATGGGCGACGTGCTCAACCGCGTGACGGCGATCTCGACCGCCGGCACCCGAGGCACGGATGACGTGAACGTGATCGCGGGCTACACGTACCTGGGCCTCTCGTCGGTGATCGTGAAGGACTACCCGACACCGGACGTGCGGCTCGATCTCTGGGGCCAGAGCTCGGGTACCTTCGCGGGGATCGACCGCTTCGGCCGGGTGGTTGCCCAGAAGTGGTACGACTACGGGGCCTCCGCCGACCTCAACAACATTAATCACGACTACGACCGCAACAGCAACCGCTTGTACGCGGAGAACACGACCTATAAGGGCTCCAGCCAGTACTACGCCTACGACAGCCTGAATCGGCTCACCACGTTCCAGTCGGGCGAGATCAAGAGCGACAAATCGGCGGTGCGGACGCTGTGGATGAGCGAGTCGCAGAAGTGGACGCTGGACCCCACGGGCAACCAGAAGGCGGTGCAGCACTATTACCCCGCGGATAGCTATGTGTGGGACGGGACGGTGCAGAGCAAGACGGAGGGCTGGTACGACTGGGTGCAGAACACGGTGAACAAGGCCAACGAGGTTCTGACGCGCAAGGACACGGGCTCAAAGACGGTGCAATACACGGCCAAGCCGAACCTCTCGAGCACGGGGACGGCGGCGGAGTTCGAGAAGATGGGCAGCGGGGACGCGTTCAACACGCAGACGGCCCACGCGGGCAAGCTGACGATCACGACGGTGGTGCAGGACGCGGGCGAGGCGCAGGCGGAGGCGATCGTGCTGCTGGGCCAGGCCACGGGCCCGGCGGGCATAACGTACAACTTCAAGTTCCCTTCCGGGGCCACGACCGGCGAGGCGGGGCTGGTCTTCGGCTACAAGTCGGCCAACGACTACTGGCTCAGCGTGCACAATTTGGGCGAGCAGAAGTACAAGGTCTATCACGTGACCAGCGGCACGAAGAACGTGGTGTATCAGACGGCCTCGACCTTCAGCGCCGGAACACAGTACAACGGGTCGCTGTGGACGACGGTGAAGGTGGCCAACGTCAGCCTCAGCGACGGCTATCCGAGCGGGCGGATCGGGTTCTACGCGACGGTGGCGGACACGGAGTTCGGGGGGTTCAACGTCTGGGTCAACGGGAGGAAGGCGGACACCTTAGGGCGGTGGAGCAACTACCGCTACAACATCAGCATGCAGCCGGCGGACCGGCTGGCCCTGGGCGAGAGCTCGACGCAGAGCCAGCGCGACCCGATTTACCTCAAGGGGGTAAGAGCGAAGCGGTTCGAGGCGACGTTCAGCGTCAAGCGGGCGACGAGCAACCAGGCGACGACGGAGTTCCTGTTCAACGGCCAGGACCAGGACAACAACAGCCGGGTGATGTTCTACCACTACAACGGGAAGGCGGCGCCGGAGGCGGTGGAGCTGACCAATGGCCAGTTCAGCAACCCCGCGCGGACGCAGACCTCGGCCAACGCTTCCAACAACAGCTCGACGACGATCATGTGGGTGCGGATCACCAACAACGGCACGACGGTGACGGTGAAGGAGATCGGGCTGACCAGCGGGGACCCGGCGCCGTCGGACAGCGACTGGAACGGCACGAGCGCCTGTATGAGCTCGACGGCGTATGCGCAGGGCGGCGGGATGATCGGGTTCGAGAGCCGGGGCTATCCGGTGGATGTGGACGACTTCGTGCTCAAGACCGATCGGGATGCCAACGGGACGTACGAGACGACGGAGCACGAGGACATTTATACGGCGGACGCCAACGGCTTCGGCGACGAGACCCCTGTCTACGACCTGACGGGGAACCTGACCTATGATGGGGTGTTCAAGTACAGTTTTGATGCGTGGAACCGCCTCGTGAAAGTCACCAAAGGCTACCGTGATTCCGGGGGCACGCTGCAAAGCGGCAGCGTGGTGCAGGAGAACGCCTACGACGGCACGGGCCGCCGGGTCAGCCACCAGGTCAAGAACAGCGCCGACCTGGACGGCACCTACCACGACTACTACACCTCCGGCTGGCAGAACATCGAGACGAGGGACGGGTCGAGCAACGTGCTCAAGCAGCACGTCTGGGGCCTGGCCTACATCGACGAGCTCGTGCAGATCGGCCTGAACAACGACCCGCTCGACCCGGCGGACGAAGACGGAGCCACCACGGGTACGCAGCAGGTCTGCGAGACGTTCTACTGGGCCTGCCAGGATGCGAACTTCAACGTGCTGGGCATCGTGGCCCCCGACAGCGGCGACGAGGGCTCGGCCGCCGATCTGATCGAACGCTACGAGTACACCCCCTACGGCGAGCGGAAGGTCTTCATCAGCCCCGGCACGAATGACCCGTTGGCCTACGCGCCGACGACCAACAGCCAGAGGTTCAAGGTGGCCGGTGTGACGCAGGCGTATGGAGTCAATGAAATCGGGCATCAGGGACTTGAACACGACGAAGCTTTTTACAAGATTGTGAACAGAAGGCGGGTTACTGATCCCATTAGCGGTCGGTTTCTACAGCGAGATCCCTTAGGTTATTTTTCAGGTAGCAACTTTTATGAATACGTAAATAGTGGGCCAATTGGCCATTGCGATCCATTAGGATTAGCGACGCTCGAAGAAATGACTCGTATATTGGCGGCTCTATCGCGTGCTATTGAAGCGTGTCATAAATGTCAGCCGAAGTTGGCAAACACATTACAACAAGAGCTACGTCACCTAGAAGAGCATCTTGACGAGAACAAGGTATGGAAGAATGCGCTTACTAAGTTCAACGGCGATCTTTCAATACTAAAAGGGATGTTCGACAAGACGGATAAAGCCCTTGAGTCAGCTGAGAAGTGGAATGAGTTCATGAAGCAAGTAACACAAAAGAATGCAGGGCTATCCTTTGGCGGCTCCTTTGACGGCATTGAGGGCGCACGAGAGGAAATAAGTAAAC